>CAMCHQ010000001.1 GCA_945874765.1 uncultured Clostridia bacterium
CGCTACGCTCCGTTTAATCATCACATTGTCCTTTTCTCAATACTTTTTATTTTTTTATATCTCGGTGTCACATCATTGACAAATGAACAATTTTTACTTTTTAGACCACACGCAAAGTTCTAATATTCCGTCCTTACTGCCGGAAAGGAAGAGAATATCGTCTTGCTTGAACTTGTAATCAGGTGTAATGATATCATTTACAGTATCGTTATTTTCGATAGCAATTATATTAAGGCCGAAATGTTTACGAAGATTAATTTCCTCAACACTCTTGCCGATAAATTTATCGGGTACAACCATTTTTGAAACATTTATTTTTTCACTTAACTGAACAAAATCAAGCATTCTTTCTGTTTCAAGCCTGCTTGCAAGTCGGATTGCCATATCCCTTTCGGGAAATACAACCTCTGCACCGAGCTTTTCAAGAATAACGCCGTGTTCCGTACTCATAGCCTTTGAAATAACCTTAGGAATACCCATTGAAACAAGATTAAGAGTAGTTAATATTGACGTATCCATATGTTCGTCGATACATACAATTGCAAAATCGCAATTTTGAATACCGGTTTCAATAAGAGTTTTCTTTTCAAGATTTTTAACTATAAAAGCATTTTCCGTAACTTCTCTTATTTCACGTACTTTTTCTTCATTTCTGTCAATTGCAATGATTTCAGAGCCTGATTCAGCCAAATCAAGAGCCAAAGCAGTACCGAATCTGCCGAGACCTACTATTCCGTATGTCATTTTATCGTTTTTAGATTTTTTAAACATAATTTCTCCTTATCCGATTAAAATATTACCCTCAGGATATGTTACTCTTTCCCCTCTTGAGAAATACAAAAGCGTTACAATTGTCATAGGTCCCAATCTGCCTATGAACATTATTATCATTGAAAGAATTTTTGACGCTGTGGAAAGCGACGTTGTAATGCCTGTAGTCAAACCTACCGTGCCGTATGCCGATACTATTTCAAAAGCAATATCCCTAAGCTCTAATTGTGGTTCGAATATCGACATTAAAAACGTACCGGTTAAAACAACACTTATTGCCAAAACAGTTATTACAGCCGCTTTTCTGAATGCATTTTTAGGTATTGCATATTTAAAAGCCTTTTCGCTTTTATTGGTTGCGGCAGATATAATTACTTTAAAAAGGACAAAAATCGTAGTTGTTTTAATACCGCCTGCAGTTGAACCGGGCGACGCACCGATAAACATTAATACCATCATAATAATTAATCCGGCATTTGAAAATTTGCTCAAATCAAAAGTTGAAAAGCCTGCCGTTCTTGCCGAAACACTGTTAAAAAGTGCACCGAGCCATGTAATCTTTTCTGTTAACTTAAGCATAACAGTTCCGAAAACAATTAATATTACACTAACCCAAATTGCAACTTTGGAATGCATTGAAAGTGATTTCCACTTAAATTTATTAGTTTTTACGTCTTTTATTACAAAAAATCCGATACCGCCTAAGAAAATGAGCAAACACGTAACAACATTAAGATAAACGTTATCTTTATATGCCGTCAGACTTTGAAAATTGCCGAGAATATCAAAACCCGAGTTATTAAATGCTGCAATAGAATGAAACGCACTGATACCGAGTGCTTTTAAAAAGCTAAAGTCTTTTGAAAAAGTAATAAAGCTCAAAACAGTGCCGATTAATTCAAAAGAAAGAGTTGCTAAAAATATTTCTTTTATAAATTTAACAATACCCTTTCCAGAATCGAGATTAAGCGCCTCTTTTACAAGACTTCTGCTTTTAAAATTCACTTTTTTACCCATTGCAATAATAATTCCCGTACCGAGTGAGGTAACGCCCAAGCCGCCTATTTGAATTAAAACCGCAAGAACAAATCTTCCGAAAGGAGTAAACGTATTTGCCGGGTCAACTGTTATAAGACCGGTTACGCAAACTGCACTTGTAGCGGTATAAAGAGAATCAATATATTTTAAATGAACGCCGTCATTGAGGCTTATAGGCAGCATTAAAATTAACGAGCCTAAAATAATAGTTATCGCAAAACCGAAAGCTATTATTCTTGCCGGTGACTGCGATTTAATCAATTTTTTAAATTTCAAAACTTCACCGTCTTTTACCAAAAGTTTGATATTATTATATAACAATGCAAAATAAAAGTAAAGATATTAAAATTACAATATACTTATTTTGTATAAGGCAAAAGGTACAGCCAAATTGACTGTACCCTTTAATTTACAAATTCAAGAAATCTTTGCGATAGTTTACACCGAAAGACTCGGCAAGAGTTTGCATATCTTTATCCTTGATTGTGTTAATTCGTGGAAGGTGAGATGTAAGCATATAGATTTGAGCGGCTTTTTCTACGGTTTCGATAAGACCGAAAGTTTCGTCCATTGTTTTTCCTGCACCGTAGATACCGTGCATACCCCAAATTACAAGGCGAAATTCTTTCATCTTTTCAGCTGTTGCCTCGCCTATTTCATTAGTTCCGCAAAGCATCCACGGCAAAACGCCGACACCATCCGGAAATACAACAATACACTCGGTACACATTTCCCAAAGCGTGTGAGTAAATTGCTTTTCGTCAAGCGGGTGAACATAGTTCATAGCAAGCGTATTTGTTGGATGAGAATGCATAATAACTCTGTTTTCAGGGTCAACTTTGAGCCTTGCCATATGGCTCATAAGATGAGACGGTAGTTCTGAAGTAAATTTACCGCCGTCGCTGTAACCCCAAAGAAGTTCTGCCGTTGTGCCGTCTTTTGCAATACGGATAATGCCAAGATTGTTTTCAGGGTCTTTTTTAACATTTTTAAAATATTTGCCCGTGCCCGTTACGATAAAAATTTTGCCGATAAGTTCAGGTGCTTCAAAGCCTGTCGGAATAGTCCTGATGACATTATCAAGGTCTAGATATTGCGCTACTTCGTTTTCATCAAGAAGTAAACTTATGTTTCCCCCATTTCTTTCGTCCCAGCCGAGGCGGTACATATTTGCAGTTGTGTCGCACATTTCACGTACAAAAGGTGAAGTTAAAATATCTTTCATTGTCTTTTCTCCAATACTTCTTTTTCATATTTTTTAACCTCGGCAAGATAATTTGCAGGGGTGTTTGTTCTTTTTAAATACTGCGCCCATACATCGCTAAATGGCATAGTTTTAAGCTCTTCGTGCATAACCATAAGGGAAGTAAAATCGGCTTTATCCTGCATTTGCTTCATCTTATCATTCGGCTCTAAAAGTGCATAAAGCAATGCTTTTTCTACACTTCTGATACCCGTTACCCAGGCGGAAATACGGTTAATACTTGCGTCAAAGTAATCAGTTGCTATGAACACTCTGTCAAGTGCATTTGCTCTTACGATTTCCTTTGCGATTTCCCTTGTTTCGTCATCAAAAATAACAACATGGTCGCTGTCCCAACGAACTCCACGGGTTATATGCAAAGCAAGTTTTTCATTGAACAAAAGCATTGATGAAATTTTATCGCTTACAACTTCGGTCGGATGATAGTGACCGTTATCCATAAGAGGCATAATACCTTTATTTGCAACATAGTTCATACAAAATTCGGCTGAGCCGACTGTATAACTTTCAAGTCCGATACCGAACACTTTACTCTCTAAAGTTACAAAAACTTTGCTTTTATTATAAGGCACTGATAGAATTTCATCAAGTGATTTTTTAAATCTTTCACGAGGACCCAATCTGTCGGCAGGAATATCTTTATAGCCGTCGGGTATCCAAATGTTCATAACGCAAGGCATACCCGTTTCGTTTGCAAAATATTCCGCTATTTTAAGACACCTTTTACCGTGTTCAACCCAAAATGAACGCACACTTTCATCGGGTGATGATAATGTAAGATTGTCTTTCACCATAGGGTGAGAAAAGAAAGTCGGATTAAAGTCGATACCCATATTTCTTTTCTTCGCAAACTGCACCCATTTAGAAAAATGCTTTGGCTCAAGCTCATTTCTGTCTGCAAAGCCGTCTTCAAAAATTGCATAACTTGCGTGAAGATTAAGTTTCATTTTGCCCGGTACAAGACTGATAACTTTATCAATATCTGCCATAAGTTCTTCGGGTGTTCTTGCTCTGCCTATGAAGTTGCCGGTAGTTTGAATACCGCCCGAAAGTGCTCCTTTTTGGTCAAAACCAACAACATCATCACCCTGCCAGCAATGAAGTGAAATCGGAACGGTTTTTAATTTCTCAATCGCCTTGTCGGTATCAACGCCGAGTAAGGCATATTTTTCCTTTGCTTCAAGATAAGACATTGTCAAATCTCCTTTATATCAAATGATTTTTTAACTAAATCTCTTGCAGATGCAAGGGATATTTTTTTATCCCACATTATTTGTGAAATGATATTGCCGGTTGCAGTCGCTTCAACAGGTCCTGCAGTAACGCTTTTATTTGTGTAATCACGGGTTAAAGTATTGAGATATTTATCACGGCAACCACCGCCGACAATATGGATTGTGT
The DNA here is from genome assembly GCA_945874765.1 of uncultured Clostridia bacterium. Classification (GTDB taxonomy): domain Bacteria; phylum Bacillota; class Clostridia; order Oscillospirales; family Acutalibacteraceae; genus Eubacterium_R. Next base: position 4,475 of record CAMCHQ010000001.1, read on the forward strand.
TGAACTTTTTATCGGTTACTTTTTCAATTTCATTAACTGCATCGGCATATGATTTTGCAAGCGAATGATAGGCTGAATTTATAATAAAACCTAAATCATTACTGTTTACCAGTTTGCCTATTGAATAAATCATATTATCGGGTGCAACAAGCGTACTGTCGTTGACATCAAAATACTTGTAACTGTCGCAACCTTTCGCAAGTTCCATCATTTCATCATATGCCATCGATTTATTGAGATTTCGCCTGATATTTTGAAAAAGCCACATACCCATATAATTTTTAAGAAATCGAAAGCGAAAATCGATTCCGCCCTCGTTTGTAAAATTAAGATTTTTTGCTTTATCGCTCAAAATCGGCTCGGTAATCTCTGTTCCTATTAGTGACCAAGTACCCGAAGATATGTATAAATCATCATCTTTCATAGGGCAAGCACAAACGGCACTTGCCGTATCGTGGCTCGGTGCAAAAAGCACAAAAGAATTAAAACCGACTTTCTTTTGAATATCTAAAGACAATTCACCTATAACGCTTGACGGAGTATTAAGAGCAGTGAAAAGTTCACTCGGTAAATCTAAATCGGAAATAATGTCGCTGTCCCAAGTTTTACGTTTCGCATTCACCAAGCCGGTTGTCGTGGCGTTGGTGTATTCATTTTTGAGTTCACCTGTCAATTTAAACGAAAGGTATTCCGGCATCATTAAAAAATATTTTGCCCTTTTAAGTTTACCGCTTTTCATATCTGCATAAAGCTGATAAATTGTGTTAAAATTTTGCTTTTGAATGCCTGTTTTTGAGTATAATTCGGTAGGTAAAATTATGCTTTCAATTTCGTCAATAACACCGTTTGTTCTGCTGTCACGGTAGCAAAAGCAAGGCAAAATTTCTTTTTTATTTTCATCAAGTAAAACATAATCGACACCCCAAGTGTCTATTGCGATACTCTTTGGTATTTTACCGATTTCACCGCACTTTTTAATGCCGTTTAATACTTCTCTAAACAAACTTTCAATGTTCCAAACAAGTCCGTATTTACTTTGGGTAAGATTATTGTCAAAGCGATAAATTTCTTCAAGCACAAGTTTCTCATTTTCAATATGAGAAAGTATATGCCTACCGCTTGATGCACCTATATCGATTGCTAAATAATATGTCATATTAACTGTTCCTTTCAAATTTGATTATAAATCTTATATAAGTTGAAAGCGGCGGTGTACCACTGTTTTTTACTTTTAGAATAATATGCATATCGTTTTTTGCGTCCTTAGGAACAGTTACTCTTACTTTATTACTTCTTTCATCAGATAAATCTAAATAAAAATCATTGCCTGTCGCTTCCGGATAATGAAACCATTGGTATGATAATGTGCCGCCGTTTGGGTCAGAAGCATCGGCTTTTAATATTACTTGTTCGCCTGCTTTTGCATATATTATTTTGTTATCGGTTTCAGCTGTCGGATTATGATTAGCCAACTCATATTTATCTTTTATTGTCCAAAGCATACGAGCAGCAAAATCGTTTTGGAATTCTTCCCTCCACCTCCAAATAGTCGCCTGAGGCGAATTATCAAGTTTATTATCAATCCCGATAACTTTATCATTTGCGGTTGTAAAAATCGGATACTTTTCATTTTCAGGCTTTTGAAGAGTATATCTTCCACCCCACGAACCGTATTCGATATGTTCAAAATCGTTCAACCCATTATTAATAAGCCACAAAAATGACGGAGAATCACCCTCGGCAATGAATCTTGTATACGGATAAATTTTTCCGTATGGTGATATAGCTTTAATGTTTTTCTTTATCCATTTATTACTTATAAGATTGAAATCGGCACCGCTGAATCCGTTTGTTTTATTTATTCCGTTTTCACTTCCATGTCCGTTTTTATCGGCAGAAATACCGCCCCACGTTGCTTTGTAATATTCTTTACTGCCGTTTCTGTCAGGCGGCGACGGTGAAACTATGTAAACAAGTTTGTTTGCATAAGTGTCACGAATCCATTTGCCGGCATAATCTTGATCACTGATTGAATAAATGTGAATTTTAGAAAGAAAATTATTAAATTCGTTTTCACTTTTTTCTTTTTCGGCAGTCCATATCGCCTGTGCGAGCGTATTTGCACCGCCCCAAAGACCGATGTAAAGCGGGCTTTCCTCTTTGTCTACAGCATCTATTATCAATCTTACACCGCTGTTTTTACAGTATTTTTCTTCGCAAAAGCCATTTCCAACACTTTTTCCGAAAGCATTTATACCCCTTGCGGTAACAGATTGAAGGTAATCGGAACTTGGATAATTTTCATCGTGAATAAGTAAATTGTTTCTGACACATTTGTACTTATTTATGATACTGTGAATGATGTTTTCGTTATGCTTTTTTGCACCGTTTTTAAGAAAGCAGGAAGTTACTGCAATCAAGCCTTCTATTTGTATTTCGTTAGAATAAAGGAGAAGTCTTATAAGCGATTGGCGATCATCAACTTCTATTGCGGTACTTATATCAGTCAAAGCAATATATCTTGGCTTTTTCATAATTAAAAGTTATATTCACCTGCTTTTACTGTGTGCTTTTCACCGTTTGGAAGAATAATATCTGCCGTGCAATTTGCGGGAACCGTAATTTGATAAGCGTATTTACCGTTTTCCTTTTTCCATCCTGATTTTACTTCACCGAAAATGCTTTTGTATCTTGCATTTGCAAAAGTAAAGTGACCGCCCGGCATAGGTTTAATAATGAAATGATTTTCGCCGTGAACATTTATGCCGCACATTGACGAGAAAAGCCATTCGCAAACAGCGCCCTTTGAATAGTGATTAAGCGATGCTATACCGCCTTGTGCCTCGGTACCTTCCCAAGATTCCCAAATAGTTGTAGCTCCCATTTTTGTCATAAAGAGCCAGCCCGGCATTTCTTCGTTTTCAAGAAGTCTGTACGCATAATCAATATTTATATCTGCAAGAACATCAAGAATAAGCGGCGTTGACAAAAAGCCCGTACCAAGCCTCCAGCCGTAATTATCAAGTGCTTTTATAAGTCTTTTCTTAGCATATTCTTTTTGTGTATCATTTAAAAGATTTAGCGCAAGAGGTCGAACAAGCTTAGCCTGTCTGTCGGTATCGAGAGTGTACTTTTTTGTTTCAACAAGTTTAGAATATCCGATTCTCGCTTTGTCGGCATATTTTTGAAAACGTTTTTTATCATCGTCTTTACCGAGGATTTTTGCAATATCAGTCATACATTCAAGCATATAGACAATATAAGCTGTTGTTTCTTCCGGATGAGGCGAAACAAAATCGGATACGGCAAATGCTTTGACATCAGTAGGTTCTGCCCATTCACCGTAAGACTGACCGAAATTTGAAATGTAATTTGCATATTTTAAGCCGACACCTGTAGGAAGTGCGGTAGGATAAAATTTGCCGAGCGTAGAAATTTTATATTCGGCGTATTTTTTCATATTAGGATAAAAGCGTTCAAGAACAGATTTATCGTTATATTTTTTATAAAGGCGGTACGGAATAAGTACACCTGCGTCACTCCAGCCGGGCGAACCGTCCATAGCATTCATATAAAAATCAACGCCGCCTTTTGGTGCAATCTGCCTAAAACAACCGTTTTTCCTTTGTTCATCGCATATATCACGCTCAAATTTTTCGGCAAAAGTGAAGTAGTCAAAAAGATAACTTGCTGAATTAATAAATATTTGAGCGTCACCTGTCCAGCCGTGCCTCTCTCTTGTAGGACAGTCGGTAGGTATATCTGCACTGTTAGATTTTGTAGACCATTTTGTTGCCGTTACAAGCTTATTTAAAAGTTCGTTTGAAGAGTTGAAAAAACCGGTTTCCTCCATATCGGAATAGACGGCAATAGCCGTAAAATCATCGGCTGACACATCAATATCAGTTTCAATTTCCATATAAGTAAAACCGAAAATTGCAAAATTGGGTTTATATTCATTTACTCCGTCTTTGCAAATATATTCGATTTTTTGAAGCGGAGTTGTAATTTTTTTATTTGAGCACTGAATATTTTTAAGCGTTAATTCGCCGTTTTTGTCAAGCATTTCTCCAAAACGTAGAGTAATTTTCTGTCCCCTTTTTGCATTGATTTTGAATGAAACATACCCTGCCATATTCTGCTTGAAGTTAATCAGCTTTTTACCGCTCGGTGCAGTTGTCATTTCACCTTTAAAAGTTTCCTTTTCGGCGATAGGAACATTATTTGACGCAGTCGGTGTAACATTGTGACTTGTGAGTTTTGCTTTATCGAAGTAACTCGGTGTTTTATTTGCATCAACAATTTCGCCGTCTTTGTTATCTGCGAAAGATACTGCGCCGTCATTTGACCAAAGCCAACTTTCATCGCTGATTATTGTGTCAGTCTTACCGTTTTGATATCTAATTTCAAGCTGAACAAGAATTTTTGTTTCAATACCGTACTGATTTTTAAGTCCCCAAGCACCGCAAGAGCCTCTGTACCAACCGTCTGCAAGGTCAATATTTATAACATTGTTTTCTTTAATAAGATTAGTTACATCATATGTCTGATACTGCACACGCTTTTTGTAATCCGTAATTCCGGGTGCAAGCGGCATTGACACTTTTTCACCGTTTATATACGCCGAATAAATACCGCAGGCAGTAGCATAAAGTCTTGCGGATTTTATATCACTTTTAGCCGTAAATTCCTTTTTAAAGCAGTCAACGGGATAGCGTTTGTTCTTATCAACCGTGTAATTCCCTGTTATCCATTTTGCTTTAAAATCAGATTTTCTTTTAAGCCCTATTTCAAAAAATGCTTTTTCACCGAAACCGCCTTCTTTGCCGTTTTCGTCCCACAATTTAACCTGCCAATAAACCCTTGTTCTTGAAAGCAGATTAAGAGGATAAGCAAAACTCATAGAACTTGACAGGATTTTACCGCTGTCATAAATCAAATTGCCGTCAATATCAAAAGCATTTATTTGAAAAGCAGTTTGAGTTATTCCGCCGTCACAGTTCCACATAAGTCTCGGATTTTCAATATCGATGCCTATCGGATTCTTAAGATATTCCGTTTTTAAATTAATTGCATTCATTTTCGTTTTCCTTTTCTTTCCTTGCTTTAATTTCAGCTTGTTCCTTATCAATATGCTTTTCTACATTGATAAACGCAAGAATTACAATAAGAATAATCGACGTGATAGTTTCAAGTCCGACAAATGAGAAAGTAATTGCATTTTTTGTAGCAACACTTTGAACTGCCGCTACTGTTTCTCCGTTTATGAGTGACGGTGCAACATATCCGCTTTTAGATAGAAGTCCGTTGAAAAGTCCCGTAACAATACCTACGCTTGTAACTGCAATAATGTTATAAATTGACATCGCAATACCGTCACATCTGAAATTATGCTTCCATTCCAAATGGTCAAGCACATCGGCAAAAAGTGCCATAAATACATAAGAACACGGAAGTCCGCCGATATTTTTAATAAACTGACCGATGAGAACAACAACCATATTTGTTGGACAAATCCAACAAATAGCACTGCCGAGTGAGTAAAGCACAAAACCTGCCAAAGTTAAATTACGTTTGCCGAATTTCTTAGCAAGAGGCCATACAAAAAATATACCGAGTCCCATAGGAATACCGCCGATAACGGAAAGCATTGTTTGAGTTTTGCCGTCGTTGTATGTACCTAAAACATAGTTGCAAAAATAAACAAGACCGAGATTTTTAAACTGTGCACCGACTGTATAAATCAAGAAATAAAGCAAAATAAGTACCATATATTTATCGGTGAAAATTGCTTTAAGAAGATTTTTATACGGTATTTTTTCTTCCTGAGGTTTGTCAATATCTTCAAGAGTTACACGCTCTTTTGTGAAATAATATTCCATCAAAGTAAGCGGTAAAGCAAGGCAGGAAAGTATGCTCATAGTAACTATCCACTTTGATTTATCAACTCCGAGATGCGGCATAATGAGCATAGGAAAAACAAGTGCAACGAGAATACCGCTCATCATAATTGTTGAAATTTGATTGAAAACGGAAAGCGAGCCTCTTTGCTCTGTATTTCTTGTTGACAACGGCACCATAAGATTATGGCTCATATTGTAAATGGTATATGCAAACGAATAAAAAAGATTATACGAAAGCATTACCCAAATAATCTGCACCGTTTGGTTGCCCTGCGGTACAACAAAAAGCAAAATACCGCTGATTAAAAGCAAAGGCGCAGAAAGCAAAAGCCACGGTCTTGCCTTTCCCTGTGCCGTTTTTATATGGTCGATAACATATCCCATTATTACATTTGTAACGGCGTCGATAATTTTAGAAACAATAGGAAATACGGTTAAAAAAGCACCGCCCCAAACAGTTGTAAGTTTAAGTACATCCGTATAATAAACATTAAGATAAGTTGCTAAAACTGCATTTAAAAGCAAAGCACCCGACGGGCCAAGTAAATAGCCAAGCCATTTTTCACTTGATTTTACTTCATCACTTTTAACTCTGCTGTTTAAAAGCGGTGAACTTAATTTGTTTGTCATATATTTTACCCCTTTCAAAAGAATGAAAATCACCTTGACTTTTTCATTCATTTCTACTACACTTTAATTATAGCAACACTGTGTTGTATTAACAATCATCAGTTTACATAATGGTGGCTATAAAGCCAACACAATCAGCACTAAATGGTGGGATATTATGAATACTAAAAATAATCAGCGAACAAGACTTTCAAAATTACTGTTCAAAAATGCGCTTATGGATTTATTAAAAGAAAAGGGCTCCGTCGCAAAAATCTCCGTAAGAGAACTTTGTGACAGAGCCGAACTCAACCGTTCAACCTTTTATGCTCATTATAATGAGCCAAAGGACTTGCTTTATGAAATTGAGACGGAACTTCTTGACGCTACTGAAGAACATTTGAAAAAAATCGGTGAGGAAAACGACGCAGGCGCACATAAATATATTCTGTCATTTTTGCAATATATAAAACAAAATGACAAGCAGTTTAGAACTCTTTTAATTGATTCAGCCGACCCTGAATTTCGTTCACGCTTTATGCAGCAGTCAATCATTCAGTTTGTTAATAACCTTAGAATTGAACTTCCCAAAGACCTTGAGCAGTACATTTTTTCATATATATTAAACGGCAGTACCGGAATAATCATTCAGTGGATACGCTCAAACTACGCCGTAAATGAAAATGAGATAGTAAATCTTTTATTTTCAATTAACCAAAATGCTCTTGTCAATCTCGATTTAAAATAAAGAATGACAAAAAATACTATATCGTAAAATTTAAAACCGTAATTACAAAAGCCGCCTTTCGGTACACTTAATTATCATATTAAGTGCGCCCCAAAAGACGGCTTTTTAATATTAACTATTTTTTATAAACGGCACTTTTAAAGGCAGATTCAATATCCATAAGGTTTTCATATGAATACCACGGTGCTTCGTTTTTAATCATATCAACTAAAAGCGGACAAATTTTTTTGTCTATAATATACTTATTCATTTCGAATGAATCACGTATATTTTTAGTAAAATATGTATCGTTGAAAAGCTGAAAATCAGTCAAAAGCATAAAAACACCTTGCTGAAATTTCATACGTGTGTTTGTAGGAACATCAATAAGTTTAGCTTTCGGTGCAGGATTTGAAGCAATTGTATCGAGATGCTTTCTGAAATCGGTCGGAATAGGAACTTTCTTACTTTCAATAAGGTCTTTAACCGATTTTCTTACGCTGTTTTCATCAAAATAACTTACGTAAACATTAAGTTCGTTAAGCCATTTATCTGCTACTTCAATATCTTTTGTGTAATCGTCCATATCACGAAGTTTTAAGACATACAAAACGATATCTTCATCAAAAGACTTTCTGTCTTTTAATGCAAATGATAAAGACGGATAAATGCTTTTTGTGAAATCAATAAGCGGTGACAAATGATAATAATGCTGAGCAAATGCGCAAATTTCATATAAATGCTCGGGACTTGCCTTACCCATTGTTTTATTAAAAACAAACACAAAATCGCCAAGAGATTTATAATAATCAAATATAAAGTTTGAATTAATATGCTTAATACCTAAGTCGGAATTTTCAAGCGTTACCTTTTGGTCACGATAAAGAGTGGGAAGCAAGCGACGATTAGGGTCGTTTATACGTTCACCACGATAAAACAATTTTTCGCCTGTTAAAAAAGGATTTAAAATTATCTTATTAAAATCTTCAATATTATCGATTTTTTTGCTTACGTGACTGAAATCAATATCAAGATTATCTTCGATTTTAATACTGATTTCGTCAAGCTTTTGCCTTAGCATTTCCCTTGCCGAAGGATAGGAAAAAATATTACTCAATACTTGCCACCAACTGATAAGCAGACTCTGTTGCATTGGCTATTCTGCCGATTTTTGCACTGTCGCCTATATTATATACTTTATAAGCACTTGAATTTTTGATGCTGTTAAAAAGAGCATTATCGCTTTTAACGCCAAGGGATAACACAACATAATCAACTTTAAGTGCCGTTGCTTTATTTTCTTTCAAATTTTGAAGCTCAATTCCGTTAGAAGAAACGCTAAGAAGTTTATGAGAGGTCAAAAACTTTGTACCTGCCTTTTTAAGAGCAGGCAAAGCGTCATCAAGTTGCTGAAACCAAGCACCCGGGGCGATTTCATCAGCCATTTCAACAACGGTAACTTTATTACCGTGAGATACAAGAAGTTCACTCGTTTCAAGACCTGTCATACCCGAACCGATAACCGCAACATTTTTGTTTTGGATATCGACTGAGCCGTTTAATACATCTGTAACGGTAACAACATTGTCCCCATTAAACGCCTTTGGATGAATTGCAGTACCGCCTGTTGCGTTTATAACAATATCGGGTGAATAAGAATCAATAACATTCTTATCAGCCTTAACGTTAAACAAAACCTTCGCTCCGTTATTTACAGTATTTGAAAGCAAATCCTCACAAACCCAATTCATTTTATCCTTATGAGGCGGTTTGCTTGCCAAATTAAGTTGACCGCCCTGCTTGCTTTCTTTTTCAAGAACTGTAACATTAAAGCCACGCTTTGAAAGAAGCTCGGCGGCGGTTAAACCCGCACAGCCGGCACCGATAATAACAACCTTTCTGCCGTTTCCGTCTTGTTTAAGTTTAACATCTTCTCTTCCGACAAAAGGATTAACCGAACAATGACCGTGAGTATATTTATAAGCGCCTTTCATCATACTTTCAAAGCAATAAAGGCAACAAACACAGCGTTTAATAAGGTTTTCTTTTCCGTCCTTAACTTTGTTTGCCCAATGAGGGTCGGCAATAAGAGGTCTGCCGAGAGAAATAAAGTCCTGTGTTCCCTCTTCAAGCTGCATTTCAGCCTGCTTCGGTGAACGAATAAGATTAGCTGCAATAACAGGAATATCAACAACATTTTTAACTTCTCTTGCAAGATATTTTCTCCAGCCGGGTGTAAACGTTGTAGGCTCGAGCCAATAATTAAAAGTGTCATAAGCGGCGGAAGAAACATCAATAGCGTCTATTCCTTTATCATTAAGGATTTTAGCCATTTTAAGACCTTCTTCTAAATTATATCCCTTGGCGTCTTGACCTATCATTGAATACATTTCGTCAACCGTCAAGCGTACTACAATAGGAAAATCCTTACCGCAATTTGCACGTATGCCGTCAATTATTTCAAGCAGGAATCTCATTCTGTTTTCTAAACTGCCGCCGTATTCGTCCGTACGCTTATTTGTATTAGGCGATAAAAACTGCTGAATAAGATAACCGTGAGAAGCGTGAAGTTCAACGCCGTCGCAGCCTGCCTTTTGTACTCTGACAGCGCCCTCGATAAACTGACAAATAAGCCTCTTAACCTCTTTGTTTGAAAGTTCACGGTTGACACTGTCACTCATTTTACTTCTGTCACACTTACTCGGGGCAACAGTACGGGGAACAATATGCTTATCCTGAAGTTTTTTACCGGGCGGAATTACAGCACCTGTCAGTATTTTCGTGTAGAGGTTTCCCATAATTTTACTGCCGACATTGCAAATAGGCACTGTGCCGATCATTAATCCCAAGTTTTGCCTGCCCGGGTGATGAAGTTCAACCATAATCTTACAATTATGTTTATGTACTCTGTCAGCCATTTCTCTGAGCGCCGGAATTTGATAATCGTGGCTCATACCAAGCTGGCCGAATGAGGATGCACCGGTGATATCGTTTATTCTTGTAATTTCAGTGAAAATAAGACCTACTCCGCCCTTTGCACGTTCCTCATAATAATTCATCATAGTTTCGGTGGCACAGCCGTTATATTGACCAAAGCCCATACACATCGGTGCCATAACTATTCTGTTTTTAATCTCAACATTGCCTATTTTCATAGGAGAAAATAACATATTGTAACTCATAAATACCCCTTAAGCCGTAAAACTATTTTTTCTTTTTACTTTTAGTGTTTTTATGCTTATCCTCTTTCTTGCCGTAAAGAGCTTCCATTCGTGCGTCTTCCCTCTTGCACCAATTTTTAAACCAAAGATATATCAATAAAATAACGACTAAAATTACAACGATTGGAATTACCTTTGAAGCGACACTTTTAACCTTAGTCAGCTTTTCGTTAGCTTTCATCATAAACCAAACATTCGGAGTAAATTTAGTACCGTTAGCGCCGGTATAAGCTTTATCCCAACTTAAATCAATATTCTTGCCGTTACCGTCAAGATAATAAAAGCCGAATGCTTTAAGCGGAGTTTTTTTATCCTTAAATTGGTTAAAATCCCTGTTTTTATAAACAAAAAATGTAACTTCCTGACCGTCAACAACAGGCGTCAACGATTTTGGCATCATTGAGTATGTAAGGTCGCTCATAATTTGAGTATGATTAACACCGATTAATATTGCTATTATTGCAATAATTCCGATTACAATTGAAGCGATGGTAATTTTCTTCTTTTTAGGGTTCATTTTCTTCTTAGTCTTAACAGACTGCTCATTAGTTTGTAATTCTTTTTCTTCCATAATCTACAAAGCCTCTCACCTTAAAATATAGTATAAATTAATTATATCAAATACAAATCAATAGGTCAAGAAAAAACGGAGCAAAGCGTATGCCTTACTCCGTAAATTAACAAGAATTATTTTACTTATTCTTTTTGGAAGCTTTTGCGGCAAGTTTAGCCTTTGCCTCTTCAACACGCTTCTTTTCTTCCTCTTTGGCAGCTTTTTCGGCAGCCTCACGATTCTTTTCTCTCTCGATTTCCTTTTGTCTTTCCTTTTCGTCTTTTACTGCCTTGCGGGCAAGTCTTTCCTCTTCAAGAGTTTCATCGCTCTTAGCAGGCGCCTTTGCAACGGCAATATTTATACCTGTTGCGACAAGCAAAAGTACCAATGCGACAATATAGCCCCAAGAAAGAGAAGCGCTGCCGTTTATAACAGCCATATCGCCGAAATTGAAAGCGGTAACTTGACTTGCAAGTGAGCCGGACATAACAAACATAACAACAGACGCTACAGAAAAGGCAATTGAAACGATATCAAGTGCGACCATCGCTTTTGTCTTAGGCTTTTTACAAAGAATAACCGTCATAAAAAATGCAACAACGATAAACAATGCACTTAATGTAAAAAATAAAAATCCGAGAGACGCAAAAGTAAGCGGTCCGCTAAATCCTTCAAATTTCATATTGGAAATATACAAATCAGTATTTCCGAAAAAGCTTTTGAAGAAATCAATTAAAGATTTGTTTTTATTAAACAATGAATAAATTGTCAAAGTAAAGCTTGCGCCGTCGCTTTTAAAATCAGCCCAAGGAAGAATAAAACCGATAGCAGGTAAAAATGTTAAAACAAGCCTTGCAATTCTAAGCTTAGTGCCCCAAATTGAATAAGCAATTCTGTTAAGCGATTTATAAAATACAGCAAATTGCTTTTCGGCTTTCTCGCTGTCTTCTTCAAGTCTTTCCTGCCAATTATAGTTAGGAATAGATACACCGCAGGATGAACATTCGGCTTTCACATTCCAAATATGTAATTTTTTTCCGCAGTTGGGACAGGTACTTGCCATAAACGTGTACCCCTTTCAAAGTTAATACTTAAATATTTTATATTGAACAAAGTCAATTGTCAATAGCAATTGCAAATATGAACGAAATATTTTGATAACCAATTATATTAATAATATAAAAAAGTGTTGATTTAAATTTGTTGATATGTTAATATATTAATGTTATATTTTCAAAGACGAATTGTCTTAAGAAATGAGGGAATAATTTGGCAGAAGATACACTTGCAGAGGAATTGACGCAGGAAGAAATTGACGAGCTTGACAAGCTTGCCTACACTCATAAGCGTTACCTCACTCCAAAGGAAATTGCGGCATATGTGCTTGTAAATTTCGGTCAAAAGAATTTATCGCAGTTTGTTGATGCGTTTAAAGAATTCTTTATGATTCAGTTTTTAAAGCTTAACTCTACCGCATATGCAAACATTAACCTTTTTGCATCAATATATGATGCTCTTGATGATACAATTTCAGGTTTGATTATCGACCGTACACGTACCCGTTGGGGCAGAATCAGACCTTTCTTTATTATTCCGCTTCCGCTTTGGCTTATAGGCGGTGCTATGATGTTTACAGCGCCTAATATCAGTGCAACAAGCAAAATTGTTTGGGCGGCTGTTGCAATCGTTATCTACGGTTTAGGTATGAGTTACTTCGGTGCTTGGGGACTTATGATTTATAATATCACCCCTAATACCGATGAACGTAACAATCTTATTACCATAACAAAGTTTTTTGAACTTTTCGGCACTTGGCTTCCGTCACTTGTTCCCGTTCTTGTAACGCTTCTTCCTAAAATCAACAAGAATATCACAATGGAAGGCGTTTATTCCGGATTTGCATACTTTATGCTTATCTTAGCCGCTGTTTTCGCAGTATTCGGCTTCTTTAATATGAGAGAACGTGTTCCTCTTATGAGCCGTGAAGAAATCAAGGAAACTTCTGTTCTTGAATCTCTTAAAAATATTGTTACTAACAGACCTCTTTTGGCTGTTATCCTTGCAAACTTCTTCAACTCATTCAAGGCAGTCGGCGGATCTTCCGAATCGTACTTCTGGCTTAATAATACAGGTTCGCTTCTTAACCAAACAATATGCGGTTTATTTACAGGTATTCCAAACTATATTATGGTTCCTATTGCCGCTAAAATGGTTAAGAAATGGGGCGCAAGAGCTACATCGATTATTGCAGGTTTATTTGGCTTCTTTGCATATATGACATTGTACTTTGTAGGTTTTCACCCATTCGGTCAAACATTTAAAGACCATTACATATTTAATCTTATTTGGGTTATTTTCGGTCTTACAATTTGCGGTCTTCCTAATAAAATCCTTAATGTCAGCGGTCAGATTGTTACAGCCGAAGCGCTTGACTATATGGAATGGAAGCACGGCCTCAGAAATGAAGCACTTGTTACAACAGTACAAGGCTACTTCGGTAAACTTGCCACATCAGTTACAGGCTGGCTTTCCGGTATGGTACTTACTTGGATTAACTATGTACCTCTTACCGATTCCCTCGGTAATGCTGTTCCGCAGACTGACCCGACAATGCTTAACGGTATTTGGGCGGTATTCTGCATCCTCCCTGCTCTTGCAAGAGGACTTTACGGTGTATCATTCATCATCTATCCTATCCACGGTGACCTTCAGCAGCAAATGATTGTTGAGCTTGCCGAAAAACGTGCACAAAGACTTGCAGAGCAAGAAGCTAAAGAACATCAAGCATAAACAGTTTAAACAGAATTAATTAAGGCGAAGGAAAAATCCTTCGCCTTTTTTGTATGTATTTATAATATTTATTTTGCTTTACGCCAAGTATTCGGTGAAAACAGAACAATTATAGGAAACAGTTCAAGTCTGCCTGCAAGCATATCAATTATAAGAACTATTTTAGAGCTAACGCTTAAAAATTCAAAATTCTTAGTCGGACCGAGCATTTCAAGACCGGGACCGATATTGTTAAAGCAAGCTACAACGCCGGAGAAACATGTTGTAATACTGTACCCTTCAATTGACAAAAGAAGAGTTGAAACCGCCATAATCGAAACATAAATAATGAGATAAACATTTACGCCACGAATAATCTTATCATCAACAACACGTTTATTCATTCTTACTTTAATGATTGTGTTAGGACGGGTTGAAAGCCTCAAATCACGGAATATTTGCTTAGTATAAAGAACAATCCTTGAAACCTTAATACCGCCGCCTGTAGAGCCTGCCGAGCAACCTATACACATAGCCAAAAGAAGAATAATTTTAGAAAAAGTAGGCCATAAATCGAAATCAGCCGTACCGAAACCTGTTGTACTCATACAAGTATTAACTGCAAAAAACGCATCACGAATTGCGTCGGAAATATGGGGATATGTGCCCATAATGTTAAGTGTAATCAAGACAACAAAGGTTACGTTAATAATTACATATGTTCTGAATTCTTCATCTTTAAACGCTTCTTTATACCTTTTAGTCAAAAGGAAATAATAAAGGTTAAAATTGACGCCGAAAAGGAACATAAATACAATGCAAACCCATTCAACAAATTTGCTGTGATAACCTAAAATGGAGTTATTCAAGACGCTGAAACCGCCTGTGCCGGCTATTGAAAAAGAGGTAACAACACTGTCGAAAAGTCTCAGATTATCCCCTGTTATTCTGCTTCCGAAAAAGAGAACAACTATTTCGATAACAGTCATAACAGAATAGATAATATAAAGCGACCTTGCACTTTCGGAAATTTTCGGGGTAACCTTGCCTGCAGTCGGTCCGGGAACCTCGGCTTTCATAACATACATTGAATTACTGTTTGATTTTGGCACAATCGCAATAAGAAAGCAAAGAATACCCATACCGCCAATCCAGTGCGTAAAGCTACGCCAAAAAAGAATTGATTTAGGTATTGATTCAATTTCGGTTAATATCGTCGCACCTGTTGTTGTAAAACCTGATGTCGTTTCAAAAAACGCATTTACAAAATCAGGAATTGCACCGCTGATAATGAACGGAAGTGAGCCGAACAGAGATACAAGTATCCAGCCTATACCGCATATAACCAAACCTTCACGTGCATAAATTTTGACCGACGAAGGTTTAAACAGCTTAGAAAGCATACCGAGTGCAAAAAGCAATAAAATCGGAATTATAAATGATGAATATTTAGCCTCTTCAAAGCCCTGCATATTATAATAAAACGAAACGAACAACGGCAGAAGCATTAAAAGACCTAAAATATTCATAATTTTACCGAGAACATAAAAAACAGACTTATAATTCATACCTGCTCCTTACGATAAAATATCGTTCAAACTATAAATTTTTGTATCTTTTGAAACAATGATCACCCTATCGTGTTCCTTGATAACGTCGGAACCTGTCGGGAATATTGTTTTATTTTTACGCTGAATTGCCGCTATAAGAATATCCTTTTTAATTCTTAGTGATGAAATAGGTTTATTGAGAAACTTGATATCCTCACCCGCAACAAATTCAATTGCTTCGATTTTGCCGTCAACAAGCTTATAAAGAGTTTTCATATTAGATGAACTTACGCTTGACCTTGCACGAACGTACTGAGTAATAATATCACTTGTTATTTCAGAGATATTAACGTAAGAATCCATACCCATTTTGGTAAGCATACGGCTTAAATTTTGGTTATTTATTTTTGTTATATTCTTAGTAACTCCTATGCTTTCGCTATACATAGATACAAGAAAATTAACCTCATCGGTATCCGTTAAAGTTACAACAGCGTCAACCTTATCAATTCCCTCTTCCGCAAGAAGAGAATAATCGCTTGCATCCCCGTTAATAACAGTCGCCTTAGGACAATGCTCATAAAGCTTGTCGCAGTTATTTTTATTTTTCTCAATAACGACAACATCTTTACCCGAGGCAGTCAACATATTTGCAAGATAAACGGAAATTCTCGAACCGCCTATAAGAATTACGCTTTTAACGTTTGTAGATTTTTTGGAAATAAGCTCTTTAACAATTTTACCTAAATCATGATGAGAGCCGGTAATATGCAAAATGTCACCAGGAAGAATAATAAAGTTACCGTTTGGAATAAATACGTCGTCACCACGGCAAACGGCACATATGATAAATGAATTAATATATTTATCGGGAATTTCGCTTATTTTCTTATTTGCAAGCATACTTGATTCAGAAACTTTTAAGCCTGCCATATGTATTCTGCCGTGTGAAAAGGATTCAACGGTGGAAGCCGACGGAAATTGCAAAATTCTGAAAATTTCAAGTGCTGCGGCAAAATCGGGATTAATCATCATAGAAATACCGAGTTCATCACGCATAAAATTCATTTGTGACGAATATTCAGGATTTCTTACACGTGCGATTGTATGCTTAGCGCCCATTTTTCTTGCAATAAGACAGGAGAGTATATTGTTCTCGTCAGAAGGGGTTGTGCAAATAAGAAGGTCGCAATTTTTCATATCCGCCTCGTCAAGAACGTCATAATGCGTTGCACTGCCGCTGATACCTTGAACGTCAAGCATTTCGACAAGCTTTCCGACCCTGTCCTCATTAATATCAATGATTGTAATATCGTGGTTTTCAGCCATCAAAGTTTTGGCAAGCATTACACCAAGCTTTCTTGCACCGATAATAGTAATATTCGTCGATTTTCCTCCTAAAAA
Organism: uncultured Clostridia bacterium; assembly: GCA_945874765.1. Classification (GTDB taxonomy): domain Bacteria; phylum Bacillota; class Clostridia; order Oscillospirales; family Acutalibacteraceae; genus Eubacterium_R. Next base: position 21,211 of record CAMCHQ010000001.1, read on the forward strand.
ACATTAAGCTTTTGGAAATTGCGAGTTATATAAATTATAATAAAAGCCTTTTTGAGCATAAAGTGATGAATGAGTACCCTGCTCAATTATGTTACCGTTATTCATAACTAAAATCAAATCGGCATTTTGAATAGTTGAAAGACGATGTGCTACTATAAACGTAGTTCTGTTTTTCATAAGTGTATTAAACGCCTTTTGAATTTTAATTTCGGTTCGGGTATCAATTGAAGAGGTAGCTTCATCAAGAATAAGCATAGGCGGCGGGCAAAGCATAAGTCTTGTAATACAAAGTAACTGCTTTTGACCTTGTGAAAGAGAACCGCCGTCCTCCCCTATTTTCGTATTATAACCGTCAGGCAAACGCTTAATAAATGAATGAGCATGAGCTTTTTTAGCAGCATCAATAATTTCATCTTCGGTTGCGTCCGACTTGCCTAAGCGAATATTATCTTCAATCGTTCCGCTTTTAAGCCAAGTATCCTGAAGTACCATACCAAAGTTTTGCCTAAGTGACTGACGGGTAATATCCTGCGTATTTATTCCGTCGACGGAAATTACTCCTTTATCGGCATCATAAAATCGCATTAAAAGATTGATTAAAGTAGTTTTGCCGCAACCCGTAGGACCGACAATCGCAACTGTTTTACCTGATTCAACGCTGATATTAACATCCTTTAAAAGTTCCTTATCGGGGTTATATGAGAAATACAAATCCTTGATTTCAACGTTGCCGTCAACATTTTCAAGGTCTCGTGCATTTGATTTATCAGGAATTTCAGGCGTTTCTTCAATAAGTTCAAATACACGTCCGGCACAAGCCATAGCGTTTTGAAGTTCTGTAACTACAGAGCTGATTTCGTTAAACGGCTTCGTGTACTGGTTTGCATATGATAAAAAGCAAGAAAGAATACCTACGGTAATATTTCCCTTAACAGCCATAATTGCGCCGAAAAGTGCAACTGCGGCATAAACGATACTGTTTACAAATCTTGTGGCAGGATTGGTGATTGATGAAAAGAAAGTTGCTTTGAGTGAATATTTAGCAAGGTCATCATTAATCTTGTCAAATCTTTTCTTGTTTTCCTCGTCCATTGAATAAGCGTCGGCAACCTTTTGATTGGAAATCATTTCATCAATAAACGCAGTCTGTTCGCCACGTATCTTTGATTGAAGAGAAAACATACTAAAAGTTTTTTTAGCAATAAATCTTGCAATAAAGAATGAAAGCGGTGTAACAACAACTACTACAATAGTGATGAAAACGTTTACGCTGAGCATAAATGCAAGTGTACCGATAATCGTAATTATGCCTGTAAAAAACTGAGTGAATCCCATCAAAAGACCGTCGGAAAGTTGGTCAACATCGGTAATAACTCGGCTGACGATATCGCCCTTTGAATGAGTATCAATATATGAAAAAGGCAGTATTTCGATTTTTTCAAAAGCCTTTTTTCTCAAATCTCTTGATACATTATATGTGATTTTATTGTTGCAAACATTCATAAGCCATTGAACGAGAGCTGTTGAAGCAACAATAATCGCAACCTTGATAAGAATTGATTTCATTGTGACAAAATCAACGTTACCTTTTGTGACAATACAGTCGATTGCCTTGCCTATTAAAAACGGTGCATACAAGGTAAGACCGACGGTAACAGCGGCAAAAATCATTGATAAAATCAAATAATATTTATATTTTCCGATATAGGAGAAAACTTTTTTTAATGTGCCTTTGTTTTTCTTTGAATTTGCCATTACGCTTCCTCCTTTCCGAATTGAGATACATAAATTTCTTTATATACCTCGCAGGAATCAAGAAGTTCTTTATGTGTGCCGATACCGACGCATTTGCCATCGTCAAGAACAATGATTTTATCAGCGCTCATAACGGAAGAAGCTCTTTGAGAAACTATAAATACGGTCGGTTTATAATCAAGAGAATAAATTGCGTCTCTCATTCTTGCTTCGGTTGCAAAATCAAGCGCAGATGAGGAATCATCAAGAACAAGGATTTCAGGTTTTCTGACAAGCGCACGTGCAACTGATAAACGTTGCTTTTGACCGCCTGAAAGATTAGCGCCGCCTTGGGCAATAAAAAAGTCAAGACCGCCTTTTTCCTCAATTGTATCGTAAACTTGAGCAAGCTTTAACGCCTCAATAATTTCATCATCACTTGCGTTTTTCTTGCCCCATTTCATATTATCACGAACAGTGCCTTTAAAAAGTACTGCTCTTTGCTGAACAAAGCCGATTTTGTTTCTGAGTTCGTCATCATCAAGCGATTTAACATCACAGCCGTTTACATAAACCGTACCTTTACTTGCGTCATAAAAATGAGGGACAAGAGATACAAGGCTGGACTTACCCGAACCTGTACCGCCGATTACACCGATAACGTCACCTTTATTCGCCTTAAAACTGATATCTATAAGCGACATATCGCCGGCATTGCGGTATTTAAGAGATACATTGTCAAATTCTATATATGAATCGGATTTAGCTTTGTTATCGTTGTGTTCAAGGGTGCTCTCCTGTTCAAAAACACTCTTAATTCTGTCGGCAGAAGCGAGAGCCTTAGTAATTGATACAAGAAGATTTGCAAGTTTGATAAGCTCAACAAGTATTTGGCTCATATAGTTGTAAAGCGCAACAACCTGACCTTGCGTTAAATCCCCCATATTTACCTTAACACCGCCGCTGTAAACAAGTACAACTATTGCGATATTAATAATAACATAGGTAACAGGGTTTAAAAGGGCAGAAATTTTTCCTACACTCTTTTGCATATTCGATAAAGCACGGTTGCGCCTGTTAAATTCCGCAATTTCGTTTGCCTCATCGGTAAAAGCACGTATAACTCTTGCGCCTTCGTAATTTTCCCTTGTAATAAGAGTAACGCTGTCGAGATTGGATTGAACTTTTTTATATCCCGGCGTGGTATATGCCATAATCGAGAAAATTACAATTGAAAGTAAAACAATCGCAACAAGAAAAATAAGGGCACATTTAACGTCAATAAAAAATGCCATTACCATTGCGCCGAAAACAATAAATGGTGAACGCAAAAACAGACGTAAAACAAGATTAACACCGTTTTGGATAGTGTTGGTATCGTTTGTCATACGAGTGATAAGAGAGGACGTGCCGAGATTATCAAGTTCGTTAAACGATAAGGTTTGAATTTTTTGATAAAGAGCAGAACGAAGTCCCCTGCCAAAACCCGTGGCAGCCTTTGCGGCAAAATATTGGGCGGTAATTGCGGCGACCATACCGACGATTGCAAGTAAAACAAGAATGCCGCACCTTGAAAGAATGTAAGTTTTGTCGCCGTTTGCAATGCCTTTATCAATAATTGCGGCGATAACGAGAGGAACGATAAGCTCAAAGGACGCTTCCAAAAGCTTGAAAAGCGGAGCGCAAATCGACTCCTTGACATATCCTTTGAGATAAACTAATAATGATTTCAAACTAAATCTCCATTCAATTTATATATTACTAATTTATATATTATAATACATCAAAACATAAAGTCAACTAATTATAAAAATTTGTTTATATACTTTACATTGTCTAAACAAAGGTGTATATTAAATAAAAAATAACTTAAGAGGTAGTAAATATGGATAAAAAACCTGTTACAGCCATTATCGTCGGCGCAGGACACAGAGCAATGGTTTACAGTAAGCTTGCACTTACCAATCCTGAACTTTTGAAAATTGTCGGCGTGGCTGACCCAAACCCTTTCAGAAGAAAACATTGTATGGAAAAATTCGGTTTTTCAGAGGATATGTGCTTTGAAAATGCCGACGAACTTGCAAAAAAAGGTAAACTTGCAGATACTATTATCAACGGTACTATGGACGAGCAACATATTGCAACATCGATTCCGCTTTTAAATTGCGGATATGATATGCTTCTTGAAAAGCCTTTTGCCGTTAATGAAGAGGAAATGAGAGAACTTGTTGACTGCGCAAAGAAAAATAACTCTAAAGTTATGATTTGCCACGTGCTTAGATATACTCCTTTTTATTATGGAATTAAGAAAAGAATTGTTGACGGTGAAATCGGCGATATAATTAATATTCAAACTAATGAGCACGTTTCATATCACCACCTTTCAACTTCTTATGTAAGAGGTAAATGGGCAAATTCTGATAAATGCCACACAAGTATGCTCCTTGCAAAATGTTGCCACGATCTTGATATTATTATGTGGATGATGGCTGATACTAAACCTACTCAAATTTGCTCATTCGGCAGTAAGTTCCAGTTTAAGCCTGAAAACGCACCAAAAGGCGCAGGCACAATTTGTATGAAAGACTGCCCTCTTGTTGACACTTGCGTTTATTCTACAAAGCGACTTTACATAGACCACCCGGACAGATGGGCTTTCTACGTTTGGGACGCTCTTGAGGATATTGAAAATCCGACTATTAAGGATAAAACTAAGCTTATGAAAAGTGACAGCCCTTATGCAAGATGTATGTATAAGTGCGACAATAATGTTGTTGACCACCAAAGCGTGCTTATCAATTTTGCTAGCGGTGCGACTGCTACTCATAATATGGTTGGCGGTTCAAGCGAGCCGAGAAGAAATATCCATATTATCGGTACAAAGGGTGAAATTTTCGGCAATTTTGAGGAATCGAAGTTCTATGTTTCAAAAATTGACCCGTCACCTGACGCTCATAACGGCGAATGTAGAATTGAGGAGGTTGACCTTAATGTAAACGGCGATATGGTTGGTGCTTACGGCGGCCACGGCGGCGGCGACGAAAGACTTGCAGAGGATTTTGTAAAATTCATTCAGGGTGAAAAGCCAAGCCTTGCGTGCACCTCGATTTTTGACAGTGTTGCAGGTCACCTTGCCGTTTACCTTGCAGACGAGTCAAGAGAACACGGCGGACAGCCCCAAAAGGTTGAATATTAAAAACATATAAAATCCAAAAAGAGAAATGACAAGGTCATTTCTCTTTTTTTACGTAAAAATCAATTTAAAGCAAAAAGAAAAAGCAGGAGAAAATCTCCTGCTTTTTTAATCAGAAGTCAAAGTCGCCGCCGCCGTCGACGTGGTTATAACCGTCACCGTTAAGGCTGGAATCAGTCATAATAGATTCAATTGTGAATTTTTCAATTTCATATTCAGGAGTTTCATATTTTTTCATAGTATCGTCCTCCTTATGCATTATTTTGATTGATCACAACAAGCTCTGAATATGCAGTATGTGGCTGACCTGAAGCGTCGGTATATGTTACATAAGCAACTGCGCCTACGCAAAGGTCGGTGTAAGCTTTAGAAGAATAAACATTAATAACATACTGGTTAGTATCCTTAACATAATTCTTAGCAATAAACTTACGTGCATTTGCCTTTTCGCCTGTATAATTTTCGATCTTACGTACTGCATCAGGGTTGTTTACTGACGATGTCTTCATAAGAACACCCTTTTCGACAACTGTGCAATCTTCAGGCACATTGAATGAACCTACAACTGTAATTGTCTTTTCAATTGGGTTGTTGTAGCTGAGGCTTTCAACAGTAGCAACTGCACTGAATGCATCATCATTGTTTGCACAAGAGATTGAAATATTACGGGTAGCTCTGAATGTATATGTCGGACCGTAAGCAACAACCTTGCCGTCAACATACCACTTAGTATTAGCCGAGCCGTTTTTAGCAGTAACAGTTACCTTTTGATCCCAGTAAGCTGATGTTACACTTGCCGAGCAAGAATCGTCAGTTGTGATTGTATAGCTGTTTGCAATATCATAAAGTGTTTCAATAGTAAGGTCGCCGTTGATATCAAGAGAAATATTGGCATTTTCCTTATACTCAACACCGTTAATCTTGAAGCCGACAATTTTATAGAATGTTAAATCAATTGCATTAAGCTCTACACCGCCAACCCTTACGCACTTATTATTAACATCAACTGAAACATTAAGATTTGCAGTACCGTCTTTAAGTTCAACATACATATTGTCAACTACTCTGTTATTTCTGTCCTTAAGAGAAACAACAGCATTGTTTTCCTTAGTATCCTTTGCCTTAACAGCATAAACATAATAGTTTGCGTTGGCATATGTGATACCTGTAAGTGAAGTTACGGAAGAACCGACTTTTTCTTCATTATTATTAACATTTCTAACCCACTTTTGAACGGTATAACCGTCGCCGAGATTAGAATCAAAAGTAAATTCTTCGCCGTATTTGTGTTCGATAGTTTCTGTAGGAGTAGCCGGAACTACGTCATCAATTACTGTATAAAGATTGATTGTATATTGATTGAGAACAAGACGAGTATTATAAGCTGTTTCGATAGCCTTAGTCATAGCGTCAAGTTCGGTCTGACTTTTAGCATTTTCACTCTTGTTATTATCAAGAACAGATTTAAGTTCATTTCTTGATTCTTCTGTATACTTTGCAGTATTCTTAATAGCATCGTCAGCCTTAGTAACAGCTGCGTTGTAAGCATCCTTGTTAAGATTAATTTCAGTCTTTGTATAACCGCAAACTGTACATTTTTTTGTTGTTACACCGTCAACTGTAGTAGGATCACCGAATGAACAGTCAACATTTTCAAATGTTTCATAATAAGTTGTATCTTTTTGCGGAACAGTTGATTCACTGCAATTATCAGACCAAGTGTACACACGGTGAGTACCGTTGTTGTTTGAACCGATTTCTGTGTTTGAAGGAACTATGCCGGCAAGTGTAGAACCGGCAGGAATTTTCTTAGTTGTAACATCACCATTATCAAATGAGAAGTTAACAGTGATTGTTTTAGTTTTAAGATTTGTTACAGCATTAATATAATCCGAATATGCTTCTTTAATAGCTGATGCAGTTGAAGATACTTTAGAGTCTACATTGCTGTCATTTGCATCGCTAAATGTTGAATTAAGATTCAAACTGATAAGTTTGTTAACAGCTACCAAATAAGCTCTAACAGTTGAATCAGTATATTTCCACTGAGCCGGATAAACCTCATTATAAAGGCCCTTAAATGTATATGACTTGCCAGTTTCAGAAACAGTTGCAGTTGCACTATTATTCAAAATATCATAAACAGGCTTGTAATTAATAACATATACATCATTAGTTGGAGAGGATGTGTCAAGACGGTTTTTCCATCCCCAGTCATCATTTCTATGAGCAATGCTAAACTGAATATTTGAATTAGAATAATGCTCATAATAAGTGTCAGTATTACCGGTACCTGTATAATACAATGTATTTGTCCACCAATAATGACCATTATTTGTAGGAAAGCCTGTATTCGTGCCAAAATTAAACTCAGTAGATGCTACTGTACCTTTTGAGCCCTGATTTGAGGTGGTATTTTGAAGGACTTTATTTGTAGTAACATCAAAAATATTGCTATCCCTATTTCCATAATGATAACCGGACCAGTTAGAATTAAACTTAAATGGAGCAGTGCCGCTATAAGTGCCACCTACAAGAATTACATTTTTTTTAGCGCCAGGCCATAATTCCGCAATAGCAGGATAAGCCGGGGTATTAACACCATCATATGCTAAAACAGTATATCTTGAAATAGCAGTTGTTTTATTCATATAGTTATCATTATTATTGCTAGAAAAAGATGTAGTTTTACTGCCATATAATACATTTTTATACATACTGGTCGGAACATCAAAAGTAACATTATTACCGGTATAATAAGCTTTGCCATTAATTGTTTCAGGTGATGCATTATTTGCTGTATCAGAATTTAAGTTATTAATAATTGACTCATATTCTTTATTAATATCATTTTCTTCTGTCTTCTTATTAATATCAGCAACAGTATTTTGGTTACTTGTTGAGTAGATACGAAAGTCTGCAAGATAACCCTTATAGTTCTTATCGGGACTAAACAAAGTAGTACCAAGAAGAAGTGTACCGTCATCAAAAAGGTCCTTATACCACTGGTCAGTAATATGCGGAGAAGTCATTGAAGCCTTTTCTTCGCCGTTACGATATACTTTATAACCTTGACCTGAAATAACGATTTTATAATCAACCCACTGGTTACCTAAAGTATCACTTGCATATACTGTCGAACCGTAATCAGCACTGCCTGGAGTACCTGAAGAAATACCGCGGCACAAACCGTCAAGAAGGAACATATAAGCTGTGTCATAGTGAGAATAATTTGTTTTATCCTCAGTCAAACTGCCGGGAGTAGCGTTAGGAGTTTCAGTAAGAGTGAAGAAACCGGTGTAACCGCTTGTACCGTCGTTAAGTTCATCATATGCCTTGAAAGTAATAGTCATACCGTCGTTAATATTGAAGTTATACTTACTCATCATATCAGCAGTTCCAACCTTGGCATAAATAGGGTTTGAACCTGAAGTATTATTTACAGTTGCATCAAAATGAACTGCATTTTTAACGCCGTTGAACTCTTTAACATAAGAAACGCCACCGTTAGGGATTGAAAGAGTGTAGCCGTGACCGGTAGTATCGGCAGTAGTATCAGACGAAGTAAAGTAACGGGCAACAAGGGCACCCTCAGACTCAGACGCACCGCCATATGCTTCATTAAGAGCAGTATACTCTGCTGAAGTAATAGTAGTTACAGCACCGTGACGAGGTGAACATTCATTAATGTTGGTAGTAACTTCCTTAGAGCCCTGCTCAGCGCCTGTCATAAATTCATCTATAGAACCAGCTACATACATTGCAAACTTACCGGCTGAACCGGCGCCACCGTTTTCAGTATATCTGTCAGCAATAAGAGTCCACTTACCGTCAGCTCTCTTATAAAGTTCCGGACCTTCAAGACCCGAATACCTCGAATCAACAAACTTTGTACCTGTCTTACCTTTGAAACCATCAAGTGAATCAGCCTTTACAAAGTAAAGCTGTTTTTCAGACTCTCTCTTATATACCATATAGTATTTTGAGTTTGAACTGTCATAAACGATATCAGCGTCGATAGTATTCTGCCCGCTTTCGCTGAACAAAGTGTTAGGACGAACACCTGCACCGTCAAGTGGCCTCTCACCAAGAGAATCTTGATAAAATGTCTTAAAATCACGAGTATAAGCACAAAGGATAGTTGAGCTCTGATACAAAGGACCTGACCAATAAATCATATACATATTGGTATCGTAGTCATATGTAACTTCAGGAGCCCAAGCAACATAGTCGCCGTTGATTTTACCGTTTGAATAATAGGTATCGCCAAACATACCCGAAGTTTCAATAATCCAAGGAGAAACCTTGTCAGCCTTTGACAAATCGTTAACATCCCAAACAAGAATCTTTGAGTTGTTATAGCTGCCGCCGTTTTCACCTACACGAAGGTCGGTTGCAACAATATAATAACCTGCTTCATTATTTGGTTTTTTAATAATGAATGGGTCACGAACACCTTTTGTATGAGGCATACCGGTCTTATTCGTCCAAGTGATTGTACCTGAAGTTTTGTCATTTGTAAGAATAGGCGAATTGCCATTAAGTGAAGTGAAATTAACTCCGTCTTTTGAAAGTGCAAATCTTACTCTTTGGTTTACAGCATCGGCAGTATTATCATCACCGGTAAAGTAAGCAAAAAGATAAGAATCTCTGACATCTGTATCAGCAGCAGATGCATTGATTGCAAAAGCAGGTACGCTTGTTACAACCATCATAACTGCAAGAAACAAAGATACAATTTTTTTAGAAATCTTAAATTTCATTTTTGAAATCTCCTTTCGCTATGTATTCCCACACAACCAAAATTACCGCACAAATTTAATTTTGGCAATATCTATAGCAATACATTCTAAAATCGTATATAGTTTAATACAATTAACATAATTTGTCAATAAACTTTAACTGTTTTTTTTAAGTTTATATATATATTTAGAGATAAGGCTAAGAAATCGGACAAGATATTGTAAAATAATGAGATAAACGGTTAATATATTACATTTTTTTAAGAATTGCGTAGTCCTTAGCATTTACATATCCGTCGTTATTAACATCGGCTATACTCAAATTTTGGTTTAATGCATCAATAAAAAGCATTGATTGAGTATCGGAGCAATTAACGCATTTCAATACGAGAATATCATAATTACCGGAAATAAAATCCTGTTCCAAGCAAGAGGCAACATACGAGTGATTTTCAATACAAGTATAATTAAAATTAACAACATAGCTGCCTATTCTTGACGAAAGCTTAAATTTAGTTGAAAGGTAATATCTTTTACCGGCTTTAAGAGTAGTTGATATTTTAAAATTAAGGTCATTACCTACATCGTCATTATAGCAAATGGCTGACTTTTTCATTTCGTTATAATTTGAATTATAAGTGTACGAATTATAATCATAAATTAAACCCTCTGTATCGGATTTTGAAGAAGAATAAAATGTAATATTACAATCCGTCTTAGGAACAAAGGACCAATAGTATTGCTTTTTATTTGCATTTATATTAACCGTTTGAGAATTGCCTACAAATTCTGTTGTAAAAGGAATATAATTTTTCAAGCACCAGCTTTGAGCAAAGCTTACTGAGGAGCAAACACATTCAAAATCGGATTTAACAAGCATTTTTGAATTCAAACCGAAAGCGTAATTGCCTATTGAAGTTACATTATCGGAAATTTCAAGTTTATTAAGGTTATCGTTGCCTGCGAAAGCAGAATTACCTATTGAAACAACCGTATCGGGAATTTGAACATCAAGCAAATTATCCATTCTTGAAAATGCCAAATCACTTATTTTAGTAACTCCGTTATGAATTATAATATGCTTAATTGATGATTTATAAGAAAACCAAGGGTTTTTAGAAAAGTTAGCCTCAGTTCTGTCAATCATGACATCATCGCTGAAAATTTCAAGAGTATCCGTATCGCTTGTATATTTATATGTACCGTTAATATCGGTATCATCGCCGAAAGCTATCAGTGAAAAAACGGAAAGGCAAACGGCAAATGCAAGAAAAGGACAAAGAATTTTAATCAACTTGTTTTTCACAACTTTTTCCCCTTATACATATTATATATAGTCTTAGCCTTGTCACGTACCATTTTAGCAAGCTTTTTGGGAGAAGTGACCTCTACGCCGTCGCCGTATTGCATAAGCCAAGAGATAAAGCCGTCGGAGACGGTAGCGGTAACGGTAGTTTCAAAATGGCTGCCGTCAACAGCGGTTAGAGGGATATTTTTACCGAAGCGGTCGAGCATTTCCTCCTGAAGCTGAATATTACATTTAAGTGTAACCTTACATTCGTCACCCGAGAACATATTAAAGCGTTTTGAAACATAATCATGTTCGTCGAATTTATCCTTATAAGGGCTGACCTCGCTGAAATGACGTGACGGTTCATCAAGAATTTCAAGTTTTTTCATTCTATCAATACGAAGATTCATAAGATTATCGTATTTTTGATTATTGCAAACGAGATAATAATGGTCATCTTTCCAAATAAGGGCATAAGGAGAGACGGTAAAAGTTTTTTCGGTATGCTTTTTACGGTTTTGCACGTCAACACTACGTCTGCGATAAACAAACTTAACCTTTTTATTATCGGTAATTGCACTATTGAGGCGGTCGATAATAATATAAATTTCCTCATTATCACATTTAGCGCTTGAAGTATCGACATAGACCTGACTTTTCATAGTCTTAGCCTGCTCGACAGACACGAGTGTTTCAAGTTTAGATATAAGAGATTCTGTCTTTTTAGGAGTGATAAATCCTGCGCTTGAAACAGCGTCGATAAGAAGCATTACCTCAGGAATTTCAAAAGTTCTTGAAGCCATAAAGAAGCCACGTTTCGGGCTTTTGACGGTGATAATATCGCAACCGATATCATTAAGTGCGGCAATATCGGCATAAATAGATTTACGTTCGCACTTAACGCCCTTTTCCTCAAGCATAGAGATTAAATCGGTAGTTGACAAAGGGTGTTCATCATCGCTGTATTTTTCAAGAATGTTATAAATAAGCAAAGTTTTAAGCTTAGAATTTTGCATAACGTTATCCCCTATTATTTAGTCAACAACATTATACTACATATTATCAAGTTTTTCAACAATAGTCCTAAAAATAGGACAACAATCTTCTGCCCCACTCTTGCCGTTTTCACGCATAACAACAATTGTATATTTAGGTTCATCATACGGGAAAAAGCCGACAAACCAAGTATTAAGTTGCTCCTTGCCGTCAAGATATATACCGCTTTGAGCCGTTGCCGTTTTGCCCGATGTTTGAGATTTATAATCGGCATTAAAACCCGTACCGTTTTTGACAACATGTTTCATATATTTTCTAAGCAAAGAGCAGGTTTTTGCGGAAATTATTTGATTTTGAGAGGAACTTTTAATATTCAAAGTCGGTGAGTTATAATATCCGCCGTTTGCTATTGAAGATACAACGCTTGCAAAATGAGCAGGTGTATCGGTAAGTTTACCCTGACCGAAGCCCAAAAGAGCGAGTTGACCGTCGGATTTTAATTCATCAACATTCGGAAAAGAGGCCGAGGGCGCGGAAAAAGTATTATTATAAAGGTTAAAAGATTCGCCGAAACCGAGAGATTTTGAGAAGTTATAAAGTTTATCTTTACCGAGTTTAAGCGCCAAATTTACAAAATAGCAATTGCAGGAATTTGCAAGAGCCTGTTTGATATGCTGTTTGCCGTGTTTATGTTTATTTTGGCAATGAAAAACAGTATCACCGACCTTAATTTTGCTTTTACAGGTGTAAGATGGATTTATATTATTTTCAAGAGCACAAGCGGCAACAACGAGTTTAAATATTGAACCGACTGCATACGGTGACAATGAACGGTTAAAATAATCACCGCCGAGGCTGACAGAAGCCAATATTTGCGAGGTTTTTGTATCAAGCACGACAACGCTCCCTTTATCAAGACTTTTTGCACTGTCTTCGGCTATTTTTTGGATATTTTCGTCTATAGAAATTTTAATACCGTCTTTTGAATAATAATTTTTGTTTATAAGTCTGCCGTTATCGCCGTCAAGCACCCTACCGAGAGCGTCAACACTATAATTTACCGACAAAGTACCGATTTTTTTGTCCGTATATTTTTCCAGACCGCCGCATGATTTATCAAGCAAATGACGGCAAAGCATATTTTCGTCATTTTCTTTAACGGTTTCAACAAGTCTTACATATTTTGTTTTAGCATATTTTTGAACAGGCAAAATGACAGGATACCCGTTTTTAAGTTCATTATTAATAGCTTTAACCGAATCTTTTGAATAAAGCAGTTTCAGCTCGCTCATAGCCTTTTCATTCGGCTTAATCACTGCATAAACGGATTTTGAATTATTATTAAGCAGTTCACCGTTTCGAGAATAAATATTAGTAAAAAGCGTTGAAATATCAAGAGTTACGCTGTTATATGATTTATCTACTTTATAAGAATTACTGAAATTAATATAGCCGCACCTGCCGAGTGCTATGCTTAGCAAAATCGCAAAAGCGACGCCTAATGAAATAATCCTTTTTTGCATAAAAATACCCCCTGTGTAAAGTTTTCACAAGGGGTATAAATTTTATTCAGTTCTTTGGCGCCGAAAAATAGCGTCAGGTGATACGGGAATATCGCATTTGAAAGAATAAGTATTTGTAGCTTTATTTGCAACGTCAACCTTTTCATTGTCATCAAGATTATACAAATCCTCAACAATTAATTTATAAGGCTTCTTATCAGGTTCGACAACTTCAAGTTCATCACCCTCAAAAAACCTGTTGCGCTGGCTGACAGTAAGCCTGCCGTTTGAATAATATTTAAACAGAGCACAAACATCCCAATTTCTGATATATCCGCCGGTATCGGTAACCTGACCGTTTTCAATAGGGCCGAAATTAAAGCCGGTTGTATATTCACGGTGGCTCATTTTGTCCATTTCGTCAAGTATCCACTTTGACGGCTTAAAATCATCAGTAGGATTTTTAAGATATTCGTCAATAGCGTTACGATAAGCATAAGTTACTATTGCCGTATAATACTCGCTTTTCGCCCTGCCTTCGATTTTAAACGAGTCAACACCCGCATTAACGAGTTCGGGAATATGCTCGATCATACAAAGGTCACGTGAATTAAATATGTAAGTACCGTTTTTTTCTTCATTTATCGGAAAATACTGACCCGGACGTGTTTCCTCAACAAGATGATATTTCCATCTGCAAGGCTGAGCACAATCTCCCCTGTTAGCGTCCCTGTGTGTCATATAATCCGACAAAATGCACCTGCCGGAAAAGCTCATACACATAGCGCCGTGAACAAAGACCTCAATCTCCAAATCGCTCGGAGTTTTATCACGAATGGTTTTAATTTCATCAAGAGAAAGTTCACGGGCGGTAACGATACGGCTTGCACCCATTTCGTAAAGAGTATTTGCCGTTTGATAATTAACAATACCGACCTGAGTTGACATATGAATATCAACATCGGGAGCATATTTTTTTGCCAAAGCCATTACGCCTATATCGGCAATAATAAATGCATCAATACCGATATCCTGCGCATATTTAAGGAAGTCGGGAAGTTTTTCTATTTCATCATTTCTCGGCAAAGTGTTACAGGTTAAATAAACCTTTTTACCGAGAGAATGAGCAAGCTCGACTGCACTTTTTAATTCGTCAGCACTGAAATTCGACGGATTCGTACGCATACCGAACATTTCGCCGGCAAGATATACTGCGTCAGCGCCGAATTTAAGTGCAAGTTTTAATCTTTCAAAATCACCGCAAGGTGAAAGTAATTCAATATTTCTCATTAGTTTACATTAAGATAAGGAGCATAAGTTGCTGCCTTTTGTTTAAATTCAGAATAGGTTTTTGCCGTATACATATTGCCCTTAGTATCGTGGAAGAAGTAGTAATAATCTACATTTGCAGGATAAAGAGCGGCTTCTATAGCGTCAATACCCGGATTACAAATCGGGCTAGGAGGAAGACCGACAACTGTAGACGAGCCAGTTGTGCTATAGTAGGTTTTATAATAATCTGCCGTATGAGCCGAGGTAGACGTTAAAGCCGGAGCAACTTTATTTGTAATATAATCGGCGGTTGAATCAACACCCAAAAGCGGGAAGTTAGCCTGATCCTTCAAACGGTTATGAATAACAGCCGAAATAGTTTTCATCTGTTCCTTATTACCTGCCTCACATTGAATAATAGAAGCGATTTTAATAATATCGTTCATAGAATATCCAAGCTCGTCGGCACGTTTTCTGTATTTTTCTTTAATTTTTGTATCGCCGTTTGCAAGGAATTTTTTGATAACTGAGTTAGCGGTTTCGCCTACGTAAAATTCATACGTATCAGGGAAAAGATATCCCTCAAGTCTGTACGGAACGTGCTCATCTGCTTTCAAATCGGATACAAGAGAATAAGAAAATTCGGCAGACTGAATTACAGAAAGCAAAGCTGCTTTATCACAAACCTCATTATCCGACAACTTTTGAACAATTTCAGGAACTGTAATACCTTCAGGGAACATAAGGCTTACCGTTTCAGCCGTTGCATTATTACCCTGAAAGGCAACAAGCATACCTTCTACACCCATTTTTCCGTTAAGATAATAAATTCCTGCATCATATTTATAATCTTTATTATAATAGCCGTTTTTTACATTAGGTCCTACGTTACGTTCTCTGTATTTTGCAAAAAGCTTACAGAAATTTTTACATCTTATAAGACCGTTATCAGCAAGAACGTCAATGGCATCGTCAATATTATCAATTGATTTATCAAGATTGACTGTAACTGTTGAAGTTGTTTTGGTAATGCCAAACACATCGTTCATACAAAAAACAGCATAAATTGAAATGAGCATTGAAAGTGCAATAACAACAATAAAAAAGATATATGTTGAAGTAACGCCCTTACTTTTTTTCATAGGAACACGTTTTTTAGCAGTATTACCGCCGTTATTTTGAGTATGCTCGCTGCCGCTTACATTTCTTTTTGCACCTGTTTTTTGTGTTTTAACATTAGTAAAATAGACATCGTTATTTTCGCTTGCCGTATTTACAGGATTTATACCTGTTTCATTAAGCTTAAATTCATTATTATCCATTTTTACCTCCTTGCTTTATGGAAAGCACACCGCTTTGCGTTATTATATAATCAACGGGAATATCAAAACTGTCAGCACAAATATTTTGAGCTATACATTCATCATAGGAAACGCCTATCGAAATGCCGTTAAATTTGCTTAAAAATCTGTCATAATACCCCTTGCCGTAGCCAAGACGGTAACCCGATTTATCAAACGCAATTGCAGGAACAATACAAATAGCATTTGAAAAACTGTCAAGCGGTTTGCAAAAGTCAACCTTAGGCTCTCGAACGCTAAAAGCGCCGACTTCAATATCATCAAACGACCTTATGTAATAATATTGCATTTTTCCTCTATTGTCAATACAAACGGGAAGTGCAACTTTTTTTTCTTTTTCAAGCGCCTTTTTAACAGACAAATCCAAATTAACCTCATCATCTAAAGCGGCATAAAAAAGTAACTGATTACATTTATCAAACAATTCAAAATTTAAAAGATAATTATTTATTAATTTATCTTTTTCGGCTTTATTTTGAACATTTTTTCTTATTATTTTATATTCTTTACGAAGTTCGCTTTTTACTGACATTGAATAGTTTCCCTGATTTTATTTGAAAGGTCATTGCCGGCGAGCGCTTTTACAATTTCAAGACCGAAATCAACAGCGACGCCTGCGCCACGTGCGGTAATAAATTTTCCGTCTGTAACAACATACTTGTCGGAAATCGTTGCACCGCTTAAATCCTCTTCAAATCCCGGAAAACAAATAGCTTCTCTGCCTTTTAAAAGACCCTTATGTCCGAGAATAGACGGAGCGGCACAAATAGCGCACACGTATTTTCCGTTTTCAACACAGTAATCAATAGAAGATTGAACAACGCTGTTTGCTTCAAGATTCAAAGTTCCCGGCATACCGCCCGGCAAAACAATTGCATTAGCGTCATTTATGTTTAATTCATCGATAGTAATATCGGCAGTAACATTAATACTGTGAGAAGTCTTTACTTCTTTACCTGTAACGCCGACCGTCATAGTGTCGATTTTTGCACGTCTTAACATATCAACAACGGCAAGTGCTTCAATAGTTTCAAAGCCGTCTGCTAAAAATACATAAACCATTACATATCCTCCGTATTTTTGTAAATTGACAAAAGCGGCTTGGAAAGTGAACTTCCTTCAAAAAGATATTCCTTAATTTCATCGCTTTCATCAAAAATAATATTATCAATTTTACTTCTTAAATTAAAGCCACGTTTATCATAATAATCAACAAGCTTATCATTTGCTGGAATAAGTGCTAAAAAATTATATTCTTTCTCGCAAAAAGACAATAAACTGCTCATTTGCCCTTTTCTTTGCTGATTTTCGTAAGTGCAAGCGGCATAAATATATTTTGCGCCTCTGCCTTCAACCTTGCAATCAACAAGGAAAAGCATTGAGCAAAGCTTATTTTCTTCAAAATAGCCTAAAGCATTTTTATGCTTACAATTTTCAAGAAAAAACAAAATATCTTCTTCGCTGTCTTTAAAAGCCTCCTGCCATAAGGGAATAATTAAATTTTCGTCATTAAAATATTTAATCATACTACTAACCTTTATAAACAGCCATACATTTTTCAAGGAAAATTTCAGGGCAATAGGACTGCTTAGCCTTTCTGAGCCCCTCAAGACCCAAATCCTCTTCCCTGTTTACATATTTATATTTCATCAGGCAGTTTTTCGTAAATTCCTGATTTATAATCGGATAAGCGCCCTGAATTTCAGGCGGTGCCTTTTCAAAATGAGTTACAAAAGTTTCATCACTTATAGGCTCACCGAAAGTATAGGCAATTGCTTCACCGTCTATTCTGATAATTCCGCCTACAAAGCCTAACTTATCATAATTTTCAAATGCTTTCAAAACAGCTTCAAATTCAAACGAAATATCGCTGTCGTCAACGTGAGTGCTTATCCATTTTGTATGAAGTTCTATGCAGTCATTAATATTATCCTTGTTAATTGTTTCAAATGACCAATTAGGATTATTTTTCTTAAAGTTTGTTATATGGTTACGCTTTCCGTGGTATTTTTTACCTTTGAGTGTAGCCATTTTTTCAACTTCATAGATATAATCGCCGTAGCCCTCATCATATATAAATTCAAACTTGTCGGGAAATGTTTCTTTGAGCATTTCAACATAAGCTTCGGTTACGCCGTAAAAGCGTGGCTCAATGTCATTAGCTTTTGCATATTTGATTACCTCTTCAACAGCCTCTTTGAAATCGCCCATTCCGACAGGAACGCCGAAATTAGTCTCTTTTCCCTTTCCCCAACTGCAAATAAAGAAATCTTTAAACCTGCAAATTTTAGTTGTATATTCGGTACTCCAAACAAACATATTGCCAAAGGTGTAATCGCAATTCATTGTCTTTAAATGTTTAAAACATTCATCAACCCATGGCTTATCTTCAATTTGCGGTGTTTTAAACTCTAACATTTTATTTTTCCTTTAATTCCTTTTTAACAAAATCAAGAACAGTATTATGTATTTCCTCAATAGGCAAAGGTTTTTCACCGTCGGAACACGGTATAACCGCCCAGCCCTGCTTAGAAGCAGTATATAAAGCCGATTTTCTGCAGTTATTAAGAAATTCAACATTAGCCTCGTGGACATCCTTTTTACCCTCGTCGCCGTTATAACGTGACGTCATAAGTTTTTGCGACACTTCAACGGGCATATCAAGGAAAATAACCAAATCAGGTTTAGGAATACCGATTTTGTTGTATTCAAAATCAGCCGACCATTCAAGATATTCGTCCCATTTTGATTTATCGATTTTCTCCATTTGATAAATTGAATTGGAAGTGGCGTATCTGTCAGCCAAAATAAGCGTTCCGTTTTCGTAATCCTTGCCCCAATCGAGCTTGTATGACGCAAATCTGTCAACGGCATAAAATGCACCGGCGGCATAAGCGTTTACATCATCGGCATTTTTACCGAATTCACCGCCGAGATACATTTTAACAAGCGTGCTCGACTTGCTGTCGTAATCGGGAAGCTTAATTTTCTTGAAATTAATTGAATTTTCCTCAAAATATTTTTCAAGAAGTGCGGTTTGAGTTGACTTGCCGCAGCCGTCAAGTCCTTCAATAATTATAAGTTTTCCCATTATTTCTTTTGTACCTTTTTCTTATTGCCTTTTTCGTCAACAATATAAGTATTTTCAAGCTGACCTACAAGGCTTGCTTTAACAGAAGCAACATACTCCTGCCTGAGTTTTGCCTGTTCTTCTTTTTCTTCTTCGGTTAAACCGACTGCCTGCTTCTTATGAGCAAGCGCATTTATTCTGTCAATTTTTTCTTCAGTCATAATTAATCCAAAAAGTCCTTTAATTTTTTACTTCTGCTCGGGTGACGAAGCTTTCTGAGTGCTTTAGCCTCAATCTGTCTGATTCTCTCTCTTGTAACGTTAAATACTTTTCCTACTTCTTCAAGAGTTTTAGGATTACCGTCATCAAGACCGAATCTTAATGAAAGAACCTTTGCCTCTCTCGGAGTAAGAGTTTTAAGAACGTCGGCAAGCTGCTCTTTAAGAAGGCTCATCGAAGCTGCGTCGGCAGGTGCAAGCGCATCATCGTCTGGAATAAAATCTCCGAGGTGTGAATCTTCCTCTTCGCCGATAGGTGTTTCAAGTGATACGGGTTCCTGAGCAACTCTTAAAATTTCTCTTACCTTATCAACAGGCATATCAAGAAATTCGGCAATTTCGTCAGGTGTGGGTTCTCTGCCGTTTTGGTGGAGAAGCTGGCTGTTAGCCTTTTTTACTTTATTAATAGTTTCAACCATATGAACAGGAATTCTTATAGTCCTTGCTTGGTCGGCAATGGCACGTGTAATCGCCTGCCTAATCCACCAAGTAGCATATGTTGAAAATTTAAAGCCCTTAGTATAATCGAACTTGTCAACGGCTTTGATAAGACCGAGGTTGCCCTCTTGAATGAGGTCAAGAAACTGCATACCTCTGCCGACATATCTTTTTGCAATGCTGACAACAAGACGAAGGTTAGCCTCTGCAAGACGCTTCTTAGCTTCCTGATCATTTTCGGAAATTCTGATAGCAAGTTCAATTTCTTCTTCCGGAGTAAGAAGAGGTACACGGCCTATTTCTTTAAGATATACTTTTACAGGGTCGTCCATTGCCGCATTATCGTTTACCGCAACTGTTTCGGCAGCGTCCGTTTCTTTAGGCAAATCAACTTCAAGGCTGATTCCGTCAAGTGTTTCAGCAGAAAAGTCATCAATAATACTGATATTTGCCGCATCAATCTGCTCGTTGAGTTTTTCAAGCTCGTCAACGTCAAGGTCAAGGTCAACAATAAGTGTATCAATGTCCTGAGTTGAGAGGTGACCGGCTTGCTTACCTTTTTCGATAAGCTTTTTAAAAGCCGCATTTTTCTTTTCTTCACTCGGCGATGCAGTCGGTGTAAGATTCATTTCTTTCATAAATTAATATCCTCCGCTTTATGTATTCCAATATCATTTGTTTAAGTGACTAAACAAATTTCTAAACTCGTCCTCACTCAAATTGGATGGTGACGAGGAATTTCTTTTGTTATATTCATCGTTAATAATATTTAGGCAGTCCTTAAATTCCGATTTTGAGTCGTTGCTTTCGCAATTATCATTGATAAGACGTGACAGGCGTGCATATTCGCTGTCCGTAAACGTATCGCCGAACGACATTAAATCTAAATCAAGACCGTCTTTTATTCTTTCAAGAATTACCGAATAAGCCTTTTTAACAAAGCCGTCGGAGAGCCTATTTGAATCAAAATCATTTAAAAGTTTAGAACAATCGGGATAAACCATCAATAAAGTTAAAAGCCGATTTTCAGCTTTTGTCTGCCTGTGTGATATACCCGTGTCATAAGTTTCCCTTGTAACGTTTCGGGTATAATCATTAACGATTGTTTTAAAATGATTTTTCTCATCTCTGCTTCGTTTATTCTTCATCAATGATTGAAGCTGTGCTTTAAGGCTTGCTTTTTCAATTGATAATTCGTTTGAGATACGTGTCAAATATAAATCTCTCTCAACAGGTTGAAGAGTTGAAATAATTTTAAGAGCATCACGTACAAAGTCGATTTTGCCTTGTGTGGTTTCAAGGTCGTATTTTTCTCTTATTTCAAGTAATGAAAACTCGGTATCATTGCTTGCGCCCTCAAGCATACCTTTAAACTTATCCCGTCCGAGTTTTTTGATAATCTCATCGGGGTCCTTACCGCCCGAAAATCTCGGCACACGTATTTTGACGTCGGTATTTTTAAACAAACTCATTGCCTTGTGAACAGCTTTTTGCCCCGCCTCGTCGGCATCATAAGCAAGTATAACCTCATTTGCATACCTGCTTATAAGGCGAACCTGCTCGCTTGTAAGTGCCGTTCCGCAACCTGCCACCGCATTTGTAAAACCTGCCTGATGCATTGAGATAACGTCCATATATCCTTCGCAAAGAATAAGCGTATCTTTTCCGCTGTCTTTAGCATAATTCAAGGCAAACAATTCATTTGTTTTTTTATAAGCAAGGGTATCGGGTGAATTGAGATATTTCGGCTTGCTGTTGTCAAGAACACGTCCGCCAAACGCAATAACATTACCTCTAACATTGATAACAGGAGTTATTACCCTGTTTCTGAAAAAGTCATAGTAACTATTATGTTTTGAGGCTTTTATAAGACCTGCATCAAGCATTTCACCGTAGCCGTACCCCAACGATTTCAAATGCTTTAAAAGTAAATCCCAACTGTCGGGCGCATAGCCGAGACCGAATTTGGAAATTGTTTTTGGAGTTAATCCACGGTTGATAAAATAATCATAACCGACCTTCCCCTGCGGTGACATCATATATGAATGAAAAAATTTTGCCGCTTCCCTATTAATCTGCAAAATTCGTCTTCTCTTTTTTGATATACTGTCATCAAAGCCATCCTGCGGCATTTGAAGTCCTGCACGCTCGGCAAGAAGCTTAACTGCGTCAATATAGTCAAGATTTTCGATTTTTTTAATAAAACCTATTGCGTCACCGCCGGCACCGCAGCCAAAGCAATAAAAAGACTGTGTATCGTTATAAACGGTAAAAGACGGTGTTTTTTCATTATGAAACGGGCAAAGACCGACCGAGGTGTTACCTCTTTTTCTCAAAGTAACATAAGTTGAAACAACATCCTCAATATCAGTTTTATATTTAAGTTCCTGCAAGAAATTTTCATTAAGCGGCATATTGTTTCAACTCCTTTCAAATTAATATTTATCAGTCATACCAAAACATCGGCACAAAAAGTTTATTAAATATCTTTAACGCATAGGTATCGCTCATACCTGCAATATAGTCACATACGGCACGTTCATTACCGTCCTCATTCGCAATATTTATGTATTCTTCGGGCATTTCGTCAATATGGTTGATAAAATAATCATATATCTGCAAAAGCATATTAACTGCCTTTTTTTCTTCGCCCTTACAAACAGGATTTGTATAAACGGCTGTAAACATAAAATCGTGCAAATCCATAAAACCGGCGTAACAGTCTTCACTCATACGGATTTTATCATCACTGTTCTTTATTACATCAATAACCATATTATTGATTCTCTCGGACTTAGTCATACCAAGCTGCATTCTTAAACTAAGCGGAATATCCTCTTCCCCGAGAACACCGGCACGTTCGGCGTCGTCAATATCGTGATTAATATAAGCGATTTTATCGGCAATTTTTATAATCTGCCCTTCGAGAGTATAAGCCTCCTCGCCCCTTGTATGGCAAAGAATACCGTTTTTAACCTCATCCGTAAGATTTAAACCCTTGCCGCCTTTTTCAATTTTCTCAACAACACGAACGCTTTGCTCATAGTGACGAAAACCGTTTTCGCAAACTTGATTAAGTGCACGTTCACCGGCGTGACCGAAAGGAGTATGACCTAAATCGTGCCCGAGAGCAACTGCCTCGGTTAAATCCTCATTAAGTCTTAATGCCCTTGCAATGGTACGTGCAATTTGAGCAACTTCAAGCGTATGGGTAAGTCTTGTTCTGTAATGGTCGCCGCTCGGTGCCAAAAACACCTGCGTTTTATGTTTCAAACGGCGAAATGCCTGACAATGAATTATCCTGTCCCTATCACGCTGGAAGCAGGTTCTGACATTACATTCCTCTTCAGGTCTTACTCTGCCACGTGAATTGACAGCCAAGCAAGCTTTATCGCAAAGAATTTTTTTCTCGTTTTCTTCTGCCAAAATACGAATAGATGCGTCCAAAAATCTCACCCTTTCAATATTATATACGTATTATACACTAAAATCCCTTTTTATTTGCTAATAAATTTTAAACATTGACTAAAATCAAAATAAATTATATTATAAAAGCGGTGATTTTATGATATATTTAGTTATTTCTTTGGCGATAGTCTTATTTTTCATCTTCTGCTATTATGAAAACAACAAAATTGATACAACATACTACGACATTGAAAGCAAAGATTGCGAAAACGATTTCAAAATAGCACATCTTTCCGACTTTCATTCAAAGCCTTTTAAATCAATTTTAGAAAAACTTTTAAACGAAAAACCGGACATTATCTGCATAACGGGCGATTATATTAACGACCGCTGTAAAAACAAAGAAAAAATGCTTGACTATGCAAAAGAGCTTTTGAAAATCGCACCGGTTTATTACATAACAGGCAATCACGAAAGACGGCTTGAAAACTTCGATGCATTGATGAAAGAGCTTGAAAATACAGGCTTTAACGTACTTCTTAACAAATGTATCGATACGAAATATTGCACAATATTGGGGCTTGACGAAAATCAAGCAGATTTTTCCGATTATAAAGCACGTAAAAACGGAACTTTTGTTTATAAAGATATGAGCCCGTATTTTAAAGAACTTGAAAAAAGTAAAAAATTCAAATTAGTGCTAAGCCATTTCCCCGAAAATTTTGAAGGGATTAAAGAATTAAATTATTCTCAATATGATTTTGATTTGCAATTATCGGGTCACGCACACGGCGGTCAATGGATTATGCCGTTTATGGGACCTCTTTTTTCACCCGGACAAGGTATATTACCGAAATATGCACGTGGTGAATTCGGAAAAAGACCTAAACTAATTGTCAGCAGAGGTCTTGGAAATTCCGAATTTCCTTTAAGACTTTTTAACCACCCCGAACTTGTAATTATAAATATCAAACATACAAATAAGTAATAAAAACTTTATAAAACGAAGTAAAGGCAAGTCGAAACGGCTTGCCTTAATTTTACACTTTTAAACAAAAAAAACACAGCGACGCTGTGGGAACATCGCTGTGCCATAACCGTGGATGGAGTATTTTTAAAAGCAGACAGAGAAATGAAAAAAGTATTTTATGAATTGAATGAGGAGAAACTCTGACCCCAATAACTGCTTTCCACTGAAAGTTCAATTAAATTTCTGTATTATATTACCTTGTATTATTGAATATATAATTAACACATTATGAACATTTTGTTAATATTTGGATTATTTGGATTATTTGGATTATTTTGCATATTATTGTTGCAATTCGTTCAATAATTTTTCGTGTTGGTTCGGCTGATTGTCCCTAACTATTTTTGCCGGAATAAAAGCAAAAAGCATAATTATTGCCGCACCGAGGAAAAGTTCCATAGGATATACAATATCGCTGTCGCTAACGCCTTTGTTTGCCGAAGTAATAATAATTTGAGCAACAACAGGACCAATAATCATAGGAACGAGTACATACATAACCATACGGCAGCCTTGGAATAATCCCTCTTTACCCTTGGGAATATAATCTCTGTAAGAAGCGGTAAAAAGACCTGCCATAACAAGACTGACACCGATAACAAGTATTCCGCCGATAATAAGTATCGCTATTTCAGTAGTTTCGTTTTTATCTATGAAAAATTTAGCGCACCAAATTACTATACAGCCGACAATTCCGGCGATTATTGTAGGATAATAAAAATGCTTCTTACCGAATTTATCCATCAAAGCGGATATAATTACCGAGCCTATAGCTGCAACTACCATAATTATTCCGACAGGAATGATATAGTTTTTGATTTTAAGCGTACCCTCAACAATATTAAAGAGATAATTAACATACACCTGATATGCAATAGCCGATACCATATTTCCTGCAAGGCAGACATAAAGCATCTTGTTTTCCTTGATTATTTTAGGCTGAAGAGAATACGTAAAGTCAGACCAAAATGTATTATTTTTATTAGGAACTATTCCCTCTTTATCTTTCATAATAAACAGTCCCAAAAGTCCGCCTATGGTAGGTATAATACCCAAAATGAGGAAAAACTTTTTCCAATCACCTGTTGTAGCGCTTTCATTTGTTAAAGAGTCGAATCCGCCGAAAACAACAGCCAAAGCAACAAGAGGCATAACAGCCAAAACGGTATCAACTCTTGCTCTGTTTGCAGTGTTGGATATATCGGTAATCCAAGCGTTGAAAGAAGCGTCGTTACTTATTGAACCTATTACTGACATTACGCAGTCCATTACGACAACAAGTATTACCATCGGCAAAACCTTGTCAGCACTCGGTTTCATAGGTACCAAGGCAAACATCATAATTGTAAAGCCCCATATTACATAGCCCCAACAAATAAAGAGTTTTCTTTTACCCGCTCTGTCGCACAATGCGCCGCCTATTAAAGTTGACAATGTTGCGAAAATCGCAGAAAAGACAACCATTAAAGTTGTTGCGTAAGGCGCTCTTGTAATTTCGTTTTGCATAAATCTTGAAAAATACATATTTTCAACAACCCATGCAATTTGACCTATAAGACCGAACAGCAAAATTGAAGTCCAAACTTTAGGCCCGAGCGCACCGACCTTTTTTTCTTTCATATTTACCATCTCAAAAAAAAAATAACAATATTTAGGCAAAATCGCCCAAATTTATTATATATTAGACGGATAAAAAAGTAAAGAAAAAAATACCGAGGAGCATTTCCTCGGTATCGTTAAGCATTTATTAAATTATCTTCCTTTTTCAAAAGAACGGACTTTAAATTCTGCACCTGTTGACTCGCAAACTTTACGGGATTTTTCAATATCCTCAGGGGAAATAACGTCAACAACCGTCATTCTTACCTTAGGACAATCCTTAACACATTCCTTTGTAAATTTAAGCATTGCGTCAAAAGCCTTACCTTTAAAGCAATTTCTTGTAATTTTATCATACTTTTCACTATCAGGCTCATTAAGCGAAACAGAAATATAATCAAAAATACCGGAAAGTTCCTTCGCTGTCGGCTTGCCGTTAATCAAGTCGGAAAGACCGTTTGTATTAAGTCTTAATTTAATATTAGGGTTAATTTCTTTTAAATATTTAGCAGACTTAATTAAATTATCATATGCGTTGGTAGGCTCGCCGTATCCGCAAAATACCGCCTTATCAACATTATGAAAATCATAATCGTCTATTGCCTTTTTAATTTCCTCAAATGTAGGCTCTTTATCAAACCAAAGTTCCTTAGCGTCCCCGTAAGCATCGCCCTTTGAACGAATACAAAAAGCACAATTACAAGGACATTTATTAGTAATATTGAGGTAAACATCGCCCTCTAATGTATAAACTATATCAGCCATAAAATCACTTTCTTTACTTATTATTATTGATGAATAATTTTTTCTTGAGTTTTGCGGCGTCAAATGCGGCAGAAATTACAACAAATATAATCGCACTTGCCACAGCCTGAACTATATTCATCGGAATATCGGCAACAGCGTAAGCTCTGTTTACAATCAAATCGCCGAGAAAATAACCTAAAACAGTGATTACTCCGCTTGGTATTGTAAGACAAATTGTAAGCGGTGTCAATATCTTTTCGCTCTTTTTATTAACAAGAACAAAAGGCAAAGCAATTAAGACTTTGACAATTGCACTGATTGGTGCATAAACAGCAAAACCTGAGGACAAATCTGCAAGCGCAGCACCTAAAGCCGAGGCTAAAAGTGCCCACGGACCGCCTAAAGTTGACGCCACAATATAAATCATAGCGTCGCCGAAATGAAGATAGCCTGCACCGCCCGGAACGGGAATTTGAATAAATCTTGTAAGTGCAAAAATCATTGCCGCAAAAACAGCTGCATAGACCATATTTAATACTTTTCTGTTCACCTTATTCATAAGAAATCAGCTCCTTCAAAGTTTTTTCAAAAGCGATACCGTCATTTCCGTCTGAAACATCGGTAACTTTAATAGTATCTGTAATAAATTTTCCTGCACATTTGCAAGAATCGACAAGCGATTTACCGTTTAAAAGCGAACCGGTTAAAACTGATGCAAAAACATCACCCGTACCGCTGTAATATCCGCCGACTTTTTCATTTGTTACCTTTGAAATTTTACCGTCATCAAAAATTATATTTGAAATAGCGCCGTTTTCCTTGTAACCTGTTACAACTATTTTAGCAATTCCGTTTTTATAAAGAGAATTAAGGCTTTCTTCGATATTGGAATAATCATTTACCCATTTCTCATCTAAAACGTTAGGATTATCTTTATTGGCAAGAATGGCAAGTTCCGTTGTGTTCGGAGTAATTACATCAGCCTTAAAACAAAACTCTCTTATCACGTCGCACATATTCATATCATATCCGTCATACAGTGCACCGTTATCAGCCATAACCGGGTCGGCAACAACAAGTGTATTTTCACCCTTAAACGTATCTATAAAATCGGATATTATTTCAAGCTGAGTTTTATCGGTAACAAAACCTGTAAGTATTCCGTCAAACTTTGCTCCAAGCTTTTTCCATTCTTCTATAAAAGGTCTCATCGTATCGGTCAGCGATAACGATTTAAAACTTTCATATGCTGTTTGATTCGACAAAACGGCAGTCAAAAGAGGATGAACCTCAATTTCCATAGCCGACATAATCGGAATTGCGGCAGTAAGCGAGCACTTGCCAAAGCCTGACATATCATTAATTACGGCACATTTTTTCAAAAAATCACCTATTCTCTTGATTATTTACATTATTTATTATACAATAAATCTGTAATTAAATAAATACACAGTTTTTACGCAAATTAAAGGTACAGTTATGAAAAAATACAGTAAATTATATAATGATATAAAAGAACAAATTATAACGGGCCAGCTTTCGCACGGTGACAAAATTCCGTCTGTAAGAGATGCGGCGGCAATATATTGTGTATCCACAACAACGGTACAAAACGCTTATTTTGAATTATGTGCAGACGGATATATTGTTTCAAAGGAAAAAAGCGGATATTTTGTATCGATTTTCAACAAGGAAAATCAAAGTCAAAATATTGAAGAAAACGAAGTAAAAACAGAATATAATTTCTGCGGCGAATCTGCCGACCCGGAGAGTTTTGACGTATCATTGTGGCAAAGATACATAAAAAACGCATTAAGGCAGAAAGACAGACTTTTAACATACAGCCAAACGCAAGGCGAATATGATTTAAGATGTGCAATTTCAAAATATATAAGAGAAAAAAGAAATGTTACCGCTTCCCCCGACAGAATTGTTATAGGTGCCGGCGTCGGCGTACTTTTAAACATACTTGCCTCTCTTTTCGAAAAAGACAAAACGGTATCGTTTCCCGACAAAAGTTTTGTTCAGGGAATAGGAATATTTCAAGACAACGGCTTCAAAGTTCATACGAGAGATAAAAACGCCGACATAATTTACGTATCCCCTTCCCATATGACACGTTGGGGAGATGTTATGAAAAACAAGAGGCGCTTAGAGCTTGTAGAATACTCATTCAAGAACAATTCAACAGTAATTGAGGATGATTACGAAAACGACTTTATGTATAACGTCAAGCCGACTCCTGCCCTTTTTACTCTCGGTCACGGAAATGTTATATACATAGGTTCGTTTTCAGCTATGCTTCTTCCGGGTATAAGAATAAGTTTTATGGTGCTTAATAAAGAATTGGCAGAGATTTTTAATAAAAACAAGTACAAATTTGCTCAAACCGCAAGTAAGACCGAGCAAATAGCCTTGTGTCAATACATACGTGACGGTCATATTAATTCGCAAACGAGAAAAATAAGACGCCTTTATTCAAATAAAACAAAAAACTTTTATTCAATTTTAAAAAACGAGTTTCCGAATGCGAATATTTCAATAAGTGAAAATACACTTCAAATAATAATGAGCGTCAAGTTTGACAAAGACATTAAAGTCTTTGAAGAAAACAGCATATCTTTATTTGTGGAAAAATACGAAAACGGAGTAATAACAATAGTTTTATCCCCCTCCGGTATTCCTTCAAGTAAACTGCTCAAAGCCGCTAAAACACTGAAAAAAGCAATAAATTAAAAGTCAAATAATTTTAGAACACTTGTTTTAGTAGTCCTATAATACGGACTATTGCCTCCAAGCCTATTGAATATAAATTTTATTTTGGTAAAATGAATTTGTAATCAAAAACAAGGAGGTTTTTCAAAATGAAAAAATCAGTTCAAAAGTTATTCAAAGGTTTATTAATCACAACAGTTACGCTTCTTTGCGGATTTGGAATTTGCGCAGTTTCTTTCAATCTTTTCGGCACATTGACTGAAAACGAAATGAAATTATTTGTTGCGCTTGACGTAATCACATTATTAACAGTCGGCGGAGTATTTTATTATATTGATGAGAAAAAGACTAAAAGCAGAAAAAAGGAAAAGGAATTCGAAAAAAGACATATGCAAAGAGTTGAAAGAGCGTTTCGAGAATATGACGGATTAGATATGGTCAAAATCTGTGCAAATTCAAACGATTATGCGGCATAATATTGAAAAACATTAATAAATTATGATAAAATGCACTTAAAGCGCTATACTTTGGGGCGCACTACATAAAGAAGAATGTGGTTTAAACTGATTCGCACTCAAAAATAAAAGAAAAAGATGAAAGATAAGGCATAAATTATATTGAAGGCTTGCCGCCTCGCTATAATTTTAACGCAGTATTTCGCTGCTTCTTTATTTTTTGAGCAATTATTCTTTATGCAGTGCGTCCCTTAAGTGCATTATTTTTTTGAGTATATATTCTTTAATCATTATAAATAATATTAAGGTGCAATACGAAAAACAACGTAAAAAAATAAAAGAGTGAGAAAATGGCTGAAAAATACAAAAATAAATATGACAAGCTTGCGAATGCGCCGATTAAAAGTTTAATTTCTTCCCTTGCCGTGCCGACAATTTTGTCAATGCTTGTATCTGCTTTTTACAATATGGCTGACAGCTTCTTTGTAGGTAAAATAAACACGCAAAGCGTAGCGTCAATCGGAATAGTTTTTTCAATAATGACTCTTCTTCAGGCAATCGGTTTTTTCTTCGGAAACGGAAGCGGAATAATGATTAGCACACTTTTGGGAGAAAGAAGGAAAAAAGACGCAGAAATTTATGCAAATGTGGCTTTGTTTACTGTAATAAGTATCGGTGTACTGCTTGCGATTATAGGCTTATTTTTTTCAAAATCAATTGCATTAATGCTCGGCGCAACTAAAACCACAGTCGCCTATGCCTCAACGTATTTGAAATATATTTTACTCGGTTCCCCATTCATATTAGGCTCGTTTGTTTTAAATAATCAATTAAGATATCAAGGCAGTGCGCTTTATTCAATGATAGGCATACTCACGGGAAGCATACTAAACATTGCGCTTGACCCGTTATTTATATTTACATTCAAATTAGAAGTTGCAGGTGCGGCTTTGGCGACTGTTATCAGCCAAATCATCGGCTTTTTTATCCTTTATTTCGGAACATTCAAAAACGAAAATATAAGGGTATCGTTAAAACAGTTTAAGCCGAACGGTAAAATCTATTTAACAATATTCAAAAACGGTTTACCGTCGCTTTCAAGGCAAGGAATAGGAACAATTGCAAATATTGCTATGAACTTTGCGTGTGCACCATACGGCGACGCTGTTATCGCAGGAATGAGCGTTTATAACAGAGTTATTTTTATCGGTATGGCTGTTGTTATCGGCTACGGCCAGGGATATCAGCCTGTTTGCAGTTTCAACCATGGCGCAAAGAAATATGACAGAGTTTATCAAGGCTATAAATTTCTTGCAATAATCACAACAATAATTATTACCGCCCTATCGGTTATAGGTTATATTTTTGCACCCGAACTTGTAGCAATTTTCAGAAAAGACAGCGATGTTATAAAAGCAGGAGTGCAGGCACTCAGGTATCAAAGTTTTGCAATGGTTGTAACAGGTTTTTGTACCGCTTCAAATATGCTTATGCAGTCTTTAAGAATATCGGGTAAAGCAACAATATTAGCCCTTGCAAGGCAAGGTATATTTTATATTCCGGCAATACTGCTGTTACCTCGCATATTCGGTCAAACAGGTATTGCACTCGCCCAACCCGTTGCAGATATTTTATCATTTGTTTTAACTATTTTTCTCGTAAAACCTACTGTCAGCAAATTAAGAAAAATGAGTATAAAAAAAGATGTCGATTAGGAAAACTTCGTAATCGGCATCTTTGACTTATATCCACTTTTTCTTTTTGAACAAATACAGCAAAAAGATTACTATTAAAAAGCAAACAATAATAATTGAGCCGTAGCCGTAGCGCCAGGAAAGCTCGGGCATATCCTTAAAGTTCATACCGTACCAACCGGTAATAAGATTAAGCGGCAAAAATACGGTGGTAACGACTGTAAAGACTTTCATCAAATCGTTTTGCTGAATTTCAAGCTGAGACTGATATGCTTCACGCATTTGGCTTACGATATCCTGTAAGTTACGAACGGCATTAAGGTAACGGTCGGTTCTTGCGCCGATAATGGATATTTTTTTAAGTGTAGGCTTTGAAAGCAAATCATTATCGTTGGCACTCATCTCATCAAAAATAATATCAAGCTGAAGATAATATCTT
The DNA here is from genome assembly GCA_945874765.1 of uncultured Clostridia bacterium. GTDB lineage: Bacteria > Bacillota > Clostridia > Oscillospirales > Acutalibacteraceae > Eubacterium_R. Next base: position 53,175 of record CAMCHQ010000001.1, read on the forward strand.
TTAAGTCGCATAAGCTCATTTCGCCAATCAAGAATTGTATCAAGCGTATCCTTTTCTGCACCCGAAAGAAGCTTAGCCTCCTCATAATTAAGCCTTTCCTCAAACTTATCAAGACAATCCATATCACCTTTTAAAAGTTTAACAAAGAAGCTGTATAAAAGCTGTTCGTTGCTGTAATTTTTATCGATTTCGGATACAATTTGCTTAATCATTTTTACACCTGCATTATTTTCGCAAAAGAAAAACAGGTTTTTATTATCAAGATAAATCAAGGTCTTTGAGTCTTCTGTATCATTACTTCTGACATCATAATAATCAAATGCAAGTAAATCGAAATCTGCAAAGCTTTCAAAACTTTCAACTTCGCATTCACTTATATAATCAAAGGTTTTCTCATCCATAAGAGGAGCAACCTCATTCATTTGGGAAAAAGAATAAATATTAACCATAAAATATTCCCCTTTCAAAAGCTACAAATAAATAATACCACTAAAAAGCGTGTAAATCAATAAAAATATGACATATTAACAAAAATGACAATTGACATATTTTTGTTGATTTTATATAATATTATCGAAGTATTTTTAAGCATTTTGTTTAATATGAACATTAAGGGGATAATTTATGGAAACACACGGAATTAAAGTAAAAGACAAACTCGGCTATGCACTCGGCGATATGGGCGGAATAATGACATTCGGCTTGGTATCGTCGTTTTTGAATATGTTTTACACCGACGTTTTGGGAATTGCGGCGGGTAAAATTGCTATACTTATGTTTGTTGCAAGAATATGGGACGCAATCAATGACCCTATGTGGGGTGCGTTTATTGATTCAAGAAAGCCGACGAAATACGGAAGATTCAGACCTTACATTCTTTGGGCTTCTTTTCCCCTTGCAATCGGGGCTTTTTTAATGTTTTATAAGATACCGGGTTTAACTGACAATCAATATTTGATTTATGCGTATATTACATATATTTTCTACGGTATGATGTATACGGGTATTAATATTCCTTACGGCTCGCTTGCCTCGGTTATTACAGATGACGAGGTTGAACGTTCATCTCTTTCTATGTGGCGTTCGGTCGGTGCTGGCATCGGCGGACTTCCTGCTCAAATTCTTTTGCCTCTTGTAGTTTACAGTACCGTTATTGGCGCTGACGGAAGCAAGGCAAAAGTGCTTGATTCAACAAAACTTTCAATTGCTGTCGGTGCGCTGGCTGTTCTTTCGGTAATAATTATCATCACCCATTTTAAGCTTACAAAGGAAAGAATACAGCTTCCGCCTACTCAAAAAACGAGCGATTATAATTTATTCAAAACAATTAAAGTTATGCTCAAAAACAAGCCGTTTATCGTACTTTGCCTAATTTCAATGCTTCTAATCGGCTTTCAAATGTATACCCAAACAATTTATAACTATCTTTTCAAAACATACTTTGATAAGCCGGGTCTTTACAGCTTAGTAACCGTTTGCACATATCTTCCTATGGCTCTTTTCCTGCCCTTTATGAATAAACTCATAAGAAAATTCGGCAAAAAAGAAATATGCGCAACAGGGCTTTTATTTGCTGCTGTAGTCAATATAATAATGGTTCTTATGCGTTTTACACCTCTTGCAAGTAATCCGTATGTTTTCCTTGTTCTTGTTTTCTTCTCGGGTGCAGGTCAAACATTCCTTGTGCTTGAGGTCTGGGCACTTGTAATGGATGTAACCGACTATCAGGAGCTTCTTTCCGGCAGACGTGAGGAAGGTACAGCCTACAGCGTATATTCATTTGTAAGAAAGCTCGGTCAAACCGCCGCAGGCTCAGGTGCTTCTGCTATTCTCGGAGTAATAGGTTATGAGGGCACAAAGGCTTTCCAAAATGAAGCGGTATTATCAAAACTATATGACGCCGCAACTGTAATTCCTGCAATTATTCTTGTAATTATGTTTATACTTATGGCATTTTGCTACAAGCTTACTAAAAGCGAGGTTGAAAAACTTCACGAAGAGCTTTACGGTAACAAAAACTGATATACTTAACGTAAAAAAGCACATCAACGGTTAATCCATTGATGTGCTTTTATTTTATTTAACTTTTACCTTTTTAACCGTTGACCACTTGCCGTAATATTTAGTGCCGTTTGTATGAGTTTTATATGCTCTTACACGCACGTAATATGTTTTGCTTTGTGACGTTGAAATTGTTACGTTTGTTTTCTTAGTAGTCTTAGTTAAATAGTTTTTCTTAAAGTTTTTGCTTGTTGACCACTGATATTGATATCCCGTACCTGTAGTCGATTTCCATTTATAAGTTATTTTTCTTTTCTTAGTGCTTGTTGCAAGTTTTGTTTGCACCTTACGAGGAGTAGTCACGACTTTATAAGGCTCGCTTCTCTCCCCTTCTTTACCGCCGATTACAGCAGTAATCTTAAATCTGAAATATGAGCCTTCCGGAAGCCCTGTAACTTTATATGTATTTACATTACCCGGTGTTGATGCAATGCGAACATATTTATCTTTCTTAGAATCATACTTATAAACGTTATAATATTCGGCGTAAGGCTGAGAAGTCCAAGAGAAAGTCAATGTGGTATTTGTTCTTGCTTTAAGTTTAACACCTGTCACCTTTTTAGCAGTAGGCTGAGTGACTGTCGGTGCAACCGGCGCATTAATAATTCCTTGCTGTGCACCTTGATACCAAACATTCATATCAACTCTGCCCGAAATGCCGTCGACTTTTCCGGACGAAGTAAACTGCCAATATTCATAATCACCCGGATAATCGGTTGAGCTATTGTAATGAGCAAGCCAAATTTTAGAAACAGCGGAAATTTGCGAAGCGTCTACCCTATTTTTAAGAAAACTGTAATTTGCATAAAAGCAAGGAGTATATCCTGCTTGAGAAACTCTATTCAAAAATGCAAGGCTGTTTGCTGTCATTTGAGCCTTAGAAAGGTTGGCGCTGTACAGCCTGCCGTCTTCACCTACTCCTGCAGCAAACTCATAATCGTCAACTACAGGCAATGTGATATTATATGTGCCTATAACGTCAATGAGTTTATTTGCCTCTTGAACAGCCTCGTTTTCACTCAAAGCCTGAGAATACCAATAAACACCGACCTGCAAACCTGCATTAAGCGCATTAGTTATATTTTCCTGATAATAAGGGTCATAATTAAGCGAAAACTTTTTCTTTGTATAACCGGTATAACCTACTCTGACATAAACAAAATCAATTCCGTCTGCTTTAACCTTGTTAAAGTCAATTGTTTTATTATGTTCGGATACGTCAATACCCATCATTCTCGAAAACGAATCAAATCTCGAATCATTTGTGAAAGTTGAGGTATAAGTCTTACTGTTTTTATCTAATAATTTTACTGTCATTTTAGTTGATGCAAACGCAACCGAGGTTGATGCAAAAGCCATAATTACAGCAAGAAAAGCGCTGAGTATTTTAATAGATTTCTTCATAATTTCCTTTCTTTTTATTTCCAAAGTTCTTTATAGATATTTAATAAGTCGTCCTTATTAAGTTCCTTGATAGTATTTGACGGCGAACCCGATGCCATAGCGTCATCAGCCATCTTGTCCATATTAGCAAAAAATTCGTCTTTATCAATGCCGTATTTTTCAAGAGTGGGAATTTCACAAATTTTGCAAAGTTCGTTACAAGCGTCAATAAATTTCTTAGCGGCAATTTTGTCATCGTCACTGTCATTTGCAACACCGATTTCACGTGCCATATCTGCAAAGCGGTCATATGCTCCGTCGTAAACATAAGTAAAGCAAGATGAGAGAAGCATAGCGTTGCTGATACCGTGAGGAACGTGGAAAAGTGCACCGATAGGACGGCTCATACCGTGGATAACGGTTACAGAAGCGTTATTGAAAGCAACACCTGCTTCAAGTGCGGCAAGCGACATTTGTGCTCTTGCCTCAACATTTGAACCGTCATTATAGCAAACAGGAAGATATTTAAAAATCTTTTTAATAGCAGAAAGAGCAAATTCATCTGTAAGCGGCTGTGACTTACGTGAAGTATAAGCTTCTGATGCGTGGCAAAGTGCGTCAAGACCTGTAGCGGCAGTAACAGACTTAGGTGCGGTTAAAGTAAACGCAGGGTCGTCAATAGCGATATCCGGCATTAATACAGCGCCTTTAAGAAGCATTTTAATATCTTTTTCGGTATTAGTGATAATTGTAAACTGTGTAGCTTCCGAACCTGTACCCGAAGTTGTAGGAATAGCAACCATCGGAGGCGTAGGAACAGTAATAACTTTACCGAGATAATCATCAATTGAGCCACCACTTGTTGATACTGCGGCAATAGCTTTCATTGAATCTATCGGAGAGCCGCCGCCGACAGCAATAAGAAAATCACAAGACTGGTCGTTATAAACATCAAGACCGGCTTCAATCATTTTATCTGTAGGCTCACCTGTAATATTTGAATAAATAGCGTAATGAACGCCCTTTTCGTCAAGAATGTCTAAAACCATCTGTGCCGTGCCGAGTTTCATCATCATAGGGTCGGTAACAACAAGAGCTTTTTTACCGAGTGATGCGATAACGTCAGCCGCATCTTTAAGAGCGTTTTCGCCGTAAAATACCTGCTTAGGCATAATAAATTGATTTCCCATAAAAATTACCTCTTATATTAATAATATAGTAATTATAATATCACGCATTAAAAATAATTTCAATAGAATTGAGCAATTTAACAATTTCTGCTTCCTTTCATAGAATAATCATAGCAAAAAGTACACGAAAGGTGTGGAGAATATATGCTTCTTTCTCAAATGAAAGAAAACGAAATATGCAAAATAATAACAATTGACGATAACTGCTCCTTAAAAAACAGATTAAATGAATTAGGAATATCAAAAGGGCAGAAAATCGAGTGTAAAAATATAGGTTTAAGCCGCTCGCCTATCGCATATCAAATATGTTCAAGCAAACTTGCGATAAGAAAAAAAGATGCGCAAAACATAGAGGTGGCTTATATATGAAATGCAAAAAAGTTTTATTAATGGGCAATCCCAACGTCGGAAAAAGCACGGTATTTAACGAACTTACCGGTATGCATCAACACACAGGCAATTGGATTGGAAAAACAGTCGACTCGGCAGCAGGCAAATTCTATTATAAATATAACAATTACAAACTGATAGATTTGCCCGGTACATACAGTTTATTGCCGTCAAGCAAAGAGGAAAAAGTTGCCGGAGATTATCTTTTAAAAGAAAAATACGACTGCGTAGTGGTTGTAATCGATTCAACAATGCTACAAAGAAATTTAATGCTATTTTATCAAATATTTGAAATAACTAACAAAATCGTGGTAATGCTCAATCTTTGTGATGAAGCGAAAAAACGAAACATTGAAATTGACAGGAACATTTTACAAAATCTATTAGGCGTACCGGTTATTAAGGCAACGGCAAGAAGCGGAAAAGGAATAAATGAACTTCTCGAACAAATACATCTTATTTCAACAAACAGCGAAGATTATTATTCAAAAAAGGATTATGATTTAAGTGCCTTAGATATTGAAAACATAGCACACAAAGCGGAATTTGTGAATGAAAAAGCAGTAAAAGAAGCACCGTCAAAAAAAGAAAAAAGAGAGGAATTTCTTGATAATATTATTCTCGGAAAATACACCTCAATCCCGATTATGCTGTTAATGTTCGGCTTAATATTATGGATAACAATTAAACTTTCAAATTACCCGAGTGAATTTCTTTCAAAAATATTCAATGATTTTGAAAATATGTTGTCAGGCAAAATGGCACAGGCACGGTTATCACCTATACTTATAAGTCTGCTTATTGACGGAATGTTAAAAGTTCTTTTATGGGTAATAGCGGTTATGCTGCCACCAATGGCAATATTCTTCCCTCTTTTTGCAATACTTGAAGATTTCGGAATACTTCCGAGATTTGCATTTAACCTTGACCGACCGTTTGAAAAGTGCAACGCCTGCGGAAAACAAGCGCTTACAACGTGTATGGGACTTGGGTGCAATGCTGTCGGTGTAACAGGTGCAAGAATAATCGATTCACCGAGAGAAAGAGCAATAGCGATAATCACAAATTCACTCACACCCTGCAACGGCAGATTTCCTTTTTTAATTGCAATTATAACAATTTTCTTGGCAAAAAATTCCGTACTCGCAAGTTTTATACTCTTAGGATTTATTATACTGTCGGTTATATGCACAATGACAAGTTCAAAGGTATTAAGCAAAACGGTTTTAAAAGGAAAAAGCAGTTCCCTCGTTTTTGAACTGCCGAAATACAGAGTACCCGATTTTAAAAATGTAATAATTTCAACAATAAGGGATAAAATTTTACTTGTGCTTTTCAGAGCTGTTGCAGTTGCCGTACCGGCAGGGCTGATAATTTGGGCACTTGCAAATATAAATGTTGATAACTCTTCCCTTTTAAATATTATTTCAACTAAGCTTGACCCATTAGGTAAATTAATAGGTCTTGACGGAGTAATGCTGATGGCGTTTATACTCGGCTTGCCGGCAAATGAAATAGTTCTCCCGATTGCATTAATGACATATCTTTCAAGCGGTGTATTGAGCGATTATTCGTCTGTTGAAAGTCTAAAGGAAATACTGATTGCAAACGGCTGGACAATAAAGACGGCACTTTGCGCCTGCATATTCAGTATGTTTCATTTTCCCTGTGCAACAACATTGTTTACTATCTTCAAAGAAACAAAAAGCATTAAATACACCCTGCTTTCAATCATAACCCCTCTTACAAACGGAATAATAATCTGCTGTGTAATTAATGCTTTGTTTAATCTGTTTAATTAATTAATAAACTCAGGCACTTCCAAAACAGCGTCACTGTCAGGGAAACCGTCATCATAAAGTATTCCTTTAATGACATCGTCTATCTCATCGCCTTTAAAAATCTTATGGATAATCGGTGATAATCTGTCATATATCGCCATAAAGGAATCGTATTCGGCAGACCCGGGAGCATAAGGTTCGTCGCCTGCGTAAATATTTCTTACTAATGTAATAATAAAATCTGCAAGGCGTACATTATACATTCTCGGTGCAATTTTGCTTTTGCACATAAGAACAGTGCCTGCTTTTTTAAATGTCAGTGTATCAAGAAGTTTACCTAAAATATGGATGGGCACTTTGATTTTTTCAGCCTGTTCTCTATGCAAACTGAAACACTCGGCAACCTCGACAAATCTGTCAATATCGTTAGCGGCAGAATCAATAATATCTTTGAGCATAAAATCGAAATGGTCACGGCTGTAGGTCATATAAGATTTTGAGCCGAAATCATATTTAACATTTTGAGGATGTAAAGTTTTAACAGTCAGCTTATTATCATCAAGTTCCATTTTACGAATAGGGCTCGGGTAACCGATAAGAGAAGCGGTATTGATGTCATAAACTCTATTGCCTTTCGGGGTATCAAAATAATTAATATTTTGCATATGTGTGTGCCCCGTAAACACAAAATGTATATCGTTATCGGCAAAAAGATTTGCTATTTTCTCATTATCACCGAGCATTTGATTTTTGCAATAAAATTCATAAATCGGACTTGGTGCAAGCAAAGGGTGATGCGTTATTGCAATCATTTTCTGCCCTGCTTTTCTGCAATCGGCAATTTGCTCTTTAATCCAATTGAGCTGTTCTTCAAAATAGCCGTGAAAACCGTCTTCCCAACCGATACCGTCATCATTAAGAGCAAGAAGTCTTGTGTTATCGTCAAGTTGAGAAACATAAGAAAACGTTTCAGGGTGTTTTGCAATGGCGTCATTAAAACCGAAATCACCGTAAATTTCTTCAAGCTCTTCCCTCGTGCAACCGTCAACAACGTATTCGCCCTTTTCTTTTGAATATCCTTTTGGTTCAGGATGAAGGTCGTGAGTACCTGTAATAATATAAACCTTTTTACCGGCATTGGTAAGCTTGTGCAGTTTCTCGGCAAGAGATATATGACCTACTCTTTCGCCGTCACAAACATTATCGCCTGTGATAAGAATAATGTCAACTTCCTTATCGTCAAGAAGCATTTGAATAGCAGCGTCAAGTATCGCCTCACTTTCGGCAATACACTTTTGGTCATACATTGCACGGTTGACCCACTCTTTACCCTCTGCTTTTAAAAGCCTTGCAGGATAATAATGCAAATCGGTTATTTGATAAAATTTCATAAAATCAGCCCCTTATATGCATATTTTAACATACATCAAAAAATATGTAAATAAAAAGGCTATTTATTTATTAAGCTTGACCGATTTTTTATAGACGAATAAAGATATAACAGCGGTAAGCAGTTCAGCAACCCAAAAAGCGTGCCAAACGCCTACAGCGCCCATAAAACGGCTTAAAATGAATGCGGCAGGAATAATTATAACAATATATCTGCAAAGAGAAATAACAAGCGACGGAAAACCTTTACTGAGTCCCTCAAGAGCGCCGCAGGAAGTTACCGATACGGCTGATACAACAAAGCCAGCGCTTATAATTCTCAAAGCTGTTGCACCGAGTTTTACGGTTTGTGCATTATCGGTAAAAAGTGAAATTATATTAGACGGAATAACCAAACAGATAACTGTACCTACTGCCATAATAGCGGCAATCATAATAAGAACATATGAGTATATTTGACGTACTCTTTTGTGTTCCCCCGCACCGTAATTATAAGCAATAATCGGTCGCATACCCTGAACTATACCGTTAGCAGTCAAATAAAGAAATGTTTGAAGTTTATAATAGACACCGAGCACGAGAACATAGACCTGCGAAAAAGCGGCTAATATAGCATTAAGAGAAGAAATAAGAAGTGACGGCAAAGCAAGATTCAATATGGCGGGAACACCGATAGAATAAAGTTTTTTAACCATATGAGAAGTAAGTCTTACATATTTTTTCTCTACCTTGACGCTTAAAGGTTTTGAAACATAATAAACAACATAAATAATAAAGGTTACGCATTGACCTATACCCGTTGCAAGCGCAGCACCTTTAATTCCCATTTTCGGCATAAATGCAAGACCGAAAATCATAATCGGGTCTAAAATAATATTTGTTATACAGCCAACCATTAAGCCTATCATTGTTATTTTCATATTTCCGACAGCCTGAAAAAGCTTTTCAAAAAAGAGATTTAAGCTGTTAATAATTGTAAAGAGAAATACAATATTGCAATACCGCACGCCGAGTGAAATTACGTTGCTGTCCTTTGTAAAAGCGGACAAAAAAGGTCTCATAATAAAAATGCACGATACGGTAAGAACAACGCCGTGAATTAAAGAAAGCAAAAGACCTTGAGTTGCGGCATCATCAGCCTTTTCTTTATCACCTGCACCGAGATGAAAAGCGATAACTGCATTAATTCCGACGCCAAAACCGATAGCGACTGCGTTAATAAAATTTTGAACGGGATAAACAAGTGAAAGAGATGTCATAGCATTTTCACTGATTTTTGCAACAAAGTAACTGTCAACAATATTATAAAGTGAATTTACACACATAGAAATAACCATAGGAAGCGCCATTGAAATAATAAGCGGCAAAACGGGTTTTTCTTTCATAAATGTTTCGTTTTTCATAAATACTCCTCTCATTCATAAATTTAGGCATAAAATAAGCCATACAGCCAAAAGACTGTATGGCGAAAAGGTGACAATAAGTCAGGAAAAATCCACACTTGTTTTCGTAAAGTTATTATAACATAAGAAATAATAAAGTCAACATTTATTTTTTAAGCTTAATTTGCTCGTGCGGAAGCCACTTTCCGAACTTTGTGTAAAGTGCCATAAGGATTGCACCGACAAGCCAAGAAATGGGATAAAGAATAAATACACCGTCAATGCTTGAATAAAACGGCAACGCAATTTTAATCCAAAGAATACGGAATACGCACATTGAGAAAAGCAATATAAGCATAGGCGGAACACCCTTGCCTGCACCTCTGACCGTTCCTGCAAGAGTATTTAAAATACCCAAAAGGAAATAGAACGGGCAAAAATACTTCATAGCAAGCTGACCGTATTTAATTACATTCTCATTATGAGTAAACATTCCCAACACCTGATGAGAGCCTAAAAGAAGAACAGCACCGATAAAAACAGTATATATAAGCACCATTACAAGAGCATAGTACATACCCTTTTTAACCCTGTCGAGTTTATGAGCGCCTACATTTTGACCTGTAAATGTAGTAACAGCCATACTTATACTCAAAACCGGAAGAATATTAAATCCGTCTATTTTCAGGTAAGCCGCATAACCTGCCATTGCAGTAGCACCGTATGTATTAACACTTGACTGGACAAGAACGTTTGAAAACGAAATGACCATATTTTGAATAGCTGTCGGCAAGCCTATTTTAATAATTTTAACAGCTATATCCTTATTGATTTTCAACTCTTTAATGTAAAGTTTATAATCCGATTTAACTCTGAATAAATACCCGAGCGCAAGCACGCAAGAGAGTGCCTGACTGATATCCGTCGCAATAGCCGCACCCATAACGCCGAGCTTGAAAACCTTAATTAAAACAAGGTCAAGGATAATATTTGTTACAGAAGCAACGGCAAGATAAACAAGAGGTTTTTTAGAATTACCTGCCGCATTTAAAATACCGGTTGCCATATTATAAATTACGTTAAAAATAAGACCGCCGCAATAAATTTGAAGATAAAGAGAAGAAGCTTTCAATACCTCTTTAGGTGTTTTCATCATAACAAGCAAAGACGGGCTTAGAAATACACCGAGCAGTGACAAAACCACGCCTAAAATAACAGCTATGCACATAGCCGTATGAACGGATGTTTTGACCTGTTCCTTTCTGTTAGCACCGAGATACTGCGACACAACAACGCCTGCACCTACAGCCGCACCCTGCGCAAAAGCAATAATCAAATTAATAAGAGCGGTGCCGGCGCCGACTGCCGCAAGACCGTTACTGCCAACAAAATTACCTACAATAATCGAATCGGCTGTATTATACATTTGCTGAAGAAGGTTACCCAAGATAAGAGGAATAGAAAAAACAATAAGAAGCTTCCAAATATTTCCTTCAGTCATCAAAAGAGTAGTTTTGTCTTTTTTCGTTTTTGCTGCATTTTCCTGCAAAAAATCGCTTTCCTTTCATTTTTTATAAATCAACTGTATTATAATCAAGTAATATATCAATGTCAATAGATAAAACAGCCGACAACTCAATGCTAACGCCACATAAGGAAGTAATTTGAAAATACATAAAAAATACAACTTTATGGGCGTTACAAAGGCGGAAAGACAGCGTAGAAGGCAGAAATGCTTTTTACGCTGTCTTTTTTATGTTCAGAAATATAATCGCACATTCGTCATCTTAATAATCTCCTGCTACAATGTAGATGAAAAGGAGGTTGAGCTTATGCGAAAGCAAAAATACTACTTAGCGATTGATGATTATGAGCGTAGCGTTATTATCAACAGTTTGAACAATTTGAGAAATAAACTGATTTCAGACGGAAGATATACAGATGCAGTTGATGAACTTATTATCAAATTTGCTCACGCGCCGATTAAGAAATTTAGAATTAAGATGACGGAGGTTTAAGATTATGGAAAAGACAATTTTTGAGCAAATGGGCGGTACATACGAACAGCAGGGTGATTATCTTATCCCCTGTTTGAAATTACCCGCCGAAAAGGAAGAAAGATATATAGGTGTTTGGGGACAGCGACATTTGCGGTACATTCGCCAACATAGAAAAGTGTTATTTTCAACATTGCTAACAAGTGGCAAAATAAATACCTATCTTGCCGATGTTGAAGAACAGGCTCAAGAACTTTTTGACCGTCTTATGAAGAAACGAGCAAAGCGTGAGGGTATTACCGAAAAGCTGAAAGCCGAAAACCCTATGTTATGGGTCGGTAGAATGAACGCTCTGCGAGATGCGGTCACGGAAACTGTCAATACAGAAATAATCTACATATAAAGCTAATCAAAATGCTACATTATGTAATATCGAGGGGTAAGGTATAAACACCTTGCCCCTCGATGTTCGTGTGTCGAAAACAGCCTGAATTAAGGCTTCTTTCTGCCCTAAATGTCTACTTCTTATTTGGATAATAAACGAGATGATATTCTTTATCGAGTAATGTTGATTAAAAAGAGACAATTGAAACATTAATAACAGCCAACATCTTATACGGCTCTGAAATATTCAAGCCATTTATTCGCAACTTCTTGCGAATAATAGAGATATTATTAATCAAAATAGTTGACAAAATGCTTATTTGGTTATATACTATAATAGTGTTAGTGAAATCATTTTCGTGCTTACAGGAGGTGCGTAGTTTGCGAGTAAGCTACAAAAAGCTATGGATACTACTGATTGAAAAAGAAATATCTCCTGCTACGCTACGCAAAGACCTTAATATTGCTACTGGAACAATGACCAAGCTGAGGAGAAATGAAGAAGTTGCGCTTTCAGTTTTGTTAAGAATATGCGAATATCTTGACTGCAATATAGGCGATATTTGTGATGCCGTAAAAACTAATGATGAATAATGACTTGATTTGACAAAATCGTTATCAAGGGAGAAAACAGGGATATGGAAAGTAATAATCAAATACGTTTTTGTTCTTATTGCGGAACTAAACTAGATGATGGAGCGAGATTTTGCAAAGGATGTGGTAAGGCAGTCATACAGACCACTGAATCTACTCCAGAACACAACACAATTAATGAACCTACTTATGAAACATTTTCCCATGAACCAAATACTGAAAGAAAAACAGTATATGAAGGTAATATACATAAATGCCCAAATTGCGGCGAAGTATTACAAGCGTTTGTAACGCATTGCCCTGCGTGTGGGCACGAAATAAGGGATACTCACACTGCCAGTTCTGTCCGTGAATTTGCCGTAAAACTGGAGCGAATAGAAGCTCAGAAAATGCCTGCTTTTGAAGAAAAAAAGTCTGTAATGAAAATGGTGTTCGGCAGGGATTTCAAAGATGAAGATGAAGCGGAAGAAGCAAGAGACCGATGGGAAGAACAAAAACATCAGGAAAAAGCAAATCTGATTATCAATTATTCTGTTCCCAATACAAAAGAAGATATTATGGAATTTATGCTACTTGCTTCTTCAAATATTGATGTAAAACATGGTACTGATGATGTGGTTACTAAAGCATGGATTTCAAAATTAGATCAGGTTTATGAGAAAGCAAGAATCTCTATGGGAAACAGTTCTGATTTTGCACAGATTAAGAAAATTTACGACCAAAAGAAAAAGCAATTAAAAAATAAAAAAGTGCGAGGATTTCTTATTGGCGCAAGTTGTGTTGCTGGCTGGTTCTTCCTTTTAGGGCTTCTTTGGAATCCCGGAGCAACGATTGGCATTGCTATTGGCATATTTGTGCTAATAATTATCGGATATATTATATTCAAAAAAAGATAATATCTGAAATGACACAAAGGAGGATAATTATATGGCGCTGTTTGATAAGAATAAAAGAACAGGCGGATTTATGGATGAAATCCGCTGTGATGAACCATCATATTTAATTTGGAAGTGGCATCCTTCCGGTTCAGAACTCGGTGAGAATAATCGCGAAAATGCTATTCGTTGGGGCTCATCGCTAAGAGTAAAGGATGGTGAAGTTGCAGTATTTGTTTACAAGCAACCAAACGGGCAAATGCAGGATTTTATTGTTGGTCCTTATGACCAAATTATCAAAACGGAAAACTTTCCCGTACTTGCCAGCATTGTTGGATTAGCTTACGAAGGAGGAACACCTTTTCAAGCAGAAATATACTTTATTAACCTTGCTCAGATTGTTCAGACTAAATTTGCTGTACCCTATTTTGATGTGTATGATCCGAGGTTCTCAGATTTTGGCGTTCCGATTGCCGTTAGAGGAACTGTAAGTTTCAAGATTAGCGATTACAGAGAGTTTATTAAACTTCATAGACTCAGTAGTTTTAATCTTGAGGATTTTCAGCATCAAATTCGTGATGCAGTGAGCCGTTATATTAAAGATACAGTTACCAATGCTCCTGCTGCTAACAATATACCTGTAATCCAAATAGAGAGTAAAACATCGCAGATTAATGACATCGTCGAGTATGATATAGCTGAAAGGTTAAGAGAAAACTTTGGTGTGAGTGTCTCCGGCATTGACATTGGAGCCATTGAAATCGACAAGTCTAGTGAAGGTTACAGGCAACTTATGGCAGTTACAAAGGACATTGCGGCTACAAGAATTCAAGCTGAAACAACTGACTATGTTGAGAGACTTCGCATTCAGAGAGAAGAAGGACAATACGCACAGCATAAGCAGACACAATCCGTTAATATAGGAGCTTTTCAAGTTGAAAAACAAGCAGAAGTGGGTGTCGCCGGTGCAAATGCTTTGGGACAGATGGGTGCTAACGATGCTGGCAATGTTGATTTAGGCGGAAATGGTGTAGGGTTTAATCCTGCTGCAATGATGGCAGGTATGGCAGTTGGCGGAGCCGTGGGGCAGAATATCGCTGGAACCATGAACGGAATGATGTCCGGCATAAATCAACAGCAAGGCGTTGGTACTACCCCTCCTCCCGTTCCGATGATTTCATATCATGTTGCAGTAAACGGTCAAGCAACAGGTCCGTATGATATAAATACGCTATCACAGATGGCTATAAACGGGCAACTAACCGAAGGGACACTGGTATGGAAAAAAGGAATGACTGCGTGGAGTCGGGCTGATTCTATCGATGAACTTAAAGGATTATTTATCCCACCTATTCCACAAACAGAATAAAGGTTATTGAAATTAATGGAGGATAAGAGAATGAAATGTTCAAAATGTGGTGCCGAATTAAGCGATGATACGAGGTTTTGTTCCTATTGCGGAGAAAAGATTGAAGTAAATTCTTCTGACTCTGTTGATAATGGTGTAAGTGAATCAGATCACGGAGAAACAAATAATCAAACGACATTTTTGCCTGAAAAAGAAAAGAAATCCATTGCTGATAACATTAAAGATCGTGGCGTAGGCTTTTGGAACAAGCTATCTTCTTACGAAAAGGTAACAACCGTTGCATTGATAGTATTCACACTTATGTGTCTTATTGCATTTATTGCGGGAAAAATTTTTGCAGGAATTATTGCATTATTGTCCATTGCACTTACAGTTGTTGCTCTTCTTATGAAAAAGCAGATTATAAAAACCCCTAAAAGTTGGATACATATTGTTGCTCTTGCGATTGCAATAGTTCTGATAGTACCTTATTTTTCGCTGTTTGGAGGGAACGGAAATAGTTCCACTGATAAAGGAGAAAAATTTTCTTGGTCAAATTTGATACTCGGAGAAGTTATCCCCCAACCAAAATCTGATGTTGGCAAGATAATTACAAATACCGAAAGTAGTCTCTCGGTGTATATCTACAAAACATCAACAGATGATTTCTATGATTATATAAAAGCTTGTAAGGATAAAGGATTTAATGTTGACGCAGAGCAATTAACATCTTCCTTTAATGCTTACAACGAATCGGGATATAAATTATCTTTGTATTATGCAGAGAGCAACAAGGAAATGCACATTGGCGTGGACGCTCCTGTTGTTTATGGTGAACTTAAGTGGTCAGACAACGGTCTCGGAAAACTTTTGCCGACACCAGTCTCAAAAGTCGGAGAAGTTAAAAAAGATGATGACAAAGGTTTTGAAGCGATTGTTGCTGAAACATCCATTGAAGATTTCAAAGCCTATGCAAAACTATGTTTAGATAAAGGCTTTTCGGTAGATATAAAAGAGTCTGATAAATCCTTTGATGCCAAAAATGCAGATGGGTATAAGCTATCTGTTAAATACATCGGCAATAATGTAATGTCTATTTCCATTGATGAACCTGAATATCAAGTTACTGTCGAAGTCGAATGTGTAGAAAATTGGATATTCAGCAAATATGATGTAGATGTTTATGTGGATGACTCTTTAGAAGGTACTCTCTCGCACGGAACTACAGACACATATTCTGTTACTCTTACAAAAGGAACTTATACCATTAAGTTTGTAAGTGCGGAAGATGATGGTGTAACCGGAACGGTAAAAATAGACATTTCAAAGGATGAAGATATCAAACTCAAGATTTCTTGTTATAGCGACAAAATCAGCGTAGAAACCATCAGTGGCACATTGAGCAATAATAACGAGAATACTGAATCCTCAACTTCCGAATCATCCAAAATCACTGTTACAATGAGCGAAGATGATTTCAAAGGTATGAATTATAAGGATGCTGAGAAAAAATTCCGAGAAATGGGCTTTACAACATTTGAGTATAAAACTGTCGATACGGAGAATGAATCAGCCGCAGATACGATTTGCTATATTGAGATAACCGAGTTCTTTATTGGTGATTCTGATTTCGTAAAGGGCGACAAATTTGATGCTGATTCAACTATAACCTTCTACTCCTATAAGTATGAAGAACCAGAGGCTCCAAAACCTGTTTTCTACTCAACCAATGATTACGAAACTGCCAAAAAAGGAAATACAGGTGTATTTTCTTATCGTGATAGAAGCGGTTCATACGACATTTATTGGATTATAGATTTTAACGAGGGATATGTTTATTACTTTACCGATGGTAATGGTGATACCACCTGTGATAAAGTTAAAATAGTTTCCGGAGATTTGAACGATAAAATAATTATTACTTATCACGATGGCAGTGATGTTTGGTCTTATGGTTTACATTTCAAATATGTTAATCATCCTGAAACTCTAATTATGCAGGATAACGATGGATTTGAATACAAGTATTCCACAACAGATTTAGACGATGCATTGAAACTTAGAAATACGAAAACCATTCACGAATACTAATAATAGAAGGCTATGTAATCCAACTCGGGCTACATAGCCTTTTTAATAAGAAAGAAAAAATTATGAGTGGCTTACATAAAATTTTCCTCAAAGTATTGACAAACATATGTTCTGTGATGTATAATAAAACAGTCTCTACAGAGAGATACAACTGAATATAAGAAATCACAATTTTAAGGGACGACTAAAAGTCGGATAATGTCTGCGATATACTAAGCGAAAATATCGCCGCTTCCGTCAACGCTTTGGTACTGTTGGCAGACGGAAAGCGAATAAACAGTCCCGTCTTTGATTTTCAAAGCCGGTTACATTGATGTGATACCAAAGCCGCAAGGGATAAGTCTATCCTTTTGTATCGGTCGGTATGCGTTGATGTACCGGCTTTTTTGTTGCCCAAAAGTCGGTTACAACTTAATGACCGGCTGAATGGGATATGATTTTGCCAAGACCTCTTGTGTGAACAGAGCGAGCGAAACAACGCTGCGGTGAGATTCCGGGGCAGGAACTGCATTTAGGCAGAACGGCAAATAGCATAACGGTTGCGGCAATACGGATGTCGCATACCGTAACGAGCAGGGAAACTGTATTGACAGTTTCCGCTCAAATCGACAGCGTGTGTCGATTACTCTTTGGGGAATACCCCAATCCCCTAAAAAATCTAAGAAAGGACTGATGTTATGAATGAAGTTAAGAACAAAAATCTGTTTATCCGTGTAAGTCAAAAAGAGAAAAATATCATTGAATTAAATGCTGAAAAGTGCGGGCTTTCCGTGTCGGAATATCTCCGCCAGCGTGCGTTGGGATATATGCCGAGAGCAGTTTTGCCCGAAGTATTCTTCTCTTTTAATGACAAGTTAGATGAACTCTGCGTTGTTTGTGAGGGCAAAATCTCACCTGATACGGAAGAAAAAATCATCTCACTCATTGAAAGTATTACCGAAGAACTGATACTGCCGAAGCGTGAAAGGCTGGTGCAATCGGGGCCCCCGCAAAGCCTGCTTTGTGGGGAAAAGGAGCATCCACGGATTGTTGAGTTTTCGACGCTTGCGGCGGAAACGATGAAAGGAGTGTGATGCGACGTGGCTACAACCGGATTTTGGCCTGTCAAAAGCAGGCTCAAAGAAGTAATTGATTATGCGGAAAACCCCGACAAGACCATAGATAAAAAGTATGTGGACACCGACCTATACGCCGCCTTGCAGTATGCGGCAGATGATAAGAAAACGGATGAGCGTATGTATGTGTCAGGTATCAACTGCAATGCAAAACGAGCCTATGAGCGTATGACGGCAACTAAAAAACGCTTTGGCAAAACAGGCGGTAATGTAGCGTATCACGGGTATCAGAGCTTTCAGACGGGTGAGGTTACACCTGAGGAAGCGCACAAAATCGGTATGGAAACCGCAAGGCGTATGTGGGGCGGGAATTACGAAATTGTTGTTACCACACACCTTAATACAGATAATATCCATAACCATTTTGTTGTTAATTCCGTATCCTTTAAGACCGGCAGAAAGTTTGAAAACCATATTTCCGACCATTACAGACTTCGTGAAATTTCCGATGCCGTATGTTTGGATTACGGTAAAAGTGTACTTAAAGAAGCAAACTTTTACGGTGGCGATAAAAAAGAATACTGGCTGAAAAAGAAAGGCAATATGACCCACCGAGAACTATTGAAATCGGATATTGATACCGCCATTTCACAGTCAACCAATTTTAAAGCCTTTGAAATTCGCCTAAAGGATATGGGATATATCATACAGCGTGGCGAGGAATATGCCCACTATTCCGTCAAAGCACCAAGCTGGCAGAGGGCAATCCGTTTAGACAGACTGGGAAAGGAATACTCTCCCTCCGCTATTCGTGAAAGGCTGCTTGATAATCAGCGCCATATCGGTTATGTTCCGTTTCAAAAGCCTAAGTATGCACCGCTTATTATGCTTGAAATCGAATACCGAAAGGCAAAGAAGATGGACGGCGTACAGGTAATGTTCCAACTTGTGATTGAGCTCTGCAAATTGATTACAGGTAATAATATTACGCCGCAGACTCCGAGACCGCTGTCTCCCGAAATGAGGCAAGAGGTTGTAAAACTTGATAAAACGCTGAAAGAATACAAGTTCCTATGTGAGAATCATATAGATTCCCCGCAGGAGCTTGTTTCTTTTATCAGCGAAAAGCGCGAACAGATAGATGTTTTAGAAAAAGAAAGGCAGTCTGTCTATAACCGCAACCGTCATAAGAAAAGCAAGGAGATAAACGCACAGGCAAGGGAAATTACAGCACAAATCAAACCTTTGCGTGAAGAACTATCCGTAGCAAAAGCGGTTCTTGCAAAAATACCGAAACTAAAAGAACTGCTTGAAATCGAAAGGCAGACAGAAAATGATGCCATCTACAAAACGAAAGAAAGAGGTTATACACGATGAAAAATACAGAACAATTAGTAAATGAAATCTTATCCCCACCGAAGAAAAAGGCGGCGAACATACCCATTGAAAAGCTCCATACCTTTAACGGACATCCGTTCAAAGTCCTTGATAACGAGGAAATGGAGATTTTAATCGAAAGTATCCGTCAGCAAGGAATACTCTCTCCGCTTATTGTAAGACCGATGGAAAACAAACCCGATGAATATGAGGTCATATCGGGACACCGAAGGTTGTACGCTTCTGTGAAAGCAGGGCTTACGGAAGTACCTGCTTTAATCTATCCCCTTGACCGCAATGCGGCAATTATTGCGGTGGTGGACAGTAATATCCACAGAGAACAGATACTGCCCAGCGAAAAAGCCTTTGCGTACAAAATGAAAATGGAAGCTATGAAAGAACAAGGTAAAAGAACGGATTTAACTTTATCGCAAGTTGCGACAAAGTCGGATACCGCCGCAGCTATCGGCAAGGCACAGGGCGAAAGCCGTGACCAAGTATTCCGATATATCCGTCTTACTAACCTTATTCCAGAAATCCTTCAAAAAGTTGACGAGGGTGCTATCGCTTTAAGTCCTGCCGTTGAGCTGTCATACTTATCCGAAGAACAGCAAAAAGTATTGCTTGACGCTATGAGCCTGAACGACTGTACTCCCTCCCACGCCCAAAGTATCCGTATGAAAAAATCGGCACAGCAAGGCACTCTTTCTTCGGACAGTATTTATGAAATTATGTCAGAGGAAAAAGCCAATCAGACTGAGCATATCAGTTTTAAAGTGCAGGATTTGCAGGCTTTCTTCCCAAAAAACTACACTCAAAAGCAGATGACCGAAACCATCTTAAAATTGCTTTATGACTATCACAGAAAAAACGAACGAAAGCGTAACAGCCGTGACGAAAGGTAAGGTGACAATATGAAGAAAATAGATATGTTTCCGAACAATGAAGTAGTTTATGTGACTCCGCCGGAACAGATAGACGAAACCGAAGAAATCTGTGTTGTAGATTATCTGATACCGAGAAGTAATGAGCGCATATTTGACTATACAAAGGTACGCCGTTTCGGTGAAGATAATTTCACAATGAAAATCGGTGGAACGACCTATGAAGTATCCACACACTTTAATCCAAAAGGTAGGCAGTGTTTATTGGAACAATTCAAAGAATTGATACTGTCCGAACATTTAATTTGATAATCGCACCATAGAAAAAGATAACAGGGCATACTACAATAATTGTGCCTTTGCTATGCCCTGTTGTCGGAAAGGAGAAATGATTTATGACAACAGCAAACAATATTAAAGGGCAGACAGAAGAAAAAATCACAGCGTTGTACTGTAGATTATCGGTTGATGATGACAAGAAAGACGCCGAGTCAAATTCCATAACCAATCAAAAGCAAATACTGTTAGATTACTGCCAAAAGCAGGGCTTTACAAACACGATGTTTTTTGTAGATGACGGTATTTCCGGCACAAGCTTTGAGCGAGGCGGCTTTCAGCAGATGCAGAAAATGGTGGAGGAAGGCAAAATATGCAGAGTTATCGTTAAAGACCTCTCCCGTTTCGGTCGAGAGATGGTTGAAGCAGGCAGACTGACTCAAATTGTATATCCTTCCTTGGATGTTACCTTTATCTCACTCCACGAGAATGTAAACAGCACTACCGGCGAGGGTATGGAAATGCTGCCGTTTTACAACATATTCAACGAGTGGTATGCGGCACAAACCTCTAAGAAAATCCGTGCGGTGTGGCAGTCGAAAGCGGAAAACGGAAAGCGTGTCTCACCGACCGTTCCTTTTGGATATGTGAAAGACCCTAATGATAAAGAGAAATGGCTGATTGACGAGCCAGCCGCCGAAGTGGTACGCAAAATCTACGCTTTGTGTCTTGCAGGACGAGGTCCGTCACAGATTGCAAGACAGTTGGAGAAAGAGAGAATCCTTGTCCCCTCTGCCTACTATGAATCTGTCGGCAGAAGCCACGCACAGAAAGTACCAACTAATCCGTATAGTTGGGATCAGGCAACGGTTGTAGGTATTCTTGAAAACCGACAGTATACGGGTTGTGCGGTGAACTTCAAAAGCACTACGGTCAGTTACAAGGTTCACAAGAAAATTCATAATGCCAAAGAAGATTACCAAATCATACCGAATATGCAGGAGCCGATAATATCCGAAGAACAATGGCTGAGGGTGCAGGAACTTCGCAAACACCGCCGCAGACCGACAGCAACCGGAAGAACAAGCCTGTTTTCGGGATTGGTATATTGCCCAGATTGCGGCGCAAAACTGCATTTCTGTGCTGCAAAGAGTCTGAAACGCAATCAGGAATTTTGGAGATGTTCCAACTACAAGGATGGCAGAGGGACTTGTCAAATCCACTATATCCGTGACGTTGTGCTTGAAAGAATAGTGCTTGAAGCAATCAGCAGCTTAGCGGATTTTGTGAAATGCCACGAGCCGGTATTTCTGTATATGCTTGCAAAGAAAACCAATGCTATGCGACAGAAAGAACACAAAAGGCTGGAGCAGGCGGTGGAACAAGGCACAAAGAGAATCGCCGAAATTGACAGGTTGATTGAAAAGGTTTTCGAGCAAAACGCAAGCGGCATACTCTCCGATGAACGCTTTTCTAAAATGCTTCAAAGCTATGAGAAAGAGCAAAAAGCATTAACACAGGAGGTTGCCGACAGCAGACAGACCTTAGAGGAAGCCAAGCAGAAAGCAACGGATTTAAGGCTTTTACTCCGTACTCTGCGTGAAATGACCGAAATAAACGAACTCACGCCGACAATTGTAAATTCTCTGATTGAGCGTATTGAAGTCCATAATAACGACAAATCAAGCGGTCATTGTTATGTGAAGGTAGATATTTACTTTACTGCGGTTGGTATGATAGATATTCCAACCGAACAGGAAATTCTTGCTATGATGGAAGAAATACGGGCAAATCCGCAGGACTTCCGCTTTGTAGCATAAGAGAAAAAGAATACGGTGTAACCCATTTTACTGAGTTACACCGTACCCTACATAAAAACTTCCTTATCTGGCGTTGCCAAATGCCGACTGTTTTTTATTTTAAGCGTCTTTAAATATGCCTTATCCTCGTCTGATACTCTAAGGGATTCGCATATTTTTTGAATAGTTTTATTATGAACCCAAGGCTGTAATTTTTTGCCTTTAATGATACCGTCCACCTTATCCTTATAGTCAACATAAGCAGTTGCCAAAGTCCACGCAATTGCCATATTGATATAATATTCATCTCTTTTTATTGACAAAAGGATATTTAACACATTATCTATATATTCATCTTTTAAATAATAATCGAGCATCATAACACACATAAAGCGCACTTCATACTCACTGCCGTTTTTGTATTTAAGAATATAATTTAAAACTTCATCAATATTTTTTAAAGTAAACTTAAATGTAGCCGCACAGCAATCGCAGATACCCCAATTATCAATAAGCGGTACAAATTCGTCAAGAAGAGAAAGTCTTTGCTCAATGCTTAAATTCTTATTATATTCGATAACCATACCCTTTATCATTTTTTCTTCATAATAAAAGGTATCAACAAATGCATTTTCTTTAGCCGCCGCTTTTGCAATTTTCCTGATATTCGGAAGTCTTACGCCTATTACCTTATCTCTTTCAATATTCGGAATAAGTTTTGAATGAAAATCTCCGTATTTTTCATCTTGATTTTTAAATAATTCTTCTCTTACGTTCATAATATCACCGAGGATATTATACATTAAGCAATATATTCTTTCAAGTCATCAATAATACTCTTTTCCATTATAATCTTATTTTCTCTTATTTCGCAATCAAGTTTGATTTCATCAACAAGTTTGGGATTTCTTAGTTCAATTGAATTATCGTTAAATCTGATTATATTCTGCACACCGCCTAAAGAGGACACGGTATTTTTCAGCTTATTCGGTATATAAATATTTAAAAGTGAACTGATTCCGTACTTTTCATAAAAATATTTGGTGACAAAATAACCTATTGCAACAAAAACAATTGAAACAGTTACAAGATAAACGTATTTATCGGCATTAGAAAGTATTTCAAATATTCCGCCGCCGAACGAGAAGCCGACAGATATTTTTACTAATGACGCACAGAAATAGCAAAGTGAAGAAACGGCACACATACTCAAAAACAAATACGGGCTTTCAAAAAGAACAAAAAGCATAAAGAGATTAATATTACCGCAAAGAACGGCTGAAGAAAAAATCACGATAAAAACAATTTTTTCAACACCTTTAAGTTCTTTAAAAAGTGATGAAAATACGCCGACAATAAGAAAGATTAAATATGAATGGCCCGAAAGATAATTTATAATCGAATTTGATTTAATCCCCGCTTTAAATAAATTAACAGCGCCGCTTATGATATGATTATCACTCAGTGCAGTTGAACCGAAACTTTTGTAATAAAACATATTTTCAAAATTTGAAAAGTCAAAAGGTGAAAAAAGAGAATTAATAAAGCCGAACAAAGCCGATGAAACATTACCTTTATTAGATACAAAAGTTGCCATAACCATAATCAGATTATTATAATAATCAAACAAAAAGGTACATAAAACAGCAAAAATCAGAGTTGACAGAATAATCAATAAAGTTGCGGTTATAAAATTTAAATTTTCATAGCAGTAATATGTCAACAAAGAAATCAATATTGCAAAAAAATATGATTTAGACTGTGTAAACACTGAATAGAAAATAAAAGCGGAAAACAGCGAAAGTAACGCCTTAGCACTTTTTCTGCCTTTAACCAAATAAAAAGTCGTAAAGAAAGCAATTGAAAGCGGTGCAAAAAATTCAAGAGAAGATGAAAGAGCTGAAAATGACACAATATCGTTATTAAATTTCACCGACAAAAAGTCAAAAAAAGCCTTAAATGCAAAAATAAGCGATGATATTATGAAAGAGGCAAGCATTGCATTTTTTATTTTATTAAAATTACTGTAAATATTCATACACCTATTATTGCCAATTGACAAAAAAATAAACAAGAGCAAGAAAAAATTTCCTGCTCTTGTAACAATTTAATTACCATTCGTCTTGCATAAAGCTCATACGAAGTGAAAACGGCTCGTCATTACCGATTATGATATGGTCAATAAAGTTGATATCAACATTTTTAAGCACCTTGTCAATAGAAACCGAAAAATTCAAATCAGCGTCAGAAGCTTTACTTGAACCGTTTGGATGGTTATGTGTAAAAAGAACACCCGAAGCTTTATCGATTATCGCCGCTTCAAGAATTTCTCTTGTATTGGACGGAGCTGTATTTGCATTACCCTCACCTATCAAATGAATATTGATAATTGAGCCGTCATTATTAAGCGAAATCATATAAAGTTTTTCAACTTTTTCGTATTTAAACAGATTGGTACAATAAGCTATTGCCTCTGCCGAACAATTAAGATTATCAACATTTTTATTTCTGTTATTTGCAACTCTTTTATTAAGTTCAACAACCATTTTAATACCGACTGCGGCAGATTCACCGATACCGCTTACCGTCATTAACTGATTTGCGTCGGCATTAAGAACACCCTCAAGAGAGCCAAAACGATTAATCAATGCATATGCAAGCTCTTTGACATCTTTTTGAGGAATAATAATCGATAAAAACAATTCAAGCAGATTGTGGTCGGGTGCATTTTCCATTCCGCCTGCAAGATATGTTTGCCTCATTCTCTGCCTGTGACCGTTCCTGCTGAGTTTTGGATTGTTTGATTCAACAGAGAGATTGTTAAAATCATTTACAGGAAAATTCTTATCAAGCGAATTTTGATAATATTTATTTGTAAATCTGTTTTTGTCATTATAATCGGACAATGCACTGCCGAAATCAAATTTCGACATATCGATTTTCATACTATCACTTACTCTTTTCACCAAATTTTATTATTATAATCAGCGCAGTGTTTGTCTTTTAACGCCGCACGAATTTCTACATAACATCCGCATTTTAGGCACATACCCGATATAAGGAAATCACATTTTTTACATTCGTCAAGCCTTGATTTGTATGTTTTATCATCTGCTTTTAACGAATCATCAAGGATATCAAGATATTCTCTTACAGTGGTATAAGACTTATTTTCTCCCGCTTCCGACAGGAGACACCTCTTACATTTTTTCATTATTCAATAATAAACTTTACAACACTGCAAGCAGGAAGCGTTGCCGTAAATCCGTCTTTTAATTGCCTGAAATTTGAAAATTCTTTTATTTTGACAACGTCGGCGTTATCAAAGTCGTTTCTATCGTGAATATCACCGCTTAAAACGTAAGCCTTTATGCTTTCAACTTTTCTGTCGGCAATTTGGCATTTGATTTTAGCTGTTTTTTTATCTGAAACATTTACAACAGTTGAATAAATAATGCCGTTTTCATCTATTGATGCCGATTCGATAAGCTGCGGGCAAGAACGCTTTGCCTCTTTAGAATCGATAATATCGGTAGTAATAAAGGAACCTAAAAGCATATTGTCTTGATGTTCCTTAAACATTTTGAAAACGTAATACGTCGGGGTAAGAACCATATTTTCGGCATCCGTTAAAATCATTGCCTGCAAAACATTAACCGTCTGCGCAATATTTGCCATCATAATTCTGTCACTGTGTTTGTTAAAAATATTGAGAGTTAACGCCGCTACCATAGCGTCACGCATAGTATTTTGCTGATACAAAAATCCCGGATTGGTGCCCGGTTCAACATCATACCAAGTTCCCCACTCGTCAACTACAAGGTTGACCCATTTTTGCGGATTAACGCTATCCATTACGGCAATATGATTATTTATAAGTTCGTCAATTCTGTAAGCTTTTGCAACAGTTTTATAATATTCCTTTGTATCAAACTCTGTTGCAGAGCCTTTATGCTCCCATGTGTCACCGGGAATAGTATAATAATGAAGCGATATCCCCTGTGCGTGATGCTTAACCTTATCCATTACCTCTCTTGTCCAGTGGTAATCGTCAACATTTGCACCGCAGGCGATACGTTTTATTTTGTTATTACTGTCATAATTACGAACATAAGTATTATATCTCTTGTAAAGGCAACCGTAATATTCTGGGTCCATATTACCGCCGCAGCCCCAAGATTCGTTACCCACGCCGAAATATTTAACTTTCCAAGGTTTTTCACTGCCGTTTTTCTTGCGAAGTTCAGCCATAGGAGATACGCCGTCAAAGGTCATATATTCAACCCATTCGTTCATTTCCCGAACCGTACCGGAGCCGACATTTCCGTTTATATAAGCATCGCAGCCGAGTTGACGGCAAAGTTCAAAATATTCGTGAGTGCCGAAGGAATTATCCTCAACAACACCGCCCCAATGAGTATTAATCATCTTTTTACGGCTTGACTTTTCACCTATTCCGTCTTTCCAATGATATTCATCGGCAAAGCAGCCGCCCGGCCAGCGAAGAACCGGAATACCCATATCTTTCAATGCATTTACAACGTCAATTCTCATACCGTTGACATTAGGAATCAGAGAATTTTCTCCCACATAAATTCCCTCATATATGCACCTGCCCAAATGCTCGGAAAAATGACCGTATATATCCTTATTAATCTTACTTATTTTATGATTTGGGTTAATTAAATATTTTTCCATATTTACTCCTAAAAAGAACTATACAATGAAAATATCACATCAAATTAAATTTGTCAATAATTTGCAGAAAATATTGACAACAAATATAAATACGTTTATCATTAACTCGAAAGCAGGTAATAAAAATGTATATAAATACAGAAAAAACAGCAAAATTAATTCAAAAAAGAAATTGCGACGCAGTTATTCTTTTTAACGAAAGCAATATGCACTACATTTGCTCATTTTCGCCGAGTGAAGGTGTAATTATCGTAACAAAAGACGGTAACGCTTATCATATTGTCGACTCAAGATATACCGAAACGGCAGAAAATCACGCCGAAAAAACAGGTTTAAAAGTAATAGAAATCAAAAGCACATTTTCAAATGAAGTGTACGATATTATCAAAAAAGAAAACATCAAAACGCTTCTTTTTGAAAACGAAACCATTTCTCTTTCACAATATAAGTTATATAAAGAAAAACTTGACAGCGTGGAATTTGTTGAATTAAATCACGATTTTATGCTTATGAGAAACAAAAAAGAAGCATTTGAAATTGAGCTTATTAAAAAAGCAAATAATATTGCTGAAAAGTCATTTTTAGAGCTTTTAAATGAAATCAAGGTCGGCAAAACAGAAAAAGAGCTTGCCGCTTTATTTGATTATATTATGGCTAAAAACGGTTCGCACGGAGTAAGTTTTGACACAATTTTATTAACAGGCACTCACACCTCTATGCCGCACGGTGTGCCGTCGGAAAATAAAATCAAAGACGGCGACTTTGTACTGTTTGATTTCGGTGCAACATATCAAGGCTATCATTCCGATATGACAAGAACAATTGCCGTGGGTCATGCAACCGACGAAATGAAAGAGGCATATGACCTTGTATTAAAAGCACAACTTGCCGGAATAAAAGCACTTAAAGCCGGTGAAAAATGCGCCGATGTTTATCAGGCTGCGTATGACGTTCTTGATGAAAAGGATATGGCAAAATATTTTCGTCACAGTTTAGGGCACGGAGTAGGTCTTGATATTCACGAGGGATACAACGCTTCTCCGAGAAGCAAGGATACATTTGAAGTCGGAAACGTAACTTCTATA
Source organism: uncultured Clostridia bacterium (assembly GCA_945874765.1). GTDB lineage: Bacteria > Bacillota > Clostridia > Oscillospirales > Acutalibacteraceae > Eubacterium_R. Next base: position 81,214 of record CAMCHQ010000001.1, read on the forward strand.
GAACCGGGAATTTACTTACCTGACAAATTCGGAATAAGAATTGAAGATTTGCTTTATATTTCACCACGTGGCAGAGAAAATCTTTCAAAAGTCACAAAAAAATTAATAGTCTTATAAAACAGTAACCTCTCTGTAAAAAAGCAGAGAGGTTATTTTTTTATAAATCTTTATATTGCCCTGTTGTATCAAATGCATCAGGCTCTTCGGGAATAAGAAGAGCACAAACAACGTAAATCAATATACCCGGAATAGTTGTCGATATCAAAGATATAACAGCCCATATTACCCTGACGGTGGTAGAATCAATGTTGAAATATGCGGCAATTCCACCGCAAACGCCTGATATTTTTCTATCCGTTTTAGAACGAAAAAGTTTTTTCATAAAAACACTTCCTGAACTTTACAGTCTTTTATCTTTCTTTTCAAGATTGTCATAATGTTTGCCCATTTTATCATATACAACTCTAATAAGTTTCATATCAAGATTGAAGAAATAAATTGTAAATGTAAGAGCAAAAAGAGCAAGAATAACAATAAGTATAATAAGTAATGCTTTCATTATTTAGCGAGTCCTTTCTGTCTTGCATATTCAGCGGCACCGAGTGCACCCATAAGCTGTGGGTCGATTGATAGGTCAACCACTTTAATTTTAAGTACCTTTTCAATAGCCTTTTTAAGTCCCTCGTTTTTAGCACAACCGCCTGTAAGAGTAATAGAATCGGTAGCGCCTGCTTTTTTAGCCATTACAAAGCAACGTTTTGCAACTGCAAGCTGAATACCTGCGGCAATCTCATCCATAGGCTTACCCTCACCGACAAGGGATATAACCTCACTTTCGGCAAATACAGTACACTGAGCGGTAATAGGAATAGTATTTTTAGCCTGAAGAGAAAGTTTACAGAAATCGGGTAAAGACATTTCAAAAGCATTAGCCATAGCCTCAAAAAATCTGCCCGTACCTGCGGCACATTTATCGTTCATAGCAAAGTTTTTAACAGTACCGTCGGTATCGATTGCAATACCCTTAACATCCTGACCGCCGATATCTATAATAGCCTTTACACTTGGATTTGTTACGTGAACACCCATAGCGTGGCAACTGATTTCGGATATATTTTCATCGGCAAAAGGCACTTTATTTCTGCCGTAACCCGTACCGATAAGATAAGACAAATCCTCCGCTGAATTAAGGTCGTCAACCTTTGAAATCGCCTCACCCAAAGCAAGTTCGGCACTTTGAACCGGATTAATTTTACTTCTTACCGTAGCGTCGGCAACCATTTTACCGTTTTCATCAAGAATTACACATTTTGCGTAGGTGGAACCTACATCACAACCACCAAAATATTTCATATGTTTATACCTCTCCTTACCAAGCCATTGTATCGTCAAAATCAACGAGCGTCGGGTCAACAGGCTCTTCCTGCAAAACCGTAGTCATGTATTTATTAATCTGTTCACGCATATCACGTCGAGAAATAGTACGTGGGTCCATAAGGTCTTGGTCAACCCAAATGAAATTGATATTTCTTTCTCTTGCCTGGTCGTCAAACAAGCCGTTTAGACCGTCCATACCCTTGCAGGAAATCTGATTATACATAATTACAGTATCTGCATTGAAGTCCTCGCATACTCTCCAAAGCTCATCGAGAACATTTTGATATCCGCCTTTTGTATGCTTACGCATTGTCGTACGCTGAAGAGTTTTTGCATAAGTTTCAAGCGATTTTTCCTTATCCTCGGTATCATACATAATATATGAAATCATTGTTTCCATATCCATAACTACATTGATACCCCAGCAGTTTTCAAGCCAATTTGCAAGGGAAGTATAGTAGTTGGCAGGGCATGACCAAACAATTGCTCTGTGGCGCATTTCTTTTGAACAAGGCGTTTTCTTTTCATACGCTTTCATCATAATTTTATTAACCTTTTTATCGGTCTTTAAAAAACGCTTATCAATACCGCCTGAAAGGTGAAAATAGAACAAACGGTAAAGCCAAAATGTAGCGCCTGTCATTTGCGGATAAGGTGTTTTATTTACGTCCCATTTTTGAAGTTCATATTCAAGCTGTTGGTTATAAACTTTCATAGCACTGAAATAAGAATCCCAGTCAAATTTCTCACCTGTTTGCTCTTCAATAAACTTAATACAGGATTTAACCTCATCAACTGCATATTCCTGCGTTGCCTCCTCCGTATATCTCAAAGGAACATTTACAACGTGAGTTGGCATATTAAATCTTCTTTCAAGGAAAGATGAATTCATTGTAGAACCGTCGCAAGGCATATTACATGAAAGGAAGATTTTACCCATCATAGGATAATCGTCGCAAATTGCAACACCAGCCTCGGCAGACGGAAGCGGACAAACGTCGGCAGGAACACCGTAACTTTCCGTCGCATCAAGATAAGGCGGTGTAATATGCTGGTCAACCATAGACGAAAGGAAAATCGGCATAGTTTGAACAGGAACGCCGTATAAGTTCGGAAAACCTGACATAATCTCAAATGAGAAAAGTTCATCCATACAAACTACTTTGTCAGAAAACTTATCGTTTGGGTGAAAATGCTTATCGTGTTTAAAAAGCATATGTATCATATCGCACGCATGCTTAATCATTGCATTAAAATGAAGATGAGTAATACGAAGCTGCGGACCTCTCAGTCCCTCGGTATGTCTGTCTATCCATGCGGGAACGGTAAGATAACTGCACATCCATCTGTAGCTGAAAAGTCCTTTAACGGTGGAAACAGGCGCTTTTAAAACCATTACTATCATATCTTTCCACGTAATGAGCCAACGGTAATAATCATACATGGTATCCTTAAAGCCACGCCATTCTCTGTGCTTTAAAATACCGGTTTTATCCTTATGAAGATTACCGAGATTTTTTGGTTGATTGGCCACTTACTTTCCCTCCTTTGCCTTTTGAATATTTTTAATTTCAAGACTTTCAACAAAAGCCTGAACACGTGTACGAAGCTGACCGGACGCACTTGCGGTATATTGCCTGTCAACAGTTACAGACGGAATACCGTATTCATTAGTCATAATATGTGACGCAAGCGCACGCTCATATCCCCAATATTCGCAGAACTTGATTTGCTCATAAATAACACCGTCTGCATGGTACATATGAACTAAATCTCTGACATATTCCTTTCTGCCATGCACTTTTTCTGCGCTCATATAACGAGGGCACTGACATGTTTTCATATAGTGAAGAACGATTTGTTCAAGAAGCGGAGTACCGTCATCTTTAAGGTGAATTTCCTCACGACCGGGAAGTGAACCGAAACAATATCTGTCTGCAACAACAAGCGCACCCGATTCCTCAATAAGTTTTGTAAAATCAGGATCATCCATTTCGGAGCCGACAACAACAACTTTTGCCCTGTAATTCTTTTTCTCGTCAGGAACTCTTGTTTTAAGTTCCTCGGCAGTTTCACGAAGCTTATCAATAATCAAATATTTCGGGCAACAGTATGTAACAAGATTGATAACGTGAAATTCATAACCTGTAATTCTCGGGTTTTCTTCTTTTCTGTACTCCCCTATTTCCGTAATCAAACGGCAAACCTCATTATGCTCCTCAACAGCCTTACGTATTGCGTCATCACTTATATCAATACCGTAAACCTCGTGAAGCTTATCAAGCACCTTGATTTGCATTTGATTTGTATAATGCTTGACTGTGTGAGGCTCGATTTTAAATGGAATATCTGCAATGCTTACAAAAAACTTGTCATTTTCAACAAGGTTTAAAAGCTTGAAATGTTCATAAGTTCTGTTCATTTCAGAACACGATTCCGAACCGATAAGAGCAGAAAGAAAATTATATCCTCCCTCAATACCACGTTCCAAAAGAGCCTTTGAATAACCGCAAAGATATGAACTTAAATAATATGTTGCAATATCCATTGAGCCTGTTCTCGGCGCACGAAGCCTTACAGAGAAGCAATTGTCAAGATTGAGCAAAACCTCGGGAATATGATAGCAAGTATAAGCTATCGCCCTTTTTCCCTCGCTTCTTGCCTTTTGGACAAGCTCGTTATTAGCCTCCTGCAATAAATTTTCAAAATAAATAAGATGTTTTAAATCCCTCATACCTTACCTCTTATATAAAAAGTAAATAATATTCTAACCTAATTAATTATACACATTCAGCTATATAAATACAATAATTTGTCTAAATTTAAACGTTCTTTGGTAAAATTTTGTCAATTTTCACAATTTGGTACCTATATTTTTGTTAATTATTTAACGAAACAAGATAATTACATACAAAAAATAAAGGACACACAAAGTATGTCCTTAAAATCAGTTAGATGTAAAATGTAATATCAATCGTTTAACCTATAAATTTGACTGATAAATAAACGCTATTCTTTTTAAAATCATCTGATAAACCTCACGTTGACTAATACTTATAATGAAATAAATACGGCAATACCTCAATATTATTTTATAAAAACATAAAGTCAAATATTTCTTATGCAATTCATTAATCATATAATAACAGCAACAACATAATCCTACAAGTCAGCTTTCAGATATAGTTTTATTAATTATTCTATAGCAAAAATATTTTTGCAATACGCATAAATGTTGCAGTTTTTTGATTTTATAAATGAAAGATTTTTCAGTCGAAATGATAAAGTAATAAAGCGGGTCAAGAAAATGTATAACAAATCATCTACTGCGGGCACAAAAAAGAGGCAGGAAAAACCTGCCTGAAATTATTTATTATTGATTTTTTATAACTGAAAATTTTCAATATAATTATCTATACAGTGCTGAATAATTTCCTCTGCCTCTTCTTTCGGCTTAACTTCGGTAACAGAGGTTGTTTTTTCATGTTCAAGAGTTTTATAAACCTCAAAGAAATGCTTTATTTCATCAAATCTGTGAGCCGGAAGCTGGTCGATATTTGAATAGCAGTTATAATTAGGGTCATTAACGGGAACGGCAATAATCTTTTCGTCCTTAGCACCGCCGTCCTCCATAATAAGAACGCCTATAGGAAAGCACTCAACAATAGTCATAGGCTGAATTTTCTCACTGCATAAAACAAGAACGTCAAGCGGGTCGTTATCACTTGCATAAGTACGTGGAATAAAGCCGTAATTAGCCGGATAATGGGTAGACGTGAAAAGAACACGGTCAAGTTTAAGCATACCTGTTTCCTTATCAAGTTCATACTTATTCTTGCCGCCCTTTGAAATTTCAATTACAGCATAAAATCTATCTTTTTTAATTCTCTTAGGTGAAATGTCGTGCCAAATATTCATATACATTTTCCTTTCGTATTAATTTAATATAATTTTATCACAAGTATTCGAATAAGTAAATATACAAAAAATGAATATTTGTTGAAAGTATAAAATATTTAGTGTATATTATTATAAGACTTATTCGGAGGTATAAATTTATGGATTATCGTATTGAGCACGATTCTATGGGAGAGGTAAAAGTTCCTGCCGACAAATACTGGGCGGCACAAACGCAAAGAAGCCACGAAAATTTTGAAATCGGCGTCGGAATTGAAACTATGCCGAGAGAAATTACTCACGCATTCGGAATACTCAAAAAAGCGGCGGCGATTGCAAATAACAGATTAAAAAGCGATAAAATGACAGACGAAAAACTGAATGCAATATCTAAAGCCTGTGACGAGGTAATTGACGGAAAACTTAATGAGCATTTCCCTCTTGTTGTTTGGCAGACCGGCTCGGGAACTCAATCGAATATGAATGCCAACGAGGTAATTGCAAACAGAGGCAACGAAATTGCAGGCAAAAAAATACTTCATCCAAATGATGACATAAATATGAGCCAAAGTTCAAACGATACATTCCCTACTGCTATGAGCATTGCGGCTGTATTGGGACTTGAGGACAAAGTTATTCCTGCAATAGATATTTTAACAGAAAGTTTCAAAAAACTTGAAAAGGAAAACGAAGGAATAGTAAAAAGCGGACGCACCCATTTACAAGACGCTACGCCGATAACATTTTCTCAGGAAATAAGCGGCTGGAGAAGTTCGCTTGAAAAGGACAGGAAGCTCATTGAAATCGCTTTGCCTGAACTTAAAGAATTAGCACTTGGCGGAACAGCGGTAGGAACAGGTCTTAATGCACCTAAAGGATTTGACAAAGAGGTTGCAAAAGCAGTTTCAAAAATTACAGGAAAAGATTTTGTAACAGCTGAAAACAAGTTTCACGCATTAACGTCGAAAGACGAAATAGTTTTTGCCCACGGTGCTTTAAAAGCGCTTGCCTGTGACCTTATGAAAATAGCAAATGATATAAGATGGCTTGCAAGCGGTCCACGTTTGGGACTTGGTGAAATAACTATACCTGAAAACGAGCCGGGTTCATCAATTATGCCCGGAAAGGTAAACCCTACGCAATGCGAAGCAGTAACAATGGTGGCTGTTCAGGTTATGGGTAATGATGCGGCAATCGGCTTTGCGGCAAGTCAGGGTAATTTTGAGCTTAACGTATTTATGCCGGTAACAATTTACAACTTTATGCAATCGGTCAGGCTTTTAAGTGAGGCAATGATTAGCTTCAATAAAAATTGTGTAAGCGGAATTAAAGCGAACAAAGATAAAATGGACAGCAATCTTCACAATTCACTTATGCTTGTCACTGCTCTCAATCCTTACATAGGATACGAAAATGCAGCAAAAACCGCAAAATACGCATATAAGAACAACATATCTTTAAAAGAAGCCTGCACAACACTCGGATTTTTAAGTGAAGAAAAATTTGACGAAGTTTTCCACCCGGAGCAAATGGTTTAAAAACATAAAATACAGAAAAAAGGCACGAACCGATTAACCGATTCGTGCCTTAAACTTTATAAGCTTATTTATTAATCTGCTTTGAATATTTAGCAAGATAAACTGTTCTCATAAGGAAACATTCTGCCTTTGGAACATAATGAGGACGATTGAAGATAGAAACATCAACCTGAGCCTCACAACCCTTTTCCATAATAAGGTCAAGAGCCTGCATATCACCGTCACTGTTACCTGTAACGATAGCACCGTTACCCTGAACAAGAACTGCGTTTCTGCCGTCAACTGCCTTAGCAATTTCCTTAGCACATTCATCTGTATCGCCGTCAATCCAAGGAACACACTTAACATCAACACCAACGATTTGAGCAAAGTCATCAATCATAGGATACATTGTTTCATCAAGACAGGAAACAGCGACCTCATAAGGATTAGCAACATGCTTAATCATTGTGCAATTCTGGCTTTCATAAATAGCTCTGTGAATCTTAGCGCATTTAGGAGCGATACCGTTGACAGCAAGACCTGTTGTCATATCAACGTCAACCTTCTTGTCTCCATCATATGTAAGAGTAAAGATATTGCCGTTTCTTACTGAAGAACCGAGGTCACAGATTGATTCCGGCATCTTGCCTGCCTCTTCCTTATTAAGGAAGTAGTTAAGTTTATTTTCAACAGAATATGTCTTATCCCAAGAATGACGAAGATAATTATCCTTAATTACCTTTTCGCAGCATTTTTCAAGTGCACCTGCAACCTCAAATGCCTGGTCAAAACTTTCACCGAGACAAAGAGTACCGTGGTGCATAAGCATAAATGCACGGCAGCTTGGGTTCATCATCATACATTTTTCAACCTTCTTACGAAGAGGTGTTGTTGTTGACATAGCATATTCAGCAACAGGAACATAGTCACCCAAAACAGGCTTAAACTCATTATAAACATTCTTGATTTCCATACCGGTAATGCTGACGATTGTAGCAGCCTTTTGGTGAGTATGAATAACAAAATTAACAAGCGGATGATGCTTATATGCATCAGCGTGAATACCCTTTTCAGATGAAGGTTTAATATCGCCTTCGTGTGAGCAGTCGTCAATATTAACAACAACTACTTCATCAGGTGTAAGAGTGTCATATGCTCTGCCTGACGGAGTGATAACAAACTGAGTGTCACTGATTCTTGCAGAAACATTACCCCAGGTACGAGCAATAAGACCTGTTTCAAGAAGCTTTTTACCTGCTTCAACAACTAATTTCTTAGCTTCTTCAACATCGTAAGCCATAAATTTTCTCCTTAATTTTAAATAAAATATGTAAACGCACATAAAGGGAGCAAGTATTAGCCTGCTCCCTTAAAGCTATTGATTAATAATCAATCTTTTCGCACTGAGAAAGAACCTTATCAAATCTCTTGATACATTCGTCGATATCCTCTTCAGTGTAAGCACTTGAAGTGTAAAGACGTGAGCCTGCAAGAGTAACAAGACCTTCAGCCATATAAGCAGCACCCATATACTGCATTTCTGTCTGACGGATACCTGTTTCCTTAAGAACTGACGGAATAGTCCAAGGCTTCTTCCAGTTAATTCTGAAGTGCATTGTAGCAACAGTATGAAGCTGGCAGATAGAACCGATGTTGTAGCAAACAAACGGAAGGTCATACTTCTTAATTGACTCGTTAATACCCTTAACAAGTCTGTCAGCCATCTGACCTGCAACCTGACAAGCATTTCTCTTTTCAATTTCGGTAATTACAGTGTAACCTGCAACGCAAGAAATAGGAGTAGCAGCCATTGTACCGCCGCACATAGCCTTATGAATCTTCTTGCCCTCAGCCTTATCAAGACCAGCGCCAAGATACTTCATAACTTCTCTGTGACCGCCGATACCGCCTGCACCAGGATAACCGCCTGCGATAATCTTACCGAAGATTGTGATATCAGGATCGATACCGTAGTAACCCTGTGCACCTGAAAGACCGATACGGAAGCCTGTAACAACTTCATCACATACAAGAAGAGCGCCATACTTACGGCAAAGAGCCTGAACACCCTTAGGGAAGTCCTTATCTACAGGACGAGTTGCTGATTCAGGACCGCATGGCTCAATGAATACAGCAGCTGTGCCGCCACGGAACTTATTGATGATAAGTTTCTTCTCAAGATCCTTAAGGTCATTAGGGAAGAATTCCTGAGTATGCTTAAATACGAACATAGGTACACCGTGTGACTGAAGGTTAAGAGTACCGGGAACACGCATACCCCAAGCAAGCTGGTCAGACCAACCGTGGTAAGCGCCGCCCATCTTAATGATATTCTTATGACCTGTAGCAAGACGAGCTACACGAACAGCACACATACAAGCCTCAGTACCTGAACCGAGCATACGGAACATTTCTACTGAAGGAACACACTCGCTGATCTTCTTAGCAAGCTTATATTCATAAGGGTGGAACAAACCTGTTGAAGGACCGCAGTCATCAAGGAGCTCCTTAACCTTTTCTTTTACAACGTCATCGTTTGAACCGATAATTGTAGGACCGCCTGCCTGAAGGAAGTCGAAATATTCATTACCGTCGATATCCCAAAGTCTGTTGCCCTTAGCCTTTGTCATAACGATTGGGAACGGATAGTTGAAAGCAAGGTTATGCTGAACGCCGCCCGGAATTACTTCCTTAGCTTCAGTAATCATTTCCTTTGACTTTGCACACTTCTTCTCAAAGTATTCTTCTTCATACTTCTTAAGAGCTGTACGGTTGATTGAGTAAATTGGTTTTTTGATGAGCGCATCAAGCTCTGCTGTGAGTACGGCTGCATCAGGATACTCTGTAATAGCGAATCTTGTATCCATTGTAGTATTCCTCCTTAGAATAACATTGTGTATTTTACCGTGAGCAGTTACTCACCTGTAACGGCGTGAGTGACGGCTCACTAAAATTTACACTTTAAGTATATCACATTTTTACGATTTGTCAAATGATAAATTATTAAATATTCGCCTAACTTGTTGCAAATAAACGACAGAAATGATAATATACATTGTATAAGATAAGATTTGAGAGGGAGATTTGTAGAGCTTGCACAAAGAGGAATACGTAAATTTGTGCAACACTACAAAATTTATAAAAATGTTAGAAAAGCGATATAAAGAAGCGTTTGAAAGAGCAAGCGAAGAAAGACAGGAGTTAATTCTTGAAACAGGCATAGAAGAATTTTCTTCTAAAGGCTATGAAAAAGCTAATATTAATGTAATTGCAAAGAAATGCGGAATAAGTATCGGGCTTATGTATAAGTACTTTTCAACCAAAGAGGATTTATTTATCACCTGCCTTCAACGAGGAATGAAAATACTTGACGACATACTCGACGATATTATGGCAAGCGACGATAAGATTCTTGTCAAAACCGAAAAAGTTATTCGTGCAACCTGCTTTCATTCAAAAAAGAATGCGAACTACATTAAGTTATATAACGAAATCGCTGCAAGCAAGAACAAAGAAATGGTTGACATACTTGCAACGGCGATTGAAGAAAGCACGAGTCAAAAATATATAACAAGCATTACGCAAGCACTTGAAAAAGGTGACGTTAGGTCTGACCTTGACCCAAAGCTTTTTGCATTCTTCCTTGACAATCTTTTAACTACTCTTCAATTTTCGTATACCTGCGATTATTACAGAAAAAGATTTGAAATCTATACGGGCATCGACGTAAATCAAATGGACGATGAGCAGGTTGTAAGTCAATTATTGAGCTTTATTGAGTCTGCATTTACTTACGAAAAGAAAAAACAGCAGTAAAAAATTAGCATTTTGCTTGAAAGTGAACACGGTGTACTGTATAATAATAGTATTACACAGCAATTGTTTTGTTTGAAAGCTTTATTTAATCTGCTGCGTATATTGAATTACGGAGGATATAAGTATGAAAAAATATGTAATCACATATGATATCGGCACAACAGGAATTAAAACCTGTCTCATTGAAATTGAAGATACAATGAGAATTTTGGCATCGGCTACAGCAGGATATAATCTTTATGTTGACGATGAAACAGGTGTTAAAGGCGGTGCCGAACAGGACGCAGACGAATGGTGGGCTGCTATGTGCTCAACTACAAGAACTGTATTTGACAAAATGCCTACAATAAAAAAGGAACAGGTTGAGGGTATCAGCTTCTGTTCTGCTATGCAAGGTCTTGTACTTGTTGACAAGGAAGGCAACTGCATCAGACGTCCTATGACTTATATGGACCAGCGTGCAAGAGAAGAGCTTAAAAAAGGTATGGCTCACGGTGTTCAGATTGCCGGCGCAGAAGTTACAAAGCTTTTAAAATATCTTAAATATACCGGCGCAGTTTCATCATCTGTTAAAGACCCTATTTGGAAATACAGATGGGTTGAGGCACACGAGCCTGAAAACTTCAAGAAAATTTACAAATGGCTTGATATCAAAGAATATCTTATTCTCCGTGCAAGCGGTGAATTTGTTATGACGCAGGATTCGGCATTCGGTACACTTCTTTATGATACAAGAAAAGGTCACGAAGGTTGGTGCAAGCCTGTTTGCGATATGGTTGGCGTTAAGATGGAACATCTTCCTCCTATCAAGAAGAGTACGGAAAAAGTCGGCGAAGTAACCGAAGATGCTGCTAAAGAGCTTGGTCTTGCTCCGGGTACTGCTGTTTACGGCGGCGGCGGTGACGCTTCTCTTATCGGTGTCGGTGCAGGTGCTACAGAAGTCGGTGACACTCATATTTATTCAGGTACATCAGGTTGGGTCGGCACAGTTGTTGAAAAGCAAACTGTTGACACTGGCGCTATGATTGCCGCTATTGTAGGTGCTGACCCTGATACATTCAACTATTTTGCAGAGCTTGAAACTTCCAATAAATGCGTCGGCTGGGTTAAGGACCACCTTGCACTTGATGAAATCGGCGTATTCCTTAAAAAATACGGCAATGCGGCTGACAGTCTCGAGCAGACTGAATTTAACCTATACGATTATCTTGAAGAAGTTATCGATACAGTTCCTGCAGGGTCAAACGGTGTTGTATTTACTCCTTGGCTTCACGGTAACAGATGTCCTTTTGAAGACCCGAATGCCGCAGGTATGTTCTTTAATATCAGACTTGAAACAGGTAAAACCGAGCTTATTCGTTCTGTAGTAGAAGGTATATGCTTCCATATGAAATGGATGTATGAAAGACAGGGACTTAAAGTTAAGACTTCAGACGCTGTTCGTTTCTGCGGCGGCGGTGCACTTGGCGAAACAACTTGTCAGATTCTTGCAGATATTCTTGAAAAAGATGTTGTAGTTGTTGAGTCCCCTCAAAATATTGGTGCAGTTGGTGCTGCGGCTTGTATTGCGGTAGGTATGGGACTTGTTAATTCAATGAAAGATGTTAAAAAGCTTATTCCTATTAAGACTACATATCATCCAAATACAGCAAACCGTGCAGCTTATGAAAGAAACTTCAAGGTATTTAAGAATCTTTATAAGTGCAACAAGCAAAACTTTGCTATTCTCAACGGTCAGGAATAATTAAATAAGCAATAATTTAGGGACTGCAAATGCAGTCCCTTTTTTAGTTATGTTATTTTTTGCTATTTTCTTCCTGAGTCGCCGGATTAGACGAACGAAGAAGTTTATGAACCTCATTGTCTGTCAAGCGGCGTGTTTTACCGGTTTGAAGCATTCCGAGTTTAACAGGACCTATAGAAATTCTTTTAAGTCTCGCAACCTGAAGTCCTACAGCCTCGCACATTTTTCTTATTTGACGGTTTCTACCTTCTCTTAAAATAAATTCAAGAACTACTCTTCCCTCTTCCTCGGTAATTATATTAATATCACAAGGAGCAGTCTTTCTGCCGTCAATTTCAATTCCGTTTCTCATTTTTTCAAGTATTTCATCATTGACGCTCGGTCTGACGGTTACACGATAAACCTTGGCGTAATTGTGCTTTGGATGAGTAAGCGCATTAGCAAAAGAGCCGTCATTTGTAAGAATAAGAAGTCCTTCACTGTCCTTATCGAGCCTTCCGACAGGATAAACTCTTGCATCACAGTCAACAAGGTCCATTACTGTTGTTTTTCTGCCAAGTTCATCGGATACTGTTGTAACATATCCACGTGGCTTATTAAGCATAATGTAATACATACGCTCTTCTTTAGTGATTTTTTTACCTCTTACTGCGACAATATCTTTTTTAGGGTTAATCTTGTCACCGATATGCGCAACGTGACCGTTTACCTTAACCTTACCCATTTCAATAAGCTCTTCGCTCTTACGTCTTGAAGCAACACCGCATTCAGCCATAAACTTTTGAAGTCGTACTAAGTTGTTGTTTGCCATATTCTTTTACATCCTCGTCTGCCTCAATCGGCAGTCTTTCCAATATTTTATCATTATAATAGACTATCGCTTCACCGAGTTTATCACCTTTTTTAATCGGTGCATAAACAAAGGGATAGTAATATTCCAAAACTTTCACACTGCCTAAAAGGCAGCGTTTTTTATTATATTTACATTTAACACTTTCATTGATACCGCCGACAACTTTTATTTCAATTTCATTTGAAATAGTGACTTGATTATATTTTTTCTCACAAATTTCGGTATAGTAAGTATGTGCGTCCCAATCATCGGGGCAATTAAGTGTAACACAAATAATTGTATTATTTTTAAATCTTTTAGCGCTGATTAAGCACCTGCCGGCTTTTTCGGTAAACCCCGTTTTAACGCCTATAAATTTTCCGTCTTTAAGATTATACGTAAGAAGTTTGTTATGATTATAAACCGTTTTAACTTTCCCATTGATTTTTATATCGGAGCTTTGAAGAGATACAATCTTTGAAAAAGTTTTGTTTTCCATAGCGAAAGACGCAAGCAGAGCCATATCATACGCACAAGAATAAGGCTTACCTTTATCAAGCCCGGACGGTGTGGCAAAATGCGTATTATTCATACCGATATTCTTTGCGGTATCGTTCATAAGCTTTGCAAAGGCGTCGATACTTGCGCACAAATAAAAAGCGACTGCATTAGCCGCATCATTACCTGATGAAAGCATCATTCCGACGCACAAATCATAAAGTGTAATCTTATCCCCTGCTTTTAAATAAATAAGTGAACCTTCCGTACCGTCGAGCATTTGTGATGTAACGGTTACGGTATCATTTAACTTATTACTTTTACAGGCAATAAGACAAGTCATAATCTTAGTGGTTGACGCAACACTTCTATGTTCATAAATATTGTTTTCATAAAGTGTCTGCCTTGTTGTCATATCCATAACGCATACACTCGAAGCGGAAAAAGTCGAAGCGTATGAGATATTAGGAAAAGCAAATAAAAAAACAAAAAGAAACGATATAATTTTCTTTAACAAAACAATCACCCACATAAAATATATGCAGGTGATTGAGGTAATAACAAAATTATTCAGCCTTAGCTTCTTCGCTTGCCGGTGCTTCTTCTTCCTTGTTTTCAGGCTTGAGAAGTTCTGTAACCTTGTCAACAAGTTCAGGAATCATAGCAATAGCACGGTCAGCAGATGAGGTGTAGTTGTTAATCTGCATCATTCTGCATTTGCCGTTTTCAATAACGATAAAAGCAACAGGAGTGATAGTGATGCCACCGCCGCCACCGCCGCCGAAAAGCTCTTGGTTTTGCTTTGAAGGGAGGTCTGTACCGCCTGAAGTAAAGCCGTAAGAAACCTTAGATACAGGAATCAAAGTAGTTGTACCTGTAACCATAGGCTCGCCGATAATAGTTGAAGTATCAACCATCTGGCGCATCTTTTCGAGAGTGTTTTCCATTATTTTGTTTACCGGAGTTTCCTTCATAATCATTTATCCCCTTTAATAGATTTTTTATTTATAATTAAATTTTTGATAAATATAAATACTGCTTTAAATCCGACCTTTAAAATAAGCTTAACATTTATGCTCGCTATAAGCTGAAATTCAAATTCAGTTCTTTCGGCAATAAAATCAGGTTGAATATAGTCATCGTAATTATCAACCTTCATACCGTTTAAAATCATACCCTTAAGCGGATAATAATATCTGCAAAGAGTACCGTAGGCACGGGCAATAAGGTCGGCATCGCCACCGCCTACCAATATCATAACATAAAGTGAGTAAATATGTAAACCCCTAAATAACGTTAAAACTGCATTATTTGCGGTTTCTGCAACATTTGTAAACAAATCAAGCATTCCGACAATGCCCTGCGTATCCCAAAGTTTTTTAATCGGATTGGGCTTTGGCGGCTGTTGACCCTTTTTATCCTCAACTTCCTCTGTTTTTTCGCTTTCGTCTGTTTCAAGCGATTTTTCCTCAGCTTCTACAGCAACGTCGGCTACCTTTTCAGCGGGAGTTTCGTTATCTTTACCCTTTTTGCCTTTTTTGTTTTTCTTTTTGTCTTCGCTTTCTTTTGCTACTTCTTCAGCTTTCTTCTCGGGAAAAAGTATAAACGAAAGGATTTTTGAAAGAACTATATCTTTTTTAATAAAAAGAATTTGAACGGTAGTGTGCCAGCCTTTATCATAAACCAAAGTAACCGTTGCAGAAAGGGACAAAATCGCAATAATGATTACTGCCAAAACAGCAACGATAATAAGAAAAGTTTTCATTATTCTTCATCCCCCTCTTCAAGTATTTCAGCCTCAGGAATATCAGGCTCTTTATTTTTCTCATCCTCAAAAAGTGAAGTTTGAGAATCGTCCTGCTTTTCCTCTTCGGGCAAGTCAGGCAAATCGTCAAGACTGTTAAGAGAAAAGCAACGCAAAAATCTGTCGGTTGTGCCGTAAACAAGCGGTCTGCCGGGCAAATCAAGCCTTCCCTTTTCCTCAATAAGTCCTTTTTGAATAAGATTGGATACAGGACCCGAACAATCAACGCCACGTATCTGCTCAATAAAGGAACGTGTTACCGTTTTATTATAAGCAACAATCGCAAGAACTTCAAATGCTGCCTGACTTAAAGGAGTATTCTTTTTAATTTCAAGAAGTCCCCTAACCTCGTCGGCATACTCTTCTCTTGTGCAAAGTTGATATTTGCCGTCAACACGAATAAGCCTTAATCCTCGGTTATTTTCATCATACATAGCTTCGAGATGACCGAGCATTTTTATTACATTTTCAACATCAACATCAAGCACCTCTGCAAGCTTACCCGGTTCAACAGGGTCACCGGCAGCAAAAAGCATTGCTTCAAGAGACGCCATAATATTATTACTGCTCAATATCATTCACCTCGCCAGTCATTTGTACTACAGGGTTATCCATATCGCCCTCAATAATTATTTTCTTGGTTTTAGCAAGTTCAAGCACCGCAAGAAATGTTGCAACCATATCGCTTTTTGTTTCGGCATCTTTAAACAAATTTAAAAACTTAACCTTTTTACCGCCTAAAAGTTTTTTCATTACAGTAGAAACTTTAGAAGCAACTGCAACAAATTTTTTCGCAACAATTACTTTAAAGGAATCAAGCGGAGGCGGTAATTTACGTCTGCCCCTGCCGGCGGCATTGATATATGCATTTAAAAGTTCTTCACCCTCGTGGAAGCGTTCATAATCGTAATTGATATGACCTTCCTCGGGCTGACGGACAAATCTGTTAAATCCGTCTGTTTGTTTTGCAAGCTTGCCTGCCATTATTTTACAGTCTTGATATTCAATAAGTTCGCCCGTAAGTTCTTTTTTAAGAATTTCTGCTTCCTCGTGTCTTGGCAAAAGCGATACCGTTTTAATATAAATCAAACGTGCCGCCATTTCAAGAAATTCACCGGCTATATCAAAATCCTGTTCCTGCATTTGCCTAACATAATCGAGATACTGATTTACAAGCTCAACTATAGGAATATCATTAATATTCAATTTATGCTTTGAAATAAGATGAAGCAAAAGGTCCATAGGCCCTTCAAAAACATCTATTTTATAATTAAGCTGTTCCATTATTACCTCGCCAAAAGACCGAATAAAAGCCTTGGAATTATACCGACAACGCTCATAAGTACGTTTGAAAGCCAAGATATCGGAGTATCAAGCACACCGGTAAAGAGCGCTACCATAAGAGCTATCATAATATATTTTTCATATTTCATATAGCCAAAATATTTATCGTCCGGCAAAACGGCAAGCAAAATTCTTGAACCATCAAGCGGAGGAATAGGAATAAGGTTAAACACTGCAAGAGTTACATTTACGCTTGCGGCAAAATAGAAGAAATATGCAATAGCATAAGTAACCGTGCTGTGAACTCCCTCAAAATCTGCAATTCCATAATAGAAAAATAAAGAAACAAAAGCCATTAAGAGATTGGAAGCCGGACCTGCAAGTGCCGTAAGTGCCATTCCCTTTTTAGGATTTTTAAAATTATTGGGATTAATCGGAACAGGGTTTGCGTAACCAATACCGAAAAGAAAAATCATAATTGTACCGAGCGGATTAAGATGAGCAAACGGATTAAATGTAAGCCTGCCCTGATTTTTCGCCGTATGGTCACCAAGCTTTTCTGCCATTAAGCCGTGTGCAAGCTCGTGAATCGGCAAGCAACAAAATACAACAAAGCAACGTGACAAAATAGCTATAATAGCCTCTATATAGTTACCTGCTCTTAAATATGAAAGAATTGAAAGCATCGAATCATCCTTGTTTTCATTTTATTATTTTTTATCTGCAACAACCATACGGTCATTACCGTATATATCTTTTAAAACTGTTACATTGTCAAAATTTGAAAGTATCGGCAAAATATCTTTTCCCTGCTCGTTTCCGATTTCAAGAAAAAGTTTACCGTATTTATTAAGTTTATTATTCCAATTATCGTTGATTATGCGATAAAAGTCAAGTCCGTCTTTTCCGCCGTCAAGCGCCATTAACGGTTCTTTTAAAACTTCACTTTGCAAAACGGCAATATCATCACTTTTAATATAAGGCGGATTGGAAATGATAACATCGGCATTTTCAAGGTCTGAAAAGTTGTCAATTTTACATATATCGCCCTGAATAATCTTAGCGTTTTCAATACCGTTTGCATTTTTATTTAAATAAGGAAGCGCCTCATCGCTTTTTTCAATCAAATAAACAAAAGCGTTTTTACACTTTTTAGCGATACTCAAACCTATACAGCCGCTGCCTGCACATAGGTCATAAACAATACATTTTGAAAGCGTTTTAATATAATCAATTGCCTTTTCGACAAGTTCTTCAGTTTCGGGACGTGGAATCAATACGCCCTGTCCTACATAAAATTCACTTTCATAAAAATCCCACTTTCCCAAAACATATTGAAGCGGCTGACCGTCTTTTAATTTCCAAAGCATATCGGCAAGCTTTTTATTCGGTACAAAGTCATTTATATGAGATTCATACTCGCTGTTTTTTATATTTAAAATAGAGCAAACAATGCAAAGTGCTTTAAAATCGCTTTCGTTAACGCCGTTTCTTTCCAAAAAAGTTACGGCATAACTGTAAGCCTCTTTAAGTGTCATTTTATCTCATCATCCTCGGGATTATCCGTAATAACTGCTTTCAGAGATTCAATTCCGACTTCTATAATATCGTCGGTCGGCTCTTTTGTAGTAAGGCGCTGCATCCATAAGCCCGGAGCGCTCAGTATTTTAACGAATAAATTATCGTGCTTACCTGCATACTTAATAAATTCATAGCCGATACCCATTATAAGCGGAATAAATGCAAGTTTTAAAAGCATCCACAAAACTCTTACATGAGCAATTGACGGAAAAATCTTTGACAAAATCGTGCTGAAAATAATGCTGATAATAAGCATTACAAAAATAAACGATGTACCGCATCTTGGATGAAAACGGCAACTTTCACGTACATTGTCAACAGTGAGTTCCTTGCCTGCCTCATAGCAAGCAATCGATTTATGCTCGGCACCGTGATACATAAAAGTTCGTTTAATATCTTTCATTTGACTTACAAGGGCAATATAAATTACAAAAATAAGTATTTTCATAACACCCTCAAACGTTCCCTGCCAAGGTGTCAAAGAACCGTGACAAGCCTGATTGAGTTTATTAAATGCAAGAACGGGAAGATAAAAGAAAATTACAAAGGCAAGTGCAAAACCTAAAACAGTCGCAATACCCATTAAAAAGTTCATAAATTTATCACCGAGTTTATCGGTAAGCCATTTTTCAAACTTATTCATTTCAACGTCTTCAAGGTCTTCCATACCGGAAGCTTCGGCTGAATACATAAGCATTTTGTAGCCTAAAATCATAGACTCAACAAAATTGACCATACCTCTGATTACAGGCAATCCCCAAAATTTATGCTTATCACGTATATGATTAAATTCGTGGTGTTTTACAACAATATCACCGTCAGCTTTTCTGACCGCCGTTGCAATTCCACGAGGACCTTGCATCATAACACCCTCAATAAGAGCCTGACCTCCGACTGAGGTTTTATGTATTTTTTTATCTTCCATACTGTTAAACCTTTCAGTTTTTATTAATTTCTACACCCTCATTGATTTCGGCATCTTGCACTGTTTCGTTTTGCTTCATACCGTCAAGTTCATTTTTTGACGGACTGTTTTCAACAGGAAGATAAATGGTTACAAGTGTGCCCTTACCCTCTTTACTGTCAATTTCAAGTTTGCCGTGATGAAGATTAACTATTTCGTTAGTTACCGCAAGACCGATACCCGAACCTCTGACGGAAACATTAGCTTTGTAAAATTTTTCTTTAACGTGAGGCAAATCTTCTTTACTTATTCCGCAGCCTTGGTCGGCAATAGCGATTTTAACAAAGTTGTCATTATCAAGCTTCGTAAATTCGGCTTTAACGAAAATCTTGCTCGGCGCACGTGAATATTTAAGCGCATTATCAAGAATATTCATAAATACCTGCTTTAATCTGTTGGCGTCGGCATTAGCTATAGCAGGCACTTCGGGAATGCTGTATTTTACTTCTATTCCCTCTCTCATCGCTCTTTCACGGAATGTAAATACTGTTTCGTCGAGTTCCGCAAAAAGGTCGGTTTTAGCAAGTCTGAGATTCATTCTGCCGCTTTGAAGACGGGAGAAATCAAGCAGTTCCTCAACAAAACCTTCAAGTCTGCCGGCTTCCTTAACAATAACCTGCAAGCCCTTACGTGTAAGCTCATCTACGGAATCATCTGTGCCGAGCATAAGAGTTTCACCCCAGCCTTTAATAGACGTAAGCGGTGTACGAAGTTCGTGAGAAATCGTAGAAATAAAATCGTTTTTCATTTTATCGGTGGTGGAAATTTCCTCCGCCATTGTATTAATAGAATCGCAAAGATTACCGATTTCATCATCATATTTTTTCTCAATACGAACAGAATAGTCACCCTGCGATATTTTTTTTGTAGTCTCCGTTATTTCCTGAACCGGGAAAATAATAGAACGGATAAAGAATAAATTAGAAAATATGATTAAAGCAAAAACAATAATAAGTGCCGCAAGAACAAGAAAAGTAAGCGTTGTAACCTGCCTGTCAATCTGTTCAAGTGAGGACAAAACACGAATAGCGCCGACGTTATCGCCGTTTGAATCTTTAATAATTCTGCAAACAGCCATAACTTTTTCGCCGTTACTGATTTTACCTATAAACTTTGCTTTATTGCTGTCGCTTGCAAGCGCCTGACGATAATCGGGCATATCCTGCTTTTCAATAGCAAAACCGCTTGAAGATACAACAACATTGCCGTCATTGTCGATTATCCACGTAGTAGTTTTTTCTTTATAACTGTAACTGTCAATATATTCTGCGGCAGACTGTTCAAGAGTATTACCTGCGTCAAGGTTTGCGCTGAAATAACTGACAGCCGTTGAAGAAGCACCCGAATTAAGTATGCTTTCAACATTAGAATAATATGTATTTTTAATCGCAAAAGCAGAAATAACAAAAACAATAATAAAAAATATCACAATAACGCCGATGATGTTAATAAGCCATCTCAGCGTAATACCCTCAATTTTAGGCAAATGCAATTTTTCCTTAGATATTTTTTTCATTACTTTAAGTCCTGCCAAATAAATAAAATAAAATTACTGATTATCGGTTATCCACTTATAACCAAGTCCCCAAATTGTAACAAGTCTTGTAGGGCTTGACGGATTATCCTCGATTTTCATTCTCAAACGTCTGATATTTACATCAACGATTTTTTCATCGCCGAAATAGTTAGCACCCCAAACGGTTTTAAGAATATCCGTTCTTGAAAGAGCGGCATTTGGATTTTTGAAGAAATATTCAATAATTTGAAATTCGACCTGCGTAAGCTCAATCATTTCCCCATTTTTAGAAAGCGTACGATTACGAAGATTAAGCTCAAATTCATCAAGAACAATGCTGTCACCCGTTGTATCGTTCTTTCTGATACCCCGTGTCATTTCAACACGTCTGTAAACGGCGTCAACTCTTGCCATAAGCTCGCTTGGAGAAAACGGCTTTGTAACATAGTCGTCTGCACCGTACATAAGACCTGTAACCTTGTCCATCTCCTGTGTTTTGGCGCTGAGCATAATAATACCCAAGTCGCTTGAACGTTTACGAAGCTCCTTACAAACAGAAAGACCGTCAAGTTCAGGCATCATAATATCAAGAATTGCGACATCGAAGCCGGATTCGTCCTGAGAAAACTTTTCAAGCGCAACAGCGCCGTTTTCAGCCTGTTCGACATTATAACCGCTGCGAGTTAAATTGATAACAATAAACTCTCTGATGGATTCTTCGTCCTCGGCAACAAGTACCTTTTTCATACATATACCTCCTATAATCAGTATACTTTAATCATATCTTTTAAGGTTTGAATATTTATATCAATATCGGAACTTGAATTTACCTTTGCAAGATAAACAAATCCGCTATTTTTCATAACCATTGTATAGTCATTATATTTAGGGTCGTTGGCGCTGTAGCTTGAACTGATAAGAGTAACAATTTCAAGAACGGTACTCTTATTCTTTTTACTTACAAGTGTAAGTTTTCTTGCCTCGCTGTCATAATTTGCCTTGACCTTGGAAAAATCACTATCGTCAACCACAAGAATATAGCCGTCACGCTTGCACGCAAAAGAATAACACTTATGTGACAAAACAGTATTTCCGTAACTCATCCAATTTTGAGACGTAACCTCTGAAGATTGCTTTTTAGAAGAAGTATCTTCCGGAATTTCAATAACTCCGTCATCATCAATATCACGGCAAGTTACCAAACTCGAACGAACAGTTTCCTTAGTTCTGCCTGTAGAATAGCTGTAAAACGGAGAAATAATAGAATTATAATAATCCGACCAATAAATAAACTCTGTAACCATTGAAGAACCGTCGGCACAAAGTGCATCGGCATAAATCGACGTACCCTCATCCGTCTTTGCATATTTTATACTTTCAAAAGAAGTAATTGTGCTGTCAAGCCTTGTTTCACCTATAAGTTCTCTTTTACCGGTTTCAAAAGAATAAAGCTCGGCTCTCGGATTTTCGCTTGATGTACCCGTTGCAAAAACAAGAAGCTCCTGAACACCGTCATCATTAGCGTCAACACAAATAAAATCACTGCCTGTTATAGCTTTTGAAACAGGTTTAAGTGAATATTTGCCGTCATTTTCATTTTGGGAATAAACATTAATCGAAGTACCGGTCTGTTTGGAAACAACGCTCCAGCAAACAATTATTTCCATTTTTCCGTCATTGTTAAAATCGCAAAAATCAACACTGTTTACATCTGTAGCCGTACCGTCGACATTGGCAATCACGCTCCAGCGTTCCCCACTTTTTTTAATAACAGCCATTGAAATGGTACCAACCTTATTTGACGGCTCATAAAAGGCTACTGCTTCGTTGATTTTATCTCCGTCAATATCTTTTAAAATAAAAGAAGTTGTATAATTACCCGTAGCAGGAATTTTTATGGAATATCCGCCTTTGCAATATTCGTCCACAGCGCTTTGGACACCGGCATTATCCCCACTCGGTGAAATAGGAGAAATCAAATCATCAATTGAGGAGGACAGGCGAAAATTACTGCAACCGCAAAATAAAAATACAACAAGACACAATACCGCTAATATCTTAATACCCTTAAATTTAGGCACACGCACTCCTCCTTTTAAATAAATCTATAATATTATAACAGAAAGTAACAATAAAATAAACAACTATTTTAAAAATATTTACACAAATATTACACCGCATATATGGTAATATTACACAAATTAATTATTTGTAACCATATAAATATAAAAAATCCCCCGAAGTTCGAGGGATTAAAAAGTTAAATCAGTATTTATTATGTACTTTTTCGGCAAAGCATAAGAAATCCTTAATTCTTATAACCGCTCCGTCATCAAGGACAGCCTTACCTGTCATTTTACCGAATACCTGATGTTGATTTGTAACAATTATGCCAAGTGCACTTGTATAGTCGCTTCTGTCAATAATCGGCTCAAATTTCATTTCAAATCTTCCGTAAGAGGAGGTAAAAGTCCATGGGTCGATAAAATTATCGCTGATATTGAATTTTACATCATCAATTTTATGAGCAACGCCGTCATAAAAAATGACATTTTCACTTGCGGCAGAAGTATCACCGAAGCCGTAGCCGATATTAAAACCGAAACGGTGGCCGTCAACCTCGCCTGAACCCGAACCCCAATACCAAACATTATCATAGGTCCAAACTCCTCTGCCCCAGTCGAGACCGCCGAAATCCGTTTCAGGTGAAAATTCATACAGTTTGCCGTCATAAAGCACCTTGCCCGATGCTCTCATACAATTGATTTTTTGGTTATAATAAAATGCTTTTTTATCTGTTTTAAACGGAGTGGCAATTACCATTGTGTCATCATCAAGATTTTCAAGCGTAATATTTGCTTTAAGTCCTTTTCCGCCGTCAAATTCAGGAAAATCGCAACGAATAATGCGTTTTTTATCCTTAACCAAAAATTCAAGACCAAGCTTTGAATTATACGTTTTTACATCACCGATTGATGAATCGCTCGGCATATGAAGCCTGCCCAAAGGAAACGGTAAAATATTACCCTGCGTATGCTCTCTCGGCACAGAAAAATCGAGAAAACTTACGCTGTCAAGTTCAATATATCCCAAATCGGACACAGTAAAGCAAACAGCGATATTATTCTTATTTGAAATTACAGAATAATAATCCCATTCCTTAATACGGGTGATACGCTTTTTAATATCCTTACGGCTGTACGTTTGAACAAGGCTTGTGCTCCAACCCGGTTCACGTAAAGTACCGTCCATATTTAAAAGCGGCTGTTTAGTAGTAACCAAATGATTTCTCATAAATATTCCCCCTTATGAATATTCAAAAAATCGTTTTATTTGCCAAACATATTATATCATATTAAATTTTCGGTGTAAATAATTTATTTTTCCAAAAGCGGCTTTAAGTATTGACCCGTATATGAGTTTTCGCAAGCGGCAATTTCTTCAGGTGTGCCTGTGGCAACAATAGTACCGCCGCCTTTACCGCCTTCGGGACCGAGGTCAATAATATGGTCAGCCGTTTTGATTATATCAAGGTTATGCTCAATAACAACAACCGTATTACCGGCATTAACAAGCATATCAAGAACTGTTGTAAGCCTATGAACATCGGCAGTATGAAGTCCTGTTGTAGGTTCATCAAGAATATAAATGGTTTTACCCGTACTTCTTCTTGAAAGTTCCGTTGCAAGCTTAACACGCTGAGCCTCACCGCCCGAAAGAGTTGTAGCGCTTTGACCGATTTTGATATATCCCAAACCGACGTCCTGAAGAGTTTTAAGTTTACGGTAAATTTTAGGCTGAGCAGAGAAAAATTCCGCCCCCTCGTCAACAGTCATTTCAAGAACGTCAAAAATAGACTTGCCTTTAAATTTAACGTCAAGAGTTTCCCTGTTATATCTCTTACCGCCGCAAACCTCGCAAGGAACATAAACGTCGGCAAGAAAATGCATTTCAATCTTAACAATACCGTCACCCTCGCAGGCTTCACAGCGACCGCCTTTAACATTAAACGAAAAACGGTTAGCCTTATATCCTTTTTGCTTTGCGTCCGGTGTTTGAGCGTAAAGTTCTCTGATATCATTAAACACGCCCGTATAAGTTGCAGGGTTTGAACGTGGTGTTCTGCCTATCGGAGACTGGTCGATATTAATAACCTTATCAAGATTGTCAACGCCCGTAATTTTTTCAAACTTACCCGGTCGTTTTTTAGCGCCGTTTAACGTATTTGCAAGATATTTATAAAGAATTTCATTAACAAGGCTTGATTTACCCGAACCCGATACACCGGTAACAGCGATAAATTTACCGAGAGGAAATTCAACATCAATATTTTTAAGATTGTTTTCCTGAGCGCCGAATACGGTAAGTTTTTTACCGTTGCCCTTTCTGCGTTTTTCGGGAACAGTTATTTTGCGCTTACCGCTCAAATACATACCGGTGATTGACCTTTCGCAATTTATAATATCGTCAACTGTACCTGCTGCGATAAGTTCACCGCCGTTAATACCTGCACCCGGACCGATATCAACAATAAAGTCAGCCGCACGCATAGTATCCTCATCGTGTTCAACAACAATAAGTGTATTACCGAGGTCACGCAGATTTTTAAGAGTTCCCAAAAGTTTATCATTATCTCTTTGATGAAGTCCGATTGACGGCTCATCAAGAATATAAAGCACACCCATAAGAGATGAACCGATTTGAGTTGCAAGACGGATACGCTGTGCCTCACCGCCCGAAAGAGTTGCTGCCTCACGTGCAAGGGAAAGATAATCAAGACCTACGCTGTTAAGGAAATTAAGTCTTTGCCTAATCTCATTAATAACAAGTTTACCTATCATTTGCTGGCGTGGAGTAAGTTCAAGCTTATTTACAAATTCAAGTTCTTCAGAAATAGGCATTGAGCAAAATTCATAAATATTCTTACCGCCGACAGTTACGCTCATTATTTCCGGAGTGAGCCTTGCGCCTTTACAGTCGGGACAAGTGCAAGTAGTCATAACCGCTTCAATATCTCCCCTTGCCCATTCGCTGTTTGTGCTTTCATATCTTCGCTTTAAATTAGGAATTACGCCCTCAAATTCAGCCTGGTAATCACCTGTGCCGTAAGAGGTAACACGTTTCATTTTAAGCTTTTTGCCGCCTGTACCGTAAAGGATTGCTCTTAATCCTTCTTTAGGTATCATATCAACAGGAACATCAAGCGAAAATCCGTATTCCTTTGCAAGACCGTCATAGTACATCTTAGCAATAGCGCCGTCCTTAACGTTCCAGCCGGAAGCCTTAATAGCACCTTGATTAATAGAAAGCTTCTTATTAGGTATTACAAGGTCGGGGTCAATCTCTTTATATGAACCGAGACCGCCGCACTTCTTACAAGCGCCGAACGGATTATTAAACGAGAACATTCTCGGGCTCATTTCCTCAATAACCGCACCGTGTTCGGGGCAGGCATAATTAAGAGAAAAAAGCTCCTCCCTGTCACCTACTATATCAACAATAACATTTCCGTCGGCAAGGTGTGTTGCCGTTTCAATAGAATCTGTCAAGCGTGATTTAATATCATCGTTGATAACAAGTCTGTCAACTATAACGTCAATATTATGCTTTTTATTCTTTTCAAGCTTTATTTCCTCACTCAAATCATAGACAGAGCCGTCAACACGAACACGGACAAAACCCGATTTTCTTATTCCGTCAAGTTCTTTAACAAATTCGCCTTTACGTCCCTTAACAATCGGAGCTAAAATTTGAATACGTGTTTTTTTATCAAGTTCCATTACTCTGTCAACAATTTGGTCAACAGTCTGCTGAGTAATTTCTCTACCGCACTTGGTACAATGAGGCGTACCTATTCTTGCATAAAGAAGCCTTAAATAATCGTATATTTCCGTAACTGTACCGACTGTTGAACGAGGATTACGGCTTGTAGTTTTTTGGTCAATAGAAATTGCGGGAGAAAGACCGTCGATATAATCAACGTCGGGCTTTTCCATTTGACCGAGAAATTGCCTTGCATAAGATGAAAGCGATTCAACATATCTTCTTTGACCCTCTGCATAAATGGTATCAAAAGCAAGACTTGATTTACCCGAGCCGGAAAGACCCGTAAAAACAATCAGTTTATCTCTCGGAATAGTTAAATCTATATTCTTTAAATTGTGCTCTCTTGCACCTTTAATAACAATATTTTTATTCATCGTCACATTCCTTTCTCTTTACTTTTGCCCTCTAATTCGGCAATTTGGTCACGAAGATATGCGGCGTGCTCGAATTCAAGCAACTTTGCGGCTTCCTTCATTTCCTTTGTAAGCTCGGCAATCATCAACTGGCGTTCTTTCTTTGAAAGATGCTTTTTCTTGCCCTCAAGTTTTTCTTTAGACGTAATTTCGATAATTTGATGAACGTCTTTTTTAATTGTTTTAGGAGTAATACCGTGTTCCTTGTTATATTTTTCCTGAATTTCACGGCGGCGAACAGTTTCCGTTATAGCTTTTTCCATAGACGGAGTTACGCTGTCTGCATACATAATTACCTCACCGTGCTCATTTCTTGCCGCTCTGCCTATAGTTTGAACAAGCGACGTTTCACTTCTTAAAAATCCCTCTTTGTCGGCGTCAAGGATTGCAACAAGGGATACTTCGGGAATATCAAGTCCCTCACGCAAAAGGTTAATTCCGACAAGAACGTCAAATTCACCCAAACGCAAATCACGTATAATTTCCATTCTCTCAATTGTATCGATATCGTGGTGCATATATCTTACTTTAACGCCGAAGCCCTCAAGATACTGTGTCAAATCCTCAGCCATAGCTTTTGTAAGCGTTGTCACAAGCACTCTTTCGCCTGCCTCGGCACGAGTGTTGATTTCTGACAAAAGGTCGTCCATTTGGTCCTCGGTAGGCTTAACGGTAATAATCGGGTCAAGAAGTCCCGTAGGTCTGATAACCTGCTCAACAATCTGAGCACTGTGTTCTCTTTCAAAAGGACCCGGGGTAGCGGAAGTAAAAATAACCTGATTTATTTTTTTATAAAATTCATCGAATGTAAGCGGTCGGTTATCAAGCGCACTCGGCAATCTGAAACCGTATTCAATAAGACTTTCCTTTCTTGCTCTGTCTCCTGCGTACATACCTCTGACTTGCGGAAGCATAACGTGGCTCTCATCACAGAAAAGCAAAAAATCATCGGGCATATAATCAATAAGAGTAAACGGCGCCTGCCCCGGTTTTCTTCCGCTCATAACGGCTGAATAGTTTTCAATACCCTTGCAAAAGCCTGTTTCCCTGAGCATTTCAATATCGTTCATTGTACGCTCCCTGATTCTCTGTGCTTCAAGAAGCTTGCCTTTTGACTCGAATTCCGCAACTCGTTCAACCATTTCCTGATATATCTTATCAATAGCTTTATTCATTTTTTCAGGACCTACAACATAGTGAGAAGCAGGATAAATAGCAACGTGAGAAAGAATCCCCTCAACTTTACCTGTAAGAGGTTGTATTTCACAAATTCTGTCTATTTCATCGCCGAAAAATTCAACTCTGACAGCCGTGCCGTTAGAGCCTGCTGGGAAGATTTCGACCGTATCGCCTCTGACTCTGAACTTATTTCTGACAAAATTAATATCATTTCTTTCATACTGAATAGAGACAAGTTTTTCAATAAGTTTATCTCTGCCGTACTCCATACCCGAACGAAGAGAAATAACCATACTTTTATAGTCAATCGGGTCACCTATTGAATAAATGCAGGAAACGGAAGCAACTATAATAACATCACGCCTTTCAAAAAGCGCAGATGTTGCTGAGTGACGAAGTTTATCTATTTCATCATTAATCGAAGAATCTTTTTCAATATAGGTATCTGTTGTCGGAACATATGCTTCGGGTTGATAATAATCGTAATAAGAAACGAAATATTCAACCGCATTATCCGGAAAGAACTCTCTAAACTCACTGCAAAGCTGAGCCGCAAGTGTTTTATTGTGGGCAAGGACAAGTGTAGGTCTGTTAATTTTTTCTATAATATTAGCCATAGTAAAAGTTTTACCAGAACCTGTTACGCCCATAAGAGTTTGCTCTTTATCGCCGGCAAGAACACCCTTAACCAAAGCGTCAATTGCCTGAGGTTGGTCGCCTGTCGGTTTATATTTACTTACAAGTTTAAATTTATCCATATATATCAAGCCTATCTCTGTTAGATATAATATTCCATATTTAAGCTATTATAATATATCGTGTAAAAAAAGGCAAGACTTTGAGCATTAATGACAACATTTAACATTTTATTAACAAAAAATAATTACAAGTGTGTAACCTTTATTGTTTATTTAGACATAATATGATAAAATTTGAGCAAAAAGATTTTGGAGGATATATTTATGGAAAGAAAAGTAGTCATTTTTGACCATCCGCTTATCCAGCATAAGCTCAGCATTCTTCGTGACGAGAAAACAAGCACTAAGGATTTCCGTGAACTTGTAAACGAAATTGCCATGCTTATGACATTTGAAGCAACAAGAGATTTACCGACAGAAGAAGTTGATGTTAAAACTCCTTGCGGTATCGCTAAATGCAACCACATCGCAGGAAGAAAACTTGCTTTTGTTCCTATTCTTCGTGCAGGATTAGGTATGGTTGACGGTTGTGTAAGCCTTGTTCCTGCCGCAAGAATCGGTCATATCGGTTTATACAGAGATGAGGAAACACATACTCCTGTTGAATATTACTGCAAATTACCAAAGGATATTGACCAGAGAGACGTTTACGTTGTTGACCCAATGCTCGCAACAGGCGGTTCGGCAATCGACGCTATCGGTCAAATCAAATTAAGAAATCCGAGAAAGATTGTATTTATGTGCATTATAGCTGCTCCGGAAGGTCTTGAAGCACTTAAAAAGGCTCATCCTGACGTTGATATTTATTGTGCAGCACTTGATGAAAAACTTAATGATGACGCTTACATTATTCCGGGTCTCGGTGACGCAGGCGACAGAATTTTCGGTACTAAATAATTTTAATTTAGGTTAAGGTTATTTTTTATATCATTACAAATTTAATATTTTAGGAGGACTTGAAAAATGTCTAACAAACCAAAAGTCGGCAAAGACGGCATCTATGATGCAAGACAGCTCGGCACTGCAAGAATGGTTGTTCTCGGATTTCAGCATATGTTTGCTATGTTCGGCGCAACTGTCACCGTACCTCTTCTTACAGGTTTGAGTATTTCCACTACTCTTCTTTTTGCAGGTTTGGGTACACTCTTGTTCCACTGTCTTACTAAGTTTAAAGTACCGGCATTCCTTGGCTCATCATTTGCATTCTTAGGCGGTTATGCAGCTGTAGCACCAATGGCTAAGGACGGAACACCTAACAAAGAAATGTTGCCGTATGCTTGTCTCGGCGTAGCGTGTGCAGGTCTTATTTATCTCATTCTTGCCGCATTAATCAAGGCAGTAGGTATTAATAAGATTATGAAGCTTTTCCCACCTGTAGTAACCGGTCCGATTATTATTGCAATCGGTTTGGGACTTGCACCATCAGCAGTAAACAATTGCTCGAAAAACTGGTGGCTTGCAATCGTAGCACTCGTTCTTGTAATCGCATTTAACATTTTCGGTAAAGGTATGATTAAGATTATTCCTATTTTGCTCGGTATAATCGGCGCATATCTCACTGCCGTAATCGTCGGTAACGTTTGCGGTGTTGAAAGCTTTGCAATTGACTTCACAGGCGTTAAAGAAGCTGCTTGGATTGGCTTCCCTATTGAATGGAGTTCAACAGTATTCGGCGGTGTTCACGACAGCGGTAAGGCTATTTCAGCTATCATTGCACTTGTTCCTATTTCAATTGCAACTATGATGGAACACATCGGTGATATCTCTGCTATTTCAGCTACTTGTAAGAGAAACTATATTCAAGACCCGGGTCTTCACAGAACACTTTTAGGCGACGGTCTTGCAACAACACTTGCTTCTCTTTTCGGTGCTCCTGCTAACACTACATACGGCGAAAACACAGGCGTACTTGCTCTTTCAAAGGTTTATGACCCAAGAGTAGTAAGAATTGCAGCATACTTTGCAATGGCATTCTCATTCTGCCCTAAGTTTGCCGCTGTTATCGAATCAATTCCGGGCGCAGTAGTAGGCGGTATTTCATTCGTTCTTTACGGTATGATTTCTGCTATCGGTGTAAGAAACGTTGTTGAGGCAAAGGTTGACTTCTCAAAGGCAAGAAATACTATCATTGCCGCTGTTATCCTTGTTGTAGCACTCGGCCTTACAAACGGTATTACATTTACGGTAGGCGGTCACGACATCACTCTTACAGCTCTTGCTGTTGCTTCAATTGCAGGTATCGTGCTCAACCTCATCTTCCCTGAAAAGGACTTTGACCCTGAAAAAGCTTTTGCGGCTGATACAGTATCAAAGCAGATTGAACTTGAAGAAAAATAATAATACCCATAAATATTTAACGGTCACACAATTTAGTATGACCGTTATTTTTTGTATAAATTACTCTCTTGTAATAATCAGCTTAAAATTATCGTTAATATTATTAATTTCATCTTTTATAAACTCAGGATAAAGACTGATATTGTCAAGATTATTTGTATCAAGCCAAGCGTATCTATTTATTCGTTTTTCTTCTGCTAATTCAAACTCAGATTCAAAATGATTAAAAGAAGTATTAGAAATATCAACATAATAATACATACCGATTTCGTGAAAATTCTTGCCACATTCATCAAAAAAGCACTCATTGAGCCAAAGAGGTCTGTAATCGGGTATATCGATTTTCAACTCCTCTTTAATTTCACGCAAAAGCGCTTCCTCGCTCGTTTCACCAAAAGTCACCCTGCCGCCCGGCAAATAATACCAATTGGCTTTTGTATCTCTTTGAGCAAGAATTTTGCCGTCATTAACTATAACAGCTGCAACACGGTAATTAAAATACCCCGCTTTTGTTTTAAGTGTTAAGTCCATATTGAACCTCCAAAATAAAAAAAATAAAGCCCTTGCAAATGCAAGAGCTTAACGACCGTGTTCGGAATGGGAACGGGTATACATCTTTTTATCAGTTTTTGCTGATGAAATTAATATAGCATAGATTAAAATAAATGTCAAATTATATGGGTGTTATGAGCCTTCCTCTCAAGGGGAAGCCTTACAATTCGGCTCAGCCGTCAACCGATTATAAAATCTAATCACTTCAATTTCAATGCACGGATTGCATTTAATACAGCGAGAATCGTTACGCCGACGTCGGCAAAAATCGCAACCCACATATTCGCAATACCGAGTGCACCGAGGATAAGGCAAACCGCCTTGACAGCAAGAGCAAATACGATATTTTCCTTAACAATTTTAAGAGTATGAACACTGATTTTACGAGCCAAAGCAATTTTTGACGGGTCATCATCCATAAGAACGATATCGGCAGCCTCAATAGCCGCATCAGAGCCGAGAGCACCCATTGCTATACCGATATCGGCACGGGAAAGAACAGGAGCGTCATTAATACCGTCGCCTACAAATGCAAGCTTCTTTTTAGCTGATTTTTGAGAAAGTAATTTTTCAACCCAATCGACCTTATCGCTAGGTAAAAGTTCTGCGTGATATTCATCAATGCCAAGTGCTTTTGCAACACGCTCAGCCGCCTGTTTTGAATCACCGGTGAGCATAACGGTTTTATCAATACCGCTCTTTTTGAGACTTGAAATTGCTTTCTTTGAGTTTTCCTTAACCACGTCTGAAATTACTATACAACCTGCATATTTACCGTCGCAGGAAACATAAACAACTGTTCCCTCATTATGCTCATTATCTACAGTAATATTTTCCTTTTTCATAAGTTTAATATTACCTGCGTACACTCTTTTGCCGTCAACGAGTGCAGAAACACCGTGACCTGCGATTTCCTGAATATCCGAAACTTCGTCAAGATTGATTTCCTTACCGTAATTCTTTTTAAGACTTACACTGATTGGGTGGCTTGACGCACTTTCCGCAAAAGCCGCAAGACGAATAAGTGTTTCTTTGTCGAAATTTTCAGCAGGATAAATTCCCGTAACTTCAAATACACCTTTTGTAAGTGTGCCTGTTTTATCAAAGACTACATACTGAGTATCAGAAAGAGCCTCAAGATAGTTAGAGCCTTTGACGAGAACACCGTTAGCCGAAGCACAACCGATACCGGCAAAAAAGCTCAACGGAATTGATATAACAAGTGCACAAGGGCAACTGATAACAAGGAATGTAAGTGCACGGGTAATCCAATCTCCCCACATTGCGCTGTTACCTGAAATAAGTCTGATAATCGGCGGTAAAATCGCAAGCAAGAGAGCGCCGCCGCATACGGCAGGAGTATAATATCTTGCAAATTTTGTAATAAAGTTTTCACTTTTCGACTTCTTCATACTTGAGTTTTCAACAAGGTCAAGTATTTTAGAAACTGTTGAATCGCCGAATTCCTTAGTAGTTTTAATTCTCAACACACCCGTAAGATTAATACAACCGCTGATAATTTCATCGCCGACCTTAGCCGAACGTGGGACACTCTCACCTGTTAAAGCGCTTGTGTTAAGTGTAGAATCACCGCTGACAATTACACCGTCAATAGGCACTTTTTCGCCGGGATTTACGACAATTTCAGTTCCGATTGCCACGTCGTCAGGGTCAACTTTTTCAAGTTTTCCGTCAACTTCGACATTGGCATAGTCGGGACGAATATCCATAAGAGATGTAATATTCTTTCTGCTCTTCCCTACTGCAACGCTCTGGAAAAGTTCACCGATTTGGTAGAAAAGCATTACTGCCGCACCTTCAGCAAATTCACCGAGTGCAACGGCACCGACAGTTGCAACAGCCATAAGGAAATTTTCGTCAAAAACCTGACCTTTAAATATTCCCTTAACAGCTTTTTTGAGAATATCATATCCTATAATAAAATAAGGAACAAGATATAAAACAAGCTGAATCCATTTATTAATTTCAACAAACTTTGTAGTAATCATTATTGCAGCAAGCAAAACAGCCGATACAATAATTCTTATTAAAACCTTTTTTTGCTTCTTAGTCATAATACCACCTCATTAAAAGAAGATTTCGCAATCATCCTCAACCTTACGGCAATTTTTAAGCACTTGTTTCATAACTGCTTTTTCATCTGCCCCGTCGTCAAATTCAACTTTCATTTTCTGCGTCATAAATGAAACTGTTGCATTTGAAACACCGGCTGTTTTGTTAGCGGCGTCCTCCATCTTTGCGGCACAGTTTGCACAATCAACTTCAATACCATAAGTCTTTTTCATAATTAATATATCCTTTCAGTAATTATATATTTTAACACAGTTGAACATTTGCTCAACCGTTCTATCTGTATTATAGTTGAACAATCATTCAATTGTCAAGACTTTTTTTAATATTTTATGATATTTTTTATAAAATGATACAAGAATGTATAAAAAACAACCTCTTGAAATAACAAGAGGTTGCATAAAAGTTTTTTATTTAAAAACCAAGTGTCTTACTCTCCCCTGCCTTAAGGGTGACGCTTTGCGTTTTGCCGTTTGCGGATATATTAAGCGTTTGGTCAATATCCGAGGTAATAACTGCTGATATCTTTTTGCCGCTGTCGCTCCATTTAAGCTCGGTAACAGTAGCACGGTTGCGTGTTTTAATACCCTTAAGTGTTCCGCTTTCAAAGCCTGAAGTAGGAAGCGCCGGAAGAAGCTCAATATCGTCATTATGAGAATAAACAAGCGCTTCATTGATAATGCCGAGATAGCCGATTGCAAAATCGGTGCAATAACAGCTTCCTTGGTCATAATCGTGATTAGTCATAAGCGAATCATATCTGATTTTATGATTCATAAGTTTAACAAGTGCATCGGTTAGTGACTCGGAGTCTTTAAGCCTTGCGGCAATCAAACTGCGATGAACAAGAGCGTGCGAAGCCTCGTTTTCACTTGTTCTGTTAGCTATTGCCTGCTCGCAAGCCTTTGCAAGCTCATCATTGCCCTGTGTTTCAAACAAAGGCCATACACCGTACAAATGGCTCAAATGGCGATGCTCGTTATTTTCTTCAAATGCGGTTGTTGCCCATTCCTTAAGAGCACCGCTTTCGTCATAAAGGTACGGTGGAAGCTTATCCTCAAGCGCCTGCCATTTTGATATATCGGCGCTCGGGTCAACGTCCTGCATAACCTTTTTAAGCATTTCAAGATTATCACGGCACGCTGAAATATCGATTGCACAGTTTGCGTCTGACGGGCTGTTATAATTTGACGGATTATTTTCAGGTGAATAGCTCGGCAAAATGCAATAGGCTTCGTCATCATTAAGTGAGGTCTTGCCCTTTTCATAATGAATTGAGCCGTCTTTAGCCGTATAATATTCCGGTGTCATAAGCTGCGCCCAATAATTTGCGCTTTTAATCAGCAAGGGATAAAGTATATCCTCCTCAAGCCTTAAATAGCCGCGCTTTTTGATTTTGTTAATTTGATTGTCTGTTAAATCTTTTTCGCTTATTGAAAGAACAGATTTAAGCTTATCAAGATTAAATTCATCACTGAGCGGAATATTGATATTGCCGTAAGAAAGCAGGGTTTCATAAAGCGGATTTATCATCCAAGAGGTGCCCGCATTCCAATATCTGAAAGGATAAGGATAGCAAGTTTCTGTAATAACAGCCTTGTCGCCGTCGGTATTAACGGGAGCCTGAATAGCATCGGTAAAGCCGTGGGTTGCAGAGGCATTCTCCTCCCAATCGGGAAGCTGACGCAAAATGAAATATGCATAGCCTACAGGGGTGCTTGACATATTGCTTGTATTCATAGACGAGGTTTGCAAATTGACATTAGCGTCCATTGTATATTTACTGCCCCAGCCTGTATTGAACTCGCCCGTCCACATACCGTAAAGGCGGCTTGTTGAATAACCGCTGCAGCAAAGATAAGCGTATCTGCCTGCATAATATGTACGCTGTGCAAGTGCAGAATTGATTTCCTTTTTACCCTTTTGCGCCTTTAAAAGTTTTTCGTTAGAGTCGAAATTATCCTCACCGAGCGATAAAGTCACATTATTAAACTGCGGCTGATAAATTGCAAGATGATTTTTAAGTGCCAAATCATAATTAAAGCCCGATTTGTCATTATACTTCTGAGCTACATTTTTAAGAGTATTTACGCAATCGTCAACAAGCGCAAAATCCGTTTGCTTATCAAAAGCATTTATATCGCCCATATCGTAGGTACGTTCACTTACGGTGATAAGATATACGCTGTCGGCATCGGTAATTTTAACGCCTGCGTTTTCACCTGTAAACTGCGATTCATCGGTATTTTTATCAAGCGTAACCCTTTTCTTAGTGCCTCCCGAGGTAACAATATATGTAACGGTTGCATAGCCGCCGTTTTTAAGTTCACTCTTTTCATAATTAGGATAATGAGAAACAAGTGCAAGAAAATCACCCGAATTATCGGCAAGTTTAGTATATTTCATATTTTTCTCATCGCTGTCGCCGAAATTTGCAAGAGTTGAAAGGTCGTCGTAGCTGAGAGTAAGATTAAGTTTTGAGCCTTTTGTAGATTTATCAAACTTAGTCACAACAACACCTTCAGCCATTGAGGTAAATGAGGTACGTAACCAAGTGCCGTTTTTATCCTCATAAGTAACACCGACCTGAGAGGTATTATAATCAGTATATCTGACGTAATTTTTAGCACGGCTTTGGTCAATATTAATTCTCAATTGACCGCCCGGGTGATAACGGTAAACGTCATCATAGCTTGCATTATCGGTAATATCCTCGCCCTTTACTATGCTTTGCTTAACCGTTTCAAGTTCGTCAAAAGTAACGGGACAGGTACGCTGATTTTCATTCGGCATTATAAAATGCATATTTTGGAAAATAAACGTATCGCTATATGGGCTTCCGCTTTCAATAAAGCCTTGAAGTCCGTTACCCGACACCATACCCTCACGCCATGATTTTGTTTTATTGCGCTTTTTATCCTTTAGCTGTGTATAATCATAAGAAAACGATACCTTAGACGTATCGGTAAAAAGGGATTTAATCACACCCTCATCTGATTTGCCGCCGGAGCAGGAAGCAAGAGAAAAGGCAAACGAAGCCGCCAAGCCGATGCAAAGTATCTTTTTAACATATTTATTCATAAACTCACCTCATATAAATTATATCATAAAGGTAAAAGCAAAACACGACATCATCTTTACTTAAATGTCGCAATTTGGTATAATACAAGCGAGGTGGCAATATGATAAAATTTGAATGGAACGGCATTGTTTTTCTGATAACGGATTTAGGCGGAGGGAAGCTTGGAGAAAGCATACCCCCTCATGCTCACGCAAAGGGCTGCTATGAGCTTCACTTTGTAACAAACGGAAAAGGAATACTGATAGCAGAGGATAAAAAAATTCAGCTTAAAAAGGGTGATTTTTTCATAACAGGACCAAATATTACTCACTCGCAAGATTTTGACAAAAATGAGCCGATTGAAGACGTATTCGTTTTAATTCAAGTGAAAGACAGCTCACAAAAAAATTATGTATCAAGCGTATTTTTAGAGCATTATTTTTGTTATTTTGAAAATACGGATAATGCGCTTGCAAGAGAGTTATTAAATGAATACAAGGAAAAGAATCCGAATTTTGAATATGCTGTTGCGGGATATTTAACAGTTATTTTAACACAAATAGTAAGAAAAATGCTGCCAAAGGATTTCAGCGGTATTATAGGAAGTGACAATCTGAACGACAAGCGCTTTGCGATAATTGAGCAGGCTTTTTTGTACGAAAAGGATTTAGCACTTTCCAAACTTTCAAAAATGATAGGCTTATGTGAGCGGCAAACGCAAAGACTATTAAAAAAATATTATAACAAAAGCTTTAGAGAACTGAAGAAAAGCTCATTAAAGTAAAAAATAAGAGGTACTCAATTAAGAGTACCTCTATAAATTTAACTATGTTAGATAGATTTAAGAAGAGCTGGAAGTCTTGTAAGTGCTCCGCCAAGTCTCCAGAAAATCTTATTAAAGCCGACAAAGCTTGATTCATCATCATTGAGCATCATAAGAAGACCGTCAGCCATCTTAGGTGAAAATACACCCATACTCATAGCAATAAAGTTACGAATAGGAATTTGAGTAGCCATAGCCGCAAGCATCTTGCCGTCGCCGTTAGCGTCGGAGCCCATACCGCTCATAACCTTAGTAATCAAGTTGCAAAGCTTACCGCCCCACTTAGTATGACGTGCGTCATTGAGACAGCAGTAAAGGTCAATCTTCTTAGTAGTGTCAATTTCAGGATTCGGAAGTTCACCGTATACAGCGGCAAAATCATCACGAGTGATATTTGCAACGTTGTTGTAGTAATCGGGAGCTGTTTCTCTGTAATCAGGAACTTCAGCTTCAACTGTTGATTCTACATTAACTGTAGCTGTAAGCTTAGGGTCACGGCTTGAAGCGGCAACGATGATATCAAAGTCGCCTGATTCAACATACCAATCGTTAATATTTACATTGAAGAATGCGAACGCTCTCTTAGAAAGGTCAATTGAAACTTCCTTTTCCTCGCCTGCTTTAAGGAATACTTTCTTAAATGCACGAAGTTCCTTAACAGGACGGTAAATTGTTGATTCCTTATCGGCAACATAAATTTCGGCAATTTCAGCGCCGTCTACATCGCCTGTATTCTTAATCTTGAATGAAACCGTAACAGTATCTGTATCTTTAATCTTATCAGCAGAAAGCTTAATGTCGCTGTATTCAAATGTTGTGTATGAAAGACCGTAGCCGAATGGGAATACAACGTCAAGGTTAGCTGAATCATAATATCTGTAACCGATATATACAGACTCTCTGTGCTCTGATGTAACAGGGCCGCCGGGATAATTGCCGTATGTCGGGTTAGATTCAAATGAAGTAGGATAAGTTTCAGATGTTTTACCTGATGGATTTACAACACCTGTAAGAATGTTAGCAACAGCGATACCGCCTGCCTGACCGCCGAGACCAGAGTTAAGAAGACCTTTAACCTCATTGAGCCAAGGCATAAGAACAACCGAACCGCCGGCAAGAACAACAACAGTATTCGGGTTAGCCTGTGCTACAGCAGAAACGAGAGCGTTATGGTTTGCAGGCATATTGATTGTTTCTCTGTCGTAGCCCTCACCCTCGAAATCTTCGGTAAGACCAACAAATACTACTGCAACATCTGCTGATTTAGCAGCTGCAACTGCCTCTTTGGTAAGCTCTGAATCGCTCTTTCTGTTCTTATCTTTCTTTGTAGGAGCTGATTTATAATAGCCCTGTGAATATGTAAGGTCAACGCCAAGCTTTTCAAGTTCATCATAAGCATTTGAAAGCATTGTCGGATTAATTACGGATGAACCGGCACCCTGGAAACGAGGAGCCTTAGCCATTTCACCGATAACTGCAACTTTCTGTCCTTTTTTAAGAGGAAGAATCTTATCGTCATTTTTAAGAAGAACCATTGAGCCTTCGGCAACTTTCTGTGCAATTGCGTGATGTGCCTTAGGGTCAAATGTATGCTCTTTTTCAA
Organism: uncultured Clostridia bacterium; assembly: GCA_945874765.1. Lineage (GTDB taxonomy): Bacteria > Bacillota > Clostridia > Oscillospirales > Acutalibacteraceae > Eubacterium_R. Next base: position 120,630 of record CAMCHQ010000001.1, read on the forward strand.
GTGCAGGCTTTGACTTCATAATAAGATTTACTACATTGTCAACTCTCTCATCAAGAGTAGCCTCGTCAAGTTCACCGTTCTTAACAGCCGCAATAATTTTCTTAGCATTAAGAGTACCTGAAGTAGGCATTTCAAGGTCGGTACCGTTCTTAAGGCCCGGAATTCTGTCAACCGAAGCACCCCAGTCGGTAACAATAAGACCCTCAAAGCCCCAATCGTCACGGAGAATTTCTTGCTGAAGATGCTTATTTTCAGATGCATAAACACCGTTAATTCTGTTATAAGAGTTCATTACAGTCCAAGGCTGAGCCTCTTTAACCGCAATTTCAAATGCAGGAAGATAAATTTCACGCATTGTTCTTTCATCAATTACTTCGTTAAGAACCATACGGAATGCTTCCTGAGAGTTACAAGCAAAATGCTTAAGCGATGTACCAACGCCCTTTGACTGAACGCCGTTGATAACACTTGCCGAGCACTTACCTGCAAGATATGGGTCCTCACTGAAATATTCAAAGTTACGTCCGCAAACAGGTGAACGCTTAATATTGGTACCTGGGCCTAAAATTGTAGAAACCTTTTCCTTTAAACATTCCTGACCCATTGCTTCACCCTCTTGCTTTAAGAGGTCCTCATCCCAAGAACAGGATGAAGTAGCGGCAGGTGGGAAACAGGTAGCAGGAACAGAGTTACCGAGACCGATTCCGCCTTTCTTCTCCTCACCCTCGGCAGGAACATAATCCTTGCCCTTAGCCTTACGTAAACCGTGAGGTCCGTCAGTAATCATAATTTTAGGAAGACCGAGTTCAGGTGCCTCCTCAAGATGCCAATAGTCATAACCTGAAACAAAAGCAGCCTTTTGCTCAAGTGACATTTTTTTAACGATTTGTGGGTATCTCATACACAAAAACGCTCCCTTCGAATTAATAACACACCTATTATACTATAAAAATTACTTCTTATCAATATAATTTTTGTGCATTTTTACAATTTATTTTATATTTTGTTTAGAAAGTGCACCTTTCATCTATATAATAGCAAATTATTTAAAACTGTATATCAAAAATCATATTTAATATCACAAATCCCAACTAAAAAAGAGAGGCTTCATACAAAACCTCTCGATAATTATTTTGCTTGATATTAATAATTTTCTGCGCTGATTTCAAAGAAACTTTGAGGATGATTGCAAGTCGGGCAAACGTCAGGTGCTTTAGTACCTACAACAATATGACCGCAATTGCGACATTCCCAAATCTTAACCTCACTTTTTTCAAATACTTTCATAGTTTCTACGTTTTCAAGAAGCTTTCTGTATCTTTCCTCATGGTGTTTTTCAACAGCGGCAACAAGTTTAAATTTAGCGGCAAGCTCGGGAAATCCCTCTTCCTCTGCCGTTTTTGCAAATTGGACATACATATCTGTCCATTCGTAGTTTTCACCCTCTGCGGCAGCTTTAAGATTAGAAGCTGTATCTGAAATACCTTCCATTTCCTTAAACCACATCTTAGCGTGTTCTTTTTCGTTATTTGCAGTCTTTAAGAACAAATCCGCAATCTGTTCAAATCCCTCTTTTTTAGCAACCGAAGCAAAATAAGTGTACTTGTTTCTTGCCTGCGATTCGCCTGCAAAAGCCGCTTCAAGATTCTTTTGTGTTTTGGTTCCGTCATACTTACTCATAATTTTACCTCCTAAAATATAATGATTAAAAATCATATTAATATACAATTATATTATCTATATTATCATTTTTAAACAAGTTTGTCAACATAAACAAAAGCCTTGAGTAAAACGTAAGTTAAACTCAAGACTTTTTGTGTAATAACGTGTAATAGTAGCATTACACGGAGGTTGGGCTACATAATATTTTCTTTAATTACTATATTTTCACCGTCAAACCAAGCGATTATTCCGTTTGAATCCACTGTGGCATAAAGCTTCGAATGAGAAATATTTTTAAGTTTATATTTAACGTCAGGATAAACGCCTTTCATTTCGTTGCAAAAAATTGCAATCTTAGGCATTAATTTCTTTACCCAATAAAATGAAGTAGAATAAAAATAGCCGTGATGACCTACTTTAAGTAAATCGACATTTCCTATTATATCGGCAATACGTTTTTCATCACCTGCTTTGTAGTTTATATCGCCTGCAAGAAATGCTCTTGACTTACCTATTGATACAAGTGTGCCGACGCTGTTTACATTTTCGCCGAATTTTATTTTATGTTCTTTATATTTGCCGTTGAAAAACTTAATGTTAAAATCGCCGAGTGAAATTTCTTTTCCGTCAAAATTTTCAATAAGCTCAACATTATTTTTTTCAATTGCTTCAAGCATTTGAGTGTAAACTTCTGTATTATCCCACCTTACACGTTCAAATCGGCAAATATTTTGTTCGTTATAAGGCTTTAAATAAGCTGTTTTGACAAAAATATTCGGGTGATTAATAACAGTATCGAAACCGCCGATATGGTCGGAATGGCAATGTGTACCCAAAACGAATTCAATATTAACATTGCCGTTTTCGTCGCCGAAATTATCGAGAAGATATTTAACAACAACATCCTCGTATCCCTTTAAATTAAGATGAGGTTTATCTTTGGGAAAATCAGTATCCTCAGCCGCATCAATCATTGCAATATTACCCTTGCTTTCAAGAATAATGCAATCGCTGTGTCCCGTATTTAAAAAATGTATTTTGCCTTCCATTTTTCTCCTCTTATTTAATGTAATTATCATATATGTACTTAACTATCGAATCATTGTTTGAACAAGCGGTATTTTTAGTTATTGATTTAATTTCATCACTTGCATTTCCTGCCGCAACAGGTAAGCCGGCAAATTCAAACATAGTCAAATCGTTTTTACTGTCCCCTGCCGCAATAACCTCATCACTTTTAGCGCCGATTAACTCGCTTAATTTTGAAAGTGCCGAGCCTTTTGAAACATTTGAGGCAGTGATTTCAATATTATTACTCATTGAAGTAGTAAAAATAATATTATCAAATTGCTTTAATTTTTCAAAGCAGTCTTGTCTTTCGTCTTCGTTTTTGAAAAATATATTTAAAAGTTCCGTTTTATCGAATAAATCAACAGCACTTGACAAATCATCAATACCTATTCTCGTTTTATCAATTACGTCAATGTAATTTTCATCGATTTTAAAGTATTGATATGATTTAAAATTAAGTTTTGATTTATCGGTTTTCGGCTCTTTATTTTCATAAAATTCAATCATTGTATCATATGATGACAAAAGATTATAAAGCCCGGTTAAAGTCGGCATATCTATATAATGCTCATATATGTTTTTGTTTTCTTTTTTATCAAATATAACCGAGCCGTCAGAATAGATAATATATCTAATGCTCTTTAATTCACGCAAAACCTGAGGTATCTCATAAAAAGTTCTGCCTGTGCAAAGTGCAAATTCTATCCCGTCATCAGTCATTTGTTCAATTGCGTCAATATTATCAGTTGACACATTTGAATTATCATCAAGAAGCGTACCGTCAAGGTCACACGCAAAAAGCTTATAATTCATATTATTTCCCCAACCTAAAATATTCTATAAATCAATTATATTAAATATGAATACGTGAAATCAAGCCTTTTTCTTTCTGTGGATTACAAAACGGTTCAAAGGATATGTCCAAAGAGTAGGAACTGTCATAACAATAAGTTTTGTTAAAAGAACAATAAATACGCTGTCGTGACCGCTGTTTTTAATAAGTGTGCCGAGAAATGAACCGAACCAAGTGTTAAAAGTAATGGTGCAGACAACCATAATTGCATAAAGAATAGTTGAAAGAACAGGGTTAGCGTCTGCTTTAAATGTAAGTTTTCTGTTCATTATATAAGCTGCGGCATAACCGATTACTGCCGAAATAAAATAGGAATACATATATCCCTTGTACTCTATTCCCAAAAACGAAAGAACCGGATTATCGGTTACGGGAACTTCGTTAAGTGATTTAAAAATAACATATTGCAAAAACCAAAAGACTGCAAGCTCCAAAACCGAGGTAGAAGCACCTGTGAATGAGAATTTTATAAATTTCCAAATTTCTGCGTGTTTATTAACGAATTTAATAATGTTTTCTTTGAATGTGTTTTTCTTTTGAGCTGTCATTGCATCGTCTGTATAAATAATTTGTGTGTCGTCAATTTGTTTCATAATACTAATCAAAATAAAGCGAAAAACCGCAGCTAAGGCTCAAAGCCGCTTACGGTATATCAATTTTCAGAAACTGAATATTGAATCGAAGATACATCACTGTTTGTTGCACTCATATAACAAGCATAACCCGAAACAGTCATAACAGATACTACAAGTGAAATTGCAAGAAGTGATGATAAAACCGTTTTAATCTTTTCGCTCATATTTATCTCTCCTTTCCTAAATCGTTGACTAAAGTATAAAACACGTCGATTAAAATATAATCAAGGTAGAGTAAAAAATGAGTAAAAATCAGGTAAATATCACTTATTATCGATTTAACATAAAATTAAAATTATTTAACATTGGCATAACAAAAGTTTTCTGAGTCTGCCTGATACTCAAGCTGAAAATTTATCAAAAGAACCATTTGTGCAAATCTCACAAAAAGCAGAGTGATTATTTGTGAAAGAAGCCGAATTTTCCGTTTCTTTTATTTTTTTGTCACAAAACGGCACTTTTTAGGGATTATGTTTAATGAGGGGATTAATTAAAAAGGAAGTATAAATTGCGACAAAGAAAGATGGTTACTTCTATATTTGGAAGTCAAACCGGAATCATTTATAAGCTTGATTAACTTTTTATAATTTTTTTACAAAAAAATGTTCACATTTTTCCAAAAACCAACACTATACATATGAGAGGGCATTTTCTTAAATAAAGCTTTATTTAAATTTGTGATGAAAGAGGTGTTTGAAATGATTTAGATAAGCTTAAAAATAAACAAAAAAAATTAATAATTCTATTAACAAAACTTTGAAAGGAATTTAAACAGATGAAAAAACAGCAAAGCATATCGCATTAATTATGACATTTGTATCTTGTTTTTTATCATTTACACCTAACCGGTCAAATCCTTTGGAATTATGCGAATAAATATTCATGTATTCAATTTAACTATAATGCATATTGGTATATAAGCAACGGTGCAACTAACATTCACGACACATCTAAAAAGGCTCAGGAACTCTTGTTTGGCGACCTGCTAAGCTTTACTGATATAAATTAATAATCATAACAATTAAACGGAGTATATTTCATGAATAAAAAAGCAATTACTTTTAGTGCAATTTTAGTTACCATATTAATATGTTCACTTTTGGTATCTGCATTGCATTCTAAAAATCAAGTTGATACTTCACCGGCAAAAGCTGTTGAAAGCGTAGATTTAGCCACTCAAGCTGTAATTTCTGAAAATCTTTTGATTGAGAGTAATATTCAATTTTCAAATAAAGAACTAAATTTGAATGGTTATTATTTTGACGGAAACAGACTATATATTTCTGTTTCATCTGATAAAAGCAAATCACTAACTGATTTTAATCTAAATTCTTTTAATATTAATTCAAAAAGCTACAAAAAAAGTTCTGATATTATTTATAATTGCAAAGAATTAGAAGCGATTATCGGAGAAAAAACCGACTTTGCTCTCGTAGTTTTTAATTCCTTTAATTATGACGAAAAAAGCAAATATTATGCATCATATAATGATTTACGCACAAAAGAATTTTCCATTAAAGGAAACATTGCAAAGCATAAAAAGATAGAAACGGCAAACGAGGAAATGACATTTAATTTTGCTGAATTTGGAACGACCGGCACTGTAATTAACTGTGATATAGACGCTTTTATTGAAGATTCATCTTTTAAGTTTAAAACAAAAGATAATATATGTACTGTCTATTTAATAAAAATATCAGGAAATAACTATTCGCTTTTGATACCTTTGAAATTAGACGAAGCATCAGAAGGCTATTTAATTGTTAATGATAAAAACGGTAATGTAAAATTAAGAGAAATTGTAAGCTTTAAAATTAATGATTCTAATGAAATGTTATAATCATTAAAAAACGACCCCTGCGTGGATAGCCATGCAGGGGGATACTTATTTTTATTTACTTTTTAACAAGCTCGACCTGAGCCTTATAGCTGCCGTAAACCCAACAGCCCGAGGAATTTTCAATATTGGCGGTGATATCGTAATAATCCCTGCCCTCTGACAAATCCTCACTTTTATAAGATGACAAATCAACAACCATACCTACGCCGATTTTGTCATTATTCAAACTTGACTGAGTACCGACAAGGGTAAGCTGGTTTGCATTGACTGAAATTACATTTGCCACATATCCGTCGGGAACATTGGCAACGGTTACTGAATTTTTATCAAATGTAACAGCCTTTGTTTTATAATTGCTCGGAACGGTGACGGTAACGGTAATTTCCTTTGTATTGTCAAGAATCATAATTCCGTCAAGGTGAGTTACATCAAATTTGATAGTATTCTTACCGACATTAAGCTGAGAGAAATCGATATTACCTATATTAGCCTCTTTAATTCCCGAATCAGCCAAAGCTGCGGCGAAAACTTTATCCACGCTATATGACACGTCAAATTTACTTGTATCGACATTATCGGGTTTGCCGGTAAATGAGCTTGTAACATTAAGAGTCATTTCCTTTAAAACCGGAATTGTAAGTGTAAGATTTTTAGCCTCGGTATCGACGGAAATATAATCAACAGTATTACCGCTTGAATCAATAGGAGTAGCCGTAATATCGATTGACTGCGTTGATTTAAGTTTATTTGCAATATCAACATTTGCAACAAGGCTTTTAACCTTTGAAACATATGATTTAGGACCGCTGATTTTTGCAACCTTTTCACTCAAAAGTGCGTCACCCATTACATAGCCGTCGGCAATGAAATCTTTATTTTCATAATTCAAGTTAATGTCAAGTGTTTTTTCGTCCTCGACATCGAAATATGCTTTATATGTTGTGGGATAATATGATGAAATAGTAAAATCGGCATTTTCCGATACCGTTGTAACATTAATCGGAACATCATAATTACCCTTTGAGGTAACAGAATTGGTTTGAAGCTGAACTTTAAGGTCGTCAGCCGTGATATCCCTTGCGAGATACTTTTTACAGGTGACCGTAACATCAACGTCAATCTTACTGTCACCGTAACACTTAATACCAAGCTGAGAAGCGGCGGAATCGCTGAAATCTACATTGAGCGGAACGGTAATAGTCTTAGTAGTTTCAGGCGAGAGGCTCATAGAGGTTGAAACCCAAACAATAACTGCCGCAATAATTGAAAATACGATAAGATATTTATCGTTATATATAAGCTTTCTTAGGGAGAATTTTTTATCATTGTCTTTATTTTTTTCAGCCATTATTTTTTAATCCTCCTTACAAGCTTAGTAATGATTTTATCATCATCGGAGGAGCCTGACGGAACAAACTCCGTAGTCAAAATATCTCTTAAATCGCCGTAAGAAACGTCACGCTGAAGAATACCGCCTTTAGCAACAGAAATAGCACCCGTTTCCTCACTTACGATTACAACCAAAGCATCACTTTCTTCAGTAAGACCGATCCCTGCTCTGTGCCTTGTGCCGAGAGATGAAGAAATTGTTTTTTTGGTAAGCGGCAAAATACAGCCTGCTGCATAAATCTTACCGTCACGAATTACCATAGCGCCGTCGTGAAGCGGAGATTTAGGATAAAATATATTTTCCACAAGTTCTCTTGACGCTTTTGCATTAAGAATTGTACCCGATTTAATTACATTACCCAAAAGAGTATCGTTTTCAAAACAGATAAGCGCACCCACTCTTTGGTCGCTCATATTGGCGCAAGCCTTACATACATATTCAATACAATCCGAGATTTCCGCAATATCAACGGCAACACCGGGGTGAATAAGAGATTTAAGGCTCTTAGTAGTAGCGCCTTTACCGATTTGTTCAAGTATATTACGTATTTCTGGACCGAAGAGAATTACAAGAATAATCAAAATATTGGAGAAAATAGCCTTGAAAATAAAGCTTGAAGCCTCCATATCAAGAAGATTAACAACGCCGTAAATAATTGCAATAAAAATAAACCCCTTTGCAAGCTGCATTGCTCTTGTTTCTCTTATAATACGAACACATATATATATAATTACGGCAACCATAATGATGTCAAGCGCATCCGATATGCCAAAAGTTGAAAATACACTTAATATTTTATTAAATGTATCAGTTATTTTCGCTAACATAAACCGACTTCCTCGTTTGTTAATTACTATTATTTATATTTTATCACACGCAGTTAAATAAATAAAGTGAATATTTGAGTTTTTTAAAGTTTTTTCAAGATATTAATAAAATTTTCACATTCGCTGTATTTAGTGAACACGCTCGGGCTTATACGAACCGTACCTCGATTTTGAGTGCCGAATGCAGTGTGTGCAAGTTTTGAGCAGTGAAATCCCGCACGTGTCGCAATATTCTTTTCCGTTAAAAGTGAAGCGGTTTTTTCGGACGGATAATCTTTATAATTAAACGACAATATCGGAGCAAGCAAGAAATCGTTAAAGCTCGGAGTATATAAAGTAACATTTTGATTTTTTGAAAGTTCCTTATATACATACTGCATAAGTCTGTTTTCGTGCTTATATATATTTGAAATACCTTTGGCATTAACAAAACGAGTACCTGCCAAAAGGCCTGAAATTCCGACATTATTAAGTGTGCCCGATTCCAACCTTTCAGGCATATTATCAGGCTGTGCTAAATTCATTGATTCCGACCCTGTTCCGCCTTCGATAATTGTATCAAGTTTAATATTCTCCCCAAGCGTTATAAATCCCGTACCCATAGGTGCATAAAGACCTTTATGACCCGGGGCACAAAGTATATCTATATTATCTCTTTTAGCGTCAATATCCAAGACGCCTGCCGATTGAGCCGCATCGACAACAAATATTATTCCGTTATCGTGTGCAAGTTTACCTATTTCCCTAATAGGAAAAACACAGCCAAATACATTTGATGCGTGCATACAAACGATTAATTTGGTATTCGGTTTAATTAACTTTTTAAAATTATTTATTATTTCTTCCTTATCAAAAGAAAACTCTGCCAAATCGTATTCAATAATTCCTTTTTCAAAAAGAGCATTAACCGGACGTGCAACTGCATTATGTTCAAGATTGGAAATGATTATATGGTCGCCCGATTTAACTATGCCTTTGATTGCATAATTTAATGCCGTTGTGCAATTTTGTGTAAAAGCAATATTTTCCGGGGAAAAGCCGAACATTTGAGAAAGACTTTCACGGCAGGAGAAAATCATATTTGATGTATTTACGGATTCTTTATATCCTCCCCTGCCGCTGTTAAAACTATAGTAATTCATTGCCCTTGAAACAGCGTTTTTAACCTCTTGCGGTTTAGGATTTGTAGTGGCACTGTTATCAAGATAAATCATTTACGCTCCACTCCCCTAATTTGTATTCCCTCTTTAATCAGTATTGAAATCGGCTCTTCAGTATATGTGCTGACAACAACCATATAGCCGCACCCATCCTCAGGCGTTGGGTTTTCAAGCTTTTTGATAATGGATTTATATCCGTTTTGTCTGAGCACTCGTTGAGAACGCTGTGCGTTTGTTATTGAGCCTACCTTTATATATAAAGTCATAAAAAATCCTCTTTCACATAATAAATTATTTTACATTTTATTATATGCGAAAGAGGTATATTTTGTTTTTATGCCGACAGACGCTTTAATTCATTCTTTATTTTCTGAAGTATTCTCTTTTCAAGACGGCTGATATATGACTGAGAAATACCCATTTTATCGGCAAGTTGCTTTTGGGTTAAACACTCGTTGCCGTATAAACCGAATCGAAGCGTCATAAGATTACGTTCCTTTTCCGGCAAAGCGTCAACCGTTTTGCGCAAAAGCCTTTTTTCATCATCATATTCTATTTCTTCAAACACATCATTAGGGTCAGTTCCCAAAACATCACGAAGCGTAAGTTCATTACCGTCCCAATCAACAGAAAGAGGTTCGTCAAAAGACATTTCGCTTTTCATATTATTGACTTTTCTTAAGTGCATAAGAATTTCATTTTCAATACACCGTGAAGCATAGGTAGCAAGTTTAATATTTTTTTCGGGATTAAAAGTTTTGACCGCTTTCATAAGACCGATTGTACCTATTGATACCAAATCCTCGGTTGACGTGGTTTTGTTTTCAAACTTTTTTGCAATATAGACAACCAAGCGCAAGTTGTGTATTATGAGAAGTTCTCTGTTATCTTCTATCCCGTTTTGAAGTTCCTCCATTATTTTCTGCTCTTCTTCTTTTGAAAGCGGAGGCGGCAGAGTTTCGGGTCCGTTAATATAGAAACATTTTTGCTTTTTAAACAGCCTTAAAAATAATTTTTTAATAAGCTTAAACATATAATCACCCTAAATATTAATTAATTCATTAGATAAAACAGCCGAGAATTTTTTAGAATCGACGTCGGACAAAGCGACATATACTTTTGTAATTTCAATTTTATTTTTACCGCTTGAAATTATAATTTTATCCGGTTTAAAAGCCTTAAGCACTCCTTGCCCCGATACGGTTTGGCAAGGAATTAAGCGCTCGCATTTATCGGGCATTTTTGATTTATCGACTATAATCACGGGATAATCGGAAAAAGGTTCTCTCAGTTTATTTCCGCTGTCGGCAAAGGCGAAAAGCTTATACTCTTTTGCGTCGACAAAAATGCTTAAAGAATAAATTTCGCCTTTTGCAAGTGTTCGGTTTGTTATTTTGATAATAATATATGTAACGAGATATGCACAAAAAGCACTGACGAGAAGTTGCGAGGCTGAAATATCAAAATATACATTTGAATTTTTAACCGTCATACCTTTGGGTGAAAAGAACATACAAATTGCCGAAATTACGCCGAGGAAAAGTACGTTTGAAAAATAGAAGATAATAAAGTTTTTGAAATAAGTCCACACTCTTATAAATCCAAAAGCGACAAAAACAATAAGCATGGAAATAATAATTTTTCCGATTAAAGACAAAAGAAAATTGAGTTTGTCGCAAATGATTACGAGCGAATACAAGCCGCCCAAAACCGAAGCCAAAACAGCTCGATACTGTTTAATTTCCGACTTTGCGAAAAAGGAAGTTGAAATAAGAAGCAAATAAGTAATAAAAAAATTGACTACAAATAAAACGTCAACATATATAACCAAAAAATACCCCCTCTCAATGATTAATTATAACCAATGAGAAGGGGTAAATTTGTCAAAATCACTCTTCTATTTCAATTGTTTCGATAACAACATCATAAACAGGCTTGTCACCCATACCCGTACGAGTTGAAGCGATATCCTCCAAAACATCTGTTCCGTCTGTAATTTCGCCGAATACTGTATGGTGGAAATCAAGCCACGGTGTACCGCCGACCTCTTTATACTTATCAATTACCTCTTGAGGATAACCGTTATCTTTAAGTTCTTCCATTTGCTCAATAAGTGTACTCGGAACATCTTTAGCCTGAACGATAAAGAATTGAGAACCGTTAGTATTAGGACCGCTGTTTGCCATTGAAAGAGCACCGTAATAATTTCTTGCGTCAAGATTAAATTCATCCTGAAACGGTGTTCCCCAAATTGACTCACCGCCGCAGCCTGTGCCTGTCGGGTCGCCGCCCTGAATCATAAAATCTTTAATTACACGGTGGAAAATAAGACCGTCGTAGTATCCGTTTTTAGCATGAGTAACAAAGTTTTCGACAGCCTTAGGTGCAAGGTCGTCATAAAGATTGAATTTCATATCGCCTTTATTTGTTTTAATAGTTGCTTTAGTCATTTAATTTAACCCTTTCGTTTATCTTTTTTAATGTATCAAAATCTACCTTTTTCACCTCACGGTCATATGTTAAAAGGCCGTTAAGCTCATCCTCAACATCGGTAACCTGAGTATAAACAATTGCACTCAAACCGTCTTTAATTTGAGGAATGATAGTTTTTGTAAACAGTCTTTCATAAGCCTTAGTTAACGATTCACGGCTGAAAAAGACCTTATAGCCAAACATTTTATCATTAAAAGTATGTCCTTTGAGTTTAAGACCGAGCCCGCCGAACTCCGAAAGAACATAAGCACGGTTGCCCTTTTTGACTTTAATAGGAGTAAAGTAGATATGCTTTGAAATAACGTCGCTTTTACCCATATCGTGCCAACCGGAAGCCGTATCAACAATTCGTGTTTTATCAAGGGCTTTAAGTTTATCGTAAGCCTTTTTACTGTCGAACTGTCCCCAACCTTCATTAAACGGAACCCACAAAGCTATACACGGGCAGTTATAAAGAGTATCAACAATCTCTTCAAGCTCCTGATAATATAAATCTCTGCCCTCTTTGTCCGTTCTGTGAAAAGTGGCATAATTATTATCGTTAAGAGTTATATTAATAAACGGAATAACAGATATTTCAAGCCCGTACTTACCGCCGCCGTTTATCATATCCTGCCAAACAATAATACCGTTTACATCGCAATAATGATACCATAAAAGAGGCTCAACCTTAATATGTTTTCTAAGCATATTAAATCCTGCCGATTTTACATATTCGACATCAAATTTCATTGCTTCATTAGACGGAGGAGTTAAAAGACCGTCGGGATAATAACCTTGGTCAAGAAGTCCGTTATGAAAATACGGTTTGTTATTTAAAAACAGTCTTTTGATACCGTCTTTATCTGTTCCGAGGGAAAATTTACGCATACCGAAATACGACTTAATTGTTTCACCGCAGGCTGAAAATTCCACATTATATAAAAACGGCGATTCAGGCGACCACGATTTGAAATCGGGAATCGAAACGGTGGTATCCTTAGTTTTGGCAATTAATTCATCACCGTCAAAAATTGAAACTTCAACATCATTCGTTCCGAAATATTCAAACGATACGCACGAATTATCGTAATCAGGTGTAATCTTAACCTTTTCAAGAAATTCTTTAGGTGTGGATTCAAGCCAAACGCTTTGCCAAATACCGCTTTGACAAGTGTACCAAATTCCGCCACGTTTGATTTTTTGCTTACCACGTGAAAATTCGTTTGTATCTGAAAAATCAAGGCAAACTACTCTTATTTCATTTTCCCCGTCTATAATAAAATCTGTAATTTCAAATTTAAAAGGAGTATATCCGCCTTTATGTGAACCAACCTCTGCCCCGTTAATATAAACGGTTGCAATTTGGTCAACAGCGCCGAAATTAATAAATACTCTGCCTTTGTTAAAATCTTTTGGAATGTCAAATTTTCTCTTATAAATCAAGAATTCGCCCGGTTCAAGCGTTCTGTGAACACCCGAAAGATAAGACTCGGGAGAAAACGGCACGCAAATATCGTACCTGAACATTTCATCCTCGCAATCCGGCATATCATAAAAAGCACATTTCCACATTCCGTTAAGGCTGATATAACTGTCACGGACAAACTGCGGTCTCGGATATTCACTAAGCGGATTATTTTTATCAAGTTCTTTGCCCCATTTAGTAAGTAACATATTTACCCCTCACTTATAATTTTACCGTTTTTGATTTGAATTGTTTTATTGCATATATCAAGCGCCGCTTTCTTATGGGAGACGATAATGCAAGTCACATTATCAAGCGCTTTCAAATTAGTTAAAAATTCTTTTTCCGTCTTTTCGTCAAGGGCGGAAGTAGCCTCGTCAAGAAGTAAAATCGGAGAATTTGCAAGCAGACTTCTTGCAATTGCAAGGCGCTGAACCTGACCTTCCGACAGACCCAAACCCTTTTCACCTATTACGGTTTCAAGCCCTAAAGTAAGCTCATCAATAAACTGTTTTGCGCAGCTTACCCTTATCGCCTCTTCAATTTCATCATCGGTAGCGTTAGGATTAATAAACGTAATGTTATCCTTAATAGTTCCAGATATAAGCATATTGCCCTGCGGAACGTATGAGAAAAGCCTTCTTGTATTTTTATCAACAGGGATATTGCCTTTATCAGTATCAAGATAAATTGCGCCTGAATTCAGATTAAACACGCCGAGTAAAAGTTTTAAAAGTGTACTTTTGCCGATACCGGATATACCCATAATAGCGACGAAATCGCCTTTTTTAATACTTAGAGAAGTATCGTCAAGAATTATATCACGGTCATACTTAAACGAAATATTTTCAAATTCAATAGATTTAAGTCCTTTATATGTATTCAAGACATCAATTTCATTTTTATTGACTTCTTTTTCGTCAGGTAAATCGTCGAGTTCCATAATTCTCTCGGCAGAAGCGATAGTTGTATAATATTTAGGCATAATTCCCGAAAGAGAAACAAACGGAGACTGAACCTGATTAACAAGCTGAATGATAGCGGTAACAGTACCGTATGTCATACCGTTAAACAAAATACTGTACGCACCGAAAGCAATTGCAAAAACGGTACCCACGCTGAACACAGCACCGAGACCGACATTTGCACAAATGCTGAAATTACGTTTTTTCATACGGGCGTCAAAATTATTATCCTGAAGTTCGTCTGTGGTTTCATTAATTCTGTCCTCAACGGAAAATGCCTTGATAACAAGAAGATTTGATAAAATTTCCTGAATAAAGGAACGTGTTTTGCCCTCGGTTTCCTGCACTTTTTTGTGAAGCCTTTTAAGTGTTTTCCTGAAAAATCGGGTAATGAGAAATACGGTACAGCCGCCTACAACAAATATAAGTGCAAAAATCTTATCAATGATAATCAAATATATAAGTGCACTCAAAAGTTTGGCGCCGAAATATGCCGATTCGGGAATAATCGTTGTAAAACCGGACGCTACAATTGTTGCGTCATTAAACATACGGTTTTGCAAATCGCCTGTATGAAATGAGGTAACCTTTTGGTAATCCTTTTTAATAACTAAGTCGAGAATATACTTTTTAAGTATCATTTCAAGCCTTGCACTGCAACGTTCGCTCAAGCTGTTTTTGGTAATATTCAAAACCATTTGAAAAGCAACCAAGCCGAGCATACAAAGCGCAAACTTAATAACGACATTAAAATCCTTAGCCTGCGTTGCACCGTCGATAATACTTTTTGAAAATTTTGCAAAGAAAACAGATGATACGCCGTATATCGCATTTAATACAACAAGCAAAATCATTAAAGGAACCTGCTTTTTGCAAACGGTGAACATCCACTTGAGTACATTTTTATCATTTTTGCGGATTTTTTTAGCCATAAAAGCAAGTCACCCCTTTTTGAAAATATGCCTTTTAATCCAGTTTACTCCCCTTGGGAAAAGAAGAATAAAGGGACGTATAGGCAAAAGAGCAACCCAAATTTTAGAATAAAGCTTATATGCCTTTGAATTTTGACAATCAATATACTTTTTGCCGTTTTTATAAAATCCGACAAGAACGCCGCATATCATATCGTCTGTAACATATTCTTTTTTCAATAAATTATCGCCGACAATAACATAATGGTCGTCGCACACTTTCACAATACGATGCATAATATATTTACCCTGCTTCGTAACATAAACAGGAACATCGTATTTTTTAAGTCTGCCTTTATTTTTTACAACGATAATATTATCACGCTGTTCGTGAATAAGCGGTTTCATAGACGTGCCCATTGTAAGACCCGTATATTTGCCGTAAGTATCAAGTATTTCTTTAATTGACTTACTCTGTTCCATTAAAATCCTCATAAAAATATAATATTACAAATAAATTATAACAGATTATTATTCTATATGCAACAATAATTAAAACAAACGTACAACTCATATTGACAAACTATTTCAAATATGCTAATATAATGTGCAATAGATAATAATAAGACAGAGAAATTTAAGTCGAGCTATTGCAGCACGGCTTTATTTTTTTGCGAAAAAAGGAGTATATAAATGAATTACGATTTGATAATTGTAGGCTCGGGTCCTGCCGGTATTTTCACCGCTCTTGAGCTTATCAAGCGTGGTACAAAGAAAAAAATGCTTTTAATTGAAAAAGGCAAGCCGGTTGAAAAGCGTCACTGCCCTAAGGCTGAGGTCGGTCATTGTGTCAACTGCAAGCCAAGCTGTGCTATTACAACAGGTTTTTCGGGTGCGGGTGCATTTTCCGACGGTAAATTAAGTTTAAGTTATGAAGTCGGCGGCGATTTGCCAATGCTTATCGGTGAGGACTTTGCACAGGAACTTATCAACTATACCGACAAGATTTATCTTGAATTTGGTGCAGATACAAAAATTGAAGGTATCAACACCGGCGACGCTATCAAGGAAATCAGAAAGAATGCTATCAAAGCAGGCTTAAAGCTTGTTGACTGCCCTATTCGCCACTTGGGTACAGAGAAAGCACAGGAACTTTATCTTAAAATTCAAAACTTCCTTGCAGATAACGGTGTTGATATGATGTTTTCAACAGAATGTAAGAACATTATTATTGAAGACAGCGTTTGCAAAGGTGTAATTATTGACGATAAGGGTAAAGACGTTGTTATAAACGCACCTGAAATCGTTATTGCAACGGGCAGACGTGGTGCCGACTGGCTTGACAAGCTTTGCATTGAGCACAACATTGCCCATAAGCCGGGTACAGTTGATATCGGTGTAAGAGTTGAGTGCAGAAACGAAGTTATGGAAAAGGTAAACGAAGCTCTTTACGAGTCTAAGCTTATCGGCTATCCGAGACCGTGGAAAAACAAGGTACGTACTTTCTGCCAAAATCCGGGTGGTTTTGTTGCACAGGAAAACTACGATAATGACCTTGCCGTTGTAAACGGTCACAGCTTTAAGGATAAGAAAAGTGAAAATACAAACCTTGCAATCCTTGTAAGCCACAACTTTACAGAGCCGTTCAACCAGCCTATCGAATATGCACAAAAAGTCGGTGAGCTTACAAATATGCTCGGTGCCGGTCACATTATGGTTCAGCGTTTCGGAGATATCCTTGACGGCAAGAGAACTTGGCAGTATGAGCTTAACAAGAGTAACGTTAAGCCTACTCTTAAAGACGCTGTTGCAGGCGATATTACAGCGGCTATGCCTTACCGTGCAATGACAAACATTATTGAATTTATCAAGATGCTTGATATCGTTGTACCGGGCTTTGCTTCAACTGAAACATTGCTTTACAGCCCTGAACTTAAATTCTATTCCAACAAAGTTAAGATGGACGAAAACCTTAACACCAACATTAAAGGTCTTCACTGTCTCGGTGACAGCTCAGGTTGGACAAGAGGTCTTATGATGGCATCTGTTATGGGTGTACTTATGGGACAAAAGCTCAGCGAAGCCGAAAACAACTAAACAAATACATAATAAAACCCTCCCTGTTGAATTTTCAACAAGGAGGGTTTTATTATGCTTAATTAACCTTTTTCTTAATGAAATCAATTATTTTCTGCTTATCTTCGCCGAGGCAGGAATATAAAATGACAGATGCACGTTGAGCGTCAACATAAAGATACATCGCATCATCAGCGTAAATCACTTTATTAATGTCGCTGTATTTTGTATGTGAAACCGAATTTTCGGTCGTTTCAACATATTGGTCATCTGAAAATTCAACGGTATAATGCTTAGAATAAGGCAGTTCGCCGTCCTTTTCAAGCATTTTTAATGCTCTTTTACAAATACGAACTGCACGTTTATTCCTGCTTTTAGGTCTAAGTGCAAAAAACAAATATATGCCGTAGAAAATCAAAAGAAAAACCGTTTCAATTATCGGAATATATATCGGCATACTGTTCTTTGTTGAAAAACAAAAGAAAACAGCAACCACAAAAGCTATAATTACCGCAATAGAGGCATAAGTTATTTTGTTTGCCACCTTATAAGCGTGCGAATTTTTATAATTTTCAACATTGAATTTCAAATAATCTTCCTCGGTCATAGTAAAATCATATTTCATAATTACTCTCCAAGGGTGTCAATTAATAAAGCTTTTCGCCGCTTTCAATTGCCATAATTTGGTCAACACGTGTTTTATGTCTGCCGCCCTCAAATTCGGTGTTAAGGAAAACGTCAACAAGCTCGATTGCAAGGCCGGGGCCGATAACTCTCTCACCCATACAAAGAGCGTTTGCATCATTATGAAGACGTGTATATTTTGCGCTGAAATAATCGCTGCAACAGCAAGCACGAATACCCTTAACCTTATTTGCCGCCATAGAAATGCCGACACCTGTTCCGCAACAAAGAATTGCGGCTGTGCATTCACCCGAAACTACTTTATCGCAAGCCTTTTGAGCTGAAATTGCATAATCAAATCTTTCAGGTGTGTAACAACCGACGTCAACGTATTCTACACCCGTTTCGTCAAGATGTTTTTTAATTTCCTCTTTTAGTGAAAAACCTGCGTGGTCACTTCCTAATGCTATCATATTAATTCTCCTTATCCTTCTTTTTAAGCTTTAGCTCTCGTTCTGCCTGACTTAATCTCAAGTAAACAGGCATAAGAGCGGCAGCTGAAATTTTTTCTTTATTTTCTGCGGCAAGCGAAACACCCAAACCGCATTGACACCTTTTATCCTCAGGCGCTAAAACTGCGTTGTCTATACCCAAATTATCATAGCAAAGTTTAGCACCGTCACCTGCGATAATTACCTTATCATATTTTTTTAGGTCACATCTCAAATCGTCAATCGAAATTGCCCTATCCTTACAAAGCCTTGAAACTTTACCGTCTTTTATCTCGAAAAGCGCATTATAAAACTGCATACGCCTTGCATCCATAACCGAGCATACAACACAATTTTCATCAATAAAATTGCAGGCAATCGCCTCTAAAGTCGAAACGCCGATACATGGAATATTATCATTGAAAGCAAGCCCTTTAACCGTTGCAACGCCGATTCTGACGCCGGTAAAAGAACCCGGACCTGCCGTAACTGCAATTGCATCAAGGTCGGATATTTTATACTCCCCCATCACCCTTTTAATCATAGGCAAAAGCGTTTCGCTATGGGTAAGACCTGCATTAATAAATTCACTTTTAATAACTTTTTTTCCGTCGGTCAAGGCAACGGAAGCCGTAACCGCCGAAGAGTCAACAGATAAAATCATTCTTCTTCCTCTGATTTTTTATACATTTTAAAAAGCCTGTCATTTTCACTGAGACGTTCAATTTCTATCATAAGCGTATCATCGGGCAAAGCGCCGTAAACATTTTCGCTCCACTCAATTGCCATATACGCATCTGTTTCAAGAAAATCGAAAAATCCTGTTGAATAAAGGTCGTCCCAGCCGTCAACACGATACATATCAAAATGATAAAGAGTATTTTCGTCACCTATATAAGTATTGCAAATAGCAAAAGTCGGCGATGAAACATCAACGTCTATTCCAAGACCTTTGGCAAAGCCTGTCGTAAAAGCGGTTTTGCCCATACCGAGCCCGCCGAGAAAAGCCACAACCGAGCCTTTAGGCAAGCTTTTGGCAACATCTTCGCCAAGTTTTACAGTTTCTTCATATGAATGAGTTTTATATTCTTTCATAGTATCCCCTTAGAAAAGACCGACTGTATTACCGTTTTCGTCAATATCGATTTTATAAGCGGCAGGAGATTTTGAAAGCCCCGGCATAGTCATAACCGAGCCGGTTTGGCACACAAGAAAACCTGCGCCGTTTGAAAGAGATGCGCTTGAAACGGTAATCTTAAAGCCGTGAGGTCTGCCGAGCAATGCAGGATTATCAGAAAGACTGTATTGCGTTTTCGCCATACACACAGGCATATTATCACAACCGAGTTCAATAAATTCATCAATGCTCTTTTTAGCTTCTTTAGTATATTCAACACCGTCGGCGCCGTAAATTTCCTTAGCGATAGTTTCAATCTTTTCATAAATCGGCATATCGATATCATAAAGGAAACGGAAATTATTTTCTTTTTCGCAAGCATCCATTACTTTATTTGCAAGCTCAATACTTCCGGCTCCGCCTTCGGCAAAACACTTTGTAACGGCGAAATCAGCACCCTTTTCCTTGCAGAATTTCTCAACAAATTCAATTTCCTTATCGGTATCGGCATAAAAATGGTTGATAGCAACAACAACGGGAACACCGAATTTGTGAAGATTATCAATATGAGCGGCAAGGTTTTCACTGCCTTTTTCAAGTGCTTCAAGATTTTCCTTTGCAAGTTCATCCTTAGGCACACCGCCGTTATATTTCATAGACCTTACGGTAGATACAAGAACTACACAAGAAGGCTTTAAATCAGCAAAACGGCACTTAATATCAAAGAACTTTTCAGCGCCGAGGTCGGAGCCAAAGCCTGCTTCCGTAATACAATAGTCCCCAAGTTTTAATGCGGCTTTAGTGGCTCTTACGGAGTTACAGCCGTGAGCAATATTCGCAAACGGACCGCCGTGCATAACAGCCGGTGTATTTTCAAGAGTTTGAACAAGATTAGGTTTAAGTGCGTCTTTAAGAAGGACAGTCATAGCGCCGTTAGCTTTAATATCCTTGCAATAAACAGGTTTTCCGTCATAAGTATAAGCCACAAGAATTTTGCCGAGCCTCTGCTTTAAATCGAAAATATCATTTGAAAGGCAAAGAATAGCCATAACCTCGCTTGCAACCGTAATAACAAAATGGTCCTCACGTGGAATACCGTTTAATTTACCGCCTAAGGAACAAACAATGTTACGAAGTGCACGGTCGTTCATATCAAGGCATCTTTTAACAAGAACTCTGCGTTGGTCGATACCGAGAACATTACCCTGCTGAATATGGTTATCAAGAATGGCACACATAAGATTATTTGCACTTGTAATAGCGTGCATATCACCGGTAAAATGAAGATTAATATCTTCCATAGGAACTACCTGAGAATATCCGCCGCCTGCGGCACCGCCTTTAATACCGAATACAGGGCCGAGTGACGGTTCTCTGAGTGCGGCAACAGCTTTTTTCCCGAGTTTATTAATAGCCTGAGAAAGACCGATTGAAACAGTTGTCTTGCCCTCACCCGCCGGAGTAGGATTGACAGCAGTCACCAAAACAAGTTTGCCGTCTTTTTTATCTTTAAGTGCTTCAAGTGTTTCGTTTGAAATCTTAGCTTTATAGTGACCGTACGGCTCAATACCTTTTGAATCTATACCGAGCATTTCGGCAATCTCGCTGATGTCTTTCATTTTTGCAGCTTGTGCAATTTCAATATCACTTAACATAACATACCTCATTAATCTTTAACTTAGCACCTATTATAACATATAATATATAATATTCAACAATTAATTTTAACATAAAAAACACAATTTTTCACTTGACATTGGGGCGTTAATATATTTTAATATAATAGGTACAAATTAATATACTCAAAGGAGATAAAAATTGAAGAAAAAAAGAGTTGGATTTTTCAGCGGTCTTGATTTTGTAACGTTTATCACCGCTTTAATCGGCTCTTGCTACGGACTTGCTCTGGTTTACAGTGCAACCTATTCGACTTTGAAAGACGGCGCTGTTATTGCAAGCGGTGTAAAAAGTATGCTTATTTCAACATTAGGCGGTATCATTTTTGCACTTATTGTTTGTAATATCGACTATGAAATCATATCAAAGCTTTGGCCGATAATCGCCGCAGGATGTATCGGGCTTATGGTAATTACTCTGCTTTTCGGCAAAGCGGTAAACCCTGACAGGCCTGATGCTAAAAGCTGGCTTGACCTCGGTGTATTTTATTTCCAAACATCGGAGCTTTTAAAAGTCGGATTTATAATATCGTTTTCATATCATCTTGATATGGTTAAGGATAAATTAAACAGAGTTAAAACCATTATCCCCCTCGTCATTCACGGTATGATTCCGATTGGTCTTGTACTTCTCACGGGTGACGCAGGCTCAGCGCTTATTTTCCTTGTTATGTTTATAGGAATGTTATTCTTTGCTAAGGTAAATATCGGCTACTTTGTTGCAGGTATATGTGCAATTGTTGTCGGTTTTACTGCGGCTTGGAAGCTTAATCTTATTAACGGCGTTCAAAGGGAAAGAATTACTGCTTTGTTTTATCCTGACCAATATAAAGACGTTCTTTATCAGCAAACCAACGGTAAAATTGCTCTCGGAAGCGGCGGCTGGACAGGTGAAGGATATCTTCACGGCAGTATGACACAAAGCGGCTCTGTTCCCGTTAATGAAAGTGATATGATTTTAACTGTTGCGGGTGAAGAACTCGGATATATAGGTGCACTTGCGGTTATTATTATTTTAGCCGTACTTATTATCAGAGTTATGACTACAGGTCTAAAGGCAAGAGATAATGTCGGTTATTTAATGTGCAGCGGCATATCGGTTATGCTTTTTGCGCAAATGTTTGTTAATATAGGAATGGAGCTTTCAATTTTGCCGAGTATCGGTATTACATTACCCCTCTTCTCGGCAGGCGGCTCGTCCTCGCTTTGTATTTATCTGGCGCTCGGTATCGAAATGAGTGTTTACAGATTTTCTAAACCGCAAACAAACGCACTGTTCTATAAATAATTTAATAGAAAAAGCAAAGGTCACGCCAAACGGTGTGACCTTTGTTATTTTATTTGAAGCCATAATTTTGAATAAAAACAAAGAGGCGACCGATGGTCGCCCCTACGATATTTTAATATGAAATTATTTCTTTCTTCTTGCGGCTTTACGCTTAGCAAGTTCAGCTTCAAGTTCCTTACGCTTACGCTCGTTTTCAAGGTCCTTAGCCTTTTCCTCAGCCTCAGCTCTTGCCTTAGCTTCGTCATACTTAGCGGCGATTTCATCAAGATGCTTGAAGTTTTCCTTTTGTTCAAGAAGTTTACGAGAAGTGATATAAGCGTCTGCTGCACGGTTAAACATAGCGTGCTTATCCATTTCAGCCTTAGAAGCCTTACGAGCCTCTTTACGCTCATCTGAATACTTCTTCATTTCAGCCTTAATCTTAGCAACTTCGCCCTTATCCTTAGCCTTTTTAGCCTCACGAAGTTCCTTATTAAGTTCCTCAAGTCTGTCATCGCATTTATCTTCTATATCGAAGAAGCCTTCAAGAACAGACATTTCAGGTTCTTTAAACTCATTAACCGAGCCGAAGTGCTTAAGATAATTCTTATGAGAAGCAAGCTTTTTCTTAGCAAGCTCAATTTCAACCTTACGAATTTCCTTATGCTGATGTGTATCCTTAGGAAGAGCCTTAGCAGCGGCAAGTTCAGCCTTAACAGCGTCAACGTCCATATTAACGATACCGTTAAGACCTGCGTCATATACCTTTTGATAAAGGTCAACCTGGCGCATTACGTTTTCAGAGTTAAACTTATCAAGTTCATCGCAAACGAATTGAGAAATTTCAATTTCCTCATTATATTCAATTGCCTCACGATAAGCTTTTTTAGCAGCTTTCTTTTCCTTACCCTTAAGGTGTTTATAATCGTCTTTCGATACCTTTTTAGGTGTTGCGGCAGCCATTTCTCTTGCATTATTAACAAGGTCGATAGCCTCAACAAGTTCTTTATCGCTCAAAGCATCATTTGCATAGTCCTCAAAAAGAGCACGTACTTTAAGCACACGAACAACAGCCTTTTGCTTCTTCTCGGTAAAATCATAGAAGAAGAAAGGAATTACGTTAAGAGTTGCACCGATAGCGGCAACGATAATAAGTACACGAAGAAGAGGAATAAGAACGCCGTTAACGTCATAAAGGGCATTGGATGCGTTATAAATATCCTGACCGTTAGCAGCCTGAGCACGAAGCATTTGACCGATAGTTTCGGTATTGCCCGGAAGTTTACGAGCCATAAGAGCAGAATCGTTTACAACTCTTCTTGCGGTTTCAACGTTCATACCGAGTTTTTCCTGAAGAGTAGGAATAACAGATGAAGTGATAAGAGTAATAATAGAACCGATTGTTGCAACTGCGGCAAACATACCGTCGATTCTCTCACCTGTCTTATACTGCTGATAATCACGAATATCAGCCTGAATAGCCGGGTTAAGAATATGAGCAAATGCGCCTACGATACCGTTACAATACAAGCAAAGGAGAACGAGCCAGATTGTTGCGGCTGTAATCTTACCTGTAAAGAGAATCATAGCAATAATAAATACAATATTAAGAAGGTTAGTAACAATCTGAACATTCTTCTTACCGTATTTACGGATAAAGAACGGTGCCATAATCATACCCCAAAGAGCAGAGTTACCGTTAAGTGTTACGATAATACCGTAAACGTTACCGGAGCATGCGCCGCCGTAGTTATAAAGCCAAGCAAGAATATTTGAATAAGCGGTTTCAAGGAAGCCGATCCAGCCTGCAAGTGAAATAATCCAGAAATACTTATTCTTAGCAACAGCTTTAATTGCGTCTACGAATTTAATTTGAATAACGTGAGTTTTAGCCTGAATAATTTTTTCTCTTGTGTTTGCATAAACAATAACAAGAAGTGCCGAACCGAGCACACCCAAGATTGGGAATACAAGTCTGTAAACACGGATATCGGTCTGATTTGTATGGAATACGTTTTCAGCAACGATAGGCATAATAAGGTTTACAACAGAAGGTCCGAGAGAATATACAATACTCTTAATTGATGCAACATCGGCTCTTTCCTGTGAGTTTGGAGAAAGAACGTGAATGAGGTTTTCATATGCATCATAGAAGAACATATATACAAATTGAAGAATAACGTTAAATAAAAGAAGAACAAAGCATTTTGCAAGATAATCTGCGCTTTTTCCTGCGAACAAAACGTTAGTGCCGACAAGAAGTGAAAGCTTGTCATACGGGAACCATACCATAGCTACGAAAAGAGCGGCGGAAGGGATACCCATCATCAATATGTACGGTCGATACTTACCTGCTTTATTACGGGTGTTATCTACAATTGTTGCACGCAAACCTGTAAGCGGAATACTTGCAAGGGTTGCAATAACGTACAAAATATACATATCGGTCGGTGTTATACCGATTGTACCTGTAATAAATACGTTTGTTGTTGCGAGCATACAGATATAGCTCATACTAACGATAAGATAAGCGCCTATACCGCCGAATGCGTATGAACCAATTTCCTTAAAGGACATATATCTGCCCTTGGGCGGCTCTTTCCAATAGTATTTAACATTGTCAACAAGAGTCGTCACTTTTTGTTTGAGTGAAGCATTGTCTGCCATACTAATCCCCCTTAGTTAAATCATAAGCCATATGATAACATATTTATTTAACAATTACAACAAAAAAGATACAATTTCTTGTATCTTTTTTATCAAATATATCAAATTGTAGTATAGAAAGTGAATTTAGTCCAAATCAAATTCAAAGTCATCAGCTCCCTTAATATCAACTGTTACCTTTGAATTTTCAATTTTATATGAGCTTGATGTCGAAAGTTTTGAGTATGTATCGTCATCAATTTCATCAGGGGAAGAATTATCGGTAAACATAAAGCCCGAGCCGGTCTGTGCTCTCTTTGTGTCCATTGCAAAATACTTCAAAGCTTTACCGGAATTATCCTCAAGTTCCGAGGTAACGTCAAAGAAATACTTTTGACCTTTAAAATCGGCAAGAGAAATCATTTTTGCAATTGACGTAGTATCAACATTAATAAGATGAGAGGCTTTAATATCGTTTTGAAGAAGCAAATATTCAAAAAGTCCGCTTAATGTGGAACTCATACCTTTACCCTGCAATACGGTATCGAAAACGGTAGTAACAGAATTATCGACAGTAAAGTTTCTTGCTATATAGGAATAAACATTGAGCAAATATTCGTCTTTACTTACTTTGCCGTAACCGCACTTATTCATTATTTTTGAAACGTCTGTATTAAATTCTTTAAGTTTAGATTCCTGCGTTTCCTTATCATTTGCATAAGTGATTTTAACACCGGAATTATCGTCAAGAAAATCGATTCCGTCAACAAGAACATATTGAGGAAAAGAGGTATAAAACAAACGGTTGACATCATCGGAAAGCGATACGTTATATTTAACCTCACTCTCATAATTAAGAACTGCATTACAAAGCTTTTCATAAGCCTTAATCGACGATTCATCAAGAGAAGCATAATGTGCGTCGACAGTTATTTTAAGTTCAATATTGCTTTGAGATGAGGTATCATCCGTATTACCATTTGCGCTTTTATCGCTACACGCAGCAAAAACCGAACATAAAAATGCTGCACTCAAAATTAACGATATAGCCTTTTTCATTAATTTACACCTACTTTTTAAGCATTTTAAGTTTATCTTCACACTCTGAGAAGAATTTTTTATACGCCGTGCAGTAATCACTGCTTTCACGGTTACGTTTACAACCGCCGCCACGGCAAATATAAAAATATTTACAGTCCTTACACTTGTCATCAAGTTTAAAGGAGTTTTTTATAAATTCAACGCATTTAGGACTTTTATACATTTCTTTAAATGATAAATCGTTTATATTGCCCAAAAGCCATTCATCGGTACAATAAAAATCGCAGGGATAAACGCTGCCGTCACCCTCCACAACAAACTGATTGGAGCAAAAGCCGTTCATTCCGCACTGCTCGGCATTATTCCCGTTTACAAGTGATATGTAATTATCAAACGTTCGAACAGATACAAAGTCGCCTCGCAAATAGTCATTATAATAAATATTAAAGCCTTTTGTCAAAAAATATGCATAATCATCATTATTCATATACATATCATCCTCTTCACTATCACCAAAAGGCTTCAAGCCGACAATAAACTGAATATATCTTAAATTATTTGATTTAAAAAATCTGTATGCTTTTCTGAAATTAAGAGCCGAGTTCTTAGTCAAAACAGAAAGAACATTAAAGGAGACATTATGCTTTTTAAGAATCTCAATACCGTTTAAAATATCGTCAAACGAATTTTTACCGTTAGGATAAACACGATATTTATTGATTTCTTCATCTCCGTCAAGAGAAACTCCGATTAAAAAGTCATTCTCCTTAAAAAAGTTCGCAATTTCATCATTAATAAGCGTACCGTTTGTTTGAAGGCAATAATGCACCTTACTGCCCTTTTTATTTACTTTTTTAACATATGATACGAAATCTTTATAAAAATCAAGTGAGCACAAAAGCGGCTCGCCGCCCTGAAAAGTAAAATAAACATCTGTGCAATCGGCAAATTCAAGTGCACTGTCAATAGCCTTTTGTGCCGTTTCCCTGCTCATAAAACCTTTTGAAAAATCGGCTCTCTTTGATGAAAGCGAATGATAAAAGCAATATTCACAAGCAAGGTTACAATTACTTGATGCCGGTTTGAGCATAACCGAAATCGGCATTTAACCACCTTCTAACTTGTTTAGTATATAACAAAAAAATTAATTAGACAAGAGTTATTTGCCGTTATCACGATAAAATGCAGAATATTTACAATTTAGAAATTTATTATTTGAAATTTCAATATTTTTGTAATTGACCGCCGAAATTGCACAATCGGTTATGTTTTCAAAGGTACAGCCGGTTATCGTTATATTTGTTTGATAGAGATTTTTAAAATAATTATGTGTTCCTACTCCTCTGTATACATTTTTGAAAGTGCAATTTTCAACTGTGATTGTATCATTCATAGTATTATCGTAAGAAGTGAAGCCGTAAAAATGGACCTTATCAAGAATATCTATTTGAATTGCCTCCGATGAATTTACGTTAAGATTTGAATATTGACCGTTAAAAGCGCAATTTAAAAACGTAACATTTTGGCAGGCGGCAAGTTCGGCATGGTGGGAATAATAGTTATTGAGAAATGCAACATTTTGAATTTTTATATTTTTTGCATGGCAAAGACGCAAAATGCAAGACCTATTACGATTAAAATTATCGTCGAGAGTACCGTTTTTTATAATGCACTCACACAATGAAGAATATCTCGGATATGCCTTATCCTCAGGGGATTTAAAAATATTTCCACGGTTAAAATTAGCATTTTTGATATATGCGCCGTTTAGATCAACAGTTGTAAACGAAGTAAGAAAAATTGTATTTTTCACATTATAATTACCACGTGAAATTTTGACAGTTAAAGGATTATATTTTGAAGCATAATTTTTTGTATAATCAAGTGCTCTTGAAAGAGCCGTTGTAATGTCGCTTGAAGAATAATAACTTTTAATTACTTCTCCCCTGTCATCGATAACGCAAACACTGCAAATCGTAAAACCGTAAGACAGGAAAATGCACAAAGCAAGAACGACGCACATTAAAATTGAAGTTAATTTATTTTTCAAGCTATCACCTCCGCACATTCCGTATTATTTTTAGAAAAATATAAAAATTAATTCAAGACAGCTTTTGGTATAATTGACATTGGGGTTATATAATGTTATAATTATTTATCTTTTATATTATGGGAAGTAGTAATTTTGAAAAATTATTCAATTACATTGCCGAGCTATTCAATCGGCGATAACGTTTACGGCAAAATCGGTGAAATTTGCGAACCGTATGGCAAGAAGGTTATTTGTATCGGCGGCAAAACAGCGATTGGCAAAGTTAAAGATTTAATTATTAATGAGTGCAAAGGCACAAATCTTGAAATACTTGACTTTTTATGGTACGGCGGAGACGCTACATATGAAAATGTTAATAAGTTAAAGGAAAACGAGCTTGTCAAGCAGGCGGATATGATTTTCGGCATAGGCGGCGGAAAGGCGCTTGATACGGCTAAGGCACTTGCATATATGACAAATAAGGAAATATTTACATTTCCGACTATTGCGTCAAACTGTGCGGGTACGACAGCAGTTTCAATTATGTATAATGCAGACGGAAGCTTTAAAGAGCCGTTTTTCTTTTTGGCACCGGCAAGACATTGCTTTATCTATACTCCGGTCATTGCAAAATCGCCTGCAAAATATATGTGGGCAGGCATAGGCGACACATACGCCAAATATTTTGAAGCGGAGATGAGCAGTCGTGGAGAGGACCTTGTTCATTACCATGCACTCGGTGTTACCACGTCGCAAATGTGCTTAACTCCCCTTTTGAAATACGGCAAAAAGGCGCTTGAAGATTTCAAATCGGGCACAGCAAGTTTTGAAGTTGAGCAAGTCGTTTTAGCAATTGTTGTAACAACGGGAATTGCGTCAATCCTTTTGACAAACGAGCACATTATTGATTATAACACAGGTCTTGCACACGCAGTATTTTATGCGCTTACATCTTTTCCACATATCGAGCAAAGGCATTTGCACGGTGAGGTTGTCGGATACGGTGTACTTATTCTTTTACTTGTTGATAAAAATGAGGAAATGTTTAAGACAATGTTTGAATTTAACCGTTCAATCAATTTGCCGACCTGCCTTGCGGATATCGAAATGAGCGTTGATGATTTAGACAAGCTTGTTCCTATGGTATGCGCTATGAAGGATATTGACCACAATCCTTACAAAATAACTGAAGATATGGTATTTGAAGCTTTCAAAAAGCTTGAAGAATATAACAAAAACAATTAATTAAGAAAGAGGTATTCTTATGAAAAAGACAATCAAAAAAATTGCCGCTGTATTATTTGCAGTTGTAATTGCTGTCGCTTGCTTTGCAGGCTGTTCAAAATCAGGCGCAGACAGTGACAAAAAGGCAAACGATTCAAAAAAAGCTAAGTTCGGCATTGTAGTGCAGACAGGTGCTAACGGCGCTTTCGTCGATATGAAAGACGGAATCATTGAAGAAATGAAGAAAAACGGATTTGAAAACGCCGAGTTCGACTACAAAGACGCACAAGGCGATTCAACAACGCTTACAACAATTATCAACGCAATGGACGACGGCAGTTATGACGCTATCTTTACAATCGGTACTGCCTGCACACAGACGCTTGTTAATTTAGCTTCCGACACACCTTGCTTCTTCTGTGCAGTATCTGCTCCTGTTGAAGCCCAGGTTATTACGGATATGAATAAGCCTGACAAGAATGCAACAGGTACATCAAACGCAATTCCCGTATCGGACATCATTGATATGGGTTACAAAATCACTCCTGACGTTAAAAAGTGGGGCTTTATCTATTCAACATCACAGATTAACGCTGTAAACACAGTTGAATCCGCACAAAAATACCTTGATAAAAAGGGTGTTAAATACGAAAGCGCAACTGTTGAAACTTCAGCTGACGTTAAATCATCAACAGAAACACTTATCAAAAAAGGCTGCGACGTTATATTTGTTCCTAATGACGCAATTGTTCAAGACGGTGTAAGCGCACTTGCTCAGGTTTGCAACGAAGCAAAAATTCCTACATATTGTTCATCGGCAACAACAGTAAACAGCGGTTGCCTTGCAACACTTGCTATTGACGATAAAGGTATCGGTGCTAAGACTGCCGACAAGTGCATTAAGTATATGAACGGCACAAAGATTGAGGATATTCCTGCCGAAGTTGTAGGCATTGACTATTGCACATTCAATGCAGGCACAGCAGATATGCTCGGTGTTAAAACACCTGAAAAAGACACAATCGGCTACGAAATTCAGGTAGTAAATAAATAATCAACTATATTACAAACTATTAAGGACAAATTATGCAGGTTTATATTACGGCAATCGAGGAAGGATTTCTTTACGGGCTCCTTGCACTCGGTATATACATTTCACTCAGAATACTTGACATACCCGACCTTACAACAGAAGGTTCTTTCGGCTTCGGCTCGGCAGTTGCGGCTGTTGTGGCAAGCAAGGGGTTAAGCGTCACAAGTTTTATTGCGGCTTTTGCGGCAGGTGTGATTGCGGGAATCGTAACAGGTCTTTTGCAGACTAAGCTTAAAGTTCACCCTGTTTTGGCAGGTATCATCACTATGAGCGGTCTATATTCGATAAATTTAATGGTAAGAGGTTCGTCAAACCTTAACTTTAACGATAATTCCGTATTCACAAAGTTCTATAAAGCGCTCGGAATAAGCGGTGCGGATAAAAAGGTAGCAGGTCTTGTTATCGGTGCGGTTATTTGTATCTTAGTGCTTATTCTTCTTATTGTATTTTTCAGAACTCATCTCGGTCTTTGTATCAGAGCTACGGGTGACAATCCGGATATGGTAAGAGCGTCATCAATCAATGTTGATTTTTCACTTATTTTCGGCTTAGCGCTTGCTAACGGACTTATTGCACTTTCGGGTGCTCTTATTTCCCACTATCTCGGATTAAGTGACCAAAGCTTTTCAAACGGAACGCTTATTTACGGTCTTGCAGCTGTAATAATCGGTGAGGCAATATTCGGCAAAAGAAATGTTGCGTTGGGCTTGACAAGCGCAGTTGTAGGTTCGGTTATATATAAGATTATCGTTGCGTTTGTTATCGACGTTTCACTTTTCGGCAAAAACAGCGAAAACCTTATGAAGCTTACTTGTGCAATCATTGTAGCGGCAACACTCGTTGTTCCCGAAATTAAGCACAAAATCGAAAATGCAAAAGTAAAAAAGGAGGCAAAGAAAAATGATTGAAATTAAAAATGTCTCCAAAACCTTTGCAAAGGACACAGTCAATGAGCACAAGGCATTAAACAACATTAATCTTACTCTCAACGACGGCGAGTTTGTAACAATAGTCGGTTCAAACGGCGCAGGTAAATCAACCCTTTTCAATTTGATTTGCGGCACATTTGAACAGGACAGGGGCAAAATAATTCTTGACGGCAAGGATATTTCTTTTATGTCCGAGCATAAAAGAGCAAGGCTTGTCGGCAGAGTTTTCCAAGACCCTATGAAAGGTACTGCGCCGAATATGACGATTGAAGAAAACCTTGCGCTTGCATATTCACGTGCCGGTTCAAGTTTCTTTTCTCAGGCTATCGGCAAGAAGAAAAGAGAATTTTTCAGAGAGCACCTTGCAAGATTTGATATGGGGCTTGAGGATAGAATGAAAACAAAAATCGGTCTTTTATCAGGCGGTCAAAGGCAAGTAGTTACCCTTTTGATGTGCACGATTGTTACACCTAAGCTTTTACTTCTTGACGAGCACACGGCGGCACTCGACCCGGTAACGGCTGACAAGGTTATGAAAATCACAAACGATATTGTTAAGGAAAACAATATTACAACTATGATGATTACTCATAATATGTCACAGGCACTTGTTACCGGTACAAGGACAATAATGATGGATTCAGGCGAAATAATTATTGACCTTGACAGCGACACAAGGAAAGAAATGAACGTGTCGGACCTTTTAAAACTTTACCGTGAACGTGAAATGAAAGATTTTGACAACGACCGTATTCTTTTACAAAAAGATTAATCAAATAAATCCCCCACTTCGTTTAAAGCAAGTGAGGGATTTTTATATAATTGAAAGAGGAATTAATATGAATATTACAGTATATCTCGGCGCACTCAAAGGTAATGATAAAAGGCTTGAAAGTGCAGTCAAGGAGCTTGGCGAATTTATAGGAAAAAGCAAAAACACGCTCATTTACGGCGGTTCAAAATCGGGACTTATGGGGCTGATTGCCGAAAGCACATTAAATGCAGGAGGCAAAGTAATAGGTATTGAACCGCAATTTTTTATTGATGAGGAACTTCAATATGACGGCTTAACTCAACTAATCGTAACAAAAGATATGAGCGAGAGAAAAGCGAAAATGATTGAACTCGGCGACGCTTTTATTGCATTTCCGGGAGGTACGGGAACTTTAGAGGAAATAAGCGAAGTAATGTCAAAAGTATCATTAAAACAGCTTAACGCACCTTGCATATTATACAATTTAAACGGCTACTATAACAACTTAAAAGATTTGCTCAACAATATGATTGAAATGGGATTATCCACAAAAGAACGTCAAAAAGGAATATATTTTGCAGACAGTTTAGAGCAAATAAAAGATATCCTGAAAATGCAGGCATAAAAACTTTGTTAATTAATTATCAAAGATTCATTGACTTTTAAGCAACTTTAGTTTATAATCAGTTTATAATTAGTTTATAATTAGTTTATAATTAAATTTCAATCTCGGAGGTTAAGTATGAGATATGCATTAGTTACAGGTGCAACGAGCGGACTTGGCAAGGAAATAGCGATTAAGCTCAGCGAAAGCGGATGGAATGTGTTTGCTTGCGGAAGAAACGAGAATGCACTTGAAGAAATCAAAGCTACCACCTACTGTCATCCCCTGAAAATGGACGTTGTCGACCAAGACAGCATTGACGAAGCATTTGAGGAAGTATCAAAAGTTACTGACCATCTTAATGCCATAATCAATTTTTCCGGTATTCAAAAGATGAGTTCGCTGATTGAAGGTGACATTGACATAATCAAGCAATCTCTTGACGTTAACCTTTTAGGTATGGCAAGAGTAAATCAAACATTCTTCCCTCTTGTAAAAAATTGCAAAGGAAGAATTATCAACTGCTCGTCGGAATGCGGTTGGATGACACCGCAGCCGTTCAACGGCTCATATACACTTTCAAAATACGCTGTTGAGGCATATAACGATTCACTTAGAAGAGAATTAATGTTTCTTGACATTCCGGTTATCAAAATTCAGCCGGGTTCATTTAAAACGGCAATGCACGGCAAAACTCTCGAATCGTTTGACAAGCTTATCAACAGTACAAAATTGTACCGTGACGTGCTTGAGAGAATGAAGGGTATGATGATTATTGAGCTTAAGATGGCTAATGAGCCTGACGCTCTTATCAAAGCTGTTATGAAGGCGGTTAATGACCCTAACCCCCGTCAAAAATACAGAGTAAAGAATTCCCCTATTCTCGGTGCAATTTAGGTTATGCTTCCCACTACCGTTGACAGACTTTACAAGAAATTTCTTAAATCCGATAAGATTGATAAACTTATGAAAAAAGTAAATATATAATAAATATCATATAACCTATCAGACCTCCCACGGTGTTTTCTGCCGAAGGAGGTCTTTTTATTAATTTCGTTTAAATATCCGTTTACCGACAGCAAAATAACAGATTGACACTAAAATTATTGTAATAACCCACGAAAGAGGAAAAGCGTAATACAAAACTTCGAGTGACTGATAGTGCTTACATACAGTGAAAATCCAAACAATTCTGAATACGCACGTACCGACGACCGTACTTATTGCAGGCAAATGTGCCCTTGCACAACCTCTGAGTGCGCCTGCGGGAATTTCATAAAAAGAACAGATAGGTTCAAAAGCGAGGATTATCATTATCCTAAGGCAAGCATTTTGAATTACCGATTGCTCGGTTGTAAAGAGAGAGCAGAAAAAAGTGCGAAAAAGGACAATAATCACAATAGAACCGCCGTTAAACAAAAAAGAAAGCAAAAGGCAAAGGCGAACTGTTTTTTTACATCTGTCAAATTGATTTGCGTAATAGTTTTGGCTTACAAATGTTGTTGTGCTTTGTGAAAATGATGTAATAATATAATAAGTAAAATATTCAAAATTCATAGCAATTGTGCTTCCGGCAATTGCAACAGAGCCGAATTTATTGACGTATGCCTGAACAAAAATGTTGGCAAGGCAAAAGACAGCACCGCTTACGGCAGACGGAATACCGATTTTAAATATTTGATTGGCGTAACTAAAATTAAATAAATTTTTATTTACAGACAGAACTAATAATTTTTCTTTTTTTAATTTGAAAATAATTAATAAAGATGAGATGACATTGGAAACAGCAGTTGCGACAGCCACCCCGACAACGCCGAGTTTAAACACAACAACAAGTATTAAATTTAAAATAACATTGATTACACCTGATATTACAAGCGCCGCAAACGGAAATTTTCTGTCCCCTCTTGCACGTAAAACCGACGAGCCGAAATCATAAACGAGTAAAAACGGAAATCCTAAAAAGAATATTCTCAAATATAGAGAAGCAAGGTGCAAAATATTTTCAGGAGTTTTAATAAGCCTTAAAAACGGCAAGGATATAACTTGACCGAAAGCAAAAACAACAATACCGATGAAAAAAGCAAGAAACATAGAAAAACTTGCAATTTGCTTTATAGTATCAAGTTTATTTTCACCTATATGTTTGGCAATAAGAACATTTACACCTATGGAAAGTCCCGAAGAAACAGTTACTATAAACGCTACTGTTTCGGTATTTGTTCCGACGGCGGCAAGTGCGTTTGAATTATCGAAATATCCGACTATAGCGGTATCGGCGGCATTGAAAAGTTGCTGAATAATACTGCAAAGGGCTATAGGAATTGTAAAAAGCAATATATTCTTAAAAAGCGGAGCGTTGAGCATATCAATATTTTTATTAAACGATTTCATAACTGTACCTCTAAGTAATTCTTGAAATATTATAAAATGAATGATACAATATGAAAAGCGAATATTATTAATACAATCTATCAAAAAAAGGAATATTTATGGATAACAATTTAGATAAATATCTTGCATTTGTCAAAACAGTTGAAAAAGGCAGTATTACAAAAGCTGCGATTGAACTTAATTATGCACAGTCAAGTGTAAGCAAAATGATTGCCGATTTAGAAAAAGAATGCGGTTTTGCCCTGCTTGAAAGAGGTAAAAAAGGAGTTAATTTAACTTCGTCGGGAAAGGAAATACTACCGCTTGCAAGAAATATTTTAAATAATTATTTCGAACTTGAGGGATACATTAACAAATTAAATAAAATAGAAAGCGGAAGTGTAAGAATAGGAACATTTTCAAGCGTTGCGATTAATCGGCTTCCGGATATATTTACCAAATTTCAAAAAGATTTTCCGAATATTGAGTACGAAATGCTTTTAGGCGATTACATTGAGGTTGAAAAATGGATTGATGAGGGCAGAGTCGATTTTGGATTTTTAAGACTTCCGACTGAAAAACGTTTTGACACAATGTCCTTAATTCAAGACGAATACATGGTTGTATTGCCGAAAAATCATATACTCGCAAAAGAAGAGAACATTGACATAAAAAAGCTAAACAGCGAGCCTTTTTTGCTTCTTGAACACGGAGGAAAAACAGAGGTTTCAAATCTTCTTGACAAATATAACGTCAAGCCGAATATAAAATTCACCACTTGGGAAGATTTTGCTATAATGGCAATGGTTGAAAAAGGACTCGGTGTAAGTATTTTGCCGTCATTGATTTTAGAGAATATTCCTTACGATATTGAAATCAGACCGCTCAAAATTCCGTTTTACAGGGATATCGGAATAGCTATGAAAGACAAAAAGCGATTAACACCTGCTGCTAAAAAATTCATTGAATATTTGACATAATGAAAAAAGAAGGACTGCAAATAAAGCAATCCTTCTTTTTCTTATAACGATTGATTTTTTAGAGCTTCACCGAGCGGTGTTTTTCTTATTTTAAACAGCATTGCAATTGCAACAACGGCATAACTTACAACACCCAAAACAAACATTGACACGTAACAGCTTGATGAAATAATATACGGCACGTATCCCGTCATTTGCGTATAAAGATAAGATTTAAAGCACCACCTAAGCGCTACGGATATAAGCGGAATACTTATCAAAAGCGACAGCACAACAACTATTGACGTCATAATTATATAAAGCCGTCCTATTTCAATATCGGAAAATCCGAGTATCTTAGTCATTGAAATTGATTTGGTGTTCTTTTCAATAATCTGCTTTGTAAGTATATACATAATAAGCAAGAATATTACGATTCCGAGCATTTTATAAACCTTTACAAAATCACTCATAGAAACCTGCATTTGAGTGACAACCTTATTGAAGTCTTTTTCGCTTATAACCGCCGCAACATCATCGTCGCTTAAATCGTTTAATTTTTCATTACTGAAATATCCCGTGAAATAGTCGGTATCTTCATTAAACATTTTAAGATAATCTCCCCTATTCATAAACACGGTTATTGCGGCGTCGTAATTATATTCTCCCGCAACCTTAAACGAATATGTTTTATCAGTATATTTTTCTTTAAGTTTAACCTCGTCGCCGACTTTTAAGCTGTATTTATTCATCATAGCACTTGATACAACTGCCTCACCGGTAGGAATTTGAGTTTTTATATATTTACTGTTATCCACTACTCCGTAAATTGAAACGTCATCACTCATAAATTTCTTATCCGTTGTTTCAAGAGTAGTAAGACAGAACTTTTCTGCATTTTGGTTATCGGTTTCTTTTTCATTAATCATTACATATTGATATTTTGAAATCATACTTTCCTTAACCAAATTTGAATAGTCGTCAAGTAAAGGGGCAAACATTGAGCCGATAACAACAAGTATGCCTGCAAGGAAAATACCCAAGAACATAGTCAAATAAGACGGAATGTTTTGAAACAGTACACGCAATCTGAATTTGGAGAAAAAGTGCATTTTTTTAGGAAGTTTAATAACTTTTTTCTGACCTTTTTGTTTTAACTCTCCACGAATAAAATTAAGCGGGCTGATTTTGAGTTTTTTCGCAAGGACAAAGGTGTTTACCAAAAGCATTATAATAATAGGAATAATCGTAGTTTCCCAAAATGCATTCATATTCCAAAGCGTTTTATAGGCAGTAAGTGAATAATTAGAATAATAAACGTCTACAAACACCTTTTGAAATACGGTATAGCCGAGAATATTACCTATCAATGCTCCTAAAGTTGTTACAACCATCGGCATAAATAAATAGTGCCTGATAAGTTCACCTTTTGAGTATCCCATTGCTCTGAGAGTACCTATAACATTAGCCTCTTTTGTGATTGTATTTGAGGTTGTGACAGCAAACAGGAATGCAATTACAATCATAATTATATATGTCATAAGCTGCATAGTAGCTTTATCCGAGCCTGAATCCTCTATTGTATACGTTATTGATTTATTTGTGTATTTGGCGCTGTAATCTTTAACAGTGATAATATTACTGTCATCAAACTT
Organism: uncultured Clostridia bacterium; assembly: GCA_945874765.1. Lineage (GTDB taxonomy): Bacteria > Bacillota > Clostridia > Oscillospirales > Acutalibacteraceae > Eubacterium_R. Next base: position 158,445 of record CAMCHQ010000001.1, read on the forward strand.
GAAATTATTTACTGTCTTTTTTAATTTTGACAAGTCGCTGTAAATTTTAGTGCAATTATAAAGTTTAGCGTCACTTACGGCGTCGACGATTTTATAAACAGTATCAAACATATCGTCAAACTCGTTTAAATCATCATTTGACTTATAATTGTCAAGGCTGATTTTCGGCGCTTTATCGATATTATCTAAATCCCAATCATTTTCCTTTTTCTCAGCGTCTTCAAGGGCACTTTTAAGATTATCATACTGCTTTTGAGTAATTCCGAGCTCCTTTGCAAGCTTTTTATCATCGTTTAAGCCCGCATTTCTTATTGCGTCAAAATATTTTGACTGAAGAACGTTTTGAGCGTCGGTAAATTCGTTTTTTAGCCTTTTAATATAAACTCTTGCGCTGTCGTACAAATCGTCCACCTGCGACTGAACAAGCGGTTCGTCATACTTTTTCAAAATACTTTCAAGCGAATTCGTCAATTTTTCACTTCTTGAATTTTCCTCGTTTTCATTTTTAGGTTTATTATTGAAACCCACGCATAATTGACGGTTTCGTGTGATTTTAAAACGGTGTTATATCCCTCGCCGCTCATAACGGCAACGCCGAAACCCACAGCGTCAAACATCATATCGGAATTTTTTTCAAACAAAGCGCTGTAGTCGGAAAGAGCAACCAAACCGCAGACTTTATAATTTTTATTTCTTATCTTGATTTTATCGCCGATACCGATTTTATTATTTTCGGCAAACATACGGTCAAGAGCTATTTCTTCACGGCTTTTAGGAAGCTCACCGCTCATAAGGCATTGCTTATCTACTTTACTCCTAAGCTTATAAATACGAAGTTTTCTGTTAGTTTTAAGTATATTTTCTTCCTTGTAATCAAGCTCATACAGCTTTAAATCGTTGTCCTTTTCAATTTGTTTTAATATTTCGTTACTCGGCTTAATATTAAATGAAAAATGTCCGTCTTCAATATTATATTTTTCAAAGTTTTCGTCACTCATTGCCATTACGGAATTATCGGCAACAAAGAAACCTGAAACAGCGCCTATAAAAAATACAAGGAAAAGAAATATAGCCGCATACTTACCGAAATCGGATTTTAAATCACGCTTAAATCTTTTATTTAAAGGATTGTGCATAATTCGCCCTCCCTACCATTCAAGCTCTGCGGCAGAAATCTTATTATCATTAACATAATTCTTGCGTATCTCCCCGTCACGCAATGTAAATATTCTGTCCGCCATATTCTTAATAGCGTCATTGTGAGTTACCATAATGACAGTATTTCCATACTTTTTATTAACGTCTTCCAAAAGTTTCAATATCTCTTTAGAGGTGTTATAATCAAGCGCACCCGTAGGCTCATCGCAAAGGAGAATATCGGGATTTTTAACTATTGCTCTGCCGATTGACGTTCTCTGCTGTTGACCGCCGGAAAGTTGTGACGGAAGTTTATCCGCCTGGTCGCTGATACCCAAAGTATTCATAAGTTCGTCAATATCAAGCGGCTTATCGCTTAAATATGCACCGACTTCAATATTTTCCCTGACAGTTAAATTAGGGATAAGATTATACATTTGAAAAACATATCCGAGGTGTTTTCTTCTGTAAAGAGTAAGCTTTTTTTCACTCATCAAACGTGTTTTTTCATTATTAATGGCAATATATCCCTCGTCTGCCGATTCAATTGCACCGATAATATTAAGGAGCGTTGATTTACCCGAGCCGCTCGGTCCGAGCAAAACGCACATTTCCCCTTTTTCAATCGATAAATCAATTCCTTTGAGCACTTCAACCCTGCTGTCGCCCTCGCCGAAATGCTTTTTTATTCCTTTTATTTCTACAAAACTCATATTTTTCTCCTTTATCTCAATCAGTTAGTCGTCACTAACTTACAAATTAAAAAAATATAGTTAGTATTGCCTAACTCACGTTTATAATACCATATATTTCCTGCAATGTCAATTAACAATATAAAATAAGTATGCTTGAAATTTCAGAGAGCACATTATATAATTTAATTATCAAAACTATAAGAGGTGCGCTATGACACTACAACAGTTAAAATATTTAGTAACCGTTGCCGAATGTAAAAATATCACAGAAGCTGCGGAAAAGCTTTTTATATCACAGCCGAGCCTTAGTGCCGCCATACACAATCTTGAACAGGAAATGGGAGTAACGGCTTTTGTACGTTCAAACAAAGGTGTAAGCGTGACGAGAGAGGGAGAAGAACTTCTTTCTTTTGCACGTAATTTGCTTGAACAGGCGGACATAATGAAAGACAGATTTTGTAATGACAAAAACAGGTCGCCCAAATTTTCGGTTTCCTGCCAACACTATTCTTTTGCCGTAAATGCATTTGTAGACGTTGTAAACGAATATGACGCAAACGTATATAATTTTATTCTTCGTGAAACGCAGACGGGTGAAATCATTGACGATGTTGCTAACGGAAACAGTGAACTCGGTATTCTTTATTTATCAGAGCACAACGAAGACGTATTGACTAAGCTTTTGAAAAAGAATGAGTTGATGTTTGAAGAAATTTTCAAAGCCTCTCCTCACGTATTTATCAGCAAAAATCACCCTCTTGCAAATAAAGAGATTATTACTCTTGATGAATTAAAGCCGTATCCTTATTTGGTTTACGAGCAAGGCGAACGCAATTCGTTTTATTTCAGCGAGGAATTTTTAAGTGTTTTGGATATGCCGAAAAGTATTCAAGTCAGAGACAGAGCAACACTGTTCAACCTTGCAATCGGACTCAACGGTTTTACGGTAAGTTCGGGCGTTATTGACAAAGAGCTAAACGGTGAGGACATTATTTCAAAAAAGCTTGATATGGACTGCACTATGAGAATAGGTCTTATTAAAAAGAAAAACATATTACTTTCACGCTACGCAAACTCATATATTGAGGCAATCAAAAAGCATACAGCCATAGTTTAAGACTATGACAAACAGCAATATTTAAGTATTTTTCAAATTCCTTTTTATGTGATAGACTGTACTCATCAACAAAGCGAAAGGAAATTTGATTATGAGTACATTAAAAACACCGTTTAGATATGATTTTGTAGGAAGCTTTTTAAGACCGCAGGCGTTGAAAGACGCTAAGGCAAAATATCAAAACAATGATATTACAAAAGAGGAATACGATAATATCGTAAACGAGGAAATCACAAAATTAGTAGCAAAGCAAAAGGAACTCGGTTTCCACGCAATTACAGACGGCGAGTTTAGAAGAACTTTCTGGCACCTTGATTTTATGTGGGGATTTGACGGAGTTGAGCACGAGGCAACAGGCGGCGGAGTACCGTTTAACGCCGAACTTGCAGTTCTTGACGATACATATTTAGTCGGCAAATTCAAAGCAAAGGCTCATCCGTTTGTTGAGTATTTCAAATTCTTAAAGCAATTTGAAGATGAAAATACCGTTGCAAAATACACAATCCCTGCCCCTGCACAAACATACTTGCAGTTTATCGTACCGGGTAATATTGAAAAGACACGTAAGTTTTATGAAACAAACGAAGAGCTTATTGAGGACATCGGCAAGGCTTACCAAAATGTTATAAAACAATTTTACGACGCCGGCTGCCGCAATCTTCAACTTGATGACTGTTCTTGGGGTTCGGCAATCGGCGACAGTGCAAACCATGACGCTTTCGGAATTGATATTAACGAATTTAAAGAACAGCTTTTAAAAGTAAACAATCTTGCAATTGAGAATAAGCCTGAGGACTTAGTTATCACTTCTCACATTTGCCGTGGTAACTACCATTCAACATTCTTCTCAAGCGGTGCATACGACCCGGTTGCAGACTATGTATTTGCAAGGGAAAATGTTGACGCACTTCTTCTTGAATATGATGATGAACGTTCAGGCGGTTTTGAACCTCTTGCAAAAGTATCAAGCGACAAAAAGGTAGTTTTGGGATTAATCACAACGAAATCGCCTAAGCTTGAAAACAAAGATGAAGTTATTAAAAGAATCCACGAAGCGGCAAAATATATTCCTCTTGACCGACTTTGCTTAAGCCCTCAGTGCGGCTTTGCTTCCTGCGAAATCGGTAACAAGCTTACCGAGGAGGAGCAATGGGCAAAATTAAAACTTGTTAAGGAAATCGCCGAAGAAGTTTTGGGTTAAATAAACGAACAGCAAAAACGGGACTGAATAAAATTCAGCCCCGCTTTTTTATGCTATTGTCCAGTTTTGTGATGCTGTTTGTAAATCAACCATATGCTTGAAAATTCCGTTATTTTTCATAAGTTCTTCGGGTGCTCCGCTTTCTGCGATTGAGCCGTTTGAGAGAACGACAATTTTATCCGCACTTTCAACCGTTCTCATTCTGTGAGCAATTACAAGAACCGTTTTATCCTTAATAAGTCTTGACAGTGCTGTTTGGATAAGCGTTTCATTTTCAACATCAAGAGAAGCAGTTGCTTCGTCAAGCAAAATGATAGGTGCGTTTTTCAAGAAAGCTCTTGCGATAGAAATACGCTGTCTTTCACCGCCTGAAAGATTACAGCCGTTCTCGCCTATTTCGGTATTATAACAGTTAGGAAGTTTATCGGCAAACTCATCACAATTTGCAAGTTTTGCGGCAGCAAGCACTTATTCATCACTTGCATCTTTTTTGCCGAGACGTATATTTTCAAGAATCGAGGTGTTAAAAAGAGTAACATCCTGAAAAACAATTGAATAAAGACTTAAAAGCGTTTCAGGTTCAATTTTGGAAATATCCATACCGCCGACTGTGATTTTACCGCTCGACGTATCCCAAAATCTTGCCGCAAGTCTTGAAACGGTAGTTTTTCCTCCGCCCGACGGACCCACAAGTGCCGTTATCTCACCCTGCTTTGCCGTAAATGATACATTAGTCAAAACCTTAGCGTCATCATTATAAGAAAAACTTACATTGTCAAAATTTATATCATAGCCGTTATTTGAAAGATTTGTGTCGCCCGACTGTATATCGTGGTCAAGAATTTCATTCATTCTTGCAACATTCGTTTTAGTGCTGATTATAGCCGCAAGATTTTGAAGTGAGGTTTGCATTGGGTCATAAAGACGTGATACAAGCAGGAGAAATACAAAAAACGTCAGTACATCGACTTCGCCTTTTACAAGAAGAAGCGAACCTACGAGTGCGGTTGTGGCAATACCAAGTTTAAGAATAATTTGAGCGCTTGCTACAAATACCGCTGTTCCAAACTCACTTTTAAGTGCTCTTGTTTCGACATTATCAATTTTTTTATCAAGAGTAACTAAATATCTGTCCTCTGCGTTATTTGATTTAAGGTCAGAAACAGTATCGATACATTCCTGAATACCGTTTGCACAAGCTATTTTTGCTTTCATTGATTTATTTGTCAGTTTTTGCTGAACCTTTGACGAAGAGCCTACAATGATAAATGCAACAGGCAAAACCCACAAGGCCGCAATTGCCATTTTAACATTAAAGAAAAGAAGTGAAATCGCAATTAAAGCAGTTGAAATCAGAGAACCTGCAAAAGGAGGAATAAAGTGAGAAAAAGCTGTTTCGAGATATGTGCAATCAGCCATTATTGTGCTTGTTAAATCTGCCAAATCTTTTTTGGAAAAGAACGAAAGAGGGATTTTCCTAAGTTTTTCAGCAAGCGTTATTCTTCTTGTGCCTGTTTCTACATACGTTGCAAGAAATGTTGAATTATATTGAAAATACGTACACAATGCAACAATAATTAAACAAACAATTGAACCGATAATATAAAACGGTGCTCTGCCTTTTAATGAATTTGCAAGTAAATCCTTAACAAAAAAGTAAAGGAGCATTACAGGAAGCATAAACGCAATATCCTGAAGCGTACAGGCGATAACGCCTTTAATCAAATCTTTTGCACCTTGTTTTGACTTGCAAGGTTTTGAGCACTTCCCTGCTCTATAAGCCTGCCGCCTGCAAGAACGTAAATACAATCTGCATTTTTGACGGTTGAAAGACGGTGAGCAATCATAATAACTGTTTTATCCTTTGAAAGTTCGTCAAGTGCTTTTTGAATTTTAACCTCGTTGTCGGGGTCGGCATATGCGGTAGCCTCATCAAGAATTACAATCGGCGCATTTTTCAAAATGGCACGTGCAATTGCAAGACGCTGTGCTTCACCGCCCGAAAGATAAACGCCGTTTGAACCGATAACGGTATCGATACCGCTTTCAAATTTGTTGATTATATCAAGGCATTGTGCTTTTTCGAGTGCACACATAACCTCTTCTGCCGAAGCATTAGGTTTTGCAAGGGCAACGTTATCAAAAATACTTGCGCCGATAAGTTTGCTGTTTTGGAAAACAAACGAAACTGTATTCATAAGTTCTTTTTTATCAATATTTTTAACATTTACACCGCCGATAAGCACATCGCCCTCATCGGCATCGAAAAATCTTGAAATAAGATTTGCAAGAGTAGTTTTGCCGCCGCCCGATTCGCCTACAAAAGCGACTGTTTGACCCGCTTTGATTTTAAGTGAAATATTATCAATTGCCTTAGTTTCTCCGTCATAGCTGTAACTTACATTTTTAAGTTCAATTGATGAATCCTTAGGCTTTTGAACATTGGTCGAAGTTAAAGGTTTGACATTAAGAACACTGTCAATTCTTTTAAATGCGTCTTCAACAATCATTTTATTTTCGCTTTGGAACATTACCTTAGTCATAGTAACCGTCAAAATCGGAGTAATAATTATATAGAAAAGAATATTGAGTATAATATCGTTTGTGACTCCGCCTTTGGTAAAAATAAGACCGCCGAAAATAATAAAGGCAAAAATACCGTTAATAAGCATAGTAAATATTGTCATAGGTACACGAAGATTTTTAGTATAAGCAATTGCCCATTCGCTGTAGGAATCGATTGACTTTTTAAATCTTCTGAAACTGAACACGCTTTGACCGAACGCTTTTACAACGGGAATACCTCTGATATATTCAACAGCTTCATTTGACATATCGTCAAGCGCATTTTGATACTCTGTCATTTTTTGCTGAAGCGTTTTGCCGGTCATAAATGCCATCATAATAATAAACGAAAGAGCAACAGGGATAAGAGATATCAAACCGAAGCGCCAGTCAAACACAAATAAGAATATCAAAAGACCTATCGGTGTTACGATTGAGCCGACCATATCGGGAAGTTGATGAGCAAGATATGTTTCCGTTGCCGCAGACGAATCGTTGACTGTTTTACGAAGTTTACCGCTGCCGAATTTTTCAACTTCACCGAGTGGAAGCTTAACGATATGGTGCATCATATCTTTTCTCAAATTTGCCTGAACTCTGAATGCGCTTGTATGAGAACATAAAAGAGCCGCAATATAAATAACCATTGACAAAATCGAAAACACAACTGCCATAACACCGTTTTTGACAATACCGGTTGAATTTTGAAAATCAGGCATAACGTCTAAAACTTCTTTTATAATCTTCCACAAATAATAAAACGGAACAAGTGCAAGCGCACTGCTGATACCGCTTAATACCCACGAGGCATACGTAAAATACTTATACCCCTTTGCATACCCCATCAATCTTGACAGGCTTGATTGTTTTTTCTTTTCCAAATTAATTCCTCCTAAATATATAAAATCATCAGTTAGTAATGACTAACTGCAATATAAAAAATTAAAGGACTTAAAGTCCTAAAATTTTAGACCAACCTGCGATATAAAAATCCTGAAGCTGAGAAACATATTTCACAGCGTTTTCCTTTTTCATATCGTGCTTAATCAGTTCAAATATCCCCGTAAACATACCGCTTACAATCATATGGCAAACCGGTTTTTCCATATCGGGAACATTTTTGCCCTGACTTTTCAAAACTTCAATAAATTCAAGAGTTTGCTCAACTTCGATTTCAACCATATTGTGTACGAAGTTCTCATAGCTTGTGCCCTCACTTTTACAAACAAGAAGCTTAAATTCGTCAAAATGCTTATAAATGTAATCAACTATTTCATTTAGGCTTGAACGGCTTTCCACACCCATATGCTGCGCCTGAACCTCTTTCGGAAGTTTAACAAAATCTTCCTGTGCAAACATAAAAATATTCATTATAGCCTTGGCGTGTTCCTCAACAAGTGCCGCAAAAAGTGCCTCTTTACCAGAAAAATAACCGTAAAACGCACCGGTTGTAACACCTGCGATTTTAACGATATTACGAAGTGATGCGGATTTAAAGCCCTTATCCAAAAATTCAGCCTTTCCGGCAGTCAATATTTTTTCCAATGTAGATTGTTCTTCGTTCAATGTACTAACCTCATTATCCGTATAACAGTGTTACATTGTGTTTAGTATAACACTGTTATATTTTTCTGTCAACCGTTTTAAATATTGTTCACAAACGGTTAGACTGTCTAACTAAAATGGCATATTTTGTTAATTTTCGTCATATTGACTTCAGATTTATTGACAGCAAAGAATGATTTGATATAATTAAACTGTAAAAATTAATAGACATTTTGAAAGGAGTTTTTATATTATGTTTAGTGAATTAGCAGCATTTGCAGGCGGAGTATTATTCGGCACAGCAGGCGTTAAGGCTTTAGGAAGTAAAGAGGCAAAGAAAGCCTATGCTCACACCGCAGCATTAGGACTTAGAATTAAAGACTCTGTTATGGAAACCGTAACCTGTGTTAAGGAAAACGCAAACGATATTTTGGCTGAAGCTAAAGAAATTAATGAAAAAAGAGCAGCCGAGGCAGAGCAGGAAATTATAGAAGATACCGCTTGCGCAAAAGCATAATAACAAACAAACGTGAGGCTGTCATTTTGACGGCCTCATATATTTTTAATTGGAAGATAAAAGCAGGTAATAAATATGAAATGCAAAAATATTACACGAAACAAAAGGCAGAATGAGAATACATTTTTTCCAAAACACAATGAGCATCAGTCAAGCCGATATTGCCGACGCTTATTTCAAATCAATTAAAGGCATTGATGATGTTAAGGTATATGAGAGAACGAGCTACTTAATTATATATTATTCGTTTGAAAGAGCCAAGCTTATAAGCATATTATCAAAATTCAGCTTTGAAAACGATGATGTAAAAAGCATTGAAGTTGTCGGTACGACAAGGCAAATTCAGCGTGAATACGAAGAAAAACTTATTATGACCGTATTTATGCGTTACGTAAGAAAACTGTTTTTCCCTGCCCCTTTAAGACTTGTAATCTCTTATATCAAAGCAGTCAAATACATATTTAAAGCGCTCAAATCACTTATTAAGTTTAAACTTGACGTATCCGTTCTTGACGCCGTAGCAATTACGGTTTCACTTATCAGGGGTGATTATGAAACGGCTTCAAGCGTTATGTTCCTTCTTAAAATCGGCGAAATCCTTGAGGAGTGGACACATAAAAAGTCGGTAAGCGACCTTGCAAATACTATGTCACTCGGCGTTGAAAAGGTATGGCTCAGAGCAAAAGACGGCAGTGAAGTTCTTGTGCCTACAAGTGAGGTAAAAGTCGGTGATGAAATCGTTTTGAGAACAAGCAATATGATTGCGCTTGACGGCGAAATAGTAAAAGGCGGCGCAACGGTTAATCAATCGGCAATTACCGGTGAAAGCGTTGCTGTAAACAAAACCGTCGGTTCTCAGGTATATGCAGGAACAGTAGTTGAAAGCGGCGAGTGCATTGTCAAAGTCACTCAAATCAACGGTCAGGGACGGTATGACAGAATAGTCAAAATGATTGAGGAGTCGGAAAAGCTGAAATCTTCTCTTGAAAGCAAAGCGGCAAACCTTGCCGACAGATTGGTACCTTTTAGCCTGTTTGGCACGATATTTACATATTTATTTACACGAAATGTAACTAAAGCATTATCAATTTTAATGGTTGACTATTCCTGCGCATTAAAACTTACTATGCCTGTTGCCGTTTTATCTGCTATAAACGAATGCAGTAATTATAATATTACGGTAAAGGGCGGAAAATATCTTGAAGCGGTATCAAAAGCAAACGTTATTGTATTTGACAAAACAGGTACGCTTACCAATGCACAGCCTAAAGTTGCTAAAATTGTTACCTTTGCAAACAGAGACAAAACCGAAATGCTGCGACTTGCAGCCTGCCTTGAAGAGCATTTCCCTCATTCGGTTGCAAATGCAGTTGTAAACGAAGCAAAATCAAGAGGACTTAATCACGAGGAACGTCACTCAAAGGTTGAATATATTGTAGCCCACGGAATTTCAAGTCTTGTAGATAACGAAAAAGTGGTAATAGGAAGTTATCATTTTGTTTTTGAAGATGAAAAATGCGTAATTCCAAGCGGTGAGAAAGAAAAATTCGACGATATAGAAAACGAATATTCTCATCTTTATATGGCAATTAACAGAGAACTTGCGGCTGTTATCTGCATTGAAGACCCTATCAAAGACAATGTAAAGCAAACGCTTGAAAAACTTCACAATAACGGAATTGATAAAATTGTTATGATGACCGGTGACAGCGAAAGAACGGCTAAGGCTGTGGCGCAAAAACTCGGTATTGACGAATATTATGCAGAAGTTATGCCGGATGACAAAGCAAAATTCATTAAAAATATGCATAAGCTCGGCAACAAGGTTATTATGGTTGGCGACGGAATTAACGACTCCCCTGCTCTTTCTGAAGCCGACGCAGGCATTGCAATAAGCACAGGTGCGGCAATAGCAAGAGAAATAGCAGACATTACAATCTCAAGCGACGACCTTGAAACACTCGTTACACTTAAAGAAATAAGCAATCTTTTAATGAATCGTATTTCGGATAATTACAGGTTGATAATGTCGTTTAACACTGCGCTTATCGTTTTAGGTGTTATAGGAATTTTACCGCCGACAACATCGGCATTTATGCACAACACGTCAACACTTCTTTTCACATTAAAAAGTATGACAAAGTTAATTAAGTAAAATAAATTATTATAGGCACGGCGGGGCAACAGCAATGTACCCTGCCGTATTTATTTACAAATAGTAACACAAAGTTTGTAATTTATCATATTTCATATAAATAATATTTAAAATGAGAAGCTGTTTTGATATAATTCGATATATCAAAGAAAAAAGCGGTGCAAAATATGTATTTGGAAAGCGAAAACAAAACACTTGAAAATGCTTTTAATTGGGCAGTAAAAAAGACGGCTCAATTCGTAGTAAGCGGAAAGAAAAACGGTGACATCAACAAAGGTGACGGCGGCAAATGGTACGGACCCGACGCAAAGATAATTAACGAACCTAATGAAAATTGGGCAAAGCCCCAAAATTACGGCTCAGCCTTTTGGGCAGGATATTATGACAGAAGTGCTTACTATATACGAGACTTTGTTCATCAAGCTGTCGGCGCAGTAATATTAGGTCTTTATGACGAAGTTTATCAAATGTATCATACATTCGTAAGCTCTGCAAGCGAGAAAACGGGTTGGTACGCTTTATGGTCATTTAATTTTAACCATACGCCTTATTATATGGATACGCCTAATTTAAACCGCTTTGTAAGAGAAATAACTTCGCAATTTGAACTTGTAGAACTAGGATATAAACTGTATCTTTGGACAGGTGACGAAAGATATATAACAGACAAAAGTATTGCGCTTTTTGCCGACAAAATTATGAGCGATTTTATCGATAATCAAGATGGCATTATTTTCCCAGAAAAGAACGGAATACCCGAGGGAAAAGGCGATATATTTGAAGGCTCGGCGACATACAACGAACGTGGGTTTTGGGCAGTAGAAGCAGCTGACAGTATAGCCGCAATGTATTCGGCAACGGTAAGTTATTCAAAAATATTAAAATTAAGAGGAAATAATGAAGAAGCACAAAAACAGGCAGAACGTGCTAAGAAGTTAAAGAAGTATTTTAACGAGGAATGGTCTGTTGTTAACGGCACGGATATGTTTTGTTATGCAATAGATGACAAAAAGCAAAAGCACTGTAAGTGGACGAAAAAATCGGGTATGCTTTGCGGTGCGGAAACACTTGAATTTATACCGCTGAAAAAGTTGAGCCGAGACGGTGAAAGAAATGAAAAAATGCTTGATTACATTTACATGATGCAATCAAGCAAAGAAACAATGTCTGACAATATAGAAAGTTTGACCTATCTGCCCGACCTGTATTTTGCGAATAATCAGTGCGAACGGGCATGGAATTTTATGAAATATATTATTTCTAAAAAAGATTTACCCCACGAGCACAAAAGTCAGGGAACAAACGGTGATTATCCAGAAATATCGTTTACATTAATTTCGCAAACAGTAGAAGGAATTATGGGAATAAGTGTTGACGAAAATAACGGAAATCTTATAATCAAACCGAATTTACCACGTGAAATCAACACGATAAAATTACACGATTTCAAATTCAAATCAAAAATATATGATATTGAAATTGACAAAGACGGCGCAAAAATAACAAAAATAACTACATAATACTAAAAGCCATTCAATCAAAAAAGACTGAATGGCTTTAATTATTTTTTCTCATCAAGAAGCATTACACCCTGCGGCGGATTTTCATTAATTGCACCGACAATCGGGTGCGGTACATATTTTTCTTCAAGATAAGCGATATCCTCTTTTGTAAGCTTTATGTCAAATGCGCCGACTGCATCATCAAAATATTTTGCTTTTGTTGCGCCGATAATAGGAGAAGCAACACCTTTTACCCAGTGCCAAGCAATTGCAATTTGTGACATTTTGCAGTTATATTTATTTGCGAGTTCATTAACACGATTGACAATTTCGATATCGTATTTTTCCATTTTATCATATTTGCCCTTTGCAACTCTGTCGGTCTTACTGCGCTTTGAACTGCTTTGCCAAGTAGGTCTTGCGAGATGACCTGCGGCAAGCGAACTGTAAGGCATAAGCGACACACCCATTTGTTTGCAAATAGGAATAAGCTCGTGTTCATCCTCACGATAAAGAAGATTATAATGATTTTCCATAGCAGAAAACGGTGTCAAATTATTATCTCTTGCGCAAAGCTGCATATTATAAAATTGATAGCCATACATAGCGGAAGCGCCGAGAGCACGAACCTTGCCCGCCTTAACCAAATCATTTAAAGCACTCATTGTTTCTTCAATCGGAGTTTCGTAATCAAAACGGTGAATGATATATAAATCGAGATAATCAGTACCGAGCCTTTTAAGAGTGCCGTCAATTTCACGCTCGATAGCTTTTCTTGAAAGCCTGCCCTCGTTAAAATAAACCTTTGAAGCGATAACAACCTTATCACGGCTGATATTATTTTTAATAGCCCTGCCGAGATATTCCTCGCTTGTACCTGACGAATAACCGTTAGCCGTGTCGAAAAAATTTATACCGAGGTCAAGTGCGTGTTTAACAATCGCTTCACTGTCCTTTTCATCAAGCGTCCAATCGTGCATAGTACCTGCCTTGCCAAAACTCATACAGCCAACGCAAAGCTTTGATATTTCAATATCCGTTTTACCGAGTTTAGTATATTCCATAATCACATCTCCATATCAAGATTATAAGAACATTATAGCACAAATATTTTAATCACTTCAACAAAGCGTCGTAATAATTAACAATATATATTATATTTCAAGATTGAGCGCTTCAAGCTCGTTTTTAACGTCATTTTCACAAGAACGCATAGCAAGTAAGGTTTTTTCAAAAAGTTTGTCTAAATCCCAGCCGAGAAGCTCTGCACCGTATTTAATAACGTCACGTGAACAGCCGGCGGCAAACTTTTTATCCTTAAACTTCTTTTTAAGATTTTTTACTTCAAAATCGCTCGTGCTCTTACTCGGTCTCATTCTTACGGCGGCACCTATTAAACCGGTCAATTCATCGGTTGCATACAAAACCTTTTCCATTTGGTGCAAAGGCTCAACATCTACAGTCAAGTTATATCCGTGTGAGCAAATGCCGTGAATAACATCATCGCTGACGCCTGCCGTCCTTAAAAGTTCGGGCGCTTTTATACAGTGCTCGTTTGGATATTCTTCAAAATCGATATCGTGAAGAAGTCCCACTATTCCCCAAAACTCTTTATCACTTGAATATCCGAGTTCATCTGCAAACCATTTCATAACACCCTCGACAGTCAAGCCGTGATAAATATGAAAAGGCTCTTTGTTATACTTTTGTAAAAGCTTTAATGCTTCATCTCTTGTAATATTTGCGTTCATTTTTTCCTCCTAAATCATACAAGACTTGCACTTAAAACAGCGTTTAAAATAGCGTTTGCAAGAATTTTATGTCCCTGCGCAGTTAAATGTTCCTGGTCTGCCTCACTCGGCTGAACATAATCGGCGGCGCTGATAATATTAGTTCCCTTTTCAAGCGCAACCTTTTTATATTCACTATAAAGTTTTTTTGCGGTTTCAACAGACCTTGTATCAAATTCGGGGTCATATTCCTCTTTCCAAACATTTTCACCGAGGAATATAGGCGAAACCACAAGTATTTTTTCAGGTGAAATATATTTTGAAAGTTCATCAATACACAAACCGAGACCTTTGGCAATTTTAAACGAATTTGAATTATAATAAGATTTACAATCATTCGTTCCAAGCATAATTATTGCCGCATCTAAAGGATAGCTTGATTCCAATATTTCAGGCAAAGATTCAAGACCGTTGCGATTTTTTCTGTAAGCGTCATCAAAAATAGTTGTTCTGCCGCAAAGTCCCTCCTCCAAAACACGAACGTTTTGAAGTTTTTGCTGCAAAATACTCGTCCACCTTACACCCCAAGAATATCTATCTTTTGTATTCGGTATCAAGCCCCAAGTGTTTGAGTCGCCAAAGCATAAAAGCTGTTTCAAAATAATCACCTTGCTTTAATAAAGATTTGTTATAAATTTATTATAGCAATATTTCATACTTTATCAATAGGTTTTTAGGTATTTGTTATTTTTCACTTGAAAAAGCGATAAACGGTGGTATAATATAGCTTGTGTTTAAAGAAAGAAGTGTAATAATGAACAGTAAAAAAGCAATTTACAGGTGGACAATTTATGTTTTAGGATTTATTTTGCTTGCAATGGGAATAGTGCTCAATACAAAATGCGGTTTAGGCGTATCCCCCATTATATCGGTTGCGTACACATTTTCGCTTATATTAGGTACAAAAATCGGCAACACTACGCTTGCTCTTTACAGTGTATTTGTTTTGTTTGAAATAATTTTGCACGCAATACGAAAGTGTCCCAAAAAAGTATTTTTATTTGACATATTGCAAATTGCCGTAAGTGTGGTTTTTACAAGATTTATAAATCTGTTTTCGGATTTTATACCGCAACTTGACGATATATATAAAAATCAGTGGCAAGGTAGTATGCCGTTTAGAATTTTTGTGCTTTGCATAGCGATTATTCTTACGGGATTAGGTGCGGCAATGTCTCTTAATATGAGGCTTGTTCCAAACCCGGGTGACGGAATAGTACAGGCAGTGGCAGACACCATCAAGAAACCGGTCGGCTTCACGAAAAACTGTTGGGATATATTAATGGTTACTATATCAACAATATTAACCGTAACACTTTACAGTAAAATTGCGGACACAAGGTTAAATGCGTTTTTAGCGGTAATAAGTATCGGCACAATCCTTGCAGTAATCGGCGTCGGCAGAGTAATAGCCATATTTAACCATTTTACATATGATAAAATGATGGAAAAATCGGGAGTTTTGGAAAAATAAAAAATACCTCTTAAGTTGATAAAGACTTAAGGGGTATTTTTATTGACACTTTTGCCAAATTCAAGTAAAATATGTTAAAATAACATATACATTTTCATATACATTTTACTGTAAAACGACGTAAAACAACGTAAATTTCAAACATTTGTGTTATGATTTTTTAAGTGTGAAAAAACCCCGAAAGCCGTGTAAATAAAGGCATTTCGAGGTTTTTTACTTGGTGGCTCATCGGGGAATCGAACCCCGGACACCTTGATTAAAAGTCAAGTGCTCTGCCATCTGAGCTAATGAACCGAGTATCACCCTGAATTCAGGGTGTTGGCTGGGGAGGCGGGATTCGAACCCACGCATGACGGAGTCAAAGTCCGTTGCCTTACCGCTTGGCTACACCCCAATGTAGGGATAAATATAAAAAAGTGGGGTGGGATATCGGATTCGAACCGATGACCTCCAGTGCCACAAACTGGCGCTCTAACCAACTGAACTAATCCCACCATATATGTAAAAGCACTTGCGTGCTGTTACCCAAAATGGCGCGCTGAGAGGGACTCGAACCCCCGACCTACTGCTTAGAAGGCAGTTGCTCTATCCAGCTGAGCTATCAGCGCATTGGAGCGGGTGATGGGAATCGAACCCACACGACCAGCTTGGAAGGCTGGGATTCTACCATTGAACTACACCCGCGTTGCAACGTTCATTATTATACATAACACATTGCAAAATGTCAAGTCTTTTTTTAATTTATTTTAATTTTAATTTCATCATTTTCGGCGGAAAGAGAAAGCGACTTAATTTCCTCATCCTGATTAAAGACAATCGCATTGGCAAGTTTTTCCTCAACGTCACGTCTTACGCAGTCACGAAGTCCTCTTGCGTTTTTCTTAGAGCCGAATGCCTTCTTGGCAAGATAAACAGGAACGCTGTCATCATAAGTCATAGTAATTGCTTTATCTTTAAGGCTTTCAACAAGCTCATCAAGCATAAGTTTAGCAATTTTTTCGAAATTGTCATGAGTAAGCTGATTGAAAATAACAATCTCATCTACCCTGCCCAAAAATTCAGGGCGAAGGAAGCGTTCAAGAGCTTTCATTGTAACCTCGGCATTAATGTCATTTGCGGTTTTATTAAAGCCTAAAGATGCAGAATCCGTTGAACCTGCATTAGAGGTCATAATTATAATTGTGTTTTCAAAATTAACGGTTCTTCCCTGAGCGTCCGTAATTCTGCCCTCATCAAGAATTTGAAGAAGAATATTGAGAACGTCCTTATGTGCCTTTTCAATTTCATCAAAAAGAATGATACTGTAAGGCTTACGTCTGACTTTTTCTGTAAGCTGACCGGCGTCATCATAACCTACATATCCCGGAGGCGAACCGATAATACGGGATACGCTGAATTTCTCCATAAATTCGCTCATATCAAGACGAATAAGATTATCCGGACTGTCAAACAAACTGTCGGCAAGGCGCTTAACAAGTTCGGTTTTACCTACGCCTGTAGGACCTACAAAAATAAATGACTGAGGTCTCTTCTTAGGGCTAATGTATACCCTGCCTCTTCTTACAGCGTTCGCAACCTTTTCAATCGCCGTATCCTGACCGATTATATGCGCTTTAAGTTCATTTTCAAGGTTTGCAAGTTTTTTAACGTCGTTTTGCTCAATCTTAGTTGCCGGAATACCGGTCCAAAGAGAAATAACTTTAGCTAAATCTGCTTCCAAAACCTGATTATCCGAAGCCTTTTCCTTAAGTTCAGCTAATTTTTCGTCAAGCTGAATAACCTCGCTTTTAAACTTGGTTACAAGCTCATAATCAATCTCTTCATTTTCCTCGGGGTTGGAAAGTCTTTCTATATTGTCCTCTAAAAGCTTTTTTCTTTCAAGTGCCATCTGATATTGGCTTATAGCAGGATTGCGCAAATTAGCGCTTGTGCAGCTTTCATCGAGCAAATCTATTGCTTTATCGGGGAGATATCTGTCTGTAACATATCTTTCGGACATTGTGACAGCTTTATACACAAGAGAATCGGAAATTCGAACCTTATGATAATCCTCATAATATCCCTTGATACCGACAAGCATTTTATATGCGTCGTCAATTGACGGTTCCTCAACCTTAATAGGCTGAAAACGTCTTTCGAGAGCGGCGTCCTTTTCAATATATTTTCTGTACTCGTTAAAGGTAGTTGCACCGATAACCTGAATTTCACCACGTGAAAGAGCAGGTTTAAGGATATTGGCAGCATTCATTGTGCCCTCGGAATCACCAGTACCGACAAGATTATGAACCTCATCAATAAAGAGAATAATATTACCCTCGTGCTTAACCTCGTCAACAAGACCTTTAATCCTGCCCTCAAACTGACCTCTGAACTGTGTGCCGGCAACAAGAGCCGTAAGGTCAAGTAGATAAATTTCCTTATCTGCAAGACGAGCCGGAACCTCACCCTTAGCAATTTTAATTGCAAGTCCCTCTGCTATAGCGGTTTTACCGACACCCGGCTCACCGATAAGGCAAGGGTTATTCTTTGTTCTTCTGCAAAGAATTTGAACAGCACGTGCGATTTCGTTTTCTCTGCCGATAATGTTATCAATTTTACCTTGCTTTGCACGTTCGGTAAGGTTAGTACAATAGGTGTTAAGGAATTTTCTTGAATCGTCCTTAGAACCTCTTTTACCTTTTCTGCGCTTTTTACCGTTAGGCTCATTATTTGAATTATCTGTAGTAATCTCTTCTTCGCCGTCCTCAGTCGGAGAAAGAGCACCGTTAATCAAATCCGAGAAAGGCATAGTTTGAGCGCCGTCAAAGTTTTCGGGATTAAACATTTCGGACAAATTATCAAGATTGAAATCGCCCATATTTTCCATAAAGTCAGCCATCTGTTCGCTTGCGGCTTCAATTTCTTCATCAGTAATGCCGAGCTTATCAATCATCTGATTAATTGAACCGATATTAAGTTCCCTTGCGCATTTAATGCAAAGTCCCTCAGGCGTAACCTTATCATTTTCCATCTTTTGAATAAACACAACCGCAGGTCTTTCACCGCAGCGTGAACACATTTGTTGTTTCATTAAATCACCTCGTAATAGGTAGTCAGCTTATTTTTCAGAGGAATCGTTTTTTTCTTTATTTTCCTTGAGCTGACGAATAAATCCCGGTGCATAACCGAAAAGAGAAGCAAAAGCAAGAATTGCGGAAATAATAACCATAATCATAATTACGGTATTATTAAGTTCCCATCCTTTAAAGAAGTCAATGCTGAGAAGTGCACCACCCGGTCCGATAGCAATAATAGTTATCATAAATGTATAAAATACAACGGTTGCAACCTTGCCCCAAACTTCAGCGGCAACAGGACGCATACCCTTTGACATCAATATTGCACCGCCGACAACCATTAAAAGTTCCTTAAATATGAAAAGGAACAAAACGTATTTAAGCGGACCGTCCCAAAACTTAACAAGCAAAATAATAACAATTGCTATCTGTGACAGTTTATCTGCAATAGGGTCAAGAATTTTGCCGAGATTTGACACCATATTAAATTTTCTTGCAATTTTGCCGTCAAATACATCTGTAAGAGCCGCAACAATCATAGTTATGAAAGCTGCTATGTAATACTCTTTAATAAAAAGAACAGTGAAAACGGGAATAAGTGCAATTCTTACAAAGCACATCCAGTTAGGAATAGTGTTCCAATTGTCAAAAAGGTCTTTAACATTATCGTTAAATTTACTCATAAATTATCCTCCTCATATCAAAGAATTGAGTTTATTAATATATTCTATAATCACACTGCCTTTGAGCTGTGTAATAAACTGATTTTGCGTTGTTGCAATATCAAGAACCGCTTTTGAAAGAGCAGAAATGACTATCAAATATGCGCCTGATTTAATCAAGCCGAATACGCCGCCGAAAAAGCTGTTTGTTTTATGAAGCGGAAGTTTTTTCTTTTCTCTCATCTTTTTGGCAAACGAGAGTATAATACCTGTTATTACATAAAAAAGAACAAAAGTCAATAGAATTAAAAGTATTTTAATAATTTCTTGAACAATTGGACAAAGAATATTGTCCGTTATATAAACAGCCGCTTCTTTTGAATTAATATTTGAAAGCGATTTTAAAGCGGAATTATCTTTAGCAAGAAAAGAAAAAGTATTTGCAAACGATTTAACATTTTCATTAAACTTAGTTATCTCTTCGGAATTGCTCAGTTTTTTTGAAACATATTCAAGAAGATATTTCCTGACAATGCTTTTATATATTATTACATTATAATTATTGCCGACGAAAAGGGAAAGCGGAACGGCAACGATAAATCGAAGCGCAGACAAAAGAGATATCAAAAAGCCTCTTTTAATTCCTACAAAAACAGTGACGGCAACAATAACAATCAACACTAAGTCTACAATATTCATTATTTACCACTCTCACTTTTGTCAATAAGCGATTGCCTGTGAACAAATACCGTTGAACCCATTTGGCAAATTGATTTAACTGAATCATCAACGCTGATTTTTTTCTTTTCTTTCATATTGCCGAGAGAGTAGGTAATTATGTTACTGTTGGTTAAAACGCTGACAGTGCTTGATGAAGCTGAAATATATCTGATATTACCGCTCACCTTAGTTTCGCTTTTTGTATTTCCCCCCGCTCTGACTCTGACAAGCTTATTTTCCGTTGAATTGTTATAATCGTTATAAGCCAAAACAAGTTCGTCATTCGGTGTGAAGTTATAGCAAACGGTATTTATTTTACCGCATTCAAAAACGGTCTTTAATTTCTTTTGATTGGAAACTATACCGACAAAATTATCGGCTACAACGTAAAGATTATCGCTGTTATATTTTAGGTTGAGAACATTGCAGTTAGGCAAATCAATTTCTGCCTTAGGCTTATCGGTTCCGATATTCATAGTATAAAGTTTAGCCTTCAGTTGAGCGTTTTTACTGTTTACGGCAACGAAAGCTATTTTACTTGCGCTGTTATTAATCGCAATATCGACAATATATCCGTAGTCTAAATCATAACTCATTTTTTTATCAAGTGATTTATTATAAACAGACACGTTGCAAAGCTTATCGCCCGAAAGAGTGGCAACAACGGTATTTCCGTTTTTAGCTACATCGCCACAAAGAATATTGCCCGAAAGTTCATTTTCATAAACATTTTCACTCGTATTGTCAAGGCGCAACTTTGTACTGCCCTGGTCAACGATTAAAGAATAAATACCCGACGTTTTAATTACAGGGTTTGAGTAGCCGTGGTCAAAGGTATATTTTGCAACCGCTTTTTTAGTATCGAGAACAGTGAAACTTGACGGCGTCAAAATACCAAGCTTATTATTTACATTTTTGACTACAACGTTTTGAGAAGAATCAAGATTATAAGGAAAATTATTTTTATTTATATCCTGCGAAAGCGAAAACTTACCGTTTGAATCGGTAAAATGTTCCTTCACGGTATTAATATTAATTTCGCAAACTTTCATTACAATCAATATTGCAACAATAACGGCAATTACAATCCAAACAATCGTTTTATTTCGTTTATCCTTTTTGGCTTTTAGCTCCTTTTTATGCATCTCACGCTGATTGCCTGCCACATATCTCACCTGCCTAATAATTAATTTTATTCAAATAAAGCCCCTGAGGCGGAGCAGTCTTACCCGCACGTTTACGTTCTTTTGAAAGAATTACGTTTTTAAGCTCATTTTCTTTAATTTTACCCTCCGACACAAACAAAAGAGTGCCGACCATAATTCTGACCATATTGTAAAGAAAACCGTCAGCCTCGACCTTAAAATACACCATATCGCCCTCACGCCAAACTTTAAAAGATTTGACGTTTCTTACTGTATCCTCAACGTCGCTTTTTGACGAGCAAAATCCGGAATAATCGAATGTGCCGACATATGCCTGAGCCTGAGCGTTAAGATAATCGGCGTCAATGGGGCGTCTGTAATAGTAAGCGTATTTCGGCAAAAAAGCATTAGGTCGCCTGCCGTTATAAAGCTTATATAAATATTCCTTTGATTTGCAGGAATATCGAGGGTGAAAATCGCTGTCACATTCCTCACAATCAATAACGGCTATATCATTAGGTAACTTTGAATTAAGCGCCATAATAACGCCCTCATTTGATATATTCATATCCGTTTCAAGAGTGAGAACATACATATTGGCGTGAACGAATGAATCCGTCCTACTGCAACCCGTTACATCAAGACGTTTTAAAAAAACTTTTTCAACGGCGTTTTGAAACATCTCTTGAACGGTAACGGCATTTTTTTGCACCTGCCAACCGTGGTAAGACGAGCCGTCATATTGAATTGTTATTTTTAATTTTCTCATATTACCTTTTTAAATATAAAATTAAACGAAACAAGAAGCGCAATAAATACAATTACTGCCGCAAGAGCAATATAATCTCTCGCTTCAAATTTCATAACTTTCATTTTTGTTCTGCCCTCGCCGCCACGATAGCAACGGCACTCCATAGCATACGCAAGTTCATTTGCTCTTCTGAATGCCGAGATAAAAAGAGGAATAAGAACAGGAACAAGCGCCTTTGCTCTATGAATAAGACCGCCCGATTCCATATCTGCACCACGTGATTTTTGAGCAGACATAATTTTATCAATTTCCTCAATCAAAGTAGGAATAAATCTCAAAGCAATAGTCATTGTCATTGAAATTGAATGAACGTCTATTTTAAATATTTTCAGCGGCTTCATAAGCCTTTCAAGCCCGTCTGTCAGCTCATTCGGAGAAGTGGTATATGTTAAAAGCGAACTTATAACAACAAGAGTAATAATTCTAATTGACATAAAAACAGCCGTCATAATACCGTTTTCCGTAATTTTGAGCTTCCAAATTTGAACAAGCGGCTCGCCCTTGCCGTAAAAGAGATTAAGTATTGCAGTAAACAAAATAATAATAACAAGCGGCTTAATACTTTTCATCACCGTTTTAAGCGGTATTTTAGAAATAAGTACAAGTGCAACGGTTGCAACCACAATAACCGCAAGAGCCGGCAAAGTTTTGCAAATAAAAATTGCAACAATAAGCAAAACGGTAAGAATGATTTTCATTCTCGAATCCATTTTGTGAACAACGGAATTACCGGGGAAATACTGACCTATAGTGATATCCGTAATCATTTCACAGCACCTCCCGCCAAAAGTCTTTTATATTCCTCAACGCCCTGCTCAACTGTATAAATATCAGTCCTGCAATCAATGCCGGACGCTTTAAGTTTTAAGAATATATCTGTTATTTCAGGAACATTCAAGCCCATTTCTTTAAGTTCGCTGCCGTGTGAATAAACCTCATTAACGCTGCCGCAAAAAGCGAGTTTGCCTTTATTCATAACAATAACCTTTTTGCACAGTTTCGCAACGTCCTCCATAGAATGAGAAACAAACAAAACGGTATTGCCCATCCTGCTTTGATATTCCTTAATAAGATTAAGAATAGTATCCCTGCCCTTTGGGTCAAGACCCGCACACGGTTCATCAAGAATAAGCACCTTAGGCTCCATAGCTATGATAGATGCAATTGCGACACGTCTTTTTTGACCGCCGGAAAGGTCAAAGGGAGATTTTTTTGAAAATTCATCAAACGAAAGACCGACAAATTCCATACTTTTTCTTATTCTTCTGTCAATCTCAGCCTCATCAAGACCCATTTGCTTAGGACCGAAAGCAATTTCCTTATAAACATCCTCTTCAAAAATTTGATATTCGGGATATTGGAAGCAAAGACCGACCGCAAAACGAACCTGCCTGATTTCTTTTCTATTTTCTTTTGACCAAATATCCTTACCGTCAAGAATTACTTTACCCTTATGAGGTTCAAGAAGTCCGTTCAAATGCTGAATCAGGGTTGATTTACCCGAACCCGTATGACCGATAATACCGATAAGGTCGCCCTGCTCAATTTCAAGGCTTACATCATCAAGAGCCGCAGTTTGAAACGGAGTTCCTATGCTGTAAAGATATTCAATATTTTCGCAGACAAGAAACGCCATTTATTCTTTTGCCTCCAAAGTTTTCTTTAATAATTTCACGCAATCATCAGCGTTTAAAACTGTATTTTCGCTTTTAAGTCCAAGCCTGTGAACAAGCTCCGTTGACTGAGGAACATCAAGACCGAGCGCCTTAACCTCGTCAAATTTCGAAAATACGTTTTGCGGTGTATCGTCAAGTTTAATTTCACCGCTGTCCATAACAACTACCCTGTCAGCCTGAACAGCCTCATCCATATAGTGAGTTATGAGAACAATAGTAATGCCCTCTTCCTTATTAAGCTTTTTAATCGTACTTAAAACCTCTTGTCTGCCGCTTGGGTCAAGCATAGCAGTAGGTTCATCAAGGACAATACACATAGGCTTCATTGCAATAATACCTGCAACGGCGACACGCTGCTTTTGACCGCCTGAAAGTTTATTAGGCGCTTTAAGTCGATAATCGTACATACCGACCGTTTTAAGCGCAGCGTCAACACGTCTTCTTATTTCCTTAGGTTCAACTCCCAAATTTTCAACGCCGAATGCGACGTCCTCCTCAACGATTGAGGAAACAATTTGGTTATCGGGATTTTGAAAAACCATTCCGACCTTACGCCTGATATCAAAAATAGTATCATCGTCCTCGACTTTTTGACCGTCAACGATAACCTCACCGCTTTGGGCAATATTTATACCGTTAATAAGCTTTGCCGTTGTTGATTTACCCGAGCCGTTATGCCCCAAAATTGCGACGAAACTGCCTTTTTCAATTGTTAAGTTAAAATTCTTAAGTACGTCGACAGTAACCTGATTTTCCTCATCATCGTCGACCACATAAGAAAAGTCTACATTTCTAAATTCAATTAAATTCATTATTTCAACATCCAAATTGCCGTCGAGCCGCAAGGAAGCACTCTGCCGTTAGATGAAACCGGAAGTCCGATTTCGTCAGCCACAACCTTTCCGCCTCGTTTATCGGTAATTACATCATCAAGAATATATTTCATAACAGAAGCCGAAAGTCCTGTTGTATAAGAATTAAGCATAACCATAAGCGGCTTATCTGAGAGCACCTGCTCAACAAGTTTTACAAAATCATAAATACTGTCCTCAAGATGCCAAATTTCGCCTTTAGGACCACGTCCGTAGCTTGGTGGGTCAAGAATAACAATATCATACTTATTGCCACGCCTGATTTCACGCTGAACGAATTTAATACAATCGTCAACAATCCATCTGATTTGACCTTCATTAACACCGGAAGCGACTGCATTTTCCTTAGCCCACTGAACCATACCACGAGATGCGTCAACGTGAACTACCGAAGCGCCTTCTTTAAGGCACGCAACCGTTGCGCCGCCCGTGTAAGCGAAAAGATTAAGAACTTTAACATTTCGGCACTCGCTCTTAGCTCTTTTGATAACTTCTCTTGTAAAATCCCAATTGACAGCCTGCTCAGGAAATATTCCCGTATGCTTAAAGCCCATAGTTTTGATGTTAAAGGTTAAATCCTTATATCTAATCTGCCAAGAAGAAGGAATTTTACTATGTACCTGCCATCTGCCGCCGCCTGTTCTTGAACGAAGATAGGTAGCGTCCGGCTGGAACCAAAATTTATTTTCCTTTTTACTTTTCCAAATTACCTGAGGGTCAGGTCTGACAAGGATTTCTCTCGTCCATCTTTCAAGCTTATAGCCGCTGCTGCAATCTATAAGTTCATAATCTTCCCAATCTTTTGAATATCTCATATATTAATTCCTTTATGATAATCTGTTTCTTACAACGTCGGCGATTTTATTACCGAGAACCGTAATTTGCTCTAAGTCGCTTCCCTCAAGCATTACACGAATAAGAGGTTCCGTTCCGCTTACACGAACAAGAACACGTCCCTCGCCCATAAGCTCCATTTCCGCCTGCTGAACGGCAGAAATAATATATTCGTCGTTATTATACTTTTGCTTTCCTTCAGGGGTAACCTCAACGTTAATAAGAACCTGAGGATAAACTTTCATTATTTTTGCAAGTTCGGAAAGCTTCTTGCCCGATTTTACAACTGCTTCAAGAAGCTGAACGCCGGAAAGTTCACCGTCGCCCGTTGTTGCATAATCAAGAAAAATAACGTGACCGCTTTGCTCACCGCCGATATTATAACCGTCTTTCAACATTCTTTCAAGAACATATCTGTCACCTACTGCGGTTTTGGCACAGGAAATATCGTTTTCCTCGCAGAATTTGAAAAATCCCATATTACTCATAACAGTGACAACTGCGGTATTTTTAGCAAGCTTGCCCTCGTCCTTCATTTTCTTTGAACAAATAGCAATTACTTTATCTCCGTCAACAAGTTCGCCGTTTTCATCAACAGCAAGCATTCTGTCAGCGTCGCCGTCAAATGCAAGACCCAAATCAAGAGAAGCGTCTTTAACAAATCTCATAAGCTCCTCGGGGTGAGTGGAACCGCATTTGTCATTAATATTTGTTCCGTCGGGTGTATCGGAAAGCATAAGGCACTTAGCACCAAGTGACGTAAATATTTCCTTAGCGCAAACCGAAGCACTGCCGTTGGCACAATCAAGAGCAATTGAAAGACCGTCAAAACGAACGTCTGTTGTTGACACAACGTGCTTCACATAATCACTGACCGCCGTTTTGCAATAAAGTCTGTTACCTACCTCACCGCCTGTAAGAGTAGGAATTTCCTCGGCGTTATCAAGAATAATCGCTTCAATTTCATTTTCAAGTGCGTCATCAAGTTTATAGCCGTTGCCCTGAAAAATCTTAATTCCGTTATATTCGCAAGGGTTGTGAGAAGCTGAAATCATAACGCCCGCCTCACAGCCGTATTTATCAACCAAATAAGCAACTGCCGGAGTAGGAACAATTCCTACAGAAAGAACATTACAGCCGACCGAACAAAGCCCTGCCGTAAGTGCCGCTTCAAGCATATCGCCCGAAGCACGAGTATCCTTGCCTATAAGGACTGTCGGCTTTGATGATTTACTTTCTTTAAGCAAAACCATTGCTGCCGCTCTGCCTATTTGAAGTGCAAGTTCAGAGGTCAAATCAACGTTTGCAACTCCCCTTACACCGTCCGTACCAAAAAGTCTGCCCATAATAGTTCCTCATTCCTAATTAGTTTAGTTATTATAAAAGTGATTGCTGACCGGGTTGTTCAAGCCCCAAATGCTGATATGCAAGAGGAGTAACGCATCTTCCTCTCGGTGTTCTAGAAAGAAAACCTATTTGCATAAGATAGGGCTCATAAACGTCCTCAATAGTAACCGATTCTTCACCAATAGCCGCCGCAATGGTATCAAGACCTACAGGGCCGCCGTTATAATTTTTAATCATAGTTGTCAATAACACTCTGTCGATATTATCAAGACCGAGATTATCAATTTCCATTCTTTCAAGAGCGTCAACTGCCGCTTCCTTACTAATCACGCCGTCATACTTAACCTGAGCAAAATCACGGCTTCTTTTAAGAAGTCTGTTTGCAATACGTGGTGTTCCTCTTGAACGTGAAGCAATTTCCATAGCGCCTTTTTCATCAACAGGGATATTAAGAATATCAGCGCTTCTTTTAACGATTGAAGCAAGCTGTTCATTAGTATACATTTCAAGCCTGAAAATCACGCCGAATCTGTCACGAAGAGGTGCTGAAAGCTGACCTGCACGGGTTGTTGCACCGATAAGAGTAAAATGCGGCAAATCAAGTCTTATTGACCTTGCCGAAGGACCTTTGCCGATAATAATATCGAGCGCCCCATCCTCCATAGCCGGATAAAGAACTTCCTCAACCTGCCTGTTAAGACGGTGAATCTCATCAATAAACAAAACGTCACCTTCTTGAAGATTAGTAAGAAGAGCTGCCAAATCGCCCTGTTTTTCAATAGCCGGACCGCTTGTCACACGGAGATTAACACCCATTTCATTTGCAATAACACCCGCAAGAGTAGTTTTACCGAGACCCGGAGGTCCATACAAAAGAACGTGGTCAAGTGCTTCTCCTCTTCCCCTTGCCGCCTGAATATAAACAGCAAGATTTTCCTTAACCTTATCCTGACCGATATAGTCATCAAGCACTTTAGGTCTTAAAGAATTTTCTATATCGTTATCCTCGGGAGTAAAATCAGAAGTAACTATTCTGCTTTCAAAATCCATTTCGGTTTCCTGCATAAACGATTACCTCCTTATAAATTCTTGGCAAGCTCTTTCAAGCCGTGCCTAATCATTTCATCAACTGACATTGAACTGTCAAGCGAACCGACAACCAAAGCCGCATCTGCCTGGGAATAGCCGAGAGATACAAGTGCCTCAACAGCCTCAGCGCTTGCACTGCCTGCAACATTATTTTGCAAATTGGAAACAGTTGCCGAAGCCGCCTCGGTAGCAATCGTACCGATTTTGTCTTTAAGTTCGAGAACCACTCTTTCAGCCGTTTTTTTGCCGACGCCCTGCGCCGCAGTAATCGACTTAGAGTCACCCGAAGCAATGCAAAGAGCCAACCTATCCGGAGTAAGCTCGGAAAGAATTGCAATTGCCGCCTTAGGACCGATACCCGAAACAGTAATAAGAAGTTTAAATGCATCAAGCTCTGCGGTAGTGGCAAAAGCGTACAAGTCCATTGCATCCTCACGTACTGCAAGATGAGTAAAGACATTCACTTCCTTGCCGATTTCACCGACCTGCTTAGCGGTATTAAGTGAAGTAAAGCACTTAAATCCCACGCCGCCGCATTCAACAACTATAAAATTAACATCACAAACAGTAAGTTTGCCTTTTAAATTATATATCATAACAAATCCCTTTATTTCAGTGAATTAAGTCTACCCATCATTGAGCCGGAACAGTGACCGTGGCAAATAGCCATAGCCAAAGCGTCAGCAGTATCATCGGGCTTAGGTATTTTCGAAAGACCGAGCATCAGCCTTGTCATTTCCTGCACCTGCTTTTTTTCAGCTCTGCCGTAACCTACAACCGCCTGCTTGACCTGAAGAGGTGTATATTCAAAAATATCAACCCCGTAATTTTGAGCCGAAAGAGTGATAACTCCCCTCGCCTGCGCCACGTCAATAACAGTCTTAGCATTATTATTGTAGAAAAGTTTTTCCATACTCATAACCTCAGGCTTATACTTTTCAAACAGATAACACATATCGTTATAAATCGTTTGAAGTCTAAGAGGAAAATCGGTGTGAGCCTCTGTAGTTATAGCACCGTAACCGAGCACACGAAACTTATTCATTTTATATTCAAGCACACCCCAGCCGACAATTGCGTAGCCCGGGTCAATTCCGAGAATTATCATATCATACTACCCCATAATAAATCAATTTATTATATCACAGTAATTATTAATAAGCAATATATAATATATAAATTATTTATAATAAAATAAAGAAAGGCAGTCAAATGACTGCCTTAAATCCCTTTGAGTGCAACAAGTTGCACCCACCGTCTTGCCTCCCGGCTCGGTCGGTGCTTCTGCACTAAAGTGCAGAGGTCTCCACCGGAGACCCGCACCCTTTACAAGGGAGGCTTAATCGGTTTTACCTTTTAGTTGATGGACAAATTTTTGAAGCTCTGTCATATTAAAGGTATATCTGCCCATATCGGTATTAGGGATATAATACCTTGAACAAACCTCACTGCCGAGCGGTGCAAACGACTGTTTAAGCGCATTATACATATAATCTGCCGACTGCCTTGCATTTGAGCCGCTTGCAATAACAACGCCTACCCTTTTAGGCTTCTTAATCGGCGGATTAGAGCCACGTTTATATCTGGCGTTATAGTAACGCTGGAAGCGGTCCAAAATTGCCTTAATCGGAGCAGGAAAGAAATTGTTATAAACGGGAGTAAAGAACGCTATGTAATCGGCGTCCTCAAAATCCTCAAAAAATATATCCAAATCCTTATTTGAGCACCCCTCGTGATACTCACACCATTTACAATCGGTGCAAGGAGACGGAGCGAGTTTGTAACTGTCATAAAGCTTAATTTTGCAATCAAGAAAGTATTTACGAACCTGATTAATAAGTTCCTGACATATACCGTCCTGACGTGGAGAGCCCATAATTATCAATAGTTTTTTCATTATTTTTCCACTGAGTATTCAACAGAGTTAGCCTTACACCACTCTTCGGCTTTTTCAAGAACGAATTTATTTTCAAACTCGTCAAAGCCTTCACTGATGGAAGAATAAGCATTAAAATATTTCCAAAAAGTGTCAATATATTCATTGCCTGAAAGTTTTTCCAAAACAGCGCTGACTTTTTTATTATCAAGAAATTTGATATAAGCTCTGATAACTTCTTCGTTTGAAATTGTCAAAAAAGGAATAAAGCCGTTAGTCATTAAATCCTCGGTATCGTCACATTCAAGTTCAACACTCGAATGAACCTGAGAGTCAACTCTTGAATACCAATATTCACCACTGCCGCCCCAAACATAGCGCAGTGTCTTTTCATCAAGTAATAGTTTCATCAAAAATACCTCGTTAAAACTGTTATATAAATATTATATGCTAAAAAACAGTTAAAACTACTTTTCAATAGAGTTCATCAAGCCGCCGTTTTTAATAATATTTTGAATAAACGGTGGGAAAGGCTGAGCCTTATAGGTTTTACCTGTTGTGCAATTAGTGATTACACCGCTGTCAAAATCAACCTCAACCTCGTCGCCTTCCTTGATATCCTTTGCCGCCTCGTCACATTCAAGAATGGCAAGACCGATATTAATTGCATTTCTGTAAAAAATACGTGCAAAAGTAGAAGCAATTACGCAGGAAATACCCGAAGCCTTAATAGCTATAGGTGCGTGCTCTCTTGAAGAACCGCAGCCGAAGTTAGCCTCGGCAACCATAATATCGCCCGGTTTTACCTTATTTACAAAATCAGCGTCAATATCTTCCATACAGTGCGAAGCAAGCCAAGCCTCATCACTCTTATTAAGATAACGTGCAGGAATGATAACATCGGTATCAACATTATCACCGAATTTATGTACTGTACCCTTTGCTTTCATATTCCTACCTCCTATATTTCTCTCGGGTCTGCAATGTAGCCCTTAATGGCAGAAGCCGCAGCTACAGCAGGAGACGCAAGATATATTTTAGAATCAACATGACCCATTCTGCCGACAAAGTTACGGTTTGAAGTAGAAACGGCAACTTCATTAGCAGCCAAAATGCCCATATGACCGCCAAGGCAAGGACCGCAAGTCGGAGTTGAAACAATAGCACCTGCTTCAATAAAAGCTTCGGCAATGCCTTCTTTTATACACTGAAGATAAACATTTTGAGTTGCCGGAATAACGATACAACGAACACCGTCTGCAATCTTCTTACCCTTAATGATAGAAGCGGCGGTACGCATATCCTCAATTCTGCCGTTAGTGCAGGAACCGATAACAACCTGGTCGATTTTGATATCTGCAAGTTTGTCAACAGTCTTAGTATTTTCAGGAAGATGAGGGCAAGCTACGGTAGGAGCAAGTTTAGAAAGGTCAATAGTAACCACGCTGTCATACTCTGCGTCCTCGTCAGCCTCGTAAACTTCATAAGGACGTTCACTTCTTCCCTTGACATATTCAAGAGTTATATCGTCAACAGGGAAAATTCCGTTCTTAGCGCCGCATTCAATAGCCATATTTGAAATGCAAAGACGGTCATCCATAGAAAGTTCCTTAATTCCGTCTCCTGTAAACTCAAGTGACTTATAAAGAGCACCGTCAACACCGATTTCACCGATAAGATGAAGAACAACGTCCTTACCGCTGATGAAAGGCGCTTTTTTGCCTGTAATTACGACCTTAATTGCAGACGGAACTTTAAACCAAGCCTTACCTGTAACCATACCTGCTGCCATATCGGTTGAGCCGACGCCTGTTGAAAAAGCACCGAGAGCGCCGTATGTGCAAGTATGAGAGTCGGCACCGATAATACAATCGCCGCAGGTAACAACACCCTGTTCAGGCAAAAGTGCGTGCTCGATACCCATTTTTCCTACGTCATAATAATGTGTAATATCATACTTTTTGGCAAATTCCCTAACCTGCTTACAGTTTTGAGCAGATTGAATATCCTTATTAGGAGTAAAATGGTCCATAACAAGAGAAATTTTAGTTCTGTCAAAAACAGAGTTTTTACCAAATTTGGTCATTTCATTAATTGCAACAGGAGAAGTAACGTCGTTACCAAGTACCATATCAAGCTTAGCTTCAATAAGCTGACCTGCTACAACGCTGTCAAGACCTGCGTGCTTAGCCAAGATTTTTTGAGTCATTGTCATACTCATAGCTATCACCCTTTTCGTTAATATATTCAAACAACATAATGTATATAATAATTAAAATTATATATCATCTGTAAATGAGCCTTCACCTCGTTCAAGAGAGGTAATACCTGTACGTGCAAGCTCAACAATAGTAAATTCATTTTCAAGTTCTTCGACAAACATATCTATAGTGCTGCCGAGACCTGTAAATTCAAATGTAATGGTAGTCATTGAAACGTCAAGAACACGAGCACCCCAACGAGCGTTAAAAGCAAGAAGCGCATTTTTCTGCTCAATACCCTGAGCGTGAACCTTAACGAGTAAAAGTTCGGATGAAACAGAGCTGTCAGGCTTAAGCTCGGAAACCTTTTTAACAATTTCAAGCTTTAAAAGCTGAGCCTTAATCTGTCTGACATTTTCAGGCTCGGTTTCGGTTTCAATAGTCATACGGGAAAACTTTTCATCTTCTGTTTCACTTACGGTAAGAGATGAAATGTTATAACTTCTTCTTGAGAAAAGGCTGGCAACTCTTTGAAGTACGCCGCTTTCGTTATCAACAAGAACTGACAATACTAATTTTTCTTTCATTGTTAGCTGCCTCCTTAATTAAATTTTTCAATAATATCCGTATGAGCTCCTCCCGGAGGAATCATAGGAAGTACGTTGGAATCAGGGCTGATTCTGCAATCAACCAAAACAGGACCGTTATATTCAAGCGCTTCTTTAAGAACAGCGTCAATATCGTCATTTGTGCTGATACGAAGTGCCTTAACGCCGAATCCCTCTGCAACCTTAACAAAATCAGTTGCTCTGTGCGGGTCTGTATCGGCAAAACGGTTTTCATAGAAAAGTTTTTGCCACTGACGAACCATACCCAAAACGGTATTATTCATAATAAACATTTTAACAGGGATATTATATGAACACATAGTAGCAAGCTCTGAAAGGTTCATATGGAAGCCGCCGTCACCGGCAAACATAACCACTGTTTTATCGAGGCAACCCATTTGACCGCCCATTGCAGCGCCCATTGAATAACCCATAGTACCGAGACCGCCTGAAGAAAGAAGTGTTCTCGGATACTTGAATTTATAAAACTGTGCAGCCCAAAGCTGATGCTGACCTACGTCTGTTACAACGATAGTGTCATCAGGTGTTGCGGCGTCGATTTTTTCGATAAGAGTTTGCGGATTAACATAATCGCCGATTTGAAGCTGCTTGAAAGGACGGCGGAATGTTTCAATTTCATTTCTCCACTCGCTGTGGTCAAGCTGCTCAATCTCTCTTGTAAGGATAGGAAGAACTTCTGCAAGGTCACCACGAAGATGATAATTCGAAACAATATTCTTATCCATTTCAGCAGAGTCGATATCAATATGTAAAATCTCCGCATTAGGTGCAAATTTCTTTCTGTTACCTGCTACACGGTCGGAGAAACGGGCACCGCAGGTAATAAGTACATCGCAATCGTGAGCCGCTTTGTTACATTCATAGTGACCGTGCATACCGATAAGACCGAGATGAAGCGGATTATCATAAGGGAATGCGCCGAGACCCATAAGGCTTGATGCAACAGGTGCGTCAATCTTCTCTGCAAATGTAACTAAATCTTCGCCTACATTTGAAAGGATTGCGCCGCCTCCGACATAAATAAGAGGCTTTTTAGCACTTCTGATAAGTTCAACCGCTCTTTCAATCGCACTCTTTTTAGGTGCTTTTGCCTTTTCCGGCTCAACCTTAGGCATAGGTGTATATTCACATTCTGCCGCAGTAATATCCTTAGGGATATCAATAAGAACAGGACCTTTTCTTCCGCTTTGAGCAATAGAAAATGCACGGCGGATAGTATCTGCAAGTTCCTCTACATTCTTAATTTGGAAGTTATGCTTAGTAATAGGCATAGTGATACCGCAGATATCAACTTCCTGGAATGAATCTCTGCCAAGACCCGAGGTTGCATAGTTACAAGTAATGGCAACGATAGGAACGGAATCCATATATGCAGTTGCAATACCTGTTACAAGGTTTGTAGCGCCGGGGCCTGATGTTGCAAAGCAAACACCCACCTTACCGGTAGCCCTTGCATAACCGTCAGCAGCATGAGAAGCACCCTGCTCGTGAGCGGTCAGGATATGCTTAAATGTGTCACCGTATTTATATAATTCATCGAAAATGTTGAGAATCGTTCCGCCGGGGTAACCGAAAATAGTATCTACGCCCTGTTCTTTTAAAACTTCAAGAACGATTTGGGAGCCGTTAAGCTTCATATTCCCTCTCTCCTTTTGCAAAAAAATAGTCATATAAAAAAATATTAAAGATATAATATATTATTTGGCTAATAAAGTCAAGAAATAAAATCATATAATTTACACTTGTAAAAAGAATATTTTTGTTATATACTTGATAAGAATTAATTTAACACACCAAAACCAAAGGAGAATATATATGAAGCTCGGTATTGTCGGCTTGCCAAACGTAGGCAAGAGCACATTATTTAATGCAATCACTAATGCAGGCGCTCAAAGTGCCAACTATCCGTTTTGCACAATTGAACCTAATGTTGGTATGGTAAGCGTACCTGACGAAAGGCTTGACAAGCTTGCCGAAATGTATCACCCGGACAAGTTTACTCCTGCAACTATTGAATTTGTCGATATCGCAGGTCTTGTTAAAGGTGCGTCACAAGGCGAAGGTCTCGGTAACAAATTTTTATCGCATATCAGAGAGGTTGACGCAATCATTCACGTAGTACGTTGCTTTGAAAACGACGATATTACTCACGTTGACGGAAGCGTTGACCCGGCAAGAGATATTGACACAATCAATCTTGAACTTGTCCTTTCCGACCTTGACATTCTCACAAGAAGAATCGATTCAAGAAAGAAAGCAATGAAAGGCGATAAAAAACTTGCGGGGGAAGTTGAATTTCTTGAAAGACTTGCAAGCGAAATGGAGAAAGGCAAAACTGCAAGAAGCGTTGAAATAAGCGAAGAAGAGCAAGAATATTTAAAAGACGTTTCCCTCTTAACAATCAAGCCTGTAATTTATGCCTGCAATATGGGCGAAAACGATTTCATTGACGGAATCGAAAACAACAA
This sequence comes from uncultured Clostridia bacterium, assembly GCA_945874765.1. Lineage (GTDB taxonomy): Bacteria > Bacillota > Clostridia > Oscillospirales > Acutalibacteraceae > Eubacterium_R. The sequence goes on from CAMCHQ010000001.1 coordinate 193,529, forward strand.
GTATTACAAGGCTGTTGAAGAAATTGCAAAGGCAGAGGGTGCCGAAACACTTCCTATCTGTGCGGAAATGGAAGCGGAAATTGCACAGCTTGACGAAGACGAAAAGGCAATGTTCCTTGCAGATATGGGGCTTGAAAAAAGCGGTCTTGACAGACTTATCAAAAAGAGTTATTCGCTTTTAGGCTTAATTTCATATCTTACAGCAGGAAAGCCGGAAGTCAGAGCTTGGACAATCAAGAAAGGCACGAAAGCTCCCCAGGCGGCTGGTAAAATTCACACCGACTTTGAACGTGGATTTATCAGAGCCGAGGTTGTATCATTTGACGATTTAATGGCTTGCGGAAGTATGGCGGCTGCTAAGGAAAAAGGTCTTGTAAGAAGTGAGGGCAAAGATTACGTTATGAAAGACGGAGATATCGTTCTTTTCCGCTTTAACGTTTAATTTATTCAAATATTTAATGCTCGATTTTTGTCAAACAAAGCAAAATTCGGGCATTTTTTATAATATTTAGTCGATTTGTTTAAAAGTTTTCAAGAATTATTTGCATTTTTTGTTGACTATTTTCAAATAATTTGTTATTATTTTATCTAAGGTGGGAGAGAACTATGTCAGAACCCGGCAAAAATAATATAAATGACACAATTCTTTCAAGTGCGCAATCAGGCGAAAGTAAGCAGACAGAGGCTTTAATAAAGCAGTATCGAAGCGTTGTTGAGGCTATTGCAGGAAAGTACACCAACTCTCCTTTTGAATATGAGGATATCATTCAGGAGGGTATGATAGGACTTTTAGCGGCAATAAAAACCTTTAATGACAGCAAAGGCGCTCAGTTTAAAACCTATGCTCAAACCTGTATCAATAATTCCATTCAAACGGCACTTAGGAAGTTTAATCGGCAAAAGGATATTCCTATAGGTGCAGTTATAGAATACGCTGAGGAAGAAATTCCCGAAGAAAACGGAGTTATAAGTGCAGAGGATTATTACATCGCCGGCGAAAGTGTTTCAATGTTGGCAAATACCCTTAAAGAAAATCTTTCTGAATATGAAAACGAAGTCTTGAGGTTACATATTGTCGGTTGCAACTACAGTGAAATAGCGAAAAGATTAAGCAAAACACCTAAATCGGTAGACAATGCACTTCAACGAATCAAGAAGAAATTATCAGCCGTAAATTTTAAAACCGACAAATATAATTAAGAGGTGTAAGAAAATGTACGAGGACAAAACATTAGTTTGCAAAGATTGCGGCAAGGAATTTGTATTTACCGCCGGCGAACAAGAATTTTATGCAGAAAAAGGCTTTACTAACGAGCCGCAGAGATGTAAGGAATGCCGTGACAAGAGAAAGCACGCACCACGTGAATATCACGACGCTGTTTGCGCATCTTGCGGTAAGGCTTGCAAGGTTCCGTTTGCTCCAAGCGGTGACCGCCCTGTTTATTGCAGTGAATGCTTTGCAAAAATGCAGGAAGAACAAGCATAACAGTCAATTATATTTACATAAGCAGAGTCGTTGTTGCGGCTCTGTTTTATTTTTCAAAAAATCAAAACTTTTTGAAAAAAGTTCTTGACATATAGGCTTACATATGGTAATATACATAAGCACCAAACGCAGAGGTATCGAAGTGGTCATAACGAGGCGGTCTTGAAAACCGTTTGTCCGAAAGGGCGCGTGGGTTCGAATCCCACCCTCTGCGCCAAGAGAACTACACAATTACGTGTAGTTCTTTTTTTATGCATTTTTCCGACACAAAAAATATCAAAACAGTATAAAAAAAATAAATAACAAAAGCACGGTGGTTAGAATCAATCTAACTGCCGTGCTTTTATTTTAAGTATGTATTAAATTATGCCTGAGCAGGAGCTCCTACAGGACAGGTAGCTTCACAAGCGCCGCATTCGATGCAAACATCTGCATCAATTTCGAACTTGCCGTCTCCCTCTGAAATAGCACCAACCGGGCATTCTGCAGCACAAGCGCCGCAAGAAATGCAATCATCTGAAATAGCGTATGCCATCATAACACCTCCTACACCATACTTTATACTTAATATAACAGTAAAGAATACAAAAATCAAGTGAATTTCAACAATTCATTTATTAATTTTTGTTCATTTTTGGTTTGTTTTCCCTAACTATCCTTACCTCATCACGGCTGACCGTAACAGGTAAACCGTCGGGAGTATTATCAAGCTGAACTTTAAGCTGACCGGTTAAAATTGCAGCGTCGACAACAGTTCCCCTGCCGTGCCTGCAATCAACTACAGTACCGATTTTCGGAGTGATTTTATGTAAGTATTCATATGAATTTTGCTCATACTTCAAACAGCACATAAGCCTGCCGCAAGTACCGCTGATTTTGCCGGGAGCAAGAGAAAGACCCTGGTCCTTTGCCATTTTGATAGTAACGGAATGGAAGCCATCAAGAAAAGTTGAACAGCAAAACGGTCTGCCGCAAATACCGAGACCGCCGAGCATTTTACTCTCGTCCCTGACGCCTATTTGACGAAGCTCGATTCTTGTATGAAGCGTTGCAGCCAAATCCTTAACAAGTTCTCTGAAATCTATTCTGCCGTCGGCTGTGAAATAGAATATAACCTTTGAACAGTCAAACGAATATTCCGCATTTGTCAAATTCATCTCAAGCTTATGTTTCTCTATTTTTTTAGAGCAAATTTCAAATGCTTCTTTTTCCTTAATCTTATTTTCCTTAACTTTTTCACGGTCAGCGTCATTGGCAATGCGGATAACCGGCTTTAAAGGGCTGACAACCTCATCGTCCTCAACCTCTTTAACACCGCAGGAAGCCTTGCCGAACTCAAGACCGTTTGCGGTTTCGACAATTATTTCCTCACCGTTTTTTATATCAAGACCCTTTGGGTCAAAATAATATGTTTTGCCTGTGTCGCTGAAGCGAACACCAACAACTTTAGTCATATATTTCCTCCGTTATCTGCCTATTGCCCTATTGAGAGAATAGCAGAATTTTGTAATTAATAATGCGTTATTTGCGTTGCTCAAAGCCATTGATTTAAGCTCATCACACGTACTCATAAGTTTAACCAAGCTTTGCCTTGACAAGCTCGATTTAAGCAGTGCGGCGCTTTCCTCCTGCCCTGAAATGTGTTCACTTACATCTCCGGCAAAAAGAGCATCACGAAAAATATTTTTGAGCAAATCGCACGCAAAAACAACACCCTGCCTGTCTTTTTGAAAAGCAGAGCAAAGTGTCAACATTTCATATTCATTCGACGAAGCAAGAGCCTTGCAAATCTTATTGCAAACATCTACAAGTTCACTCGTCTTACTGTCCTGCAAACTTGAAATTGCTTTGCCGATATTGCCGTTAAAAGTTTCAGCCGTTTTTTTAGCCGTATTATAATCAACGCCCTCACAATGGGAAGTGATATAATTTGCCGCACGTCCAATATCAACACCTTCAAGGCTGACGCAAACGCTTCGTGACAAAACGGTTGAAAGAAGAGCACTTTTCGATTCTGTTGTTAAAATAAAAACAACGTATTTCGGCGGCTCTTCAAGAATTTTTAAAAGTGCATTTTGCGCATTTGGGTTCATACAGTGCGCATTAGCCAATATATATACCTTATAATCCGCCTCATTAGGCTGAACATAAGCGTCGTTTATAATATTTCTGACTGTATCAACGTGAAACGAATTGGCAGTACCCGACGGAATATACTCACTGATATCGGGGTGAATACCGCTCATTGCTTTTTTACACTGAGAACATTCACCGCAAGGCTTATCCTCACCTCTGCAAACCAAAGCGCACGCAAGGTCCCTTGCAAGTGTTTTTTTGCCTATCCCCTCTTCACCCTCAATAATAAGTGCATGAGGAAATCTGCCGCTTTCAAGAAGTTTGGAAAGTCTGTCTATTACCTTTTCATTTCCTATAAAATTAGTCAGCTTCATAAATTATAACTTTCTGAATTGGTCAACATCAAGAACAAAAGCGACAGCGCCGTACTCCTCAACATCAACAGGCTTCTTAAGAAGCGAGCCTTGAAGAGTGCTGTCAACACCGACGTGGCGAACAACACGCTTAGTCACATTCTGCTCTATAATTTCAAATAATTTTTCTACTTCTTCGTCTTTTACGCCGAAAAGAACGGTAGTCTGTCCGTTTTCAAGAAACATTCCCTGAGTTGAAATCTTTGTTGAAAAATAGCCTTCCTCAACAGTAGATGATAAAACATTTGTCAAGTCCTTATTAGATACAATAACAATTACAAGTTTCATAACCAAATCACCTTTCAAATAGTACCAAATAATATTATATGTATCGGAAATATAAATATTCCTATTTGTAATATGCGTTATTCCTAACTGTATTACATTATATAATATTATTATTCTTTTTTCAACTTAGAGAGATATCTATTAAAACAAAATTAACACTTTAGACACACATAACAATTTGCTGCTACTCACTTACTTTTTTCGTTATATAAACCGCCAGTTCGCACATAACGGCAAAAAAGCCGATTAATAAATATGTGACTGACGAGAAAGAAACCTGATTGAGTTTCGCAAACTCGCCTGAAATAATCATAAGTATTCTTGCAAGCGAAAACGAAAAAGCACAAGCAAAAAGCCCGAGAGCAAAAAAGCTGGACGACGGTTTAATAAGTTTATTTTCATCGTCAACGCTTGAAGCGCAGCACAAGGTAAATCCGCAATAAAATACTACGAATACAAATTCCAAAAAACTTTCAACACTTTCAACATCAAAAATTTCCGTCATAATGGCAAGCAGCCTGCAAAAGCCCCAAGCAAGCGGCACAAGATGAAAGAATTTAAAATTTTTAAAATCAATCATTGTACCTCTGACAGATTTAGCACAAATAATCAAATAAAAACAGGTAAGAAGTGCAAACAAAGCCTGAAATGCCATAGGAAATAGATAATTATATTCAATATAAGACTGCTTATCGCTTGAAAGAATATAGTTTTGGCAATTATAAACCTGATGAACAAAATCGAAAAAGAACGACGCACTCAAAATAAGAAGCGAAGCATAAATAAGCTTATTGCCGATAAAATTTATCTTTCTTACATATCGCCTTGCAAGAAGTGAATAAACAAAAGCAAAGGCAATTGAAAGCGCAAGAACGCCGTAAATTATGTACGTAAGTTTATTATCGCCGATAACAAATCCCGTTTGACTGTCTGTAAATCTGATTAATTGAAAAAAGCGAAGAAAGCAAGCCGCAATTGCAGTTATAATTACGGCAAAGAATGAAAAAAACATCGGTTTATTTTTCAATTTATCTCCCTTATTCAGCCCTTATCTTTCAATAATCGGTTTAAATGTACGTGGCTTACTTACACTCTTATATGCAGGACGTATAATTTTACCGCCTGAGGTAAGCTCTTCAAGTCTGTGAGCACACCAACCTGCAGTTCTTGCAACGGCAAAGATAGGAGTATATAAATCCTCCGGAATACCCAAAACCTTATAAACAAGACCTGAATAAAGGTCAACATTTGCACACATAACTTTATCTACACCCTTGATTTCAGAGAATACCTGAGGGGTGAGAAGTTCAATATTTTCAAGAGTTTTAAATTCCTTTTCAAAGCCCTTTTCATAAGCAAGTTTTTTAGCGTTTGCTTTAAGGATAACAGCTCGCGGATCACTCTTTGTATATACAGCGTGACCCATACCGTAGATAAGACCCGAGCCGTCGCCTGCTTCTTTATTGATAATCTTTACAAGGTAATCCTTAACCTGATTAGGGTCTGTAGGGTCGGCAACATTTGCCATAATTTCACGCATTTGCTCGGCAACACGAAGATTTGCGCCGCCGTGACGTGGACCTTTAAGAGAACCGAAACCGGCAGTGATTGCTGAATAAGTATCTGTACCGCTTGATGTAAGAACTCTTGTTGAGAAAGTAGAGTTATTACCGCCGCCGTGGTCAGCGTGAAGCATAAGACAAATATCAAGAAGCCTTGCCTCTTCTTCGGTAAACTTTTTATCCGACCTGATTTGATTAAGAATATACTCGGCTGTTGACTGTTCCTTTTTGATTGGGTGAAGGAACATTGTTTTATTATAAAAAGTTCTGCGCTTGATTTGGTATGCGCCATTCATAATTGTAGGCATTTGAGCAATAAGCTGAAGTGACTGACGAAGAACGTTTGCAACAGAAATATCATCAGGATTTTCATCAAATGAATAAAGAACAATGACACATCTTGCCATTTTATTCATAATATCCTTAGAAGCGTGCTTCATTATCATATCTTCAACAAATTCATCAGGAAGCTCACGACACTCACCGAGCACTTCCCTCAAACCTTCAAGCTGACTTTCCGTAGGTAAATCGCCGAAAAGAAGAAGCCATACAACCTCTTCAAAACCAAATCTGCCTTCATTGATACAGCCGTTTACAATATCGTTAATATCATATCCACGATATGAAAGTTTACCGTCTTTAGGAATACGTTCGCCGTCAAGGATATAATAACCCTCAACCGAGCAAATACGGGTAAGACCCGCCATAACGCCGGTGCCGTCCTCGTTTCTAAGCCCTCTTTTTACGTGATATTTTTGGTAATCATTAGGCTTAATCCAGTTATTTTTATCAAGCTCTGAGCATAAATTAGAAAGAGCGTCCATAGAAATAGGTGAAATGTAATTATTAGGCATAATCTATCTCCTTTTCGTTGTGATGAGTATTTAGCAAGGGCGACAAATACGCCTTGGTAAAATCAAAATTATTAAGTTATTATACTATTTTTATTATATAAAGTCAAGGAGATGGGAAAAGTGAAAAAAGCATTGATTATTTACGTTATCGCACTCGTGCTTACGGTGTTAATTCCGGCGTTGATTTGCTTTACACAAAACGACGGCACATCATCAAAAGAACTTGTAAACATTTTCAATTCGCTCATAAGTTTTTATTCATTCTAACTGACTGCTATCGCTGATTTTTTCAAGTTTGATATCTGAAGCGACATTGAGTTTGACATTTTGAAAATTTTTATCGAAATCTTTTGAATAGTCTTCATAATAAGTCGGACAATCCCTTGCGATATATTTGCCTACCCTCAATGCGTCACTTTTTGCATTAACGCAGGCATTAAAGGCTTTTGACACTGTTTTACTGCAAGCCTTTTCGGCAAGGGTGCAAAGACGGGTATAATCGTCTTTTGAAAGCTTATTTCGCGTTCCTTTTTCGATTTCGCCTAAAATCATATCACCGCTTATTTGAACGTTAAAAAAGATATTTTTGCCATCAGTGCCTGCCGACTTTTTGCATTTCAGATTTGAAAGTTTAACATCTGTTTTTCCGAGTTTTTCATCTTCAATTTGAAGCAAAACGTCATTTGCCTTATTTTTCAAAATAACAAAGCCTTTGGTTTCGATATCATCGGTTATATAAGAAAGTCGATTTTTTGAAAAAAGCGCTATACCTGCTGCTTTTACAGTCGATTTTTCATCAATTCTGTCAACGACCGGCAAATAAATATCCGAGTTTTTATCTTGATAAAGCATTAAAAGTTCATTTTCGTTTACAAGAATCGACTGCCCTGTTTTTTCATTGTTATTAATCAAATAGAGTATATTTTCACTCGGTACATTTGCGTCATTTTCCTTGCTTTCAAGAATAAAATCGGCATTTTTCTTACTGACGCATATTGCCACATCCGCCCTTGCGTCCTCGCTTCTCAAAAAATAATCTATATAATTTTCAATATCGTTTTGAGCAAGTTCTTTTGACAAAACAATTATTTTATTATGTCCGAAAAAGGCACGCTTTGATACGGATTTTGTAAGATTATTTATTGCAGACGAAACAGTTTTGCCGTTTGATGAGGTATTAAAAGTCATATTTCCCTGCGGTGTATCGTAAGCGTTGCTCATATTAATTTTCAGACTTTGAAGAGTAACCGTTATTTCTTCTCCCTTATAATCAATACCGAGTCCCTCAACAATAAGCAAATCTTTTAAATGTCTGTTGCCCGTACAACCGGTAAAAAGGAGAAGGCATAAAAACAAGGATAAAAATATTTTAATACATTTTGACAAGTTCATCACCGTAATTTTTCTTCTTAAAAACAAGAGTTAATGCAGGAAATATAACGCAAAAGACAGCAAACAAAATTAAATTAATTTTATAATCTATACCCTGACCGTCTGTAAAATTAAGCATAATTACACTCAAAATAAAAACTGCAAGCGACGAGACAAAAGCGAAATTTCTTTTAAACTTACGTTTTATACAAGAGCATGCGCAATAAAGTGCCGTAACGGCTTTAATAAACACTCCCATTATCCAAAAAGATATATGCAAAACGTCAAGACGTTCAAAAGAGCCGAATTTTGAAATTTGAAAGAATGAATAAAACGGAAAGTTCCTTATTGCAATGCTGTCACCCATTACAGCCACGGCAAAATATAAAAGTATGAACACTGCCGAAAACGAAAGCAGAATAAATCTTACAAACATGCGTGTGCATTTGCCATTTACTCTCGGATAAAGGACAAGAAAAAAGGCTATTTCGCTTGTATTAGAGGAAAATACAAGTGCGTTTTTTAAGATATCGTTATTGTGAGAGGAAATAATCGGATAAAAATTAATATCGTTAAAAGTATTAAAATTACAAAGCGTAACGGACAGTATCGCAAGGCTCAAAAGTACAAAAGCAAAAGCAGAGAAGCGGGAAAGTGCCTCAATTCCCAAGGTTGCGCCGTAGAAAGCACAAACACAAATAATAAGTGCAAAAAGCCAGCTTTGAGTTTCGGGATTTAACGTAGTTGAAGCAAAGTAAGAAAAACGGCTTACACTTATTGCACCGACAAGTAAAAAATAAGCGTAATAGAATTTTGACACCCATTTGACATCAATCGGATTTTTATTTGTTTTATAGCAAAAAACAGCCGGAAGCGAAAAAACCACGGTCATAATCATTGCAATAATGAAGCTGATAAGTGCCTGTGAATTTATCTCGGTTGTGCTGACACTGTGGATACTTGTAAGGCTCACAACAATTCTGCAAATAAAAAGGATATAGAACAACGAAATCGGGGATATTTTATTTCTCATTGCCGACTCTGACATCAATATTTGCTCCTCTCAAATTGTTTATTCTTACCTTTCTTTTAGAAAGTTTCAACCAAGATTGCCTATAAAACAAATCGGCAAGCGACTTTTTATCAAGCGGAGAAATCGGTGACGAATACGGAACGCCGTAAGGATTGATTGCGCATATATTCATACACAAAACCGAAGCGGCAAGAATTATGCCATACATTCCCGTAAAACCGCCGATTAGTATAAAGAAGAAGCGCAAAACGGACACACTTTCATAGAGCGACGATACAACATAAGAAGATATTGCGGTTAAAGCGATTACAACAAGCATAGGCGCACCGATAAGCCCTGCCGACACGGTTGTTTCTCCTATAACAATACCGCCTATAATCGAAACTGCGTGACCTACCGCTTTAGGCAAGCGCAACCCTGCCTCTCTCATTATCTCATACAAAACAAGAAGCATAAGCGCCTCGGTCATCAAAGAATAAGGGGTAGTTATTTCTTCCCTTGCAACCGTAAAAAGCATAGAAGTCGGAATCAGTTCCTGATGAAAAGTGCCTATCGCAACATACCCACCCGGTAAAAACACAGACAGTACAAAGGAAAAATAGCGAAGTATTCTTATAAAGCCGGAGTAAAACGGCGGAGTATCGTAATCGTCGGGAGTTTGAAAGTTATCACTGAACAGTGACGGAGTATAAAGCGCTATTGACGAACCCTCAACAAGAATTGCCACCCTGCCCTCAAGAAGTTTTGATATTATGATATCGGGACGTTCTGTTGACGAAACGGCGGAAAACATAGAGTTGACGCTTGTATCGATAAAAGGGATAAGCGTTCCGAAATCCGTTAAAACGTTTAGGTTTGAACCTTGAATAGAATCAGTTATTTGGGATACGAGTTCATTATCCGCCCTGTCATCCATATACGCAATAACGCATGGAGCAGGCGCACAAGAGGCAAGTTTAATTTGCTTTAGCTTAAGATGCGGAGTTTTAAGTCTTTTTCTCAGAAGTGCTTTATTTGTGTTTAACACCTCGACAAACGCTTCCTTAGGCGCTTTGGTGGATTGTTCGTTAGACGGTTCGTCAACGCTTCTTGACGGAAGATTTTGAATACCGAAAGCGAGTGCTTTATTTTCTCCGTCAACCACGGCAACGGCAAAACCCGACATAATATAGTAGTAACAATCGGCAAACGTTTTTGCCTCGTTGAGTTCAACGGAATTTGTTATTGATTTTTTTATGGAATCGATATCGACTTTTTCACTTTTTAAAATCGGAGATACCACCATTTGGGAAAGCTGGAGAGAATCGATAAGTCCGTCGAAAGCGGCAAAAAAGAGCTCTTTATCCCCTACCTTTGCTTTTCTTATCAAAAAATCGGAGCAGTCGGCAAAATCGGTATTAAAACGGTTAAAATTTTCCTCAAGATTATCAGAAAGGTTCATATAATCACCTGTATTATTATGACAAAATATGTGCAAAATATTATGGGTGAAAAATATGAGTTTAGTAATTATACGAGCATTTATAATTTATGTATTCGTTATCATAGCAGTAAGAATTATGGGCAAAAGGCAGGTCGGAGAATTAAAACCGCACGAGCTTGTAATAACATTTTTAATAAGTTCGACAGCGACAATTCCGCTTCAGGACAACAATATGCCGCTTTTAAACTGTATAGTGCCCGTACTTTTATTTGTAAGCCTTGAAATAATCGTTGCGATATTAAGTATAAAAAGTGTTAAATTCAGGAATTTAATTCAAGGCAGACCTATTGTTATTATCGACAAAGGAAAAATCGACGAAAAAAAATTAAGGCAATTGAGATTTACTGTTGACGACTTATGCGACGCCTTAAGACAACAGGGATTTTGGGATATTGCCGAGGTACAAAATGCAGTGATTGAAACAAACGGAAGTATCAGTGCGGAAAATTGGGAAAAATACAAACCGCTGACGCCCGACAATGTAAAAATAAGCGTTGATGACAAAGGACTTCATACGGCAATTGTAATTGACGGAAAACCGGTTGAGGAATATTTCAAAGACAAAAGCATTAAGTTAAGCGAAATAGAACTGCTTTTAAAGGCAAACGGCAAAGAAGCGGACAAGCTTTTATTAATGACGGTTGATGACAACGGCGACGTATATACCGTGAGAAAGGCAAGTACGAAATGAAAAAGATATATATTGCAATAGTATTTTTAATAATTTGCGCAGGAGTATGTATTTTTGAGCAAGTAACAATAAACAAAGTATATAACGAAGCAACGGAAATTATAAACACGGCGATAGATTTTAACGAAGAAAAGGATTTTGAAAGCGCAAAAAATCAATGCAAAAAACTGCGTGACACTTGGAGCAAAAGCTATCCCTATTTATCGGCAATGATTGACCACGCTCAGCTCGACAGTGCAAGTGCCGCCATAAAATCAACCAATGATATAAGTAAGGAAAACGAAGACGAGCTTAGCGAAAAGTTGATTGAAGCTAAAAACGAAATTCAAATATTGAAGGAAAACCAATCGATAACGTTAGGAAATATTTTTTAGAAAGTAAGATGAACACTTTTACATTTTAAACATAGGATAGTTTAGAAAATGTGAAAGGAGGTCGACCTAATGGGTTGCGGATGCAATAACTTTGGTTGTGGTTCATCTTGGATCATCATTCTCATTATCATCTTACTCCTCTGTGGCGGTTGCGGCGGCTGTGGCTGCGGTAACAACGATTGCGGCTGCGGTTGCTGACAGCTATAAGCCGAATCATCTTCAAGGCTTTAGGACTTCGGTCCTAAGGTCTTTTTTTATTACGTTTAAAAACAATGTGTTATTTGGCGACTTTATACAATATTTTGGAGGATATATTGACTTTTTTATTTATAAATGCTATAAAAGAGTTAGAGGACAGATTTCTCATTTTTGTCCTTAAAATCAAAAATCATTATAAGGAGGAATTGCAATGAATTTTGCAAAAAAGACATTATCTTTTGCATTGGCAACCGTTATGGCGGCAACAAGTCTAATATCGGGTATTGCAGCCTTTGCCGACACCGGCAAGATTAATTTTACCGCAATAAACGGCAATTCTCAGGCTATCGGCGCTGTTATGCGCAAGGAAACGGATGAAAAAGGAAATACAAATTACAGCACAGATACCGACGGCTATTACACTTACATTCCGGCACAAACAGGATATTATGCTATTTGCGCAAACCCTACTCCGATTTATAAAGATGAAAAAGCAAACAGCTACAGCTATACGCAAACACAAGATTCCAAGAGAGTTGACTTGGTTTCATTTTCCGTTTACAGCAAATATGACAGCGTTACAAATGAGCTGAGCGATTGCCTTGCAAACGACAAAAGTACCAACTACATATTATCGTACAAGCAGGAAATTCCCAACGAAAGCAAACCGGTAGCGGATAAGACAATGCGTATTGAACCTTATGTAACGGTTAAATTAAACGCAGGTCAAACTTATTATATTTCGACATATACACCCGGATTTTTAAGTTACAACAAGGACAAGAACGATTACGATTTATATTCGGGCGCAACGCTTACGATTACGCCGAGTGATTGGAACGTAATCATAAAAAGCGACGCAATTTCTTCTCAAACCTTTAAAGTTAAAGAAAACAACACCACGGTTGAAGAGGAGTATTTGAATTACAGGCACAGCTTAAAGGCTGAATATGTAGGTCAGGGAAAAGATGTCAAGGTACCCGAGAAAATCAACAATCTGAGTGTCAGTGAAATAACGGGAACCCAAAATAACACAATCACCTCCCTCACCCTTTCAAAAAATGTTGAAAGCGTTTCAGGCTTTGAAAATATCACAACACTTTCAAAATTAGATTTAGCGAGTGTTAAAACAATTAAAGCAAACGCATTTAAAGGTTGCACCGCACTTAAAGAAGTTGTTATTCCGTCGGGCACAAAGGAAATAGGCAAATATGCATTTAATGACTGTTATGCCCTTTCAAAATTGACAATTTCAAACGGTGTTAAATCAATCGGCGAAAAAGCATTTTTGGATACGTCATTAAAGAAAATTATTATCCCTGCTTCCGTAAACAACATTGAGCAATATGCCTTTGGCTATACTACGGATTTAAACCTTAACACCGTTTATCCGTATGACACAACGGAAATTTTAAATAAAAACTTTGTAATGGGCGGATATTCAAATTACGAGGCGCAAAGATATGCAAAGGAAAACGGCATTACATATTTGGATATGACTAACGGTTGCCCGCATTATTACAAATCTTCAACCACACAGCCGACTTTATTTACATACGGCAAAACAACAAGCGTATGTGCCCTTTGCGAAAACAAGGTTACAAAAAGCCTTGCAAAGAAAAAGATAAACGTATCCTCTCTCAAAGCGGGAAAGAGAAGTTTCACCGTTAAGACAGCTAAACAAAGCGGTATAAAAGGATATCAAATTCAGTATTCAACCTCAAAAAGTTTTACAAAAAAAACTACAAAAACAGTAAAAGTATCCACAACCAAAGCGCTTAACAAGACCGTTAAAAATCTCAAGCGTGGCAAAAAGTATTATGTAAGAGTTCGTGCTTACAAGACTTCAAATAAGAAAACCGTTTACAGTTCTTGGTCGGCAAGTAAGAACATTAAGGTTAAATAAGGAGGATTTATAATGAACATAATTTTCAAAAAATCATTATCTGTTATATTTGCGCTTTTAATGGCACTTACCTCCTTAACAATAGGTACTGCAAGTGCGTTTGCGCAGTCAAAAAGCGATTACAAAGCTATAAATTCAGGTCAAACAAAAGTAACGAACGAGTATCTTTTATTTACACCAGAGCGCACAGGATATTACGACATTATATTAAGTGATAAAAAAGACAATGTTGAGCAGTCAAACGGCTTTATGGTAAAAAAAGCAAACGACTATAACGAAAACAGCTTTACAAAAGTTGACAGCGGTGACAGCAGAAGAGAAAAAATTTATTCTGTCGACGCAAATAAAAATTTGGTAAGCAAGGTGCAGTATTTCCCTGCGTTTACTACCACAAAACTTTATGCAGGTGAGCCGTATTATATTGAACTTTACTCATTTGACAGCAATGATTTGACAACGCTTACAGTAAAAAGTGCTGAATTTACGTATAATTACAGCAATATATACAGCGACTTGACATACAATTCAAACGGCAAATTGATTACCGGCACATACATTACGGGTATGGCGGTAAGAATAAACAAGTATTTAGGCACTTCAACCGAGGTGGTTATTCCGTCAAGTTTAAACGGATTTCCTGTAAACGACGTCAATTTCGATGCAAGCGAAGTTATGAAAAAAAGAATTACATCGGTAAAAATAAGCGAGGGAATCGAAATGATAGACGGCTTTAATTATATGTATTCTTTAAAGCAAATTTCCCTTCCGTCGACATTAAAATCAATATTGTCAGGCGCATTCACCGGAGACCACGCTTTGACGGGAAGCATTACAATTCCCGCAGGCGTAACAAGTATAGGCAAACGTGCTTTTTATGACACATCACTGACAAGCGTTAGGATATTAAATGCAAAAGCAATAATCGGCGATTACGCATTCGGTTACAAGCTGGCTTTAAACGAAGCAACACCCGACCCGACGGACACAATTACCGTTAAAGTATCAGACTTTTTCATCATTGCTCCAAAAAATTCAACTGCACAGTTTTATGCAAAGAATAACGGATTTAAGTCATACGATTATGCAGATTGTCAAGCCGGAAATCATCCATACAAAGCTACAACAATCGCCGCAACTGTTTTTGCAAACGGCAAGGAAACAAAGATATGCCCTGTTTGCAACAGCACCGTTGTAAAAACACTTAAGAAAAAGACATTTAAGATTTCATCGGTTAAATCTTCAAGAAAAAAGAGTATTGTTGTAAAAGCCCCTGCACAAAAGCAGATGAAAGGTTATCAAATTCAATATTCAACTTCTAAGAGTTTTTCAAAAAAATCAACAAAAACGGTTAAAATTGCAACAACAAAAAATCTTAACAAAACAATTAAAGGTCTTAAATCAGGCAAGAAATATTATGTAAGAGTACGTGCTTACAAAACGTCCGGTAAAAAGACCGTTTACAGTTCATATACTGCAGTTAAAACAGTTAAGGTTAAGTAAATCAACATAAATAATAACGAGGACCATTTTCTTAATTAAAGAAAATGGTCTATTTTTGTCTAAAATTCGCACTTGGCTATTGACAAATTAAGTTAGTTTGTTAAACTAACTTATGAATGAGTAATAATTAATAAGTATTTTTTATATAATTTATAAACAAGCTTTCTAAGAAAAAACAGGAGTAAAAATGAACATTAAAGATTTAGAAATAGGCAAAAGCGCTAAAATAACAAAGGTCGGCGGCGAAGGTGCGTTAAGGCAGCATTTTCTTGATATGGGACTTATTCCGGGTGCACAAATCACAATGATGAAATTTGCACCTATGGGTGACCCTGTTGAAATAAAAATTCACGGTTATGAATTGACTTTAAGACTTGCCGACGCAGAGAAAATAACTATTGACGAGCCGTTCACAGCAAAAAATGACGATGATGTTAAATCAAGAAAAAAGGATATTTCTCATCCGGGCTTAGGTGAAGGCGGTAAATTCCATACAAAAGCCGATGAAAATCCGTTACCGGAAGGCACAACATTGACATTTGCACTTGCGGGCAACCAAAACTGCGGTAAAACAACGTTATTTAACAGACTTACAGGCTCTAATCAGCACGTAGGAAACTTCCCGGGTGTAACGGTTGACAGAAAAGACGGTGAAATTAAAAATCATCCAAACACACTTATTACCGATTTGCCGGGTATTTATTCAATGTCGCCTTACAGCAGTGAGGAAATTGTTACAAGAGAATTTTTGCTCGGTGAAAAGCCTAAAGGAATAATCAACATTGTTGACGCATCAAACATTGAAAGAAATCTCTATTTAACCATGCAACTTATGGAGCTTGACATTCCGATGGTTGTTGCGCTTAATATGATGGACGAGGTACGTAAAAACGGCGGCAGCGTACTTGTAAACGAGATGGAACAATTGCTCGGTGTTCCCGTTATTCCGATTTCCGCCGCTAAAAATGAGGGTATCGAAGAGCTTACGAGCCACGCATTACATATTGCAAAATACAGAGAATGTCCCGGCAGGCAGGATTTTTGCGACTGTCACGGCAACAGCAAGCAAACAGCGGTACACAGATGTATTCACGCAATAATGCACCTTATTGAGGACCACGCTCAAGCGGCTGAAATACCGATCAGATTTGCCGCATCAAAGCTTATTGAGGGCGACAAACTTGTTGAGGACAAATTAAAACTCAGCGAAAACGAAAAAGAAATGATTGAGCACATTATTGTTCAAATGGAGCAGGAACGTGGACTTGACAGAGCGGCCGCAATTGCAGATATGCGCTTTCATTTTATCAACAATATTTGCAAGCAAACCGTTATCAAACCAAGCGAAAGCAAAGAGCACGCAAGAAGTGTTAAAATTGATAAAATTCTTACAGGCAAGTACACAGCTATTCCGTCATTTATAGTAATAATGGGGCTTGTATTTTGGCTTACGTTCAGCGTTATAGGCAAAGGACTTTCCAACTTGCTTGATTTGGGAATAAATCAGCTTACAAACTTAGTTGACCATTTACTTACAAAAGCAAACATAAACGAAGTAATACACTCGCTTATTATCGACGGTGTATTTAACGGTGTGGGAAGCGTATTGAATTTCCTGCCTATAATCGTTACGCTGTTTTTCTTCCTTTCTCTTCTCGAGGACAGCGGTTATATGGCAAGAGTTGCATTTGTAATGGATAAGCTGTTAAGAAAAGTCGGACTGTCGGGCAGAAGTATAGTGCCTATGCTTATAGGTTTTGGTTGTACGGTACCGGGAGTTATGGCAAGCAGAACATTATCAAGTGAACGTGACAGAAAGATGACTATCCTTTTAACTCCGTTTATGAGTTGCTCGGCTAAGCTTCCGATATATGCATTTTTTGCTACCGCATTTTTCCCTGACAACAGTGCTCTTGTTATGATTTTGCTTTACGTTTTGGGAATTATAACGGCTGTATTTATGGCAATGGTAATGAAATTAAGCATTTTCAAAGGTGAGCCCGTACCGTTTGTAATGGAGCTTCCAAACTACAGAATGCCGAGTGCTAAAAGTGTTTGCCAGCTTCTTTGGGAAAAGGCAAAAGATTTTCTTCAAAGAGCATTTACGGTTATTTTTGTGGCAACTATCGTAATTTGGTTTTTGCAGACATTTGACACTAAATTCAACATTGTAACTAATTCGCAAGACAGCATACTTGCAACAATCGCCGGCTTTATCACTCCTATATTCAAGCCTTTGGGTTTTGCCGATTGGAGAATTTCAACAGCATTAATTACAGGCTTTATGGCTAAGGAAAGCGTTGTATCTACCCTTTCAGTTCTTTTAGGCACGGGAGTTAAGATTACAAGTATTCTTACAAAACTCGGCGCCGCATCACTTCTTGTTTTCTGTCTGTTATACACACCTTGCGTTGCCGCAATTGCTTCGGTTAAAAGAGAACTCGGCAGAAAATGGGCTTGCTCGGTAGTTGTATTTCAATGTGTAATCGCTTGGATTATGGCATTTATAACTCACGGTGTATTCGCACTCATAGGACTTGCATAATGAATATTCAAAGCATAATTTTATTAATAATAATTGTAATATTGCTTATTTCTGCTATAATATACTCAGCAAAGCATAAAAACGCCTGCTCAGGCGACTGCGCTAACTGCAACAAAAATTGCAACAGCAAAAGGTAATATTATGAAAAAATATCCTATAAACAAAGATTTTAATTTAGTAAGTTTGCTCACATTTCCTGTTATACCGCAAGTTGCGCCGATAGCAAGAGGTGTGCTCGGCACGCTTGTAAATGAGCACCACGGTGATAAATACATAAAAGTGAGAAAAAGCAAGATTGAAGTTAAAAACGGCAAAACAGACGTACTTGTTTTTGAGCCCAAAAATGAGGATTGCACGCTCCCTGCCCTGCTCTATTTTCACGGCGGTGGATTTATTTACAAGGCGGCACCTTATCATTATTTTCTTGCTAAAACTTATGCAAGGTATGCGCATTGCAAAGTTATTATGCCCGACTACAGATTAACCCCGACTTATCCCTATCCGACGCCGTTTAATGACTGTGTTCAGAGTTTAAAATGGGTTATCAACAATTCAAACAGACTTAATATTGATACAAATAAAATTGCAATCGGCGGTGACAGTGCAGGCGGTTGCCTTGCGGCGGCTGTTACGCTTTATGCAGGCAAAAACGACATAGATTTATGTGCTCAAATGCTTGTTTATCCCGTGCTTGACTATAAAATGGAAAGTAGTTCCATGCAAAAATATACAGACACTCCTGTTTGGAACAGCACTCTTTCAAGGAAAATGTGGGAGCTTTATTTAAAAGACAGCAAAGTTGACGAATACGCCTCCCCTGCTCTTGCAAGTGAATTTAAAAACATACCTAAAACATATATTGAAACCGCCGAATACGATTCGCTTCACGATGAAGGGATTGAGTATGCAAATAAGCTTAAATCAAACGGTATCGACGTTGAACTTTTTAACACATTCGGCACAATGCACGGCTTTGATATGGCGTCAAAAAGCAAAACTGTAATTGAAAGCGTCGGCAAAAGAACCGATTTTTTAAGAAGGTGTTTTAGATAATGAAGTTTAAAGCCGTAATTTTTGATATGGACGGGGTTATGTTTGACACGGAAAGCGTATGTATGAAATCTTGGGACGCCGTCGGTGAGGAAATGGGTATCGGCAAAGCAGGATATATGGTTTACAAAACGCTCGGTATGACTGCCGAAGCCGCTATAGAAATTTTGCAAAACGAATTCGGCAAGGATTTTGACGCAAGGCTTTTCAAGCAAAAAGGCAGAGAATGTTCTTATAAATATTTCAATGATTTCGGTGTACCCGAAAAGCCGTTTCTTCACGAAGCACTTGATTATCTTAAAAGCAAAGATTATAAACTTGCCGTTGCCTCTTCTACAAGCAGTGACAGCGTTTTTCATCATTTGAAAGAGAAAAATATCACCGATTATTTTGACACTGTTATCTGCGGCGATATGATTAAAAATTCAAAACCGGCACCCGATATTTATTTAAAAGCGTGTGAAAAACTCGGTGAATCGCCTGAAAACTGTGTAGCTGTTGAGGACTCAAAAAACGGTATTCTTTCAGCTTACCGTGCAGGTATGAACGTCATTATGATTCCCGACCTTTGGCAAGGCGAAGAGAAAATCGACAAGTTGCTTTTTGCCAAACTCAAAAGCTTGAATGATATTAAATCCGTGCTGTAGAATCCGTAATATTTCATAATTTATGAGAATAATACAAATTAGGTATTGACATATCAGAAATATCTGCTATAATATATAGCACACCGAGGAATTATCGGCTGATTAATTTAATATCGCGGGGTGGAGCAGTTGGTAGCTCGTCGGGCTCATAACCCGAAGGTCGTAAGTTCGAGTCTTACTCCCGCAACCACAAGGACCGTACATTTCTGTACGGTCTTATTTTTATCCAAATGCTCCCAAACGCCCTAAAACAGCCACTTTCAGCCACTTTTGGAAAACAGCCATAGAGCGTTTGAGATTGCCTCAGAGCATCAAGGATTGTCTTATTTGCAGTAAAACTGCATCCTTTCTGCAATCTTAAAACACGCATAAATAAAGGCTTTGACATTAAGTCAAAGCCTTCTTTTGTTTTATCTGTTATATCTTTTCATCTCTTTTATTCTAAATGACTCGAGTTTTTGAAATAAATCCCAAGTGTTATTTTCATCATAGCTTAGTTTTCTTGCTATTTCTTGGAACTTGTTTTCTCGAATATTATCATCTTGAATATACATAAAATCAACATAGCATTGATGACACCAATAATTTCGCATATGTCTAATTCTATCAATTGTTTCATAATCTTTGTTTGATAGGTCAGGCATATTATCGCTATTGTCAAGGCGTTTTAGTTCTTTGGTAATGGTCCCTAAACTCATCTCCTTGACTTCTTCATAGTTTTCATCAAAATCGCCTGATTTCATAGCTGCATATATTAGTTTTAGATCATACTCTATGCCTTGAACTTGTTGTATTAATTCACTATGAATCATTTTGAATGTATCTCTATCCATAAGTTACCTCTTTTACTTCATACTTATACTATTGTGATATCATATTATCACTTGTATTTCAAGAAAAATATTTTATCATTATTCGTGTGCAGTATTTCAACAAAGGGGTGGTGTAGTAATTATACTACTCGTGCTTTTGCTCGCACCATTTTATAAATGCTGATTTCATTACCTTAAAGTTCTTGCCAATTCTAATGCTTGGAAAGTCTTTTCTATGAAATAGTTGCCTTGCACTTACCAATGAACAATTCATCATTTCTGACACATCCTTTGGTGTGAGAAAGACAATTTCTTCATCATTAGTAGTGATTTCGGCTTTATTATTAAATTCCTGAATCATAAAATTTCCTTTCTGCCCGGCTGGTATCTCAACCAACCGGGACTTTTTAGTTTTCGTTACATTCCACCCATTACAGGACCCCCAACCTTGATTATCATCTTCGTAATCATAATTATCCTCATCGTAATCAACTGAACTGCTTTTGCTTTCTTCAATGAGCTTTGCAAGCTCGTCCATACCATAAGTAATAGCATCGGCATTTTGCTTTGCTCTGCGTTGGCGTTCTCTTAATTCCGGATCATCGGATTCTTCATCTATGATGTCAGCTGATGGAATATCCAAGCCACTGATATTAGATTGCTGATGACTTGAATCACTAACATTATCACTGATGCTTTGATCATAGATTCCTTTGGACTTTTTAATTTTGTCTTTTCGCATGGAGGAAGAATATTAACTCCGTACTTCAAACAAATTTCATCACTGATTGCTCTTAACTCTTTAAGTGTATTAGGTCCTTGCCTTAATCGTTTGCCTGTTTCCAAATCAATTCCGTTGATAACAAAATGATTGTGCAGGTGGTCCTTATCCAAGTGCGTTGCTACAATTACCTCATTGTTCTTCCACGCTCTTTCTGCAAACTCAATTCCTATTTGATGAACAAGATCACGAGTAACATTATCGTTTGGAGAGAAGGATTGATAGTAATGATAAAAATATCTGTCCTTTTGTCCGTTGCGATTGTTGGAAGGATATGCTTTCTTTGTTAACATAAATTCACTGTATGGATCAACAGCAGTAGCCTAAATATTTAGAACGGTGTATAGGTTTGATTCCTGACCGTTATCTGTGAACCTTTGTGCTATATCAATCCAGCCACCGTTTTCTAAATCAGTGAGTGCACGCCTTACTGTTGTTACTGATAAATTGCAAGCCTTTGCTATTGTTTTAAGCGACGGATAGCATTGTCTTGTCTTCATATCCGAGCATCTTGACAGGTAGCAGTAAACAACAAACGCTCTCTTTTCAATTCCGCTGCCGAATATATCATTAGGAACACGAAAGTAATTACCTTCTTTACGATTCAATTTTTCACCTCCTTTGCACAGATACCATTTTCTGTACTGTGAGTTTAATTATATTGCCTGTATCACCTCCTTGTGATATTATGGTAGCAGAATTGAACAGCACCCCTCAACTTTTTGCGTGATGAATTGATGTTGCCGATTTTTCGCAAAGATCAATTCTTCACAAGGAGATAGCAATATGTCATTTGAATTAAGAATGGATAAAAAGAAAAGAGCATTCACATTGTCAGGTGGACAATACGAATACTCTAATACAGTTAATGATGAAGTTATTAAAATTGTTACGCTTAACACCTTATCACTCAGGAGAAGGCTTTGCATAACAAGAGAAAATGTAGATTACAAATATGAGCTTCTCAAAGATAATATAAACGAAATAATCGAACTGCTTTCACTTGATTTACCGGCAGTTGCAGAAATCATTAGTGCTGAATACAAGTCAAGTGACATTCAACGATGCTATGATGATTTGTATAATCTTTTCTTTTTGATTATGTTTGATGGCTCACAGCTAACAGAATTGGCAATTAAACAAAACTGTTGTGAGGACAGATATGATTTGCCAAGGTTAGAAACAATACCAAACTTTAATGCTAATGTTGAGATAGATTACAGCAATTGCAAAACAAATTATTGCTATATCATCAATAGCATAACCGAATATATCAATATACTTTTCTATGCGTTCGTCAGGAACAATCCTATTGTATCTGTTTGCAACAATTGCGATAGGCTGTTTGTACCTAAAACAAAAAAGTTAACCTTGTATTGCGACAGAGCGATGAACGAACATACCACCTGCAAGCAAATCGGTGCAAGAAATAAGCACAATGACAAGATAGAGACTGATCTTGTGCTGAAAGCATATCAGTTAGAAAAGCACAGAATTGAAATGTACTGTCTTCGCAGTAAGCAAGACAAATATGATTTCTTTGATGACTACTTTGATTGGTTAAGAATATTTGAACCAAAAATTGCCGATTACAAAAACGGTAATTATGACGGCGAAAAGTTAATTAAGGAAATCAAAGAACAAACACCAAATTTCCAACCATACAGCAAAGGCAAAAACTTTGCCGATGAAGAAGGATATTAAAATTATGGCTCGCCCAAATCAAACGGCCAATGAAGAGGAATCCGAGATTTGTCATTGTTGGTGATATATTCGGGTTTCTTTTTCATTTACCGATTAGAAAATAGTTTTGGCAGGTAGCGTGATGCTGCCTGCCGTTTTTGTTAGTCTTTATTCTTTTATTCTTCAAAGTATTTTTGTATTGAGGGATATATGAATTCTGCCATTGCATTTACTATGTTTCCCAGCTAATGCAATTGAGCACACCACCGTCTTTGGCGATTTCGTTGATGTTGACCGGGATGATTGTTTTATTAAAAATGTTTTTTGCTGTTTCAACAGTTTCGCTATCCATATCAACGCCGAACACCGGCAGAAATATAGCCTGTTCGGTTTCCAAAAAGTTGAGATAACAACCCACAGCACTGTCACCCTTTGAATCAAGATACGAAAAATCAATAACCTCAATTCCGTGATTTCGCAGAGCTACTTTAATATGAGCTTCAAGTCCAAACAGGTAACAGGAAGCATTTCCAATAACGGTGTTCTCATCAACAAAACGCACCATACCGTCGGCGTGACCTGTCATATCGGAACTAAGCGAGGGAATAATAATCACCCTTGCCTCAAGCAACTGTTCTAATTCCTGAACCAGTTCGGCAGAAGAATAATTCCAGTTTTCCATAAAAATCCTGTCGCTGATGACAGCCGTTTTACGTGAGGGAGAAAAAACGATATTTCCGCCGTCAAGGTTGATATCTGAATAAACAAGGTTTTCAAGTGAAAGCGACGGAGCAATTTTCTTGCGAAAATCGGTACGCAGTTCAGGGTAATCATTAAGATAACTCGGCTCATATCGAAACGATATATATTTACCTGACTTTGTTTTCACCGGCATAAAATCCCGCAGCCAGATATCACGGGTGTTTTCAATCAACTTATACGGAACACCGTGAGCAGTGAGAGCGGCAAACAGTCTTTCTGTTGCAGGCTTGTATTTATCGTTTGTTTTTAGCAGAGATGAAAAATAAATCATTGTTGTTTACCGAAGACATTTTTATATTCCGTTAAGCGTGTGTCAGCATCCACACTTCTCAGTGCAGTAGGTGACGGAGAGTATAAAACTATTACATTGTAAGTTTTTCCATTTATTACAACGCTTCCGATTTTATTTGGGATTTTCCAACTATGATACGATTTATCCGCTACCTGATTCATTTGTCTAATAATAAATCTGCTTGTATAAATAAGGGTATCAACTTTATGGCTTTTCAAAAGCAATTCTTCGATTGGCTTGAGTGTTATTATTTCAAGTGATGCATCGTCTGATTTTCCGTCTTTGTGGATGCATTTTTCAACAATATCAGTTATGCCTATATTAAGATTTGTCAGTAAGGCTTTGCGTTGATTTATTGCCGATTCCGTATTTTTTCTTTCAAACTGTGTGTCGGTAGCCTGTGCAAGCATATCCCAAAAATAATTATCTTTGGAGCCGTAATAAAAGTTTACATCATTGTCAAACAACTTTTGCGGATTAATACAAAATCTATACGGTGGTATAGTTCCAATGATAAGCTTTGTTGCGTTTTGCGGAATAAAAGGTTCAAATGGGTGAATTGAATACATATGAATTTCTCCTTTAATGTTTTTTTCAATCATTATAGCACTACTTTTATTAAAACCCTAATTAAATAAATTTATTTAATTTAATCCCAAATTCTCAGTATAACAACCGGTCCGGCATCGTTGATTTTCTCTTCGCCGACGGTAATAGAATACTCTTCATAAGGTTCAACCACCATCTTTTCAACAGCTTCTCTGCTTGCTAATTCTTCAACAAGTGCTTTTGTTGATACATTTGATAAATCCATAGTAAACTCCTTAAGCTTTTTATTTTATTCTACTTTATCACTGCAAATTTGTCAAAACCGTCCATTGTTATTTAAAAAGGTCGCTTGCTGTTAATTTGGCTGTTTTTCCGCTGAGTTTCTTGTTACGCCAATCTATTCTTAACTCGGCGCCTGTTCTGTACCATTTCGCCGCTGTTTTGTATTGCTTTTGTAAATTGTAATAATATCCTATCGAACAAGCCGCATCAGCCTCGCCCTGAGCCGTGGCCTTCTCCAGCCAATAAAGCGCCTTTTTACAGTTCTGCTTCACTCCTCTACCATTAAGATACATATTTCCTATTTTACACATTGCTTCTGAATCTCCGTTTTCGGCTGCTCTTTCTGCCCAATAAGCAACTTTTTCGTCATTCGCTTCAATACATCTGCTACCAAATTGATACAACATCATCAAACATTTTTGTGACTCAAGGTCTCCGCCTTCAGCAGCTTCCGTTATGCAACGGAGTGCTTCGGGTGCTATTTCATAGTGATCAGGTTCATCAAGAACCGCTTCTAATTCTCTATTGATTTTTTCCTCAAAAACTCTGTATACATCGCAGTTTGCACTGATATAGGCTTTTTCATACCATTTACAAGCCTGCTTATAGCTTTTTGTAATACCATATCCGTTTTCATAGCAGTACGCCAGCATATATTGTGCATCTGTTTGGAGTGCGGTCCGTTGTTCTTGATTTGCCAGCTTTTTAATGAAAGCAAACGCTTTTTTCTGCGTGATGTTTTTCTCACTTTTCACAATACAGCACGCAAGATAAAATTGTGCATTTACATCATTTGAATCAGTAGCACGGTGCCATAGCTTCATTAAATATTTCAATTCAGGCGAATAGTTTATTATTTCTTTCAAGCTTCCACCCCCCACATAATTTTGTTGTTCCAAAGAGGATTATAGCATACCTTTTGTTAAAACCTTAAAAAATATTTTACTATTATTTTTATCCCAAAACACACAGGGACGGCTTTCTTGTGTTGAACGATTCGCACAAGAGAACCGTTCCCGTGTGCCAAGTTTTTAATGCCTAAGTTGAAAACCTATGTATTATCTAAGTGCACTCCATTTTTCCCAACATCTGCAATAACTGCTTGCCTGAACAGGCGAACAGTTAAACCATCCACTCTCGTGACTGTAGCATGCACCTGTTTGCATTGAATTGTCAAGCTCGACATAATCGCCGTACTGCTTGAGTTCACGAGTTCCGCCCCAGTGCTTACAGGTTGCACATACTGCTGACATTGAATTATACTGCTGAGACATAATAGCACCTCCTTTCATTATATCATTTGATTCAAATTCACTCCTTTTCAAGCTCATTTTGATAAACCGATGCAAATTCTTTTGGATAATTGATTTTATACCACATTACCGTGCACATTACCTCCATGTGACTGATGCAACAGGAGGTTGACTGTAAATTAGCAACAACATTGAAGTAATCCTTTAGTTCCTGAGAAGCTCTGTATTTATCTAAAATACAGAAATACTCCTCACGATTTTCTTTTCGACTCCAAATACCGTCCTTTACAATATAATATGCAATATCGTTTGGCATTCCGTACGATAGCAATGCTTCGTAAAATTCATCACGCAAGGTATAAAAATTAGGATTATATAAATCTTCAATTTTTCTTTCACGAAAAAATGATGCGTGAATATATCCATAAATTCGAACCAAAGTGTAAAAGTCGTACGAGGTAATGCAGTTTAATTCTTTTACAAAGGACTCGCCCAGTCTCTCTTGATAACATTCGGCGAGGTCCTTTATAATAGGAAGATACACTTCATTGTTGAATTGGTTTATTTCCGGTAACTCACCGGTTAGCTTTGCTAATTTTCCGATATTATCACAAGCTTTATCCGTTTCTAAGTAAATGCCGAATGACAACTTCTCCGACTCTTCAATAAGCTGAAATTTTTCATTTAGTCGTTGTATGAGCAAAGGACGAACCGATTGAGCAATTGATATTGTTAAATTAGGTCTTCGACAATACGGCAAGGAAGTCCAAACTATATCGGTATACACAAAAGACTCATCCTTTTTTGATTTTTTCTCACCTAACACTGTTAAAGGATTAAAAGAAATGATTCCGAGTAAAAAGGCAATTAACGAGCTTGAAAGGTCTCCGCTAGCCATAATCGGATAACCTTCCTCGTGTGAAAAATCTGCAATTTCTTTCAGAAGAATGAACTTGAATGCGATTCTTCTTTGTTTAATTACCGCAAGCTCTAATTCAAGCCTAAAAACAGCAGCGGGAGAATCAATGTAAATATCTCTTATTCTCTCATAACATAATTCTGTAATTTGTTTTTCTATTTCATCTATACTCTCTTGTGTCGGCACTTTATATTCCAAATTCAAAGCTGTAATCTTAAATTCCATAAATAATACCCTTTTCGTCGCTTTTATGTTTTTGGAACATTATAGCACATATTTTTCTTTGACCGTGTAGAAATCGGGTATAGATACATAAAAGCGGTAAAGAGAAAATTCTCTTTACCGCTTGTCACGTCGTTGAACAATTACCGCAACATACAAATCATCAATGATATTATCGGCAATAAACATCGGATTTCCGTTTTCCACACCACCAAGCTTTATTTCTTCAAACAGTTTGTTGATACTGTAACATTCGGTAGAATAATCAGCACAGCGGCACTCAGGTATTAATCTTTCTTTATTCATCCATCGAAAAATCAAAGAAGTGTCCCGTTTTAAGTATTCTCCAATTGTTTTGTATTGCTTTGTGCCGAGCATTTGGAAAAGTGTGCATAATGTTTTTAAAAAATTTGAATTTTCATTTTCTCTTTGATCGCCCTCAACAAAATGCAGTCCGCACTGCTTACACAAATAACGCTGCTTACCCCTTACCGTACCGTTTTTTACTGTTTTTGTTGAGCCGCATCTTTTACATTCAATCATATAGATACCTCCGCATATAGCACTTCTTCATTATTGTATATCGCACCTATCTATAAGTCAACATAAAGTGCTTTATCCATTGTTAAATGTTATAATTATATAGCAGTACAAGGAGAAATCTCTGAAGCGTTTCTTATATAAAATTAAAAAAATGTACGGATTCACTTTTGAATTCTCTGTCATTTGAATAGAACTGTTTTCCGCCTTTTTATTGTAGCATAAATAATTAGACCGGGGCAGCCTAATTATTTTATCAACATTTTTACTGCTAATTTAAATCCGATTTCAAATGCTTGAGCCTCAATCAATGAAGCGTATTCCGTGAAGCAATCAGCGTATTTTTCAAACACATCCAAGTCATCATTCTTTAGGGAATAAGATAGTGTTTCGTGATGCCGAGCGATCAATGAAACTAATTCCTTCTCCTCATCCGAAATAACCTTATCTTCGTTCGGTCTTATATTCCCATACCATAGTTCTTGTAATATTGACATAAAATCAACTCCCTTGCAGTACAAATACATACCACAAAGGAGCTTTATTGTCCAGAGAAAACTACTAATAATTTGCCTTATGAGAAAGTCGGCAAAAACGAGCCGGTTTGCATTGCGGACGAGGTGCCGTTTGATATTCCTGACAGTTGGGAATGGGTAAGGCTCAAAAATTGTTGTATAGATATTTTTAGCGGTAAATCTCCCAAATACATAAAAAGTGAAACCGCTTTTCACATCATAGGACAAGCTGCTAATCAAAATACTGGTCTAGATTTTTCTCAATGCAAATATACTGATGATGATTTTTGGAACAGTATGGATGAAAAATACTTCCTTAGAAAATACGATGTTTTGTTGAATACGCTCGGGAATGGTACTCTTGGACGTTCTGGAATTGTTACCGATTTACCGTATCCTACATTAACAGATGGGCATTTATTTATATTTCGAACCAACGAAGAAGTTGTAGGTTGGTATTTGTATCTGTATCTACAACATAGAAAGCCGGAAATAGAAAAATCTGCAAATGGTTCAACAAACCAAACATTTTTGAATCTCACTAAAACAATGGAATGGCTTGTTCCGCTGCCTTCAAAAGATGAACAAATTCGTATTGTTGAAAAATATAAATCCCTGACACCTATATTAGAAGCGTATTCAAGAGCCTATAACAATTGTATTCGCCTAAACGATACATTCCCAGAACTTTTGAAAAAATCAATTCTTCAAGAAGCTGTCCAAGGCAAACTTGTTCCGCAAGATCCAAATGATGAGCCTGCAAGCGTTTTGCTTGAACGAATTCGTGCCGAAAAACAAAGGCTTATAAAAGAAGGAAAAATCAAAAAAGATAAGAATGAATCTATCATATTCAGAAGGGATAATTCTCATTATGAAAAGCGAGGCTCAGAAGAGGTCTGCATTGATGAGGAACTACCTTTCGATATACCATCTTCTTGGGAGTGGTGTAGAGTCGGCTCTCTTTTTCAAGTTAATCCCCGCAATGACATAAGTGATGATACAGATGTTGGTTTTATTCCGATGGCACTTATAAAAGATGGGTTTAGAAATGAACACACTTTTGAAGAGCGAAAATGGAAAAATATTAAATCAGGATTCACTCATTTTGCAAATGGTGATATAGTTGTAGCAAAAATAACACCATGTTTTCAAAATAGAAAATCAGCAATTATTTCACAGCTTCCAAGTGGTATTGGTGCAGGAACAACAGAATTACATGTGCTTAGAGATGTCACTTCGATGTTATTTATGCCGTATTTCCTATTGATTTGTAAAACAAATGACTTCATTGAAAATGGAGTTAAAAATTTTAGTGGAACGGCTGGTCAACAGCGTATCGGTAAGGACTATATATCTAACTATTTAGTCCCAATTCCACCTATAAATGAGCAAGTGCGCATTGTGGATACTGTAATGAAAGCATTCTCAAACATAGATGATTTATATGATTGAGTTCTCATTATGAGAAGTTGGACGGAATCGAGCGCTGTATAGACGATGAGATACCTTTTGAGATTCCAGAAAACTGGGTGTGGTGCAGATTAAGCACAGTTGGAACTACACAAACCGGAAACACTCCGTCAAAAGCACATCCGGAATATATCGGTGATGATATTCCCTTTATTACTCCGGGAGATATTCAAAGTGGCAATGTTTTCTACGATAATCAAGCTCTGTCTGCTGAAGGGAAAACGGTTGCTCGTTTATGCTCTAAAGGTTCAATACTTCAGGTCTGTATCGGCGGTTCTATTGGAAAAGTAGCTGTAATCGATCGGGATGTTTGCTTTAATCAGCAAATTAATGCAATTTCACCGATAATTGTTTGCAGTGAATATATCTATGTAATCATGCAATCGCCATATTTCATTACAAATATGAAAGAGCAAGCGGGAGGAACTGCAACGCCAATAATAAATCGAGGATTGTGGGATTCGTTGCTTATCCCTATTGCTCCACTTTCAGAACAACACCGTATTGTTGAAAAGCACCGAGAATTACTTGATAAAATAACACTGATTTAGCATAGAATTGTATAATATCTGGCGAAAGGAGGTCTTTCGCTATGATAGAAAAAGAAAAATTTGAAAGACACTTGAGAGCATCAAATCTCTCAGAAAACACTATTTCTTCGTATCTGTTTGCATTAAAACAATACAGCGATCAGTACGGAGAAATCACCAAAGGTGACTTACGTGATTACAAGGTTTGGCTTATTGAATCATATAAGCCAAAAACAGTTAATTTGCGATTACGAGCAATTAATTGTTACCTTGAATTCATAGGTAAGGACAAATGGAAAATGCCTTTTGTTCGCGTTCAGCAGAAAGCATTTCTTGAAAATGTAATAAGTGAAGCTGATTATAAATACTTCAAGAAATGTTTGAAAAAAGATAATGAATTGTATTGGTATTTCGTTATACGATTTCTTGCAGCAACAGGTGCAAGAGTCAGTGAACTGATTCAAATTAAGGTTGAACATGTAAAAATGGGATATCTTGATTTGTATTCAAAAGGAGGAAAGCTTAGACGTATTTACATACCAAAAGCTCTTCAAAAAGAAGCTCTTTCTTGGCTTGATGAAAAAGGACAAGAAAGCGGTTTTATATTTACAAACAAATACGGTGAAAGAATAACAACAAGGGGAATCTCCGGTCAGTTGAAAAAATTGGCAATTAGATATGGAATAAATCCTGCAGTTGTTTATCCTCACTCTTTTAGACATCGCTTTGCAAAAAGTTTTTTAGATCGTTGCAACGATATTGCATTTTTGGCTGATTTAATGGGTCACGAAAGCATAGAAACAACAAGAATATATTTAAGGAAAACAGCAACTGAACAGCAAAGCATAGTAGATAAAATTGTAGATTGGTAAAAGAAAGGCATACACCTCTGATGTGAAGTGTATGCCTTAAATCATGATATTCTATCGCAATAAGGGAGCAGTTCTTCTATTGCTTCTACAATTTTATTTTGTTCTATTATAGGTGGTAATGGGAATAACAACTGATGTATTGCATTTGATGATAAACCTTGTATTCCTATTCCTTTTCCTCCTATCAATCCAGTGTGTTTATAAAGGTAAAAAACATAATAAAAAAACTTAGTATTGATATCAATGTAAGAACGCAATCTATGAATATGATTTTGTATTCTTATAGGAAAATCATAATTCCAAATTGCAGCCCTACCGATATCTCCGCCTTCACATACAAGCAAATCACCTTTCATTACTGTACATTTTTCTATTTCTGTATCAGTAAACAGCATTTCTTTTAGCTTTTCAAGCTCAAATCTGTCCCAATACAAATTTGAAGTTGTGATATAAGTTAGTTTTCTACCAGATGTGTTAGAGGAGTTTAATGCTTTGCCTGTATTGTGTTGGAATAATTCTCCTAGACGTACCCAACACCAATTATCCGGTATTTCAAAAGGTATTTCGTCGTCGATACAACGCTCGATTCCGTCCAACTTCTCATAATGAGAATTATCCCTTCTGAATATGATAGATTCATTCTTATCTTTTTTGATTTTTCCTTCTTTTATAAGCCTTTGTTTTTCGGCACGAATTCGTTCAAGCAAAACGCTTGCAGGCTCATCATTTGGATCTTGCGGAACAAGTTTTCCTTGTACTGCTTCCTGCAGAATTGATTTTTTTAAAAGATCTGGAAAGCTATTATTTAGCGCTAAAATTTCTTCTTCAAGCTTACTGTATTCACTTGCCTTTGGTAGTAAAATTGATAATTGCTCAATTATTCGTCCCATCTCTGCGTAGGGAGGCAAAGGTATGGGAAGATTCATCAATTTTTCTCTTGAAAGATTATAGAACGCCTGTCCTGATTTGTGTGTAATATTTCTGCAGTTGTCTCGGTGGTACTTGGCAGCGAAAGCAAACAATAAATATTTTGAAATAATATCATCATAAAAAAACGGTATCAACATTAGCACAAATCCGCCAACAACTACATCTTCGTAATTCTTTGTTATTAGCGCAACCTTTCCAATATGTTCCAAACTACTAACAGCTGGGGTAATCATATAATTCTTCTTTAAAAGCAATTCTGGCTTAACATATTCATTGGAAATAAATACATCGTCATTTTTGAAGCTATAAGATTCATCTCCTATATTGCCGCCTCTCAATACTCGAATCATTTTGTCTGCTTTTTTTGAAAGCAATTCTTTTTTATACGACAAACCAGACATATTTGAGAATAACTCTCCAACTCTACACCATTCCCATGTATCAGGTATTTCAAACGGCGCTAAATCTGAAATACAATTGACCTCGTTCCCGACTTTCTCATAAGGCAAATTATCGGCACCACGGAATATTACAGAAGGATTCTTTTCTTTCTTGATTTTACCAGCTTTTATCAAGGCTTCCTTTTCTGCTCTGATGCGTTCCAAAAGAACAGAAGCAGGTTCATCATTCGGGTCCTGAGGAACAAGTTTGCCCTGAACAGCCATTTGTAATATTGAATTTTTAAGCTGTTGTCCGGTCATTGTTATTCCTCCGTAATATCAATTCCTAAAATATCAGTAATCTGTGCAAGGATACGGTCAATATCTGCGTTCAAACTTGCTCTTTTCTCTTGATACTGCTGAATGAGTTCCTTTGGAGGAAGTATCTCTTCCTCTTCGTGAGGATAACTGCAAAGGTCTATATTGTAATTTTTCTCTGCAATTTCTTCAACAGTATATTTCTTTGATTTATCAAAGCCTTCAACAGTAATTTCCTCACGATTATTCCACCAGTCCATAGCAGGTGCAAAGTGCTTAAGTTCCATTGGTTTTGTCTTTGAGAAGTTTTTATATCCTTCAGGCATATCAAGACGATAGAACCATGTTTCTGTTGTAGGACCTGTTCTGTCAAAGAAAAGAATATTTGTTGTGATAGATGTATAAGGGGCAAACACGCTATGTGGCATACGAATAACAGTGTGTAAATTAAACTCCGAAAATAGTTTCTTTTTTATTGCAACCTTTGCATTATCTGTACCGAATAGGAATCCATCAGGCAAAATAACTGCTGCTCGGCCGTTTTTCTTTAAACGATACATAATTACCGACATAAATAAATCGGCAGTTTCACTGCTTGCGAGGTCGGATGGAAAATGATTTTTAACATCGTTCTTTTCGCTTCCACCATACGGAGGATTCATGAGTATAACATCAAATTGATCGTCCTCTGTATAATCAAGAACATCATGCAGAAGAGAATTACCATGATAAATTGTTGGAACATCAATACCGTGAAGCAGCATATTAGTAATGCAAAGCATATATGGAAACTGCTTTTTTTCTATACCATAAATCGAGTTGTCGTATTTCTCTTGGTCGGCAGTTGTTACCACTTTTGGAGATAATTCTTTGAGCCAGCTTGTTAAAAATCCGCCTGTTCCGCAAGCGAAATCCGCACACTTTTCTCCAATTTGAGGATTAATCATTTTAGCCATAAAGTCTGTTACGGCACGCGGAGTATAGAATTCACCTGAAGAACCAGCACTTTGGAGTTCTTTTAATATGTTTTCATATATTTCTCCAAAGGCGTGAATCTCATCATAATCGCTCAAATCGAGTTCATCAATAACATTAATAACCTGACGGAGTAAAACACCGTCTTTCATATAGTTATTTGCATCTTCGAATGTAGTTCTAACGATAGACTTCTTTATGGGAGTTTCTTTATTTACCTCTATTTTCTTAAGACTCGGAAACAGTGTGTTGTTTACAAAATCCAAAAGAGTATCGCCTGTCATAGCATTTCCGGAACGGTCGTCAATCGCCCAATTACGCCAACGACAATTTTCAGGAATAATAGATTTATATGTTTCATCATCAAATTCCCAATCATTTTCTTTTGCATCATAAACTTTTAAGAACAACATCCAAGCCATTTGTTCAATACGCTGTGCATCACCGTTAATACCTGCATCATTGCGCATAATATCTCTTATTCTTTTTACAAAATTAGATATACTCATATTCATTAACCCACCTTATACAGCTCTTCTTCTAATTCTTTTACAGCTTTTATATAGCCTTCTTTTCCACCAAAATAAGAAGCAATTTTTGATGGTTTACCGTATTTCTTAAAATCATCCAATTTAAGAATTTCGGTTTTCTCAATTTCGTAAACGCCTGTGTTCATATACTTTTCCAAAAGTGTTTCAAGAATCTCACGTGCAACACCGCTATACTTGCTTAAGAAATCACGCTTTTTAACATTGTTAGCACGCTCACGGCGAGTTAATGGTTTTTTATCATAAGCAACATGGCAGATGAAATCAAAGTCATCTACATCGCTCATGTTTTGCTCGGCTTTCATTTGCTCTAAATCAATACCTTGTTCTTTTAGTAATTCTTTAATCGCCTCTTTCTTTTCTTCGACCGTCCATTGATGAATAAAATTATCCAAAGAAGCATAATGACCTAAAATATTTGATTTTGTGTAATCAACAATGCTTTCTTGACGGAGCAATTTACCATTTGCATCATATACAGAAACTGTTTTTCCAAGTATATGAACATTACAGCCTTTTTCATCAACAATATACTTATCGGGTTTGTCAACGATTGGCGGAGTTGTTCCGCCTCCTCCGTTATCATCGTTATTTCCAGACTTTTTTTGTCCATTAGGATCATATCCGTCAACCTGTTCAATAGGACCATCCCATTCGGGATCGGAGAACAGTCTTGTAACATTACGGAAATCCATAACAACAAAATGAGTTTTATTTTCTTTTTCTCTTAGTCTTGTACCACGACCAATAATTTGCTTAAACTCTGTCATTGAACTTATCATTTCATCAAGAACAATAAGTTTAGTCATCTTACAGTCTGCTCCTGTTGAAAGCAGTTTAGATGTCGTAGCAATAACAGGATAAGGTGAAGAAACCGATATGAAATAATCAAGCTTACTCTTGCCGTAGGTATCAGAACCTGTTATTCGAACAACATAGTCGGGATTTTTCTTAACCATATCAGCATTGAGATTATTCAGAGCAATTCTCATTCGTTCCGCATGGTCTTCAGTTGCACAAAATACTATGGTTTTCTGCATTCTATCTGTGTTTTTTAGATAGTCGGTTATTTCCTTTGCTACTTCATAAGTACGATCTTCAAGAACTATGTTGTAGTCAAAATCACTGTTTGTATAAATTCTATCTTCTATTTCATAACCGTTTTTATCAAGCTGACCTTTGAACGGTCGCCAGCCTTCTCCAATATTTGTTTTTACATTAATAACCTTAAACGGTGCAAGGAAACCATCTTCAATGCCTTCGCGGAGACTATATGTATAAATGGGTTCACCAAAATAATCAATATTTGAAATATATTTTGTTTCTTTGGGAGTAGCAGTCATTCCTATTTGAGTTGCAGAAGAAAAATACTCAAGGATTTTACGCCAATTACTATCTTTTTTCGCGGAGCCCCTATGACATTCGTCAACAATAATCAAATCAAAAAAGTCTTTATTGAAGAGCTTTGCAAAACGCTCAACTGCATCTTCATCCGAATTGTTATCATCGTCATCATCACTACTATTACCTGTTAACTGTTGATATAATGAAAAATAAACTTCGTGGGATGTAATAGTAACGGGATCATCTTTTGCAAAATTGATTTTATGAATTGTTTTTTCAAGAGGAGAAAAATCTTGCTGAATTGTCTGATCAACAAGTATGTTTCTATCTGCCAAATACAGTACTTTCTTTTTTAAGCCACTTTTTAATAAACGATAAACTATCTGAAAGGCAGTATAGGTTTTGCCTGTTCCGGTAGCCATAACAAGCAACAATCTATTTTGACCGTTTGCAATAGCCTCAACTGTTCGGTTAATTGCGTTACGTTGATAATATCTTGGATCGTATGTATTTTGGCTTGTGTAATATGGCTGATTTATTACTTTTTTCTGTGTTTCAGTTATTCCTTGTGCTTCCCATCTTGATGTGAGCTCGTCAATCGTTGGAAACTCATCCATAGAAAGGGTGCGTTCCTGCCCAGTGATAAAATCGTGTTCTTGAAATCCATCACCGTTTGAACTGTATGCAAAAGGCACATCAAGCATTTGAGCATAAGTCATTGCTTGTTGCAAACCATAAGATATTGAATGGTTGTTATCCTTGGCTTCAACAATTGCTATAGGTTTATTTTTATTGAGGTATAAAACATAATCTGCCTTTTTAGGGTTCTCTCTTGCAACAAGATTACCTTTAATATTTATTCTACCATCGGTAATCTTTGTTTCCATGGTTATATGGTCAAGTCCCCATTTATCTTGAATAGCAGGGGTGATATATTGGATTTTTATATCTTCTTCACTCATTTGCTTTTTACTTAGAACAGCAGCCATTCTAATGCCTCCAACTTCCTGATAATTTTCTTATGAGAAGTTATATATCTTAATATTACCATATTTTACCGTTAATTACAACGGTTAGATATTTTGAGCTTTTTATTTGTATGTCTACTTATTGTTTTGAAAAGGATCGTTCAATTATTTGAGTGTTGTTTAATGCACCCGGTTAGTGCATTTTATGCACCTTATCGCATCTCGTTCTGAACGAATAATCGTACTGTAATAATAAATATTTTAAAAACGACTTGATTAATAGCTTTTATTATGCTTAAATGCAAGTGAATCCAAAGGGAAGGAGCATGATAATGGCTAAAAAATCAAAAGCAAATTATGGTGACGGAACCGTTTTTTATAGTAACAGCAAAGGCAAATGGATGGGTCAGATAAATACCGGCAGGGATGAAAACGGAAAGATTAAACGCAAATCCGTTTACGGTGATACACAGCAAGAGGTTAAGGAAAAGCTAAATCAAATAAAATTCAAAATTTATTCCGGCACATTTGTTGATACATCCCAAATAACATTTGAGCAGTTAATGAAGCAAATTATTGAAGATAAATACGCTTTAAACGAAATACAGGAGCAAACATATATCAGACATTTGGAAACACTTAAAATGCTTGGTTCAATAAATCAAATACCGCTCCAAAAAATCAACTATTCAATGCTTAAGCAGCTGCTTATTTCAATGGTGAATTACTCGGATTCAACAATCAAAAAATTATATATGATGCTTAATCAATGCTTTCGAGAGGCTCAAAAACGAAAGATAATTGCAGAAAATCTAATGGAGGATTTGAAGCGACCTAAATCACGAAAGCAAAAACGCAAGGTCAGGGCAATGACTGTTGAGGAACAACAAAAATTCCTAAAGGTTATACAAACTGAAAGAGTTAGGTATAAGGAACAAATGCTTATATCTATGTTCACAGGTATGAGAATGGGTGAGGTTAATGCACTAACGCCTAAAGATATAAATTTAAAATTTAACTTTATTAATATTGACAAGACTGTATCCAAAGGAAGAAAAGGCAGTGCGTTTGTAAATGATTCAGCTAAAACCGAAAAGGGTAATCGAACGGTTCCTATCAACGAGCTCGTAAAACCTGTTGTTGAAGAAGTGTTAGCAAATTACGAACCAACTGAAGACGGAATGCTGTTTCACACAACTGTTGGAACACTCGTTACCACAAACCAAGTTAATATGGAATTCAAGAGACTGCCTGAAAGATTTGACATTCGTGACGAAGGTCTTAAGGGAGAATTATCACTCCATAGCTTGAGACACACATATGCAACACGATGTATCGAGGGAGGTATGCCTCCGAAAATACTGCAAAATCTTTTGGGACACAAGGATATAAGTGTAACGCTTGATACATATTCAGATGTGTTTGAAAACTTCCAAACAGAGAATGTCGCAAAGATTGATGAATATATGAAAGCACTCGGAATGGGTGCATAAATTAACAGGACGAGCAATCGTCCTGTTTTGTTGTTTAAATTTCAAGTCCGGTATTTATCGTAAGACTTAAATGCTGTTATTTATTAGAGTTTTCAATCAAGTATTCTGCCACTTTATCTATTTCTGGAAACAGTGTAGCTTTATTAATACTCAACGCTTCTAATTCTTTAAGTATGCAGGATTTGTTTCGTATGATTATTCTGTCATATGTAAGAGCGTTGATTTTATTTTCGGCTTCTTCTTCGTTTTTGCTTAATCCACAAATTATAAATGCTCCATCTTGTTTGACTATTCTATCATTTGTCCTGTTAGGTTTAATTACATAATTCATCAGTAAATCACGAGGTAATATGTTTCTTTTGAAAGAAGGAATTTCAATTGATATTTCATGATAAAACTTTTCAATAATTGCATCCTTATACTCGTGACCACCAGGCTTTTTCATGAATTTCATATCATTTAATTGATTCATTGTGTGATTATATATTTCTGTTTTATCTTCGGAATTAAATCTTGCAATTGCAGATAAGATTCTTGCCCTGTCACTGTCAAAGAATAAAATTTCATTCTGTGGAACACCAAAGATAATTACTTCGCCATCTAACTTGTTGTTTGAATGACTTTCTGAGTGGCAAGCGAAATATAATGCTACTAATGGATTTGAGGTTACATCCAGTAATCTTGTGGGACAACCATAATGCTGCATTTTTACTAATTTGTCTAGTTGCTTTAAGTTTGTGAAATGTTCAGGGCATCGTAGTATCATTTCGTGATAAAAATACTGTTCATTAATCCCATTATTGCCTCGAAAAACAGAAGGAATTAATTTATATGATACACTGGAATGACCACGATAGAAATAGTTGTATTCTACTTTTTTATCATTACTAATAAGCGCACAATATTTGTCCTTTATTGCTTCAAAGTATTTCTTCATTGTGTCATTATAAGCATATTGGTCAATTAATTCTTCGACTATACAAATTTGCTTTTTGATAGTAAACTCGTTGTTTTTAGTCATATTTTCAACTAATTCAATATACTCATTTAAACTTTCTACTTCGTGACAACTATATGTTGTATTCATTAAACTACACCTCGTTTCGACATTATAGTATCATATTTTATGATATCTATCAAGATTGTTAAAGTAATCAAGCAGTGAACAAGCAGTAAGGGTATGCAATAAATCCCTTAAACACGGGACTTTTGGATTGTATAGTTCAGTCCCCGCAACCATAGAAAAACAGACACCTATTTACGGTGTCTGTTTTTTTATTATTATGATTATTAAGGCTTGAACTTACGACAGGAGGCTCCAAATTCGGCGACATTAGGGCATTTAGGGAGCAACGAATTTGGGAGAAACAGTCCGGTGGACTGTTTCGTAGCGACTGCTATTTTCTCGGTTCTACTCCCGCAACCATTGATATAGAGCCAAATCTTAATTGATTTGGCTCTTATATTTTTCTGTTTTCTAACACTTTTTCTAACACTTTTCAAATTTTTATTTTTCAATAACACTCGAAAGACAGTTTGTGATATTTTTCTTTATTGAATTTTATAAATATCTATGATATCATTAAATTACATTATAACTTGTATGAGGTAGAATAATGAAAAATCCGATTGAATATTTTAGAGAAACTATAGGTAATATAAAAATCATAAAAAGTAGTATATTATCAAAACAACAAGAAATAGATACTTGCAAAAAGCAGCTTGATGAAATCAAGTTTGAAAAAGACAGTACAAGTTTCAAGTGGTATGATGTTAAAAATAAAACGAATTTTAATGAGGAAATAAAAGCAGAAAAGAAATTGCTTAAAGCTAAAATCTCAAAACTTGAAAAAGAAATAAAGGGTTTAGAAAAGCAAAAAGAAGCTGAAACTGATAAAAGAAACAAATTATTTTTATTGTCAGGTATCGTAGCATTTGTTATAGTATGTGTCATTGCTATAACTGTTGGTTCAATAAATGAAAAAATACATCCGGAACCTCAAACCACAACGGAATTTATT
Source organism: uncultured Clostridia bacterium (assembly GCA_945874765.1). Taxonomy (GTDB): domain Bacteria; phylum Bacillota; class Clostridia; order Oscillospirales; family Acutalibacteraceae; genus Eubacterium_R. The sequence goes on from CAMCHQ010000001.1 coordinate 233,465, forward strand.
GAAACAACAAGAGCTTCAAATACTGATGAACCAATCACTGAAACAACTACTGCGAATACAACAGAAACAACTGCGGCAACGACAACGAGTACAACTACAACTACAACCACCACCGAAACAACTACAAAAGAAACTACGGAAAAGACGACTAAGGAAACCACTGAATCAACAACTTCTCGTTCAAAAAAAATCGTTTATGGTTCAAGGACCGGTAATCATTATCATCTTAGTGGTTGCAGATATGCAAATGGTGCAAAAATGACTGTGGCTGAAGCTGAACGAAAAGGTTGGGAACCTTGTGCTGTTTGCAACCCATAAAAATTGTTTTATTTATATGCGATCACATTTTCAAGTGCAAGGTCACATTGTATCAAATATGTAGTACAAAGACATAGATATAGAGCCAAATCTTAATTGATTTGGCTCTTATTTTTTGCTACTGTCTAACGGATTGTCTAACACTTTTCAAATTTTTATTTTTCAAGGGCGTCTAAAAATATGTTTATTGGTTTTATGCAAGAGTAAATAACAATTGAATAATGCCTTATTGCATAAGTTGTTCAAAAAAGGTAGACAGAATACATATGGACAATATTACCATAACAACTGTTCAAACATTGTGATTATTTTGGGTAAGGCTTGAACGAGAGAAAACAAAACCGTAAACAAAACAACTTTTTGACACAAGTTTTTCGTCAAGCCGTTTTCCTTTAGAGATTTTGCGGATATGACTATATAAGTAATATATACAATCAAAAATACTATTGAGGAAACAATAAAATACCAACCCCAAACTTCTAAATCAGGGAAAAGATATGTTGCTTCATCAAACATACCGAAAAACGAATCATTATAGAAATATCTAAAGATTTCTCCTAATGAAACATCACAGAATATTAAAAACGAATAAATTGTATTCCACAAAAAAGATATGACTAAAATCACCCTGCCTAATATCTTTTTCTGTTTATCATTCAATTTTTTCAAATTAAACACTCCGAATATATATTTATTATATATTATAACATTGTGTAATTTTTGTTTCAATAACTTATTGAATACGCCACTTGTTTATGATAATATAAACTTGTGTATAAATATATTTTCAGGATGATTCATTATGGATGATTATTATAATCATATGACTGATAAGCAAGCAAAGCTTTATATTGTCTCAATAGTTGGCGTTATAATATCAATTATTTGCGGAATTATTATTTATCCCCTATTAGCAATGACATCGCTTGACGGAGCTTTAAAACTCAAAGATTTTTGGATTTATATATTTTTCAGAATCATTACGAGTTTAATTTATTTAGTCCCTCAAATTTTGATGATTAATAACTGCCGTAATATAAAAAAGCACTATGAAAGCTGTGCCGATAAATTCATAAAAGAAACAAAGCGAATGTCATTAAAAACGTTTTCAATATGGGGACTGTTTTTTATAATAGGCTGTGCAAGAATTTATAATATTATTTGGTAATTAAACTTTTGGGTGAGTTTATGAATAATGACAAGCATAAAAAGAAAAGTATATTTTTATTTATTTTAACAATAATTTGCTTTATATGCTGTATGGGATTTTTGCTCAGCGGGGTAATAACAGCGCCATTGTTTACTTTAGATTCCGAAGCAATAAATTTATTTGAATTTCTCAGCAATTACGGTTTAAAATTCATATTAATATCTGTCCCCTATTATGTATTTGCTTTCTTATTTATTCATCATCAAAAGAACGTAAAAACAAAAAGCAGATTTTATATAGTTGTCGAAAAAACAAACAAATCGCTTATAGCAATTTACACCTCGGCAATGATTTCGGCTTTGATTTATATTTACTGTTTAATTCGGTAAATATAGAAAAATATAAATTAACATCAAAGAAAAAAGGAAATAATTATGAAAAAAGTTCTGAATTTTCTTAAAAGCATTTTGCTTGGCAAGTATTGCGCTTTAATTTTTGCAATAATTGCGGCAATAGACGTGATTATTAACTACTCATACAGAGTAGGTTACATTTTTGTTGACGGTTCGCTATTCAACGGATTTTCAATGACTTTATTTATTCTTACCATTATTTCGGCGCTTTATTTGACCGGCGTAGCGGCATTGAATTTAAAGAAAAGCGATACGGCGGACAAAAAGGCAATACATATTTTTCAAATTATAGCTGAAATATTTGCGATAATTATAGGAATTTACAACATTGTCAATATGATTGTAGGCAAAAGCGAAAGTTTCAGTGCGGCAGTCGGTCTGTTTTGGAAAGCATTTCCTGTTTGGTTTGCCTGCGTATGCGTATCGTTTGCATTATTTGTAATTCCGAATATCAGCAAAGTTGCTGTCAAAAAAACGCTGTCGGCTGTTTTATCGGTAATAATGCTTTTTACAATTTATGCATCAATATTCCCTATTGTACCGTTTGAATTCAAGTCATCACCGGCTGTATTCGACAACGGCGAAGGATATTCCGTAATTTTTGCCACAAGTGACAAATCGACAGCATATATCGAATACGATTATAACGGCAAACACGTTAAAAGATACGATGAAAACAACGGAAGAAAAATCGGCGACGTAAAGGTTCACTCAATCAAAGTGCCTTATGAAGAATTATCAAACAACAGCTACAAGGTAGGCGCAACAAGAGTTATTGACGAATTAAGTTACGGCGGAAGGCTCGGCAAAACAATTGAAAGCAAGAGCATAAAATTCAACAATAATTTCGGTGACGATATAAACATTTTAACCATATCGGACTGGCACACTCACAACAAATTGGCAAAGAAAACCATTTCATATTTAGGCAAATATGATGCAGTTGCACTTTTGGGTGACTCGGCACCGGGAATAATGGTTGAAAATGATATTGTTAATTATTTAGTAGATTTTGCCGGAGATTTAACGAACGGTGAAATCCCCGTTATATTTGTAAGAGGCAATCACGAAACGAGAGGCGAAATGGCTTCAAAGCTTTCAACTCTTTTGAAAATGAACACATTCTATTACAAAACTTCGCTAGGAAATTACAACTTCATTGTTTTTGACAGTGCGGAGGACAAGGAAGATTCTCATCCCGAGTACGGTTCAATGGACGTTTATTCAGGCAGCAGAAAGAGAATGATTAACTGGCTAGAAACTCTTGACAACAAGGAAAACAAAAAGACAATTGCTCTCACCCACGCTAAAGAAATTTGTATGGAAGAGGATTTGTCAAAAGAGGCTTATGACAAACTCGACAAGTTAAACGTAAGCTTTTTAGCCGCAGGTCACGAGCACATTTCAAAGTTTATTAAATCTACTCCGTATCCTATACTTATTGACGGCGGAATTGACGCAAACGGTGCCGGCACATATGTTGCTTCAATGCTTAAACTCACACCTGAAAACATCAAAGTAATAAGCGTTGACTCAAACAACAAGACTTTGGTAAACGAGACAGTTGACTGGAGAAATTAAAAGTAAATAAAGGCGAAAAAACGGCTATGAAGCAATCAACTTCATAGCCGTTAATTATTATTTATTATCGGTTTTCTGCTCTTCTTTTTTAGGTTCTTTAAGAGGAATGGTGACTTTAGAATTACCGTTTTCGTCAAGCAGGTCAAGATATACATATTCCTGACTGCCCTTTTTTTCATCTTCCTTTATAACTTTTTTAATCGTTGCATTATTATTTTCAAATAATATTTCGCTCATAATTTTCTCCTATCCTTTAATTTTCGGCAAAAAGACCGCAAGAATTATTATATCGACAACAAAAAGAAAAAGCGATACAATTCCGAGAACTTTTGCCTTTTTAACTCTATCCTCGTTCAAATCCGATAAAGGGAAATTTTTGCTTTTAAAAATCATTCCGACAACAATGCCCATAACGCCGAATGCGGGACAAATGCCGATTGTCAAAACGCCGATTGTTGACATAATAAAAGCAAAGCGGCAAAGGCGATTGATGGTATCGGGATTGTCCTTAGGGTCTTTATTGTCATTATTTTGTGGATTTGTTTGAATTTCTTGATTATCCATAATTATAAATCCTTTCTAATCATTACGGCAGATACCGTATTTGATATTAATTCTTTCGATTTTTTTAACAAACGTTTCGCCGAACAGAAATAGAAATACAGCCGTAACGCAAGCGAAAACGAGATTAAACGGCACACCGGCAGCATAGACGGCTAATATCCCTTTAAGTGACATATCACTGTTAAAATAAAGCACAGAGGACAAGTCGACTATAAGCCCATAGAGAATAAGCACCGATAAAAAGCCGACGATTGCAAGTGAAATTTTAGTAGGCTTAATATGTTCAAAAACCAATCCGAAGCACAGCCCGACGCTCGCCATTGCGACCATTTGAAACGGCGTCCAAGCGCCCTGACCGAATATGAAATTTGAAGCAAACATCGAAAGCGCACCGATTAAGTATCCCCTTTTAGCGCCTAACACCGCACCGCTTACACCGACAACGGCGGCTATAGGTTTAACCTGAGGGATAAGATAAAAGACCGCACGGCTGACAACCGCAAGGGCTGTAAGAGAAGCAATAAGAGTAATATCTTTTGCCGTATGTTCTCCCCTTTCAAATGAAGAGAAAAACGGAAGCATAGAAATTATCAAAACGGCAACGCAAACCAAATAATAATTTGTATTGCTGAAAAAGAGCTGCCATAAGACGATAAATATCAAGGCTGAAAAAATCAAGACGGGATAAAGTTTTTTCATACTATATCCCCCATTGAAACGGCTGATTCAAGGTATCTTTTTGTAATTCGTCTTATTTGGGTGGTGTAAAAATTAAGGCTTGAAAATACCTCACGTCTAAAGCCTGCCTTGGAAATAATAGCATCACTTAAAAACGAAACGTTATCAGCGATATCGCCGACAAAGTCCAAATCGTGCGACACCATAATTATTGTTTTGCCCTGAGATTTAAGTTCAAAAAGAAATGATTTTAAATCATTTTTTGAAAATTCGTCAAACGCTTTGGTAGGTTCGTCGAGAAGAAAAATATCTGCGTCTTGCTCAAGAAGTATTCCGAAAGCAAGCTTTTGAGCCTGACCGCCGCTTAAATCAAACGGATGTTGATTAAGGCAATCCGAAATACCGAGTTTTTCGGCGGTTTGGGTTTTTATTTCCTCACCGACCGAATCTTTAGTGAAAAGATATTTTACGTTTTGAGGCATATAAGCGCATTTGCCTGTAATTTTTGCCTTTCCCGAATATTGCTTTTTAATACCTGCGATTACCTTTAAAAGAGTAGTTTTGCCGCTTGCGTTAGCACCGATAATGCAGTTTATTTGAGATTTATACGCCTTAAAATTAAGACGGGACAATATATCATTTTGATTTTTATTATAAGCAAATGTTATGTTTTTTAAATTAACACAAACGTCTGCTTCTTTTTTGTTTATATTTTGAATTGGCTTTTCGTGAAGTTTATCGGCAAGAGAAACGGCTGATTTGATATTAAGCGGTCTTTCATCAAAAAGACGTGTGCAAACAGGAAAATACGGCAAAAGAGAATTATCCTTTTTCGCATTATCCGGTGTATCGTCGCAAATAACCCCGCCGTTTTCAAGGATAACAAGTCTGTCGCAAAAATCAATAAACTCCTCACTTGAATGAGAAACAACAATAACGGTTACGCCGAGTTCTTCGTTAATCCTTTTGAGCATTGACGAAACGGTAGTTACTGCCTTAGGGTCAAGCTGAGAAAGAGGCTCGTCAAGCAAAAGTGCCCGAACGTCGCTTATCATTGCAGAAGCGATTGCAACGCTTGCCTTTTCTCCGCCCGAAAGCTCGTCGATTTTCTTATCAAGCAAATTGTTGAGATTGAAAAACGAAGCGGTCTCACCTATTCTGACTGTTATTTCGTCATTGGAACATTTCTCATTTTCAAGTGCAAAAGCAAGTTCCGAGCGAACGTTATCGCAAACAAATGAAGTTTCGGGATTTTGACCTACAAAACCGATACTGTCGCAGTCGATATTAATTTCACCGTCGATATCTCCGATTGGGGAAATTTCTTTTTTCAAAAGACGAAGAAGAGTTGATTTTCCGCTTCCGCTTTTGCCCATAACGAGAATAAATTCACCCTGTTCAACCGTTAAATCAACACCTTTAAGCGCTTTTTTATCGGAAAGAGGATAAGAAAATGTTAAATTTTTTGCTTCAAAAAGTGCCATTTGATACCCTCCGAAATATTAATTATAACAGGTAAAAACATATAAATTGTATATAAAATAAGAAAAATCGGTGAAAAAGAGAGCATTTTTATTTCAGGGTCAAATATAAATTCCGCCTTATCAAGTGAATTTAAAACTATACAGGAAATACTCAAAGCTAAAAGAACAAGCAAAACAATACCGTCGTCAAGATTAAATCTGTATTTGGAATACGGCTTGCGAGAGGAGTTGAAATTTCTTGCACGCATAGTATCCGACACCTCTATACTTTCCTCCAAAGTCATTGAAACAAGAGAAGAAAAATTATCAAGGCTTTTTTTAAATTTGCTTTGATTTGTATTTACATTAAGCCTTGCGTCATTAATTTCCTGCGCATTTTTACGAAGTCGTGGAATAAACGAAAGCGTCATGGTTAAAACAAGCGTTAAATTAGGTGCAAGTTTTGAAAAGACGGACATAAATTTATCACTGCTCAAAACATATGAATAGCTTGAAAGCCAAACGATTACACTTGAAAACATAACGCCTTGGCACAAGCCGTAGGAAAGCCCCTCGGCAGTGAAATTTTTATTCGAAATCGAAAATAAAATATCAACTCCGTAAGACGTAAACGCCATATTAAAAATTCCCACAAGCAAAGTAAAAGGCAAAAGAAACATAAAAAACGTTTTAAAAGTCTTTTTGCCCTGAAGCATAGCATTATAAATAACGCCTGAAAGAAGCGACACGCAAAGAAATATCGGATTAAAATTTAAAAGAATAAGCAAAACGGTAAAAACAAAAAAGAGAAAGCAAACCTTGGGATTAAAATTTGAAAATTTATCCATAGCGCTTCCCCTTTCTAAAATTAATATTCAATACCTTTTCTTGCCTTAACTCCCAAATCAAACGGATGCTTGATTTTATCCATAAAGGTTATATAGTCTGCCTTTTCAAAAAGTTCTTTAATTTCCTTATGACCTGTAATCACAACTTCCCTGTCGGCAAGCATATTAAGAATATCAAGTGCCTTTTCAACCGACAAAAACGAGTCGACGACGTCAAGAAATTCATCAAGAATGATAATATCGCTTTCAGAATTTTCTATATAGTCAATCGCACTGTCAACCCAAGCTTGATATTCCTTGCCCGGATTAAAAGGAAGAGAATCGGGTGCATTAAAAATATCAAAAGGCAAAACCGACAGCTCGCTTGATTTATTATCTTTTAAAAACTGAACAAAGGTTACCGATTTTCCTGCGCCCTTCGCTCTCATACCCTGCCCGATTGCGGCAGTAGTTTTACCTTTTCCAAAGCCGTAATAAATTTGAATCATCTGATTCTGACCTCTTCCTTAGTCTTAAACGAATAGCCGTAGCCGTCAAGAATATGCATTTTTTTAAGTGCAATCTCGCAGCCCTTAGAAACGCAGAGATTAGCTCTTACAGGGATAGTCACGTCAAGATTGAGCGTTTGAGAAATAAGCTTATCAAGACCGAAAAGCTGAGACATACCGCCTGTCAAAAGAATACTTGAATTTGTAATATCAGCCACGAGTTGCGGAGAAGTACGTTCAAACATAGATTTAGCGACAGTCATAATCTCATCAAGAAGATCGCCAAAGCAAGCGCAAATCTCATTACCGGTTATTTCAACAACTTTAGGGAGCCCGGAAAGAACGTTTCTGCCCTTGGCGTTCATAGTAACATCTGTATCACGCATAATGGCAGAGCCTATAGTTTTCTTAATATCCTCGGCAGTCCTGAGACCTACAAGAAGCCCGTGCTTTTCTTTAAGATATTTTACAATAGCCTCATCAAAATCGTCGCCGCCGATTTTAACAGTTTCGTTTTGGCTCATAGCACCCTGACTGATAACCGCCATATCCGTTGAACCTGCACCTACATCGATAACAAACACACCGGTAGGATTAAGTGGGTCAATACCTGCGCCGAAAGCGGCACAAAGAGGCTGTTCAACAAGGCAGACGGAACGTGCACCTGCCGAAATCAAGACAGAAATAAGCGTTCTTCTTTCAACGTCTGTACTGTCTGACGAAACGCAGGCAACAATCCTCGGCTTAAATATATTCTTTTTAAGAACCTTGTTCATAAAATATTCCACCATTTGGCAGGCAAGGTCGTAATTACTTACATTTCCGTTTTTAATCGGCTGAATAACGCTTACGCCCACAGGTTCTCTGCCCTCAAGGTAATAAGCACGTTTGCCGGCATAAAGCATTTCGCCCTTATTGACATCATAGGCAACATAAGCAGGCTCGCTTAAAACGACGCCTTTACCTACAACCGAAATTACAACAGTGCTTGTGCCCAAATCTATTCCCAAATCATAACCAAACATATTTAACATTCCTAAATAATTATAATTTTTAAACTTTATACTATGTTACTTAAAAAAAGCATTATTGTCAACAGATAAAAAATGAACAAGTGCGCTGTAACGTCTGCTTTTTTTATCATTATCAACCATTGCTTTAACAGAAGCCTCATTGCCGACAATGATAAGCAAGTTACGTGCACGTGTTAAAGCGGTATAAAACAAATTTCTGTAAGAAAGCTTAGGCGGAGTTGCAATAGTCGGCAAAACAACCGCCGCAAACTCACTGCCCTGACTTTTATGCACCGTCATAGCATAAGCAAGTTCGATTTCTTTAACATTTTCCAAACTATACATTGCTTCTTTATCATCAAAGCGTACATTGATAATATCGTTTGCACGGTCAATACGTGTAAGTATACCGATATCGCCGTTAAATACACCCGTGCCGTTTTCACCGTCTTTAAACCACGGAACATCATAGTTATTTTTAATTTGCATTACCTTATCGCCCTCACGCAAGGTATAGCCCTTATATTTAATCTCGTTTTTTTCACTTGAAGGAGGATTAAGCCTTGCCTGCAAAAGCGCATTGATATTTTCTGTTCCTACCTCACCCTTACGGCTTGGGCAAAGCACCTGAATATCTTTTATACTGTCAAATCCGTAACCGACCGGTATTCTGTTAGTTACAAGATTAACTATTTTTCCTGCTGCATTATATTTTGAATTTTCCCTAAGCAAAAAGAAATCGGAATCAATACTGTTATCAAAAACAGGCATTTCACCGTTCACAACCCTATGAGCATTTGAAACGATTTTACTTTTCATAGCCTGACGAAAGATTTTATCAAGGCTCACAACACCGATTAGACCGCTTTTAATCAAATCGGCAAGAACATTACCGGCACCGACGGGCGGAAGCTGATTTTTATCCCCCACCATAATCAAGCGGCAGGAAAGCGGCAGAGCATCCAACAGCGCCGAAAATACCGTAACATCAACCATTGAAAGTTCGTCGACAATTACGGCGTCACATTCAAGCGGATTTTTAAGATTATGAGCAAAACTCGGCTCGGTTGCGCCGTCTTTATATTCAACTTCGAGAAGCCTGTGAATAGTTTTAGCCTCTTTGCCTGTAAGCTCGGTCATTCTTTTTGCGGCTCTTCCCGTAGGTGCGGCAAGCGCTACGTCAAGCCCTCTGTTTTCCATAAGAGTGATAATACCCTTAACGGTTGTTGTTTTACCTGTACCGGGACCGCCTGTTAAAATAAGAAGTCCTTTATTAACCGCTATTTCTATAGCCTGTCTTTGCTTTTCGTCAAACGTGATATTATTCGTTTTTTCAAACGTATCAATTTCGGCAGGAGAAATCTCCTTGGGAGCCGGGGGATATTCAATCATAACCTTAATACGCTCGGCAATACCCGATTCCGCCTCATAAATTTCAGGCAGGAAAAGAAACGGCTTACCGTCTATATCTTCCTCAACAAGCTGTTTTGCGTCAATAGCATTGTCAATTGCTATTTCGGCGTCATCCTCACTGCACTCCAAAAGAAGCATTGCCGGTTTAATAATACTCTTTCTCGGCAAACACGTATGACCGTTAAAAAGATTATGCCTTACTATATATGTAACGCCTGCCTGACACCTGCAATCAAAAGGCGGAGCCTGCTGCAAGTTCATCGCAATCTCGTCCGCCCTTGCAAAATCGATACTTGACACAAGGGACACAAGTGCATAAGGGTTTTCATTAACTATATCAAGGCTGTCACTTTTAAGTACGCTGTAAATATCATATGCTTCCTGCTGATTAAAACCGAGTTCGGCAAGACCGTTCATAACGTCTCTTGCGGCAAACTGCATTTTAAAATCTCTGCTAATCTGCTTTGCCTTAGCTTTGGAAATACCTTTAATTTCTGCAAGACGTTCAGGCTCGCACTCTATAACATTAAATGTATTTGAGCCGAATTTTTCAACTATCTTGGTTGCCGTCGCCTCGCCTATTCCTTTGATTATTCCGCTTGCAAGAAAACGGTGCATACCCGAAGCGTCGGCAGGTCGGCTGTGCGTCAAACGAACCGATTTAAACTGCCTGCCAAAGTTTGGGTGCATAGTCCACTCGCCTTGAAAAACAATTTGCTCGCCGACGGTAATATCGCCCAAAACGCCGACAACGGTAACAAACTCATCACCTGTTTTAACTTCGGCAACCGCATATCCGTTAGTTTCGTTTCTGTACGTAATACCCTCGACAATGCCTGTTAAATTTTCAAGTTCGTCTGCCATAATTTTCTCCGTTTATTTAAGCTTAGCGATAGTAACGCCGTTTTCACCCTCGCCGTATCGACCGAGTCTAAACTCCGACACATTGGGATGAGTTTTAAGATAATCGGTAACCGCACTTCTGAGAGCGCCCGTACCCTTGCCGTGAATAATTCTTATTTCTTCAATATTGTTAAGCACACATCTGTCGATAAAAAGACCGAGCTCTGACAAAGCTTCATCAACGGTTTCGCCTCTCATATCGATTTCCGTCTTAACGTCTGCGTCGGCACGGGAAGAAGTACGGTAAACATTGTGCTGTGTTTTAACCGGCTTTTTCTTCGGCTTATCAAGAATCATAATATCCGAAAGTTTAACACGTGTTTTAAGTAAGCCCGATTTAACAAAAACATTATTATTTTTAAATTCGAGTACCTCACCCTCACCGATACCTTTAATAACAACTCTGTCACCAGGTACGGGATTGCGTGGCAATTTATAGTCATAATCCCAATTATCTGCAAGTTCGTTAGGATTAATAAGGTCGTCCATTTCACCCATCTGCGCCTTAACAGCCCTGCGTGTTTTACGTGCAATTTCAGTTGCATTAGATGAATTTTGCTCTTTTTTGAGTTTATCGAGTTCAAGAAGAAATTGACTTGATTTACGCTCGGCGGCATCAATAAGTTTTTGTGCCTCTCGTTTTGCCTTATCAAGTTCACGAGCCTTGAGAGTTTCTATTTTATCTCTCTCACTCTGCGCCTTTTCTTCAATCTTTCTTGCTCTCTCGGTCATTTCCTCGGCAACTTTGCGTTCCTCTTCAAGTGCGTGGCGTGACGCTTCAAGTTTTTCAAGCACGGCTTCAAAATCACGGTTATCGGAGCCAACAATTGCCTTAGCGTTATCAATAACCTCCTGATTCATACCGAGATGTTTCAAAATTGCAAATGCGTTTGACCTGCCCGGAACACCTATTAAAAGTTTATAGGTAGGACGAAGTGTTTCAATATCAAATTCGCAACAACCGTTTGTAACACCGGGAGTATCAAGTGCATATGCCTTTAGTTCTGCATAGTGAGTGGTTGCGGCAATAATCGAACCTTTTTCCCTAAGCGCCTCAATAACCGACACGGCAAGCGCCGCACCCTCAACAGGGTCGGTTCCTGCACCGAGTTCATCGATTAAAATAAGTGATTTACCGTCTGCCTTTTTCATTATATCGATAATATTAACCATATGAGATGAAAAAGTTGAAAGAGATTGCGCAATACTCTGCTCATCGCCGATATCAACAAGAACATTATTAAAAACAGATACTCTCGACCTGTCCGACACCGGAATAAGAAGACCGCACATAGTCATAAGAGTTAAAAGACCGAGTGTTTTAAGCGATACGGTTTTACCGCCGGTATTGGGACCTGTAATAACAAGCGTATCATATTCGTCGCCGAGCGCAATATCCGTTGCAACAACCTTTTTAGGGTCGATAAGCGGATGACGTGCTTTTTTAAGATAAATTATACCTTCATTGTTAAGTATCGGCTTAGTAGCTTTCATTTTATAAGCAAGGTGAGCTTTTGCAAAAATAAGATTAAGTCTTATTGCGCTTTCATATGAATGTTTAATCGATTCGGCAAAGTCGCCTGCTTCGGCTGAAAGTTCATACAAAATACGCATTATTTCATCTCGTTCCTTGCCCTGAAGAACCTTAATATCGTTATTTGCATCAACAACCGAAGCCGGTTCAATAAACACGGTAGCGCCTGTTGAAGAGGTATCGTGAACGAGACCGGGAACATTGCCCCTGCATTCAGCCTTAACGGGAACAACAAATCTGCCGTTTCGCTGAGTGATAATCGCCTCCTGCAAAAACTGCTGATAGTGAGATGAATGGATAAGAGAGTCAAGTTTTTCTCTTATGGAATTTTCCTTTGACCTGATTTTCTTTCTTATATCAAAAAGAGTATCCGACGCTTTATCAGCAATTTCCTCTTCGCTTATAATGCACGATAAAATCTTAGCTTCAAGATATTTGTTGGAAGTTATCCCCTCAAAGAAAAAATCAAGACTTGTTTTAACACCGCTTGAATGGTTGCGCCACTCATCAAGAGTTCTGAGTGCACGAAGGCAATAAGCAATATCCAAAAGTTCCTTAGGATTAAGCGAACCGCCTGCCGCAGCCCTGTGAAGAGGATTATTTACATTTTTAAGACCTGAAAATGACGGACCGCCAAAGCGTGCAAGAAGTGAAAACGCATCCTCTGTTTGCTGCAAAAGCATTTCAACCTCTGCCATATCGCTGACGGGTTTTAACTGCCTTGCCAAATCTTTAGCGTCATCACAAGAACATTCTCCTGCAAGTTTTTCAAGAATCAGGTCAAGTTCGAGTGTTTTATGGTTTTTATTCATAAGTATTACCTTTAAAGTTTAACTGATTTATAAAATTCGAGAGTGGGCAAACGCTTTTGAATATGCGACAAAACGTATTGCTCACTTATTTTAGATAAAAGTTCAAGATTTTCCTTACTCAATGAGAAAGAATAAATCTTTTTAGGCTCGGTAAGACAAATAAATCTTACAGCCGTTATAACATTTTTAGGGCAGGCAATTGCACCGATTTTTTGACAATTTTTGCAATAGATACAGCCTTCAAGCGTATCAAAATACATTACATCCGTTTCATATGTACCGCAGTTGGCACAAGCCAAAATATTGGGCATATAGCCTGATAGGGACATCAATCTAAACTCAACAACGGACTTAATTTGGATAATTTCTTTTTCACCCTTACAAAGAAGATGAAGTGAATTTAAAATCACGCTGAGCATTTCCGCCTCTGGCTGACCTTCGGCGGCAAGTTCATATGCAAGTTGGGCAAAATACTGCGCAACCGCAAGACGTTCGATATCCTTTCTCAAATCGAAAAATATTTCAATCGGCACGGCATTATCGACGATATTAGCGTCTCTGCCCTGATAAATGGAAAAGTCACTGTATGCAAAAAGGGAAGTTGAAGCCGCAAGCTTATTTTTAAGTTGTTTAGCACCCCTTACAAAGGCGTTTACAAGTCCGTAATCAGCAGTAAGGAGAGTAACTAAGCGGTCACTCTCCCCAACTGTTTGTTCTTTGATTACAAGTCCCTTCGTCTTTGCCATTGTGCACTTCCCGATTATTACTGTAATATTGATTTTCCGTCTGCTTAAATTTCAGATAATCGTCAATTTTACCTGTATTCCAAAAATTTTGCCAAGCGCTGTCAATCATAAAATATCACCGTTTTTATTTTATACTACGATAAAAAATTTAAGCGTGTGAATATTTGGAATTAATTATTTATTGTCAAGACCGAAATTGTGAATAAGACCTTCCCTGTTTCTCCAATCCTCTTTAACCTTTACCCAGCAGTGAAGATTAACTTTAATTTGGAAAAAGCGTTCAAGGTCCTGCCTTGCATAAGTGGAAATCTTTTTAAGCATTGAGCCGTTTTTGCCGATAACCATACCCTTATGACTTTCACGCTCGCAATAAATTGTTGCGTCAATATCAAGGATATCCTTATCGTCACGCTCACGCATTTTTTCAACCGCAACCGCAATACCGTGCGGAATTTCCTTATCCATTAAGCGAAGTATTTTTTCCCTTATAATTTCTGCCGCAAGCACTCTTTCAGGCTGGTCGGTCAAAGTATCGTCAGGGAAAAAGTGCGGCGATTCAAAAGCAAGTTTATCAAGTTCGTCAATAAGCTCGTCAACGTGGTCACCCTCAGTCGCACTGACGGGAACAACCGCCGTAAAGTCATAAAACGAGGTAAGGTAGACAATTCTTTTCAAAAGTTCTTCCTTATCGTTTATCATATCGATTTTATTAATCGCAAGAATAACGGGCATTTTCTGCTTTTTAAACATTTCAAGAAGCTGAAGTTCCTGCTCGTTAAGTTCACCTCTCGGCTCTGTCAAAAAAAGACAGGCGTCAACACCGCCGACTGTATCGCCGACCGCCTCGTTCATTTTTTCTCCGAGTTTATTATGCGGCTTATGAAATCCCGGTGTATCGGTAAAAACAAGTTGAGTTTCACCCTGAGTGAGAACACCCATAATCTTAGTTCTTGTGGTTTGCGGTTTTGATGATACTATTGCAATTTTTTGACCGAGCATTCTGTTGAGCAATGATGATTTGCCGACATTCGGTTTACCTACAATAGCTACAAAAGCTGTTTTTGTCATTATTCGTCTCCCATATAGTAGCTGTTATTGCGTTTCCAGCCGATTTGTGTAAGCACGGTTTCTTCCTTTTCACGCATATGTACTGCTTCAAGACCGCCGTTTTCGTGGTCATATCCCAAAAGATGAAGCATAGAATGAACGGTCAAAAAACCGATTTCTCTTTGAAGCGGATGATTATACATCTCAGCCTGCTCAACAGCCTTAGGAACAGAAATTACGATATCGCCCAAAAGCTTAGCACCTGTATCGTGATTAATGTCATATACCCCGTTTTCACCGAGTGGGAATGAAAGAACGTCTGTTTCTTTATCAATGTTTCTGTATTGTTTATTAAGTTCTCTGATTTGTTCATTATCAACAAAACGAACGCTGACTTCCGCCGAGCCTTCAAAATGTTCAAGTTCTAAAACAGCGTGACAGCAACGTCTGATTAACATTCTTATTCCGGTCGGAATCTTAACTGCTTTTTGGTCATTTGAAATTACTACTTTAACTGTGTCCATTATTCTTATCCTCCTCGTATTTTTGGTAAGCATTTACTATATCCTGCACAAGTTTGTGCCTTACAACATCCTTTTTGTCAAATTTGCAAATTGCTATATCGTTGACATTTCTGAGAATGTGCATTACTTTTTTCAGCCCCGACTTTTTACCGTCAGGCAAATCTATTTGAGTTATATCGCCCGTTATAACCATTTTTGAATTAAAGCCTAAACGGGTTAAAAACATTTTCATTTGCTCGGGTGTGGTATTTTGCGCTTCGTCAAGAATAATAAAACTGTCATCAAGCGTTCTGCCACGCATATATGCAAGCGGTGCAACCTCAATTGCCCCACGCTCCTGATACCTTTGGAAATTTTCAGCGCCGAGCATATCGAAAAGTGCGTCATAAAGCGGTCTTAAATAAGGGTCAACCTTACTTTGCAAATCACCCGGTAAAAATCCGAGTTTCTCGCCTGCCTCAACAGCCGGACGGGTTAAAATAATCCTGTCCACTTCCTTAGCACGAAAAGCCGTAACCGCCATTGCAACGGCAAGATACGTTTTACCCGTACCTGCCGGACCTATGCCGAAAGTGATTGTATTATTCGCTATAGCGTCGCAATACCTTTTTTGACCGAGTGTTTTCGGCTTAATGGGTCTGCCCTTAGACGAAATACAAATCGAGCCGCTGCTCATTGCCGCAACTTTGTCCTCATTGCCCTCGTTGACAAGAGTTAAAACATAACGAACATTTTGCTCTGTCAGGCTTTCGCCCTTATTTATCAGCGTGAGCATTGAACGCAAAGCCCTTGCCGCCTTATCGACATTTTCAACATCGCCTATAACCTTTAATTCACTGCCACGTGAAATAATCGAAACATCATATTCACTTTCAATCAGTTTAACATTTTCATCAAAGCTGCCGAACAGACTTACCGCCTGCTCCATAGCTTCAAATTCTATAATTTGTTCTGCCATATTTTCGCCTTATTTTTCAACCTCTACTTTGATTTTGCCGATTCTTCTGTCAACCACATCCAAAACGGTAAAAACAAGATTATTATATTTAACGCTGTGCTCTTTTTTATCATCCTCACTCGGCAAATAGCCCAAAAGACTGATAACAAAGCCTGCTACGGTATCATAATCACCGTCGGGAATTTCAACCCCGAGAACCGCCGACACATCGTCGATATCCGCAAAGCCGTCAAAAGTAAATGTATTATCATCTATTTTAGTTATGCTTTGCTCTTCCTCGCCGTCGTATTCATCGCAAATATTACCTACTATGCTTTCCAAAATATCTTCCATAGTAACAAGACCTGCCGTGCCGCCGTATTCATCAATAACTATTGCAAGCATAACTCTCGCTTCCGTCATTTTCGCAAAAAGTTTACCGCAAGGCATAGACTCAGGAACAAAAAGCGGTTTTCTCATATAAGATACAAGTTTTTCATCCTTTGATATAGGTTTGCCGACAAATTTAAGCAAATCCTTAACATAAAGTACACCGCAAATACGGTCAAGGTCCTCATCATAAACAGGGAGACGGGAATTACCGTACTCAATAGCAAGTTCAACCGCTTTTTCAATACTCAAATTACAATCAAGCGCATTGATATCTATTCTGTGAGTCATTATATCCCCTGCGTCCAAATCGTCAAACTCGAAAATATTATTAATCATTTCTCTCTGATTTTTTTCAAGCTGACCTACCTGTTCATCTTCCTCAACAAGCTGTTTAATTTCGTCCTCGGTTGAGCTTTCTTTTTTAAACAGATTTTTAAAGGCACTGCCCATAAAGGCGAATTCCCCCTAGAATAATAAAATTTTTATTTTTAAATCAAAGAATATTATATAATATTTTTTAATATTTGTAAAGACAAATGTTTTATGATATAATTATTTCATCAAAATTAACACGGAGCAAAGAAATGATTGAGAAAATAAAAGAAGAAAACGTTTGGGATTTTCTGAAAAACGACAACAAACCGATAATGGTTTACGGAATGGGAAACGGTGCCGAAAAAATAATTTCCACTCTTGACGAATACGGAGTAAAGGTAAGCGAAATATTTGCAAGTGACGAATTTGTGAGAGGACATTCTTTTTTAGGTTACAAGGTGCTCAAATACAGCGAAGTTTGCGAAAAGTACGATGATTTTAATGTTGTTTTGGCGTTTGCGACCCATCTTGAAAACGTTATTGACAACATCAAAAAAATCAACAGTGAGCATAGAGTTTTTGCACCCGACGTACCTGTTGCCGGCGGCGGACTTTTTACAAAAGAGTATGTAAAAGAGCACGATAAAGATTTTGATTTTGTATATGAACATTTAGCTGATGAAAGAAGCAAAAAAGACTATGTCGACATACTCAATTTCAAGGTGTCCGGTAAAGTCGATTATCTAATAAATTCATTTTGCGACAAAGAGAGTATTTACCGTGACATTTTAAAACTTACAGACAGTGAAACGATAGTTGATTTAGGCGCATACGACGGGGATACAATCAGAGAGTTCACAGCCTACACCCACGGTAAATACAAGAAAATCATAGCGCTTGAGCCTGATTCAAAAAGTTATAAAAAGCTTATTAAAAACACAGCTGAAATGGATAATTTAGAGACTTATAATATGGGTGCGTGGAATGAAAAAGACACGCTTATTTTTGCAAAAGAGCAGAGCAGGAATTCGCATATTTCGGCAAGCGGAGTACCTGTAAGAGTAACCGATATCGACTCATTAATCGACTGCCGTGTCACTATGATAAAAATGGATATTGAGGGTTCGGAAATGAAAGCGCTTGACGGGGCGAAAAAAATTATAAATACATATTTGCCGAAACTTTACGTGTGCGCTTACCACAGAAACGAGGACTTGTATTCCCTCGGCAAAAAAATATTGAGTTTCAGCGATAAATATAAACTCTACTTCAGGCACAGCGTATATATTCCTGCTTGGGAAAGCAACTTTTATGCGACAATTAGTCGATAATGTAATAATTTAATTGACAAAATATTATTTTTATTATATAATACCAAAGTGCATTTTTCAAAGAGTGAGATGAAGTAAATTGACAACTGTTTTATACGGTATAATTATTATATTTGCCACCTTTATGGGTGCGTATGTGGGACTTGGCGGAGGAGTTATAATTAAACCGCTTCTTGACCTTATCGGCAAAGACCCTATTAATATTGTCAATTTCTATTCTACCTGTGCTGTTTTCAGTATGAGCATAAGTTCGACTGTTAAGCACATAAAATCAAAAACAAAAATTGACTTTAAACTGATAATTTCGCTGTCGCTCGGCGCAGTTGTCGGCGGTGTGCTCGGCTCAAAACTCTTTGATTATCTTCTTACATTATTTGACAATAACAAACTTAAAAGTTTACAAGGCTTGATTTTAGGAATTTTGCTTGTTGCGTCTGTTGTTTACATAAATTTAAAAAGCGCAAAAAGTTTCAAAGTAAAAAATCCTGTTTGTATCGTTCTTGTAGGTCTTGCGCTTGGCTTTATAGCTTCATTTTTAGGCGTGGGCGGCGGACCGATTAACGTTGCATTTCTTGCTCTTTTCTTCTCAATGACCGTTAAGGAAGCGGCAGTATACAGCGTAGGAACCATATTTTTCAGTCAGCTTTCAAAACTTATCACCTTAGGAGTTACGCATACAATACCCGAATTTAATGTTGTAACGCTCATCGTTGCGATTATTTGTGCGGTTGTAGGCGGTCTTTTAGGCGCTAAGATGAATAAAAAAGGAAATGAAAAAGTAATTAAAACTGTTTTTACAACAGTTGTTGCCGCAATAGCAGTAGTTAATTTCTACAATGCGATTGCCGGCTTTATAGCATAAAAAATATTTTAATAAGGGGTAAATTATGGGAAAGAAAAACATCATCTTCTATTTTTCTGACCAGCAGCGCTGGGACACGATTAATGAAGAGGTAACACCCAACCTTTGCGAGCTTGCAAAAGAAGGCATAGAGTATGAAAAGAACTTTACCTGCCAACCTGTTTGCGGTCCTGCAAGGGCTTGCCTGCAAACGGGTGTTTACGCAACGCAATGCGGTTGTTATTGGAACGGTGTTCCGCTTCCGAGTGACATTAAACCGCTTGCACATTACTTTAACGAAGCAGGCTATCAAACGGCTTACATAGGCAAATGGCATTTAGCTTCAAACAGGCTTCCGGGTATCGGACTTCACTGTGAAAGCACACCTATTCCGAGAGATAAGCAAGGCGAGTATCAATATTTCAGAGGTGCGGATGTACTTGAATTTACGTCGCACGGATATGACGGATACATTTTTGACGAGGACGGAAACAAGATTGACTTTAAGGGCTACAGAGCCGACTGCATAAACGATTTTGCACTTGAATATCTTGATAAAAGAGATAAAGACAAGCCGTTTTTTATGTTTGTAAGTCAATTGGAGCCGCATCATCAAAACGACCATCATACATATGAGGGTTACAAGCCGACTGTCGAAAAATTCAAGAACTACCCTTTGCCTGATGATTTAACATTTTTAAAGGGCGACTACAAGGAAATGTATCCGGATTATATTTCGGCAATTAACAGGCTTGACTATAATGTGGGCAGGCTTATTAAAAAGCTTAAAGAGCTTGGAATATATGATGATACAATTATTATTTATACATCTGACCACGGCAGTCATTTCAAGACGAGAAATCCCGAATACAAGAGGAGCTGCCACGAAAGCGCAACGCATACTCCTTTGATTATAAAAGGCGGCAAGTTTGTCGGCGGAAAAAAGGAAGAAAGGCTTTCATCACTTATTGACCTACCGCCTACTCTTCTTTCAATGGCAGGTATTCCTATTCCTAAAACTTATATGGGCGTTGACCTTGCAAAGCAGATTGACAATCCTAATGAAAAACGTGACTGCGTATTTATGCAGATTAGTGAGGCTTCAAATTCACGTGCTATCAGAACCGACAGGTTCAAATATGAAGTTCGTGACGCCGCAATAACAGGTTATGCACATCACAAATCAAAGGTTTATTTTGAAAATTATTTATATGATTTACAAAAAGACCCGAATGAAAAGCACAATCTCATTAAAGATCCGAGATACGCACACGTTAGGCAGGAGCTTAAATATTTATTATTAAAGCAAATGCAAAACGCTCAAGAAGAAGCTCCGGTTATTTTGCCGGCAGTAATTAAAAGGAGAAAATAAATGGCTGAAACAAAAAAATATTTAACTATGAAAGAGCGCATTTGCTTTACGGTCGGTGCGTTCGGACGTTCGGGTATTTACACCCTTATGTCAATGTTCACACTCGTATTTTTTCAAAACGGTGCGGGACTTACATTAAAACAAGGTACAACAATCATTCTTATCGGACGTGTATTTGACGCACTTAATGACCCGGTTATGGGTATGATTGTTGACAGAACAAAATCAAGATGGGGCAAAATGAGACCTTACCTTTTATTTGCGCCTATCCCTATTGCGATAACAACAATCGCTCTTTTCTCTGCTCCGTTTAAAGAAGGTTCAACTGCCGCATTTGTATGGGCACTTGTAACATACATTCTTTGGGGCGTTGCATTCACAATCCAAGACGTTCCTTTCTGGGGACTTTCATCGGTTATCACTCCGCTTGAAAGCGAAAGAACATCATTTATTTCAACCGCACGTTTAGGTTCTACATTCGGCGGTATCCTCCCTGCTCTTCTTGTTCCTATTCTTTATCAGAGCAATTTGGGCTATACAAAGGGATTCTTTATCAGCGGTGTTATCTTTGCACTTTTGGGCTGCGGTCTTTCAATCCTCATTTTCTTTGTATCTAAAGAAAGAGTACCTAAGATGGACCATACTCCTTCATTCAAAGAAACATTTGTTGTTCTCGGCAAAAACAGACTTCTCATCATTGTTATTTTCGCCGCAATTTTAGGTTCAACAATGGTAACCGCAAACCAGTGTGCTGACTATATCGGCAACTACATTATCATTCAAAACTATACAGACTTTACTCAGATATTCCAAGACTTCTTACCGGGTGCTCAAACAACACTTGTACCTAATGTTGACGCAGCTGCAGCTTACGATTTCTGGATTCCTCGTGGAACAATCGTAACCACTCTTACAGTTGCAATCGGTGTAGGTATGGTTCCGGCAATGGCAATCTTCCCTGTTCTCAGAAAGAAATTCTCACTCAAGCAAATCTATATCGGTTCGGCATTATTCGGTCTTGTTGTTCACGCACTTTGCTATGTAGTTATGGCTAAGGATGTTACAAAGGCTAATATTTATGTTCTTTGGGTATTCCTCTTCCTTATGGGTCTTCCGCTTGGTATTTACAACGTTATCACATATGCACTTATCGCAGACTCTGTTGACTACCTTGAATGGAAAACAGGTGAAAGACAAGAAGGTGTTTGCTTCGCATTCCAGACATTCCTTTCAAAGGTTAATGCCGCTGTTGCAACATTCGTATTCGGTCAGATTCTTGACAGAACAGACTTTAAAGCAGTTGATAAATCACTCGTTGACAATGCGGGCAGACAGATTTTCTTCCAGCAATCGGTTGACAGTCAAAAAATGCTTTTAGCACTTGTTACAATCGTTCCTGCCATAGGCTTCTTGCTTACAATCATTCCTATGTTCTTTAACAATTACACAGGCAAGGTTAAAGAGCAGGCTCAAAAAGAGCTTGAGGAAAAGCGTGAAAAGATTATGGCAAACAGCGAAAATCAATAAGCTTTTGAATAATTTTCAATAAATCGGAAAACATAAAAGGAATCAAAATTCTTATTTAATGCGTCTTTTGATTCCTTTATTTTTGTTGTAACATAACTGTCGCTTTAAAGTGCTACTGCGGTGGCTTGATAAACATTTAATATTAATATATAATATAGACATTATACTATATTTTGATTGGAGATTATTATGACTGAGAAAAAGAGAGGCAGTTTCTCAGGCTCTATCGGATTTGTTCTTGCGGCGGCAGGAAGTGCGGTAGGTCTCGGAAACATTTGGAGATTTCCCTATTTAGCGGCTAAAGATAACGGCGGTTTATTTATTTTCTGTTATCTTATTTTGGTATTCACATTCGGCTTTACGCTTCTTACTACGGAAATTGCAATCGGAAGAAAAACAAAGCAAAGTCCGCTTACGGCTTACGGAAAAATCAACAGGAAATTCGGCTTTTTAGGTTCACTTGCTACACTTGTACCTATTATCATTTTGCCTTATTACTGTGCTATCGGCGGTTGGGTTTTCAAATATTTTATAACCTTTATCAGCGGCAAAGGTGCTGCGGCGGCGCAAGACGGATATTTCACAAGTTTTATATCGGGCAAAAGCGAGCCTATCATTTGGCTTTTGGTATTCATTGCGGCAACGGCGGGTGTTGTTCTCGGCGGTGTTGACAAGGGTATTGAAAAAATGGGCAAAATACTTATGCCTATACTTGTTGTTCTTATCATAGGAATTTCGGTATTTTCCCTTACGCTTAAATACACAGACGAGGCAACGGGAATTACAAGAACGGGACTTCAAGGTTTAAAGCTTTATTTAATCCCTAATTTCAAAGGCGTAACATTCAAGCAATTTTTCTTGGTAATTATGGACGCTATGGGACAGCTTTTCTACTCTATCAGCGTTGCTATGGGTATTATGGTTGCTTACGGCTCATATGTTCCGGATAAAACAAACATTAATAAGTCAATTAATCAGATTGAAATTTTTGATACCATCGTTGCTATTCTTGCAGGTCTTATGATTGTGCCGGCTGTTTATGTATTCGCAGGAACAGAGGGTATGAGCGCAGGACCCGGACTTATGTTCATTTCGCTTCCTAAGGTATTTAACCAAATGGGCAAGGTCGGAATAGTCATAGGAGTAATTTTCTTCTTAATGGTTATTTTTGCGGCAGTATCGTCTTCCGTATCGATTATGGAAGCAATCGTTGCAAGCATTATGGATAAGTTTAAATTAAGCAGAAAAAAGAGCGCTGTTCTTGTTACTGCATACGCTGTTATTTTCGGCATAATCGTATGTCTCGGCTACAACGTATTCTACTTTGAGCTTAAACTTCCTACCGGCTCTGTCGGTCAAATTCTTGACGTATTCGACTATTTCAGCAACAACATTCTTATGCCTATCGTTGCAATCCTTACCTGTATTCTTATCGGTTGGGTTGCCAAGCCTAAAACAGTTATTGACGAGGTTACGAAGAACGGAGAAAAATTCGGCAGAAAATATATCTATATCGGTATGGTAAAGGTTGTTGCCCCTGTTCTTCTTGCAATACTTTTGCTTCAGGCGCTCGGTGTATTTTAAAGTTGCACAAAAATATGCATTTTTTAATCAGTAACAAATCTATGGAAAGTGTCCTAAATTGGGCACTTTCTTTTTTATTGTTACATAATTTTCGATACCGTTTTTTATTTATTTTCAACAGAAATTTGTAAAATATATTGCATTTTTATCAGTAAGTATTAATATTAATTATAGGGTGAGTAGCTACTCACTCAGCAAATTTTCATATAAAGGGGCAAATGAAAATGAATGAATACATTGAAAGCGTAATTAAAACAGTTGAAAGAAGAGATAATGCAAAACCCGAATACATACAGTGTGTTAAGGAGGTTTTCCGTTCTCTTGAAAAAGTAATTGAACAACATCCCGAGTATGTTGAGGACGACCTCCTTTCAAGAATGGCGGAACCTGACAGACTTATCACCTTCCGTGTTGCATGGGTTGATGACGCAGGTAAAACACAAATTAACAGAGGATATCGTGTTCAGTTTAATTCAAGCATCGGTCCTTACAAGGGCGGCTTACGTTTCCATCCGAGTGTAAACAGTTCAATTATGTACTTCCTCGGATTTGAGCAAACATTTAAAAATTCACTTACCGGCTTACCTATGGGCGGTGCAAAAGGCGGCTCGGACTTTGACCCGAGAGGAAAGAGCAAGGGCGAAATTATGAGATTTTGCCAATCATTTATGACAGAGCTTTACCGTCATATCGGTCCGAATGTCGACGTACCGGCAGGCGATATCGGCGTCGGTGCACGTGAAATAGGCTTTTTATTCGGACAATATAAAAGAATATCAGACGCATTTGAAAACGGCGTTATCACTGGTAAGGGACTTTCCTACGGCGGTTCGCTTATCAGACCGGAAGCTACAGGTTACGGTGCGGTTTATTATCTTTGTGAAGTATTAAAGCACGAGAATGACAAACTCAAAGGCAAAACAGTTGCAGTTTCGGGATTCGGTAACGTTGCTTGGGGCGCTTGCAAAAAGCTTGCCGAGCTTGGTGCAATTCCTGTTACTATTTCAGGTCCTGACGGATATGTTTATGATAAAGACGGTATTATTACCGAAGAAAAGATTAATTATTTGCTTGAAATGCGTGCTTCGGGCAGAGACAGATGCGAGGATTATGCCGACAAATTCGGTGTTCCGTTTTACAAAGGTCAAAAGCCTTGGGGCGTTAAGGTTGATATCGTAATGCCTTGTGCTACGCAAAACGAAATTGGAATTAAAGAAGCAAAGCAGATTATCGCAAACGGTACAAAATACTACATTGAGGTTGCCAATATGCCGACTACCGAGGACGCACTTAATTATCTTATGGGTATGGACGGCGTTATTGTTGCTCCGTCAAAAGCAGTTAATGCAGGCGGCGTTTGCGTATCGGGTCTTGAAATGAGCCAGAACAGCCAGAGACTTTCATGGACAGCGCAAGAGGTTGACGAAAAGCTCCACAATGCTATGATTAACATTCACAAGCATTCTGTTGAAGCGGCTGAAAAATACGGTCTCGGCTATGACCTTGTTGCCGGCGCTAACATTGCAGGCTTTGAAAAAGTTGCCGAAGCAATGATGGCTCAAGGTATTTATTAATATTACAAAAACCGATAATAAGGGAAGCAATTAAAAATCCGCATAAAAACAGGACTGCGTGTAATAAGCGCAGTCCTGTTACTTTTTAATACTTATTCAGCCTTGCAGGCGTCGAGTGCCTTTGTGATAGCCTCTTTATCCATATTTTGACCGATGAATACAATTTTGTTTACCCTATCGCCGTACTTTTCATCCCAAGCGGCTGCAATATCAGGGTTCATTGCAAGGATTTGCTCTTGCTGATGCTTTGGCATACAAGCAATCCATTTGCCGTCGTCCGTAGCGGTTTTCTGCTTACCGCTTTGCTCGAAAATATAAGCTGTTTGAGGGTCATTGGCAATCCAGAAAAGTCCCTTTGCTCTGATAACTTCTTTAGGATAGTGAGCAAAAACAAAGTTTTCAAACTTCTTTTGGTCAAGAGGAGGGAGTGATTCATAAACAAATGTGCCGATACCGTATTCCTCACTCTCGCCTTCCTCTTCGTTTTCTTCTTCGCCTTCCATAGCTTTAAGCCAACCCGGTGAATTAAGGATTTTTTCATAATCAAAACTTTCGGTTGAAAGAATATCCGAAACAGGAACGTCGCCGTAAGTTGCTTCAATAATCTTAGCTTCCGGCTGTAAAGTCTTAATAACTTTAAGTACCTTTGCTTTATCCTCATCGCTGATTTGGTCAACCTTATTGAGAACGATTGTTGTGCAATATTCAATCTGCTCTACAAGAAGATTCTCGATATCGTCCTCGTCCTTATCCTCTTTAAGAAGGGCGTCACCTGAAAGAAATTCATCAACCATTCTGAGTGAGTCAACAACCGTTACGATATTATCAAGATAACAAACTGCCGGAAGTTCGCTTCTCGGGTCAGTTCCGTCAAGCATACAAATTGAACCTGCTATCGGACCCGGCTCACAAATACCGCTTGCCTCGATAAGAATATAATCAAATTTACCGCTTGTTGCAAGCTGAATAATCTGTTTCATAAGGTCAACTTTAAGTGTGCAGCAAATACAGCCGTTTGAAAGAGGAACAAGGTTCTCGTCCTTTTGAGTAACATTACCGCCCTTTGCGATAAGTGAAGCATCGATATTAACCTCGCCGATATCATTAACAATAACCGCTACCTTATATCCCTCTTGGTTTGCAAGAACGTGATTAAGAAGAGTAGTTTTACCTGCTCCGAGGTAACCTGTTAAAAGAGTAACAGGAATTTGCTTTTTCTTATTTACCATTTTTAACATCTCCTTTATTTTTACAAGAATATAATAACACCTTTGTCAAGTGCATTCTATCATATTTTATGAACAAAAGACATTGATATAGTGGCTAAAGCGCGCCGTTTGTTTTAAAATTTCAAACAATTCATAAGACAAAGCAATATTCTTATCAAAACACAATCAAATAATAACATTCATTGAAAAGAGGATTGAACATAATGTTCAATCCTCTTTTGGCGCTTTTCGCCTACTTTCTCAAAGTCTTTTAATAATTATTTATCTTCAAAATTATCGGCAGAGTTGCCCTTTCCCCTGCCTTTTGTCTTTTCAATAAATTTTTTCAAGCCTAAAGTAATTGCAATACAAAGAGGAAAATACGGAGTAAACGGACCTGCCCAAAATACCAAATAAGCGCTCGCAATGCCCATTGCCCATTTTGATTTAAATACAAAATAAAGAATATATCCGAGCCAAACGGGAGTATACATCAAAACAACGACAATAATAAACAGTACAAGCGTATGCCAATCCTTACACTCGCTCCATACCCACTTGCAAAAATTAATAAACTTGTTCTTCAGCTTTTCAAATAACTTTTTCGTAACCGTAACCTCTTAATTCTTTTTTATTAGTATTAAAAGAATAGCAGGAAATAATACAATTGTCAATATTTGTATAAGAACAGTTTTTTGTTATTTTACTTTTTGCTCTTTACCTTTCTTTTGAAATTATAATATGTTTTAGCGAGCATATTTGTACCGACGGACATTATATCCATTTCAATTTTAAATTGCTCTTTTGTAACAAAGACATATTTTTTATCATTCCGGGCAAATGATTGTATTTGTGAAAAATGATAGTTTTTGTTTTTATAATCATATCATACAAAATAATTAGCTGTCAATAGATTCAAATACCGATAAAACAAAGTTGATTTATTTGAAAATTAATGTATAATAAAATCAGTAAATTGATTTTTTGAGGAGGAGGAATTATGAGTACAGGTGATACGGTTTTTCTTGGAATAGCAGTATTTTTTATTTCGCTTACTGTTACTTATCATATACGGTATAGTTTCGCATTCAAAAAGAAGAAAAGCGCAAAGAGAACAAAAGCTAAAAGAAATTGAAATGGGAATACAAGTATCAGGCTTGTTTGAGCATTCTTACGGTTTGCCTCTTTCTGACGGTGTGCAACTAAAATGCTATTGGTGCAATGACAGAGTAGTTTTTGCAGCAAATGGTTCTACATTCAATTTGCCTCTTGAAAATTTGATTGACGTATGCGTAAAATCGGACGTTGAAATACAGAAAGAATACGTTACAAACACGAAAAAAGCAGTTGCGGGTGCAGTTTTATTTGGTACTGTCGGCGCTGTTATCGGCTCAAAGCCAAAGGTTAAAGAGGTAAGAACTGCTACGCCTTATTTGATTTTTACATATAAAAGCAAAGACGGCAACCAAGTAAAATATGTTGCGCTCAAGGTACTGCCTTATTATGTAAGCAATACAGCACAATTTGTAGAGGCATTTAAGCAACTGCCGCCAAAAGAAAACATTTCAATTGATTTATAAACGCAAAACAAAACACCTTTCAGTTTAACGCTTGAAAGGTGTTTTTATTATTATCTATTTAGTTTTTTGCCTTTGTGTAAACCAAAGAGCGAAGCTTAAAGCGATACCGCCGATTAAATTGCCTATAGTTACGGGAAGCTCATTAGTAATAAAGAAATTATACCAATTAAGTTCATCGGCAGATATATGATATTGTTTTGATGTCATAATTGCGGCAGGGATATAAAACATATTTGCAACACTGTGTTCAAAGCCGGAAATTACAAATACCATAATCGGGAAAAACAAGGCGGCAATTTTACCTGCAACGCTTTTTGTTGTCATTGTCATCCAAACTGCCAGGCAAACAAGAACATTACACAAAATACCTCTGAGAATTGCATCGCCGAAACTTATTTCACATTTATTTGACGCAATACTTACTATATTTTGAGCAAGTGCGCCGTCAAATGCCGACATTGTGTGACCGTAAACCGAGAAAGCCGCAACAATTAAGCTTCCGACAAGATTACCGATATAAACGATTATCAATGTTCTTATAAATTTAAGTAAATTTGTTTTTCTTTCAAGCACTGAAATTGTAATAAGGCAATCGCCTGTAAAAAGTTCGGCGCCGAATAAAACCACCATTGAAAGACCGGCAGGAAAAACTATACTTTGAATAAGTTTTGCAACAGACGGATTTTCGATAGTGCAGGAAGCGACCGAAGAGCTGAGCGCACCGAATGCGATAAACATACCGGCAAGAATAGACAAAATGAAGCATTTAAAAATATTCATATTGCATTTATTAAAGCCGATTTCTATGTAGTTATGTTCAATTTCTTTTGATGTTATCATAAAAGCCCTTTCAAATAATATAATAAATTTAACTATTACATTATAAACAATTCGCCTTTTAATATAAACATTTATTTAATCATATTCGTTATAATAATCTTCTGCGTCCTCATAACTGTCAAAATCGTCATAATTATCATCATAAAAGTCTTCGGCGTTTCCGTACTTCTTTGCATTATAACGGTCTTTTGCGGTAGTTTTTGTGTATGAACGCTTGTGATATTTTGTGGTTGTTCGACTTTCTGCCCACTCTTTTGCAGAGTCAACGGCTTCTTTATTCATTCCGCCATAATCATAACTACGATAATATTCAGTTGTAGTTTCATCGGTGGTTGTTTCAAATTTTCGGTCAAACGAGTATTCGGTATCAAAATATATACCGTCTTTTATTTTTTGCTTTACTTCAACATCAGAAATTTTAAACTCATATTTACCGGTTGAACGTTTATCGCAAGCCTCATACATTTTAGTATTAAGTTTGTCAAAATTTGAATTTGATAATTTCGGCAGCTTATCTATTTTAGCACTAACTTTATAATGTTTTTTGTCATATCTTTCTTCATCAAATGTCAGGGAAACGTCAACGTCTTCTGCGCCGTATTCCTTAAACACTTTAACTATATCCGACTTTACCAAAACCTTTGGCATAACTGTTGAATGAATCTTTCCGAAAATAAAAAGCAATATAATCACAACAACAAATATTTTTGCCAGTTTTATATTCTTTTTCCGCTGCACTTCGTATTCTTCTTTAATTTTTAATTTTTTTTTGCAGCTTCTTTTCTTTTTAGCTCATATTGCTTTTTCTTTTCTATTGCGTCAAACTTTGCTTTCAGTTTTTGCTTTCTTTGATTTGCAAAAGGAGTAATATTTTCATTTTCTATATTAAATTTTTTCACTGCGTCGGGTATCAAAGTATCAATAAGAAAATCAAAATCTTCAAGACATTCATATTTAGCAAGCAAAAGAGAAGTTCTTTTAAGTATTTGTTCAATATATTCTCTTTTTGTTTCATCTTTTGTATCAAGTTTGTTTACAGCGTCAATTATCGCTTTGCAAAGAAGATACTTTTTATCGTGAATCGCAGGAGCAAGAACATAAATAATATCGTAATTATCAGTGCCGTATTTAATAATCATTGATAAGAATTTGTTTGAATTGTCACATTCATTAACTACTTCATTTAAAAATGCGTCGCCCCATTTATGAAATTTTTCAACTATATTTAGATTAAGCTGTTCATCAAGTAAATTCAAAGTGTAATCATCATGATACGGCAAAAAATCATAATCATAATAGCTTCCGAATTCATTTAAAGCCCAAGCCCAAATTTCAACAGCTTTTTTAGGATCTGTTTCAATATATTTTTTTATTATCGGATATGCGCTGACATATTCTGTTTTACCGTCTTTGTCATTGCAATATTCGATACCGAAATGGTCATATATAGCCAAAGCTTCCAAAAAATAACCCCGAGCACAATAATATCTGCCGCAAACTTTATCTTGATTATCGATAATAAACTGCTGACCTTTTTGATATTTATTATCGAACTTGACAAACATTTTAGCCTGCTCAAATCTTTCGTCGGGCGTCATTTGATGCGGTCTTTATTTAACTGCTTTTCAAACTCTTCACTGTTCATAATTTTTCCTCATTACATTTACTATAATTATACTATAACATTTTTAATAAATATTGCAATAAATTTATTTCAAAGTACATTTTTTTGAACTGTAAATATTATTTTTATAAAAAACATTGCTTAATTTTTATATTATTATATAATTAAATAAGAATATTGTTTGAGGTGATACTATGTCTCTTTTTGACATTGATTGGAATAATGACGGAAAAATAGATTTTCAAGACACTTTGTACGATATGGCTCTTGTTGATGATGACGAACACCAAACAAGCAGTTCAGATTACAGTGATGACGATATTTATGACACCGATGACCTTATACTATCAGACCAAACCAACACATCAAGTTCAAATACTGTTTCAAATAAGTCCGGTTGGCTCGATAATGTTCCTTATGAATCATTAACAAGCTGGAATTTGTTTTATTATAATAATTTTACGTATTTTGATAATTTTCTTAAAAATATTAAAATGTATTTCGTAAATTTAGAACCGTCTCCCGCAAGATATGCAACTGATAGATTAGATAAAGATTATAAATCGGAATATACACTTTTATTAAATGATATAATTTCAAAGGAAGAAAAAGAAAAGCAAAGACAAAAGCAAGATAATTAAAAAAATGAGAGTACTGATAAAAAAGCCTATTCGCCTCAGCAAAACATTAATGACATATTCACAGACGCTAAAAAGAGTATAAAGGAGAAAGAAAATAAATCAGAAAAGCCTGTAATTAAAAAAGCTGACCAAAACAAGCAAAAACCTAAGCAAAAAGAAAAAATTGTTCAGCAAAAGCCAAAGAAAAACGCAAGCAAATTTAACATAAAAAATTATATTTATCGTCAAAAAGGCTTTTACTACCCTGCCGCAATCAAAGATAAATTTAAGCTTGAAATTACTGTACCGAGTATTAAAAATGACGATGCTTTCGAGTTAAAAAACAGCATAGAAGAAATTATTACGCTTCGTGGCACATACTTTGCCGTTGATGTTTGGCTTTGGTGCATTGATAAATTCTACCCATTAAGGCGTGAGGTTGATGAATTTGACAGCACATATCTTTTTGATGACATAATGGAAATATTCGCCTATGACGATAGATTTTGCGACGAGCTTGTAAAGCGTTTTGAAAAAAATGATAACAATGCAAGGCTGATTTTTTCAAATATACAATATGTATTCGGTCTTGACGATTTTTTCGACGCTTGTTTCAAAACTCAAAATATTAAACTTTTAAAAAGCGCTTTTGAAACCGTCATTAAAAATCGAAAACTTAAAAAGACTGAAGTTTGTGCTATAATAAAAGAGCAAATTTCTTATATAGATGTCTATAATAATTTTAAATTCGCATATGATGCAAACACACTGTTTCTCCCGTTTGCACTGACTAAATCGCAAAACAGCCGACTTCTTCAAAAAGCAAAAATAGAATTGAGCCAAAGCATTAAAGAGGCTGAAGAAGAGGAAGAAGAGGAAGAACAAGAGGAAGAGTTTGATGGAAACAACGAAGAAACTGAATTTGAAGAAGAAGTAATTGATGATGATAACGAAAGCGAAAAAATCATTGAAGAATATCACGCAAACGACCAAAATGACACAACTTTAATCACCGCTTATCTTATCACAATTGATGAAGTTCAAAATTCTTGCTACTATTTTTCAAAAACTCCTTTGTCCCTCGGTGACAGAGTTGTCGTGCCTTACGGCAAGAATAATAAGCACTTAAACGGCACGGTTAAGAAAATTTTAAATACTCAGGTTAAAGATTTCAATGTACCGCTTGACGTTATGAAATATATTTGTGAAAAAATATAATAAGGCAAAAAATCAACTCCGACCGTAAAACAGTCGGAGTTTTATTATTAATTATTTAATTATCGTTTGAGAAGTTGAGTTCTACTTCAGGTTTAAGTTCACGGTTAAACAGGGAATTAACTGCCACACGGGGTGATAAATTACCGTTTATAACATTATTTACCGCATTAATAATCGGCAAATCAACATTATACTTTTTACCGAGTTTAATTGCGGCGGGAAGAGCGTTAATACCCTCAACAACCATTCCGACCTTTTTTACCGCCTCATCGGGGCTCATACCCTGACCGATAAGAAAGCCGGCGTTATTATTACGTGAATGAAGGCTTGTGCATGTTACAATCAAGTCACCCATACCCGTTAAACCGCTGAATGTATAAGGCGAGCAGCCGACAGCATTACCGAGCCTTGAAAGTTCGGCAAGACCTCTTGTAATAAGTGCCGCCGTAGCGTTATCTCCATAGCCGAGCCCACGTGAAATACCTGTTGCAAGAGCTATAATATTTTTCATAGCGCCGCAGATTTCAATACCCTTAACGTCGGTATTTGTATAAACTCGCATAAACGGGCTTGAAAAAAATTCTTGAACAAGTTTAGCTGTTTCTATATCCTTACAGGCTGACACAATAGTAGTCGGCATATCAAGGGAAACTTCTTCTGCGTGAGTAGGGCCTGAAAGAGCGACATATTTAACGCTCGGATTTTTTATTTCGTCATCTATAACCTCGGTCAAAGTCATAAGAGTATCGGGTTCAATTCCCTTTGCTACGTCGACAATGATTTGATTATCCTTAATATAAGGCTTACATTTTCTTGCGGTTTGGCGAACGAATACAGACGGTACAGCGAACATTATAATATCTTTATTTTCGACTGCGTCTTTAATATTTGTTGTATAATTAATTCCTAAAGGAAGTGAAACGTCGGGTAACTTTGGGTGACGGGAAGTTTTTTTAAGATTATCAATTTCCTCGGGCAAAGCCGACCAAACGGTTACCTCTTTATTTGTATTTTTTAACATTTTTGCAAGCGCAATACCCCATGTGCCTGCTCCTAAAATTGCGATAGTATTCAAAATTTTGCTCCGTTGTAATAAAATTATTTATCCTCTTTCGGTAAATCGGATGTGCAATGACAGCATTTAACTGCGTCGATAGGAATTTCACTTTTACAGAATGGACAAATTTTCGTTGTAGGTGCCTCTTCTTTAGGCTCTTCCTTTTTCTTGGTAAGGTCAAGCATTTTGTTGATTGCCTTAACTATACAGAAAATAATGAAAGCCATAATAAGGAAATTAATTACAGCAGAAATAAATGCGCCGTAATCTATGTAATTATCTCCGATAAGATGAATTTTGCCCTGAACCTCGGCACCGCCGATACAGTTAATAAGCGGTTTAATAATATTATCGGTAAGTGACGTTACGATAGAAGAAAACGCACCGCCTATAATAACGCCGACAGCAAGGTCGATTACATTGCCTCTTGAAATAAATTCCTTAAATTCGGCAAAAAACTTTTTCATTTTTACTTCCTCTTTTCAAAATTATTTATCATATCATATCACAATACGCCCGTAAAATCAAATTTCGGGATAAACGATTTATCGGCAGAGCTTAACTCTTGAATAAAAAGTTTATCAAATGAATTATCAAGCGCATAATTTACTACTTTTTCATATTCACGCTTAGTTATTTTTCGATTAATCTCAGGGAAATTACTCAAATCGCCGCAAGGTGTATACTGAGCCATAAGGGAGACATATGTATCGGGAAAGTAAGCTTTAATAAAATCAAGAATAGCTATTGAGGAGTTAGTATTTTGAGGCAAAATCAAATGGCGGATAATCATACCCGATTTCATAATATCGCCGTCAAATTTATCCTCAACCTGACGTCGCATTTCAATTAAAGCCTGTGACGCCTTTTCAAAATAATCCTGCGCTTTTGAATAACGCTGAGCCTTTTCAGCTCTGATATATTTTAAATCAGGCAAATAGATATCAACAAGACCGTCAAGAGATTTTAACGTTTCAACCTCTTCGTATCCGCTTGAATTATATACAATCGGCACGGGAGATTTCCAAACACTCAGCACATTTGCAAGCCTTTTGGCATAATGGGTGGGATTTACCAAATTAATATTATTTGCACCCTGAGAAATAAGATTTTCAAAAATAGAAATAAGTTTTTCATCGCTTATTTCAACACCTTTATTTTCAGCGCTTATTTCATTATTTTGGCAAAAGACGCATTTCAAATTACAGCCTGAAAAAAATACGGTACCGCTCCCCTCTTTTCCGCTTATACAAGGTTCTTCCCAAAAATGGAGAGCTGCCCTTGCCACACGGAAATTATCGGGACTTTGGCAAAAGCCGAGATTTTTATTTCTGTCAACATTGCAATGTCTCGGACAAATTGAGCAAATCATATGAGTGCCTTATATATGTCGCCCTTTTTAAAAGGAGTTTGTGCCGCCGTTTCCTTAGCCGCATTATTAATCGACATACCCTTTTCAACAAGTGATTTAGCCATTTCAACTGCGCCCTCAAGCGTTATATCTTCGCTGACATCTTCCTTTTTGCCCTCGATAATAATTACATATTCGCCCTTTGGAGATTTATCACTGTAATATTCTATCGCTTCATCAAAAGTAAAGCGAAGCACCTGCTCGTGAATTTTAGTAAGTTCCCTTACAAGCGCAATATTACGGTTGCCGAAAACCTTTCGCATATCATTAAGAGTATAAATAAGTTTATGAGGCGCTTCATAGAAAATCATAGTACGTTTTTCGTCTTTAACTTCTTCAAGGTGCTCACGTCTTGATTTTTTATTAACAGACAAAAAGCCTTCAAAAGTGAATCTGCCTGTCGGCATACCCGATATAGCAAGTGCCGTTGCAAAAGCGGTCGGACCGGGAACAGACTGCACCTCAATACCGAGTTCATAACAAAGAGCAACCAAATCTTCACCGGGGTCTGAAATGGCTGGCATACCGGCATCTGTAACGATTGCACAGTTTTCACCGTCAAGTATTCTTTTACAGATAATTTCCCCTCTCTGCCTTTTATTATGTTCAAAATAGGAAACCATTTCCTTTTTAATATCAAAATGATTAAGAAGTTTTAGGGTAACTCTCGTATCCTCTGCGGCAATGAAATCAACACTTGCAAGCGTTTCAACGGCACGTGGAGAAAAGTCGTTTAAATTACCGATAGGAGTACCTACAACATATAATATTCCGCTCATTTATCATATCCGTCGGCATATGACCCGTAAATATCAAGCATTTCGGGTGTGAATTTGCCGTTTTCCTTTTTAATTATTAATTGCGGTTCAACCCTTAAAAAAGGCTTAGCACCTTTTTGACCCTGAACAAGAAAGAGAAACGGTTGCTCGCTGTTTTTATCCTGAACAAATCGAAGCCTTTTAGGTTCAAGCTTATATTCTCTCATAAGTTCCAATGTGTCAACAAGGCGTTCCGGACGGTGGCACATACAAAATCTGCCGCCGTATTTAAGCAAATAAGAAGCCGCCTTACATGCATCCTCAATATTACAGCATATCTCGTGCCTTGCGATA
Organism: uncultured Clostridia bacterium; assembly: GCA_945874765.1. Lineage (GTDB taxonomy): Bacteria > Bacillota > Clostridia > Oscillospirales > Acutalibacteraceae > Eubacterium_R. The sequence goes on from CAMCHQ010000001.1 coordinate 269,504, forward strand.
CGTGCGCTTTCGCCGAGAGATTCAATTCCTGTTCCTACCGGCTTATACGGTGGATTCATAGTGACAAGAGAAAACTGTTCCGCCTCAAACACTTCATTAATTTTCCTCAAATCGCAATTGAAAGGTTTGAGTCTGTCTTCAAGATGATTAATCTCTATTGAGCGGCAAACCTGTTCATAAGCATTTTTTTGAATATCGAGGCAGGAAACATTATTGATTTTTTCATTTCTGAGCCATAAAAGCGGGATAATTCCGCAGCCTGTTCCCATATCGAGAGCCTTATCCCTCGGTTTTATTTTTGCAAAATCGGAAAGAAGGACTGCGTCGGTGCCGAATGTATGGTCAGAAGAAACTGCTATTTTTATGTCATCGGACAATCTTTCATAATTAAACATAGGCATATTATATCATATTTTAAATAAAATTCAAACATAAAAAACGGGCAGGTAGCAACCGCCTGCCCGCAAATAACTATTTGGTTTTAACACTTAGTTTTTTTGACCAAGAAGTGAACTGACGTTTGCCGTCAATCGTTTTATAAGAGCGCATTCTTACATAATACTTTTTCTTTTTTTGAAGGGAGGAAAAAGTTTTCGATTTAGTCGAATTTTTAGAAATTATGCAAGACTTTGTTTTACTTTTAGAAAACGAAGATGATGTGCTGTACTGAATTTCATATCCTGAAGCGTTGATATCCTTATTCCAATAATAAGTAATCTGCTTTGATTTCTTAGATTTAAGCGAGGTAGGAGTAGGTTTAGAGGGAATAATTATAAAGCTTGAAGTAAGCTCGCCTTTATAGTTACTTCCGACGAAATCGACATAGACCCAAGCCTTACCTGTTTTAAAATTATCATCATAAGTAACGGTATATTCACTCGGTGAAATCAAATTGCCGACGCTGTCATAAACGGCCACACTCGGATAAATACCGTACGGGCTGAAAGTAAACTTTGAAGCGGATAATTTAACAGTCGACGGCGCATAAATATTTTTAGAAACATATTCGTCACCGCACAAGGTGCAAACGAATTTAGAATAACCGTTTAACCTGCTTTCCTTATCATCATCGGCAACCGCCTTTGCAAAAACGTTTGTATAGTTGTGATTATGGATATTAAGAGAAGCTGAAAAGGAATAATTACCCTTTAAACATTCAACCCTGAAATAATATGTCTTGCCAGAAACAAAATAAGTTGCGGATACAAAAGAATACTGATTATCACTGTTCACATTTGAATTAATAACATTATTGGCTTCATCATAAACGGTAAGAAAAACATCGCTTGGAGGTAAAGCCGATGAAAAAACGGTAAAATCGTAATAATTTGAAGAAAGGCAATCAAATTTGAGCCAAGAATATTTAGTTTTTGAGCTTGAGCTGTCAACCGTTTCATTTAATGTTTGACCTAAACTTATAGAATCGGCTTTATCCTGAGTATTGGCAAAAGCATTAAATGAAAACGACAAAAGTGTCGACATAGTCAACAAGACAGTCAAAATAAGAGAAAATAATTTTTTCATAATTCACCTATATCAATCCAAAGCACATTGCTTTTCAAAATCAGCAACGAGTGCGTCTTGAATATCTTTAAGCATTTTAGGAGCTTTACCGCCAACTTTTTTACCGTCAACGGTTTTTACCGGAATACAAAATGAGCCTGTTGAATGAACGATAACCTCGTCTGCATTCATAAGTTCATCAAGAGTATATTCACATTCTTCTGTTTTATAGCCTAATTTTTCGGCAAACGAGAGCAAGCGCAAACGTGCGGTACCCGGCAATATTTCGTCATTTAAAGGATGAGTAATAACAGTATTATCCTTAAAAATAGATACATTTGAATGGGCACACTCGGTAACTGTATTACCCCTGTGGAAAATAGCTTCTTTACAACCTGCCCTTTTAGCGGCTGTTGCGGCAAGGCAAGACGGGATAAGGTTAAGAGTTTTAACATTGCAATAATGAAAACGCTTATCCTCATAAGTGATTACGTCAATCGGCTTATATGTATCGCTCGTGTGCTCGGGTGTTAAAGTAATCCAAAGATTAGCTTTTATATTTTCATCATAAACGTGTTGCCTTAAACCTGAACCACGGGTTACCTGCATATATACAAACTGGTCGGGGCTGTCAACTTTTTTAACAAGGTCAAAAAGTAAATTTTCAAGTTCCTGTCTTTCAATAGGCATATTGATATCAAGAAGTTTTGCGCTGTTATAAAATCTATCCAAATGGGCAGGCAAATCAAAAATCTTATGATTATGGGCATATGTTGCGTCATAAATACCATCGCCAAACCAGCAAACACGGTCAAGCATAGGAATTTGCATATTTTCAATTTCATCAAATTTGCCGTTATAATAGCCTAAATTTTTCACAAAATCATCTCCAAAAAAATTATGTATATATTTTACTCTAATAAATGCAAAAATTCAATAGAGATAAGAAAAAAGGTTGCCGCCAAAAGCGACAACCTTTTAATTTAAAAAGTAAGGTATAGATTAGTCGTTGATAGATGTAACAACGCCTGAACCTACTGTTCTACCACCTTCACGGATAGCGAAACGAAGACCTTCTTCAATAGCGATAGGAGTGATGAGCTCAACGTTCATTACAACGTTATCGCCAGGCATACACATCTCTGTACCTTCAGGAAGAGTGATAACACCTGTTACGTCAGTTGTTCTGAAATAGAACTGTGGACGGTAGTTGTTGAAGAAAGGAGTATGACGGCCACCTTCGTCCTTTGAAAGAACGTAAACCTGGCCTGAGAACTTTCTGTGTGGATGGATTGAACCAGGAGCAGCAAGGACCTCGCCTCTCTCGATATCAGATCTCTGAACACCACGAAGAAGACAACCAATGTTGTCACCAGCCTCAGCATAGTCAAGAATCTTTCTGAACATTTCGATACCTGTGCAAACTGTTGAACGGATTTCGTCACGAAGACCAACCATTTCAACTGTATCGTTAGTGTTAAGCTTACCTCTCTCTACTCTACCTGTAGCAACTGTACCACGACCAGTGATTGTGAATACGTCCTCAACAGGCATAAGGAAAGGAAGGTCTGACTTACGGTCAGGAGTTGGGATATACTCATCAACTGCATCCATGAGTTCCTTAATGCAATCGCAAGCAGGATCGTCATTTGATGTAGCTTCAAGAGCCTTAAGAGCTGAACCCTTGATGATTGGGCAGTTCTCATCGAAATCATACTCAGCAAGTGTCTCACGAACTTCCATCTCAACGAGTTCAAGGAGTTCAGGATCGTCAACTTGGTCAGTCTTGTTAAGGAATACGATGATTGCAGGAACGCCTACCTGACGAGCAAGGAGAAGGTGTTCTTTAGTCTGAGCCATAGGACCGTCAGTTGCAGCGATAACAAGGATAGCACCATCCATCTGAGCAGCACCTGTGATCATGTTCTTGATATAGTCAGCATGGCCCGGGCAGTCAACGTGAGCGTAGTGACGCTTGTCTGTTTCATACTCAACGTGAGCTGTGTTGATTGTGATACCACGTTCTCTTTCTTCAGGAGCCTTATCGATATCTGCATAGTCCTCAAACTTTGCATAGCCCTTGTTTGCAAGATACTTTGTGATAGCAGCAGTAAGAGTAGTCTTACCATGGTCAACGTGACCGATTGTACCAATGTTTACATGTGGCTTGGTACGATTAAAATGTTCTTTTGCCATTGGAATTTTCCTCCTTAAAATTTACAATAGAAAAATTGTCAAAGATATTCTATCAAATAAGAATAGAAATATCAAGAGTTTTTTATAAAATTATATCAACTAATTAGTCTTTTTTAGCTCTCTCGCTAATGATTGACTCACTAATTGACTTAGGAACAGGCTCGTAACCGTCCGGTTCCATTGTGTACTGGCCACGACCCTGAGTCTTAGAACGAAGGTCATTAACGTAGCCGAACATTTCTGAAAGCGGAACTCTTGCATTAATCTGCTTAGCACCTGCTCTGTCTTCCATACCCTGAATCTGTCCACGACGAGAGTTAAGGTCACCGATTACATCGCCCATATATTCTTCAGGAACGATAACTGTAACCTTCATCATAGGTTCGAGGATGATTGGGTTAGCTCTCTTAGCAGCATCCTTGAATGCCATAGAACCGGCAATCTTAAATGCCATTTCTGATGAGTCGACTTCGTGATAAGAACCATCATAAAGCTCAACTCTAACGTCTACAACGTTGTAACCGGCAAGGATACCGCTCTTCATAGCGCCCTGGATACCGGCGTCAACAGCAGGGATATATTCCTTAGGAATAGCACCGCCGACAATTTGGTTAACAAATTCGTAGCCCTTACCGATGCCGTTTTCATCAAGGTTAGGCATAATACGAATCTTAACGTGACCGTACTGACCTGAACCACCTGACTGTCTCTTATACTTAAGGTCTGATGAGCTTTCAGTCTGAATTGTTTCCTTATATGCAACCTGAGGTGCACCAACGTTAGCCTCAACCTTAAATTCACGAAGAAGACGGTCAACGATAATCTCAAGGTGAAGTTCACCCATACCTGCGATAATAGTCTGTCCTGTTTCTTCGTCTGTATATGCTTTAAATGTTGGGTCTTCTTCTGCAAGTTTTGCAAGAGCAATACCCATCTTTTCCTGACCTGCTTTAGTCTTAGGCTCAATAGCAACACGGATAACCGGGTCAGGGAAATTCATTGATTCGAGAACAATAGGATGATCTTCATCACAAAGAGTATCACCGGTTGTAGTATTCTTTAAACCTACAGCGGCAGCGATATCACCTGAATAAGCTACAGGAATATCTTCTCTGTGGTTAGCGTGCATAAGAAGGATTCTGCCCATTCTTTCCTTCTGGTCCTTAACAGAGTTAAGGCAAGGAGTACCGGCAGCAATCTTACCTGAATATACACGGAAGAAACAAATCTTACCAACGAATGGGTCAGTAGCAATCTTGAATGCAAGAGCTGAGAACGGCTCGTCATCAGATGAATGACGGAATTCTTCCTCGTCTGTTTCAGGATTTACACCCTTGATAGAGTCAACGTCGGTAGGAGCCGGCATATAGTCAACAATTGCATCAAGGAGTGGCTGAACACCCATATTACGATAAGCGGTACCGCAGCAAACAGGAACCATTGAGTTAGCGATAGTTGACTTACGGATAACCTTCTTAATTTCGTCGACTGTAATTGAGTCTTCGCCCTCTTCAAAGTATTTCTCCATAAGACCCTCGTCCATCTCAGCAACGTGCTCAACGAGCTCGGTTCTGTACTTAGCAGCGAGTTCCTTCATATCATCAGGAATGTCTCTGATTTCAAATTTCATACCCTTTTCTTTATCAGGATCGATATAGATAACGGCATGGTTTTCTACAAGGTCAATAATACCCTCAAAGGTATCCTCACTTCCGATTGGAAGCTGGATAGGAAGAGCATTACATTTGAAACGTTCTTTAACCATATCAAGAGCTCTGTAGAAGTCAGCACCCATAATATCCATCTTATTAACGAATATCATACGAGGTACTTTATATTCATCAGCCTGGCGCCATACGGTTTCAGACTGTGGCTCAACACCGCCCTTTGCACAAAGAACAGTAACTGAACCGTCAAGTACACGAAGTGAACGCTGAACCTCAACTGTGAAGTCAACGTGACCCGGTGTATCGATAATATTGATTCTATGCTTTTTCCAGAAACAAGTAGTTGCAGCAGATGTGATAGTGATACCACGCTCCTGCTCCTGCTCCATCCAGTCCATTGTTGCAGCACCTTCGTGTGTTTCACCAATCTTATGGTTTACACCTGTGTAGTACAGAATACGCTCGGTGGTTGTAGTTTTACCTGCATCAATATGAGCCATAATGCCAATATTTCTTGTCATCTCAAGAGATACTTGTCTTGACATAATACCCTCCTATTAATATCTGAAATGAGCAAATGCTTTGTTTGCTTCTGCCATCTTGTGTGTATCGTCGCACTTCTTAACTGCGCCGCCTGTCTTATTAACAGCGTCCATAATTTCAGCAGCAAGACGTTCTCTCATAGTTCTCTCTGAACGCTGACGAGCGTAAAGAGTAATCCAACGAAGACCTAAAGTCTGTCTTCTTTCAGGACGAACCTCAAGAGGAACCTGGTAAGTAGCACCGCCGACACGGCGAGCCTTTACCTCAAGTACAGGCATTACATTTTCCATTGCAGCTTCAAAAGTCTCTAATGGGTCGTTGCCTGTTTTTTCCTTAATGATGTCGAATGCGTCGTAAACAATCTTCTGAGCGACGCCCTTCTTTCCATCAAGCATGATGCTGTTGATAAGTCTGGTTACAAGCTTTGAATTGTAAAGCGGATCAGGTAAAACATCACGCTTAGCGATTTGGCCTCTTCTTGGCATCTTCGCTTCCCTCCTTCATAATTTTTAATGAGTTCATAGGTACTCGGTTTTTCCGTGGAGTCAACAAAAGGTCATATACGCTGTAATTATATATAGGTATATAAACTATTGTTATCCATTAAAATAAGGCTTATTTCTTAGCAGCCTTTGGCTTCTTTGCACCGTACTTAGAACGGCTCTGCATTCTGCCGTTAACGCCCTGAGTATCGAGTGTACCACGAATAATATGGTAACGTACACCAGGAAGGTCCTTAACACGGCCGCCACGAATCATAACAACAGAGTGTTCCTGAAGGTTATGACCAACGCCCGGAATGTATGCAGATACTTCAATACCGTTTGTAAGACGAACTCTGGCAATCTTACGAAGAGCTGAGTTAGGCTTCTTAGGTGTTGCAGTCTTAACTGCAGTACAAACGCCACGCTTTTGAGGTGAGTTGTTATCTGTAACAACATTTTTCTTAGTGTTTAAGCCCTTTAAAAGTGCAGGTGTCTTTGACTTCTTTTCGATAGTCTTACGACCTGTTCTTACGAGCTGATTAAAGGTAGGCAATAGTTTATCTCCTTTCAAAAATTATTTTATACGCTGTGTGCGTATAAGTCATATGCCGAAAATTCAGCATATCAATTAAACGCACACCTCAGGGCAAGCAAAAGCTCACCCTGAAATGTTGTATTATTCACTAAAAAGATGCTCAAAAGTTTGTTAATAATGCACAAACTTATCTCACACGATTTAGCATTATACCACTACTGCATAGTGTTTGTCAAGAGTTCTTGTAATTGTTCAAGATTTAAAATTTCATCACTGTTTTCAGCAGCAAAATAGCTTGGAACAACATCAACCTTACGGAATACGTCCATACCTGTACCTGCAGGAACAAGTTTACCGATAATAACATTTTCCTTAAGACCGATAAGCGGGTCGCTCTTGCCTCTGATAGCGGCGTCTGTAAGAACTCTTGTTGTTTCCTGGAATGAAGCGGCTGAAAGGAATGAATCCGTAGCAAGAGAAGCCTTTGTAATACCCATAAGAATAGGAATATAAGTTGCTTTCTTGAGGTTTTCCTCACCTGCTTTAATTCTTTCATCAATCTTATCGTTTGCTTCATCAACAGCAGAAACATCAACCATTGTGCCGGCAACAAGATCTGTATCGCCTGCATCGTCAACAGTACACTTCTTAAGCATCTGACGAACGATAACCTCGATATGCTTATCGTTGATATCAACACCCTGTGTACGGTATGCAAACTGTACTTCTTTAATAAGGTAATTATAAACAGCTTCTTCACCGAGAATTGCAAGTACATCGTGCGGATTAACTGCACCGAGTGTAAGCTCTGTACCCTTAGCGATATGAGCACCCTCTACGATATTTTCGCAAAGTCTTGCGCCGTAAGGGATAAGATACTTCTTCTCTTCAGCGGTATCCTTATTATAAACGATAACGTGACGGCTCTTTTTGATTTCCTCAAAACGAACATCACCTTCGATTTCGGAAAGGATAGCAAGCTGCTTTGGCTTTCTTGCCTCAAAGAGTTCCTCAACACGAGGAAGACCCTGTGTGATATCTGCACCGCCGGCAACACCACCGGTATGGAATGTTCTCATTGTAAGTTGAGTACCCGGCTCACCGATTGACTGAGCAGCGATAATACCAACAGCCTCACCGACCTGAACAGGCTCATTAAATGCAAGGTTTGCACCGTAGCACTTACGGCAAACACCGTGACGTGATTTACAAGTAATAAGTGAACGAATCTTAACCGACTCAATACCTGCGTCAACAATACGCTTAGCGTCATCGGCTGTCATCATTCTGTCGGCTTCCATAAGAACCTCACCTGTCTTAGGGTCAACAACCGGGTCAACAACAAATCTGCCTGTAAGTCTTTCTTCAAGAGGTTCAAGAACACGGTTACCGTCCATAATCTTTGTAACCACAATACCCTCGTGGCAGCCGCAGTCGTCATCACGAATGATAACATCCTGAGATACGTCAACAAGACGTCTTGTAAGGTAACCTGAATCGGCAGTACGAAGAGCTGTATCGGCAAGACCTTTACGGGCACCACGTGAAGAAATGAAGTATTCAAGAATATTAAGACCTTCACGGTAGTTAGCACGAATAGGAACTTCGATTGTCTTACCGGCTGTATTTGCGATAAGGCCTCTCATACCGGCAAGCTGACGAAGCTGTGATGTACTACCACGGGCTCCTGAGTCTACCATCATATGAATTGGGTTATGAGCACCGTCGAAGTTACTTGTAAGCTCGTTAGAAACCTTATTTGTGCAATCTTCCCAAGCTTTGATTACTGCAGAAGAACGTTCCTCGTTAGTAATAAAGCCGTAGTTATAGTTATAAGTGATTTCATCAACTTTCTTTTCTGCTTCTGCAAGGTATTCTTTCTTCTTTTCAGGGATGAGTGCGTCGCAAACAGCAACTGTTGTACCTGAAACGGTTGAATACTTATAGCCCTGAGCCTTAATAGAATCAAGAACGTGAGAAGCAATAGAAACGCCGTGAACATTAATACATCTTTCGGCAATCTGACCGAGCTGCTTTTTCTTAACAACGAATGAAACTTCAAGGTCAAATTCGTGTGCAGGGTCGGTTCTGTCAACAAAGCCGAGATCCTGAGGGATAGGATTGTTGAAGATAATTCTGCCGATTGTTGTGATAATAATAGAAGTCTTTGTTTGACCGTCAACTTCACGAGTAACACGAATCTTAGCAGGTGAATGCATACCGAGAGAGCCCTCCTGATATGCCATCATAGCCTCGTCCTTATCTCTGTAAAGCTTATATGAACGGTAGTAACCGTACTTTTGAGCAAGTTCCTCTTCTGAAATTTCGCAAAGAATAGCAGGGTTGGAAACGTAATCTCGAGGATCTTCAAAATCCTTATTGATATCAGCCTTAACGTCTGCAAAACTGATTTCCTGAGTTCTTGCCTCGTCCTTAAAGAACTTAGGCTGACCCGGCTCGCCTTCCTTAATCATAGTAAGGTAATATGAACCGATAACCATATCCTGAGTAGGAACTGTAACAGGCTTACCGTCTGAAGGTTTAAGAAGGTTATTTGCAGCGAGCATCAACATTCTTGCCTCTGCCTGAGCTTCAGCAGAAAGAGGTACGTGAACAGCCATCTGGTCACCGTCGAAGTCGGCGTTGAATGCGGTACAAGCAAGAGGATGAAGTTTAATTGCTCTACCCTCAACAAGTACAGGTTCAAATGCCTGAATACCGAGTCTGTGAAGTGTGGGGGCACGGTTTAACATAACCGGGTGATCCTTGATTACAACTTCAAGGCTGTCCCAAACAGCAGGATTATTGGCTCTTTCAACCATCTTTCTTGCCGATTTTATATTAGAAGCAACACCTGTTTCAACAAGTCTCTTCATAACGAAAGGCTTGAAAAGTTCAATAGCCATTTCCTTAGGGAGACCGCACTGGTGCATCTTAAGTTCAGGACCTACAACGATAACGGAACGGCCTGAGTAGTCAACACGCTTACCGAGAAGGTTTTGACGGAAACGACCCTGTTTACCTTTAAGCATATCGGAAAGTGACTTAAGAGGTCTGTTATTAGGACCTGTAACAGGACGGCCACGACGACCGTTATCGATAAGAGCGTCAACAGATTCCTGAAGCATTCTCTTCTCGTTTCTTACGATGATTTCAGGAGCACCAAGCTCAAGAAGTCTCTTAAGACGGTTATTACGGTTAATAACTCTTCTGTAAAGGTCATTAAGGTCAGAGGTAGCAAATCTGCCGCCGTCAAGCTGAACCATAGGACGGATATCAGGCGGGATAACAGGAATAACGTCAAGAATCATCCATTCAAGCTTATTGCCGCTGTGATAGAAAGCGTCAACAACGTCAAGTCTTTTAAGAAGTCTTACTCTCTTTTGACCTGTAGCGCCTTCAAGCTCTGCGGTAAGTTCGTCACGAAGCTGAGCAACGTCAATACCCTGAAGAAGCTCTTTAATAGCCTCGGCACCCATACCTGCCTTAAAGTCGTCCTCGTATCTTTCTCTCATTTCAGCATATTCTTTTTCATTAAGAATCTGCATTTTTTCAAGTGGTGTGTCACCCGGGTCGGTAACAATGTAAAGTGCGAAATAAAGCACTTTTTCAAGGTATCTCGGGCTGATATCAAGCACAAGACCGAGACGGCTTGGGATACCCTTGAAATACCAAATATGAGAAACAGGAGCTGCCAGCTCGATATGACCCATACGTTCACGTCTAACCTTTGAACGGGTAATTTCAACACCGCAGCGCTCGCAGACCTTTCCCTTATAACGAACTCTCTTATACTTACCGCAATGACATTCCCAGTCCTTCATAGGTCCGAAAATTCTTTCACAGAAAAGACCGTCACGCTCAGGTTTAAGAGTTCTGTAGTTTATTGTTTCAGGCTTTGTAACTTCGCCGTAAGACCATTCACGAATCTGCTCCGGTGAAGCAAGGCCGATTTTTATTGAACTGAATTCGTTTTCATAATTATCCATATGGAAGCACTCCTTTATATTAATTAGTTGCGGAAGTCTTATCAGAATTATTCATCGTCTGAAGAATCGTCGCTGCTGCCGAAACCGTAATCATCATTTGAATCGTTTTCGCCATCTGCAAACAAATCATCAAAGCCATCTGACTGACCTGCTTCCTGTTCGCCCTCAGCATTTTCTACTCCGAAGCCTTCCTGACCTTCAAAATCATTTACGGTTGTAAATGCCTGTTCATCGATTGGCTGAATGCCTGAACCGTCATCAAGGTCTTGCTTAAGCTCAACCTCATTGCCGTCCTTATCGAGAACCTTAGTGTCAAGACCGAGAGCCTGAAGTTCCTTGAAGAGAACCTTAAATGACTCAGGTGTGCCTGCCGCAGGAATATTCTCGCCCTTAACGATTGCCTCGTAAGTACGAACACGACCGACAACGTCATCGGACTTAATTGTAATAATTTCTTGAAGAGTATAAGCTGCGCCGTAAGCTTCAAGTGCCCAAACTTCCATTTCACCGAAACGCTGACCGCCGAACTGCGCTTTACCGCCGAGAGGCTGCTGAGTTACAAGGCTGTAAGGACCTGTTGAACGGGCGTGAATCTTATCATCAACAAGGTGATGGAGCTTAAGATAATACATATAACCTACTGTAATACGGTTATCAAACTTTTCACCTGTACGACCGTCGATAAGTTCAGTCTTACCGTCATATACCTTCTTGCCGTTTTCATCGATATAGTAACCGATATCGGCTTCCTTAAGGCATTCACGGATATCTTCCTCGTGTGCGCCGTCGAATACAGGAGTCATCATCTTCCAGCCGAGAGCCATAGCCGCATAGCCGAGATGAACTTCAAGTACCTGACCGATATTCATACGTGAAGGTACGCCGAGAGGGTTAAGAACGATATCAAGAGGTCTGCCGTCCGGAAGGAATGGCATATCCTCCTGAGGTAAAATTCTTGAAACAACACCCTTGTTACCGTGACGGCCTGCCATCTTATCGCCGACCTGAATTTTACGCTTTTGAGCAATATATACTCTAACTACTTTATTTACACCCGGTGAAAGCTCATCGCTGTTTGCACGGGTAAATACCTTAACGTCAACAACAATACCGTATTCACCGTGAGGAATACGCATTGATGTATCTCTTACTTCTCTTGCCTTTTCGCCAAAGATAGCTCTCAAAAGTCTTTCCTCGGCTGTAAGCTCTGTTTCACCCTTAGGTGTAACCTTACCGACAAGAATATCACCTGAATGAACCTCAGCGCCGACACGGATAATACCGTCCTCGTCAAGGTCACGAAGAGCATCCTCACCTACATTAGGAATATCTCTTGTGATTTCTTCAGGGCCAAGCTTTGTATCACGAGCCTCAACCTCGTGCTCAACAACGTGAATTGAAGTATAAACGTCGTCTCTTACAATCTTTTCATTAATAAGAACAGCATCCTCGTAGTTATAACCTTCCCAAGTCATAAATCCGATAAGAGCATTCTTACCAAGTGAAATTTCACCGTTGCATGTTGCAGGACCGTCGGCAATAACCTGTCCGTCCTCAACCTTTTGGTGAAGAGAAACGATAGGACGCTGGTTAATGCAAGTACCCTGGTTAGAGCCCTGGAACTTAACAAGCTCATACTTGTCAACTTCGCCCGGCTTAACGGTAATTTCAATAGTATCGGCATCTACTGCAGTAACAGTACCGCCACGTTTGGCAATTACAACTACACCTGAGTCGTAAGCTGCCTTATATTCCATACCTGTACCTACAACAGGAGCGTCTGTTTTAAGAAGAGGTACAGCCTGACGCTGCATGTTAGCACCCATAAGAGCACGGTTTGCGTCATCGTTTTCAAGGAAAGGAATCATTGCAGTAGCAACAGACACAACCATCTTAGGTGATACGTCCATATAATCAATCTTCTCAGGAGGAAGAGTAAGGAACTCGTCACGGCAACGGCAAGAAATTCTTGCATTTGCGAATCTGCCGTTTTCATCAAGAGGTTCGTTAGCCTGAGCAACAACATAATTATCTTCAACATCGGCAGTCATATAAACTACTTCATCTGTTACAACGCCTGTTTCCTTATCAACCTTACGGTAAGGAGCTTCGATAAAGCCATACTCGTTAAGGCGGCTGTAACAAGCAAGATAAGAGATAAGACCGATGTTAGGACCTTCAGGTGTTTCGATAGGACACATACGGCCGTAGTGGGTATAATGTACGTCACGAACTTCGAAACCTGCACGGTCTCTTGAAAGACCGCCGGGACCGAGAGCTGAAAGTCTTCTCTTATGAGTAAGCTCTGCAAGAGGGTTATTCTGGTCCATAAACTGAGAAAGAGGAGATGAACCGAAGAATTCCTTAATAGCGGCAACTACAGGACGGATATTGATAAGAGCCTGAGGAGTGATGGCACCGTCATCATCCTGAGCCTGAAGTGTCATACGCTCACGGATAACTCTCTCCATTCTTGTAAAGCCGATTCTAAACTGATTTTGAAGAAGTTCGCCGACTGCTCTGATTCTACGGTTACCGAGGTGGTCGATATCATCGGTAGCGCCGACGCCGTTTGCAAGGTTGATAAGATAAGATACGCTTGCAAAAATATCATCTGTTGTAATGTGCTTTGGAACGAGGTCATCTGCTCTTCTTTCGATTTCTTCTTTAAGAGCATCAACGTCGTCGCCGCACTTTTCGAGAATTTCGGAAAGAACTCTATATGATACCAACTCGTGAATACCAAGCTCTTTGCAGTCAAAATCAACGTACTTGTAAATATCAACCATACCGTTAGATACGATTTTTACTTCCTTGCCGTCTGCATCGACAAATGCAACCATAACACCTGCATTTTCAATTTCAACAGCTCTTTCTTCGCTGATTTTTTCACCTGCGTCTGCAAGAAATTCACCCTGTGGTGAAATGATAGGCTGAGTAAGAACTCTGTCCTTAAGTCTATCGCTTAACGAAAGCTTTTTATTGTATTTATATCTACCGACTCTTGAAAGGTCATAACGGTGAGCGTCAAAGAACAAACCGTCAAGATGAGCCTGTGCCGTTTCAAGCGTAGGAGGTTCGCCCGGACGAAGCTTTTTATAAACTTCAAGAAGAGCCTCTTCCTGATTCTTGGTAGTATCCTTATCGATTGTAGCAAGGATTTTCTCATCCTCACCGAAGAAATCAACGATTTCGGAATCTGTACCGAGACCTAAAGCACGAAGGAATGTTGTGATATAAATCTTTCTGTTTTTATCAATACGAACATAGAAAAGGTCGTTGGCGTCTGTTTCATATTCAAGCCAAGCACCACGGTTAGGAATAACAGTGTTAGTGAAAAGTTCCTTACCTGTCTTATCGTGGTCCATATTGTAGTAAACACCCGGTGAACGAACAAGCTGAGATACAATACATCTTTCAGCACCGTTGATAACAAATGTACCTGCATCTGTCATCCAAGGAAGGTCGCCCATAAAAATAGTGTTTTCTTTGATTTCGCCTGTTTCTTTATTAACAAGCCTTGCCCTAACCTTTAAAGGGCGGGCATAAGTGGTGTCACGAGCCTTACATTGTGCAATTGAATACTTAGGTTCGTCATCAATTGAAAAGTCAACAAAGTCAAGCACAAGGTTGCCAGTGTAATCGCTGATTTCACCGATATCCTTGAACACCTCTTTAAGACCCTCTTCAAGAAACCAACGGTAAGAACTCTTCTGCACTTCAATAAGGTTAGGCATTTTCATAACCTCATTGATTTTTGCAAAACTCTTTCTCGTTGTTGTGCCGAGCTGGACATCCTTAACATTTACCATTAGAGTCACTCCGATCGTTTTATTTTCGTAAATTGTTTATATTCGTAAACGGCGAATTGCATATTGCATATGACCTGAAAATCAAAATTTTCCGTTACATATATTACGCAATAATTAAAAATAAAGAATTTATAATTTGCAATAAAAAGCCATTTTAAGATGCTTAATAATATAAACTAAGTAAAACAATATGTCAACACTTTTTTAAATAAAAGTTTCAGCATCTGTAAAAGTTTTTAATACACTGTGCCGTGTGTATCTAATATGTGATAAAAATTTAACTTAAATTAAGTATTTTTAGATTGATTTAAGAGATACACTTTGTTATAATTGCAAATAGATTATAAAAAATATTTATTACATTATTATACTATTTGACTTTCAGGTGACGAAATTGAAAAAGACTATAAAGAAATTACTTTGTTTGGCTTTATGCCTGACATTAACCGTTACAATATTTGCAGGCTGTTCTTCAAAAAGCAGTAAAATTGATTTTATATACCCTTTTTCGGGCGACATAACAAGTTTTGACCCGCAGATTGCAAAAACGGCTGATGAATTTTTGCTTATTGAAAACTGCTTTGAAGGACTTGTAAGAGTAAACGACGACGGCAAGGTACAGGCAGGCGTTGCAAAAAGTTGGGATATAAGCAATGACGGCAAGACTTACACATTTCATTTAAGGCAAGGCGCTAAGTGGAACGTAAAAAGCACCTCACAAAGTGCGGATAACACTGAGCTTACCAAGGCGCAGGAGCTTATGGGTGAAAGTTTCAATCCCGATATAACTGCCAACGACTTTGTTTTTGCACTTCAAAGGGCTTGTGAAAAAAATACAAACGCTCCCCTTTTTTCTTCAATTTCAAATATTGTCAATGCATCAAAAATTCATTCAGGCAAATTAAGCTCGAGTAAATTAGGTGTAAAAGCACTTGACGATTACACGCTTGAAATAGACCTTAAATCTGCTGATGACGGCTTTTTAAACGTTCTTTCCACCGCAGTTGCAATGCCTTGTAACAAAGAATATTTCAATGCCACAAAGGGCAGATACGGTTTAGGACTTGATTACACTATATTTAACGGTCAATTTTATGTAAGCAACATTCTTGAAGCGTCATACATTTTAAAAAATAACAAACAATATGTCGGCGATTACAAATCGGCTGTAACGGATATTACTTTGAAAATTACGGACGGTACGGAGGACACGGCGAAAAATCTTAAATCGGGATACTATGACGCAGCATATATCACCGGTCAGGAATACGACAAATTAAAAGGCAGCGACATTACCGCTGTAAGTTATACGGACGCAACGCTTGCAATGATATTGAATAAAAACAATACCATATTCGCAAACGATAAGTTAAGGCAGGCTGTTTGCTTAAGTATTTCGGATATTGACACTAAAAAATATGATTATTTAAGCCGTGCAAACTGTTTCACTCCGCCAAGCTGTGTAATCGGAAAAGACAGCGCAAACAAAGCTATCGGCACAACGGTTTACAATCAAAATATCAACAAGGCGCAAGAACTTTGGAAAACGGGATTAAACGAACTCGGTGCGTCGCAGGCAAACTTTACGGTTATTGCGACCGAGGAATATAAGGATATAGTTAAAGAACTTGTTCAGGGTATTCAGGCGGGTATAGGCTCAATCTCGGCTTACGGCAATGACGATGAACACAAAATCAGTTTTTCGCTTAAAGTAAACATTTTAAGTGACAGTGATTATCAGACTGCGTTATCAAAGGGAGATTATGATATTGCCCTTTATAAGTTCACCGCAACAAATCAAAGTCCGCTTGACTTTTTGAGCACAATTATTAACGGCAATTATATAGGAACAGTGCCTGCTGCAATATCGGCGCTTAAAAGAGCACAAAGCGGTACTGCGGCTGACCTTGCGGTAAATGCCAAGCAATGCGAAGAAGCGATTTTGGCGGATTACAGCATAAAGCCGGTGCTTTATGAATCATCATATTATGCCGAGGCAAGCGGAGTTAAAAATGTTCAATTCCACCCCGGCAGCGGAAGGGTAAGCTTTGTAAATGCAACAAGAGAAGCAAAATAATAAAGCGGTAATAATCATCAGCTGGGCACTCGTTTTGGTTTGTATGGGAATAATATTTTGGCTTTCATCAAGAACGGCTGACGAATCGGCGGCGCAAAGCGGTGTTATTGTAGAATGGATAATAGCTCACTTCGGTAAAAACAGTGTGACTGATTTTATTGTAAGAAAACTTGCTCATTTTACCGAATATGTAGGTCTGTGCTTTTTGGCAAGCAATGCAATATACCAAACGTGCAAAAGGTTTATTCCGCTTTATTCCTGCGCACTCACCTCTTTTTATGCGATAAGCGATGAATTTCATCAGATTTTTGTAGAAGGACGTTCGTGTGAAATAAGAGATTGGGCAATTGACACTGTCGGTGCACTGGTCGGCGCTTTGGTGTTTTATATTATTTACATTATTATCAAAAAAGCCGTCAAAAAGAAAAATAACATTGACACACAAATTAATTAGTTTATAATATATAAGATAATGATTTATAAAACGGAGGGAAAACAAAATGAACGTACTTGTATATGATAACGAAGAGCAAATAGGTATTGCGGCAGGCAACTATATGTGCGGACAGGTTCTTGCAAAGCCTGACAGCGTACTCGGTCTTGCCACAGGTTCAACACCGCTTAAACCTTACGGTCATATGATTAAGCTCTATGAGCAAGGTGCAGTTGATTTCAGCAAAGTAACTACTTTCAACCTTGACGAATACTGCAAGATTGATGTAAACGATATTAATTCATATCATCGCTTTATGCATGACAATCTTTTCAATCACATTAACATTCCCGAGGAAAACATTAATTTCCTCAACGGTAACACCGATAATCCCGAAGAAGAATGCAAAGCGTATGAAGAAAAAATCAAAAAAGCAGGCGGAATTGATATTCAGCTTTTGGGTATCGGTTCAAACGGTCATATTGCATTTAATGAGCCGTCAGACAGTTTCCAGAGATGGAGCCACGTTGTAGCCCTTAAAGAAAGCACAATTAAGGACAACAGCCGTTTCTTTAAGTCAATTGACGAAGTTCCTACTCACGCAGTAACAATGGGTATCGGTTCAATTATGCAGGCAAAGAGAATACTTATCATTGCTATCGGTGAAAATAAGGCTAAGGCAATCAAGCAGCTTATTGACGGTGACGTTACACCTCAGTGCCCTGCTTCTGTTCTTCAATTCCATAAAGATGTAACACTTATGCTTGACAAGGGTGCCGCATCACTTCTTTAATAAATTTATAAGGAGAATTCAAAATGGCTGAAAAAGGAAAATTTTATATAACAACAGCAATTGCATATACTTCGAGAAAACCTCATATCGGCAACAGCTATGAAATTGTTTTGACAGACGCTATTGCAAGATATAAAAGACTTCAGGGCTATGATGTATTTATGCTTACGGGTACTGACGAGCACGGTCAAAAAATCGAGGAATATGCTAAAAAAGCAGGCGTTACTCCAAAAGAGTATGTTGACAAGGTATCGGGTGAAATTCGTGACATATGCGACCTTTTAAACACAAGTTACGACAAGTTTATCAGGACCACCGACCCGTATCACGAAAAGACAGTTCAAAAGATTTTCAAGAAATTATATGACCAAGGCGATATTTACAAAGGTCATTATGAGGGTATGTATTGCACCCCTTGCGAATCATTCTGGACGGAAAGCCAGCTTGTTGACGGCAAATGCCCGGACTGCGGCAGAGAGGTAAAGCCGGCTAAAGAAGAAGCTTATTTCTTAAAACTTTCAAAATATCAAAAGAGACTTGAAGAGTTTATTGAAAATAACGAAAACTTCATTTATCCGGAAGCACGTAAAAAGGAAATGCTCAATAACTTCATCAAACCGGGACTTCAAGACCTTTGCGTAAGCCGTACAAGCTTTAAGTGGGGTATTCCCGTAACATTTGATGAAAAGCACGTTATCTATGTTTGGATTGACGCACTTTCAAACTATATCACCGCTCTCGGTTATGACCCTGACGGTTCATCCGACCTTTACAAAAAATATTGGCCTGCCGACGTTCACATTATCGGTAAGGATATCGTAAGATTCCACACTATCTATTGGCCGATTATGCTTATGGCACTCGGTGAACCGCTTCCAAAGCAGGTATTCGGTCACCCTTGGCTTTTGTTCGGTGAGGACAAAATGTCAAAATCACGTGGCAATGTTATTTATGCGGACGACCTTGTTAAACTTCTCGGCGTTGACGCAGTCAGATATTATCTTGTATCGGAAATGCCGTATGCAAACGACGGTTCAATCACTTATGAAACAATTATTGAACGTTACAACAGTGACCTTGCAAACACATTCGGCAATCTTGTAAACAGAACAATCGCAATGCAAAATAAGTATTTTGACGGCGTTGTTCAGGCACCTTGCTATGAACCGGAATGTAAATATGTTGAAGATGAAGAGCTTAAGACATTTGCCCTCGACACTGTTGACAAGGTTGAAAAGTGCTTTGAAACTTACAGAGTTGCAGATGCCGTTGACGCAGTATTAAACCTTGCAAAGCGTTCTAACAAATATATTGACGAAACCGCTCCTTGGGCTCTTGCAAAAGACGAAACTCAGATTTCAAGGCTCGGTACGGTTCTTTACAATCTTCTTGAAGCAATCAGATATATTGCAATTCTTCTTTCACCGTTTATGCCTGAGACCAGTGAAAAAATCTTTGAGCAGATGAACTGTGACATTAAAGATTACGACTCGCTTAAAGAATTCGGCGCACTTAAGCCGGGCACAAAGGTTGGAGAAGCTAAGGCACTCTTTGCAAGAATTGACGCTGAAAAGATGCTTGCGGAGATTGCGGAAAAACAAAAGGAAAATGCTAAAGAAGAAGCTGCGGCTAAACCTGAAATTGAAGGTCTTGCACAAATTCAATTTGACGATTTTGCAAAGGTTGAGCTTAGAGTTGCAAAGATTGAGCAATGCGAGCCTATTAAGAAAGCTAAGAAGCTTCTCAAATTACAGGTTAATGACGGCTCGGCTGAACTTAGGCAAATTGTATCGGGTATCGCACCTTGGTACAAGCCTGAAGATTTAATCGGCAAGAGCGTTATAATTGTTGCAAATCTTAAACCGGCAAAGCTTTGCGGCGAAATGAGCAACGGTATGCTTCTTGCAGGCGACGTAAGCGAAAATGACGTTAAGGTGCTTTTCGTTGACGGTATGCCGGCAGGTACTAAAATAAGATAAGAAACGGTAGGAATATAAATGTATCACAATATTTTTGATACACATTCCCACTATGACGACAATAAGTTTGACCCTGACAGAGAGGAATTATTAAACAATCTTCAAAGTCAGGGTGTTTCTTTAGTTGTCAGCTGCGGATGTGACATAGACTCAACACAATTTAATTTTGACCTTGCGCAAAAATACGATTATATCTACTTTGCCGCAGGATTGCACCCCGAAAATTTAAAGGGCGCTGTGCTTGACGATTTAAAAATAATTGAAAAATTTGCTAAAAACAACAAATGCGTTGCAATCGGTGAAATCGGTCTTGATTATTACTGGATGGAATCGAGCAAAGAGGAGCAAAAAAAGTTTTTCAAAGCGCAAATTGAACTTGCCAAAAAGCTTGATATGCCGATAATTGTTCACGACAGGGACGCTCACGGAGATACACTCGATATTCTCAGAGAAACAAAGCCTAAGGGTGTTGTTCATTGTTTTTCAGGCTCGAAAGAAATGGCAAGGGAAATCATTAAACTCGGTATGTATATAGGCTTAAACGGAGTTGTCACTTTTAACAATGCAAGAAAAAGCCTTGAGGTTGCAAAGGAAATTCCGATTGAGCGCCTTGTGCTTGAAACCGATTGCCCGTACCTTGCCCCTACCCCGATGAGAGGCAAAAGAAACGATTCGCATTATATTCCGTATATCGCTGAAAAAATCGGTTCGCTTTTGGGGATAGACGCACAAGAACTTTTAGATATCACAAACGAAAACGCAAAGAGATTATATAATTTATAGAAATAGCTTTACCGCTTTTGTACTACGTTAAATTCGTGCAATTAATAATTGCCTAAAACAAATGAGGCGAACTTAGTTCGCCCCTACGGTGATTTTCTAAGTAAGACAATTTAAGCAGTAACGGCAAATAAATTATGACCGCTTATTTACAACCATTAATATCAATTTTTTCTTGATATACGCTTAATAATATGATATTATATATATTATTTTTATTTAAAAGGGATGGCGCTAAATGGATAAATTTACTGAAATAGTAACCAAAGTAAACGACTTTGTTTGGGGACCTGTAATGCTCGTTTTTCTTGTCGGCACAGGTATATTTTTGACATTAAGGCTTAGGTTTTTGCCTTGGAGAAATCTTGGCTCTTCACTTAAAAAGCTTTTTAGCAAGGAGTCAAGAAAAAAGGACGGCGAGGGTGACATTTCACCGTTCTCAGCACTTATGACGGCTCTTGCGGCTACTGTCGGCACGGGTAACATTGTGGGTGTTGCAACGGCTATGGTGCTCGGCGGACCGGGTGCTCTTGTATGGATGTGGATTTCTGCGGCTTTCGGTATTTCAACAAAATATGCGGAATGTGCGCTTGCGGGAAAATACAGAAGAGTAAACGAAAAAGGCGAAATGTGCGGCGGACCTATGTATACGCTCAAATACGGTCTTAAAAACAAAACGCTCGGCTCAATTCTTTCGGTAATGTTTGCGATATTCACCCTTATGGCTTCATTCGGTATCGGCAATTCGGCGCAGGGCAACTCAATTACAACAGCGGTAAGTTCTACTTTTAACGTTCCCAAATGGGTAGTCGGAATTATACTTGTTATTTGCGTAGGCGCAGTAGTTTTAGGCGGTATCAAATCCATTTCAAAAGTATCAAGCGTACTTGTTCCGGCTATGGCATTATTTTATATGATTGCGGGTATTATTGTTGTTTGCATTAACTATAAAAATGTACCGAGCGGAATTGCAAATATCTTTTCAATGGCATTCGGTGCAAAACCTGTTGCAGGCGGTCTTGTAGGCACGGTTACGGCAAGTATGATGAGTTCAATGCGTTACGGTATTGCAAGAGGTGTATTTTCTAACGAAGCAGGTCTCGGCAGTGCGGCAATTTCAGCGGCAAGCGCAACATCCGACCACCACGTAAAGCAAGGCTTTATCAATATGTGCGGTACATTTATCGATACAATTATTGTTTGCACAATTACAGGTCTCGCAATTGCTTCAAGCGGTGTACTCGGTACAACAAATGCAAGCGGAAAAAGGCTTGAAGGCGCCGAGCTTACAATTGCGGCGTTTGAATCGGCACTCGGCAAGGCAGGTGCGGTTTTCGTAACAATCAGTATTATTCTTTTTGCTTTTTCAACTATTTTAGGCTGGGAATACAACGGTGAAAAAGCGCTTGAATTTCTTTTCAAAAAGCCTATTTTCTGCTACATATACAGAGTTGTATTTTCGCTTTTAACTTATGTAGGCGCAACGGCAACCTTAGGTGTTGTTTGGAGTTTTTCGGACATTGCTAACGGACTTATGGCGATACCGAACCTTATCGGCTTAATTGCCCTTTCGGGAACGCTTGCAAAGGAAACAAAAGATTATCACAAAAAATTAAAAGACGAAAAAGTTAAAACAAAATAAGAAACGATTAATCGGCGGCTTTTCAAAATGTAAAGCCGCCGATATTATTTTACAGTTTATTAATTTTCCAAATATTTTTTGAATAATCCTCAATTGTTCTGTCAGACGAGAAGAAGCCGGCGGCACAGGTATTTCTGAAACATTTTTCGGCAAAGGCATATTTATCCTTATAATCAAGATTTAATTTAAGCTTAGCTTCCAAAAGCGGCTCAAAATCAAGTAAAAGATAATAATTATCCGCCTTGTGCCAAGAGGCACCCTCTAAAACAGAATTATAAAGTTCTTTAAAGATACCTGTATTATTATCGCTTAGCGTCCCGTCAACAAGAGCGTCAAGACATCTTTTAACCTTAGGATTTGAATTATAAATTTCCTTTGGGTTATAGGTGTCTTTAATTTTATCAATATCCTCAACTCTTGCGCCGAAAATATAATTATTCTCCTCCCCTGCTCTTTCAACTATTTCGATATTTGCGCCGTCGAAAGTGCCGAGAGTTACTGCACCGTTTAGCATAAATTTCATATTGCCCGTGCCCGACGCTTCCGTTCCCGCCGTTGAAATTTGCTCCGACACGTCGGAAGCCGGAATGATTTTTTCGGCATATGACACACTGTAGTCGCTTACAAAAATAATTTTGATAAATCGGCTTACATATTCGTCATTCTCTACAAGTTTTTTAACCTCGTTAATAAGTTTGATTATTCCCTTTGCCCTGTCATAACCGGGTGCAGCTTTTGCGCCGAAAATAAATACTGTCGGGGTAAAATCATTTAAACTTTTTTCCCTGATTTCAAAATAAAGTTCAAGAATAACAAGGATATTTAAAAGCTGACGTTTATATTCGTGAAGCCTTTTAATTTGAGAATCGACGATAAAATCAGGTGAAAAAGAGTCGCCGTCTTTCAGAAGAATATAGCTTGCAAGTTCCTTTTTATTTTCCTTTTTTATTTCAATAAATCTGTCTAAAACGTCTTTATTTTGAGCAAATTTTTCAAGTTCTTTTAAAAGGGACAAATCGCCAATCCACTCGTCACTTTTCAAAAGTTCGCTGATGAGTGCACTGTAATGCGGATTGCAAAGGCGTAAAAATCTGCGCTGTGTAATGCCGTTAGTCTTATTTTGAAATTTATCGGGATAAGCCTTATAAAATGAGGACAGCACACTTTCCTTTAAAAGTTTTGTATGAAGTTCGGCTACGCCGTTGATATATTTGCAAACATAGCAAGCAAGATACGCCATATTGACGGTACCGTCTTGAATGATTTGCATATTTGATTTATCAAAATTGCCCTTTGAAAGCTCCTCAGACTGTTTTTTATCAATATTAATTATAATTCTCGCAATATCGGGGCAAATGCTGTCTATAAGCTTTAAATCCCATTTTTCAAGTGCTTCTGTCATAATTGTATGATTGGTATAATTAAAAACTTCACGGCAAACGTTTAATGCATAATCAAAAGTACAGCCGTCAAGGGCAAGAAGCCTTATAAGCTCGGGGATTGCAACAACGGGGTGCGTATCGTTTAACTGAATTGTGATATATTCGGCAAAATGGTTATATTCGTCGCAATGGTATTTTTTATATTTTTTGATAATATCCTGCAAGGAAGCGCTTGTAAAAAAGTATTGCTGTTTAAATCTCAGCTTTTTGCCGTCGAGAGTTGAATCGTTAGGATAAAGAAGCCTTGAAATATTTTCCGCATTATTTTTTTCTTCAAGCGCCTTTGTATATTTTTGCTCGTTAAAAAGTGCAAAATCAAATTCATTTATACTTTCGCTTTGCCAAAGACGAAGAGTTGAAAATTTACGGCTTTGAAACGATACAATCGGCATATCAAACGGCACTGCGAAAACGTCGCCGTCTGCAAAATGCACCTTAACCTTATCCTCTCGGCAAGCAACACACCAAGGGTCGTTATATTCAAATGAATTATCTGTTTTTTCAATTTGAAAACCGTTTTCAATTTCCTGTTTAAAAAGACCGAAACGATATTTAATCCCATAGCCGTCGAGCGCAACATTAAGATTAGCGGCACTGTCCAAAAAGCAAGCGGCAAGCCTGCCGAGACCGCCGTTTCCCAAAGGTTCATCGGGCAAAGTTTCAAATTCTTTCAGCGAACGGTCAAAGCCTGACAAAGCATTTTCAATTTTTTCTTCAATATCAAGGCACATCAAATTTTTATACATCGGCTGACCCACAAGAAATTCGGCGCTGAAATAGCAAGCACGGCGGGATTTAATATGTTCGCTTATACTCTTTTGCCAATCGGGTGAAATATCTGATATTACGAGAGTACCGACCACGTCATAAAGTTCATCGGCCGTAAGATTATTGACGTTTTTATTATATTTTCCAAAAGCCAAAAATTCTAATTTTTCTTTAATATTATCCATTACGGCACCTTCCGCTTTTAATAGTCATATCTAAAAGTTTTTTTGCAAGAGACGGGGTTAAATCGTTTTTATTCATTCGCCATTTCCAATTTTCGCCTATTGTCGAGGGAGTATTCATACGTGCCTCACCGCCCAAGCAAAGCAAATCCTGCATGGTCAAAATACACGTATTTGCACCTGTTTTCATAGCGCACTCGTTCATTTTATCGACTAAATCGAATTTATCTTTTGCGCCGAGATAACGCATAGCGTATGCAACGTCTTTTTTATCGGCGCTGTCACACCAACCCAAAACGGTATCATTATCGTGAGTACCCGTATATACAACGTTATTTTTCTCAATTTTATCGGGTAGGGTTTTGCCGTTATCATCTCTTGAATCGAACGAAAACTGAAGCACTTTCATACCCGGAAAGCCTGTATATTCAAGAAGTTTATCCACCTCATCCGTTAAAAAGCCGAGATTTTCGGCAATGATTTTTTCTTTAAATTCTTTAGGAACAGCGTCAAAAAATGTTTTTCCGCCGCCTTTATGCCACAAGCCTTTGCGTGCGGTTTTACTGCCTGCTTTTACGCTGTAATATGATTCAAAGCCACGAAAATGGTCTATGCGAACAATATCATAAATTTTGAAACTTTGATTTAAGCGTTCAATCCACCAAGAGTATTTTTGCTTTTTCAGTTTCTTCCAATCGTAAACGGGATTGCCCCAAAGCTGACCGTCGGGGGAAAAATAATCGGGTGGGCAGCCTGCAAGCTCGCTTGCCTGAAGTTCACCGTCAAGTTTAAATATATCCTTATTTGCCCACACATCGGCGCTGTCATTTGAAACATAAATCGGCATATCACCTATTATTGATATACCGGATTCATTTGCATATTTTTTAAGTGTCTGCCACTGAGTAAAGAGAAAATACTGAAGCATTTTATAATAAAGTATTCTGTCTTTACATATCTCTTTAAATTCCTCAACGGCAAAATTTTCACGGTATTTGATATCGTCATTCCAATAGTAAAACGGTTCGGCACCGAAATAATCTTTTACTGCGCAAAAAAGCGAATAATCGTCAAGCCAGGAAAAATTGTCTTTGCAAAAAGAATTAAAATCATCGGGGATATTACGTTTAAATCTTTCAAACGCTTTATAAAGTACCCTGTGCCTGTTGGTATATAATAAAGAGTAGTCCACCCTATTTTCGTCTTTAAACCATTTTATATCTTCAAACTCTTCTTTTTTAATCAAATCGAGACGGCACAGGGCATCTAAATCAATAAAATATTCGTTAAGTGCAAAGGTGGAAATACTCTGATAAGGCGAATCGCCGACAGTAGTCGGGCAAAGCGGCAAAATCTGCCAATACGTTTGACCTGCTGCTTTCAAAAAATCGACAAAATCATAGGCGCATTTATCAAAACAGCCTATTCCGTATTCAGACGGCAAAGACGAGATATGAAGAAGCACGCCGCTTGCTCGCTCATTAAGCATTTATTTCATTCCTTTTCAGTCGCAAATTAAAAGTTCACTTTCAGGGTCAAACAAATGAGCCTTTTCTATATCGATATAAAGTTTAACGCTGTCGCCTGACGAAATATGGTTATCGCTTCTGACCTTAGCGATTATTTCTTTGTCGTTAATTGAGGAATAAATATAAACTTCACTGCCCATCATTTCAGCAAGGTCGGCTTTTAGTGTAATTTCATTTTGCTTCTTTTCAAGAGCATAATTTTTATTTATATGCATATCCTCGCACCTTATTCCGTAAACAATACGTTTGCCGATATATTTCTTTATACTGTCATTATCCTGCATACGCAAAGGAAGCGGAACGGTGATATCGTCAATAAGCGCACAAAGTTCACCCGAACAGGTGGTTATAACGGCGTCAATAAAATTCATCTGAGGTGTGCCGATAAACCCTGCCACAAACATATTGCAAGGATGATTATATAAATTTGACGGGGTATCGAACTGCTGAACAACGCCGTCTTTCATTACAACTATTCTGTCAGCCATAGTCATAGCTTCCGTTTGGTCGTGGGTAACGTAAATAAACGTTGTTTCAAGTCTTTTATGAAGAAGCGCAATTTGAGAACGCATTTGGGTACGAAGTTTTGCGTCGAGATTTGAAAGCGGTTCATCAAGGAGAAATACAGACGGGCTTCTGACCATAGCCCTGCCGAGTGCCACTCTCTGCCTTTGACCGCCCGAAAGTGCCTTCGGTTTACGGTTTAAATATGGTTCAAGTTCAAGAATTTTTGCCGCCTGTCTGACCTTTTTATCAATAATATCCTTAGGCTCTTTACGAAGTTTTAATGCAAAAGCCATATTTTTATAAACAGTCATATGAGGATAAAGCGCATAACTTTGGAAAACCATTGCAATATCCCTGTCCTTAGGCGGCATATTATTAACCGTTTTTCCGCCGATAATAAGTTCACCCGAGGAAATATCCTCAAGACCTGCTATCATACGAAGAGTAGTTGACTTGCCGCAGCCAGACGGGCCGACGAAGATAACAAATTCTTTATCCTTAATTTCAAGATTTAAGTCGGGTATAACGGTTACGCCGTCCTCAAATGTTTTGACTATGTGATTTAAGGTAATTGATGCCACTGAAAAAACTCCTTTAAATTATCCTTTAACAGCGCCTGCAACAACGCCTTTGATAATATATTTTTGGCAAAAGATATAGAAAATGATTATCGGCACAATCGCAAGCACAAGCATTGCCATAAATCCGCCGTAATCGGTTGAGCCGTAAGCGCCCTGCATTGCAAGCTGAATAGCAACGGGGATTGTTTTTTTATCAGAGCCTAAAACGAGATACGGCAATAAATAATCGTTCCAAATCCACATAGTATTCAGGATTGCAACAGTAATTGCCGTGGGTTTGAGCATAGGGAATACGACGGTAAAAAAACTTTGAATGGGAGTAGCGCCGTCTATCATTGCCGCTTCCTCTATTTCCAAGGGAATACTTTTTATAAAACCGCAAAGCATAAAAACGGAAAGTCCCGCTCCGAAGCCGAGATAGACAAGGGTTATACCCAAAACATTATCAAGATTTGCACGGTTTGTAACATAAGTCATTGTATACATAACCATTTGAAAAGGGACAATCATACTGAAAACGAGCATATAATAAATTCCCTTTGTTATTTTGGAATTTGATCTGACGATATACCAAGCCGCCATTGAAGCAAAAAGAACTATTAATATAACACTTACTACGGTAATGAAAAGCGAACGCAAAAAAGCCGAGAAAAAATCCGACGAGGTGATGCCGTTAATATAGTTTTCAAGACCGACAAATGTTTCTGCCGTAGGTAATTTAAGCGGTTCGTTTGATATATAAATGCGGGATTTAAAAGAGTTGATAAACACAATGATTATCGGAACCAAGAAAAGCACGCTTAAAACGAGCAAAAGGAAAAATATTGCGTTATTTCCCATTCTTTTGGATTTTTTCATCAAGCGTTCACCTCTTTACTGCTTGTAATTTTAAGCTGAAGAAAAGCCAAAATGCCGACTATAATAAAGAATATAACCGCCTTTGCCTGACCTACGCCCTGCCAGCCTACCCTGCCGTAAAAGGTATTATAAATATTAAGTGCGAGCATTTCGGTTTCCCTTTCGGGAGCACCGGCGGTGAGGGCTAAATTTTGGTCAAACATTTTAAACGAATTGGTAAGAGTTAAAAACATACAAATAGTGATTGACGGCATAACCATAGGAATTTTGACAGAAAACAGTGTTTTTAAAGGTGATGCGCCGTCGATTTGAGCGGCTTCTATAAGGTCATTAGGTACGTTTTGAAGCCCGGCAACATAAATTACCATCATATATCCTATAAGCTGCCAATTAGTGAGAATAACAA
Organism: uncultured Clostridia bacterium; assembly: GCA_945874765.1. Taxonomy (GTDB): domain Bacteria; phylum Bacillota; class Clostridia; order Oscillospirales; family Acutalibacteraceae; genus Eubacterium_R. The sequence continues at coordinate 298,211 of CAMCHQ010000001.1, forward strand.
GTCCCCAAAAGCCGTATTCCGCCTTATATGTTATATCTACGCCAAAAGAAGAAAGAACGGCATTAATAAGCAAATTCCAAATATAGCCGAGAACTATTCCGCCGATAAGATTAGGCATAAAAAAGACGGAACGAAAAAGATTGGTACCCCTTATTCCACGAGTTAAAAGCAGAGCCAAAATAAATGAAAAAACATTAACCGTTATGACGCTTACTACAGTAAACAAAGCGGTAAAGGCGAGTGCGTGTAGAAAGTCGTTTGATGATGAAAAAGCGTCAATATAATTTTGAAATCCCACCCATTTTGCGTCTGACACGGTAGTGAAATCGGTAAACGAAAGACCGACGCCCATCAAAAACGGAACGGCAAAAGCAAACAAGAACGCTATTGTTATGGGGAGGAGAAATATGGGAAAATATTTTTTTATACTGCGTTTCATAATAAGCCTCTTTTCACTTTTTATGTAAGGCAGGAAAAATCCTGCCCAAAGGACATTAAACTTATGCTTTTGAAGCGTTTGCTTCCTTTTCCCAATCCTTAACTGCGTCGTTTTTTACATCATCCCAAGATTTATTACCCTGAGCATATTTTAAAAGTGACGAGCCGAAATTATCCTTGAAAGTCTGCGACGGAAAGACTGTAAAATACCAAGGAATTGTAGTGACGCTTTGCTTATTCATCCAATTGTTTACTTCTTTTGCAAGCGGGTCACTCGGTACTTCGTTATCATTAAAAGTATCAAAAGGAGCAATAAAGCCGAGGTCGTCTGTTACAAACTTCTTGCCTTTTTCGCTTGAATAAAGCCAATAGATGAAATCTTCTGCCGCTTTTTGTTCAGCCTTACTTGCTTTGGAGTTGACTGCATAGTAATTTTCCGTACCGATACAAAGACCTTGTGTTTCCTCACCCTTAATACCTGTATAAATCGGTAAGAATTTAATGTTTTTTTCATCAACCTTATTACCCGACACCTTACTGATTTGGCTCCAAGCCCAATTGCCGTTTTGAACCATAGCGCATTTTTCGAGTGCAAATTCCGCCATTGAATCCGTAACTGTTTTAGTACCTGTTTTACCCTTATCAACAGTTGAATTATTAAGATAAAGGTCAAAAATATTTTTATAATTATTTGCATATTCAAAAGTGATTTTTGAAGTATCGTTTGAAGTTAAATCGACCTTATTTTCGGTAAACTCATAGTAAATCGGAACATTTGCAAGGTGGGTTTGGAAACGCCAATTTTCACCTGATTTAAGAGAGGTTGCGGCAAATACACCGTCAATGCCGAGTTTTGATTTATTCTTTTGCATATCCTCAACAAGCGCTTTTAATTTGTCAAAGGAATTGATATCCTCCATTGATTTAAAATCGGTATTTCTCTTATCAAGCTCAAAATATTTATCGGTTATCGCTTTGTTATAGATAATGCCGTATCCCTCAACAACATAAGGAATACCGTAAACCTTACCGTCTTTAGATGTGACGGCAAGCGACTTATCTTTCAAGTGTTTATAAAGTTCGGTATCGGACAAATCTGCGCAATATTCTTTCCAATTCGCATAACCTTTAGGACCGTTTATTTGGAAAAGTGTGGGTGCGCTTTTAGTCGACATTTTAGCGGTCAAGGTAGATTCGTATTCATTATTTGCGGCAGTTTCAACAATCACCTTAACTCCCGTTTCTTTTTCATATTCGTCTGCGATTTTTTGATAGATATCGGCAACCTCAGGCTTGAAGTTAAGATATCTGACCGTGACATCGGCGCTGTTTGATTTTGTTGTGCTGTTTTGCGTATTGCTGTTATTATTTTTACCGCAAGCGGCGAAAACGAGAACGCTTGAAAAAACCATAACAGTGCAGAGAAGTGCAGACGCTGTTTTTTTAGTAAAACTCATAAGAATTCCTCCACTAATTTTCTTAATTGCGTTTTCAAGAATATTATGTTCACTTTATGAAAATTTATACAAAAATGTAGACATTGAAAATTTGATATTGTATAATAAAAATTGAATTAGTTTTAATATTTTTAAGGGGAAAGACTATGAAACTTAAACATAAAATTGACAAGTTTGTTTCAACATTATCCGAAAGAATTTCAAGCGGCGGAGTTTCTCAGCTTGAAGTTAAGGCAGAAGGTGAAAGAGATATATTCGGCAATATGCCTGCTCTTACAAGAAAAGCGGCGGCAGAGGGTATCGTTTTGCTCAAAAACAACAATGCCCTGCCGTATAAACTTGATACTAAAATTTCCGTTTTCGGCAGATGCCAGCTTGATTATTTTTACGTCGGCTACGGAAGCGGCGGTGACGTTAATGCGCCTTACTTTGTAAACGTAATTGACGGAATTAAAAATGCGGGCGGTCACATCAACGAATGGCTTTTGGAATATTACAAAGATTTTTCCAAAAACAATCCTGCACCTCACGGATTTTGGGGACATTGGCCGATGAATTTTGAAGAGCCGTGCCTTGATGACAAGATGATTGAAAGAGCAAGCGAGGAAAGTGATGTTGCGCTTGTTGTTATCGGTCGTGCCGCAGGTGAGGACAGAGAAAACACGCTTACCAAAGGCAGTTACTACCTTACAGACGAGGAACGTACGCTTTTAGACAATGTTTGCAATAATTTCAGCAATGTTACCGTTTTGCTTGACTGCGGAAACGTTATTGATATGGAATGGATTCTTGACTATGAGGAAAGGCTTAGAGGTATCGTTTACGCTTGGCAAGGCGGAATGGAAAGCGGTAATTCCATTGCGGACGTACTTTACGGCAGGGTTAATCCGTCGGGCAGGCTTACAGACACAATTGCGGTTAAATATGAGAATTATCCGAGTGCAAAGCATTTTGGCAACAAACTTTTCAACACATATGTTGAGGATATATTTGTAGGCTACAGATATTTTGAAACATTTGCTAAAGAAAAAGCCTTGTTCCCTTTCGGCTACGGTTTAAGTTATACTAATTTTGATATTGAGGTTCTTGATTTCAAGCAAGACATTGACAAAATAAAGGTTGAAGTTCAGGTAACAAATATCGGTGATTCAGCGGGTAAAGAAGTTGTGCAGCTTTATGCAAGCGCACCGCAGGGCAAACTTTCAAAACCTTGTATGAGCCTTGTTGCATTTGACAAAACAATTAATCTTGAGCCTAAGAAAAGTCAGAAATTAACACTTGAAGTGCCTGTTTACTCATTTGCTTCATTTGATGATACGGGTGCAACAGGTCACAAATATTCTTACATTTTAGAAAAAGGAGAATACAAATTCTTTATCGGTGAAAATGTAAGAGACGTTGACGAAGCAGGCTCATTTGAATATAAAGAGGACAGAGTTTTGGAAGAACTTGAGGCTGTTTGTGCGCCAAAGGAATATATGGACAGAATTGTTGCATTTAAGGTAAACGATTCGTTCATTCCAAAAAAGGTTGCGCTAAAACCCGAAAAGCCGTATCTTCGCAAGAGAATACTTGACAATTTACCTAAGGAAATCGGTCACGTTGTTCATAATTACAATTTTTCTCAGGTTAAATCTAAAGAAATCAGCGTTGAAAAATTTGTGTCAAGTTTAACAAATCAGGAACTTGAAGCGCTTACACGTGGCGAAGGCGGAATGGACAGCAGTTACGGCGTAGCAGGCAACGCAGGCGCTTACGGCGGAATTATTCCACAGCTTAACAAAAAAGGCGTACCCGCCGTTATCACGACCGACGGACCGGCAGGTATAAGAATAAGAAAATACACTTCCCTTTTGCCTTGCGGCACGGCACTTGCAAGCACGTTTAACACTAAACTTGTTGAAGAACTTTGCGCTGAAATGGGAAGAGAGCTTAAAAATGCCGGCTCAAACGTACTTTTGGCACCGGGTATGAACATTCACAGAAACCCGCTTTGCGGCAGAAACTTTGAATATTTCAGCGAGGATCCGCTTCTCACCGGTAAAATGGCGGCGGCATTTGTAAGAGGTATTCAGTCAAGCGGCGGTTCGGCTTGCCCTAAGCATTTTGCGTGCAACAATCAGGAATCGAGCAGAACGATTAACAATTCAATTGTATCTCAGCGTGCGCTTCGTGAAATTTATCTTAAAGGTTTTGAAATTTGCGTAAAAGAGGCTAAGCCTTTAAATATTATGACAAGTTACAACAAGATTAACGGAGTTTGGAGTCATTATAACTATGACCTTGCCACAACGGTTTTAAGAAAAGAATGGGGCTTTGACGGCTGCGTTATGACAGATTGGTGGATGAAACATTCACAAAGCCACGAATTTCCTAATCTTCGTGACAACGCTTACCGTGTACGTTCTCAGGTTGACGTTTATATGCCGGGTTCGTTTAAGAGAACGGAGAAAAAATATAAGCCTGACAATTCCCTTTTGGAAACTATCGGGCTTAAAAACGGAATAACACGAGGAGAACTTGAACGTTCGGCAATCAACGTGCTTAATATGATATTAAAGCTTGAGTATTAAGGTGAACATACGGCAATGCCATTAAAATAACACAAAAAGGCTGTTTCGATTGAAACGGCTTTTTTGTTAAATCAACACAAATTGAAATTCGTGTTGTTCACCTTTCATAATTACGGCGATATAATGAAATCACAAAAGAAAAGGAGGCTGTAATTATGAATACAGATAAAATTTATGCACAGCAAATCGCAAACGAGTACACACCAAAAGACACATCAAAAATTGTAAAGCTGCGAAAACTTGACAAAAAGGCAAAGCAAGGCGCAAACATTTTTGCATACAGCTTCGGACTTTTAAGCGCATTGGTTTTCGGGGTCGGAATGTGCCTTTCAATGAAAATCATTGGAAACGGCAGTATGGCTTTAACCGTACTCGGAATTATAATAGGAATAATCGCATTTGCATTGGTATCCGTCAACTACCCTATTTACAAAAAACTTCTTGAAAAGGGAAAAAAGAAATATGCCTTTGAAATAGTTGAACTTGCAAAGGAAATAAGCGACGAAAAATAAAAAAAGGAGAACGGCTTATGAATAAATCCGAAAGCAAATATTTTAACACTGCTGTAAAAATGGACAAGGCACTTATCAAATTACTTGATAAAAAAGCATTTGACTTTATTACAGTAAAAGAAATATGCAACGAAGCAGGAGTAAACCGTTCAACCTTTTATCTTCACTATGAAAACACAGCTGATTTATTAGAAGAAGCAATTGAATACACTAACGAGGAATTTTTAAGCTATTTCAACGAAAACGGCAAAAGTTTTATAGAAGATATGAACAATAAAAGCGACAGTGAGCTTATGCTTATATCGCCCAGATATTTAAAACCATATTTAAAATACATAAAAGACAACAAGGCATTGCACCTAAGCGGAGTATTAAAAAGTGCATATATGAAGCCACATGAAAAATTTGAACATATGGCAGAACATATATTTAATCCTATTATGGAAAAATTAGGCATTGAAGAGAGCCAACGAAAATATATACTTACGTTTTATATTCACGGAATTGTTGCAATAGTTGAGCAATGGCTGAAAAACGATTGCAGAGAAAGCATTGACGAAATATGCGAAATTATAATTCACTGTATGCCAAGGAGCAAAAATGATTAAAGCAATTTATAAAGGAAAGAAAAATGTTCAGTTAATCAATGACGAAATACCCAAAGCCGGAGATAATGACATTGTCATAAAAAATATTTATTCAAGCATATGCGGCACGGATGTAGCTGTATATAACCACGGCAACGAAACGGGGCACAAAATTGATATAGGGCAGGAATTCGGGCACGAAACAATATCAAGGGTAATTGAAGTAGAAAAAAATGTTAAAGGCATTAATGTCGGTGAGATTGTTTATCCCTATCCCCTTTTCGCAAAAAACAATACCAAAAGAGCAGGAACGCTCGGCGCATTTTCCGAGTATATTTTAATACCGAATTGTGTATTAAACAAAAGTGTTTATAAATTAAAAGAAGGTATAGATTTAAAAGAAGCTTGTCTGATTGAGCCGTTTACAGTCGGTTGCAGAAGTGCACGAAGAAGCAAGCCGCAAAAAGGTGAAACGGCAGTAGTATTCGGTGCCGGAACAATAGGAATTGCCGCAGCAATAAGCTTAAAGTACTTTGGAATTGAAAAAGTAATGATAGTTGATTTAAGCGATTTTAGGCTTCAAAAATGCAAAACGCTCGGTTTTGAAATATGCAACAGTGCCAAGGAAAATTTAAAAGAAATTATGGTTGAATATTTCGGAACAGCCCATTTTCTAAACGGCGAAACGGCAAATGTTGATATTTTTATCGATGCGGCAGGCGCAGACAGTATTTTGCAAACGTATCAAAAAATAGGCAAAATTGAAAGCAGGCTTGTGGTCGTAGCGGTAAATAAAGGGCTTAAAGAAGTCGATATTTTAAGCTTAACGTATTCTCAACATTCAATCATAGGAAGCGGAGGATATATGCCCCAGGACGTTTCAGACGTTATGGAAATTATGGCTTCAAAAAAGTATGATATCCAAAGCATAATTACCGATGAATTTTCTATTAATGATCTACCAAAAGCATTAGAGCAAGCAGGCAAGACCTACGAATCGCTCAATGTAATAATAAACTTCGATATATAGCAAACCACCCCGAAGAAGCAATCTTCGGGGTGGTTGTTTTTAATATTACTTTTTAAGTTTAATGCCGTCGGAATCAAGCTTATCGATAACGGTATTAACGATATCCATAACTTCTTCACGGGTAAGAGTTTTCTCAGGGTGAGAGAAAGTTATACGTGTTGTGATTGACTTAGCGTCGCCGTCACAGTAAGTATCAACAACCTCAATTTTCTTAACAAGTTTACTCTTAGCGGCTTCAATTGCTGCCTTAATAGGAGCAAATTTATCAGTTACGAATGAAAGGTCGATTTCCATTGCCGGATATTTTGACGGTTCTTCATAAGTAATGCTTGCATTGACAATTTGGGCAAAAGCCTTAACATCAATTTCAGCAAATACGATTGAAGCCTTTTTATCAATCTTCTTAGATACAACCGGGTGAACGATACCGATAGTACCGATATCCTTGCCGTCGCAAATAATCTTATTGAGATTTCTCGGGTGCTCATAAGAATGAGTTTGAGCGGCAGGGACAAAATCAAGTGATTTATGCTTAATGCTGTCGGTAAATGTTGCAATCATATCACGAAGCTTAAAATAAAGTTTTTCGATACTCTCAGTCTTACTGAAAAGAGTAATTGCAAGCATTTTATGTTCATCTGCAAGACCGTCACTCTTAAGTCCCTTAGCAACTCTGCCAATCTCGAATACACCGAAAGACGGAGCATAAGCTGTATTATATTTAACCTGACAAAGCTGAGTAGGAACGATTGAGTTACGGATAGTTTCAATATTCGGATTTGTTGCATTAACGAGTTTAATATTATCCTCAACCTCAATACCGAGTGCCTTATATTCATCATAATAAGCCCATACGTATGAGTGAAGTTCGTGGAGATTGAAATGATTTACAAGGATATCTTTAATTTTATCCTCATCTGTCTTTTCAACAGCAGGACGAACAGGATAAAGAGGAGCGACAGCGGTATGAATTGCGAAATTATCATAGCCGTAAATTCTTGTAATTTCCTCAATGATATCAGCCTTAATTGTAACGTCCTTTGTAGCTCTCCAGCTTGGAACAACTACGCTGAAATTATCGTTATCAACCTTAGCGTCGAAACCTAAAGAGGTAAGAGTTGAAATGATAGTATCGTTATCAATTTCAATACCTGTATATTTATCTACAAATGCTTTATCAAAATCAAGTTCAACGGTGTCATAATGGAAAGCATATTCATCTGTAAGTGATGATACAACCTTTGCGTCTTTATCAACGTCGGTCATAAGCTTAACAAAACGGGCAATTGCAGGAACAGTCATTTCAGGGTCGAGGCACTTTTCATATCTCATTGAAGCGTCTGTTCTGTGTGCAAGGCGAACGGTTGACTTACGGATTGAAACGGCATTAAACGTTGCAGATTCAAGAGTAAGAGTATGTGTATCGTCAACAATTTCGCTGTCAAGACCGCCCATAATACCGGCAATTGCAACAGGTGTATTATCGTTACAAATCATAAGTGTATTTTCGTCGATATTTCTTTCAACACCGTCAAGAGTTTGGAAAGTGAAAGGAGTATCAAAGCGTTTAATTCTAATCTTTTCAACCTTACGTGAGTCGAATGCGTGCATAGGCTGGCCCATTTCAAGCATAAGGTAGTTGGTAAGGTCGGCAAGGAAGTTAATAGCTCTCATTCCGCAATAGAAAAGACGGATACGCATATTAACCGGAGATACGCTTGTGTTGATATTTTCAACCTGAAGGCATGAATATCTTTGACAAAGAGGGTCCTCAATCTTCATATCAACCTTAGGTAAATTGTTATACTGAGTTAAATCAACTGTTTCAAGCGGCTTAAGTTCTCTGCCTGCAAGTGCGGCAAATTCACGGGCAATACCGTAATGACCCCAAAGGTCGGGACGGTTTGTAAGAGATTTATTATCAACCTCAAAAATAATATCCTCAACCTGATATGCGTCTTTAATATCAGTACCGTTTGGCAAATCGTCTGTAATTTCCATAATACCGCTGTTATCGTCGGAAATACCGATTTCCTTTTCACTGCAGCACATACCGTTTGAAAGGTAACCTGCAAGCTTTCTCGGTGCAATCTCGATATCGCCGATTTTAGCGCCGACCTTAGCAAAAGCGGTTTTAAGACCTACTCTGACATTGGGAGCGCCACAAACAACGTCTGTAAGTTCACCGTCGCCTGCGTCAACTTTAAGAAGATGAAGTTTTTTAGAGTCGGGGTGATTTTCTACCGATTTAATTTCGGCAACAACGATACCGCTGATATCCGAACCCTTGAAGAAAATCTCGTTTTCAACCTCTGCGGTGGAAAGAGAGAAGCGATGGATAAGGTCAACCTTATCAAGACCTGTAAAATCAACAAAGTCTGAAATCCAATTCATTGATAAAAACATATTTAATTCCTCCCCTCTTAATTTTCGTCGTCGGTAAACTGCGATAATGTTTTCAAACTACCGCTGTTTAAATCACGAATGTCTTTAATACCGTATTTCATCATAACAAGCCTTGTAAGACCTAAGCCGAAAGCAAAACCTGTATATTCGTCAGGGTCGATTCCGCCTGCTTTAAGAACCTCAGGGTGAATCATACCGCAAGGGCAAAGTTCAAGCCAACCGCTGTGCTTACAGCTCGGGCAACCCTCACCGCCGCAGATAAGACAGCTTATATCAAGTTCAAATCCCGGTTCTACGAATGGGAAGAAGCCCGGACGAAGTCTTACCTTAATATCCTTTTGGAATACTTCGGAAAGCATAGTTTTCATAAAGTAGATAAGGTTTGAAATAGAAATATTTTTATCAACCATAACGCCTTCCATTTGGAAGAATGTATTTTCGTGGCAAGCGTCTGTTGCCTCGTTTCTAAAGCATCTGCCCGGGAAAATAGCCTTAATCGGAACACCGTCATTAACAAGCGCATCTCTGTACTTCTTATAAATAGCGTTTTGAGCGGCAGAAGTCTGGCTCTTTAAAAGCTGACCGTTAGTAAGATAGTAGGTGTCCTGCATATCACGTGCCGGATGATGCTTAGGAATATTAAGCGATTCAAAGCACTCATAATCGGTTACAATCTCGCTGTAATCCTCAACAGTAAAGCCCATTGACTTAAATATTCTTTCACACTCTCTTTGAACAAGAGTAATCGGGTGATATGAACCTCTGTCCATAGCCGGCGGCATAGAGAGGTCAAACTCAGGCATAAGTTCGATTTCCTTTTGGATTTCTTTTTCTTTAAGTTCCTGAGTTTTCTCAGTAATTTTTTCATTTACAAGGCCTTTAAGTTCATTAACCTTTTGACCGAATGCTTTTCTTTCATCATTAGAAAGTTCTTTCATACCTTTAAGAAGGTCTGTAACACTGCCCTTTTTGCCAAGATAAGATACTCTGATATTTTCAATATCAGCAAGATTATCAATCTTATCAAGTTCGGACACAAACTTTTCTTTAAGGCTTAAAATTTTGTTATCCATAATTTCCTCCGTATTTTAACAATAAAAAAATCGCCTCATAAAAATGAGACGAATAATATCCGTGGTACCACTCAAATTGCACAAACAATGTGCCACTCAAAATCCTTAACGCAGATATACGCCCTACTTTTCATAGGAAGCTCGTGAGTCGAAATTCATTGATAAAAGCAATACGGCACTTTCAGCAAATATACCGTTCTCTGCAAATGCGAAATTATCAACTACTTTGGCTTGCGCCCTCAGTCATTGCATTTAATTTATACAAAGATTTTAAACCAAAAAGCGCTTTAAGTCAAGCATTTTTGAAATGAAATTTAAAAAAGGTATTGTAATTTTGGGTAAATATGTATATAATTAGTATATAATGCTTTACAGGGAGGTGACTTTACCATGACTGATAAAACTATGACTTTTAGAATTGGTGACGATCACGAGGATGTTATGAAGGAAACTTTAACAGAGGTTTTTGACGCTTTGCAGGAAAAGGGCTACAACCCTATCAACCAAATTGTTGGTTATATTCTTACGGAGGACCCGACATACATCACTACTCACAACAATGCAAGAAGCTTGATAAGGCGACTTGACCGTGATGAGCTTTTGGCTGCAATGGTAAAGTCCTATCTCGATTAAAATTAAAGGAGGGTTATCTTTGGCAGAAAGTAAGAAGGAAAAAATCCTTGAATACAAAGGTAAGCCTTTGGTAAGATGCGGTAAAACAGTTTACTATGGCAGTATGAGCGACCCATATGTAATTTGCCTTAACATTCTCAGTGATGAGGATATCAAAGGATTAAAGGTATCGGGCAAGGTTGCAATCCAGCTTATCGATACTGACCCGTCGGTTACATCACCAAAGGAAAAGATTATTAAGAAAAGTGAAAAGCAAGGTCTTTTCAACGCACTTGATTTAGGTGCTGTTTGGCTTGAAAGAGCTTTGAAAAAGCAATAATCAATAAGATTAAGCGTCGATTATTCGGCGCTTTTTTCATTTCTGTCCGACTTGTTATAAATCGTTGAAGATATGGCAATTTTATGGTATAATAACAGTCTATGATATAACTTAAGGGGAAAATTATGTCTAATATAATAGAAGCGGTTTATAATTTCCTATGGGGAGATTTAATAAAGCTTGATTTTAACGGTACAAGTATCGGTATTCCTTTACTTGTAATACTGCTTATTCCGGCAGGTATTTATTTTACATTTCGCACGAAATTTATGCCGATAAGGAAATTTCCGCAAATGGTGAGAGCGCTCGGTGAAAAGAAGGACGATAAAAGCAATCTTTCAACTTTTCAAACTCTGATTGTATCTACAGCCACAAGAGTCGGAATGGGTAATCTTGTCGGCGTGGTTGCGGCAGTATCAATCGGCGGTGCAGGCGCAGTATTTTGGATGTGGGTTTCTGCATTTTTAGGTGCTTCGACGGCTTATGTTGAGGGCACGCTTGCTCAGCTTCACAAGAAAAAAGACCCGCTTTACGGCGGATATCACGGCGGTCCGGCATATTACATTCACGATTTTGTTGAGCAAAAGAGAAAGAAAAAGATTAAAAAATCCGTTTTAGCGATTTTGTTTGCAATATTCGGTTTAATCTGCTGGTGCGGAATAAGTCAGGTTGTCAGCAATTCGGTTACCTCGGCTTTTAAAAATGCTTTTTCAATCCCGCCTATTTATACAACAGTTGTGCTTGTAATTATTGCGGCTGTAATTGTGCTTAGGAAAAATGCTACAGTCAAAGTGCTTGATATTATCGTGCCTGTAATGGCAGTTGTATATTTTCTTGTGACAATATTTATTATAGTTAAAAATATCAACTTAATGCCAAGCGTGTTTGAAAGAATATTTAAAGAAGCGTTCGGTTTAAAACAAGTTGCCGGCGGAGGATTCGGTGCTGTTTTGATGAACGGAATTAAGCGAGGCTTATTTTCCAACGAAGCAGGTTCGGGTTCTGCTCCTTGTGCAGCTGCGGCGGCAGAGGGCAAAAAGCCGCAAACAGTGGGTATGGTTCAGTCGCTCGGAGTGCTTATCGATACAATCGTTATTTGCACTTGCACTGCTATGATAATGCTTTTAGTTCCCGAAGATATAACAAAGGGCAAGCAAGGAATGGACCTTTTGCAATGCGCTATGGATTATCATCTCGGAAGCTTCGGCACAATATTTGTTGCGATTATTCTGTTTTTATTCAGCTTTTCAACATTTATAGGTATTCTTTTCTATGCAAGGTCAAACGTGGCATATATCTGCGGCAACAATTGGTGGAGTCAAACGCTTTATAAAATAATTGCACTTGTAATGCTTTTTATCGGCGGACTTCAGGCATATACGATTGTTTGGGATTTAGGCGACGTCGGCATAGGTCTTATGACAATTGTTAATTTAATAATTATTATTCCAATGTCAAAAGAAGCGATTAAACTTCTTGATAAAAAAGAATAAAATTAAGCGTCATCAAAGGTTTTCCAATGATGACGCTTTTTTACTTGTTATTAAATATTGAAATCAAGCCAAATTTCGCCTTTTAAGTTCTTCTAACAGATACGGCTGAATGGTCGGATAAGTCCAATTATCAGGCAAAGTATCGGTTATAATAATCTTCTCTATTTCGCTGTCAAACGGCTCAAATGAGGCTATATCGGCAACGCAAAGCATACCGTAGGTTTCGTCAGCATTACCCTCTTTAACACCGTAAATACAAACAGGTTCAAGCGTAAAATCTTTAGCGCCCGTTTCTTCTCTCAACTCTCTTTTTGCGGTATCGACAATAAATTCTTCAGGTTCACGGTGACCGCCGGGAAATTCAAGAGTATCTCTCATTTTATGCTTGCAAAAAACGAATTTACCGTCCGTTTTAGCACAAATAACGGCAAATTTCAATTTCTCGTGGTCATCAATATAGCTGTAAAATTTAACCATAATGCTCCTTTATTCAGTATTATTATCGTAAATTTCAATATTATAAATAGGTTCGTATTTTAAAATCGAATATTCTTCTGACGAAAGCACCGTTTGTTTAAATTCATCAATATTTTCTACCCAATCCGTACGTGAAAGCTCGTCTATTTCGTATGACGTCGGATAAACTACATCAACATGAATTTGATTATATCCCTCACCCTCTGCCTCATACTGCCTTACAAGTGAGAAATAATAAATCTCGTCGCACGCATACGAATAAACACCTGTTTCAAAAAGCAATTCGGAATCGGGCAACTCAATTTCGCACATTTCGCAAAATATATCCAAAATCTCACTAAGCGGTGTTTTTGTTGTGATTTTTTCCTTTAAAGAATTTACAATATCCATATTATTTTAAGAATAACTCCTTATTATCAAGCACTCTTTTACCTGCCGTACAGCCCGAGCAGTCGCAAAATTCAACGCCTTTTTCAAGAAGTTCGTGTTCATGAGCATAAATATTTGCCGCAACCTCTGCGCCAAAAACCTTTTTAGCGTCCTCTGTTTTCATAAATGCGCAAACGTCCTCACATCTGGAAACGTCCTCTTCACATTCCTTAACAAGCTCCTCTGCCCTTGCAGCTTCGTCGGCAGTACCGATAGAATCAATAAATTTCTGCGCAGCCTTCTTAAGCTCCTTACAAGCGCTTTCAGCATTTAAAATTTCATTAGCCATTTCGGTTTTAGTCATAATAATCGTCTTTTCATTTAATAAAAATTATATATTAGGCTGATAATCCTTTATTATTTCAAATATCGAATTATCATTAATATTAGAGTTGAGCACATCACCGTCAGCGTTGAAACGAATCGTTTTAATATCCTTAGGGTCTGTCAAATACGGATTAGTCGGCTGTGTAACTTAATTATAATATTCATCTTTTAAAATTGAGTAATAAGTGCAATGCTCGTAGTCGTTATGGGTTTTACACCTTTTGCGTAAAGTGCCCTCTTTTTGCATACCGGCCTTTTGCAAAACTCTTGCTGACTGAACATTACTTTATGCGTGATAAGCTTCAATGCAGTTAAAGCCGATTTTGTTAAAGGCAAAATCAATTACGGCATTGACAGATTCGCAAATATAACCGTTGCCCCAATAATCATATCCTAAACAATACGAAATAGTTCCAACCTTAGAAGCGTTACATTCTGTAAGTAAATATACTGTACCGATTATTTCATTATTAGATTTTAGAAATATTCCCCAATAATATGTATCATTTTTTGTATTCCTCTTGCCATTCGGTAAGACACTTATAAACTTGCGTTTCATTATTAAAAGCATCCCATGACATATAGCGTGCCACTTTATTATCGCCGGCAAAATTAACATACATTTTATAAGAATCATTGAGAGAAATTCTTTTTAATATTAATCGATCGGTATTTAGTTCTATTGTACCTAAATGTTTTAAAGTATTCATATCATTTTAAGACGCTGAATTAAAATTTCTTATTTATCATTTTAATTAATCGTTTGCTTCTATAAATTAATTAATTTAAATCAATAATGTAAACTACTTTATTCAAATATACCATAATATAAAAATTTTGTCTATAAAAAAGCATAAAAAAACCACCTACTATATAGTAAGTGGTTTATAATGTCGGCATTACCTATTTTTCCGAGGTTCGTTTGCGACTGCTGCCGGTGGCAGATGAAAGGAGCAATAAGAACTTAGTAGTGGTCAAAATATCAGAGCATATTTATATGCGTTTGATATTTTGGGTACCACCCTACGGTCCGACCGGAAAAATTAAAAGTACATAGGAAAAAGAAAAACCACTCACAATAATGTAAGTGGTTTATAATGTCGGCATTACCTATTTTTCCGAGGTTCGTTTGCGACTGCTGCCGGTGGCAGATGAAAGGAGCAATAAGAACTTAGTAGTGGTCAAAATATCAGAGCATATTTATATGCGTTTGATATTTTGGGTACCACCCTACGGTCCGACCGGAAAAATTAAAAGTACATAGGAAAAAGAAAAACCACTCACAATAATGTAAGTGGTTTATAATGTCGGCATTACCTA
>CAMCHQ010000002.1 GCA_945874765.1 uncultured Clostridia bacterium
TGAATTTTACGAAAGGAGGACGCACAAAGTGTCGAACTGCAAAACGATTGCGATAATAAAGTGTCGGTTTGACAGATTAAATTGATACGGACTTCATAGTTGGTGGATTAGTGCATTTACATCATTTACATCAATTTTTACACAAAGCCCCCACGAAACTAATCGAAAATAAAGTAAAGTAGGATTTTGAAAAAATCTGATTTGCGACTTATTTTGAACTATGTTGGGTTATAGTAAGAATTGAAACGATGTCCTAAATCGTCCCGACAATGAAGTCCTTACCGAACGACAAGTAAGAAAAACCCAGTGTTTATGCGGGTTTTGGGACTTTCCAAACCGAATAAATTTACCTCTTTACACCAAATTTACACCAATCGGTGCTAAAAACGGTGCAGAGACTGAAAAATCGCATAATTTTAAGTTTCACACAGCTCCTGAGAAGTTACGGCTTTTCAGGAGCTTCTTTCATTTCTCATAGTTTTCGGGCTACATCGCAAACTACACCAATCCCGTTTTTCTCAATATAATGGGGATAATCACAGAGGAACAGCCTTTGCAAACAGTAAGTCTTGGTGGAAGTGCAAAACCTGTGGCTATGAATGGAATACGCTTATCTCCACACGCTCTTATGGCAGCAAATGCCCTTGTTGCAGCGGATATGTTCTTGTGAAAGGCAGAAATGATTTGAAAACCACTCACCCAAGCAGTCTCAATAAATAGGCTGTACTTTTTTATATAATTAATGAATTTTAAACCTGATTTTTTGCGTTTCTTTGAAAATAAAGGATAATATTAAATTTTTAAAATAGGAATAATTACTGTTTTAATTGACTAAAATACTATAATACTATATAATAATTATGGTCAACTAATCCTAATTAATAAGAATAAATGGCTATTTAGAGAATACCATTTAAAATGCATGGAGAAGATAAAAGGAGGATAATATGGATAGGAAAGCAATGTATAAGCTGAGTTATGGATTGTTCGTACTGACTGCAAGGGAAGATGAAAAAGACAATGGATGTATTATTAATACAGCCATACAGGCAGCTTCGGAACCAAACCAGTTAAGTATCTGCGTCAATAAGGCAAATTATACGCATGATATGATTGTAAGAACAGGAAAATTTACAGTATCAGTCCTGAGTCAGAATGCACAGTTTGAATTGTTTAAACATTTTGGCTTCCAATCAGGAAGGGATACAAATAAGTTTGAAGCATTTGAAAAGTGTTCCAGGGGAGAAAATGGTATTTATTATATTACAGAAGGAACAAATGCATACATTTCTGTGACAGTTACTAAAACAGAGGACTTGGGTTCACATACGATGTTTATCGGTGAGATAACCGATATGGAAGTTTTAAGCAATGTTCCTTCAGTAACATATGATTATTATCAGAATAATATTAAGCCTAAGCCACAGGAGGTTGGAAAAACAGAGGACAGTCAGACAATATGGCGTTGCAGAATTTGCGGATATGAATATGTAGGCGAGGAATTACCAGATGACTTTATATGTCCTTTGTGCAAGCACCCGGCATCAGATTTTGAAAAAGTAGTAAAGAAAACGGAGGTAAAAGAGATGGCAGAAAACAAATATGCAGGAACACAGACAGAGAAGAATTTACAGGAGGCATTTGCAGGGGAATCACAGGCAAGAAATAAGTATACCTATTTTGCTTCTGTAGCGAAAAAGGAAGGTTACGAGCAGATGTCAGCATTGTTTTTAAAGACTGCAGATAATGAGAAAGAACATGCAAAGATGTGGTTCAAGGAATTAGCAGGAATTGGTGATACAAAGGAAAACCTGGCGGCAGCGGCAGAAGGCGAAAATTATGAGTGGACTGATATGTATGATGGCTTTGCTAAAACAGCTGAGGAAGAAGGATTCCCTGAGCTTGCAGCAAAATTCAGGGCAGTAGGTGAGATTGAGAAGCACCATGAGGAAAGATATCGTGCACTTCTTAAGAATATTGAAACTTCACAGGTATTTGAAAAGAGTGAAGTCAAAGTATGGGAATGCCGTAACTGCGGACATATTGTGGTAGGAACAAAAGCTCCTGATGTATGTCCGGTATGTAATCATCCTCAGAGCTATTTTGAAGTACATGAAGAGAATTATTAAAGATATGAGATAATTCCAAAGAAGCATTAAAGTTAATGGATCGGCGGATTCTTAAAAAAGTTATAGAATCAATTTAGATTTTATTTTTTACAAATGAAAGGAGAAAAAAGAAGGAAGTAAAATATTATGTATGCAATCACTGTGGAAACATTATTGAAATGGTAAAGGATAAGGGCGTGCCGGTAATATGTTGTGGCGAGGCTATGCACGAGTTAAAGGCCGGAGTGACAGATGCTGCTATAGAGAAGCATGTTCCTGTATATACGATAGAAAGCAGTCATGTTCATGTCGTAGTCGGAGAAACAAAACATCCAATGCTTGAAGAGCATTTCATTGAGTGGATTACATTAAATACAAACCAGGGAATATACAGAAAACAGTTAAATCCAGGTCAGGAGCCGGTAGCGGATTTTTGTCTTTGCGATGGTGAACAGGTAGAAGAAGTATATGCATATTGTAACCTGCATGGATTATGGAAATGCTAAAAGCATTTATATATATTAAGGTTACAGAACAACACAATGATGAGGTAGAAGATCAAGATGAACAGATTATGGGAATTTTAAAATATCTCACAGAGTGGTTAGTTAATCACATTCTGTATGTCGATGGTCAAATTCCAAAAGGCTGATATAGTAAGAAAGGCTGTTATTTTTTAGAGAGTAGCAGCTTTTTTTATTTTGAATATAAAATATGACACATACACTTGACAATATGCATACATGGATGAAATAGGACATTTCTTCCTAAAAACAGTATGTTTATGGTATACTAGCTAGTAGTAATACAGTTTCAACCGACATTACAGATTATTATGAGAAATTAATGCAAAGGAGTTATAATCAAATGGATAACAATGAAGTAGTAACAGAGGAAGTGGCAGCAGTTGTTGAAAATAATACAGGTATTGAAATAGAGCCTTTATTTGAGGAGCAGGTTGATTTTGATACATTCTCAAAGTCAGACTTCCGTGTTGTAAAGGTAAAAAATTGTGAGGCAGTACCTAAGAGTAAGAAGCTTCTTAGATTTACACTTGATGATGGAACTGAGAATGAGAGAACGATTCTTTCAGGAGTACATGCTTTTTATGAGCCAGAGGAACTTGTTGGAAAGACATTATTGGCAATCGTAAATCTTCCACCACGTTCTATGATGGGAATTGACTCTTGTGGTATGTTACTTTCAGCCATTCACAATGTAAATGGAGAAGAAAAGTTGAATCTTGTAATGTTAGACGATTCAATTCCGGCAGGTGCAAAGCTCTATTAAGATGATGTAAAGATGTACCGTTTTACCGAATAGACGGGACGTACTTCATTTCCCGACAATGAAGCCTTTGGATAAGTAAAATCCGGTATTTATGTGGGGTTACGAGCTTTTTAATGTAAGTTCTACCAAAAGATTTACCAAAAGTGATTTGGTACGAACAGCAATACAGTAAAATTAAACTCTCGGAGAATGATAAAACATTTTCCGAGAGTTGTTTTTATACCTATTTACAACTACAAATCTGAAATTCGCACATTAGCAGATCAGTCTAATTTATGATGACAGATTACTTGTAAAACCGATAAAATCAGCAATTTCATATATGCCGACAGCTACTTATGAATTGCCGCCTGCATTGTTCACGGTGTTATGCAGGGTATACACGATAACTACGGCATTATGATGAAAGGCTTGATTACGTACACGGGGATAGATTACGCTTCTATCAGCTTTTGCATAGGCGTAGGCGCTCTCGTATACGGCATCGCTCAACCGTTTTTGGGAATGCTGGCTTTGAGAAAATCGAATGTATTTGTTATGTTGCTCGGAATATTCTGCTGTGTTCTCGGATTGGCAGTTACACCGATGTGCACTAACACAATAACGCTTTTAATATTTTTCGGTTTAGTGCTTCCTTTTGGTACAACGGGACTTTGCTTTGGTATTATTATGGGAGCAATAACACCCATTATCGGTGAAAAAAGAGCCGCCGCAGTTTCGGGTATCGTTCAGGCAAGTGCGGGTATAGGCGACGCATTGATGTCACCGGCATTGGATATGGCAATTTCAAAAGTTAATGTTTCGTTTGCCATGCGAATATTTACAATTCCTTTTTTAGCTATGATTCCCATTGCACTATGGATAAAATCGGTTAATAAAAGAAACGTACAGCAAGAATCGGAAATACAAGAAGATACTGAAAAAGTTTCACTTATTTCACTTTTGAAGTTTGCACTGCGTGACCGTGATTATAAATTACTTGTAATCAGCTTTGCGACATGCGGATTTAATATGTCTATAATTGAAAGCCATTTGTATTCGCAGTACATATCATACGGAATTAGCAGTGAAATTGCCTCATTAACATTAACCGTTTACGGAATTGCAACGATGATAGGAGCAACAGGCACGGGATTTCTCGGCACAAAGTTTAAAATGAAAAATATTTTAGGCGGTGTTTATGCAATTCGTATGATTATATCGCTTGCGTTTTTGTTTGTTACAAAATCGACTGCGTTTGCATTTATAGCAACTGCGTTGTTGGGACTGTCCGGTGACGCAACCGTAGCGCCGACGTCGGGTATTATAAGTAAAAAGTTCGGCTCAAAAAATATGGCTGTACTGTATGGTTTTACATTGATTGGGCATCAAGTAGGCGCTTTTTTAAGTGCTTATCTCGGCGGTTTGTTTGTTGAAAAAGGCTTGGGCTACGCACCGCTTTGGGCAATAAACTTTTGTCTTGCGGGCATTGCTTCGGCGGCAAGCTTTATGATTAAAAAAGAAGACGAAAAGAAAGGATATGCAAAGGTATAATAATGTTTACACTTGAATTGGCAAAAAAAGAGGAAGTTAAAAAATGCTATGAAATAATTTTAGAAGGTATGGCATTTCAAAGGCAGCAGGGTTTCACACAGTGGACAAAGGAGTACCCTAATAAAGATACAATCAGCGATGATGTAAAAAACGAAAAAGGGTATGTTATTAAGCAAAACGGCGATATTGCAGGATATATGTGCATTGATTTTTCAAAAGAGCCGGCTTATGATAATATAAAAGGCGAATGGAGAAGCGATACACCTTATGCCGTTGTTCACCGTATGGCGTTTGATAAAAAGTACCGAGGAATAGGTTTGTCCGAAACGGCTTTTAAAATGATAGACAAATTGTGTTTAGAAAAAGGTATCAAAAATATCAGAGTTGATACGGATTTTCCGAATTTGAGAATGCAACATATTTTGAAAAAGAACGGATTTGTTAACTGCGGTGCAATAATGTTTCAGGGCGGAGAAAAGTTGGCAGTTGATAAACTGCTTTGATTATTAAAACTTTTTCGCTTTTTTAACAGATTGACTTGGCTTTAAATAATGATTATAATAATATAAAATCATTTTATATGAAAAATATGTCGGATTTATTTTGCCGACAGCAAAGCCGATTGATATTTAATAATATACGTATTAAGGGCAATTCCAATCGGGATTGTCCTTTTTTGAAATATGATTTTTGCGAGGTGCTTGTTTTGAAATATGATGTGCAAATAGATGAAAATTTATATAAAACTTATTCGGATATCCGTTTGGGAATTCTTCATTTCAAAGCGGACGTCAAACAACCGAGTGACGATTTTTGGAAATATATGAGCGACGAGGTTGAGCCGAAAATAAAAAATGAAATTGACAAAAAAGGCTGGAACGATATTGCGGGAGTTAGGGGAAGCCGTGCGGTGTATAAGGCTTTCGGAAGAAATCCGGGAAGATACAGAGTTTCGTCGGAGGCGCTTTTGCGAAGAGTTCGCCGTGGTGACAGCCTCTATCATATCAATTCCGTGGTCGATGTAAATAATCTTATTTCCATTGAAAGCGGATTATCTGTAGGCTCGTACGATTTGGGGCATATTCACGGCGCAATCACTTTCAGAAAAGCGGAAAAAGGCGAGGGCTATACGGGTATCGGCAAAGGCTTTTTAGATATGGAAAATATGCTTGTTCTTGCAGATGACGAGGGTATTTTCGGCAGTACGATGTCTGATTCCACCCGTGCAATGGTGAGTGAAGAGAGCAAGGAAATCCTTGTCGTAATTTACTGCTTTGAAAACAGTATCGACCTTCAGGCGTTAGTTGATAAGGCAAAAGCCGATTTTCAAAAATTTGCAAACGTCTATGATGTTGAAACTTGGATATTATAATTTTTACTTGTTTTTTTGTAAAAACGGCGGTATATTCGAAAATGAGAGAGTAGTTACCTTAGGCGATTTGACGCCGGAGTGGTGGATACAATCAAAAATACCGTAATGTTAATTTGCGTTGCTTGAATGAACGGACATATTTGTGTATGCTGATATCATAAAGCATAAGGAGGACAAAAATATGTTTGGTAAAAATTTAAAGGCTATACGTAAGGCAAAGGGATATACCCAGCAGGAGCTTGCGATAAAGCTGAATGTGGTAAGGCAAACGGTCAGCAAATGGGAAAAAGGGCTTGTCTGTTCCGGATGCGGATATTCTTGTTAAAATCGCCGACGTGCTTGATACCGATGTAAGCGTACTTCTCGGCAAAGAGTATTACAAACGATGTTGAAACAAGTATAGTTGAAGCAAAAAACGGCGAAATTTCTGCGTTTGCTTCTTATATGTAATAGAATTGATAACCTTCAGCGTATCACATTGCCCTTTGAGAAGGAAAATTTTTTCTCAAAGGGCATTTTTTATATAAGAAATATTTTCTTGACTGTTTGAGTATTGGTGCTATAATATCAATGCAAAAAAATTACAGACAGGAGGAGAGAAAATGATTGGATATTATTCTGCAATAGTATGGATGAGCATTTTTGCTGTAGTTGTTATTCAAATTTCGGTCGGCGTAAGTTCAACGCTTACTAAAGATAAAAAGAAAGTTTTTAATTTGCTTTTTTCGGCAATCGCAATTTCCGCATTGTGTGAATGGCTCGGTGTTATGCTTCAGGGTTCAGGCGGTAAAACACGGATTATTCACGTTATTATCAAGGCTTTGGAACTTTCGATTGCACCGTCTATAGGGTTTCTTATTTCTTGGGTTATAGAACTGAGGAGAGTAAAAGTACCTTTGATTTTTCTTGGCGTTAATGCCGTTTTGGAAATACTTTCGGGTGTATTCGGCTTTATTTATACGGTTGATTCTAACAGTACATATACCCACGCAAAATTCTACCCTATTTATATTGTAGCTTATTTGATATCGATTGTTTACTTTATTTATGTTGCTTCAAGGAATATGAAAAGGTATCAGTATAACGGAATAGCTTTTTTTGCAATGATGGTTGTGTTTATGCTTACGGGTATTACCGTTCAGCTTATAAACAGTGAGATTAGAATTGTTTACGTTGTTTTGTCAATAGCGTCGATTATGATGTATGTGTTCACGCTTGAAATGGTTATGCAAACGGATAATTTGACAGAGCTTATCAACAGGCGTGGATATGAAAATTATATTTCTCATCTTGATAAAGAGTGTATAATTTTGTTTTTCGATATAGATAATTTTAAAAATGCAAACGATAAATACGGTCACACCTACGGCGACAGTTGCCTTAAAAAAACGGGTAATGCGTTGAAAACTGCGTATGCGAAATACGGAAAATGCTTCAGATACGGCGGTGACGAATTTTGCGTTATAATTACAAGAAATATGCAAAATGTCGAAAAAGCAAGCGAGGTTTTCAAAGCGACTATGGAAAAAATGAGAAGCTATGATCGAAAACTTCCCGATGTTTCAGTGGGCTTTTCGCATTTTTATCCCGAAAACGATAGCATTCTCACTTCTATTGAAGAAGCGGACAAGATGATGTATGACAATAAAAGCAAGCACAAGGCATTGTGATTTATCATTTACAATTTCATAATTAACAAAATATATGTTGAAATTAGTAAGCAAAAATAATATAATGTTATAAGTTATAATTTATAATTTACTATAATAATTTATTTTATATAAAGAAGGTATTTAAATGAGATCAGATTTAATTAAAAAAGGTCCGTCAAGAGCACCTCACCGTTCTCTTTTGAGAGCACTCGGCGTTGACGAGCTTGAAATGAAAAGACCTTTTATCGCAGTAGTTAATTCTAAGAGCGACTATATTCCGGGTCATATGCATCTTGATAAAATTGCCGAACAGGTTAAGGCAGGTATCAGAAATGCAGGCGGTGTACCGTTTGAATTTAACACTATCGGTGTTTGCGACGGTATTGCTATGAACCATAAGGGTATGAAATATTCTCTTTGCTCAAGAGAACTTATTGCCGATTCAATCGAGGTTATGCTTACTGCTCACCCTCTTGACGCAATTGTATTTATCCCTAACTGTGACAAGATTGTTCCGGGTATGCTTCTTGCCGCTTGCAGACTTAATTTACCTTGTATCTTTATCAGCGGCGGTCCTATGCTTCCGGGTAAGAGCACCGAAACCACAAACCGTATCGGTCTTTCCGAGCAGTTTGAATATGTAGGCGCTAATGCCGTTGGCAAGATGAGTGATGAAAATCTTGAATCTTGTGCATTTACAGCTTGCCCTACTTGCGGTTCTTGCTCAGGTATGTATACAGCTAACTCAATGAACTGTCTTACAGAGACAATCGGTATGTCACTTCCGGGTTCGGGTACTATTCCTGCTGTTATGAGTGAAAGACTTCGTCTTGCAAAGCAGGCAGGCGAGAGAGTAATGGACCTTCTTAAAGAGGACATTAAGCCGTCGGATATTATTACAGAGAAAGCTATTGAAAACGCTATGCGTACAGATATGGCTATCGGCTGTTCAACCAATACAATTTTACACCTTACTGCCATTGCTCACGCAGCAGGTCACGATATCGACCTTGCCCAGCTTGACGCTTACGGCAGAAAGACACCTCAAATTTGTAAGCTTAACCCTGCTTCATCTGTATTTATTACAGACCTCAACGATGTAGGCGGTATTCAGGCAGTTGTTAAGGAACTTGCAAGAGGCGGTATGATTAATACAGACGCACTTACCGTAAACGGTACTGTTGCCGACAGAATTGCAAAAGCACCTGACGCTGACGGCGTTATCATTCGTAAGATTGAAGACCCGTTCTCTGCAGACGGCGGTATTGCTGTTCTTACAGGTAACCTTGCAAAGGACGGCGCAGTAGTTAAGAAGGGCGCTGTTGCACCTGAAATGATGCAGCATAAAGGTCCTGCTAAGTGCTATAACAGTGAGGAAGAGGCTATTGCGGCTATTACAGGCGGCAAGGTTGTTGCAGGTGATGTAGTCGTTATTCGTTATGAAGGTCCTAAGGGCGGACCGGGTATGAGAGAAATGCTTTCTCCTACTTCCGCAATTATCGGTATGGGTCTCGGCTCATCTGTTGCACTTCTTACAGACGGACGTTTTTCAGGCGCTACAAGAGGTGCTTCAATCGGTCATATCAGTCCCGAAGCTGCAATGGGCGGAACTATTGCTCTTGTTGAGGACGGCGACGAGATTGAAATTGATATCCCTGCACGTGTACTTAAAGTTAATGTTTCTGATGAAGTGTTAGCCGAAAGAAAGGCTAAGTGGCAGCCACCTGTTCAAAATCTTACAGGTTATCTCAAGCGCTATGCTCAGCACGTTACAAGCGGTGCTCAGGGTGCTGTATTTGACGATTAATCGGAGCTTTATATATGGATAATAAGAATGAGAAGAGTAAAAAGAGACATTCTAACCGTCGAAAATCTCCTAATGATTTCGCAAAAAACGTAGCTATATTTGTTTGCGTTGAATTAATTGTTGTTGTGGGAGCAATTATCGGCGTAAATAAAAGTGCCTGCGATGCGGTTCATAAGCTTGAAGCGGCTATGCCGAGAAGCGTAATGGATTTAACCGTAGAGCCTGCCGGCGACAAATATGTGTCACTTAAAAGTGAAAAACTTGATTACGGCAGTTATGTTGCGGATGTCGTTGTTGAAAAAAGAGGTATCGAAGTGCCGGTTTTCTATGGCATTAACCGTGCCTGCTTAAGATACGGCGCAGGTGTTTCGGGTGATGAAAAAGTAAGCGCTTTCAGTGATAATGAAAGCACTGCAATCGGCGGATATGATGAAACTTATTTTAAGTCGCTTAAATACGTTCAAAGCGGCGACAAAGTAAAAGTCAAAACGGCGGATAAAACAATAAGCTATAAGGCAATCGATACCTTTATAGGTGACGAGGGCGACAGCAAGGCTAAGAAATATAAAAACAACTTGATATTATACAGTATTTTCTCCGATTA
Organism: uncultured Clostridia bacterium; assembly: GCA_945874765.1. Classification (GTDB taxonomy): domain Bacteria; phylum Bacillota; class Clostridia; order Oscillospirales; family Acutalibacteraceae; genus Eubacterium_R. The sequence goes on from CAMCHQ010000002.1 coordinate 10,367, forward strand.
CGGTGAAAACGGCGGCAAGTGCTTTTATGTCATTTGCGAGAAAACGGGCGAGGAGGTAAATGCAAAATGAGCAGAAAACTCCACGATTCCAGAAGCGATTTCAGAAGCAGAAATATTCTTGCATTTTGTCTTTTCGTAGTGCTTGGCATTTTAAGTGTTGCGTGCGTGACGAAAACAGTTGTTTTAAACGGCAACACGGTTCAAAATCAATTTACCGATTATAATGTTACGTCAGCCTTTAGGCAGGATTTAGTTGATTATACAAGCGACACCTTTATTAAAAACGGACTTGACAGCAGTAATATTTCAAATGTTATTACGCAGGGAAAGGCTGAAAAGATAATCGGCTCCTTTGCGGCGGGTCAGTTTAGGGCTAAAGCGGGTTATACTTCTAAATCCTACTCTACCGATATTGACGAACTTATAAATGACATAAAATCGGAACTTGAGGCGCAAATAACCGCTTCGGGTTTTGAAAAAAATGAAAATGTCGAAAATGCCCAGCTTAAAAAAATAAGAGCTTTTATTGAAAATTCTTTGAAACTTCCTAAAACAAAGCTTATTGAAACGGCTATGAATTTGGGAAAGGTTGCGGCTGATATTTTTCTTGCCGTTGCGATTTTCCTGACTGTCGTATTTGCTTCAATGCTTTATTTTACAGGCAATACTAAGTACAGAAGCGTCAGAAGTCTCGGTGCCGCATTTTGCGCCTCATCAATTGGGGACTTGATTGTTTCGTTAATTGCTGTTATAATTTTGAACGTAAAATCTATAGATATTTTTCCTGCATTTCTCAAAAGTGCACTTGATAATTATATTTATACCGCTGTCGGTGCAATTGCCGCTTGCGGTTTGGTGCTTCTTTTGATATCTTTGGTGCTTCTTGCAATAAGCTGGAAGCTTAAGCGTGAAAATTAATTTTGCGCAAAGAAAAATAGGGTGGTGTTTAAATGGATAATGATATTGCCATTAACGTAGAAAACGTTACAATGTCGTTTATTCTTAATAAAGAAAAGGTGGACAACCTTAAAGAATACGCTATTAAGCTTATTACAGGAAAGCTTGAATATAATAAGTTTGATGCCTTAAAGGATATTTCATTTAAGGTTAAAAAGGGAGAGCATCTTGCAATTATGGGTCTTAACGGTGCCGGCAAGAGTACCCTTTTAAAAACAATTGTCGGTGTTTATAAGCCGACTAAGGGCAAGATTGAAAAGCAAGGCGTTATTGCTCCTCTTCTTGAACTCGGTGCAGGTTTTGACGGCAACTATTCGGGTAGGGAAAATATTTTCCTTTACGGCGCTATTTTAGGCTATTCAAGAGATTTCATTCAGTCTAAGTATGATGAAATTGTTGAATTTTCCGAACTCGGCGACTTTATCGAAGTACCTGTTAAAAACTATTCAAGCGGTATGAGAGCACGTCTCGGTTTCTCAATTGCAACTGCTGTTGAGCCGGATGTTCTTATTCTTGATGAGGTTTTGTCTGTCGGCGACGCAGGATTCAGAAAGAAAAGTCTTGCCAAGGTTCAGTCTCTTTTTGAAAGCGGCGTAACCGTTCTTTTCGTATCTCACAGTATTGACCAGGTTTTGGCTATCTGCGATACGGCAATTCTTCTTGACCACGGTAAGATTATTTCTCAAGGCCCTGTTGAAGAAGTTACAAAAGTCTATGAAGAAAAGGTATCTCACCCAAAGAAAAAGAAAAAACTTTAAGACTGTCGATAAAGCGGCTTGAACGTAATTGTTCAAGCCGCTAATTTTATTTTTTATACAAATTCTGTGATAATTTATATACATATTCAATAAAATGTAATGGTAATTGTTGAAAATATGTGGTATAATATACCTATTATGATGTGAATTTAATATTATTTATCTAAAAATTGCAAAATATATTTATTCAAGTGGGGTTTAAATGAAACGACTTATTTGTACGGTCTTGGCTTTTGTAATTTTTTTCGGCATCTGTGGGATAATTGCGCCCGAAGTAAATAATATTTATAAGCTTGAAGAAGCTGCTTCATTTGCCGAACAGGTTGATACTCTTGTTAAACATTACGAAAGCAGGCAAGATACTCAAAACAGACTTATTGTAAATTCAAATAAAATTAAGGAAAGCTATGGTGCAGTTAAGGTGATTAAGGCGCATGGCTTTCAAGTTATGCAATTTGACAGTTATGAAAAAGCCGAAAATGCAAAAAGCAGCATTGAAAAGCTCGGCATTGCGTGCGACAGGGACGATTTCGCATACGTTCAGGCAGTGAAAAAGGCAAAAAGTACTAAGGACTTGTGGGCGTCGCAAACAACTCAGTCCGACGTTACAATGCAATATCTTGCCTCAACAGGAAAGAAATTTAACGATGTAACCGTTGCCGTTATTGATACGGGTATTAACGATAAGCACGAAGCTTTTGAGGGCAGATTGATTGAGTGTAATAAAAATTTCAGCTCCTCGGGAACTATGAACAGCTCGTTTGATGACAGCGGTCACGGTACTAATGTTGCAGGCGTAATCGCTTTAAATACACTTGATAACGTTAAAATAAAGCCGTATAAAACATTTGATAATGAGGGCAAGTGCACCAATTCGCAAATTATTGCAACGCTTAATTATATTTTGAGTGAAAAGAAATTGCCGGATATTATTAATATGAGCTTTTCCGTTCAATCAATTACAAGCAGCGTCACACGTGATTCCCTTACACGTAATCTTATTTCAAAGGGTGTTACAATTGTTACTTCGGCAGGTAATAAGGGCGTCAATGCAAAATATTATTATCCTGCAAATATCAGTGAGGTAATAACCGTTTCCGCTTCGGATAAAAAGAATGAAAAGGCTGATTTTTCAAATTACGGCAAATGTATTGATATTGCCGCTCCGGGTACGGGTGTTTATACTACGGAACTTGACGGTACATATTCTTATGAAAACGGAACATCTTTTTCCGCTCCTTTTGTATCTTCTGCCGCCGCTACACTTATAATGCAGAAAAGCGGTCTTAGCTGTGCCGATGTGGAAAAGGCAATATGTGACGAAGCTGTGCCGGTATATATCGAGAATTTTCAGGTTGAATGGTGCGGTGCGGGAATAGTTAATTTTTCAGGTCTTATATGCGGTGAAAAAGCGTCTGCCCCGTCATTCGGCACTCCGCAGGGAAAATACAACGAACCGTTTAAACTTGAAATCAAAGGCGACAGTAACGAAAAAATTATGTATACAACCGATAATACCGTCCCTACATCCAAAAACGGATTGGAATATACTAAACCTATTGATATTGACAAAAGTACACATATTATCGCTGTCGCATATGACGATATGAAAAAGAGCAAATATGTCGCTTCAACCTATGAACTTGTTTATGAAGGAAGCGACGACGATTTTGACATTACGCAAGACGGTGTAATTACAAGCTATAACGGTGATAAAACGAGTATAACTGTTCCGTCGCAGATAGACGGCATAACTGTCACGGCTATAGGCGATAACGTCTTTAACGGCTCGGATATAAAAAATATCACTTTACCTTATTCCGTAACGTCAATAGGCGTCAGTGCTTTTGCAGACAGTAAAATTTCTTCGATTTCAGGTAAATGTGTAACAACGCTTGATAACGGCGCATTTGAAAATTGTTCGTCACTTGTTACGCTTGATACTCCTGCGATTGAATATATAGGCAACAGATGCTTTAAAAATTGCAATAAGCTTACAAGTATAGGCTTCAGCCAAAATGTAAAAGAAATCGGCGTCGGCGCATTTGCGTTTACGGGTCTTTCAACGGCTGATTTTCCGAATGCAAGCATAGGCTCTTCCACTTTTGAGGGCAGTAACGTTGTTGTAGCTAAAATCAACAAGGCGGAAAATTTAGAGCGTACATTCTGCGAATGTGAACTTTTAAGCAGTCTTACTGCTCCTAATTTGAAAAATATCGGTAATTTTTCGTTTTATAATTGTAAATCACTCGGCAATATCAATTTGAATAACGTTCAAAGCGTTTCAAATTATGCCTTTGCAAATTCCGGAATCAAAACTGCCGATTTGCCTAATTGCACTTTTCTCGGCAATGCGGTATTCAATAAATGCGATGATTTGGTGAACGTTAATATCCCTTTGGTTACAAAAATTATGCCTGAGGAATTTAATTATTGCACTTCGCTTAAAAAAATCAATATGCCTAACGTAGAGGCGTTTGACGATATATCTAAAGAATATTTTACCGACTGTATTGCACTTGAAGGATTGTATTTGCCGAAAAGCGTGAATTTGCCCTCGATTTCGTGGTCGTCCTCTGTGCAAAGCAGTATGCTGTTCGGTAAAAAAGCCCAGCTTTCGTATATCTTTGCACCAAAAGCTTCAAAAGTTTCAAACAGTGAGGATTTGCCGTTTATGTTTAAATGCTCAAAACTTAAATATGCATTTTTGAAAAGCGCAAAATCACTCGATTATATTGATAATGTTGACGGCTGCGTTTTGTATTTGGGTTCAAAAGCGGCAAAACTCCCCGATAATCCCGACTGTAAGAAAATAACCGTTATTGCTCCGAATTCAAGCTATGCTCTCAATTGGGCAAAGAAAAACGGTTTGAATTATGTTGAAAGCTCGGCTTTATCGTGCGTATCAATTTCGTCAAAGGAAATCGGATATGAGGCTTTGGGTGATAGCTATACTCTGCCGTCAAATTTTGTTAAATCGCTTTGGGATGTGAGCCTTGTTAATACAAGCAAAAGTGATGAAACCGTTTCGGCACTTCTCGATTTTAATAATGACGATACTGTTAATGCAAAGGATTATGCAATTATCAATAAGCAATAAAAATGCACCTGCACAAAAACGTGTAGGTGCTGATTTTTTATAAATTTGATTTTAAATACGCTAACGTAAAATTGCAAATGCAAGGTCAATTGCGCCGCCTAAAATCTTACTTGTTTTTTTCATATTCAATGTTTCGGCAAACCAAAGAAGAATAAGCGCAACAAGAATTGCGATAACCAAAGTTCTTTCTGTCATAATTTCGACCTCCCTGTTAATAATATTATATACTATTTATTTAAAAAATCAAGCAATTTTATACAACTTAAACATATTTTAAAAAATGTAAAAAATTCGTTGAAATTAGAAAGATTTTGATTTATAATACTACTTAATCTTTTATATAATGGGGGAATATAGGTGAGTCCGATTTTATTAGAATTAGTGCCTGACAGAAGCGCCACCTTCACCGCTACGGTTATTATCGCCGGTGCCGGTATCGTTTTCTTAATGCTTGTACTTTTAATAATCATTTTCTACTTATTCGGAAAGGTTGTTTCAAGCGCTGAAGCTAAGACAAAAAAAGGAAAAACCAATAAAGTAACCAAGAGTGAACAAAAGCTTCCTGCTCCTGCACCTGTTAAAAAGGCAAGCGCTCCTGCACCTAAGGTTGAGGCAGGCATCAGCGGTGAGGTCGTTGCGGCTATTGCGGCTGCCGTTGCTGTAAGTGAAGGCGAGGGTGCTGTTGTTAAATCAATTCGTAGGGTCAATGTTGTGAACGTTAAGGGCAGAAATCCTTGGGCTAATGCTGCTGTTCACGATAACACAAGACCGTTTTAGGAGGCAGTAAACAATGGAAATTTTACAGGGTGTTTGGGAAGTAATTGTCAGCATCTTCACAAACTCAGGTTATGCTTATTTCTTTACTGCTGACGGCGGATATAAGAATGCGATTATGCTTCTTGTAGCATTTGCATTTCTTTATTTAGGTATTAAAAAAGGCTTTGAGCCGCTTCTTATGGTTCCTATTGCATTCGGTATGCTTCTTGCTAATATACCCGATGCAAACTTGGCGGTTCAATATCACGACCTTGCAGGTTTCAGAGATTTGCTTGCAGGCAGAGGCGAATTTGTCGGCTGCACACCGGGTCTTATGGACTTCCTTTACTTTGGTGTTAAAGCCGGTATTTACCCACCGCTTATCTTCCTTGGTATCGGTGCTATGACTGACTTTGCTCCGCTTATCGCAAACCCAAGTTCATTTATTCTCGGTGCTGCCGCTCAGCTCGGTATCTTCTTTACCTACTTGGGCGCTATCCTCTTAGGCTTTGCTCCTAATGAGGCAGGTTCAATCGCTATCATCGGCGGTGCTGACGGTCCTACCGCAATTTTCGTAACGTCGCAGCTTGCTCCGTATATGCTCGGTACTATTGCCGTGGCAGCATATTCGTATATGGCTCTTGTTCCGGTTATTCAGCCGCCTATTATGAGAGCACTTACAACAAAGAAAGAAAGAAGCGTTGTTATGGGCGGATTAAGACCTGTATCAAAGCTTGAAAAGATACTCTTCCCGATTATGGTAACAGTTATCGTTTCTCTTCTTCTTCCTGACGCTGCTTCTCTTGTAGGTATGCTTATGCTCGGTAACCTTCTTAAAGAAAGCGGACAGACAGAGCGTATTGCAAAGGCTGCACAAAACGAACTTATGAATATTGTAACAATATTCCTCGGCATTTCAGTAGGTGCTACTACATCAGCTCAAAGCTTCCTTAACCTTAACACAATCAAGATTGTTGTTCTCGGTCTTATTGCTTTCTGTCTCGGTACAGCAGGCGGTACATTGTTCGGTAAGCTTATGTATGTTGCTACTAAGGGCAAGGTTAATCCGCTTATCGGTTCAGCAGGCGTATCTGCCGTTCCTATGGCTGCCCGTGTATCACAAAAGGAAGGTCAAAGAGAAAATCCGGCAAACTTCCTTCTTATGCACGCTATGGGTCCTAACGTATCAGGCGTTATCGGTTCTGCCGTTGCAGCAGGTATTTTGCTTACACTTCTTAAGTGATGAGGTTTATTTAAACAAAAATATAAAATCAGGGTGGCAGATTTGTCACCCTTGTTTTTTAGTATGATTATTTTATTATCGGAAAGGGAAAATTTATGGCTTTAAATGAAATGCAGCAGCTTGCTGTCGATACAACCGAGGGACCGCTTTTAATTTTGGCAGGCGCAGGTTCGGGAAAAACCACAGTTCTTGTAAACCGTGTGGAACATATTATTTCTTCTCACCTTGCAACACCGTGGCAGGTACTTGCAATCACGTTTACAAATAAAGCGGCAGGGGAACTCAGAGAAAGGCTTGTAAGCGCTATCGGCGATGAGGCTAATGATATTTGGGCTTACACTTTCCATAGCTGCTGTTCAAGAATTTTAAGACGTTTCGGCGAAAAGATAGGATATACAAATCATTTTACTATTTATGATACCGACGATTCGAGAAGAGTTATGAAGCAGTGCCAAAAGCAACTCGGTATTGAGGATAAACTTATTAATCATAAATCGATTTTGGCGGAAATCAGCAGGGCAAAGGATAGCCTTGTATCCCCAAAGGAGTATAAGCAAACGGCGCAAAACGATTTCAGAAAGAGTAAAATTGCCGAATGTTATGAGCTTTATCAATCTCAGCTTAAAAAATCCGACGCAATGGATTTTGATGATATTATTTTTAATACCGTTAAACTTCTTGAGGAAAATGAGGACGTTCGTGACCTTTATCAAACTCAATTCAAGTATGTTATGGTTGACGAGTATCAGGATACAAACCATGCGCAATATGTTTTGACTTCTCTTCTTGCCGATAAATATAAAAATATCTGCGTTGTAGGTGATGACGACCAGAGTATTTATCGCTTTCGTGGTGCTACGATTGAAAATATACTTTCTTTTGAAAATCATTATAAGGGTGCAAAGGTAATCAGACTTGAAGAAAATTACCGTTCAACCCAAAACATTCTTGACGGTGCAAATGCCGTTATTTCTCATAATAAAAACCGTAAGGGCAAAACCTTGTTTACACGTTCGGGTGCCGGCGATAAAATCGTTTATAAAACGGTTATGAGTGAGTCGGAAGAGTCGCAGTACATAATTGATGAGATAGTCAAAAACGTTAATAACGGTATGAAATACAGCGACCATGCTATTCTTTACCGTATGAATGCGCAGTCACGTAATCTTGAAGTTATGCTTACAAAAAGCGGTATATCACACAGGATTATCGGCGGTCACCGCTTCTTTGACAGAAAAGAAATTAAGGATATCGTATCATATCTTGCCGTTATCAATAATCCGAGTGATAATGTAAGGCTTCAGCGTATTATCAATGTTCCTAAGCGTGCAATCGGAGATACTATGTTTGCTAATGTGCTTGAAATCGGTGCAGGGCTCGGTATGTCGGCTTTTGAGGTTTGCGAACGTGCAGACGAATTTCAGAAAACTTCCCGCAGTGCTTCTAAACTTATGGGCTTTGCAAAAATGATAAGAGGTTTTCAGGAATGTATTGAAAACGGAATGGGGCTTAACGATTTGCTCCAAGAGGTTTTGGACGTTACAAAGTATCTTGACTATCTTCAGGAAGAGCCTGAAACATATGAGGACAGGGTAAACAATATCAAGGAACTTTCATCAATGTTTATCAAGTATGAGGAGGAAAGCGAGGACGCAAACCTTTCCGAATTTCTTGAGGACGTTGCGCTTATTTCGGATATCGATTCATATAACGAAGACGAGGACGCAGTAGTGCTTATGACGCTTCATTCCGCAAAGGGCCTTGAATTTCCCGTTGTATTTATTCCGGGTATGGAAGAGGGTATCTTCCCGGGTAATCAGTCAATGTTCAGCGAAGAAGATTTGGAAGAGGAGCGCCGTCTTGCTTATGTTGGAATTACAAGAGCAAAGAAAAAGCTTTATCTTATTTCTTCTCAGCAACGTATGCTTTACGGTCAGACTTCCCGTAATATGCCGTCAAGATTTTTGAGAGAAATTCCGTCGTCGGTTATTGATGACCAATCGGTTACAGCACGCAGAAGTACAGGATTTTCAACTCCACGTTCGGCTTATACCACTGCGTCAAGGAATGCGTCGGGTTATTCACCTCATAATAAAATCGGCTCATATACTCAGTCATCAAGCAGTGCCCATAAATTCGGTCAGGCAGGCAACGGTGCGCAAAAGAATAATATTGACTTTAAGGTCGGTGATACCGTAAGCCATAAGTCATTCGGCACGGGTACAATTCTTACCATTACACCTATGGGCGGAGATATGCTTTTGGAGGTTGCGTTTGACAAGGCGGGAACCAAGAAAATGATGGCTAATTACGCAAGGCTTGAAAAGAAATAATACCTTATATCAATTATAGTAATCTTTTATATAACCGAGTGCATAAACTGTTATAAGAGTGCGGATTTTGCATTAGCGCTTTAAAGAGTTATTAGTCAATTTGATATATAAAGGCAGTTAAAATATTGATATTTTTATTGCTTTATACAAAAAAATTATAAAAGTCAAAATATGTTGCATTTTGTAATTGTTTGTACTATATTAGTAGTGGATAAAGAGAGTTTTAAAGATTTTTATAGGCAATGGGTACTTTTAGAATGGAGATAATCACATTATGGAGAAAAAGATAAAAGTTTTTTCAGCACTTACAATTTTCATAATTATTGTTGCGGCAATAACCGCCCTTTGCATAACAGGTTCAAAAGATTTAGCGCCTGTAAAAAATGTCAGAATGGCAAAAAACAGTGAAAATTCCATTTCTCTTGCCTGGGATGAGGTTAATAAAGCAGACGGCTACTATGTTTATAATCTTGACAGCGACGCAAATAAGTATGTCAAGCTCGGCGCAAGCAAGGGTAAGGAAAATTGCAAGTTTGAAATAAAGGATATTCCGAGTGCAAGCGTTTACAAAATTAAGGTTTTGGCTTACCGCACATTTATGAAAAAAGAATATTTAAGCGAAAAGGCTAAGGAATATACGGTTTATTCTAATCCGAGCAAGCCGTCACTCAGCGCTTTTTCAGGCGGTAAGGGCGTTCTTTCAATGGAATGGAATGACCAGGATAATTTAACGGGGTACGATATTCAATATTCAAAGAACAGCGATTTTGCGGAATATAAAAATGAGCAGATAAATGACGGTGCTACACGTAATTTTTCCGTCAAAGATTTGACAGCCGGCGATGTTTATTACACTCGTGTAAGGTCTTATATGAATGTTAATGACAAGCTTATTTACAGTCAGTGGAGTGATACTCAGCAAGTTACCATTTATGATAAGGATATCAATATCGGCAAGGTTGACCCTAATAAGCCTATGATTGCTTTTTCATTTGATGACGGACCTGCTTATGATTATAACGGCTCTAATTCAACAAAACGTATTCTTGCCGTTCTTGAAAAATATAACGCACGTGCAACTTTCTTTATGGTAGGTGAACGTGTTAATGACGAAACGAAGCATTTGCTTGATAAGGAAATTCAACTTGGCTGTGAACTTGGCAACCATACATTTTCTCACAACCATTACGGCTCTCAGGTAACGGCAAGCGATATTTCAAAGGCAAGCAAGCAGATTGAAAAGATAAGCGGCAAAGCGCCTACAATGTTTAGATGCCCCGGCGGTATTATTGCCTCTACTATCAGAAAAGAATGTGAAAAAGAGGGTATGCCTCTTGCATATTGGTCTGTCGATACAGAGGATTGGCGTTCTAAAGACGCAGGAAAGGTTTATAAGAACATTACAAGATATGCTTATGACGGTTCAATCGTTTTAATGCACGATATCTATCCGTCAACGGCAGACGCTGTTGAAAGGGTAGTGCCTGAGCTTGTTGCAAAGGGATATCAAATTGTAACGGTCAGTGAGCTTATCGCTGCCAAAACAGGTGAAAATCCTAAGGCAGGTAATCAATACGTCGATTATAAGACGATAAATAACAATACACACTGATTAATAAAAAACAAAGCGTTGGAATTTTTTCCAACGCTTTGTTTTTTATATTGTATTTTATAATACTGCTCTGAGGAATTGCTGAAGTCTCGGGTCTTTAGGTGCGCCGAAAATTTCACTTGGCGGTGCGTCCTCAACAATATATCCGTCTGCCATAAAGATTACTCTGTCTGCAACCTCTCTTGCAAATCCCATTTCGTGAGTAACAACAACCATTGTCATGCCCTCGTTTGCAAGGTCTTTCATAACCTGCAAAACTTCGCCTACCATTTCAGGGTCAAGCGCCGAAGTAGGCTCGTCAAAAAGCATAACTTTTGGATTCATTGCAAGGGAACGAACAATTGCGGCTCTCTGCTTTTGACCGCCTGAGATGTGTGACGGATAAGCGTCAGCCTTGTCAGCAAGACCTACTCTTTCCAAAAGCTCCATAGCCTTTGCGTTAGCCTGCTCTTTATTCATAATTTTGAGCTGAACAGGGGCAAGAGTAATATTTTCAAGTATGGTTTTGTTGTTGAAAAGATTAAAGTGCTGGAAAACCATACCCATATGTTCACGAACCTTGTTAATGTCGCATTTTTTGTCGGTAATAAGCTGACCGTCAAAATAAATTTCACCCTCGGTCGGAGTTTCAAGCAAGTTAAGGCATCTTAAAAATGTACTTTTACCCGAACCCGACGGGCCGATAATAACTATTTTTTCGCCTTGTTTGATTTCATAATCAATGCCTTTAAGCACTTCGTTATCGCCAAAGCTTTTTTTCAAATTCTTAACGGTAATCACTTTTTCTCAAACTCCTTTCCATAATTTTGATAAGAGTAGAAATTACAAGTACCATTACAATGTAAATTACAGCCATTACAAGATAAGGAACCATAAAGTCATATGTGTTAGAGCCGATACGCTGGAATGCAAGGTAAAGGTCTGTAGCGCCTACGAAGCTGACAACGGAAGTTTCCTTGATAAGAGAAATAAATTCGTTGCCAAGGGTTGGAAGAATGTTTTTAACAGCTTGCGGAATAACAATTTTTATCATCGTTGTGCCGTAGCTCAAACCGACAGCACGTCCGCCTTCCATTTGACCCGGGTCAACCGAAAGAATACCTGCTCTCATAATCTCTGAAATGTATGCGCCGGAGTTTAAGCCGAAAACTATAACGGCAACCGCAACACTTTTCAAATTGATTGAAAGAAGCGGCATAAGCACGTAGTAGAACAAAAGAAGCTGAACTACAATAGGTGTGCCACGGAAGAAGTTTACATAAAGCTTTGCGAGTGCGTCAAGCACCTTTACGGCACCGTTGGTTTTAGGTACTACTCGGATTGTTGCAATAAGCGTACCGATAATTATACCTATCACAAGACCGAGTACGGCAATTATAAGTGTGTTTCTTAATCCCTCAATAACAACGTTGTATCCGCCGTTATCGAGAAAGAATTTCCAAAACACTTCAAATTTCTTTTCAAAATTCATTAATAAGTCCTCATATCATAAAAGCCCATTCGTTTGAATGGGCTTTTGCTTTAATGTTTAAATTATGCTACGGCGTTAATTGAGTTTGTGATTGCCTGAGCAGGAGCTGCGTCAATGATAACATAGTTTACGCCACCGTTGATTAAATCCTGAACAGCAAGTGAACCGTTTGCATAGCCCTTCCAGGTTGCATTAAGCTTTGTGAAGCCAAAGTCTTTACTGCCTTCAACATAATACTGACCTGTTGTACCGTTTTGACCGCCGATAAGAACTGATGAATCAAAGCCCTGAAGAATCTTGTCAACATCTTCCTTAGTCTTGCAGTTGTCAAATGTAGTGTCGTCAGCCTTAACAACAAGCTTCTGTGCAGCGTTGTAGTAAGAATCGCAGAAGTCAACCTGCTTTGCTCTTTCTTTTGTTACGGTAAGACCTGCCATACCGATATCAGCCTTTTGCTGCTGAACTGAAAGAAGAACAGCGTCGAATGCCATATCTACGATTACAAGCTCTTTACCAAGCTTATCGGCAAGAAGCTTTGCAATTTCCATATCAATACCGTAGAACTTGTTGCCCTCTTTGTATTCAAAAGGCTCAAATTCAGCGTTTGTTGCAACTACGAGCTGGTCCTTAGACTTGTCCTGCTTTGCAGACTCAACGCCTACAGGTTCGCCGTCACCGAAGTAGTGATTGCTGATTTCTTCAAGCTCACCGTTTGATTTCATTTCCTTGATAAGCTCGTTGCATTTCTCTTTAAGCTCAGGCTGCTTCTTGTCTACACCGAAAGCATACTTTTCGCTTGAAAGTTCAATGTCAACAACCTTAACCTTAGCGGCTGATGTGGTTGATTCAGTGTTTGTTTTGCTGTCGTCAGTGCTCTTTGATGATGAGCAGCCTGCAAAGATTGCAACTACTACCATAAGCGCTGCAAGAACAACAGCAGAAATTTTCTTAGATAATTTCATCTTATTTTCCTCCGTATTTTGTTTTTAAATGACATAATAAAAGACACGGCTATTTCTAACCATGTCAATAATTTATCACAATAATCGCATAAAGTCAATATTTTAAGAATATTAGCTGTATATTTATGCATAAAATTAATATTGTTGTTGAAATTTATTAAGGCAGGAGCAAGCCCCTGCCCCACGGTATTCGAACGCTTTATCAAAGTTTTTAGTCGGCGTTTGCGAGCCATTCATATTCAGGCACGTAAATTCTTGTCTTGTCCCACGGGTCTCCGTCAAGGTGGCGGATAAGCCAAACGTAATACATTTCATATCCCGGTGCCGTAACCTGCTGATGAGCGTTGCCTCCTCTTATGCAAAGACAGCTTCCGTTTTCCGTTTTATAAGGAGTGTCGCCTTCAAATCCTGCACCGAAGCCCTCGGGACGGTCGAACTGATAATAATAAAGTTCGGGCTGTGGGTGATGATGAGGCGGATAGCTTGACCAACGTCCCGGCTGATTGAATACTTCACCCATAACCATATTCGACTCGGGTGCATTGTCAAGGTCAAACATTGTTGATACAATTCTGTGTCCCGTGCCGTTCCACTGACCTTTGCCGAATTCCTGATAAAGACAATTGTCGGGATTATAAAATTCACTCTTCCAGGTTTTTTCGTTATCTGTCATTTGAACGAGCACTTCACTGTCCTCATTTGCGGTAACGCTTGCTTTAACCTGCTTGCAAAAATGAATTGCATAAGGCTTTTTTTCAAAAGGATTTTTCCTCTTGCAGCGTTCGTTTATCTCGTCGCCTGCCTTAAAGGTAACATCGCCGGAAAGAAGCAAAATTGCACATTCGTTTTTATCCTCGCATATTTCGAGAACTTCGCCTTTTTTCATCTTCTTAACGTAAATGTCCATAAGCATTTCGGAATTAATGCCGTTCATTTCGCAAAGAACTTTTTTACCGTTTTCATCATATTCAGGCTTGAATAACATAAATATATCTCCTTTGAAATTATTTTTTCTTTTTCTTAATCTTCTTTGTAATTGCAATGAAGATTGAAATAAATGCCGTAACTCCTACTATTGAAGCCGGAACTATGTATAATTGTTTGTTTTGAGAAAGCATATTCACATTTACACCGAGCCTTGTCAGTACGCTTTGTGCATTTGCTTGCGTGGTTGAAACGTCAACTCTCGTGTCAACAACTTTCCTGCTTTCCTTGTCATCACTGTTCATAGTCGTTACTTCGCCTACAGCGTCGGTTACAGTAAAATCGCACTGAGCATATAAATCATCGTTTGCACAAACAACAACAGTTGCCGTTCCGTTGCCTACAGCGGTAATTTCACCGTTTGCGCCAATGTCGATTATGCCTTCCTGGTCGCAGAAATAACCGACTACAGCCTTTGTGTTTGACGGTTCAACCGAATAGTCAAGCTTAACGGTGTCGCCGACTTGCAAATCGTATTTTGAAGCGTAAATTTGAAGGCTTGTAAGCGTTGCGCTTTCACTTTGCGTGTCGGTTGCCTTTTTGGTAGTTGCCTTAGTAGTCAATTTAGTTGTACTTGCAGGTGCGGCAGTTGTTGTAGCCACGGTGGTTGTCGGCTTAGCGGTTTTCTTCTTCGTTGTGGATTTTGCCGTTTCCTTTTTAGTTGTAGGCTTAGCCGTTGTGGCTTTTTTTATTGTTACTTTTTTTGTTGTGACCGCTTTTCTTGTGGTGGTATGCTTTTTTGTAGTAGTAACTTTTTTCGTAGTAGTCGGCTTTTTCGTTGTTGCCTTAGGGGCAGAAGAGCCTGAAACAGACGAAAACTTAGGGCTTGCATAGCCGATAATCGAACTGATATTGTTGTAAGGTTTTGAGCCTTTTTTAGTATATTCTCTTGCTTTAACCTTGCCTGAACAGTTACCCTCAATAGTGTAAACCGTACTGCCTGAGGTATAATTTACTATTCCTACGTGGTCAGCCGTGCCGCTTCCCGTCCAGTCAAAAAAGATAAGGTCGCCGCCTTTGGGAGTGTATTTTGACGGGGAATAATATCTGCCTTTATCTTTAAACCAACTAATCATACTGTTGCAGTTGCCGCCACGGGGAATGATTACGCCGTTTAATGTGACGTTATTTTGCTTTCCCGCCTTGTTGAAGCACCATAATACAAACGTTGTGCACCAACCGCCTTGATAGCCGTACCAATCGCCGTATTTTGAATATGATGATGTACCGGTATATCCTACCTCGCCGCTTGCAATGCTTACAACGTCGGACCTTAAATCGTCCTCACTTGCCGCAAATGCCGCTGTCGGAATGACTGATGATATAATAATGCAAAGCACTATTAAAAATATATTTAACTTTTTCAACTTATTTTTCATTTATTTTAACCTTTCGGGCTTTAAGTATATACAAATCTAATTATAATTATATACATAATATTTAAAATGTCAATTTATAATTTTATACAATATGTTGAAAAATCGGGCGAAAAGGTGTATATTTAACATAGCAATAATTTTATTAAGGGGTACATTATGGAAAGACTTAAGGATTGTAATTTGGAACATTGCACACCCGAGCAAGTCGGTGTAAAGAGCAGTGCAATTACCGATTTTATTAATGAAATTAACGAAAATCATTTGGGACTTCAAAGCTTTACTGTCGTAAGGCACGATAAAGTGTGTGCTCAGGGATTTTTTAAGCCGTATAATAAGGATATTCCGCACGTGCTTTATTCTATGAGTAAGAGTGTTACGTCAACCGCTGTCGGATTTGCGATAAGTGAGGGACTTATTAATCTTAATGACCGAGTTGTTAAGTTTTTTCCCGAATATATAATGAGTAAGCGTCCGTTTAACAGAATGCTCACAGTCAGAATGCTCCTTACAATGCATTCGGATAAGCTTATTACCGTGCTTGATGAAAAAGGCGGAACAGACTGGGTTCAAAACTTTCTTAACGCTCCGTTTCTTCTTCCTCCTAACACAAAGTTCAATTATATAAGTGAAAATACCTCAATGCTTTCCGCTATTATCACTAAGGTTACGGGTATGAGTGTTATTGATTATCTCTATCCTCGTATTCTTGAACCGCTCGGAATTGAAAAGCCGTTTTGGGAAAGCGACGGCAAAGGTAATAACGCAGGCGGTTGGGGCCTTTATATGAAGAGTGAGGACCTTGCTAAGTTTTTCCTGCCTTATATTCACGGCGGTAAATGGAAAGACGGCACGCAGATTATTCCGGAAACTTGGGTTAAAGAGGCTACGAGAAAGCAGGTTGACTCCGTATCCGACGGCTATATCGATAATATGGTGGGATACGGTTATCAGTTTTGGCGCAATCCTGTTCCTAACAGTTACAGAGCAGACGGACTTTTCGGTCAGCGTTGCTTTATGTTCCCTGAATATGACGCACTTGTGGTTCTTAATTGCGGTGAGGCAGAGGACTATAAGATCATGAAAATCTTTTGGAAATATTTTCCTCAGTGCTTTGGCTACGGAACACTTCCCGAAAACAAGGCGGAGTATCAAAAAATGCTTGAAACCATTGATAATTGCAGTGTTGAGGATTTGCCGAAGGGTGAACGCAACCGTGAGCTTGAAGAGAAGATTTCAGGCAGGCTCATTACTTGCAAAACAAGCGAATTTGTTTCCGTTGTTTCAATCACAATTACTCAAATGTGGTTTAAAAAGCCGGGCGAGATAAGCGAAATGAGGCTTACATTTGACGATGAAAAACTTACTTTCTATTGGAAAGAAAAGGAATATGAAAATACGATAGATGTAGGTTTGAACGGTGAATACGGGGTCAGCAAAATGACCTTGGGCGACGTTACATATCACGCATATTCAAAAGGTGCTTGGAAAGAGGACGGCACTTTTGATTTGTGGATAAGACCTATTGAAACGGCACACGTAAGAAAGTTTAATTTTAAGTTTAATGATGACAATACCGTTAAGATTACTAATATTATGAACCCGACCTTGCAGGAACTTGTTATTTATTATATGACCTTTACGGGTTATCCTGTTAAGGGAGAGATTACAAAAGAGGTAATCGAGGACGCAGTAGAAAAACTCGGTTTGCCGATTATTGAACCGAATTTTAAAGGAAAGTTTGTTGAATAAAATAATCAAAACTGCTTTACTGTTAGTAAGGCAGTTTTTTTATGACAAAATTGTAATAGAAGTAAAATAATATATATGTTATTATATAATTATTAAATATTACAAAGGTGAGAATAATGGATATATTTTTATTAGAGGACGACGAGGCTATTGGTATCGGGCTTACTTATTCGCTTGAAAATGAGGGATATAATGTTACGCTTGCAAAAAGTGTAAAAGAAGCCGAAAAAATTATTGATGAAAATAAATTTTCGCTTTATATTCTTGATTTAACCTTGCCTGACGGAAGCGGATATGACGTTTGTAAGAAGATTAAAGAAAAGGGTGACTTGCCTGTTATCTTTTTGACTGCTTATGATGACGAGGTTAATGTGATTATGGGGTTTGAACTTGGGGCAGACGATTATATTTCAAAGCCATTTAGGGTTAAAGAACTTATGCTAAGGATTAAAAGCGTTATGCGCCGATATTCAAACGAAACAAGCGACGGAATAATCAAAATCAATAATCTTAAAATCAATACAAACGAGGCTAAGGTTTATAAAAACAATGAGGAAATCGTTTTAACCGCTATGGAATACAGGCTTCTTTTAATTCTTTTGAGTAATAGAGGAAAGGTGCTTTCACGTACTGCGCTTCTTGAAAATATTTGGGACGTGGCAGGCGATTTTGTTGAGGATAATACGCTGACAGTCTATATAAAAAGGCTGAGAGATAAAATTGAGGAGGACCCGACAAAGCCGGAATTTATCAAAACTGTTCGTGGGCTTGGGTATGTGATTGAGAAATGATTAATAAAGATGCTAAAATAACGGCACTTTTGGGCATAGGTATAACGGCGATTTTATCGATTATCTGCTTTATTATAAATGTGTGGGCAGGCGCTTTTTGCCTTGTTTTGGGAATTGCTTTGACAGGTGTGTATTTTTATAATATCAAGAAAAGAAACGATAAAATTAATGAACTTAATAATTATCTTTCGCTTATGTGCTCGGGTAATTTTGACCTTGATATTATGGATAACAGCGAAGGCGAAATGTCGATACTCAAAAATAATCTTTATAAGATAATGACGCTTTTGAAAACGCAAAATGAGCAGTTAAATACGGATAAACTTTATCTTGCCGATTCGCTTGCCGATATATCGCACCAGCTTAAAACTCCGCTTACTTCAATGATGGTAATGTCGGATTTATTAAAAGACGAAAAAAACGAGGATAAGCGAAACGAATTTTTGTCGATTATCGAGGTTCAGCTTGATAAGATGAAATGGCTTATTACAAATCTTCTTAAAATTTCAAAACTTGACACAGGCACAACGGAATTTAAACACGAAAAATTTAACATTTCTCCGGTTTTAGAGAAAAGTTTGAAGCCGTTTTACGTCACTTGCGATATAAGAGAGATTGAAATTGATAACGAAATAAATGATTTTGAATTTGTCGGCGATGATAACTGGACGGGTGAGGCAATAGAAAATATTATCAAAAATTGCATTGAGCATACGGAAAATAACGGCACAATAAAATTTTTCAGCGAGAGGACAAACGTATATAATTCTCTTTTCATTCAGGATAACGGCTGCGGAATTGCAAAAGAGGATTTGCCGCATATTTTTGAACGTTTTTATCACGGCAAAAATTCATCAAGCGAGAGCGTTGGTATCGGACTTGCGCTTGCAAAGACTGTTCTTGAAAAGGAGAAGGGCGATATTATTGTTAATTCCGAGCTTGGCAAGGGCAGTATTTTTGAATTGAGATTTTATAAGACGATAGTTTAAACCTTTTTGCCTCCCTTAACAAGGGAGGTGATTGCGAAGGAATCGGAGGGATTTTGAGTGAAAAACCTCGTCGTCGCAAACAAAGGCTGTTTCAATATGTGACATTTTTGTAATATTAGTGTCACTTGATTGTAAGTTAGGACTGTTATGATGGTGATAGTGTAAGGGGACTGTACCCGTTTTTACACTGACAGGGGAGGTATCTATGATGAGTATAACAAAGCAATTAGCCCTGCGCCATTTGAAGCAGAACAAGAGCAGGGCGGTTTTAACTGTTTTAGGTATAACTATATCTGTAGTTATGCTTACTGTTATTTTTACCTGCGCCACCTCTTTTGCTCACTACTACGGTGAAAAGGCGATTTGTGAAAACGGCAATTGGCATTTCTATGTTAAAACGGATTATGAAAGTGCCGAAAAATATTTGAAAAGCGATTCCTCGCTTAAAGATATAGGCTTTGAAAAGAATTTATCGATTGAGGAGCAAAGCTATAAGATTTATTCAAATAAGGCAAATTATTTAAGAGTAGGCACGATATATCAGGGAGATGTGCAGTATATTAAGGATACGGTCACCTGCAAATATGACGGCGCTTTGCCTAAAGCTGACAATGAAATTATGGTGGAGCAGTCGCTTATTAAAAATAACGGGCTTGATTTGAAAATAGGCGATGAAATTAAAATTGCGGTCGGCTCAAGGCTTAAGGGCGATTTTGTCATTATGCCGATAAAGGGCGATTACAAATTCGGCGAGCGCTTTGAAAAGGAAAAGGACGAAACGTTTAAGGTAGTCGGTATTCTTCACGATAACGAGCCGACCGAGCGTGGCGCAATCATTCGCGGAGTGAGTGATTTAAGCAGTAAAAATCTTGTTGCTTACGGTAAGCTAAAGCATATTACCCCTTTTTCATATATAAATATAAACGGCATTTTTGACAAATTCGGCTTTACTAAAAAGAAAAGGGTGTTTAATGTAGGCGAAAATACAGGTCTTTTAAATTCAAGGCTTGCTTTTTCGATAGACAAAAACAATTTGCCGCAGGTATTAAAGCTTACTGCAATCGGCATTGTTGTTTTTGCCGTAATTTTCATTTCGTCATTTGCAATGATTTATAATTCCTTTGCGCTCTCTGTCGGCGAGCAAATCAAATACCTCGGTATGCTAACCTCGGTCGGTGCAACAAGGAAGCAGAAGAAAAAGACGCTCTATTTTGAGGGTGCGGTCTTGGGAGGAATAGGAATAATTCTCGGCATAGCGCTTGGCTTGCTTCTTACCTTTATATCGCAAAGCGCAATGAACGCCAAAATAATTTCGATTATGGAGGGCTATAACGACAATATCAAATATTCAACCTATATTTCTTGGTGGGTGATTTGCCTTATTGTTATTTTGGCGGCGCTGACTGTTTTTGTGTCAATCATTTCGCCCGTGCAAAAGGCGGCGAGAATTACTGCAATTGATGCGATTAGAAAAACGGACGAGATTAAGTGCAAGGGCAAAATCCGCACTCCGTTTATTATCACCAAGCTTTTCGGCTTCGAGGGTGATATTGCGTTTAAAAATTTAAGGCGCAACGGCAGAAAATCAAGGACGATTATTGCTTGTATATGTATTTGCGCAGTCCTCTTTTTAAGCTGTAATTATTTTTGCGAAACGTTTAAGGATGCGTCAAACTTAGATTATGAGCTTCCTTATCAGCTTTCATTTCAATACAGCGCCGAAAGCAAGGCACAGCTTGAAAAAGCAAGAAAATTTTTGAAAACAAATAAAAAGGTAAAGCGATTTTATTCGATTTGGTCGGATTGGTATTCGCCGATTTCAAGAAACGAGATAAATCCTTATGATAACTCACGCCAGTATGATATGTCGTTTCAAAATGAAAGCATTTTTGTTGATAAATATAAATTTGTTGCAGCGCAGGATACAACATATACCGCTCATTTGCTTGATGACGAGGATTTCAATGCGCTTTGCAAGAAAAACGGAATTGATTATAAAAAATATTACTCGCCCGATAAGGACGGCTCGATTAAGACAATTGTAATAAACGGAATTGACTGTAACGGTGAGCCGATTTTTAATAATAACCTACTCGGCAAAACTATCGGCGTATATGGCTTTGATTTTGATAAAACCGAAAGAGAAAATAAGCTGGACGAGAACGGGAATCAGATTAATTTCTTTTATAAGACCGGGCGCACATCTATTTATAAATTCTGCGATTTTATAAAATATGATAAGGATAATCCTATTTGCAATTTAGATTCGGGCGGCGTTGCTTTTTATGCGCCTAAGAGTGTATACGATAAGCTTTACATTAATGATGACGATTTTTATTTCAATTACGGAATTGAAACCGACGAGCCGTACAAGGTTGAAAAGGAGCTTAAGGACTATTTGTCCGAAACCGAAGCCGAGGGCGACGTTAATAACAATTATTATTGGACGATGAGGGAAAAGAGTATTATATCCGCTGTTCAATTTCTTTCCTACAGCTTCATTTTACTTATTACATTAATAACCGTATTTAATATAATTAACACAATGACAGCGCAGATTGCAGGCAGGAAAAGGGAGCTTGCAATGCTTAAAAGCGTTGGTATGACGCCAAAGGAATTTAAAAAAACAATACTTTTTGAAAGTATGTTTTACGGCTTATTCGGCTTGCTTTTGGGTGTACCGCTAAGCCTTGTTATTAACAGAGTGGTGGGATATATTATTTCAAAGGATAATCCTATTCCGTTTTCTGTCAATATTTGGCTTTATCTTATTGTCTGCGTGGCAGTATTTGTTATCATAGCGCTTACTATGGTTTATTCATTAAAACTTATTAAAAACGATTCTATTATCGATTCATTAAAAGACGATACTGACTGATATTTAGGCAAGTGACAAAATTGTAATTAAACAGTCACGTGATTGTAAGTTCATATTGGTATTATGAACTCATCGAAAGGAGATAACTACTATGAAAATACTTGAAGTTACAAATTTATGCAAAACATACGGCAAGGGCGACACAATGGTTAAAGCTCTTGATAACGTTTCGTTTTCTGTTGAAAAAGGTGAGTTCGTTGCCATTATCGGACCGAGCGGTTCGGGCAAGTCAACGCTTCTTCATATCCTCGGCGGTGTAGATGTGCCGACAAGCGGCAGTGTTGTTATTAATCAAACGGATATTTCAAATCTTGATGAAACGGCACTCGCAATTTTCCGTCGCAGGCAAATAGGTCTTATTTATCAGTTTTATAACCTTATTCCTATTTTAACCGTCAAGGAAAACTTGACCTTACCGCTTCTTCTTGACGGCAGAAAGCCGGATGAAAAGCAGATTGACACACTTGTAAAACGTCTTGGCTTGGAGCATAGGCTCGACCATTTGCCAAATCAGCTTTCAGGCGGTCAACAGCAACGTGTATCAATCGGACGTGCACTTGTCAATAATCCTGCGCTTATGCTTGCAGACGAGCCGACAGGCAACCTTGACAGCGAAAACAGCAAGGAGATTATTTCTCTTTTAAGGCAGTTTAATAAGGAATTTAATCAAACGGTAATTATCATCACTCACGATGAAAAAATCGCAAATTCAGCCGACCGTGTAATCACAATTGAGGACGGCAAAATCACCGGGGACGAGGTGAGAATAGGTTGAATATCGTAAATAAGCTTACAAACCGTCACCTTAAAGAAAACAAGGGCAGAACGGTTGTAACAACACTCGGCATTTGCGTATCCGTTGCAATGATTACGGCTGTATTTGTCGCAATGGCGTCGTTTTTAAACCTTTTCGGCGAAATCGGTTTAATCTCGTCAGGCAAATGGGACGCAACGTTTAATAATATCAGTCAAACTCAGATAAGTCAAATCGAAAAAGATAAAAGAATTTCAAAAGTAGGTCTTAGTTACAGCGATGACAATATGTCAATTCAGCTTAAAAATGCCGCTTCTTACAAAAAAGGCATAGGTGAAATTCTTATCGGTAATAAAAACTATTTTGAAATGATGGCAACGGGTGACTTTGACGGCAAACTTCCGACAAATGAAAACGAGGTTGCCGTTGAAGAAAATTTCCTTGCCGCAAACGGTATGAAAAATGCTAAGGCGGGTGACAAAATCTCTTTTGCACAGGGACAAAGACAGCTTCCCGACGGCAGTTACGTAATGGGCACTTCAAGCGATAAAAACGAAAAATTTGCCCCGTCAACAGATTATAAGGAATATACGATTACCGCAATTTTTCATTCAAACCCTGCCACAAGATTTATAAGCGTTTGGCGTGGTATGAGTAAATCGGAGAGCAAGGACGACGAAAATATTTCGGCAATATTTACACTTGCAAATCAGGACAGCAGTGCGTATAAAACTATTGAAAAAATCCAAAAGGATTATCATATCTCTTCTTTCCAAACAAATGATGATGTGCTCGCTTCATATCTTTCAGGCAAACAGGGCGGTTTTCTTAACACTCTGCTTCCGATTGTTTTGGTCGTTTTAATTCTTATTGTTATTGCGTCGGTAATGCTTATTTATAACGCATTCGGTATGTCGCTTTCGGAACGTGTAAGATATCTCGGTATGCTTGCCTCGGTCGGTGCAACAAAGGCGCAAAAGCGAAAGAGTGTATATTTTGAGGGCGCAATATTAGGAGCAATCGGTATTCCGGTCGGTATTGCAGCAGGTATACTCGGTATAGGCGTTACGCTTAAACTCATAGGTCATAAGATTATATCAACAGTTATGATTATGGGTATAAGCGACAGCAATATGAAAATGAAAGTTGTTGTTCCTTTATGGGCAATAATCGGTATTATTGTTGTAAGTGTGTTCACAATTTTTATTTCCTCATTTATTCCGGCACGCAAGGCTTCAAAAATTACTCCTATTGACGCAATCCGTCAAAGACAGGAGATTAAGGTTAAGCCTAAAAAACTCAAATCGCCTAAATATATCAGAAAAATATTCGGCTATGAGGGTGAACTTGCGTATAAAAATCTTAAGCGCAACGGCAGAAAGTCAAGACTTATCACCGTTTCAATCGCACTTTCAATCGTTCTTTTCATTTCGTGCAACTATTTTTGCAATATGTTCGTTCAGGCAATCGGATATGAAAAAACAATTCCTTATCAAATTTCAACAACAATTACCTACGGACATAAAAAAGAGCTGTATGACGCACTTGACAAAATGCAGGGAGTAAATAAATATTATATCGATACGGCGGATATGAGCATTTCTCTCGGCAAGGCAAGTGACAGCATTAAAAATAACGATATCAAGAATTTGTCAAATTATAACTCTGCTTATTCAAAACTTTTTGACGGCAGAGAAGGCGTTTCGGCGGTAATTCATTATGTTGATGACAGAGAATTTAACAAACTTTGCGAAAATAACGGTATTGATTATAATACTTTTTACGGCGACAGTTTAAAATGTGTATTGCTCAACAATCTTACTCATAAACAGGATTCAACCAAGGTGTTTAACAACAGCATTATCGGCAAGCATATCCTTCAAAATCCGTCTTATGCAAGAGATAATAAAAATCCGCTTGATATCGAGGTCGGCGGTCTTGTCAAGTTTGATAAAAACAGTCTGCCGTGCACCCTTGTTGCACCAAGTGTAGTCGGTGTGATTATGCCGTATTCTCAGTATGTTAATGTAGTAAATAAGGGCGTAAAGGCAAACGATATTCCGCTGGGTGTTTGTATTGAAACAGATGAACATAAAGAGGTTGCGGAAAATCTTACTAACCTTTTAACCGAAAATGATTTGGGCGGAATGTCCGTTTTTGATAATGTTGATTCACTTCAAACAATGAATACCGTTATCTTTATTATTCAGGTGTTCGTTTACGGCTTCATTTCGCTTATATCTCTTATCACGGTTGCAAATATTATCAACACCATTTCAACTAACATTGCGCTTAGACGTAAGGAATTTGCAATGCTCAAGTCGGTCGGTACAACTCCTAAAGGCTTTAGAAAAATGGTTAGCCTTGAAAGTGTATTTTATGCACTCAAAGCGGTCATATTCGGCGTGCCTATAAGCGTTTTGATTTGCGTAGTGCTTAACAAAATGCTCGACTCTAAGGCAATTCCTTATCAGTTTGATTATAAGCTTTATTTGGCTGTAATCATTGTAGTGTTTGCAATTATCGCACTTACAATGGTTTACTCGGTCAGAAAACTTAAAGACGATAATATTATCGAAACTCTTAAAGAGGATATAAGCTGATAATTTTCGGCAGGCTTTTAGTAGACTTTGATAAAGCGGCTAAACCGCGCCGTGTAAAATTCAATATACCTTTTTGCCTCCCTTGTAAAGGGTGCGGGTCTCCGGTGGAGACCTCTGCACTTTAGTGCAGAAGCACCGACCGACCCGACAGGCGAGACGGCGGGTGCAACTTGTTGCACTCGGAGGGATTGAAAAAAGTCAAGGACATTGAGTCCTTGACTTTTTTGGCGCTTTTCGTCTTTTGCTCAGGGGCGGTACCAACGTACAGCACCCGTTCGCAAAATACGAAATTTATCTCACTTTCTCGAAGTCTACCGGCTTATATAAATCTTTTATTCATATAAAAAAGCATATTTATCAAGCGAATAATCGCCGATTTTGACAACGATATAATCACCTGTATCCAAAATATAGCCGTTATTATCATACGAGGGGATATTGATATATTTCTTTGTTGCCTCTTTAAATTGCTCGTTTGTGCCGAGCTTAAAATCATATCCGCATACATTGAAAAGTTTTTCAAGTTCAACATTTGCGCTTGAAAACGAATAAATTGACCACGAAATATATGAATCTATAGAGGTGTTACAAATGATGTAGGCATATGGTTTTTGCGCCTTTTGAGATATATATTTGATTATTTTACCTGATATGCTGTCTTTTTTTACATTGTATTTATCTTTAATGTTTTTTGAAAGTTGATAGTATCCAATAAAAATGACAGGTTTATTTTTATCATATTTTTCAAGGTCTTTTGCGATATTACAAACAACCTGTTTTTCTTCCTTATCCCTCAAAACGTTTACGTGATACCAATAATTTGACGAACAAATTTGTGCCGTGAGTGTTACGATAAGCGACAGAGATACAACAGCCTTTAAAACCTTTTTGCCGTTTAGATTAATGATTTTTGACGAAAGCAACAGCGCAATCGCACCGATATAAAACGGGATTCCCTGTTCGGTTCGGTAAGCCGAAACCGTACCTCGATAAATGCTTAAAAAGAAAACGGTAAGCGCAAGCCCTAAATAAAATAAAATGAGTATAGGCTTTTTCGTATTCTTTACTTGCAATACCGTTAAAACAAGTGCGATTATGAGAAAAACGGATAATATTGTAAACGGTGTGTAGCAAAATATTTTCGATATAAACGAATATATAAAATCATAGAAAAACGATTTTAACGTAGCCGAACTTGACAGCCAAGCAGTACCTACGGAGCTGTTGTTATTGGGTTGTATATTACATATATATATTATTGCGTTTGAAATTATTTCTTCTAAAGCAAAGCCTAAAAATAATGCGGGAGCAAGCCAAAAACCGTTAAAAAATAATTCTTTTTGGCTTTTTTTACTGTCGGCAAGAAGAATTAAAAGTAAAAATACAGCGCCGATATAAACCAAAATAAACGATTCGTACCACGAATATGCAAAAAATATAAAAATAGAAGAAACGAGTATCGACAAAAGAAAATTTTTGATTTTAAGCGCAAAGTATAATGCGAAAGAAACCAAAAGGATTGAACCGCCTGTTGTTAAAACCGAGCCTTTAAACATAAAATATTCATTCATCAGCGGAAACGTTATGTAAAGGCAAATGAAAACGGTGTAGGGCAAGATACTTTTTTGAGGCTTTGCTCTGTCAAAGATTATGCAAAATATTGTTGCACCCAAAATAAAACAAATAAGTCCGATTATATTTTCAATAACGATAGGTAAATGCTCAAAACCTAAAAAGTTTTCAACGATTGTAGCCGTAAGCCTGCCCTGTGCGACAAGAAGTCCGTGATAATATCTGTCAGACGAAAGAGAATCGATTGTTACTGTTTCGTGAGTGAGATAATATGCATAGCATAAAATTGTGCTTATAATAACAGGAAAGACATATAAAGGACTCAGAAAAAACTTTTTAAACCCCTGCTTAAAGCTTAAATCGCTGTAAACAAGCCTTGTATTTTGCTCCTTTTTCTTAACCGAATTATTTTTACTCATAATTTCACCGTAATCTAAAACAGCCGTCAATAATGACGGCTGAAAGTTTATTAATATTTGATTGGACTTGATGCGAGGTATTTATTTACCATAAGCGCTACCTTAAACACGATAGCATCATCAAATTCCCTAAGGTCAAGACCTGTAAGCTTTTTAATCTTTTCAAGTCTGTAAACAAGAGTGTTTCTGTGAACGAAAAGCTTTCTTGAAGTTTCGGATACGTTAAGGTTATTTTCAAAGAATTTTTGAATTGTGAAAAGTGTTTCCTGGTCAAGTGATTCAATAGAACCACGCTTGAAAACTTCTTTAAGGAACATATCGCAAAGAGTTGTAGGAAGCTGATAAATAAGCCTTGCGATACCGAGGTTTTCATAGCTGATAATAGTCTTTTCGGTATCAAAAACCTTGCCGACTTCAAGCGCAATCTGAGCTTCTTTAAACGAATGAGCAAGCTCCTTAATGCCTGTTACGCAAGTGCCGATACCGATAACCGCATTGAAATAAAATTCAGATAAAAGGGTATCGTTAATTGAACGTGCAAGTTTTTCAAGGTCTTTAATGTCAACGTTAGGTCTAACCTCTTTTACAAGCGCAATATCACTTTCGTTTACATTGATAACGAAGTCCTTGCTCTTGTCAGGGAAGAAGTTTTGAATAATGTCAAAAACAGAAATCTCTGTTTCCTGGGTTGTCCTGATTAAAAATACAACTCTTGACGCATCATTGTTGAAATGAAGTTCTCTTGACTTAATATAAATATCACCCGGAAGAATGTTGTCCAAAATAACGTTCTTAACGAAGTTTGACCTGTCAAATTTTTCGTCATTGTTTTGCTTGATTTGGTCAAGTGCAACAGCAATAAGCGAAGAATAGTGGTGTGCAAGGTCATCTGTTCCGTCAACAAAAACTGCGTATTCAGGGCGGACAAGTACATCAAATGTGGTATATGTTGCATTATCAACGCAAGTTTGGTTTGTGCTGAATACACCGGCTGAAATTACACCTTTGCGGATTTCACCTATTAAGCCGAGCTCACTGCACGCAATAACCGTACCTGTTTCGTCAACAACGCCGATATTTCTGTCGATTGCTTCACGCATTTGATTTACTATTCCTTGGAATAATCTGTTTGGCATTATATTCACCTCTCTGGTTTAGTTGGGCACTATGCACAAAGAAATATTGCACAAAAAGTATACGCCCTACTTGTTCATATTATACAAGAAGATTAATCATATTGCAACCATTTTAACAAAAAAAGTTGCACTTTTTTGTGCAACTTGTTATGAGTGGCGAAATTATTCCGCAACAGACACAATATATTGTTGTCAAAATTAATAAAAACGGCAGAATTTGTTGTCATTTGTCACAAATGGCAGAAATTTCCTCTTTTGTAAGATATCGGCATTCACCGTATTTTAGGCTTTCGTCAAGGTCAAGAGCACCCATTTTTATCCTTTTAAGTTCAACAACATTTATTGAAAAGTGAGAGAACATACGCTTGATTTGATGATACATTCCTTGCCTGATTACCACCTTTGCCACCTGATAATCTCCGCCTACCGCTTCAAGAGTGGCAGGAAGGCATTTTGCGTCTTTAAATTCTATCCCTTTTTCAAATTCTTTGATTATTTCATCGTCAAACGGTTTATCAAGTTTTGCGATATATGTTTTCGGAATATGATTTTTGGGACTTAGTATGGAATGTGTAAGTTCGCCGTCATCGGTAATGAGCATAAAGCCTGTTGTGTCCTTGTCAAGTCTGCCGGCAGGGAATAGATTTTTTCGTTTCATATCATTCGGCAAAATATCAATAACCGTTTTTTCTCCCTTGCCGTTCGATGCTGAAATTACACCCTTTGGCTTGTTCATCATTATATATACATATTTATTATAGTATATGCGTTTATTGTCACAAAAAAGCTCGGCGCTGTTTTCGTCAAACTTTTCCTTTGGGTCTTTTATTGTTTTATTGTTTGCCGTAATTCTTCCTTTTTTGATAAGCGTTATTGCGTCTTTTCTTGAAATTTGAAGAGATGTGGCAATTATTTTATCTAATCTTTCCATAATTATTTTTATTCGTTTTTATCAAAGCCTACCAAAAAACCGTCTTTTGCAGAGGGGTTGCAAATGTCACCGCCTATAAGTTTGCCCTCGCAGACAAGCATATCTGCAACAATATATTCGCCTTTGCCTTTGTAATTTGTGACGGTATAGGTGTAAAGCGTCGCCTTTTGCCCTTTGTAATCGGTCAAATCGAAGCCTTGATTTTTTTGAATTTGATTATAGCTGTTATATACATCATTCCATTTTTCGGGAATGGTGATTTCTTTTTGCTCACATTCTTTTGCAAGTTTGTAGCCGTATTTACTCAAATATTCACGTCTTTCGCTGTCGGTCTTTGCACTTATTACCGCCGATACGCTTTGAGCCTCACTTGTGCGGTTTGAAACAAATGTTATCGATATAACAATAATTCCCACAAGCAAAAGAATTATGCCGAATATCTTTTTCGGCGTTAATTTTAAAGTAAGCATTTTCATAGTATCACCTAAGTAATAATATGAAAAATCCCTGTTGCTTATTCTTCTATAATTTTAATGTTTTGCTTATTTTTTTCTAAATAAATAATGTCAACCGTTGCGTCTATAAGTGTTCCGTCGGGGGTGTATTCCTCACTGTGAATAACTCCGTCACGCCTTATATCCGCAATTATTGAACCTTTGCTAAACGCAACTAAAAGTTTAAGCCTTTTTTTGGTTTGAGGCAAAGCATTCTGAATTGCCAAAAGAAGCTCGTCTAATCCCTCGCCTGTTTTTGCGCTTATTTTTATACTTGTTTTAGCGTCGGTAAACGGAAAAGCAATGGCTGACGGACTGTGCGCCACGTCACATTTATTAAAGACTGTTATAACCGGAACGGTTATTGCGCCGTCGGGGAAAAGTGAAGATAATATTTCTTTTGTTACGTCTATATTATCGTAGCAGTAGGGGCTTGAACTGTCGCAAACATTTAAGATTACATCTGCATATGTTGCTTCCTCCAAGGTGGAACGAAAAGCGTCAACAAGCTGGTGGGGAAGCCTTGAAATAAATCCTACCGTATCGATAAGCATAATGTTTTGACCGTTTGGCAGGCTTAATTTTCTCGCTGTCGGGTCAAGAGTGGCAAAAAGTTTGTCCTCCTGCAAAACACCTGCGTCGGTAAGCTTATTCATAAGAGTTGATTTTCCGGCGTTAGTATATCCTACTATTGCAACGGATAATGCGCCGTTTTTCTTTCTCCTGTCGTGAATCATCTCACGTCTGCTTTTAACCTTGTCAAGCTCCTGACGAATATTCTGTATTCTTCGCCTAATGTGCCTTTTGTCACTTTCAAGCTTTGTTTCGCCGGGGCCTCTTGTACCGATACCTCCGCCGAGCCTTGAAAGCTGAGTGCCTTTGCCCGTAAGTCGTGGAAGCGAATATTTAAGCTGAGCAAGCTCGATTTGAAGTTTACCCTCTTTTGAACGTGCACGTCCGGCAAAAATATCAAGAATAAGCGTTGTTCTGTCAATAACTCTTGTGTTTGTTTCATCTTCAAGATTGCGTATCTGAACAGGGGACAACTCACTGTCTGCAATGATTAAATCAATGTCCATATTCTCACAAAAACGTGTAAGCTCATAGAGTGCGCCCTTGCCGATATATGTTGCGGCAACGACAGCCTGCCTTTTTTGAATAGAAGTGCCCACAACTTCGGCACCGGCTGTTTTTGCAAGCTCTTCAAGTTCCTGCATGGAAACCTCTGCGTTAAAATCGTTTGTATCAACACTGATTAAAACGGCACGTTCCTTTTTTTCTTCGTTAAATTTATTTTCGTTTGATTGACTATCCATTTATTCACCCTCTCTAAAGGCACTTTTATTCATTGACAAGCGCCTGAAGAACCTTGTTTGCAATAGGACCTGCTGTTTGCGAGCCCGAATTGCCGTATTCTACAAGAACAACAAATGCATACGGGTGCTCGTCATCGTCCATAAAGCCGACAAACCAAGCGGTGTTATGAGCGTCAATATTATCTATCTGGGCAGTACCCGATTTAGCGCAAAGGTGCAAGCCCTTGTAATTGTAGTCGCCGTACTGAGTTTTAACATTGTTTCTCAAAAGCTTTTTCATCTTGCCTGCAACGTCGCTTGAAAGAAGCGGAGTTTCCTTAGTCGTAAATCCAAGGTCAAGTGCCTTGCCTGCCTTAGTCGCAAAGTTTTCAACAAGGTTAAGCGAAACAGCCGTTCCGTCATTTGCAATTGCACCTGCAAGTCTGAGCATAGCGATAGGGGATACAAGCGTGTCACCCTGACCTATACCTGTCCAGCCTACGTAATCGTCTGCGTCACCTTTTTCAAGGAAAAATCTGCCTGTTGAAGATTTAATATCGTTATTAAGCGTAGCCGGAGAAGTAAGACCGAGTTCTTTAGCCGTATTTGCAAGTTTTTGCGGACCTAATTCAATTGCGATTTGGGCAAAGGTGGAGTTACAAGATTTTGCAAGCGCCTGCTCAAATGTGAGTGTACCGTGCCTTGCGTTACATTCAATCGGTGTGCCGACGCCCGGGTCGTATTCACCCGTACATTTAAAGGTTCTGTCATAAATATCCGGAATATTCTCAATAGCGCAAATTGCCGTGACGATTTTAAATGTTGAACCGGGAGTATAAAGACCTGTTAAAAGCCTGTTGATGTATGCACCTGCGTATTCCTCGTTATCGTCAATATCACTTGGTTTGTTTTGCGGGTCATAACTCGGAGTTGAAACCATAACAAGTGTTTCGCCTGTTTTGTAGTTGATTACGCCGACTGTGCCTGCCTTATAGTTTGAAAGTTCTCTGTATGCAACGTCGCAAGCATCTGCGTCAAGTGTTAATTGCATATCGTTACCGCTTCCGTTTTTGATTACGCTGTAAATACCCGTAAGCGAATTATATCCCGTAAGTTTTGCTTTATAAACGTTTTGAACACCTGTTGAGATAAATCCCTGAAGGTCGCCTACTGCGTGAAGAGTAGCTTTTCTTGTCGTTAAAGAATCGTTATATTCTCTTTTGCCGTTTTTTGTTTCTGCAAGACTTCTGCCGTTTCTGTCGGTAATCTTGCCTGCACCGATAAGTTCGCCGTTATAGTAAAGGTGGCTGTTATACGGCTGCATAACCCAGTTTGAACCGTCGCTTAAAAGACTGTATGTCAAAAATCCCAAGCCGAAAACAAAGGCAAATACAAGTATCCAGAGGAAAATACCTCTTCTTGTTATCATTTTCATTTCTTTTTAACACCTCCGAGATAGCTGTAGGTGCGCACGTCACTCGCCTTGATAAATGCCAAAACAAGCCAGCAGCTCATAAGAGACGTACCGCCTTGGCTGACGAAAGGAAGAGTAACACCCGTAAGAGGCAAAACGTCGGTAATGCCGAAAATGTTAAGTGCACATTGGAAAAGAAGCATACCTGCTCCGGCAACTGCCGCAATTGAATAAAACGTACTTCTTGCCGCAATTGAATTTACAAGTGCCGAAACTGCGATTGCGACAAATGAGAGAACGAGAACCACTGCGAAAATATATCCCCATTCCTCACAAATTACACCGAAAACGTCATCTGTATAAACAAGGTAATTATCAAAGAATTTGCGTATATTGCCGTTGCCGATTCCAAGTCCCAAAAGACCGCCCGAGGCAATTCCCGTTAAAATATGGGTTTGCTGATATCCTTTTCCGTAGGTATCCTCCCAAATGTGACGGTATATCGAAAAACGTGCCGTTACATACGGTTTGTATTTGATTACGATAGCACCGCCCAAGCCTGCCGCCGCAACAGCTAAGCCTGCTGTTTTGATATCGCCCGAATTCATAAATGCAATAATTAAAAATGTAACAAAGAATATAAGTGCCGCACCGAAGTCACGCATTAAAATAAGTGCACCTACGCAGGCAACTGAGAATATGATAAAGCGGATAATGTTTTTGGAAGTTTGAATTTTCTCAAGCGTTGCCGCACCTACAAAGATAAATGCAACTTTTACAAATTCCGACGGCTGTAAAGTGAATGAGCCTATACCTATCCAGTTTCTTGCACCGTATTTTTCCGTGCCGAATATAAGGTTGATTGCAAGAAGTATTATTCCTGCGATTGCAACAGGCAGTCTTAATTTCATACATAAATCAACATCGCCCAAAATAAATGTAAAAACAGTATAAGCAACAACGCTGACTGCTAAAATGATTAACTGTTTAAAGCAAGCCTTTGGGTTTACCGAGCCGATAACCGTAAGCCCTACACCCGACAGGAAGAATGCTATAAATTCAAGTTCAAAATTTCTTCTGTGAACAATTACGTATAAAAGCGTTACATAAACCCATTCAAGAGCAATGAGCACAATGTTTGCAAGCATTGCTTTTGTCGAAAATTCATCGTGGGCGCTTGCCGCCTCAAAGCCTGTTATAAGCTGAAAAATGCTTAAAACAAACAGCATTGCAAAATTGTTAATAGGCTTGATGTGCGGTATTTTTTTAGCCTTATTTGCCATTCGTTTTTCTCCTTAATTATTTTTCGTAAAATACAAATACTCTGTCGCCGAAAGTGATTGTGTCCTCATCAAAAATAAGCTGTGGCTGAGTGATAAATCTGCCGTTTAACTTTGTTCCGTTGTGACTGTTTAAATCCGAAAGTGCCCAGCCACGGGAAGTCAGATGTATTCTTGCGTGCTCACTGCTGACTGTGTCGAGATTGATTTGGATATCCGCATTTTGACCTCTGCCGATAAGCACGTCCTTTTTTCTCAAATAAATAGGTCTGTGAGTTTTTACGTCTACTAAAACCGCATATGCAACATTTCCCGTATTTTGCCTCAATTCGCTTGCCTCATTTCTCATCTGTGTTTTAGAGCTTGCCGAAACAGCCTCCGCACATAAAAATTTCAAAGGGATAGAACCTATAGTAATTACGTCGCCGTCCTCGATAACGGCACTGCCGTGAACACTTCTGTCATTTACTTTAATGCCTGTTTTTGAGAAAGTGTCCGTTATAACCCATTCTTTTCTCTTTTTTGCAATAACTGCGTGAAAACGTGATACGTTCGGCATTGGCAAAACGATATCGTTTGATTTACTCTTTCCTATTGATGTTTCCCATCTGTCAATGTCGATTATAGAGCCGTTGTTTTGGTCGACAAGCTGGGCAAGCTTGTGAAGCCTCGGTCTGTTCCTAAATAAAGATATTATGCAGGTGAAAAGTATAATTACAGCTAAAACAGGAAGCACGTATCTGAGCACACCCGTCAAAAATGATAAAGCCGTTTCCAATCCGTTCACTCCTTAATTATATATTTTAAAATAATGTATTAAATAATTATATCAACTATATACCTTTCAGTCAAATATTTTGGTAAATTTTAATAATTTTATTACATTAACATTTTTTGCGAAAATTGTTTTTGAAATACGAAATTATTTCACCTTTTGAAAGTTTGTCTGCGTTTAAAAAGCCTCTTTTTTGCCGTTTTGTAATCTTTTGAATGGCAAAATTTGGCTTAAAATCAACAAAAAACGCCATTGTTTGCATAATTATTCAATAACTACATATATGTATAATTTTTTTGTGAAAAGTTACAAAATACAATATCTTGTGTTTTTTTAGCTTTTGCTATTGACATATATATCGTTATTTGGTATTATAGGTTCAGTCGTTAAAACGGTTGTGTTACCGTTTTGTAATATATTAGGGGGTAAGGTAATGAAAATCATTAAAAGAAACGGTTCTGAAGCAGATTTTGACTTAAATAAGATAGTTGTTGCCGTTTCAAAAGCGAACGCCGCTTGCCGCAAGGAAGAACTTACTCAAAGTCAGATTGTTGAGATTGCAGAGTATGTTGAGTTTAAGATGTCTAAGGCAAACCGTGCGCTTTCAGTCGAGGAAATACAAGATATAGTAGAAAATCAGATTATGGCGCAGGGTGCTTTTGATGTAGCAAGGCTTTATGTTAAGTATCGTTATAACCGTTCTCTTATCAGAAAGGCAAATACTACGGATAATCAGATTTTATCTCTTATTGAATGTAATAACGAAGAGGTAAAGCAGGAAAATTCAAATAAAAACCCTACTGTCAACTCCGTTCAGCGTGACTATATGGCAGGCGAGGTATCGAAGGATATTACTAAGAGAATTCTTTTGCCTCAGGATATTGTTGACGCTCACGAGCAGGGTTTAATTCATTTCCACGATGCAGACTATTTTGCTCAGCATATGCACAACTGCGACCTTGTAAATCTTGAGGATATGCTTCAAAACGGTACTGTAATCAGCGAAACTATGATTGAAAAGCCGCACAGCTTCTCAACGGCGTGCAACATTGCAACACAGATTATTGCTCAGGTTGCTTCAAGCCAATACGGCGGTCAGTCTATTTCACTTTCTCACCTTGCACCGTTTGTTGATGTAAGCCGTAAGAAGATTAAAAAGCAGGTTGAAGCAGAGATTAAAGAGCTTGATATTTCTATGACCGAGGAGCAGATTGTCAAACTTACCGAAAAGAGACTCCATGATGAGGTTTCAAGAGGTGTGCAGACTATTCAGTATCAGGTTGTTACTCTTCTCACAACTAACGGACAGGCACCTTTCGTTACTGTATTTATGTATCTTAACGAGGCTAAAAACGAGCAGGAAAAGAAAGACCTTGCTCTTATTATAGAGGAAACACTCAGACAGAGAATTCAAGGTGTTAAAAATGAGGACGGCGTTTGGATTACACCGGCATTCCCTAAACTTATTTATGTTCTTGAAGAAGATAATATTAAAGAGGATTCTCCTTATTTCTACCTTACCGAGCTTGCAGCTAAATGTACGGCTAAGAGAATGGTACCGGATTATATCAGTGAAAAGGTAATGAAAGAACTTAAAGGCGACGTATATACCTGTATGGGCTGCCGTTCGTTCCTTACACCTGACAGATTTACCGATAAGGGTATCGGCAATATTGCCAATGCTAAAAATTATGACCCGACAAAGCATAAATATTACGGCAGATTTAATCAGGGCGTAGTTACAATTAACCTTGTTGATGTCGCTTGTTCTTCAGGCGGAGATATGACAAAGTTTTGGAAGATATTTGACGAAAGACTTGAACTTTGCTATCGTGCGCTTATGTGCCGCCACAACAGGCTTAAAGGTACACTCAGCGACGCCGCTCCTATTCTTTGGCAGCACGGTGCTCTTGCAAGACTTAAAAAGGGTGAGAAGATTGATAAGCTTCTTTATGACGGTTATTCAACAATTTCTCTCGGCTATGCAGGACTTTATGAATGTACTAAATATATGACAGGCAAGTCGCATACAGACCCTGAGGGCAAGCCGTTTGCTCTTCACGTTATGGAGCATATGAACGAGGCTTGTGAGAAGTGGAAGGAAGAAACAAATATTGATTTCAGTATTTACGGTACTCCGCTTGAATCCACAACATATAAATTTGCTAAATGTCTTCAAAAGAGATTCGGCAAGATTCCGGGTGTAACGGACAGAAATTATATTACAAATTCCTATCACGTTCACGTTGCCGAAAAGATTGACGCATTTACCAAACTTAAATTTGAATCTGAATTTCAGCGTCTTTCACCGGGCGGTGCAATCAGTTATGTTGAAGTTCCTAATATGCAAAATAATATTCCGGCAGTTTTGCAGGTTATGAAATATATCTATGAGAATATTATGTATGCTGAGCTTAACACGAAGAGCGATTACTGTCAGGTTTGCGGCTATGACGGAGAAATTCAAATAGTTGAAAATGAGGACGGCAAACTTATTTGGCGTTGTCCTAAATGCGGAAATGAGGATCAGGATAAGATGAATGTTGCAAGACGTACTTGCGGCTATATCGGTACTCAATTCTGGAATCAGGGCAGAACTCAGGAAATTAAGGAAAGAGTATTACACTTATAATTTAAAATTGACCGATTGGGTAATCTAATCGGTCTTTTTTGGTATATAGAGAGGATATACTATGAATTACGGAGAAATTAAATTTAACGATATCGCAAACGGCGAGGGTGTTCGCACATCTCTTTTTGTATCGGGATGCAGGCATCACTGCAAAAATTGCTTTAATGAGAAAACGTGGGATTTCGGTTTCGGTCAGCCTTTTACGGAGGAGACTATGGAGGAAATATTGGACTCCTGCGACCACGACTGGATAAACGGATTGTCACTTTTAGGCGGTGAACCGTTTGAGCCTGAAAATCAAAAAGTGCTTTTGCCGTTTCTTATTATGTTTAAGGAGCGTTTTCCCAATAAAACAATATGGTGCTACACAGGATTTACTCTTGAAGAAATTATGGGTAAACGTGTTAATTCAAGAGCATTTACCGAAATCAGCTCGGAAATGCTTTCTCTTATAGACGTGCTTGTTGACGGACCTTTTATCGAGGCGAAAAAAGATATTTCCCTTATATTCAGAGGTTCAAGCAATCAGAGAATTATCGACGTTAAAAAAACATTTGAAAACAAACAGGTGGAGCTTTACTTAGATGACGGAAAATAAATATAAAATCACAATTAACGCCTGCTTTTTGGCATATATCGTTCAGGCAATAGTCAACAATTTTGCACCGCTTTTGTTTGTGACTTTTCAAAGGGAATTTGATATTCCTCTTTCAAAAATAACACTTTTAATAACATTCAACTTTTTGATTCAGCTTTTAATCGATTTGGCTTCGGCAAAGTTTGTTGATAAAATAGGATACAAGGATTCAATGGTTAT
This sequence comes from uncultured Clostridia bacterium, assembly GCA_945874765.1. Classification (GTDB taxonomy): domain Bacteria; phylum Bacillota; class Clostridia; order Oscillospirales; family Acutalibacteraceae; genus Eubacterium_R. The sequence goes on from CAMCHQ010000002.1 coordinate 48,451, forward strand.
TGCTCATTTTATGTGTGCGTTAGGTCTTGTCAGCCTTACCTTTTTGCCAGGTTTGTTCAGCAACTCGTTTGTCGGACTTCTTGTTGCCGTTATGATTTATGCTGTCGGCGGCGGACTTTTGGAAGTGCTAGTAAGCCCTGTTGTTGAGGCTTGCCCAACTGATAATAAAGAAAAAGCCATGAGCCTTTTGCACTCCTTTTATTGTTGGGGGCAAATGGGTGTAATTCTTATTTCAACGTTGTTTTTCGCCGTTTTCTCTATAGAAAATTGGAGGGCGCTTGCTTTAATTTGGGCACTTTTGCCTGTTGTTAATGCGTTTATTTTTATGAAAGCACCTATCGCTTCTCTTAACGAAGAGGGCGAAAAGGGAATGACGATTTTTGAACTTGCAAAAAACAAACTTTTTTGGGTATTGTTTTTGATGATGGTTTGTGCAGGCGCAAGTGAAGCGGGTATCAGTCAGTGGGCTTCCGCTTTTGCCGAAAAGGGACTTGGTGTTACCAAAACAGTCGGCGACCTTGCAGGTCCTATGGCTTTTGCCTGCCTTATGGGTATTTCAAGAGTGCTTTACGGAAAGTTCGGTCACAAAATCAAGCTTGATAAATTTATGAATTTAAGCTGTCTTTTGTGTATCGCTTCATATCTTGTTATAGGTCTTGTACCAAACAGTGTTGTCGGTCTTATCGGCTGTGCACTTTGCGGCTTTTCGGTCGGAATAATGTGGCCGGGAACGTTTAGCAAAGCTGCGGCGTCGCTTAAAAGGGGAGGTACGGCACTTTTCGCACTTCTTGCTCTCGGCGGTGACCTCGGCGGTACTTCGGGACCTACAATTATCGGATTTGTTTCGGACAGGTTTAACGATAATATGAGAATGGGAATTTTAGTGGGTACGTTTTTCCCGATTTTGTTACTTTTAGGAATATATTTGTGTAAAAAAGAAAAGGCACGAAACGTTTAATCGGCGTTTCGTGCTTTTTAGTATGTCGGTATTTTTATAATACTTTGCCAAGTTCTTCACATTTTTCAAGGGCTTCTTCGTCGGGTGCGTCGTTACAGATTATGCTGTCAAAAATAAGGTTTGCGCCTAAGGATTTGCAGTCATCTTCCCAAGTGTTCATCCACTCTCCGCCGCCCCAGCCGTAAGAGCCGAAAAGCGCTGTGTTTTTGCCGTTTAGCTTTGGTTTGCAGCTTTCAAACATAGGCTCAAACTCCGTATCTTCAAGGTGCGCTATGCTCTCAAACGGAATATTTATCAAGTTTGCTGTTTTAAGTCCTGCAAGCGTCGGCGAGCAATGACCTATCAAGTATTCTTCTATCATTATTTGAACCGATTTCTTAAATTATTCGTTTTCTTTTTTTAGCTCAGCGCTGTGCTTTTCAACAAATGATTTTATTGCATCAAATGTTGTTCTTGACACAACGTGCTCTATTTTGCACGCATCTCTTGCCGTAATTTCTTTCGGTACGCCGAGTTCATAGAAAAATTCGCTGAACATTAAATGCTTTTCATATACGCTCTTTGCAACTTCAAGACCTGTTTCGGTTAATTTAATTTCGTGGTTATCGCCGATTTTTATAAATTTATTTTCCTTTAAATTCTTCATTGCGATTGACACGCTTGCCTTTGAAAGTTCAAGGTGATTTGCAATATCAACGCTTCTGACATAACCGTTTTTCTCCTGCAAAACAAGGATTGATTCCAAATAATCTTCAACAGATTCGCTTACTACCATAATTGTTTGCCCCCTGATTAAGTTAATAGTTAAAAGTGAATAGTGAATAAGTGATAAACTTAAAAGTACTAAGATAAAATGTGCTAAAGTTAGAACGGACTAACTTGTGCTTCAAAATAAAGACGACTTTAAGTCGCCGTTTTTATTTATATGTTAGTTAGCACAAACTAACTATAGTTGGTTTAGCATAATCGTATTAATTTGTCAACAGTTTAATCAAAAAAATAAGCACGAACAGATATGTCCGTGCTTAAATACTGTTATTATCAGTTTAATCTATAGGATTTGTCGCCTGTTCAAATAAAATATTAAACAATACCCTGTGCCATCATTGCATCTGCAACTTTCATAAAGCCTGCAATGTTAGCGCCTGCAACAAAGTTATCCTTAGCGTCAAACTGCTCGCAAGCCTCTTTCATATGATAGTAAATATTAATCATAATTCCTTTAAGCTTAGCGTCAACCTCGTCAAATGTCCAGCTTGAACGGATTGAGTTTTGACCCATTTCAAGAGCAGATGTAGCAACACCGCCTGCGTTTGAAGCCTTACCCGGAAGGAAGAGGATATCTCTTTCAAGGAATAGTTCTGTAGCTTCTGCGTTAGTAGGCATATTAGCGCCCTCGCATACTGCGTAGCAACCTGAATCTGCAAGTCTTTGAGCCTCAGCCTTGTTGATTTCGTTTTGAGTAGCGCAAGGAAGAGCAACGTCACAAATAACGTTATCCCAAACCGAACCCTCGCCGTATGTTGCTTCAGGGTGGTAGTTGAGATATTCCTTAATTCTCTTTCTTTCTACTTCCTTAATTTGCTTAACTGCGTCAACGTCAATGCCGTTTTCGTCAATAATATAACCTGTTGAATCCGAGCAGGAAATAACCTTAGCACCAAGCTGTTCGGCTTTTTCAATTGCATAAATAGCAACATTACCTGAACCCGATACCGCGATTCTTGCGTCTTGAATGTTCTTGCCGTGGTCTTTAAGAAGCTCTTCGGTGATATAAACAAGACCGTAGCCTGTAGCTTCTGTTCTTGCAAGTGAACCGCCGAAGCTTAATCCCTTACCTGTAAGAACGCCCTCACTTCTGTTTGTAAGCTTCTTGTACTGACCGTAGAGATAACCGACCTCACGTGCACCTGTACCGATATCGCCGGCAGGAACGTCCTCGTCTGCGCCTACGTATTTGTAAAGCTCATTCATAAATGCCTGACAGAAACGCATAATTTCCATATCGCTCTTGCCCTTAGGGTCAAAGTCTGAACCGCCCTTAGCGCCGCCGATAGGGAGACCTGTAAGACTGTTCTTGAAAATCTGCTCAAAACCTAAGAACTTGATGATTGAAAGGTTTACGCTTGGGTGAAGTCTTAAACCGCCCTTGTAAGGACCGATAGCCGAGTTGAACTGAACACGGTAACCACGGTTTACGTGAACTTCGCCGTTGTCGTCAACCCAAGGAATACGGAACATAATTGTTCTTTCAGGTTCAACAAGTCTTTCAAGAAGACCTGCCTTTTCGTATTTCGGGTCTGTGTCAACTACAGGTGAAAGTGACTCAAGCACTTCTGTAGCAGCCTGGATAAATTCCGGCTGATGAGGATTGTTTTTCTTTAACTCTTCGAGTACCCTCTCTGAATACTTCATTACTAAAACCTCCATAGTTTTAATATAATTTTATGCAAAAAAACAGAGATTAATATCAGTCTTGCTGTAATTAAACTCTGCGTATGTGCCGCCTTTGACACATTGGTTATTATAGCAGTTATAATACACGTTGTCAATTATTAACGAATACATATACACAAAATTAACAAATTATTTTTAAAATTCGGTATAATAATGCTTTATAAAGCACTTACAAAAGCATAAATATGCAAAATATACATTCATCTATTATCGCTTTAGTTAAAAAATATTGTGATTATATGAAGCGCTTTGTTTTCGGAGTATTTTGTCTTTTCAAAATTGATGTTTTTGTTTTTTATGCTTGCCGCAGTTAAAATATAATAAATTTGCCCCTCGTCAAAAAGCTTTTTGACCGCTTCGTTATATGCATTTTCACTTGTATATTTAAGTTCAACATAATAATTTCCGCTTTCAATGCTGTTTTTAACGGCTGTTTTTACGTCGCTTCTGCTGTAAGAGGAAAAGAGAAGTTTTGATTTTACAAAGTAATTGTCCGCATTTGCCGTGCATTTCGGCAGAATGTCTTTGTTTTCAACAGTATGCGTTTTTTCAATCTCGTTTTCGTCAACGCAAAAATATGAATGGCTTATATAATCTTCATTTCCGCTTTGCTCAAAGCAATCGCCCCAAGTCGGGTCTGTATAATAGCAAGCGCCGTCACATTCCTGAATTACCCAAGCGTGTGCGCTTTTGCCTTGCGGTGTTTCGGCTTTTCCGTAAACTACGGCACAATTGATTTTTGAAAGCTGAAGCAGATATTGATATGCTTTTGCGTAGCCTAAGCAGGTGCACCTTCCCATAGTAAACGGTCCGACGAGTGAACTTGCCCACGGCATATTTTCCGAATTGTCAAGTGCTTCGTCGCTATAAGAAACGTTTTTTGTAATATATTCATAAAAATAAAGCGATTTTTCATAGTCGCTCATACCGTCGTTTACGTTTTGCAAAATTGAATCGGTTTTGCTTTTTATTTGCTCGCTTAAATTTGCGATGTCGTCTGAAGTGTATTTGCTTTTGAGTGTTAAAATACCCGAAGTGTCAATTGTGTAAGCTCCTGTCAGCCAAAAAAGCTCCGGATGTTCGTTTTCAACAAATGAGGCTATTTCAAGTATTCTGTCGCTGCCTAAGTCGCTGTGAATTTTTATAGTTGTATTTTGATTTTTTGCACGTGAATAGATTTTATCATAAACGTCCTTTTCTTTACCGTTTAAACTTGAATAATAAAATCCGCCGTCGGCATTGTATTTTGTATCGTCGATTTTCAGCGCCGACGTGCTTTTTTCATTGTCGATAAAATTTATTACGCTTTCAATATTGAAAATATCCGAGCCGAGATAATAACTGCTTACCCCTGTTCCTATTAAAATTACAAGAATAAAAATCAAAAAGTTTTTCAAATGTTTTTTCATAATTTTCACCGTATGATTTTATTTATTTTAGTATAACACATTTCAGACGGATTTTAAGCATAAAAATATATGATGGTGAAATTTTTAAGAAAAACAGTAAGAAATATAAAAATGAAGAAGAAAATCAAAGAACTTTTTGAAATTATAACGGAGAGGACGGACTTTGTTAATTTAACGGTTCAGACAAAATTTTTCAAGGGTTTTGAGATTTATAACAATAATGATAAGATTGCTTTTTTCACTTTTGAAGAGGCTTATACGCTTTTAATGCTCGGTACACAATTTTTTTGCTCAATTGTCTATTCTCTTTGTGTAAAATACAGTATAGAAAAAATTTGAACTACGTGATATAATGCAAGGGACATATTTTATATATTATAAATAGGAGGAAAATATGAGTATTAAACTTATTGCAACCGACCTTGACGGCACTCTTATGGCGCCCGACCATTTGACGGTGACAAAAAGGACATATGATACACTTAAAAAGGCGCACGATAAGGGTATAAAAATCGCAGTCGCAACCGGCAGACCTATGGCGCTTATCGATAATGTTATTAATCAAGTACCTTTTGTTGATTATGTTATTTATTCCAACGGCTCTTGCGTGTTTGACAGAAATGATGAAAAAGTTATTCACGCCGACCTTATTGAGGACAAGCTTGCAAGAGAGATTGTTGAATACTTTTTAACGCAAAATATATTTTTTGAAATATACATAAACGGCAGAAGCTGTTATCAACTCGGTACGGAAAAGCTTTTTCAAAATATGGGTTTGCCTCAAAAGTTTCTTGATGAAGTCGCTCAAACTATGGACGGTTACGAGTCGCTTCTTGATTTTATGAAAAATGACGGCAAAGGAATGGAAAAAATAACATTCTACGGAATTTCGGACGAGAAGTATGAAAAAGTGAAGGCAAAGCTTGAAGGATACGGACTTGAAGCTTGTTCGAGCCTTCCCGGCACTATAGAAGCAACGTCCAAAACCGCCAATAAGGGAAGCGCACTTCTCGGAATATGCGAAAATATGGGTATAACATCAGATGAGGTAATGAGTTTCGGTGACGCAGGCAACGATTGCCCTATGCTTGATTTTGCAAAATATTCATTTGCTATGGAAAACGGAACCGACGAGTGCAAGGCACACGCTGAGTTTGTGACGAAATCAAACGGTGAAGACGGAGTTGCCGTTGCCGTTGAAAAATATGCTTTATAAAGTCGGCATTTAAAGTTAGCATTATCTTACAATATATTAAATAAATATTTAATTTTAAATATATGGCTTGAAACAGGCGCTTTTATACTGTATTATATTACTGTTTAATTATTAAACTGAGGATTTGCCGAATTTTGTCGGCGTATATTAACTTGTGGAGGTGTTTTTGTGGAGCAGAAGATTGACCTCAAGCAGATAGAGGGAGTTCTTGATGAACTTGCTAAGGTTAAAGGTTCTCTGATTACCATATTACAAAAAACTCAGGACATCTATGGTTATTTGCCAAAAGATGCAATTGTTTACATAAGCGAAAGAACAGGCATTGCCGAGAGTGAGATTATGGGTGTTGCAACATTTTATACCCAATTTCGTCTTACTCCTGTAGGAAAGTATCTTATTATGCTTTGCCAGGGTACTGCCTGCCACGTTAATTCAAGTGAGCTTATTTTGCAGACGATTAAAGACGAGCTTGGAATTGAGGACGGCGAAACTACCGAGGACGGTTTGTTCTCGCTTAAATGTGTTGCCTGCCTCGGTTGTTGCTCTCTTTCACCGGTTATGATGATTAATGAAAACACATACGGCTCGCTTACTCCTGAAAAGACTAAGAAAATACTTAAGGAATTGAGGGAGGCAGAATGATGAAAATTGTTGTAGGTGAAGGCTCTTGCGGTATTGCCGCAGGTGCAGAAAAAGTTAGGCAGGCGCTTTTAAAGCAGGATTTAAACGGCGCTACGCTTACTATTGCGGGTTGTATAGGTATGTGCTACCTTGAACCTATCGTTGATATTTATGAGGACGGTCAGGAAGTCAAACGTCTTGTTCGTGTTACGGAAAAGGACGCCGAAAAAATCAGCGAATATGCCAAAACAGGCGATGAAAGCGTGATTGCTTCTCTTCTTGTTTCGGATGAGGATAAGGAATTTTTGAATAAGCAAACACGTATTGCGCTTCGTCGCTGCGGTATTATCAATCCCGATGAGATTGAGGACTTCGTCAATGCCGACGGTTATACCGCTATTAAAAAAGTACTTACGGAAATGACGCCTGAGGACGTTATTGAAGTTATCAAAACCTCGGGTCTTGCAGGCCGTGGCGGTGCAGGCTTCCCGACTTGGTTTAAATGGAATGCCGCAAGGCAGAGTGAGGGCGACGAAAAGTATCTTATCTGTAATGCCGACGAGGGTGACCCGGGTGCATTTATGGACAGAGCTGTTATTGAATCCGACCCGCACACTCTTATTGAGGGTATGCTTATCGGCGCTTATGCTATCGGTGCAAAAAATGCGGTTGTATATGTAAGAGCGGAATATCCTCTTGCTATTAAAAGACTTGAAAGAGCTATTGAGCAGGCAACGGCAGCAGGCTATTTGGGAGATAATATTCTCGGCACTGATTTTAGCTGTAAAATGACAATTAAGGCAGGCGCCGGCGCATTTGTTTGCGGTGAGGAAACTGCGCTTATCGAATCGCTTGAAGGTCACAGAGGTATGCCGAGACTTAAGCCTCCTTTCCCGGCTCAAAGCGGTTATTGGAGAAAGCCGTCTAATATCAATAATGTTGAAACCTTTGCAAATGTAAGCTGGATTATCAACAACGGCGGTGAGGCTTTTGCCGCTATGGGCACGGAAGGCTCAAAAGGTACTAAGGTATTTGCCGTAACCGGTAAGGTTAAAAGAAGCGGTCTTGTTGAAATTCCTATGGGTAAAACTCTTCGTGACGTTATCTTTGATATCGGCGGAGGAATGAAAGGCGACAAGGCATTTAAGGCTGTTCAAATGGGCGGTCCGTCCGGCGGCTGTATTCCTGCTGAGCTTATCGATACTGTAATTGACTATAAGGCTCTCGGTGCAACCGGTGCTATTATGGGCTCAGGCGGTATGGTTGTTATGGACGAGGGCACTTGTATGGTCGGTATGGCTAAGTTCTTCCTTGATTTTACTGCTAAGGAAAGTTGCGGAAAGTGTATTCATTGCCGTATCGGTACTAAGAGAATGCTTGAAATTCTTACAAGAATTACCGAGGGCAACGGTCAGCCGGGTGATGTCGAACTTCTTGAGGAACTTTGCTACGGTATTAAAGACGGTGCGCTTTGCGGTTTGGGTCAAACTGCTCCGAACCCTGTATTGACAACTATTAAGTATTTCAGAAATGAGTATGACGCTCATATTAACGATAAAAAATGTCCTGCCGGCGAATGTTCGTCTCTTATTGAATATTCGATTGATAAGGATAAGTGTAAGGGCTGTACTCTTTGCGCAAGAAATTGTCCTGTAGGTGCAATTTCGGGTGAAGTTAAGTCGGCTCATACAATTGATGTAAATAAATGTATCAAATGCGGAAAATGTATTGCTACCTGCCGTTTCGGTGCGGTAGTAAGAAAGTAAGGAGGGAGCAGATAAAATGGAAAATGTAAAATTAACTGTAAACGGTAAAGAAATAACTGCTCCTGTCGGCAGCACAATTCTTGAAGCGGCAAGGCAAAACGGAATATATATTCCAACTCTTTGTTATGACGAGGCTGTCGAGGTTTACGGCGCTTGCGGTCTTTGCGTTGTTGAGGCTGAAGGCATACCGAAGCTTCTTCGTTCTTGTTCGGCTAAGGTAAGCGACGGAATGGTAATTAATACCGAGAGTGAAAGAGTAGTTAAATCAAGAAAAATTGCAATGGAGCTTTTGATGTCAGCCCACGACGGTGACTGCATTGCTCCGTGTCAGCTTGCCTGCCCTGCAAATACAGACTGTCAAGGCTATGTCGGTCTTATTGCAAACGGTGAGTTTGACGCCGCTTTGAAACTTATTAAAAATAAAATTCCGCTTCCTGCATCTATCGGCAGAGTGTGTCCGCACCCTTGCGAAAAGGCTTGCAGAAGAGGAAAGGTTGACGAACCTATCAATATTGTTCAGCTTAAAAGTTTTGCTGCCGACCTCGACTTAAAAGGTGACAGCTTCGTGCCTGAATGTGCACCGAAGACAGGTAAAAAGGTTGCAATCGTAGGCGGCGGTCCTGCAGGTCTTACAGCGGCTTACTATCTTGCTCAGCTCGGTCATGAGGTAACTGTTTTCGATATGATGGAAAAAATGGGCGGTATGCTCAGATACGGTATTCCACAGTACCGTTTGCCTAAAGAGGTGCTTGACAGCGAAATTAAAATTATTGAAAAAACAGGCGTTCGCCTTTGCAATAATGTTAAACTCGGTAAAGATATAACTATTGAAAATCTTAAAAGTGTAAACGACGCTGTTATTCTTGCTCCCGGCGCTTGGAAGTCAACTCCGATGAGAGTTAAGGGCGAGGATACACAGGGCGTATACGGCGGAATTGATTTCCTCAGAAGTGTTATTGAGGGCAATCCTGTTGAGATTGGCGAAAAGGTTGCTGTTTGCGGCGGCGGTAATACCGCTATGGACGCTTGCAGAACTGCCGTAAGGCTCGGCGCTAAAGAGGTTTATGTAATTTACAGAAGAACAGAGAAAGAAATGCCTGCCGAAGAAATTGAGATTAAGGAGTCAAAGGAGGAGGGAGTTACTTATAAATTCCTCACAAATCCTCTTGAAATTCATTCTCAAAACGGCAAGGTTTCGGGTATGACGCTTCAGCTTATGGAACTCGGTGAGCCTGACGCTTCCGGCAGAAGACGTCCTGTTGCTATCGAGGGCAAGACTGAATATCTTGAACTTGACAGCGTAATTATGGCTATAGGTCAAAAACTTGACGGCAAGGATTTTGAAAATACCGTAGAACTTACCCCAAGAGGCACTATTGCCGCAGATGAGGACACATTCCTTACAAATCTTGACGGTGTATTTGCAATCGGTGACGCTACAAATAAGGGCGCTTCAATCGCTATTGCCGCTATCGGTGAGGCTGATAAGTGCGTTAAAGTTGTTGACGCTTACTTAAAGGGTGAAAAACTTGATTTTACCGAGCCGTATATCAGCAAGCGTGACGAGGATAAAATTGACTTTTCGGGTAAAGATAAAGAGGCGCAGATTGTTGCCGAGGTTCTTCCTGCCGAAAAGAGAAAAGCTTGCTTTGATGAGGTTTCACTCGGTTTAACTGTTGAGCAGGCACAAAAAGAGGCTGAAAGATGTCTTGAATGCGGTTGCCGTGAATATTTCAAGTGCAAACTTTTAAATGTTGCACAGAGATATGAAATTCATCCCGAACGTTTTGCAGGTGAAATGCCGCAGAAATATACAAAGGATTCCAATTCGTTTATTGAAAGAAATACCGCTAAATGTATTCTTTGCGGACTTTGTGTTCGTTCCTGCCGTGAGGTTGAACAGCTCAGCGTTCTCGGTCTTTTGGGCCGTGGATTTAAGACGAGTGTTGCTCCTGCTTTTGCACTTCCTCTTGACCAAACAAAGTGCACAAATTGCGGTCTTTGCGTAAGCCTTTGCCCGACAGGTGCGCTTACGGAAAAGTCAAATCTTAAAAAGCAGGTGCCTCTTGCAGAAAAGTATTCGCTTGAAACTCTTGAAATTGACGGCAATAAGTGCGAATATCTTGTTTCACGCTATGACGGTAAAATTCTTCGTGCCGTTCCTCACAATGAAAATGCAAGAAAATGTACGCTTGAACGTGAAGAAGTAATTTCAAAACTTTCATAAGGAGTTTACTATGGACGAATTTAAAGTAATAGAAATTAAAAAGAGTGTTTTTGAAAATAATGACAGAGAGGCAGACAGAGTAAGGGCAAGGCTTAAAAAGGAACATACATTTCTTTTAAACCTTATGTCCTCTCCGGGTTCGGGCAAAACAACCACGCTTAAAGCTACTATTTCCCGTCTTAAAGATGAAATGAAAATAGGCGTTATGGAGGCTGATATCGACTCTTCTGTTGACGCTAAAGCAATTGCCGATACAGGTGTTAAATCAATTCAGCTTCACACAGGCGGAATGTGCCACCTTGACGCAGGAATGACGGAGCAAGGCATTAATGAATTCGGAACAGATGACCTGGACCTTGTTGTTCTTGAAAATGTAGGCAACCTTGTATGTCCTGCCGAATTTGACACGGGTGCGGTTAAAAATGCGATGATTTTATCAGTTCCCGAGGGCGACGACAAGCCTCTTAAATATCCTCTTATGTTTTCAATTTGCGATGCGGTTATCATTAATAAAATCGATACTAAAAGCGTATTTGATTTTGATGATGACGCTGTTGTCGAAAGAATTAAAAAGCTTAATCCAAAGGCTGAAATATTCTTTATTTCCGCAAAAACAGGCGAGGGCGTTGACGCTTGGTGCGACTGGCTGAAACAACAGGTTAATGCTTGGTGCAAATAAAATATTGATAAAATAAACCTATTTGCCTCCCTTGCAAAGGGAGGTGGGTGCAACTTGTTGCACTCGGAGGGATTGGAAAACACGAAATTTATCTCACTTTCTTAAAGCCTATTGTTATAAATAAAAAAGCAGTTCAATTACGATTGAACTGCTTTTTTCATCTGTTTTTATTTTGAAAGGAAAGAGAAAAATCCTTTTTTCTTTTCATAAGGTTCTGTTTTAAAGCTTGTTACGTCATATCCCGTGTCGGCAATTGCTTTTCTTAGCTTTGCTTCGTCGATTTCATTTTCGCTGATTATTTCGCAAAGCGCCTTTGCGTGAGATGAGCTGACCTTTTTAACTTTAAAATTTCTTCTTACTACGTCATTGATATGGGATTCGCACATTCCGCACATCATTGCGTTAATTCCGACTGTAGTTTTAATCATACTATCACCCTCGATTTCTATTGGTTAGTGCTAACTAACTATCTTGAGTTTAGCACAATCATATTAATTTGTCAATCCCTGAGTCTTAATATTTGCTCTGCCGTATTTTAAATAAAGCAGATAGCTTGCAAGTGCGTCAATAAATTCGGTGATAGGGAAGGTGAGCCAAACGTATTGAAGTCCGAATTTTGAAAAAATCCACGCAAGCGGAACGAGCAAAATTATCTGCCTTAACACGCTTATGAATATACTTTGTGCGTTTTTGCCGATTGCCTGAAAATATGTAGGCATAACGAGAGAAAGGGAAAACGGTGTAAAGCTGATTGCAATTATTCTAAATGCGTTTATTCCTATTTTAATTACCTGTTCATTACCCTTTGCGAAAATCGAAAGAAGCTGTTTTGGGAATAATTCAAATACAAGCGTTCCGATTATCATACAAATTGCGGAGAAAATTACCGTTTCCCATAATATCTTTTTACATCTGTCATATTTTTTAGCTGCGTAGTTAAAAGATAAAATAGGAATTATGCACGTGGTAAGCGCTAAAAGGGGAATGAGCAAAAATGTTTGAAGTTTATAATAAAGCCCTAAAACCGTAACCGCTTCGTCCGAAAATGAAACGAGTATTAAATTAAGCGCAATAATATAAATTGTGCAAAGCGCATTCATAAGTATATTCGGCACTCCTGTTTTTAAATCGGCTTGATATATTTCTTTACAAGTTTAAAATTCGGCTTTGTATATGCTTTTAATCCCGTGATTATTGCCGCAATAATTTGACCCAAAACCGTTGCAATTGCCGCACCCGATACACCGAGAGGCTTAATTTTGCCGATACCGAAGATAAGCAGATAGTCAAACACAATATTAACGAGGGCACCGACTATTTGCGCCGTCATAGGTGTTTTCATATCTCCCTTTGCCTGAAGAATTTTTGAAAAATTACTTTCCGTAAAAATGCCTATGCTAAATGCACAAACTATTAAACCGTAACTTTTTGCGTATTCCTGCGCCGCAACGCTTTTTAATGACATTTTGCAGTACACACCCATTATTAAACAGGAAACGGCGGCAAAAATTATCCAGCTGATTACTGAAATTATTATTCCGACCCCTGCTGTTTCTCTTGCTTCTTTTTCCCTTTTTAAGCCGTAGTATTTTGCCATAACGGTATTAACTCCGACGCCTGTTCCTATCGCAAAGGCACTGATTAGAAGCTGAATAGGGAAGATGACGGACAAGGCGGAAAGACCGTCGCTTGAAAATTTGCCGATAAAATAACTGTCAACTATATTATAAAGTGCTTGTATAAGTTGAGCAGCCATAATCGGCGGTGCAAGTTTCAAAAGCAGTTTACTTATTCTTTGCGTGCCGAAAGTTGCATTTTGCTCCATCAAATCCCTCCCTTGATATAATATAACTATTATATTTGCAAGACTTTGTGATGTCAATAAAGAAAAAAGACGGCTGAAAAATCAGTCGCCTTAAATATGATTTATTTCTTTTTGAATTTATCAAAAAAGCCTTCTTTTCCGCCGTTTTTCGGTGGAGTATGTGTTTTGTCAAATTCCTTGAGAAGTTCTTTTTGCTCGCTTGAAATATTCTTAGGAATATCAACAATAACCCTGACGTGCTCGTCGCCTTTACCCATACCGTTTAAGCGAGTGATACCCTTGCTACCTTTTAACGTAAAGATTTCACCCGGTTGCGTTCCAGCAGGAATGTTAAGCTTTGCGTCGCCGTCAAGTGTAGGTACGCTTACTTCTGCGCCGAGTGTTGCCTCAACGATTGAAATATGCTTATCAACCCATACGTCATAGCCGTCACGGTTGAAATACGGATGTTTTTTAATACTGATAATAACTTTAAGGTCGCCTGACGGACCGCCGTTTGAGCCTGCGTTACCGAAGCCACGAACGTTGACAATTTGATTATTGTCGATACCGGCAGGAATGTTGACCTCAATCTTCTTCCTCGTTCTGACCTTACCCTTGCCGTTACATTTATGACACGGAGTATTGATAATCTTACCCGTACCGCCGCAACGTGAGCAAGTACGCTGAGTGCTCATTACACCGAGTGGAGTACGCTGAGATACTGTTTGAACACCTGAACCGTGACATTCAGGGCATACTGTAGGGCTTGTACCCTTAGCCGCACCTGTGCCGCCGCATTCGCTGCAGTCCATAACTCTCATAACTTCAATGGTCTTTTTACAGCCCTTAGCCGCTTCTTCAAATGTAAGAGTAACGGAAGCCTGAATATCTCTGCCTCTTGACGGAGCGTTAGGATTACGTGAACTGCCGCCGAATCCTCCGCCGAAGAATGATGAAAAGATATCGCCTAAATCAATATCTCCGTCAAATCCTCCGCCGAAGCCGCCGCCAAATCCTCCTGCGCCTTGACCTGCACCGTAGTTAGGGTCAACGCCTGCAAAACCGAACTGGTCATAACGTGCTTTCTTTTGAGGGTCGGACAAAACTTCGTATGCTTCGTTACATTCCTTGAACTTTGCCTCTGCCTCAGGATTATCCGGGTTTAAGTCAGGGTGGTATTTCTTTGCCGTTTTTCTGTATGCTTTTTTGATTTCGTCATCACTTGCGCCACGGCTTACACCGAGCACCTCGTAATAATCTCTTTTATCTTCAGGCATTATACTTTAACCCTTTCTGTTGTTAATGAATTATATTACGGGGAATTGTTAATTGCCCCTACGAAAAACACTGTAGGGGCGAACATTGTTCGCCCGCTACGATTTGAGTGTTTATATATTAGTTGTCGTCTACCTCAGTGTAGTCAGCGTCAGTGTATTCCTGTCCGCCGCCCTGTGCCTGAGCATTAGGGTTAAAGCCTGCACCGCCTTGAGGACCTGCCTGAGCACCGCCCTGTGCCTGCTGTGCTGCTTCATAAAGTTTTTGTGAAACTTCATAGAACTTGTTTTGAAGGTCTTCTTGAGCTGACTTGATTGCATCTTCGTTGTCGCCCTTAAGAGCTTCCTTCAATGCGTCAACCTTAGTCTGAAGAGCTGACTTATCGTCTGCTGAGAATTTGTCGCCGTCCTCGCTGATAAGCTTTTCAGTCTGGTAAACCATCTGGTCAGCGTTGTTACGAAGGTCAACTGCTTCTCTCTTCTTCTTATCCTCTTCTGCGAACTGCTCAGCTTCTTTAACAGCCTTATCAATATCTTCCTTGCTCATATTTGATGAAGCAGTGATAGAGATTTCCTGTTGCTTGCCTGTGCCGAGGTCCTTAGCGGATACGTGAACGATACCGTTAGCATCGATATCAAATGTTACCTCGATTTGCGGAACACCTCTTCTTGCAGGAAGAATGCCGTCAAGGTGGAACATACCGAGTGTCTTGTTATCCTTAGCAAATTCTCTCTCACCTTGAAGAACGTGAACTTCTACAGAAGTTTGGTTATCTGCTGCTGTTGAGAAGATTTGGCTCTTCTTAGTAGGGATAGTAGTATTTCTTTCAATGATAACAGTGTTTACACCGCCCATGGTTTCAATACCGAGTGAAAGAGGAGTAACATCAAGAAGAAGTAAGCCCTTAACGTCACCGCCGAGTACACCGCCTTGAAGGGCAGCACCCATAGCAACACATTCATCAGGGTTAATTCCCTTGAATGGCTCTTTGCCGCTGAATTTCTGAATAGCTTCCTGAACAGCAGGAATTCTTGTAGAACCGCCGACAAGTAAAATCTTGTCGATATCATTCATTGAAAGACCTGAATCCTTCATAGCCTGACGAACAGGACCCATTGTTGCTTCAACAAGGTCTGCTGTCATTTCGTTGAACTTAGCTCTTGTAAGAGTAGTTTCAAGGTGCTTAGGACCTGTAGCGTCTGCTGTGATGAACGGAAGAGAAATCTGAGCTGTAGTCATACCTGAAAGGTCAATCTTTGCCTTTTCTGCAGCTTCCTTAACTCTCTGCATAGCCATCTTATCGCCTGAAAGGTCAATACCTGTTTCGCTCTTAAACTGAGCTACGATATAGTCCATAATCTTCTTATCGAAGTCATCACCGCCAAGGTGGTTGTTACCTGCTGTAGCAAGTACCTCCTGAACGCCGTCGCCCATCTCAATGATAGATACATCGAATGTACCGCCGCCGAGGTCGTATACCATAACCTTCTGGTCGTCTTCCTTATCAATACCGAAAGCAAGAGCGGCAGCAGTAGGCTCGTTGATGATTCTCTTTACATCAAGACCTGCGATTTTACCAGCGTCCTTAGTTGCCTGACGCTGTGAGTCTGTGAAGTAAGCCGGAACTGTAATAACAGCCTCTGTTACTTTTTCGCCGAGGTAAGCCTCTGCATCTGCTTTTAATTTCTGCAAAATGATAGCACTGATTTCCTGAGGTGTATAAGCCTTGCCGTCAATGTTTACTTTGTAATCAGAGCCCATATGTCTCTTAATTGATGAAATTGTCCTTTCCGGATTTGTGATAGCCTGACGCTTTGCAACGTTACCTACCATTCTTTCGCCGTCTTTAGAAAATGCTACTACAGACGGAGTTGTTCTTGCGCCTTCAGCGTTAGGAATTACTACCGGCTCGCCGCCTTCGATAACGCTTACGCAGCTGTTTGTTGTACCTAAATCAATACCTATAATCTTTGACATAATCTTTTTCCTCCTGAGTTTATATTAGTTTGCTGTTTTGACCATAGCAGGTCTGACAACTTTGTCATTATATTTATAGCCTTTTTGGAACACATCGGTGATTACGTTTGTATCAAGTGAATCATCATCAATATGCATTACTGCGTGATGAAGATTCGGGTCAAACTCGTCACCCTGTTCGCCGTAGGCTTCAACGCCTAATTTTTTAAGTGATGCCATAAGACCGTCATAAGTCATCTGAACACCTTTTTTAAGTCCTTCGTAATCTTCCTGCTCGTTTGCAAGCGCTCTTTCGAGGTTGTCAACAGTTGCAAGAATTTCCGAAACGGCTTTGATTGTTGCAAAAGCGAAGCTTTCGTTTTTCTCTTTTTCGCTGCGCTTGCGGAAATTTGAATATTCCGCCGTAACTCTTAAGAGTTGCTCTTTTGTATCTTTGAGCTCTTTTTCAAGCGGATTTTCTTCCTTTTCGGCCTCTGCCTTGTTATCCTTGGCGTCAGTCTTGGTTTCCTCTTGATTTTCGACTTCGGTTTTTACTTCTTTTTCTTCGTCGTTTTTCTTTTTACTCATATTTTTTATGCCCCTTTCTTTGAAAGAAGTGTATCAACTGTGTTGATTATATATTTTATTTTCGGCAAAATGCTTTCGTAATCAATTCGCATTGAACCGATAACACCTAAAACAGCTTTTTGACCGCCTTCATAATTGAATTTGACAATAAGCGTTGATGTATTTTTCATTTCATAAAGCGGATTTTCGTCGCCTATCATCAAAAGCTTGCTGTGATTTGAATTTGCAAAGCGCTTTGAAAGCTCCATTAATTGCTTTTTCTCAGTCAGTAAGCCGAGGATTTTGTATAAATCCGAACCGAGCTCTTCGTGGGAAAGCAAATTCGTTTCGCCTTCAAGATTTAACTTGCTGTGCGACGCTTCGTCACACAACGCACAAAGTGATGTGAGAGCAGGGAGCATATCAAATATTCTGCCCCCGGCAACGCCGACTGCACTTTGAATTAACGCTAAATTAACGTCCGTAAGCGGTGTGCCGACTAAAAACTTAGCCGAAACCTCATAAAACCTTTGCTTGAAATCATCGTCAAGCGCACAAGGCATATTGATTAATGAGGACTTGATTTTACTGCCGACCGTCAACATAACGAGCATTGCTTTTTGATTGCCTGCCGGTATCAAATCGACACCTTGAATACAATCGTAAGGGTCTTCAAGCGTTGCACAAAATGCCGCACAATGTGAATATTCCTCCAAAAGTTTACAAGCGTCTTGCAATAGCCTTTCAGGGTCGCCCGAGTTTACCGAAAGCGCTTCGTTGATTTTGTTCATCTCATATTCGCTTATCGGTCTTTCTTTCATAATATTATCAACGTAATATCTGAATGAAGTCTTGCTCGGAACTCTTCCGCCGCTTGTGTGCCTCTGTTCAAGAAAACCCAATTGCGTTAAATACGCCATCTCGTTTCTTATTGTGGCACTTGATATCGAGTAGGGGAGAAGTTGACATAATGCTTTTGAGCCAATCGGCTCGCCGGTACGCAAATAGTGCTCAATAATCAAGCCGAGTATTGCGTGTCGTCTTTCACTTATCATCCTTTCCACCTCTTTATCATATCGTTAGCACTCTCAACACCCGAGTGCTAACTCTGTTATAATAGTATTACCTTTTTGCTTAATTGTCAATACTTTTTTTCGATTTTTTCAAAATTTTCTTAAATTGTATATATTTTCCTAATAATTTTGCCTGCCAAACCGCCTTATATAAATAGTAATTAATATATATTTTATATAAAATAAAACTGTATACTAAAAAATACTTAAAATTGTTTATTGATAAGTATACAGAATAATGGTATTCTTTTGAGCAAGGAGGTGAGCATATGAAAGAAAACACAAAAAATGCTCGCATCAATGTTAGGGCTATAACATTCACAGCCGTTATGGCAGCATTGGTATTTGTATTTACTTACACATTTAAAATTCCGTTTGTAAACGGTTATACCCACATAGGGGACAGTATGATTTTCCTTGCAGTTGTATTTTTGGGCTGGAAAAAAGCTCCGCTTGCAGCAGGTATCGGTGCGGCTCTTGCAGACCTTATCGGCGGATACAGCGCTTGGGTTGCCCCGACCTTTATTATTAAATTTATTATGGCGCTTATCTGTGCTCTTATTATGGAAAAGGTGATTAAGAATAACAAGGTTGCAGGCTATATTGTCGGTGCAGTTCTTGGCGGCGTTTGGCAGATTGTTGCATATACGGTAGTAAAAATTTTCCTTTTCGACAAGGCTTATGCATTCTCTTCTCTCCCTACTCTTGCCATTCAGACAGTAGTAGGTGTAGTGGTAGCCGCTGTATTTATCGTTGTATTTGACAAAACAAAAGTAACAGCAAAACTCAAAAAGATGGTAGGATAAATTATTTAGGAGATAATTAAAATGAAAAAAATTGACGCACATTCACATATCGGCAATTTCGGCGGTTGGGCAGGCGTTGCTTTTACCAAAGAAAAGTTGATTGAACAGATGAAAGAATATGATATTGAAAAAACATTTTTGACTGCACCCAACTTTCAGGGCAATGACGAAGTTGTAGACGCTTTTCAGTCTTATCCCGATAAGATTGTTCCGTTCGTGTGGGTTAATCCCGCTTTAGACGATGTTGAAAAGAAGCTTAACCATTATATTAATGAAGAAGGCTTTATGGGTATCAAGATGCAGCCGCTTTTTGATGCTTTTGTTGCAGATGACCCAGTTGTATATCCTGTTATGGATTTTGCCAGAGAATATGATATCCCTGTATTTATTCACTGCGGTCACCCGCCTTTTTCGCTTCCTTGGAGTATTGCGCTTCTTGCCGAGAAATATCCCGATGTAAGAGTTACTATGATTCATATGGGTCACGGTCATGGCGTTTATATCGACGCTTCTATCAAAATGGCTAAGAGATATGATAATATCACTCTTGAAATGAGCGGTATGCCAATGGGCAGTAAGATTAAAGAGGCTTATGAAACAGTAGGCAAGGACAGAATTATGTTCGGCATTGATTCCCCGTTCCATCACCCATCTGTTGAAATTCAAAAGGTTCTTTCCTGCGGTCTTGACGAAAAGGCTCAGGAGGATATATTCTATAATAACGCTAAAAAGTTATTAAGATTATAATAATTAATTACATATATAAACAGAGAAGAGCTTAGGTTAATTCCTAAGCTCTTTTGGTTATTTCAACAAAAAAGCAGTTGAACCGTCAATTCAACTGCTTTTCTGTATTTATTGATTAATCGTTATGAACTTTGCCCGGAGCACCGCAGCACTTCTTATACTTTTTGCCGCTGCCGCAAGGACATGGGTCGTTAGGACCGATTTTCTTGCCTTTTCTTACCGGTGCCTGCTTAACTGTATCGTCTCCGCCTGATGATGTAGCCGTTACCTTGGCAACTGCCTTTCTTTCAACATCTTCCTGACGTCTCGGCATAATTGTAAGAAGCATTCTTACAGTGTTTTCACGGATTGCGGCGGTCATTTCATCAAACATATCATACGATTCCATACGGAAAGCAACAACAGGGTCCTGCTGAGCGTAAGCACGAAGGTGAATACCTTGTTTAAGGTCGTCCATAGCGTCAATGTGGTCCATCCAAAGAACGTCAACGTTACGAAGAAGAACCATTCTCTCAAAGTCTTGGAACATTTCGTCGCCGAGAAGCTCTCTCTTTTCTTCAAGACGTTTGTGACCTCTTTCCTGAAGCATATCAATTGTGCCCTGAACCGAAAGCATATCAACATCTTCGTTGAAATCGTCATCGGTTGTAAGCCAGCCTTTGTATTTCTCTTTAAGACCTGCTACGTTCCAGTCAGCCTTGTGGTCGCCTGCAAAGTAGTTTTTAACGTTTTCTTCAATGTTTGTATCAAGCATCTGAAGAATCTTATCTGAAAGGTCGATTCCGTCAAGAACCTGGTCTCTCTGCTGATAAATAAGCTGTCTTTGACGGTTCATAACGTCATCGTATTGAAGCGTTTGCTTTCTTATACCGAAGTTTCTGCCCTCAACCTTCTTCTGTGATGATTCAACCGTTCTTGTAATCATCTTTGATTCAATAGGCATATTCTCATCATCGGTAAGGCGAGCCATCATAGCCTGCATTCTCTCACCGCCGAATAAACGCATAAGGTCATCTTCAAGGGATAAGAAGAATTGGCTTTCACCCGGATCACCCTGACGTCCCGAACGGCCACGAAGCTGGTTATCAATACGACGTGAATCGTGACGCTCTGTACCTAAGATGAACAAACCGCCTACGGCTCTTACCTTGTCGGCTTCTTCCTGAATTTCTGTCTTATATTTAGCTTCGAGCTCTTGGAAAGTCTTTCTTGCTTCAATGATTTCTTCGTTGTCAGTCTCGGCAAAACCTGTAGCCTCGGCAATAAGGTCATCCGAATACTGCATTCTTCTCATTTCACTCTTTGCAAGGTACTCCGCATTACCGCCGAGCATAATATCGGTACCACGGCCTGCCATGTTAGTAGCAATTGTAACTGCGCCGAATTTACCTGCCTGAGCAATGATTTCAGCCTCACGCTCGTGGTTCTTTGCATTAAGTACATTATGAGGAATGTGCTCTTTTTTAAGCATCTTGGAAAGAAGTTCACTCTTTTCAATGCTGATTGTGCCGGCAAGAACAGGTTGTCCCTTTGCGTGACATTCTTTAATCTTTTCAATTACATTATGATACTTACCACGCTCTGTCTGGAAAATAACGTCAGGGTGGTCAATTCTTGCAAGAGGCTTGTTAGTCGGAATTTCAACAACGTCAAGCTTATAGATTTCCGAAAATTCAGGTGCTTCTGTTGAAGCTGTACCTGTCATACCGGAAAGCTTCTTGTAAAGACGGAAGTAGTTTTGGAATGTGATTGTAGCAAGAGTTTTGCTCTCGTGCTCAACCTTAACGCCTTCTTTTGCCTCAATAGCCTGATGAAGACCTTCGTTATAACGTCTGCCCTCCATAATACGGCCTGTGAACTCATCAACGATTTTAACCTGACCGTCTGTTACAACATAGTCGATATCTCTTCTCATAACGCCGTTTGCCTTGATAGCCTGGTCGATATGGTGAAGAAGAGTTGTATTTTCAATATCCATAAGGTTGTCAACGTGGAAGTATTCCTCAGCCTTTTTAACACCGTCTTGAGTAAGTGTCGCAGTCTTAGCCTTTTCATCAACAATGTAGTCGCCGTCGTATGTTGATTCTGTATCCTGCTTTTCGTCCATCTTTGCAACCTTAACCATCTTCAAGGTCTTTGCAAAAGCGTTAGCCTGACGGTAAAGGTCTGTTGACTGCTCGCCCTTACCGCTGATGATAAGAGGAGTACGTGCCTCATCGATAAGAATTGAGTCGACCTCATCGACAATTGCGAAAACGTGGCCACGCTGTACTTTTTCTTCCTTATATTGAACCATATTATCACGAAGATAGTCAAATCCCATCTCGTTGTTAGTTCCGTATGTGATATCTGCGTTGTATGCTTCCTGCCTTTGCTCGTTAGTCTTTTCGTGAATGATAAGACCTACTTTTAAGCCGAGGAAACGGTAAAGCTTGCCCATCCATTCGGAGTCACGCTTTGCAAGGTAATCGTTTACTGTTACGATATGAACGCCCTCACCTGTAAGCGCATTAAGATAAGCCGGAAGGGTAGCAACAAGAGTTTTACCTTCACCTGTTTTCATCTCGGCAATTCTGCCCTGATGAAGAACGATACCGCCGATAACCTGAACCGGGAAATGTTTCATTCCGAGAACACGCCAAGCACCCTCACGGCAAACGGCAAATGCGTCAGGCAAAATATCGTCAAGTGTTTCGCCGTTTGCAAGTCTGCCTTTAAGAATTTCGGTTTGAGAGGTAAGCTCTTTATCGTCCATTGCTGCATACTTGTCCTCTAAAGCGAGAACCTTGTCAGCAGTTTTTTTAACTTTTTTAACCTCTTTTTTAGAGTAATCGCCAAAAATGGCTGTAACAAATTTATTTGCCATAATCTACACCTCATTAATTAGTACCAACTGCCATTATAACACGAATAAAGCGCAATGTCACTAATTATTTTAAATAATTATAATTAATTATATTATAAGTAAAATTATTTGCCGAAAATTGCCTTTATTGAACTGAGTGCTCCGCCTGAAACTGCGTCTTCTGCCTTTTCGTCAAATGAAAGTTTAAGATTTTTGCTTCCCTGCTCAATATTAAGGGTAATGTCAATTCCGTCAGATTCCATTTGTGCATCTGAAATTTTCTGCTTTAATTCGTTAAGTCGGGCGTTGAGGAATATTTCATCGTTAAGCTTAGAAAGAAGCTGAACGGTGTTGTACTCATTTTTTAATTTTGTCGCAAAATCCGACGCACCCTGAGCCAAATTCTTGTTTTTAACAGTGATTGTAACAGTTTTTTTGTCAAGGTCGATACTTTTGATTTTATAGTCTATGTTTTCAAAAATTGCCTGACCGAGTTGCTTGATTTGGTCGTGCTTCTGAGCAAAACCTACAATTGTGTTGAGTGTGGAAGAATCAACATATTTTTGAAGCGTATCGGTGTCAAATTCTTTTAATGCGGTGAAAGCCGTGTCTACTGTTTTTGTAACGTTCTTTTCTGTCATTGCATTTGACGAGCAGGCTGTGAAGCTTACAAGAATAAATGCAAGGCAAAATAAAATACTAAGCGCTTTTTTCATAATGATTACCGTCCGTATAAAAATATTTGTTGACATAAAGCATAATTGTATGTACTATATGTGACATCTGTAAAATTTATATGATTTTTGCTTTATGTATATTTCTTGTTATTATATATAAAAAAAGTAAAAATGGCAATAATAATTAAAATTGTTATAAAAAAATTGCATATTTAGAATATATGTGGTATAATCACTTCGGTTATCCACATTATATGGTTTAAATTTATTTTTAAAATGTGATGAATGGAATGTTAAATAAATGAAAGAGAAGTTTAAGAAATTTTTTGCACCGACAAAGTTTAAACGGCTTTTCGATATAGTTGTATCGTTTGTTGCGCTGATAGTTTTATCACCGCTGTTTTTAGTGATTTGCATTGCAAATTTGCTCACTCCGAACACAAGTGTGTTTTTCTCGCACGAGAGAAGGGGAAGAAAGGGCAAGCCGTTTAAGATTTATAAATTTCAAACTATGAAAAACAATACGCCTAATGTTGCGACGGGTGATTTGGAAAATCCGGAGCAGTATATTACAAAGGTCGGCAAGTTTTTGAGAAAAACAAGTCTTGATGAACTTCCGCAGCTTTGGAATATTTTAAAAGGCGATATGAGCTTCGTAGGGCCGAGACCGCTTATTTCAAGTGAGATGAGAGCGCACAGATTAAGGCTTGAATACGGCGTGTACCGTTTCAGACCGGGGCTTACGGGTCTTGCTCAAATCAACGGACGAGACGAAATTTCACTTATGAAAAAGATGAAATACGATAAGATTTATTGCGATAATTGGTCGATTAAGCTTGATTTGGTAATTTTGCTTAAAAGTGTAGGCGTTGCGCTTAAGCAGGAGGGCTACCAAGAGGGCAAGTGGCACCGCAGATAAAATATTTAAACGGAGAACGATTTATGGAAAGAAACTTTATTGACGGATATACGGAGTGGCAGTCGAATCCTGAAATTGTGGGTGTTAATAAGCTTCCGCAACACGCTACTTTTATGCCTTATGAAAATTTTGAGGAGGCTAAAAAGGCAGACAGGTTTTCATCAAGTCGCTCTAAGCTTTTAAACGGAAAGTGGAAATTTAAACTTTATAAAAATTATGCTTACAGACCGAGTGATTTTGCTCAACCGCATTACGATACTCATAACTGGGATACGATTAAGGTTCCCGGCTCTTGGCAGATGCAGGGCTACGACCAGCCGCAGTATTGCAATGTTCGTTATCCTTGGGAGGGCAGTGAGGATATTTGCCCGCCTAATGCGCCTACCAAGCACAATCCCGTCGGTTGTTACGTTAAAAAGATACATATTGACAAATCGCTCCTTAATAAGCGTGTTGTAATCTGTTTTGAGGGCGTCGAGTCTGCTTTTTATCTTTATATAAACGGTGAAAGAATAGGCTACAGCGAGTCGACTTTCCACAGAAGTGAATTTGATATTTCAAGATATATTAAGGAAGGCTCAAATGTTATCGGCGTTGAGGTTTACCGTTGGTGCACAGGCTCTTGGCTTGAATGTCAGGATATGTGGCGCTTGGGCGGTATCTTCCGTGACGTTTATATCTATACTACCGAAAGGCAGTATATCAGGGACTTTGAAGTTGTTGCCGAGCCGGACGTTACTTTAAGCGACGGATATGCGGATATTCTTGTTAAAACAAACGGATCTTATGAAAGCCTCAGCCTTGATTTGAGTATTCTTGATAAAGACGGCAATACTGTTGCGCTTGACAGTCAGTATGCTAACGAGGACCATCAAACTAAACTTAAAGCGATTGTAACAGACGTCAATGTTTGGTCGAGTGAAAGTCCTTACCTTTATACTATGGTAATCACTCTTAAAGATAACGGAATGCCTATTGAATATATCAGCCAAAAAATCGGATTCAGAAAGGTTGAAATTAAAGACGGCATTATTCGTATCAATAATCAGAGAGTAGTGTTTAAGGGTACAAACAGGCACGAATTTGACTGTCATACAGGCAGATATATAAGCGAAGAGGTTATGCGCTACGATATTGAGATGATGAAAAAGTCCAATATGAACGCCGTTCGTACCTCTCATTATCCAAATGACCCTAAGTTTTTGGAACTTTGCGACGAATACGGTCTTTATGTTATTGACGAAAATAATATGGAAACTCACGGAACAGGCTGGTCAACCATTGTCGGCTGTCCTCAGCTTCCGGCTTCCCGTCCCGAATGGGAAAAAGCTTGTATGGAGCGTATTAAGGCAACGTATAACAGAGATAAGAACGTGACGAGTGTTGTTTGCTGGTCGCTTGGTAACGAATCTCTCGGCGGTGCTATTCCTAAGAAAATGTATCAGTTTATTAAGGATACGGATAAAACAAGATTTGTTCATTTTGAATGTCACCGTGCTCCTGACGAAAAGGAACTTTCCGATGTTCAGTCGAAAATGTATGCAAGACCTTGGGAGTGTGAGGAATATGCGGTAACTCAGCGTGACGGCAGACCGTATATCCTTTGCGAATATACTCACGCTATGGGTAACTCCTGCGGTTCGACCGATGAATATACACGTCTTTGGGATAAATATCCTTGTTTGCAGGGCGGTTTTGTTTGGGATTGGGTTGACCAAAGTATTCTTACTAAAGATGAAAACGGCAAGGAATATCTTGCATACGGCGGCGACTTCGGTGAAAATCCGCACGACGGTCACTTTTGCGGTAACGGTCTCCTTTTCGGCGACAGAAAAGTTACTCCGAAGCTTTGCGAAATTAAAAAACTTTATCAAAATGTTGATTTTAATGCGATTGACGCCGCTCGTGGAGTAGTTGAGATTAAAAACAAATTTATGTTTACAAATCTTAATGAGTATGAGCTTCATTGGAGTCAAAGCTCGGATAAAGGTGAATTTTGCAGCGGTACTCTCGTTTTGGACGTCAAGCCGGGTGAAAAAACTGTAATTGACCTTGAATTGAGCAGAATTAAAACCGAATGTTATCTCAATCTTGAATTAAAGACTAAAGAGGATAACGCATATTCCAAGGCAGGTCACATTGTAGCCGAGGAACAATTTGTAATAAATGAGTTTGAAAATACATATGATGAGCTTGAAGTTGACCAACCGCTTATTGTTGACGATACATACGGCTCGCTCAGGGTAATCAGTGACGATGTAAACGTAAGATTTGAAAGAAGAGAGCGCAATCAGCTTTATTCTATCAAGGTCGGCGGCGAGGAACTTTTAAGTGCTCCCATGAGGCTTAATTTCTGGAGAGCGCTTACCGATAATGACCGTGGCACAAGAGCCGGTTCACGTCTCGGTTGCTGGAGAGATGCAGGCGACACGCCGGGTATTTTCAATAATACAAAATGGTCTATCAATAATTATAAAGTGCTTGAAAACGGCAAGAAAGTTATTATTACAGGCGGCGCAACCGTTTGTACTCAGCCGGAATCAAAGGCGCAGGTGATTTATACGGTTACGTCAAAGGGTATGGAGGTTGACCTTCAGTTTTATCCCAATGCGTCACTTCCCGAAATTCCTGAGGTGTCCGTTCTTTTTGAACTTCCTAAGGATTTTGAAAATCTTACATATCTCGGCAACGGACCTGAAGAAAATTATATCGACAGGTGCAATGCCGCTAAAATCGGTCTTTATAACACAACCGTTAATGACCTTTGGGTTGATTATCTCAAACCGCAGGAGTGCGGCAACAGAACGGGAGTAAGATATGCTACTCTTGTAGGCAATAAAAAAGTATTTTCTGTAGTTGCCGAGCCGCAGATGGAGCTTAATGTTTGTCATTATCTTCCTAAGGAAATTGAAAATGTTTGGCACCAAAAGGATATGCCGGAATATAACAAAACCGTTGTAAGACTTATTGCAAGGCAGCAGGGCGTCGGCGGATATGACAGCTGGGGCGCTAAGTGCAACGATATGTATTTAAACAAAACCGATAAAACGTATAGACTTAAATTCCAAATCAGATTTTAATTTATAAGTCTTAAATCATATTATATAGTACATAATTCGGCAAATTGTTTATTATCTTTTTATTATATTAAAGCTTGTCTTGATGCGCTATGAAAAAAATTAGACTTGACATTTTTATTAAAAGTAATATAATTCAATATTAGATAACGCATAAAAAATTGAAAAATTAACTATATCAGTTGATTAAGAGAGGATTTAATTATGGCTTCTTTCAAGGAAAAGGTTGCGTCGGTAGCAGTTGAACAGGCTGTTAAATATGCACGCAAGGATTTCAAGAGAAACGCTCCGAGAATTCTCAGTCTCGTAGAAAAATTTGATGTTAAAAAGGTAAATCGTTCAACATATGCAGGACTTCATAAGGTTATGGATGACCCGAATAACAACTGGATGAAGTTTGCGGAGGATTTGATTTGCAACACTGATGAACACGTGCTTACAAAGCTTGTTCCTCCTCTTATGAACGTTGCAATTAACAGTTATACAAAGAGAATGGCAGCTATTGAGAAATATGGCTGTAACGTTCCTTGGGCTATTCTTATGGACCCGACTGCCGCTTGCAACCTCAAGTGCACAGGTTGTTGGGCAGCGGAATACGGTCACACAAGCTCACTTTCATATGATGACCTTGCAAGGATTATCAAAGAGGGTAAGGAACTCGGTACTTATATGTATCTTTACACCGGCGGTGAGCCTACAATGAGAAGAAAGGACCTTATGCGTCTTTGCCGTGAAAATCCGGATTGCGCATTCCTTTCATTCACAAACGGTACTCTTATTGATGACAGCTTTGCAGATGAAATTAAGGAAGTCGGCAACTTCTATCCTGCATTCTCAATTGAGGGATATGAGGAAGAAAACGACTTCAGAAGAGGACAGGGCACATTTAAGAAGTGTACTGCCGCTATGCAAAGGCTTAAAGACAGAGGTGTTCCGTTTGGCGCTTCTCTTTGCTACACAAGCAAGAATACAGATGTACTTGCATCTGATGAATATATGGATTGGCTTATTGACCACGGCGTTAAATTTGCATGGTTCTTTACGTATATGCCGACAGGTAACGGTGCCGTAACAGACCTTATGGTTTCTCCTGAGCAGCGTGCATTGATGTATAAGAAGATGCACGAGTGGCGTCATACAAAGTCTATATTCGCTCTTGATTTCTGGAACGACGGCGAGTATGTTCAGGGCTGTATCGCAGGCGGCCGTCACTACTTCCATATCAATTCAAACGGTGACTGCGAGCCTTGTGCTTTCGTTCACTATTCTAATGTTAATATTAAGGACCACTCGGTTCTTGAAGCACTTCAAAGCCCACTCTTTATGGCTTATAAGCGCAATCAGCCTTTCTCAAACAATATGCTTCGTCCTTGTCCGGTTCTTGATAATCCGGGCGCTATCAGTAAGATGGTTGCTGAAACAGGCGCATATTCAACAGAGATGCAGCATCCTGAGTCGGCAAATGAACTTTTCGACAAGACTATTGCCGCTGCTAAGGCTTGGAAAGTTAAGGCAGATGAACTCTTTGACCGTGACGAGTATATTGCAAAGCACGTTAAAGACGAAAATATGTATAACTATGAAAAGCCGGACGATGAGAGAGAATTCTCTGAGTTTGAAAAGACAGAAGATTAATCAATTATAATTTAAAAGGGGCGTGCAAGGTTTGCACGCTCTTTTGCCGTATTTTAAATGAGGATAATTTATGTTTTTTAAAAAGAAAGAGTTTAGCTCGGGCAAGTATGATTTTATTATTGCAGGTCTTGGAAACCCCGGTGCTAAATATGAAATGACACGTCATAATGCAGGATTTCTTGCTATGGATTTGCTGTCTATTGAGGAGGGTGTGGATATTAAGAAGTTGAAGCACCACGCTCTTTGTGCCGATATGACTGTTGAGGGTAAAAAATGCCTTGTAATGAAACCGCAAACTATGATGAATGCAAGCGGTGAGGCTGTCGGTGAGGCGGCAAAATATTATAAAGTCCCGGTCGAAAATGTTATTATTGTTTATGATGATATTTCACTTGATGTCGGCAAAACAAGAATAAGACGTAAAGGTTCGGCAGGCGGTCATAACGGAATAAAGAGTATTATTGCTCATTTGAATAGTGAGAATTTCCCGAGAGTTAAAGTGGGCGTCGGCAAAAAGCCTAATCCGGAATATGACTTGGCGGCTTGGGTTTTGGGCAGATTTCCTAAGGAGCAGGAGGCTGATTTAAAATCGGCTCTTGAACACTCAACCGCCGCCGTAAGGCTCATAGTTTCAGGAAGAATTGATGAGGCTATGAATAAATACAATTCGTGATTTAATATTATTATTGAAAGGATAAGGTGATAAGCATTGTCCTGTTTTTCTAATGAATTTAATAAAAGTAAGGAATTTAAAAGCCTCAGCCAAAGCGTTAATACTCTTAATGCTCCGGTTGGGGTTATAGGTCTTTCTGACGTTTCTAAGTGTTTTGTGGCTCATTCGCTTTGCCAAAACGGCGAAAAGTCATTTATCATTACACCCGACGAGGCAACTGCCGTTAAGGTGCAGGAGTGTTTGAGTGAGCTTCAAGACGGAGTTTTGCTCTACCCCACAAGAGAGATGACTTTTGTTGAGGTTGCAGGCGTCAGCAGAGATTTTGAACATATAAGGCTCGGCGTTTTATCCCGCATACTTCAGGGTGATTATTCGGCTGTGGTTATGTCGGCAGCTGCTGCGTGCCAATATACTATGCCGCCCGAGGAACTTGAAAAAAGAACGTTTAAAATCAGCGTAAACGACGAGATTAATATATCCGAGCTTGAAAAGAAACTTGTTTTTGCGGGCTATACCCGTTATGACCAAGTTGACGGAACGAGCCAGTTTGCCGTTCGTGGCGGAATTATCGATATTTTTCCGACTTATCTTAATGAGCCGGTAAGAATTGAATTTTGGGGCGATACGGTCGATACTATTTCAAGTTTTGATATTGATACGCAAAGACGAAGCGGCAAGGTCGATTTTATCGAAATTACTCCGGCGAACGAGGTGCTTGTCGATGACGATTTGAAACTTGCCGATAAAATCGAGGCTCTTTCAAAGGGATTAAAGGGCAAAGCAATTAAAGCAAGGGAAAAGCTTAATAACGATATCGATAAATTAAGGCAGGGGCTTCATCTCAATTGTCTTGATAAATATTTGCCGTTTATTTATAATTCAAACGGTGTGTTTGATTATGATTTTGACAGGCTCTTTGTTGTTGAAAGCGCAAGAGTTAAGGAAAAAATGCTCAAGCAGGAAAAACTTAATCTTGAAGAACTCAAATGGTTTGTTGAGGACGGTACGCTTTGCAAAGGGCTTGATAAATTCAACCTTAATTTTGATGAACTTAAAGCTGTTTATGAAAAGTATAATGCGATATATATGGACTCTCTTCCACGTGGAAGTTTTGATACGCCTGTAGGTCATCTTGCAAACTTCCGTGTTCAAAGTTTCAATGCGTGGAGCGGAACTCTTTCTCAGCTTAAAGAGGAACTTTTCCCTCTTTTCAAAAGCGGTTATACCGTTTGCATAATGGCGGGCACTGTCAGAGCAGGCAAGGCGCTTTGCAAAGATATTGAGGATATGGGCTTTATCAATACTGTTTTCTTTGAGAAAAGACCTGAAAAGCTCCAAAATAAGGCTATCAATATTCTTACGGGCACTATTCAGTCGGGTTTCCAAATAAGCGATATGAAGCTTGCGGTTATTACTCATTCCAAGACTAACCAAAGCACCAAAAAAGCGAAAAAAGCTTCGTCAAAAAATGCCATTCATTCACTTGACGAACTTACTGTCGGCGACTATATCGTTCATAATATCCACGGTATCGGTATATTTGAGGGTATTCACGCACTTGAACTTAATAAGGTTAAAAAAGACTATATCAAGATAAGCTATGCAAAGGGCGATACGCTTTATGTGCCTGTTACTCAGCTCGATTTGGTGTCAAAATATATCGGCCCTAAAAACGATACAAATGTCAAAATCAACCGTCTCGGCTCGGGTGAGTGGAAAAAAACAAAGGCTAAGGTTCGTTCCTCTGTTAAGGATATGGCAAAGGAGCTTATTTCGCTTTATGCTAAACGAATGAGCACAAAAGGCTTTGCGTTTTCTGAGGATTCGGATATGCAGCGTGATTTTGAAATGCGCTTTGAATATGACGAAACAGACGACCAACTCAGGTGCAGTGAGGAAATTAAGCATGATATGGAAAAAAGTGCACCTATGGACAGACTTCTTTGCGGTGACGTAGGCTTCGGCAAAACAGAGGTTGCGCTTCGTGCTGTTTTTAAATGTATAAGTGACTCAAAGCAGTGTGCTATTCTTGTTCCTACCACCGTGCTTGCAATGCAGCATTTTCAAACCGCTCTCAAAAGGCTTGAACCTTATCCCGTAAAGGTGGAAATGATATCACGTTTCGTATCTCCGAAAAAGCAAAAGGAAATACTCCAAGGGCTTGCGGACGGCTCGGTTGATGTTGTGGTAGGCACTCATAAACTTTTAGGCAAATCCATTAAATTTAAGGATTTGGGGCTTCTTATAGTTGATGAGGAACAGCGTTTCGGCGTTGCGCAAAAGGAAAAAATCAAGGAAAAATTCCCAAGAGTTGACGTTCTTACTCTTTCGGCTACCCCTATTCCACGTACTCTTAATATGGCAATGAGCGGTATAAGGGATATGAGCCTTATCGAAGAAGCGCCCGGTGAGCGTCACCCTGTTCAAACATATGTTATCGAATATGACGCAGAGGTTTTGCAGGAAGCAATGGAGCGTGAAATAAACCGTGGCGGTCAATGCTATTATCTTCACAATAATGTTGAAACTATTGAGCATAAGGCTATGATGATAAAAAAGGCGATACCTCAGGCAAGAGTGGGCATTGCTCACGGTCAAATGAGTGAGGAAGAGCTTTCAAGCGTTTGGCGTGATTTGCTTTCGGGAGATATTGATATTCTTGTGTGCACAACCATTATTGAAACGGGTGTTGATGTTCCTAACTGTAACACTCTTATTATTGAAAATGCGGACAGAATGGGACTTGCACAGCTTCACCAAATAAGAGGACGTGTAGGCAGGTCGTCAAGGCGTGCTTATGCTTATTTCACATTTACGAGAGGCAAGGAACTTACCGATATTGCAACAAGGCGACTTGAGGCTATCAGGGAATATACGGAGTTCGGCTCGGGCTTTAAAATCGCTATGCGTGACCTTGAAATCAGAGGTGCAGGTTCGCTTTTGGGAAACAGACAGCACGGTCATATGGAAGCGGTCGGATACGATATGTATTTAAAACTTCTTGAAGAGGCTGTCGCTATGGAAAAAGGCGAGATAAGCGAGGAGGAGCCGGAGGAGAGAGAATGTCTTATCGACGTTCAAATCGACGCTCATTTGCCGGAGGAATATATTGTATCAACTTCGCAAAGGCTTTCTATGTATAAGCGTATTGCCGCAATTAAAAACGAGGCTGACGCACAAGACGTTTACGACGAACTTACAGACCGTTTCGGCGCACCGCCGTCATCTGTTTGGGGGCTTATAGAAATTGCTCTTTTGCGAAACAGTGCAAAGGCACTCGGTATAACGGATATTGTTCAGCGAAACGGCTCTGTTTTGTTTTATTCAAGTGAGCCTGATATTAAGACTGTCGCAATACTTAATGCGTTTATGAAGGGCAGGGTTACCCTTTCTGCGGCTAAAAGACCGTATATTGCAGTTAAACTTGACCCGAAGGAGGCAACGCTTGAAACTATCCGTGAAACATTAAGAATTATGAGCGAAGCCAAAGAACATTACAGTAATAATAAGGAATAAAATAATAACCGCTGCAGAATTTCTTGATTGAAAAACTGCGGCGGTTTTCTTTTTGTTATTTGATTTTTATTATTCCTCGGGGAACATTACGATAAGAAGCATTTTAAACTGTTCCTTTGCAAAAACAGCGTGAGGCTTTTTTGCAGGCATAACAATTGTTTCGCCCTCGTTTAAAATAAATTCCTCACCCTCGATTGTAATTCTTCCGACACCGTCAAGTGCAACAATCATAGCGTCACCGCCCGATTCGTGGGTGCTGATTTCCTCGCCCTTGTCAAATGCGAAAAGAGTGAGTGAATGGTGTTCGTTTTGTGCAAGAGTTTTGCTGACTATTTGACCTTTTTGATAAGTTACTTCGTCCTTGATTGTAAGAACTGTCTTGTGCTCAATGTTTTTAATTAATTTATCCATTTGTATCTCCTTGATTATTCTCGCTGTGACGTTTAATAAGCTCCTCAAGCATTTTGTCGTGCGATTTTTTGTCTATTTCATATTTGAGAGTAGGAATAACCGCTAAAATCATACCGATTGCAGGTGGAATTGAAATAAGAAACCACATAGCCTTTGAATAAGCGGTGTAGTCTGTTGCAAAATTAGCACCGTTTGCAATAGCTTCGTTCATTTTGCTTATGTTGATATCAGTATATCCCACTGCGTCAAAAACATAGCCTGAAATAATAGAACTGATACCTGCCGAAAACTTAGTGATAAAGCTTTGACCCGAGAAGAAAATTCCGTCAGGTCTGTAGCCGTGATGATATTCCTCATAGTCGATACAGTCGCTTATCATAACGGACTGGCAAACGTTTACTCCGCCGAAGCCCATACCTGTACCGAAGAATAAAATTCCGTCAACAGCCACAAAGCCCATTTTAGAAAGCTCGGTAGGTGCTATTAAGTATACCACAAACAAAAGTGCAAATGCAATAGCGCTCAGTCCGCTGAAAAGATTATATACTTTTTTTGTTTCGTATTTTCTCATAAGAGCAGGGGAAATTGCCATTGAAACGAATTGACCTACAAAAAGTCCGCCGCCTAAAATAAGCACGATTACAAATATATCAAGCTTTGTAAACGCATAGGTGAGGTTTCCTTTGCAATAGTAGTATGTCAAAAGCGTCATTGCAATATTCATCATAAGCTGTAACGGAGCACGAAGAAGTCCGCTTATAAGAATACGTCTGAACGGCTTGCATTTCCACATAAGCGCAAAGCTTTCTTTCATAGTCTTCGTTTCGCTGCTGTTCGGCACTCTCTCTTTTGTACCTATACCCGCACATTCAAAAAGCGCCGAGCCTATGATGGTAATTATAATTGCCGCAATAATAAAGCCTTTTTGCGCATTTGTGTCTAAGCCGAAAGCGGTATTGAGCGATTGCGATACGGCAACGATTGAAACTACTACCAAGCCGGCACCGATAGACGCAATAATTCTTGAAAGGGAAATAAGTGAGCTTCTGTCCTTTTCACTTTCCGTTATACGTGAAATAATACCCCAAAGCGGAATATCGCCGACTGTGTAGCTCATACCCCAAAGTACATATGATATCGCCGCCCAGGCAACAATGAATATCATAGCCGTTTTGTTACCGCTTGCCTTTGCGTTTGCATAGTTACCGTTGAAAAATGCAACTATTGTAATAACGCAAATAACAATGGGTGAAAAAATAAGATAAGGTCTGCATTTGCCCCATTTGGTTTTCGTTTTGTCAACAATTGAGCCCATCATAGGGTCATTGATTGCGTCCCAAATTCTCGCTATGGCAAATATCCAGCCAAGCGCAATAGCCGGCAGGCAAATTACATTTTGAAAGTAATAGTAAAGTCCGACGGCAACAACGTTGTAAATCATATTTTGACCGAACATTCCCGTCAAAAACATATTTCTTTCTTTTTTAGAATATGTGTTTACGTTTTCCATAATTTTTTCCCTCAATCAATCTGTTATAAGCTGTTCAAACAAAAGATTTTTAACGTCTTTCGGAAGTTTGGAACTTTTTAACGCTTTTATTAATTCTTCCTTTGTCTGCGCATTTTTAAACGGCTTGTAGTATGCTGTTTTTTCAGTGGTTCGCTCCTGCCAGCGTGACATTGAATTAATAACTCTTTCTTTATAATCGGGCTTTTTGATAAGTTTTATATTTGTAAGCTCGATTTCTGTGTCGTCGCTTGAAAAATCCACTTCAATGCTTAAAGGTGCGCTTTTATTATATAATTTGTATTCTTTGTTTGAATTAATACTTGCGCTTTCTATTTCCTTAAATGTGATTTTGTATTTTCTCTCTTTCGGTATAACCTCGCCGTCGCCGAACGGTGCTTTAACCGTTAATTTGAGTTTGCCGTTTTTTTCGTCAAATTCGTTTATGATTTTAGTTTTGACGTTATGTTTTTCAAAATCTGTCTTGCCGTTATCCTCATAAAGGGTAAAGCTGCCCTTTCCGTTAAATACCCATAATTCAAGCGCTTTCGGGTTAGACGAAGAGTTGCCCCTGTCGTTTGATAAAGGAATAATCGCACCCTCTTTTGCAAGAACCGGTATATCGTAAAGTTCACGGTTAAGCGTTACATTCATAGGGCCGTGGTATTTTTGAAGAGTAAAAATATCTGTGTAAGTGCCTTTTGGTATCCAAGCATTTGCACTTGACATATTAGTCTTTTTACTCGTTTTTGACGTAATCGGTATAGCAATAAGTTCACTTCCGAAGAAATATTCATTTGGCACATTAAATGCACTTTCCTCGTTTGGATAAGCGTAATACATAGGCTCGCAAAGCGGTGCGCCGTTTTTATGGCTCCTGTAATCCATAGTGAAAATATAAGGGATAAGCCTGTGCCTGAAATTAAGCCATTTTTTAGCGCTTAAATAAACGTCACGTCTGTATTTCCACGGTTCCTTGCCGAGCAAATCGTTTGACGTTGAGTGAAGCCTTAAAATAGGAGCAAACACTCCGAATTCAATCCATCTTAAATATAACTCGTCATCTTTATATCCGAAATGGTGACCGCCTATATCGTGGCTCCACCAAAAATATGCCGCATTGGCAGCATTCGCAGTAAAATAAGGCTGAAAATTAAGAACTTTGTAATTTATAGCCGTATCGCCCGAAAAGCCTAACGGGTATCGGTGAGAGCCGAGCCCTGCATATCGTGAAAGGATAAGCGGCAACTCGCCGTTTTCCGCATTGTCAAGAAAATGATAATGATTTAATGCAAGAAGCGGGTCAAGTCCCTCTATATCGCTCTTTTTGCCTTGCTGCCAGTCTATCCACCAAAAGTCAACGCCGACTTTTTCGTAAGGCTTATGTACTTTGTCAAAATA
Source organism: uncultured Clostridia bacterium (assembly GCA_945874765.1). Lineage (GTDB taxonomy): Bacteria > Bacillota > Clostridia > Oscillospirales > Acutalibacteraceae > Eubacterium_R. The sequence goes on from CAMCHQ010000002.1 coordinate 84,676, forward strand.
TGCATTCCAAAAATCGTCGTTTTTACAGCTGAATTTGACATCTTCCTTTGTTTTCGGGTCAATGCCGACTGCTTTTGCCACCTCGTCATACATATCCTCAAAATATCTTATTCCTTCGGCGGGGTGAAGATTTAACGTTACCTTTAAATTGCGGTTTTGAAGATTTTTTAAAAATGATTTGTAATCTTTGAAAAGTTCCGTGTTCCAACTGTAACCCGTCCAGCCGTTAGCCTTTATCCCAAATTCCTTTTTTAAATCGGTCCAGTGCCAATCCATATCGATTGTTGCAACAGTGAGCGGAATTTCCTCTTTTTCAAATCTGTCCATAATCTCAATATATTCATTGTCGCTGTAAGCGTGATATCTGCTCCACCAAACACCGAGAGCAAAACGTGGAACGAGCGGGGTAGCGCCCGATATTTTGAAAAATGCTTTGAGAGTTTTGCGATAATCGTTGCCGTAGGCAAAGCAGTAGTAATCTTTTCCGCCGTCACGTTTTACAAAATGACCTTCATTATCAAAAAGAATACTTGAACTGTCATCAAGCAAAAATGCGCCGTCTTTCGTAATCAAACCGTCATCAAGCGGCACTCTTCCAAACGTTGCGTCAAGCGTTCTTCTTGTGCCTTTCAGGTTTTTCTGACTATTAAAATATTGAACTTCACCGCTGTTTTTCATTTTCACGCAAAGGGGAGATGTTCCTTTGATTGTGAAAATAACGTCGCTTGTTTCAACAAGTATTTTGTTTCCGCTTTTTTGCACTTTGAATTTATCATAAGGGAAATTACGGTTTAGCACGGTGAAACTTGCCAAATCCGTAAAAGTGCCGACCTCAACTCTTATCAAACGTGAGGTCAGATATGTAATTCTGATATTGTCAATGATTTTTATTTGATTTTCGTTCGCTTTCGCATTCGTTTCAACGATTAAAGATTTTTTTAGCATAATAACTCCGTTTTGTCAAAAAAAATATACAGTCTTATAAATATATCATATAGCAAATATAAATAAAAGTAAAGCATAAAATATATAAAAAACTATACAAAATCACAAAAGCGTTGCGAATATTGCAACGCTTAAATAAATATTGAGATTAATATAGCTTAAATATGAATATTATCAAACCGTATAAAAATGCCGACGCCGTGCCGTAAACGATTACCGGACCTGCAATTGAAAACATTTGTGCCGCCGTGCCGAGAACAAAACCCTCGTGTTTCCATTCAAGAGCAGGGGATACAACGCTGTTTGCAAAGCCTGTAATCGGTACAATCGTTCCTGCGCCTGCGTGCCTTGCGATTTTGTCAAAAACACCGATACCTGTCAAAATTGCGGTTATAATAATTAATACGCTTGATGTTGCGGCGCTGACTTCTTTTTCTTTTAATCCGGCATTTTCAAAAATCGTAAATAAAATTTGACCGAAAAGGCAAATGGCACCGCCGAACAAAAAAGCCTTAATGCAATTTAAGATTTTCGGCGAATTGGGACTTGCTTTGTCCGTCATTTTACTGTAATCGTCTTTGCTGATGCTCATAATATGTCACCTCTGTATTAATGTTTACAATCTTATAATAATTATTCACTTGACTTTTGAGATTATATCTTGTAATATCTTAATATACTATTTGTAAAACAAACGGAGGCATACTTATGCATCTTATTGAAGTACGTGATGTATATAAAATATATAATCCCGGTGAAAACCAGGTAAATGCGCTTGACGGTGTATCAATCACTATTGATGAGGGCGAATTTGTCGCCATTATCGGTCAGTCGGGCTCGGGTAAATCAACTCTTATGAATATGCTCGGTTTACTTGATACTCCCACTCACGGCGAATATTATATTAACGGCAAACTTGTTGACGATTTGACCGATGACCAAATGAGTGTTATCAGAAATGAGGAAATAGGCTTTATTTTCCAGGGTTTTAACCTTATTTCTTCTCTTACGGCTCTTGAAAATGTTGAGCTTCCTTTGGTTTACAGGGGTATGCCTAAGCAGGAAAGACGTGAAATTTCACAAAAGGCACTTGAAAGAGTAGGCCTCGGAAGCCGTATTCATCATTTGCCGGCAGAGATGTCGGGCGGTCAGCAGCAGCGTGTTGCCGTTGCAAGAGCCATTGCCGCAAGACCTCCGGTAATTTTAGCCGATGAGCCTACCGGTAACCTTGATACAAAGTCAACAAAAGAGGTTATGGCAATTTTGCACGAACTCAAGGACGAGGGCAGAACCGTTATCGTTATTACCCATGATAATGAAATTGCGGAAGAGGCTGAACGTGTAATACGTATCCGTGACGGCAAGATGGTTGAGGACTATATCAATCCGGGTTATGAGGAAAAATACGGCAGAGAGTCAAAGAAAAATAATAAAAACCCGATTGACGAGGGTTAATACATATTTTAAAAGAATTTACAGCAGGCATTTTGTCTGCTGTTTTTTTATGTCTTTTTTTAAAATATTTTGTGCAATAATCGTATTCACGATATACGTATATCGTGAATAAAACAGTAAAAATAAATTTTTTTGCCACTTTTTTAGGCAAAATATAGCCTTTAGACGTTATATTTTTCTCTCTACACGCTGTTAGTGTAGGGAGTTTTTCTTTTGACCTACAAAAAATGATATGGAGGTGTGAAAATGTCACGCAGAAAAAAGATAAGCGAAAAGGAGGTATGCGACGGATTAAGACGTCTTGCATTCGGTGAAATTACGGATGCCGTCAGCCTGCTTTTCGAGCCTGAGGAGGAAATACTTCAGAAACTTAATAAGCTCGATTTATTTAATGTGAGTGAAATTAAACGTCCTAAGGGCGGAGGAATGGAGATTAAATTCTTTGACAGGCTGAAAGCTATTGACAAAATCAGAGAAATGGTGAATGAGCAAACGGACAAGTCGCCGACCTCGTTTTATGAGGCATTGGAAAAAAGTACGCAGGCGACTAAAAAGCATTATACGGAGGAGTTTGATGAATAAATTTATACCGTTTTCAAAAAAGCAGCTTGCCGTCTTAAATTGGTGGTGCAACGGCAGTGACGTTAAAAATAAAAACGGCATAATCTGTGACGGCGCCGTAAGGTCGGGCAAAACGCTTTGTATGGGTATTTCGTTTATTTGTTGGTCCTTTTATGCTTTTTGCGATACTTCGTTTGCCATTTGCGGGAAAACAATTTCTTCGCTTAGAAGAAACGTTATTACTCCGCTTTTGCCAACGCTAAAAGAACTCGGTTTCAGCGTTGATTACAGGATTAGCAGGAATATGGTTACGATTTCAAGAGGCAATGTGACTAACCGTTATTATCTTTTCGGCGGCAGAGATGAGTCAAGTGCAGCTCTCATTCAGGGTATGACTTTGGGTGGCGTTATGCTCGATGAGGTTGCGCTTATGCCGAGAAGTTTTGTTGAACAGGCAGTCGCAAGATGTTCTCTTGAAAATTCAAAGTACTTTTTCAACTGCAATCCCGAGCATCCGTATCATTGGTTTTATATGGAATGGATAAAGAAAGCCGAGGAAAAAAACGTTTTGTATATCCATTTCACTATGGACGATAATCCCTCTTTGTCCCAAAGCGTTAAAAGAAGATATAAAAGTCTTTATTCGGGTGCGTTTTATGAGAGATTTATAGAGGGAAAATGGGTTACGGCACAAGGTCTTGTTTATCCTATGTTTTCACCCCAAAGGCATGTAAAGGTTTGCAATGGAAAATTCAGTCGCTATTATCTTTCGTGCGATTACGGAACCGTAAATCCTTTTTCATTGGGTCTTTGGGGAGAGTGCGACGGCAAGTGGTATCGGCTTGACGAGTATTATTATTCAGGCAGGGACAACGGTATTCAACTGACAGACGAGGAATATTACCGTGAGCTTGAAAAGCTTGCCGCAAACAAAGATATAACGGCTTTGATAATCGACCCGTCAGCCGCATCTTTTATTCAAACTGTTTTAAGACACAAAAAATTTCGTGTAATTAAAGCGAATAACGATGTTCTCTCGGGTATTAACCGGGTGTGTCAGGCTTTAAAGGATGAGGAAATATATTTTTATCCTTGCTGCAGTGACGCTATAAGAGAATTTTCGATTTATCGCTGGGATGACAGTATAAAAAAAGATGCGGTTAAGAAAGAAAACGATCACGCAATGGATGATATACGATATTTTGTCGCAACTGTTTTAAACAAAGACGCCCAAAATACTTCGTTCGCATCTGTTGCAATAGAAAGGAATTAGCTTTGAAGATTTTAGATTTTAGAAAAAAGAAAGGTAAAAATTCAAACGCTGCCTGTGCGGTTCAAACGTCAATCGCCACAAATCATCCTTACTACAATCTTACAAGCTATGCGCCGATTAATGCTCAGTCGAGGGTATATGCCGAGCTTAGAAACGCCGTTCCGATTTTGGACGCTGCGATTAATAAAATTGTGCGTTTATGTGAAGGTTTCAGCTTTGATACCGGCAATGATAAGGTCAACGATATGATGAATACGTATTTTGAGTCGATAAACGTCGGCGGAAACCAAAAGGGTATTGCTTCGTTTATATCAAATTATCTTAATCAGCTTTTGACATTCGGCACGGCAATCGGTGAAATAGTTATGTGCTCTGACGGAATATATGCTCTTTATAACAGCGAACTTTCGTCAATCGAACTTAAAAGGGCGAAAAACGGAATTGATGTCGATTATTACAATAACGGCACAAAAATCAATAATCCTAATTTGATATTGTATTCCGTTTTAAATCCGAAGCCTGCCGATTTATGCGGTACAAGCCTTCTTTCGGGTTTGCCGTTTGTAAGCAATATTTTGCTCGAAATTTACAACACAATCGGGGAAAATTGGAAGCATGCGGGAAATCTTCGATATTCCGTTATTTGCAAGCCGGATAAGGACAGCGCTTATTCAAACGCAAATGAAACGGCACAAACCGTTGCTAAGGCTTGGAAAGACGCTATGGATTCAAATTCGGTCAAGGATTTTGTTGCAGTCGGTGATGTAAGCGTTAAGGTAATCGGTGCGGATAATGCCGTTCTTGACAGCGAAATCCCTGTCAGACAGCTTCTTGAGCAGATTGTTGCCAAAACAGGACTTCCGCCGTTTATGCTCGGGCTTAGCTGGTCGTCAACAGAGAGAATGAGTATGCAGCAGGCTGATATTTTAACAAGTGAGCTTGAATCGTACAGACGTATTCTCGAACCGGTTATTAAGCAAATAGGTAATTTATACCTTGCGACAAACGCCTTGCCTTATGAAGCAAATGTTGAGTGGAAGAAGATTACGCTTCAAGACGAGTGCGATAAGGCACAGGCAGAACTTTATTCGGCACAGGCGGAGCAAATAAGAAGGGAGATGGAAGATTGAGTTTCGGTTATGTAGAAAAAAGTTTCGAAGCGAGTGCTGAGGATTTAAAGAAAATCAATCAATACACAAGGCGAGAATTTGACGCAGACAGTCTTTATGTTTTTTCGGTTATTCTTTGCGATAACGATATTGACAGAGATTTTGAAAAATTCTCATTGTCTGCTTTAAACGAACTTAAAACGCTTTTTGTCGGCAAAACGGGTATCAGCGACCATTCAATGAAATCGAGCGACCAAAAAGCACGTGTTTTTGAAACGTGGGTTGAAAAAGGCGAGGGTATGACGACAGCCGACGGCGAGCCTTATTATATGCTCAAAGCAAAGGCGTATATGCTGAGAAATGAGGAAAACAAAAGTTTTATTGATGAGCTTGATGCAGGAATTAAAAAAGAGGTTTCCGTATCCTGCTCGTCGAAAAAAGCTACCTGCTCAATTTGCGGCAAGGATAAAAGGCAGTGCAGATGTGAACACGTATCGGGCAAAAAGTATAAAGGCAAAACAGCTTGTACGGTTTTGTCAGATATAAGTGACGCATATGAATTCAGTTTTGTTGCCGTACCTGCGCAAAGAAAGGCAGGAGTTACAAAAGCATTTGAATTTACAAAGGAGAATAATATGGAAGATATTATTAAAACACTTAAAAATATGAGCGACGATACTACAGTATCAAAAAGTCAGCTTGATTCGCTTTTGAATTACGTTGACGAGCTTGAAGATGAAGCCGAACTCGGAAGAAAATACAAGAAAAGTCTTTCGGACGAGGTTATCAGACTTTGTGCTACAGCTATGCCGGAAATGGATATTAAAACATTTTCGTCTGTGGCACAGGTAATGACAGCAAAAGAGCTTTTGTCGTTTAAAGACGCTTTTACAAAGAAAAACCGTGAAAGTACGGCAAAGCTTCAAATCAAAAGTAATGACACAAACACAAAAAATACAGTAAATCAATTTAAATTATAATTAACGGAGGAATTTATTTATGTCATACGAAAATATCAAAATTGAAAAGAGTTTATATACAACAGGAAAATCTTTTACTCAGGCACTTGAAAAGCTTGACCCGTCAGAAAATTACAAGGGCACAGAACTTGAAGGTCTTGACGCATATGAGCGCCAGCTCAAGAGATTTAACATTAAGGTTTCAGGTAAGGATTGCGACACCGTTTCAAAGTTTTTCCAAACAAGCGACTCGGCAGTACTTTTCCCTGAATTTGTTTCCCGTTCCATTAAGCTTGGTATGAGAGATAATTGCACAATTGACAATATGCTTGCCACAACAACTTATGTCGACTCTCTTGACTACAGGTCATTGCAGCTTGACGAAACAGACGATATGAAAACCTTTGACATTGTTCCGGAAGGTTCGGCATTTGAGGAGGTTAAAATCGGTGTTAAAAGCGATTTAACAAGTCTTAAAAAGTACGGCAAGATGATTTCCGCTTCATACGAGGCTATCAAGTTCCAAAAGCTTGACTTGTTCTCACTTGCACTTCGCAGAATCGGCGAAAACCTTGTTCACTACGAAACATACGACATCATCGGAAGTGTTAATCCAAACGCATTCAACCAGATTAAATATGCAGACGAATTTACATATGATGACCTTGTTGACCTTTATACTTCCCTTATGCCTTACAAGCTCACTACAATTGTAGCCGACCCTAAGTCATACACAAGACTTCTCAAATTACCTGAACTCAGAGACGCAAATGCAGGTCTTGATTTCCACGCAACAGGCAGAGCAATTACTCCGTTTGGTGCAGAAGTTTACTGTTTGAGTGAGCTTTCCGAAAATACAATGTACGCCTTTGATAAGAATTATGCTTTTGAAAGAGTTGTTGCTTCAGACGTATCAACCGATTTCGATAAGCTTATTGACAGACAGATTGAAAGAGCGACTGTTTCTATTATTGTGGGCTTTACAAATGTATTCCCGAAAGCTGTAAAAATATTCAAGAAAAAAGAGGGATAAGGTGATTTAATGACTGATTTAAGTAAGGTTAAAGAAGAATTTATTACCCTTTCTTTGATGAGTGAGGAAGACGCAGACAAGCAGCAGTCACTCATTTATATGGAGACGGAATATGTTAATTCGCTTTTGAAAAGCGGCGACGACGAAAATAATTCCTGCGTGGTATTTCTTTGTGCGGCAAAGGCTTTTTATCGATATATGCTTACTAATCAGTCAGACGGTATCACTTCCTTTAAGGCAGGAGATGTGTCATATTCGATTGACACGTCTTCTGCACTTGAAAATGCGAGGGCAATATATAATTTTGCTCTTGAACAGTGTACCTCACTGATTAAAAACAATTCCTTCGCTTTTGAGGCGGTGTGATATGAGAAGTGCATATATTATTAAAAATCAACTTGACAAAATAGGAGTTGAGGCAACGCTTAATGACGGAAAATGGAAGTCAATGCCGTTTAAATGCACAGTAAGTCCTTTGTGGAGAAAAAAGAGCAGTGCATTTGACGACAGCGTTACAAGTGCCGGAATAAATGAAGCAAGATATCATTTGTATCTCGGTCCGAAAACGCACAATATCCTTGAAATCGGTGAAGACGGCTATTTGAAAACGGCTAGCGGTAACTATAAGTTTTTAAGAAAAAATGCCGTAAAAATTAATGATGAGGTTATTTATTATACAGGTATTTTAAGAGAAATAAAGGAGGTAACATATGATGAATATTAATGATACGTTGACCTCTTTTGCAAAGGCGCTTAAAGCCGACAGTTTCTTTAAAAATATCAAAATAATTAAACCTTATCCGTATGAGTTTTACGCAGGGGAGATTAAGCAAAGTTTTGTGTGCGTCGGGCTTGACGAGGTGGATGTTTCTGCGCTGGAACTCGGCGACGACACAAAGTACGGCAATGTTAAAATCAAACTTGATATATTTACGCCTGTCAGTAATTCGTCATATGCAAAGGATATATTTTTGAATGCCTGTCGTGTAAGCCAAAGTTTTAATATTGTTTCGATTAAAGCGGAGCCGTTGGTGTATTCAAAAAAGTCTAAAGGTTTCAGGCTTGACGCTTATTTTACGATAAGTGACAGAATTGATTTTGGAGGTGAAAGCGGTGAATGAGGAATATGAGCAAGCGGAAAATATAAGCGAGATTATCCGTCTTGATAAAAACCGATATGATAAATCCGCAGGAGAGTAATGAAGGAATTTAAAATGAGATTTAAGGATTTTGTTTTTGACACAAATCCTTCGTATATTCAGGTAATCACTGCCCGTGACGTTTCAAAAGCGTCGGTTTATAACGGCAAAACAATAACTCAGGATATATCGCAAAAGCCGATTATTGTTAAAGGAAAAGGAATGTTTTTAGGCGACTCGGCAGCTGAAAAGTGCAGTCATTTGTCATACCTTTTAAGGCAAGGCGGTGCCGGTGAGCTTCATTGCCCGTCTTTATATCCGATTGAAGCGATTTTTACCGAATTTAAATATGATTCAAGTGCCGGCGGAAAAATCGAGTATGAATTTGAGTTTACTCAGGTATGTGACGATAAAAAAGAAATTATGCCACTTGATTATGTGACGGCGCAAGAGGGTGAAAGCGCCTTTGATATTGCCGCAAGAGCAAATGTAGGCGTTGACGATATTATGAAAGCAAATGATTTTAAAACCCCTTTTTCCATACAAAAGGGAGATAAGGTGAAGCTGAGATGAAAATTGTTTTAGTAACTGTAGACGGCAAAAAAACAGAGCCTAAGGGTGTTATATCCGCAACGTTGACGCAAACGGCAGAGGTTGCCTGCGACAGTTTAAGCGTTAAATTTGTCGGCGAAAAGGTTTTGGATGAAATTGAGCGTGTTTATGCCTATCAAAATGACAAGCTTATATTCAACGGCTATTGCGATTGCCAAAGAGTGACGGCAGATGAAAACGGGTTTGAAACATATATTTACGCCCGTTCAAGTGCGTGCCTTTTGGTTGATAACGACGCTTTTGCTTATACATATAATCGTCCGAGTGCACAAAGCCTTTTTATGACTTATGCAAAAGAACTCGGTTTTGTAAGCAAATTGCCTGATATTTGCACCTTTAAAAAATATGAGGTTTCAAGCGGTTCGTCACTTTACGGCGCAATTAATTCGCTTGTTTCGACAATTACGGGTAATTCGATAAGAATTAATGCCGACAACGAAATCTTTATGTTAAAGCCGAGTGAAAACGTAATAAATCTCAACAATAACCGTATTATTTCAGCCAAAAGCACTATAAACAGGAGTGAGCCGATTTCAGCCGTTCATTATAAAAAGGAATTTTCTTATCTTTACGATTGCCATACCTATTCAAAACTTGCCGTCGATTTGGGATTTTCGAGGAAAAGATATGTAAATCTTGTGTCGCTACCGAGCTGGCAAAGAAATTACAAAATTTCAAAAATGCTTAAAGATTCTTTTAAAGATTATAAGCGCCTTGAAATTAAGATGAACGGCTATTTTGACGAGGAACTTTTTCAGCGCTTTAATTACAGCTCTTCAATCGGCGATTTTAAGGATTATTTGCTTTATGAAAAGGTTTATTGCGTTGATAAAAACGGAGAGAAAACGAGGCTTATTTTAAAGAAAAATATTGATATCTCGGAGGTAAATTATGTGGATTAGCAGACAGATTATTAAAGAGGAAAAAACGCCGGCTGTTGAATGCGGCAAGGTCACTATGAGTGCAAACGGTACTGTTGAAGCGGCGTCAACCGGGGTTGAAAGAAATGTTGCTTTTTATGCTCCTTACGGTTATAGCTTTTGTGTTCCGAAAGGCGAACGGCTTTTGCTTACCCAAGGCGGCGGTGAGCAGGTGTGCATAGGTATTGAAAGCGACAGCGCAAATGTTGAGTGCGGCGAAATAAAAATAACCTCTTTGTCAGGCGCATATATTTATCTCAAAAATGACGGAAGCATAGAGCTAAACGGACTGACAATATCAAAGGAGGGTAAAATTATTGAGTGATTATAATAAAAAAACAGCCGATACAATCTATTGGTGTATGGTAAATACCTTTTGCGAAAGAGGAAAGTTTTATCCCGATAAAAATTTCGGAAGCAGAATATTTGAAACATTAACTAACAAACGTCTTATGCTTTCATATATCAAAATGGCTTTGTCAAAAATCGACGGCGTTTATGTTAAAGATATGACATATGTGCCAATAGAAAATTTAATTACAATAAATGTTCTTATTAATAATGAGGAAAGGCAGGTGTACGTTACAATATGAGAGCTTCATATGATGAAATAATCCAAAGTATGAAAAATGCTTACAAAAACGAACTCGGTGAAGAGGTTATGGCAAATTCAATTACCGAAAAGAAAATTCAGGCAATTGCAAGCGAACTTTACGCATTGTCCTGCTACGGCGATTTTATTTTGAAACAGGCATTTGTTCAAACGGCAACAGGCGAATACCTTGAGCGCCACGGTGCGCTTCGTGACTGTGAAAGAAAGCGTGGCACAAAGGCAAAGGGTTTGCTTGATTTCGGAGTTTATGAGGAAAGCGACAGCGATATTGTTATTGAAAAGGGGACAGTATGTTCAAAGATTTTTGAGCCTCTTATTCAGTATTCGACAGACGAAACGGTTGTTCTCAAAGCAGGAGAAAAGCGTATTGCGGTTGCCTGTACCGCTTTGGAAAACGGAGAAAAATACAATGCTGAAACCGGAGAGGTGTGTATGCTCGTCAATCCTCCGTCAGGGATAGGGTACGTATGTAATTACAAGCCCGTAATCGGCGGAAGCGATGATGAAAGCGACGGCGCACTCAGAAAAAGGATTATGTCTACCTTTAAAATTCCGCTTAATTTCTTTAACAAAAGCGCAATTGAGCTTAAAATTAAAAATATTGACGATTATAAGGATTGTTCAATAAAGCAAAGCGACGAAGCCGGCAAGGTTAAGGTTATTGTTTCCTGCCCGAGAACGCTTGGCGACGAGGACTTGCAAAAGGTAAAAAAAGCGTTTCCGCAATCGGAACTGTTTGGTGTTGAAATTCAGCTTGAAGAAGCCAAAAAGACGCACGTCAGCATTAAAGTTAAAGCTAATGTGGACGCTGTGACCGACAGAACGGCACAAACAAAGGAAATATATGATAAACTTTATGAGATTTTATCACGTAATAAAATTAATTACAGCATTTCGCTTGACGAGCTTAGAAAGGCGGCGCTTAAAATTGACAGCGTCCAAAGCATAGAAATAAGCGGTACAAATGTAATGGGTGAAAATATCGTTTGCGGCAGTGACAGTTACATTCTTCTTGATAAGTTGGAGGTTGAACTTTATGAGTGTTAATTCCAAACGAGAAAACAGACTTTCGACGCTTTTTTCATTAATCAAAGTTAATACTCAAAACGGCAGCTTGAATACGTCTATGATTAAAGCCATAGACGCCGGAATGAAACTTGTTGAAAATTATTTTGATGAAATACTTTCCGAAATATTTGTTGACACAGCCCAAAATTACGGATTGAAAATGATGTGCGATTTGTTCGATATTAAGCAGACTAACTCAGACGCTGTCAAAAATGGCTTTTCGCAGGGTTTTGTAAATTATAAATACGGCGAATTTGAAGAGGAAAGTCAAAAAGCATTTGCAGAAATTTTAGAACTGAGTGTGTCAAATTTCATACTTAATATTAAAGGGAATGCAGTATTATTAATGTACTTGATTATATATAATATTCCTTTTATTGAAAAATATCTTTGTCCCGGCGTTGTGCCTCGTGCAGATACCGATGCTAATGATTTTGACAATTTGGACGATCTTGATTGCAGTGCAGACGATTGGGATGAAATCGGAAAAATGTCATTTAATTTTATTGACAGTTTAGGAGGTGTAGAATGAGCAGTTCAAATAAAACAGGAATAGGACTTAATCTTTGGCTTGGCGGCGACAAACCTAAAAGAGAAGATTTTTGTAACGACAATATAATTATCGATAAGCAAATTACAGACCATAAAAAAGATATGTCTTGCCATGTATCGGAAGAGGAAAGAAATAAATGGAATACAAATATTTTTTGTGATATTTATTACGGCGATAATGAAAGTATGCGTGATATCGATACGGGATGTCCGTTTAATCCAAGTGCGGTAATAATTTTCCCGAGCGGCGTTACCCCTCACGTTTGGGACGCTTCTAACGGCAGGGGATATATTTATACGGCTTACGGTTCGACATTCGGCACAACAAACGGCTTGCTTTTCAGAAATGACAGAAAAACACTCAGGGTTTATCAAAACTTGAAGGGTGTAAAAGATGAAGTCGTTTGCCTTAACGAAACAGGCGTGCCGTATTGCTATGTTTGTATAAGATAATCAAAAAGCAACGAAGATAAAAATTCTTCGTTGCTTTTGTTTTTTGAAAAGAGACAGAATTTCTCTTGACTTTTTGTCACTTTTCGTATATACTTTTGTTTGTTGAAAAACAGCGTTTCAATTTAATACTTCGAGGTGTAGCTCAGCTTGGTAGAGCGCTGCGTTCGGGACGCAGAGGCCGCAAGTTCAAGTCTTGTCACCTCGACCAATAAAATGAAGATACCATTTGGTATCTTCATTTTATTTATTTACATATGTGTAAGACTTGAACTTGCGGCGTGTCAAAAGAAACTAAATTTGGATATTTCCGCCGTAGGTTTGAGTTATTTTATTCAAGATAACAGAAAAGAGATACCAAAAAGGTATCTCTTTTCCATGGTCGAGGTGACAGGACTCGAACCTGCGGCATCCTGCTCCCAAAGCAGGCACTCTAGCCAAACTGAGTTACACCTCGTTGTTTTTTCAACGCTTAGACATTTTAATATATTATTCTTAATTTGTCAAGCCTTATTTATGCTTTTTTTGAAAAAACTTTTAAATGTAATATTCGTCGATAAGCTGGGAATTGCTTTTGTCCAAAATATCCTGAAGAGTGATTGAATCAAGATACTCGTTAATAACCTTATAAAGTCCCTGCCAAACGCCGACGGTCATACAGGTTTCATACTTGTCACACTGATTAACTTCGTCCTCTAAGCAGGCAACGGGAGCAAGGCTGCCCTCGGTTATTCTCAAAATATCGCCTACCGTATAGCTTGAAGGGGACTTTGCAAGCATATATCCGCCCTGATATCCCCTTGTCGTTTTTAAAAGACCTGCTCTGTTGAGAATAGGTACTATCTGCTCCAAATATTTTTTTGATATATCCTGCCTGTCGGCAATATCTTTAAGCGCAACAAAGCCGTCGTGCTGGTTTTGCGCAAGGTCAAGCATAAGTCTTAACGCATATCGTCCTTTAGTGGAAATTTTCAAATTATCGCTTCCTTTTCATTTCATAACCTAATTATACCATAGGTTTTGTAAGTATTCAATAGTGAAACGATAATATTTTTTAATATTATTAAATTAAAGTCTTTTTGTTGCCGTTATTTATATTGAAGCAATAGCCTTTTTTCTCATTGTCAAGAGTGTATTTGATTGAAAGATCGCCGTCTTTATCCATATTTACATAGTCAATTTTGGCTTTGCTTTGCGTGGTGACATCGATAAAACACTCTTTTTGCTCATCGTTATATGTTGAAACGTCGTCGCTTACAAAAAGCAAGTTGCCGAAAAGACTTGCGGTTTCGGCAATGGTTTTTCTTTGCTCAAAAGACATATTGATATTGTTGTCACGCAATAGAAATACGTCCGGGTCATTAAGAAATGCTCTGCCGTCAAGTTCACGGCGGAAAACCGTATTAAGAAGTGCGTGCTTTGTTGAAACGTCCTCTCTTGAAAACGGCTTTTTATTCCAGCTAAGCGCCATATCCGCACCGATTCTGCAAAAATCAACTTTTCCGAACGCAGGGGCAAGAGGCACTCCGCAGCCCAATATCAGCTTGTCACCGCAAAGTTCTCTGATAAGTTCCATTGCGTCACACATAATTTCGCCTCGGCTTTTTCCGTTAAACGGGATAATACAGCAAGCATAAAGAAAATCAAGCTTAACCATATCGTAACCCCAAACATTTAAAACGGTGTCAAATACTTCTTTAAGATATTGCCTTACCTCGCTGTTGTATATGTCGAGTGCAAAGAAGCCGCCCCAATTGTGAGAGGCAAACGGAATTTTACCTGTTTTGTCTTTTACAAACCAATTTTTATGCTCTTTGAAAATATATGATTTAGGTGTTGCGGCAAAAGGTGCAAGCCATAAGCCTGCAAGCATATTGTGGTTGTGAATGTTATCGGCAATTGCTTTCATACCCGACGGGAATTTTTTCTCGTCTGCAATAAGCCAATCGCCGACGGTTCTCTCGTATCCGTCATCAACCTGAAAAATGTCAATCTTTGAGCCTAATTTTGCGATTGCTTCAAGGTCACGTTCAACAATATCTTCTGTTACATTAGTGTAGTAATTGTACCACGTGGTATAGCCGCACATTCTTTCAGCTCTCGGTTTTTCGATTTTTGCAAGGTTGAAATATTTATCAAATGCACTGTCAATATTGTCGATAATATCGCAAAGTTCAAGAACTTTTATTTCCTGCCCCTTTTTGAATGTAACGCCTTCAAGGTCCTTTTCGATAGAAACGGTTGAGCTGTTTGTGTTAAATGTGATTATTGTATATCCTGTCTTTTCACTTAACGAGGCAAAAAGACGTATGCCGTTTTCATTTCTTATGTAAGCGTAGGAATATCCGTAAAATATTCCGCTTTGCTCGGGATATTTATGAAATGTCAAATCGCCTGCACCCCAAATACCCCTGACATTAAATTTTTTCTTATCAAGTACGGATAAAAATTTAGGATTGAAGTCATCTCGCATATCATCATCCGGTGCATATTCTCTTGAAAGCGTCCAACTTTGATATCCGTTTACAAAAAACTTACTCTCCTTTGAAAATGAAATATTGTCCTTAATCTCAAACTTTTGAAAAGTGACATCTGTTTTCGGCAAAAGGGTAAGTGAAAAAATATCGCCGTCGATTTCTTCTCTTATTTCAAAATCAACGGTCTCGCTGTGGTGAGTTTTGTGCGTTTTACCGCCCGAAGTGTAGATAAAATTATATTGATAGCCCATATTTTTCAGCCTTTCGTTTAATGTTAAATTATTTCTTTGCCCTCTTCTTCGGGATAAAACATACCCCATTCTTTTCTGATGAAAGTCATTATATCCATAACGTCACGTGTGAAATCAAGGTGCATATCGACTTTTTCACCCGATACCGCTTTTTCCATATCCTCGATTTCATATTCAAGCGCTTTTGCCGTGTCGCCTGCACTTATTTTTTCGCTTTTGCCTGTGTCCGTATAGGTGATTGTTGCCTCGTCGCCTCTCGGATATTCGTAAATTTCTATATATCCCCTGTCAAAAGCAATCGTTGCTCTTTTAGGCTGTTTTGCGTGCAAAGAAAGTATAACCGTTGCCATTTCCTCTTCCTTGTTTTCAAGAAGAATGCTTGCCTGCTCGTCAACACCCGTAGGAGCATATTTGACCTGAGTGGCGATTTTGTGCGGCTTCGATGTCATAAAAAATCGAACGATTGAAAGAGCATAAACGCCGATATCGAGCATTGCTCCGCCTGCAAGGTTACGGTTGAAAAACCTGTTGTTCATATCATACGGCTTGTAGCTTCCGAAATTCATTTGAATAAGCCTGAGTTCACCCAATTTACCCGATTTTACTGTTTCGTCAAGCTTTTTATAAATCGGCATATGGTAAATTGTCATGGCCTCTGCCAAAACGACGTGATTTTTCTCAGCAAGGTCAATCGCTTCATTAAGCTCGGCACTGTTTAAAGTGATTGATTTTTCACAAATAACGTGCTTGCCGTGACTGAGCGCTTTCCTTAAATATTCAATATGCGTATTGTGGGGAGTGGAAATATAAATAATATCAACATTTTCATCCTCAAATACTTCGTCAATACTGTTGTAAACTTTTTGAATACCGTATTTTTCGGCAAATGAAACCGCCTTGTCATATGTTCTGTTTGCAACGCTGTAAAGAGTTTTACCCTTTGCTTTCATAGCTTCGGCAAGCTGGTGCGCAATAACACCGCAGCCGAGAGTTGCCCAATTATATTCAGCCATATTTGTCACTCCTTTATTTTCTTCATTATACTTTAGTTTTTTCACTTAGTCAATTATTCAGACTCCGATAAAGTGGCTAAAACGCGCCGTGCTTAAATTATCATAAAGTGATATCGTAGGGCAAGGGCTTGCTCTTGCTGAAATAAAATTTTAAAATCACATTTATAGAAAAGTGGCTTGAGCGTAGCGTTCAAGCCACTTTTGGCGCTTTTCGTCTTTTGCTCGGGGGCAGTACCAACGTACAGCACCCACTCGCAAAATACGAAATTTATCTCACTTTCTCGAAGTCTGACAGCGTGCAGAAATTTATTATTAAACTTTTTCTGCACGCTGAATTATTATGATTTATGTTAAATAATAATTGAAATAGACACTATATAATGTTATAATTAAAGTGAATAAATTTACGGAGATACAAAATATGCCAAAGGAAGAAAAAGATTACAAAACAAACGATAATTTGATTATAGGCAGAAACGCTGTTATAGAACTTCTCAAAAGCGGAAGAGAGGTTGAAAATGTGCTTGTTGCAAAGGGTGAAAGGGAAGGCTCGATTAACCGTATTATTGCAATGTGCAGGGAAAATAAAATAGTTGTTAAAACCGTTGACAGGAAAAAGCTTGATTTTATGTGCGCAGGCGGTAATCATCAGGGCGTTGCGGCTAATGTTCCGGCTCACAGTTATTCAAGTGTTGAGGAAATTTTGGAATATGCAAAAAGCAAGGGCGAAGCACCTTTTATAATAATTTGCGATGAAATTG
This sequence comes from uncultured Clostridia bacterium, assembly GCA_945874765.1. GTDB lineage: Bacteria > Bacillota > Clostridia > Oscillospirales > Acutalibacteraceae > Eubacterium_R. The sequence continues at coordinate 101,867 of CAMCHQ010000002.1, forward strand.
AGGACAGCCACAATCTCGGCGCTATTATCAGAACGGCTGAGGCTTGCGGCGCTCACGGAATTATTATTCCGAAGAGGAGAAATGTAGGTCTTAATTTTATTGTTGCCAAAACTTCGTGCGGTGCGCTTGAATATGTCAAAGTTGCAAGAGTGGGCAATTTGGTTTCGACAATTGAAGAACTTAAAAAGCAAAATATTTGGGTTTACTGTGCCGATATGGACGGTCAGCCGTGGTGCAAAACGGATTTTTCAGGCGGTTGTGCCCTTGTTGTCGGTAATGAGGGAAGCGGCGTCGGCAGACTTATTAAGGAAAAATGCGACGTGACGGTTTCTCTTCCCATGTGCGGAGAGGTTAATTCACTTAACGCCTCTGTTGCGGCAGGTATTATTATGTATGAGGTCGCAAGGCAAAGGCTCGGTCTTTAATCTGTGATTTATAATAAATTGAGAGTGGAGAATTATGAACGAAAGCTTATCTATTGATGAAATAATCAGGCAGGCTGAGGAAATAAGAAAAAAGACGGTAAAGCAGGCGCAATCGGCTTTGGAGGATGTCAATACATCTGCAAACGAAATAACAAAGCGTGAGATTGAGGTGCCGAAGCCTGATATTGAAAATATAAAAATTCAACCAAAAGGCGAAAAAGTTAAAACTTTTGAGAAAAGCGACAATGACGAAAAAACAAGGGTAAGCCCTGCCATAAAGGTTGAGGATAACGAAAAAACAAAGCATATTGAATTTAAGCAAAAGGCAAAAAGCGACGATTTGGCAAGCCAGAAAACCGTTCAAAAAAGCTTTTTCAAAAGCAATCACTCCAAAGAGCCGATTTATTCCAAAAAACCGCCCGAAATTATTGAACGTCCCGCCACGATAAAGAGTAAATCGAGGTTTGACAAGACGGGCGACCTTGAGGAAATTCCTACGATTGTTGCAGTTGAGGAACTTGAAAAGACGAAAATTTCCCTTACACGTGAGGAAATAAAGGAAAAAGAGGAAAAGGCTCAGGAGCAAAAGGAAGAGGAACAGGCTGTTCAGATTGTTCTTGACGGTTTCGATGACGAAACAAAGCAGATAGACAAAATTGACGAGGAACTTGCGGAAAAGCAGTTAAAGGAAAGGCGAAAGGAAAAAGTTAATAAGTTTCGTATTTTTGCTCCCGAGGATATTGAAGATGCGGCAAAGACGGACAAGGATACGGTAGTTAAAAAGGAGTATGAAAGTGCAAATGAACAATCGGCATTTTCAAAAAGGCTTGACGACTCACGTGCGTCCTCTTCTTTAACGCTTAAAATAACGTTTGTGCTTACATTGATTTTAGGGCTTTTGACCGGATTTAAGGACAGTTCCTATTTGCCGTCATTTTTGCTTGATAACATTCCTTACATAATAACGCTTCTTGTTTTGTTCGTTGGAGTTTGCGCCCTTAATGCAAGGATATTTATGCACGGCTTTAAGCTAAAAGGCGGAATTAACAGTGATTTTCCTATATGTGTGGCTGAAATAATTGTTTTTGTTCACACAATTATGCTTTTGGTTGACAGTAATTTGCTTCTTGACGACGGAACGCTTTATCCGTTTGCAGGCGCATTTGCATTGTTTTTAAGCGGTCTGGGAAAATATACGTTTATTACCCGAATAAGAACGGATTTTGATTTTATAGCAAGTCAAAAGGAAAAATATACGGTTGAGCCGATTGTGAATAAGGTTGACGCCGGTATAATAAGCCGTGGTCTTTTGACGGGTGAACCTAATTTAAAGGCAAGCATTAAAACCGATTTTGCAACAAAGTTTCTTGATATTTCAAGCGCTGACGAACCTGCTGATAAGATAGGGAAATACGTCGGTTCGATTTCTCTTCTTTTGAATGCGATTTTGGCGGTAGTTGTCGGCTTGATTAATCAAAATTGGCATTTGGGCGTTAATGTTTTTGTTTGTGCTATGTGTATCACAACTCCTTGCTATGCGCTGTTTTGCACGAATAATACTCTTTTGGGTGTGTCAAAACAACTTAGAACAAGGGGCGCTATGGTAAACGGTTTTGAGGGTGCAAGCGTAACAACCGACGCTAACGCAATTGTTATTGAAGCGCAAAACCTTTTCGGTCCACGCAGTTGTGAAATTCACGGAATTAAAACGTTCAACGGTGCAAAGGCCGATGACGTTATTTTAAAAACCGCTTCGGTTATTATCAAAACAAAAAGTCCTCTTGCTTCCGTTTTTGATGACGTTATTATCGGCAAGCAGGCAATTTTACCCGATGTTGACGATATCGTTTATGAGGACAGGCTGGGAACCACGGCTTGGATTTACCGTAAAAAAATCCTTGTCGGTACAAGGGATTTGCTTATCCACCACGGTGTTCCCGTTCTCAAAGAGGAATTTGAAAAGAAATATACAAGAAAGGGCAGAAAGGTGCTTTATCTTGCGGAGGCAGGCAAACTTATGGCAATGTTTGTTGTGTCCTACAGCGCCGACCCTCAGCTTAAAAAAGCACTTAAAAAGCTTGAAAAAAGCGGAATGACCATTCTTGTGCGCAGTGCCGACCCGTTCATTAATGACGAAAGTATTGCCGAACTTTTTGAACTTCCCGACGGATACATAAGAGTTATGAGTTCGTCAAACGGCAGAGCATTTGAAAAATATTCAAACCTTTTTGCTCAAAAGTCACCTGCGTATATTGTTCACAACGGCTCTGCACTCGGCTTTGTTTCGGCAGTCAGTGCGGCGGAGGATTTGCAGGAGACAAGAAAACTTATCGGTGTTCTTATTTCGTTCGGCTCTGCTTTGGGGCTTGGGGTAGTCGGTCTTTTGGCATTTGTCGGCGGAATTGACCAACTCGACGCAATCAAGGTTGCGCTTTTCCAGGCGGCTTGGTGCGTTTTTGTAAATCTTCTTGCAAAAATAAAAAGTATGTTTATGTAGTTTTAAGGCTTCTTCTTTTTTGAAGAGGCCTTTTTTCTTTTCTGTCCTGTTTTTACAAAATTTTCAAATGCATTTAGATATAATGCTTTCGGGATGTGTAAAAATGGCAGTTAAAAATAAAATCAAAATACCTAAGAAAAAAATAAAAAATATAGTTTTGTATTCTAAGCGTGTACTTTGGGGTGCGGTTGCGTTTTTGCTTTGCTTTTCAAGCGTTGTGGGCGGCTGCTGTCCGTTTGCCGTGTCGCTTATCGCAGTTTCGGGCAGGAAAAATTTTCTCTTCGCTTCAATCGGTGCGGCGCTCGGATATATTGTTTTCTGCTCAAGCGAAAACGCAATAAGATATGTCAGCGCAGTGATTATTTGCACACTCGGTACGGCGGCTTTAATATTTTTCAAAGTCAAAAGAGAAACATACCTTTCAATGCTTATTTCCTGCCTGTCCGTTTTGTCGACAGGGCTTGTTATGAACGTCAAAGCAGGCTCGAATCTCGGCGGATATGCAATAACTCTCGGTGAGTCCGTTCTTGCTTTGGGCAGTACGTTTTTCTTTTTCCGTTTTGCCAATTGCAGTTTGAAAAGGCTTAAACTCAAAGCGTTGCCCATCACGGATTTAACGTGTGTTTTGGTGTCGGCATCAATTGTGCTCTCCTCTCTCTCGTTTATCGAAATTAAGGGCGTTTCGATTGCGAGAATTTTGGCTTGCCTTTTGATTTTGACCACCGTTCGCTTCGGCAGTCAGCGCTTTGCTTTGATAGTGTCGCTTTGCCTCGGATTTGCACTCGGAATTACTGAGGAAAATGCACTGTTTTTGATAGGCGCTTATGCGTTTTCATCTCTTCTTTGCAGTCTTTTCACCTCGTTTTCAAGCCTTGCGATTGGATTTAGCTTTACTCTTTCAATGTCGTTTTTCGCCGTTGCGGCAAATATGGGCGCTTTTTCTCTTTGTACTGTTTTGGAGAGCGTTTTTGCTTCAATTATTCTTTGTATTTTACCTGAAAAACTTACTTCGAAACTTACCGATTTATGGGAAAGCGGAGCAGATATCGCACCCGAGGGAAGCCTTAGGCAGAGCCTTGTTGTAAGACTTCGTTTTGCCTCAAGTGCGCTTGCTCAGGTAAGTGAAAGCGTCAGAGATGTTCGTGAAAAAATCAACTCTTTTTCAACCGTTGACCCTAACGAAAGTGAAATTCGTATGGTTGCGGCAGACCAATTTTTCTCGATTTCCGATATGCTCGGCGATTTGGCATTTGAATTTGACGAGGCGGAAAGTTTTGATTTCAAGGCGGCAGGCAGAATCAGGAGAATGCTCGGTGAATACGATATTTTTCCCGAAAATATTTCCGCAATTGTTGATAAATATGACAGAATGAGGATAGAAATTTTAGCCCCCAACGATACAAAAGGGCTTGATAATATGCGCCTTACAAATGAAATTTGCAAAATCTGCAAGAGGGAGTTTGAACGTGGAAAAATAAATGTCAGCTCGGCAGGTACTTTGCTTTCGTTTATGGAAAAGCCTAATTTTAAAATGAGTTTCGGCTTTGCTCAATACTGCGCCGAGGGTAATTTGTGCGGTGATACGATTAAGACGATAAACGATTCACGTGGTCATATGATTTTTATTATCAGCGACGGAATGGGTAAAGGCAGCCGTGCGGCTTTGGACGGTGCAATGGGTGCCGGTCTTTTGTCGAAACTCTTGTCGGCAGGCTTCGGCTTTGACTCTTCTTTAAAGGTTGTAAACAGTGCGCTTCTTGTCAAAAGCCATGAGGAAAGCCTTGCAACTCTCGATTGTGTGAGGGTGGACTTGTTCAGCGGAAAGTGCGAATTTTACAAGGCGGGCGCTCCCCGTTCTTATATCGTTAAAGACGACAAACTTACGAAATGTGAGCTTACTTCTATGCCGGCGGGTATTTTAAGAGGCGTCGAATTTGCAAAAAGGACAACCGTTCTTAATACAGATGATGAAATAATTATGATGAGTGACGGAATAACCGATGTCGGCGATGAATGGCTTGAAAAGTTTTTGCGCCTTGATACTGCCCTCGACCCTAACGAAAAGGCAAAGGCGATACTTAAAATCGCAATTGAAAACAGCGACGAGAAGCACAGAGACGATATGTCCGTCATAGTTGCCAAAATGATTGAAAGGTGAAATTAAAAAATACTTGACTTTTTATAATTATATGTTATTATATAGACAGTAAGTTTATCAATTCCAATGAGAGTGGACCTAAAGAGGCCCGCTCTCTTATTATTGTAAGGAGGTTTTTTCTTGGCAGGAAAAGGAAATACTGTATCAAGGGTAACTGAAATTATTACCCCTTACGCAAAAGAACTCGGTCTTGAAATTTGGGACGTTCGCTTTGCAAAAGAGGGTACAGATTGGTATCTTCGCATATTTATAGATAAGGACGGCGGAGTTTCGATTGACGATTGTGTTGATTTAACCCACGCAATTACAAAGCCGCTCGACGAGGCAGACCCGATTTCTCAAAGTTATACTCTTGAGGTCAGCTCACCCGGTGTTGAAAGGGAGCTTACTTCAGACGCTCATTTTGAAAAATATATCGGCGCAAATGTTATGATGAGGCTTATTCGACCGATTAATAACGTCAGGGATTTTGCCGGAAAGCTTGAAGATTATGCCGACGGGGAAATCACACTTGAACTTAAAGACGGCGAAAAGCTTAAAGTAAACAAAAAAGAGACATCATTCGTTAAGCTTGATGACTTTGATATAAAAGATTTTGAAAAAGAAATGAATTAACCGAAAGGATGATAGGAAAATGAGTAAAGAATTTTTTGACGCTGTAAAAGCTATTGAAGCTGAAAAAGGTATTCCTGCCGAATATCTTTATGAGAAAATTTCAGCAGCAATTATTGTAGCCGCTAAGCACGACTATAACGGTAAGGATATCGTTCATTGCGATATTGACCCGGAGAAACAGAAAATAAAGGTTTATGTCAGAAAGAATGTCGTTGACGAAATCGAGGACGAGGATACAGACCTCACACTCGAACAGGCTCAGCTTATCAGAAAGAGCGCTAAGGTCGGCGGTACGGTTGATATTCCGCTTAAAACAAAGAATTTCGGCAGAATTGTTGCTCAGACAGCTAAGCACGTTATCCGTCAGGGTATCCGTGAGGCTGAAAGAGGACAGATGATTGAAGAATTTAAGTCTAAAAATCAGGAACTTATCACGGCTAAGGTTGACAGAATCGACCCGGATACCGGAAATGTTACTCTTGATATGGGTAAAAACTCCGCTGTTCTTCCTAAGACAGAGCAAGTACCGGGTGAGCACTTCACCGTAGGCGAAAACATTAAGGTATTTGTTGTTGACGTTAAGGAAATGGGCAAGGGTCCACGTATTATGATTTCACGTACTCATCCGGGTATGGTTCGCCGTTTGTTTGAGCAGGAAGTTCCTGAAATTTATGACGGCACTATTGAAATTAAGTCGGTTTCACGTGAGGCAGGTTCAAGAACCAAGATTGCCGTTTATTCAACAGATGAAAACGTTGACCCGGTAGGCGCTTGTATCGGCCCGAGAGGTCAGAGAGTTTCCAATATCGTTGAGGTTCTCGGCGGTGAGAAAATCGATATCGTTAAGTACAGCGACGACCCTGCACAGTATGTTGCTGCGGCACTTGCTCCCTCAGAGGTTTGCGGTGTTGAAATTCTTGACGAGGACGCTAAGAGCTGCCGTGCAACCGTTCCCGATGACCAGTTATCTCTTGCTATCGGCAATAAGGGACAAAACGTTCGTCTTGCCGCAAGACTTACAGGTTGGAAAATCGATATCAAGCCTGAATCGGGATTTTTCACTAACGAAGAACCTGAGGCTGAAGAAAACGAAAGCGAAGAATAATTACCTCGCATTTTGAAAGAAAGGCGGCGTAAATATGAAAGCTAAAAAAATACCTATGCGTATGTGCACGGGCTGCGGTGAAATGTTTGACAAGAGAGAACTTGTCAGAGTTGTTAAAAGTCCGGAAGGTGAGATTTCGCTTGACCTTACGGGTAAAAAAGCCGGAAGGGGCGCATATGTTTGCAAAAATGCCGATTGTCTTAAAAAAGCAAGAAAGAAGAGAGCTTTTGAAAGAGCTTTTTCAATGCAGATAGACGATGAGGTATATAATAAAATGGAAGAAGAAATAAAAAATGCCTAATCAAAAGGTTATTTCAATGCTCGGTCTTGCAAGGCGTGCAGGCAAGCTTTCAATGGGGCACGATATGGCACAGCACGCACTGTTTGGGCATAAAGCAAAATTATTGCTTTTTTGCAGCGATGTTTCCCCTCGTCTTGTTTCTGAATTTGAAAAGACGATTGAACTTCATCATTTTAAGGTTAAGGTTATCAAAACCGATATAACTATTGATGAAATATATTTCGGTGTGGGATACAAAGCGGGAGTTATTGCGGTTGACGATGAAAATTTCGCCAAAAAGATAATTTCTCTTCTCGAACAGTAGGATATATTAAACACTTGAAATTTAACAGGAGGAAATGCCAATGGTTATTAAATTTAAAGTTTCCGATGTAGCAAAGGATTTCGGCAAGAATAACAAGGATATTATTAATATTCTCAGTGAATATTGCGACGGTCCTGCAAAAAAGGCTAATACTGTTTTGGAGGAAAACGAGCTTAACATTTTGTTTGATAAGCTTACAACCGATAACAGCGTTCAAAGCCTTGATAATTACTTTAATTCTGCCAAAAAGTCAGATAAGAAAAAGGCAAGCGATAAAAAGAACGATTCTTTGAAAGCTCCTAAGGATAATAAGGAGAAAAAGGACGAAAATAAAAAGCATAAAAATCAGGCTGCTATTCTTCAAATGGCGGAGCAGGCTGCAAAAAGAGCAGAGGAGAAAGCTAAGAAAAAGGCTAATCAGGCTCCGCAGGCAAGAACTAAGGGTGAGGCAAGGCACGTTGATACACGTGTAAACAATGTCGACCTTGAAAAGTACAACCAAAAGTACGAGGATATTGCGCCTGCAAACAATATGAACGACTATCAGAAAAAGCAGAAGCTTAATCAGAAGTCAAAGCAGTACAGAAAGAAAAAGCCGCAGGGTATGCGTGCCAAGTCTAAGAAAGAGACAGAAGCACAGCGTCTTGCCCGTATTGCTGAGCAGAGAAAGAAACAGCAGATTAAGATTACCATTCCTGAGGAAATCACAGTCGGCGACCTTGCTAAACTTCTTCGTATGACTGCAACCGAGGTTATCAAAAAGCTTATGAGCCTCGGCGTTATGGCAACAGTTAATGAGGTTATCGATTACGATACAGCGGCAATTGTAGCAACGGAACTCGGAGCAAAGGTTGAAAAGGAAGTAGTAGTTACCATTGAGGACCAGATTATTGAAGAAGAGGTTGAGGACGATGAAAATGCGGTTACAAGACCTCCTGTAGTTTGCGTTATGGGTCACGTTGACCACGGTAAGACTTCTATCCTTGACGCTATCCGTGATACAGAAGTTACCTCAACAGAGGCAGGCGGTATCACTCAGGCAATCGGCGCTTATCAGGTTGATGTAAACGGACAGAAAATCACATTCCTTGATACTCCGGGTCACGCCGCATTCACCGCTATGCGTGCAAGGGGCGCAATGGCAACGGATATTGCCGTTTTGGTTGTTGCCGCTGATGACGGTATTATGCCGCAGACGGTTGAGGCTATCAATCACGCTAAGGCAGCAGGCGTAGAAATTATTGTTGCTATTAATAAAATGGATAAAGAGGGAGCAAATCCCGATAAAGTTATGCAGCAGCTTACAGAGCACGAGCTTGTTCCCGAAGAATGGGGCGGCGACGTTATCTGCGTTCCTGTTTCAGCTAAGACAAAGATGGGTATTGATAAGCTTCTTGAAACTATCCTTCTTGTTGCCGAGATGTCGGAGCTTAAAGCAAATCCTGACAGACAGGCAAAGGGCGTAGTTATCGAGGCTAAGCTTGATAAGGGCCGTGGTCCTATCGCTACTCTTCTTGTTCAAAACGGTACTCTTAATGCAGGCGATATCGTTGTTGCGGGTACGGCAGTAGGTAAAATCCGTGCAATGTCGGATTATCACGGCAATCCTATTGAAAAGGCAGGTCCGTCTGTACCTGTTGAGATTATGGGACTTGATTCTGCTCCTATGAGCGGCGACGAGTTTAACGCAGTATCTGATGAAAAACTTGCAAGAGCACTTGTTGAGCAGAGAAAGGCTAAGGCTAAGGAAGAAGAATTTAAACTCTTCCAGAAAGTTACTCTCGATACACTCTTTGATACTATTTCAGAGGGCGAAATGAAAGAACTTAACATTATCGTTAAGGCTGACGTTCAAGGCTCGGTTGAGGCTGTAAAGCAGTCGCTTCTTAAAATTGAAAACGATGAGGTTAATGTTAAGATTGTTCACGGTGCAGTAGGTGCAGTAAGTGAAAGCGACGTTATGCTTGCAGAGGCTTCAAAGGCAATAATTGTTGCATTTAACACAGGCGTTGACCAAATTGCTGCGGATAATGCTAAGCGTGACGGAGTTGAAATTAAACAGTACAATATTATTTATGATGCTATTGAAGATATTGAAAGAGCTATGCGTGGTATGAGAGCTCCTAAATACCGTGACGTTGATACAGGTGAGGTTGAGGTAAGAGAAGTTTATAAAATTTCTTCTGCCGGCACAATTGCAGGCTCACTTGTTACAAGCGGTACTATCAAGCGTGACGGTAAGGTAAGAGTTATCAGAAACGGTAAGCAAATTGCCGATGTTAAGCTTGCTAACCTTAAGAGATTTAAGGATGAGGTTAAGGAAGTATCATCAGGTTATGAATGCGGTATCAGCCTTGACGGTTGGGACGACATTCAGGCAGGCGATATTCTTCAGGCATACGTTGTTGAGGAATACAGGGATTAATTATGGCAGGATTTCATATTGACAGAATCAGCGAGGATATAAAAAGAGAAATCGTTTCAATAATGCGTGAACTTAAAGACCCGAGAATCGGCGATATGCTTACTGTAGTTAAGGTTGATGTAAGCGGAGATTTAAGTTATGCAAAGGTATATATCAGCTCTATGGACGGAATTGATGCGGCTAAAAAGTCGGTCAAAGGTCTTGAAAGCGCACAGGGATATATCAGAAAGCAACTCGGTTCAAGGCTTCATTTAAGAAAAAGCCCGGAGCTCAAATTTATTGCAGACGATTCTATTGAAAAGGGTATGGACCTTTTTGAAAAAATTAAGGAAATAACTCATGAAGATTAGTGTAAAGGAATGTGCCGACACATTAAAGGAAAAGGATAATATTCTTATTCTTACCCATGCAAATCCCGACGGCGATACTCTCGGTTCGGGCTTTGCGCTTTGCCGTGCACTTATGAAAATAGGTAAAATCTGCGCTGTTATCAATGCAGATGATATTCCTAAAAAGTACAATTATCTTTTTGACGATGTTGTCGAAATAAAATTTAAACCCGATTATGTGGTTGCTGTTGATGTTGCAACCGTAAACCTTTTAGGCGGTCTTGAGGAGCAATATAAAAAAATCGATATGTGTATTGACCATCATTCGACCAATACGGAATATGCCGATTTGTTGCTTCTTGAGGACGTTCCTGCGGCTTGCCAAATTATGTATGAGGTAGTGCTTGCACTCGGTGTAGAGGTTGATAAAAAGATTGCAGACTGCCTTTATACGGGTCTTACAACGGATACGGGCTGCTTTAGGTATGATTCAACCACGGCGCAGACTTACCGTGTTGCGGCTGCCCTTATTGATGCAGGTGCAGATAACGGCAGAATTAACCGCATTATGTTTGAAACTAAAACAAAGACTTATGCAAGGCTTGAAAGGCTTGCTATTGAGTCAATGCGTTTTTATGAGCACGAACGTGTTGCCGTTATCACAGTTACGCAGGAAATGTTCCAGCTTACAGGCTCAAATGCGCAGGAAACAGAGGGCTTGGCACCGCTTACACGTCAAATTGAGGGTGTAGAAATAGGCATTACTATTTTGGAAAAACCCGACGGAACGTGCAAGGCTTCAATACGTACGTTTGAAAGTGTCAATGCGGCTGAACTTGCGGCTTGCTTCGGCGGCGGAGGTCATGCTCAGGCAGCAGGATGCAAATTTGATTGCGACGTTAAAGAGGCAAGGCGGCTTCTTGTTGACAAGTGCAGGGAGATACTCGAATGACGGGTATAATATGCATAAATAAGGATAAGGATATAACCTCATTCGGTGTTGTTTCCAAAGTTAGAGGGATAACACGTGAGAAAAAGGCAGGGCATACGGGCACTCTTGACCCCATGGCTACGGGAGTTTTGCCCATTATGCTCGGAGGTGCGACAAGGTTTTTGAATTATTTGCCTGACAGTGACAAGGGTTACCGTGCCCGTTTTTTGCTTGGAAAAACTACCGATACTCTTGATATTACAGGCAAAGTTACAGGGGAATATGACGTCGATGTGTCACTTGACGATGTCGAGGCGGCACTTGATGATTTCAAAGGCGAAATTGAGCAGATTCCGCCTATGTATTCCGCTGTCAGCGTTGACGGTCAAAGGCTTTACGATTTGGCACGCAAGGGAATAGAGGTTGAAAGGCAGGCGAGAAAAGTTGAAATTAAAGAACTTTCTCTTTGCCATGAACTTTCAAATGAAAAAGAAAATATTTATACTATAGATGTGCTTTGCTCTAAGGGAACTTATATAAGAACTCTTATTGACGATTTGGGTAAAAAGCTCGGCTGCGGCGCAGTTATGAGTGAACTTGAGAGGACGGTTGCTATGGGCTTTACTCTTGATGATTGCGTTACTTTAGACGAAATGCAAAAAAGGCGTGACAGCGGCGAAGGCTTTGACGATTTGTTAATTGATATTGACAAGATGTTTTTGGGCCTTGAAAGCGTTTTTGTATCTCCCGCTCAGGCAAAGAGGTTTCAAAACGGCGGAGCACTCGATATTAAAAGAATTAAAAAAAGACTTGAAAACAAAAGCTATAGGGTGTATTCTCAAGATGTAGGATTCTTAGGACTTGGGAAATGCAGTCTTGACAGCGAAGAACTTTCGGTTCAACGGCTTTTGGTTAAACGTGATTAAGACGGTATGAAAGAGAATAACAGTATTTCAAGGCGAGCTGTTGCACTCGGCGATTTTGACGGAATGCATAAGGCTCACCAAACAGTAATTACCGGTGCTGAAAATACCGTTATTTACTGTGTTAATAATAAATTTTCGCTTTTGCAAAAAAGCTTGTTTAAAAAGCGCTATCCAAATTGCGTTTTTGCCGATTTCAAGCAGATTAAGCATATGGACGGCGAGGATTTTATAAATAAAATTTTACTTGACAGGTTTAAGGCGCAGACCGTTTTGTGCGGTTTTAATTTCAGATTCGGTAAAAATGCGTCTTGGTCGGCTCTCGATATGAGAAATTATCTTGAAAAAAAAGATGTTTGGGTTAGAATTTTGGAACATCTTGATTTTGACGGAGAACCGATTTCTTCCACAAGAATAAGAAAATGTATTGCAGACGGTGAAATTGAGCAGGCTAACGATATGCTCGGCTATAATTTCACATTTGAGGCAAAGGTTATTTCAGGTGATATGAGGGGGCGTACTATCGGTTTTCCCACCCTCAATCAGCGCTTGCCGAATGGGCTTGTTGTGCCGAAGTACGGTGTTTATGAAAGCAGAACCTTTGTTTGCGGCAAGGAATATAAATCGTTTACAAATATCGGAATAAGACCTACTTGGCGTCTTTCCTCTCCTCTTTCGGAAACTCATATTTTTGATTTTTCCGGCGATTTATATAATGAGAATATACGTATTGAACTTGTCAGATATTTAAGAGGGGAGAAGCAGTTTCCATCGGTTGATGAACTTGAAAAGCAATTAAAATATGATAAAAGCAGTATTATTTGATTTTGATGAAACCTTGCAGGACAGAACGGCAGCGTTTGAAAAATATATGGATATGTTTTTAGATGAATTTTGCCCGAACTTATCTTGTGAGGAACGTGAAAAAAGAAAAGACTATATGCGCATTACAGGTAACGGCGGTTATGTCGACAGAGTGAAATGGTATCAAGGCATAATTGATGCGTGGCACTGGACAGAGGCACCGTCTGCCGAAACGCTTGCCCGTCATTACGATTATCATTTCGGCGACTGCAATGTGATTTTTGAACATACACCTACGCTTTTAAAAGAGCTTAAAAAGAGGGGATATATTGTCGGAATTATAACAAACGGTCCGTCTTATCTCCAAAATCATAAGCTTGATGAAAGCGGACTCAGAAAATATTGTGATATTACCGTGGTAAGCGGTGATGTCGGTGTTCATAAGCCCGATCCGGCACTTTTTAGATATACGGCGGATAAGCTTAATTTGCCAACGAGTGAGTGTACTTATGTGGGGGATCACCCGATTAACGATATCAAGGGTGCGCTTGATGCGGGTATGCACGCAATCCGTATGAATTGGGGTTGGTTTAAAGACCGAGACCTTAGAAAAGATGTACCGGTTATTACCGATATAATAGATGTTTTAAAGTATGTATAGTATCAGGAGGAAAATACTATGAAAAAAGCTTTATCAGTCTTTGTTACAATTGTATTTGCGCTTACTGTTGCTACTGCGGCAATCAGTGCGAATGCCGACGGTTTTGATGATGTTATCAATGCGTCGGTGATTTCATCTGTTCAAGACGTAATTAATTCAAGCACAGATGATATTATTCCTATCGCTATAGGTGACGGTCTTGTATCAAGGTCGATTTCGGGCAAGGATACTATCATTCTTTCTGCTCAGCCAAACGAGGGAAGCGAATTTGTTGCTTGGTACACAAGTATGTCGAATTTAAGAAATGACAAGCGCTACAGTGAGGCTAATACTATTAAAGTTAAAATGAACAGCGCTCAAAAATATTATTATGCTTATTTTAAGAATACGCAATCAACGTCATCTGTAAGTATAAGCGTAACTATGCCATCGGATATCACTATCCCGACAAGACCTTCAACCAATCCGACTTCTTCACCAACAAATCCGACTAATGTAACTTCGACTACTACAACGGCAAGCCAAATTACAGCCGACAGTAAAATGGTTGAGGACGCATATATTGTTGCAAACGAGTTCAGCAAGTCTTTGAGTAAGGCTAATACCACCACAACAAAGGCTGCAACAACTGCTAAAGCAACTACAAAGCCTTCTAAAAAGAATAATGTTAAAAAGACTTCTATTAAATCCGTAAAAGGAAAGAAAAAAGGCTTTAAAGTTACGTGGAAAAAAGTTGCAAGCGCAAAGGGCTATCAGGTTAAGTATTCGACAAGCAGATATTTCTTTGAGAGTTTAACATATACAAAAAATGTTAAAAAGGCAACCACCACATCTGCAACCGTTAAAAATCTCAGAAGCGGCAGAACTTATTTTGTAAAGGTTCGTACATATAAAACAGTTAAGGGCAAGAAAGTTTATTCCGATTGGTCAAAGATTAAGACCGTTACGGTTAAATGATAAAAGTCGTTTTAATGTGCAAATGTTCAATATTATAAATATGCTTGACTTTATATTAATTTGAATTTATAATAGATATAGTTATTTGAAAGGGGTTCAAAATTATGAATTTCAAAAAGTTATTAAAGGTTATCAGTGCCATTGTTGCTATTGCAGGCGTAATCGCTGCTGCTTATATTGCTATTCAAAAGCTTTTAGCTCATAAAGAGCCGGAGTATTTTGATGACAATGATTTCTTTGAATGTGACAATGAAATCGAAATCGTAGAAGCAAAGGCAGAGGAAGCTAAGGAAGAGCCAAAGGAAGAGAAAAAGGCTCCTGCAAAGAAGTCAGCTCCTAAGAAGGCTGCTAAGAAAGCTCCTGCAAAGAAAAAGGCTGAGTAATTATTAACTTATTTGACGGCTTTGGGTTGACCTTAGCCGTCTATTTTTTATTATCATTTCTGCAAATGGAGTATTAATTATGTTTAAATCCGGTTTGGTTCTTGAAGGCGGCGGCTTGCGTGCGGCTTATGAAAGCGGTGTTACCGACGCTCTTATGGAAAATAATATTACATTTCCTTATGTTATCGGCGTTTCGGCAGGAAGCTGCAACGGCGTATCGTTTATTGCAAAGAATTTGCACCGTATGAGAGATATTATGGTTGACTATGCCCACGATGAGAGATATATGGGCGTTAAGTCTATTTTCAAAAACGGCGAATATCTTAATTCAAAATGGATTTTCGGCGAACTTTCTTATAAAATGTTTCCGCTCAACTACGATGAATTTGAAAAGAGCAATACTAAATTCTGCGTGGTTGCAACCAATGCAAAAACGGGCAAGGCGGAATATTTTTATCCGACGGATTTCAGAAAAGAATGTGAAATTATCCACGCTTCCTGTGCGCTTCCTATGGCGGCAAAGCCTGTTCAAATCGGTAAGGATATGTATTATGACGGCGGCATTTGCGACTCTATTCCGCTTAAAAAAGCATATGAGGACGGATGTGAAAAATGCGTAGTTGTTTTAACTCAGGATAGGCATTTTACCAAAAAGCCGATAGGTCACGAAAAGGCAATCAGAAAAGCGCTTCATAAATTTCCGCTTACTGCCGAGGCGGTTATTAACAGGCAAAAGATGTATAATGCGCAAAGAGAGTTTGTTTTCGAACAGGAAAAACTCGGCAATGTCCTTGTAATTGCTCCACGTTCTCCGCTTGATTTCCATACTCTTGACAGCGAACCTATGAAAATTCAGCATATCTATAATCTCGGCTATGAACAGACAATTGACAGGATTGATGAAATAAAATCTTTTCTTAAGGTTGTGAATAAGCAGCCATAACCGTGCCGAAATATAAAAGGAATTAGAAATACGTATTCATCTACGCTTTTCTAATTCCTTAATTTTTTATATCAATAACACTTGAACGTTTTGTCTTAATATCCTAAAGGATACGGCGACAAAACGTTGGGCACTTTGAATTTTTAGCGAGAGGGCAGTACCAACGTACAGCTCCTCTCACTAAAAATCCAATTTTGACTACTTCTTCGCAACCTTATATTGCTTAACATATAAACCGTTAATAATTTTATATATGAAGAATTGCTGTGGAAAGGCCGAAATAAATAAGAAGCGAAAGTGCGTCGACAATTGTTGTGATAAACGGTGACGACATAACCGCAGGGTCAAATTTAAGCTTCTTTGCAAATATCGGCAATGTGCAGCCGACTATTTTCGCAAAAATTATTTCTATAAACAATGTAAGGCTTATTACAAGGTCAACTTTAAACGTAATTCCTTTTGTTCCGAGCAGGAGCTTATCAATGAGAATAATCTTAAAGAAATTGACTATTGAAAGTGTTAAGCCGCAGACAAAGCCTACCCGTATTTCTTTCCAAATAACTTTGAAAATATCGTTTAAATCAATCTCGTTGAGCGAAAGGGCACGAATGATTGTCGCACTTGCCTGACCGCCCGAATTACCGCCTGTATCCATAAGCATAGGAATAAATGCGGTGAGCACAATGAGCGCCGAAAGTTTATCTTCAAAAGATGTGATAATCATACCGGTAAACGTTGCGCTTATCATTAAAAGAAGAAGCCAGGGAATACGGGATTTGTATGTTTCAAAAATACCGATTTTAAGATACGGCTTTTCAGTTGTACGCACCATAGCGTTCATCTTGTGGATATCCTCGGTGTTTTCCTCCTGCAATACGTCGATAGCATCGTCGAACGTAATAATTCCGACAAGCCTTTCCTCCATATCAACAACGGGAAGTGCAAGGAAGTTATATTTGTCAAAAAGATTAGCCGCCGTTTCCTTGTCATCGTGAGTATTTACGAAAATGATATTCGTTTCCATAAAATCCTCAATCCTGTCGTCGTAATTGTGCAAAAGAAGCTCTTTTACGGTAGTTACGCCGATAAGGTGACGGGAAGCGTCTGTAACATAACAGGTGTAAATCGTTTCCTTATCAACACCCGTTCTCCTTATGCGCTTGAAAGCGTCCTCAACGGTGCTGTCACGTTTAAGGTCTACAAACTCTGGCGTCATAATCGAACCGGCACTGTCCTCGGGATATTTAAGAAGAGTGTTGATTGATTTACGTGTTTGCGAATCGGTATTTTTAAGTATTCTTTTAACTACCGTTGCAGGCATTTCCTCGATAATATCAACCGTATCGTCAAGGTAAAGCTCATCAATAACCTCTTTAAGCTCGGTATCGGAAAAGGCGGTAATAAGCGCTTCCTGAGTGTCACCGTCAAGTTCAACAAAGGTTTCAGCCGCTTCCTCTTTCGGTAAAAGCCTGAATAAAAGAAGCATTTGCTCTTTAGGCAATTCCTCGAAAATTGCGGCAATATCGGTAGGGTTGATTTCAATAAGAATATCTTTGATTTTATGGAATTCTTTTTTTGTGCAAAGCTCGGAGATTTCCTGCGCAGTTTCGTCGTTGTTTAATTCTTCGAGTTCCATATTTTCATCTCACTTCCATAAATATTTCAGTCCAAACGGTAAAACGGCTTTTCGCTATCGTCATAAGGATTTATAAGTTTTTTCTTAAACGTTAAATACAAAACAGTCAATACCAAAGCCCCGATTAAAACAGCGCCTGAGCATATAAGAAAATCTGTTCTTTGATAAAATTTCTGCTTCGTAACATAAACTGCATAACCGTTTTGATTTATTTCGTTTTCTATTTCACTTGTCGTTTTATCAATACGCTTTATTTGTATGGTGTATTTTTTCTTTTCGTCATTTGATGTGCAAATTACGGTGATTTCCGGCTCTTGCTTGATATCAAGTGTTAAGTCTATCTTGCTTGCTTTTGCATTTTCGCTTTTTGGCGTCGGCGTGATAACTATTTTTGTTAAATCGCTCGGAATATAAAGCGTATATTTTGTTTTACCTGCGTCAAATTTCGGGTCAAGCACACCGCAGCTTACTTCAATGCTTTTTAAGTCGGCGTCACTTGTTTTTGCAAAGACCTGCAAAGGTACAATGCTTGATATTAAACTTATTGCAAGCATAATAAGGGCAAATTTGCAAAGTGCCTTTTTCATAAATTCTCACCTTGAATTGCATTAGTTTGCGCTTTGGATAATGTAGTTTGTAATTTTCTTGTTGTCAAGTATTTTCTTTACCTTTTGCGCATTGTTTGTTGTAATATAGTACATTTTATTGCCTGTCGATTTTTTGCTGATTTTGTTTTCTATCTGCTTTTCAAGCGAATTTCTGCCTTGTGTTGTTGTTTCACTTGTCGAACTTTCCTCAGTCGAATAAACAGGTTGTCCGTCGTTTCCGTAAATAATATCGCCGTCCTCGTCGGTAAGCGGTATTCTTTCCTTGGTGGTCGCCGTGGTTTCGCCCTCTTTTGTCGGATAAACCGGCTGACCGTCATTGCCGTAAACAATATCGCCGTCCTCATCGGTCAGCGGTTCACGCTTTTCTGTAGTTGATGAAGTGTCGCCCTCGCCGACTGTTTCGTTTGAATCGCCGTAACCGCTTGTAAATTCTTCGCCGTCAAATGAGCTTGTCGTGTTGTAAACAGTATCTCCGTTTTCGTCCGTAACAGGTTCGTTTGATATACTGTCATCATTGATTGTAACGTCAATTGCTTCAATGAATTTTATATCCTGCCCGAATTCGGCATAAAGCTTTTTTGCAAGAGGAGCAAAACCGTCGTCGTAATTTGAACTTATATCGCTCGGAAGTTTAGTATTGTCAAGCAAAAATACGGTTATACCCATAGCCTTTGTTTCCTCAACAATACTCTTGATATAGTTATACGTTGTGCTGTTGTTAGGGTCTAAATATGCATTGCCGCTTGAATCTCTGTAAACGCTTTTGCCGTTTTTGATTGCGCTGTCAAGGTCGGAAAGGGCAACAATATTGTCCTTGTAGCACGAAATTCTGCCGATAGGTATAATGTCAGCCTGATTAAGCTTTGCAACCGATTTTTCAAGCTGAGCCGCAGGGGAAGAAATAGCACCGTATGCTCTGATTGTTGCAAGGCTGCTGTTATATCCTATTGTGCCGTCGTCACGCTTTAAATCAAATGTAACCGATGAATACGATTCGTCCTCAGCACTTTTGATAACAGAGTCAAGCATAACGGAATCGTCAAGTGAAATCGACTGAATGCCCATACCTTTGAGCATAAGATTGACGTCGCTGAAGCTGACGCTTTCACCCGTGTTTGCCTCTGTTTCGGGCATAGCGTTACGGTCAATGTAAAGGTCCATTGCGCTGTAACCTACGCTGATAATAAGAAAGCAGGCAATAACGATTGCAACGTTTTTGAAAAGTTTAGCCGTTTTCTCTTTGGCTTTGCGCTTTTTCTTTTGCTTAGGACGCTTTGAGTCGAATTTGTCACTGCCGTTTCCTGCGTCAATATATTTGTCCGCAAATGATATTTTGCGCCCCGTTTCCTTTTCGGTCCATTTGGTATTTCGTTTTTTGTTGTTATAAAAACGCTTTTTCTTCATAAATTAAAATCACTGCCATTTTATGCTTTCGCATTTTGCTTAAGAAGTTTGATAGTTTCCTTTGGATTTTCACTGTTGAATACCGCAGAACCGGCAACCATAACATTAGCGCCTGCCTTACCTGCGATTTTGACTGTTGTCGGATTAATTCCGCCGTCAACCTGAATGTCAAGCTCAGGGCATTTTGCACGAAGCTTTTCAATCTTCGGCATAGTGTTTTCCATAAAACTTTGACCGCCGAAGCCCGGCTCAACAGTCATAACAAGTACCATTGAAAGTTTGTCAAGATATGGATAAACGGCTTCAATATCCGTGTTGGGCTTAACTGCGAGAGAAGCTTTGCAGCCGCCCGATATGATTTTGTCAATCGTTTTTTCGATGTCGCTGTCACATTCAACGTGAAATGTGATTATGTCGGCACCTGCCTTAACAAAATCGTCAATATAAAAATATGGGTCGCTAATCATCAAATGCACGTCGAAAGGAACATTACAAACCTTTTTCATAGCCGCAATAACAGGCGCACCGATTGAAATATTCGGCACAAAATGACCGTCCATAACATCAAGATGAATTAAGTCTGCACCGCCGATTTCGCACTTTTTAAGCTCGCTTTCAAGATTTGCAAAGTCGCTTGCAAGCATTGAAGGGGAAATTTTGATATCCATATATTTATACCTCTCATTTTAAATTACAATATATTATACTTTACTTTTATTATAAAATCAATGTTAAAATAAATAATACTTGTATTTGGAATATTTATGTAGTATTATATATCCGTGAAAAATTAAGTATCTAAAAATTTTGTTAAATTTAACTGTTATGTTGGAGGAAAAATAATGATTCAGGCAAATAATGTCACCGTTCAGTTCGGCGGTCGAGTTTTATTTGAAAGAGTAAACGTTACTTTTTCGGCAGGCAACTGCTACGGCATTATCGGCGCAAACGGCGCAGGTAAATCTACATTTTTAAAAGTTCTTTCAGGCGAGCTTGAACCTCAAAAGGGTGAAGTATTCATTACTCCGGGTGAAAGACTTTCGGTTTTGAAGCAGGACCACTTTGCTTATGATGAATATGAGGTAATCAGGACTGTTCTTATGGGTAACCCTCGTCTTATCGAGGTTATGGAAGAAAAAGACGCCCTTTATATGAAAGAGGATTTCAGCGAAGAGGACGGAATTAAAGCAGGTGAGCTTGAAGCGGAATTTGCGGATATGGACGGCTGGAATGCTGAAAGTGACGCCGCATTTATGCTCAATAAACTCGGTGTGCCCGATGAATACCACAATATGAAAATGGCGGAACTTCCGTCGGATATGAAGGTTAAAGTGCTTCTTGCTCAGGCACTTTTCGGCAATCCCGATATCCTTCTTCTTGACGAGCCTACAAACCACCTTGACCTTGCGGCTATCAGTTGGCTTGAAAATTTCCTTATGGATTTTGAAAATACCGTTATCGTTGTATCTCATGACCGTCACTTCTTAAATAAAGTATGTACTCATATTTGCGACGTCGATTTCGGTAAAATTCAGCTTTATACAGGTAACTATGACTTCTGGTATGAATATACACAAATGCGTCAGCGTCAGGCGAGAGACCAAAATAAAAAGAATGAGCAGAAGATTAAAGAACTTCAGGAATTTATTGCACGTTTCTCTGCAAATGCCGCTAAATCAAAGCAGGCTACAAGCCGTAAAAAGCAACTCGACGCACTTGAAATGATTGATATGCCTGTTTCAAGCAGACGTTTTCCGTATGTTGATTTCAAACCCGACAGAGAGTGCGGCAATGACCTTTTGAGAGTCGACCATTTGACTAAGACAATCGGCGACAGAAAAGTGCTTGATGACGTATCATTCGTTATTCATCCAAGAGAAAAGGTTGCTTTTGTCGGTTCGGACGTTGTTGCAAAAACCACTCTTTTCAAAATCATTATGGGCGAATTGGAGCCTGACGAGGGCAGTTACAAATGGGGCGTTACAACTTCTCAAAGTTATTTCCCGAGTGATAACAGCAAGTATTTTGACGGCGTTGAGCTTACACTTGTTGATTGGCTCAGGCAATATACAACTTATACTCTTGAAGCCGATATCAGAGGCTGGCTCGGAAGAATGCTTTTCTCGGGTGAGGAAGCGCTTAAAATGGCAAACGTTCTTTCAGGCGGCGAACGTGTACGTTGTATGCTTTGCAAAATGATGCTTTCGGGTGCAAATGTGCTTATTCTCGATGAGCCTACAAACCACCTTGACCTTGAATCAATCACCGCTCTTAATGACGGTCTTATCCGTTATCCCGAAACTATTTTGTTCACTTCTCACGACCATCAATTTGTGCAGACTGTGGCAAACAGAATTATTGAGATTTCAGGCAACAGAGTTATTGACAGAATGGGAACGTATGACGAATTCCTTGAAAATGTAAACGAGGAACAGTTGAAGAAATATTGATATTATGAGAAATAAAGATAAATCTACCTTTAGAAAAATTGAATTTCGCAGAAAAGAAAGCTTTTATCTTATAGTTCGTGGCTTAGAGGTCGGCATTGCGTCCGGCCTTATTGCCGTATTATACAGGTTTTTACTTTCACTTGCGGAAAAATATTTGATGAAAATTATCGATTTCGTCAAGGGCAATACCGTTAAAGTTATTGTTTGGTTTGTTATTTTGGCGCTTATCGGATTTCTTGTTTCAATGCTTGTTAAGTGGGAACCGCAGGGCGGCGGCTCGGGTATTCCGCAGGTCAGCGGTGAAGTTAAAGGGCATATTAATCCGAGCTGGTGGAGAGTAATTCTCGTTAAACTTTTGGGCGGTACCGCTTCTGTCTTTTCGGGTCTTTCTCTCGGCAGAGAGGGTCCGAGCGTTCAGCTTGGCGGTATGGCGGCAAAAGGTGTTGCAAGGCTTACAAAGGCTGACAAAACGACAGAACTTCGTATGATTAGCTGCGGCGCCGGTGCGGGTATGGCGGCGGCATTTAACGCTCCCTTGGCAGGCACAATGTTTGTCCTTGAAGAAATTCATCACACATTTGACAAAAGCCTTCTTTGTATGGGCATTGTTTCAGCCGTAACAGCCGATTATATTTCAAAACTTTTCTTCGGTCAAAATACCGTGTTTAATTATGATACGGTTAATTTTCCGCTTAAATATTATTGGCTCTTGATTATAATGGGCTTTTTCCTCGGTCTTTGCGGCTGTGCATATAACGTTTGTATGGGCAAGGCTCAGGATTTATACAAAAAAATTAAAATTCCGAATTATGTTAAAATGCCAATTATATTTATTTTCAGCGGTGTAGTCGGTCTTGTTATGCCTCAAATCCTTTGCGGCGGTCACAGTATGGAGATTATTCTTCTTAAAGAAAATCCGTCGCTTACATATTTGATTGTTCTTTTGACTACTAAGTTTTTGTTCGGTGCTGTCTGCTTTGCAAGCGGTGCACCCGGCGGAACACTTTATCCTCTTTGTATTTTGGGCGCATATATGGGCGCTATTTTCGGAACTGTCAGCGTTAATTCGTTTAGCGCAATCACTCCCGCTATGTGGGAGGAATTTGTTGTAATCGGTATGGCAGGTCTTTTCTCGTCTATCGTAAGAAGCCCGATAACAGGTATTGTTCTTGTGTTTGAACTTACGGGTAATATGAATAATATTCTTCCGCTTGCCGTTGTAAGTTTAATAAGCTATGCAACCGCTAATTTTATCGGTGTTACTCCGTTTTATGAATTTCTTTTTGAAAGAATTGTCAGCACGTCTCACGAAAAGCCGAAATTCTTTGAAACTAACGAAAAGGTGCTTGAAACATATACAATTCCCGTCGGCAGTCCTATTTCAAGAAAGAAAATTATGGATATCGACTGGGGCAAGCACTGTGTTGTTGTAAGCATTGAACGTGACGGCGTATCAATTACCCCTAAGGGTGACACGGTTATTAAAGAGGGCGACGAAATAGTTGTTCTCGTAAGTCAGCGCCGTTTCTCACGTGATATAGCAAAACTTGAACATATGATAAAGGGCTAAGATATGAAAATCAGTTTTGAAAATGCAAAAGAGATAAAAACTCTTAAAGGCTTCGGCGGTTCTGCGTGCTGGTGGTCGCCTCAGGTAAAAAGCGAAAAAACAGCAGATGAAATCGCAAATCTTCTGTACGGTGACGACGGCCTTAAAATGAATATTTACCGCTTTAATGTCGGCGGCGGATATGAAAAAGATAATTTAAGAATCGAAAATCCGTGGCGATATGTTGAAAGCTTTATGAATAAAGACGGCACGTTTGATTACTCAAAGGATAAATATGCCGTTAAAATGATGAAAAAATGCTTAAAACTCGGCAATATCGATACGCTTATATTTTTTGCCAATTCTCCCCATTTTACACAAACTGTAACGGGGCAGACAAGCGGCGGTTTTACCGAGCATTTTTCAAATCTTGATAAGTCGAAATATGAAGATTTTGCAAAATACTTAATTGATATTGCAGAGCATTTTATCAAAGAGGGATATCCTGTTAAATACATCAGCCCGATTAATGAGCCTCAATGGAAATGGGGCGGTGAAAGTGTTTGGCAGGAGGGCTGTCATTATGAGCCCAAAGAGGTTTACGATTGTTTTTTGGAATTTGCAAAGGAACTCGAAAAGCGTAAATCATCTCTTAAACTTTACGGTCCCGAAAGCGGTAACATCAAAGACCACACAAAAGAGTATTATAAACTTTTATCGTCAAATGAGCTTATTATGAAATATCTTGACACCTTTGCTTATCATTCATACGGCTCTGACGAAAATGTCGGCGAAAAGGTTGAATTCGGCAAATGGGCAAAGAAAAATATTAAAACTCCACGCTTTGATATGAGTGAGTGGTGTGAGCTTCCGTGTAAGCATGATACAAAATCTGTTGAATCATCTCTCATTATGGCACGCATTATAGGGGAAGATTTAATATATACGGGCGTTGACAGCTGGAGTGCTTGGGTTTGTGTAAATCAATGGGATAATTACAGCGACGGCTTTTTAGTCGCAAAGGACGATTTTTCCGATTATTATGTTGCAAAGCGCTATTACGCTATGGCTCATTTTTCAAAATATATTCACAAAGGTTCAAAAAGTCTTGATATTGATTTTAATACTTCCCGTGGCTTTTCTGTTTTTGCTTTTGAAATAAATGAAAGCAAAAAGGCGATTGTCGCAGTCAATAACAGCAAGGCAAAAAGGACGCTTGAATTTGACAAGGTCTTTAATGATTGCGATTTTATTGAAACAACGCAGTCGTTCAACCTTAAAGAAACCAAAATGCAAAATGTCAAAAAGCTTGATATTAAGCCTATGTCGCTTGTGACGGTAATATTAAAATAATGCTTGACATATAATTGTATTTTTGTTATAATAACTCAGCTTTGTAAAAACAAAGCAATCCTTGCTTGTACGAAATGTGCAGGCCAAAAGACCAAAAGGAGGTGCTGAAGAATGGCATTAAAAAATTATGAAATCGTAATGGTTTTCTCTCTTGCAAACGGAGAAGAAGCAGTTGAGGTTTTAAAGCAGAAGTTTACTGACCTCATCGCAAAGCATGGCACTCTCGGCAATGTTGAGGAATGGGGTAAGCGTAAGCTTGCATATCCTATCAACTATGAAAACGATGGCTATTACATTGTTATCGATTTCACAAGTGATGAAGCATTCCCGCAGGAGCTTGACCGTGTTATCAACATTACAGACGGCGTACTTCGTTCATTAATCGTTGCTAAAGGCGAATAATAGGAGGGATTTATAATGATCAATTCTGTTGTTCTTATGGGCAGATTAACTTATGAGCCGGAGCTTAAAACTACAACAAGCGGTCTCTCGGTTATTCGTTTCCAAATGGCTGTTGACAGAAATTATCAGTCACAGGGACAGGAAAGACAGGCTGACTTTATTGACGTAGTTGCTTGGCGCCAAACTGCTGAATTTATTTCTCGTTATTTCCACAAAGGTTCAATGATTGCTGTCGAGGGTTCAATCCAGACAAACAATTTCACCGACCGTGACGGAAACAAGAGAAAATCCGTAGAAGTTGTTGCAAATCAGGTTTCTTTTTGTGGCTCAAAGGCAGAGAAT
Organism: uncultured Clostridia bacterium; assembly: GCA_945874765.1. GTDB lineage: Bacteria > Bacillota > Clostridia > Oscillospirales > Acutalibacteraceae > Eubacterium_R. The sequence continues at coordinate 127,372 of CAMCHQ010000002.1, forward strand.
CAGGGTACAAATCCTGCTTTTTCACAGCCTGCACCGAGTTACTCAACAGCTGATAATACAGATTTTGAAGAAATCGTTGATGATGACGACGACTTACCATTTTAAAGGAGGAAACTAATTATGGCATATAACAGAGCCGGTGGTCCACGTAAGGGCCGCAAGAAGGTTTGCGTTTTTTGTGTAGAAAAAGTTGATGAAATCGACTACAAAGATGTTACAAGACTTAAGAGATTTGTATCAGAGAGATCAAAGATTCTTCCTCGCCGTGTAACAGGCACTTGCGCAAAGCATCAGAGAGAGCTTACTACTGCTATTAAGAGAGCAAGACATTTAGCTCTTCTCCCTTACACATCAGACTAATAAGTAATTAAAGGACACTTTTCAGTGTCCTTTTTTGATATAGGTGATGAAATGATAAGTATTAGAAAATATAACGATAACGATATAGAAGAAATGGCTCAAATTTGGAATGAGGTTGTAAACGACGCTGTCGCTTTCCCTCAGATTGAGCCTCTCGGCGATGACGCTAAGGAATTTTTCGCATCCCAAAGCTACTGCGGTGTTGCCCAAAATGACGAGACGGGGGAGATAGTGGGAATGTATATTCTTCACCCGAACAACGTCGGAAGATGCGCTCATATTTCAAATGCAAGTTTTGCCGTATCCTCAAAGTGCAGGGGAGAGCATATAGGTGAAAAACTTGTTTGTGACTGCCTTGAAAATGCAAAAGCACTTGGCTTTAAAATTATGCAGTTTAACGCCGTAGTGAGCACCAATGTTCACGCACGTCATCTTTATGAACGTCTTGGCTTTAATAAGCTCGGCACTATTCCCGCAGGCTTTATGCTCAAAGACGGTGAATATGAAGATATTTGCGTATATTATAAAACACTTTGATTATATAGAAAGACCTTGAAAGCGTAAAACTTTCAAGGCCTTTTTTTATTGCTCTTTTTTATTGCCGTCGGTGATGTTTGATACTTCATTTTCGAGTTTTTTGCTGAATTTTTGATATACAAACGAAATGACTATCAATATAGCGCCGAATGCAAAGTATGATAAAATTTTCCACGTTGATTCAAGCGACCTTGTATCTATAAAGCAAAGTTTTGCAAAGGTGCAAAGTATAATTGCAAGACCGCTGGAACGCACAATTGTGTAATTCTTTTTGAAACCTACAAAGAGAAGTATTATTGATACAAGAATGTAAATTGTGCTGATTATTGCACTTGAAAATTCAACGCCGAACTGCGCCATAACCATTGAAGTTATGAGTGCCAAAGCGGAAATTGAGGTCATCAGTGTAAATATCCAAACGCTTGATGAATGGCGGTTAATCGCACTGCTGATACATTTTGCAAAGAATATGCCGACTGCAATATTTACGGCTATAAGTAAAATTAAATTAAATATTTTAAGTGAAGCGTTATTTGCTTCTTCGTGATAATAATTGATTATATAATCGTAATTTTCAAAAAGGTTCAGCCTTATAACGGTAATCGGCATTAATATTATACCGAGAATATCGCTGAAAATGAGTGACGCATTATTTTTTAACACACCCATACGAATTATCAGCGCAATGCACAGTGCAAAGATTATACCCATTGAAACGTTTGTAAATGCACTGGTATATTTTATTGCCGGACTTTTGATTATTATGCCGTAGATAAATTCAAGATACGAGAAAGTGAAAATTGCCATAACTGTTTCAATAATCTTGTAAGGCGAATTGTCTTTTGCGGTGATTAAGCCGAATAATGTGTAGCTTATTGCCGATATTAGAATTACCGTGAAAACAGCAACAGCCAAAAGTGATGAATATTTGCCGACTGAATTATAGTAAATTCCAAATGCGAAAGAGAGAAGCATACAGATAAATCCGGCAATTTCGCTGATTTGGATTTTCTTTTTGATTGAGAATATCGCAAGAAGCGAACCCTCAATTGCCCAAGCGATAGGCGCATAGCGCAAGCCGAACATATATGGCACAATCAGCATTGAAAATACGAGTGCGCTCAAAGATGAAATAATCGTTGCGGCTTTTGAAATATTGTCGCCTTTTTCCGATTTGTTGATTTTTGAAAACAGGAATATGTAAAGGCAAGTGAACACCAAAAATACTATTCCGACAATTCTGTTTGCAAGCGCACTTTCAAAGCAGTGGTAAAGCGTAACTCCTATGCTTATTGCACCGGCTATTGTATTTAAGCCGAGCAAAACGGTGTCCTGCACTTCAAGTTCTTTGTTCGAAATGATTTTTCCGCTTGGCATTGCAAGATAAATGATGAATGAAATAATCGAAAATGCTGCCGAAAGAGGCAGGGCATATGAATATCCGCCGAGGTCTTTGAGTGCCCAGGCGCAAGCGCCAATACCGCCGACTGATGTCATATGAAGTGCAAACGATATAAACTGCGCCGCATACCATTTTTTATTGTATGTCATTATGAAAACAACTATTGCAAGCAGGCAAAAATATGCGCTTGATACAGGTAAAAACATATTGTCGCTTGCCGCCTTGCCGAAGCTGATTAAATAAAGCACAACTACAGGCAGATATCCGCCGATTGAGGCAAATATACAGACAATTTGATTTTTCGTCTGCATTGAAAGCAAAATTGCCGCAGCCGTCACTATAATGCAAAGCACAAATGTAAGTCTTGCCGAGAAAACGTCAAATGCAAAATATCCCGACGCAGTAGCCGCATATAAAACGGCAACGCCACCGCTTATAAGTGCTGTTGAAAAAACATTCTTTTCCTTTTTGTAAAACAGTTCGCCGATTGTGACAAGCGCACCGCCGAGAATGTATATAAGCAAGCACTTGAACAGGTCGGACATATGAAGATAAGCGTACCTGCCGACAAGGATAATGCCGATTATAAAAAGAAGAATACCCGCCTTGCTCAGCACATTTAAGCCGATGAACGATTCAAGGCTTCTTTGTTTTAGTGACGCTTTCTTCTCTGTTTCGCTTAACGGTTCGTCTTTGAGCCTTTCGCCGACTTTGTTGTTGGTTTGGCGAAGATTGTTAAATTGCTCGTTTGAATATTTTTCGAGATTTTCTCTTTTTTGCTCAAATTCCTTTTTGAGATTGAGAAATTTATTTAATATTTCGTCATATTCGCCGTCGGCTAAAGTGTTGATGGCTTTTATTGTTTCGTCAAGGCTCTTTTCGCACCCTTTGCTGTACTCGTCAAGCCTGCTTTTTACTCCTTTTTCACCCGTGTAATACATTTTATCAATGTCTTTTTGAACACGTGAAAATGCGTTTAATTTTTCATTTGCAAGCTTTTTGAAAAGAGCGCTTTTTGTGTTTGTAAGTTCCTTTTTTAACTGCTCGTTTTCATTTGAAAGGGCAGAATTTTTTTCTTTTACTTCTTTTATTTCACTGTTTAGGTATTCGTTTTGCTTGATTATTAAATCGTTGTCAATGGACTGCGCTTCATTTTTTAGGGATGATAAAATTTCTTCCTGCCGTTTAATAATGTCGTTTAAATTGTCTTTTCTATTTGTAGACATTTTCACCAAGCTCCTTTCCTACCTCATATGCGCAGGAGGTGTTGTAGTCGTAAAAGTAAATTTTTTCTTTATCGTCTTTAAAAAATTCGCCGGGGCAAAATGAAGTTATATTAATATTGCTGATATCTTCATTTGATTTTAAACATATTATAATTCTTCTTGTTTTATTGCCGAGATAACGCTCGACAATTTTTTTCGATACGGCCTTTTTGTCTGCATTTATATAATCAATCAATTCGTTTTTATCGCCGTTGTAAAGCTCGTTTCCGAAAAGCAGACTGTTATGTTCGTAAAAGTTATTATTGATTATCGAACTTGCGTCTGTTTCAATGCTTTCAATATATTTTTTGTCACATTTTAAATAATTGACTTTTTCGTTTGCGTAATAATAATTTTTACCGCCTGCTTTAAGCGCCACGAAGTCTGAATATGCGTTGCAATAAATAAGAACTTTTTTCTTCTCTCCGCTTTTTGTGATATACGTTGCGTATTTTTGCTCGCAGGAGTTGAAGTCAAATTCGTGATTGACCGTATATTCAAGCTCTTTATATACGGGCACAAACTCTTTGTCGGCAAAAACTATTTTTGTTTTGCTTTGCGAAAGGTCGTTTATTTTATCATTTTGCGCCGTACTTTTTGTTAAAACCAAAGACACGCCGACAGCCAAAACAACAAAAATAATTGCAAAAGCGAATATATATTTTAATGCTTTTTTCTGCCTTTTGTTTATACCCTCTATTTGATTTTTGAGTTTATCATTCTCACTTTTTAAACTGTCGATTTCATTTTTACTGTCCTTTTGTTCAAAGCCTAAAATTTCGACTTTGTCAAGTTCAAGTATTTCGCACAATTTTATAAGTGATTCACGTCTCGGAGTAGATTCGCCGTTTTCCCACTTTGATACGGCTTTGTTTGAAACGCCAAGCAAATCGCCAAGCTCTTTTTGAGACAAATTCTTTTTCTTTCTTGCTTCGCTTATTGTTTTGCTGAGTTTTTCACTGTCCATTTCTATTCCTCCTTTGATATCTCTTTAAGTCAATAATGACATATAAAGGGTCTAAAATCAATGGAATTTTGTTGATTTTATAAATAATTTATTCTATTTTCAGTTCAAAACGGCAAAAAACAGCGATTGCCCGAATAAACAGGCAATCGCATTTGATTATTCAATATCTAATTTTTTAACGCACTTTAAGCCTTTCATATCATCATTGATTTTGACCTTTGCGCCTTTTTCAAGCCTTGAACAAATGTAATCAACCTTTGTTTTAAACGGCTTTTTGGAAGCGTACTTGTCCTTGTCAAACCAATTGAATTCATAGTTTAAGTGTTTAGCCAAGCCGATGAAAAGGAGATTTCGTGTAATTTGGGAGGTGGATAAAACGTATTCGTCGTCAAATCTTATATCCCCGAAATATCTGCTTCTTTCCTCTTCGCAAAGCGCCTCAAATTTCTTAGTGGGATTTAAACCGAGTTTTGATTTAAGATAAGCGCCTTTTATATCGCTTTCGTCAAATAAGTCAACTCCGTCAAATCTCATCGGGATAAGCCTTATGCCTTTGAGATATTCCTCACCGTCGGATTTGTAGTTCGGATTTTTCTCCTCGTCAAAGCAAAGATAAAATGTTTTAAAACTTTGCTCCTTGCGTATGCGCTTAAATGTCTTTACTCTGTTTTCCGTCAAATTTCCGCCTAAATAGTAAAGGCAAACTTCCTGCTCGACTTTCTTTTTGTCAATCTCGTTTTTCTCGATTTTTTCAAAAAGTTCCTTTGCGTTTTCGTGCTTTGTGAAATCGACAGTCGATTTTTTAAGCGTTCTTATAAATTCGCAAAGTTCGTTTGCCGTGGTGAAAACAGGTACGCTTTCATCAAGACCGAGTTCTTCGTCACTTATAAATCTGTTAGCGTCAAGAATAAACCTTGCAAGCTTTAAATCGGTGTTCTTGAAAACGTTTAATATCGTATTATAATCGGAAATTACACAGTCGCAGGTGGAAGCAAAATCGTATAAATCGTATTCGTTAGGCATTTTCTTAATGTGGTTGAATACGCTGAAATCGGGCGTGTACGGGAATGTGTCAAGGCAAACAAAAAGCTCGTATTTTTTGCTAAGCTCGTTGTCAATAACCATAAGATTAGCCATAAATTTCCTGTAAGCAATGACGGCGCCTCTTTTCGAAGTTGCTTTGAATTGAGGAGTAAATAAAATTTTGATTTTATCACTTTTCGCCGCAAAACTTGTTGCGCCTGCCATATCAAAAGCGGGACTGTCGGAAATAATTGCACTTGTAGGAAGTGCTTCGCACCTGTATGCCTTTTCAAACGATAATCTGCTTTCATTCGTAAGATAAATACTTGCTCTCGGGGTGATTATGCTCTTTTGCGCCGTTGCAAATTCAAAACATTCTCTCTCCCTTTTTCTCGACATTTTAACAGAGATATTATCCGTTTGCAAATTGAAATATTTTTGATTATCCTTTGCAGAGAAATAATATTCAAGCGCACAGTCGGAGAAGATATATTCGGCTTCACTGAGGGATTTTAAATATTTTTCGTCATCTCTTGTTATAATTTGAATATCGCCTAAATTATAACGTTTGAGCCTTTCTTCGCTCTCTTTGACATTACCCCCGTTTACAACAATAAGCTGTTCGTAATCGTTTTTCTCAGCCTTGATATATTTAATCATTGCAAGTATTGATGACGGCACGGCGTGCTCTTGCGCACTTATATAAAGAATTTCTTTTTTGATCGGTAATTCTTTTCTTAACTTATTGTATTTCTCGTCTGAAGATTTTGTTTCTTCCTTGATTTTGTCAAAGGTTTTAAATTCAAACGCTTTCGGCACTTCGTTCTCACTTGTGAGTTTTTGAACATAAGCCTTTTGCTCTTCTTCGCTCATATCCTTGCACCTTGCAACAAAGTCCAAAAGTGCCTCACGTGAGGAATAAAAGCTGAAAAGTTTATTAAGCCTGTCGGGAAGATTATATTCGATATATTTGTTTTTCTTGAAATCGGGGAAGTTTTCTTCGAGATAATCAAAAAGGGTATTGATAAGTTTAACTTTTAATTCGAAACTTTCCTCGCCGTAGACTGTCAAAAGCTGCTCAAATCTGTAAAAGAAATGACGGACAGTGATATATTCAATCTCGTTTTTATATAAATCAAAACAGTCACGTTCTTTAAGATTATTAATCAAAAAGTCGATAGCCTTTGCGATGTCAAGCGTCGACTCGGTAAATTTGCTTAAAAATCCCACCTGAACGGAATAGTTGTAGAAAAAGTCGTTAATAACGCCGATTGATTTTGCTTTTGTTGCAAGAATAAACGAAATCGGTAAGTCCTCAAATCTTATTTTATCCGGAAATTCAACACCGTCAAAAAGCTCTTTTTTTATAAACTTGTTCCACGGGAAAGGGGAGAGTTTTAAAAGTTCGTAAGGCTTTTCGCTTACCTTGAAGTTTTGGTTGTAATGAAATGTGAGATTGCCGATTTTTTCATGCGTTTCGACATTTACGTCATATCTGCTGAAAAGAACCAAATCGTTGTTGTCTTTGGTAGCCTTGTTGTAGAGTTCTTCGCAGGCATTAGGCTCAACGCAGTCGTCGGAGTCGACAAACCAGAGGTATTGACCGCTTGATTTTGTAACGCCGAAGTTTCTTGCGTGGCTGACGCCCTTATTTTCCGTATTGTAAACATAAACCTTATTGGGATTTAACGCTTGATATTCCTTTAATATTTCAAAACTCTTGTCCGTACTGCCGTCGTTGACTGCTATTATTTCAATCTCGTTTAATGTTTGAGCCAAAAGCGAGTCAATGCAGTTTTTTAAATATTTGGATGTATTATAAACCGGAACGATTATGCTTACTTTGCAAGCTGTCATTTTAATCACCATAGCCTTTCAGGCAACAAATAGTTTATTAAAAATCACCCTATAACCTGTGTTGCCTGAACAGGCGTAAATGGTGATTTCAGCCATCTCAAAATTATGCCATCGGCAAATTTTGAGGGCAATACAATTCGTATAGTGTGATTTATCACACTATACCCTCTTTTTTAAACTGTTTATATAATAGTAATATAATAACAATATTATTGTGCTATTTCAAGCGAAATTGTTAATTTATCATAATAATTATAACAATGTGATAAGTATTAACGAGATTGTTAAAAATGTAACAATCGGTTGAAAACCGATAAAAAAGTGCACAAAATTATTGTTAAAAAAATAACACATTTATCAAAATCACTAAAATTGTGCATTTTCTCTTGAAAAATAAATTATAATGGATTATTATATGCAAGATGATATTGTTAAAAAAATAACAATATTAACCAATCAAATTTATTCATTATTCAAATTATATTTGGAGGTAATTAATATGGCAAAAGAAATTATCGACAGCGTTGAAAAGCTTGAAGCAGAACTTGCAAAGGTTCGTGAGGCTCAGCGTAAATTTTCTACCTATACTCAAGAGCAGGTAGATAAAATCTTTCTCGCTGCCGCAAAGGCTGCAAATATGGCAAGAATTCTGCTTGCAAAAATGGCAGTAGAGGAAACGGGAATGGGCGTAGTTGAGGATAAGATTATCAAAAACCACTACGCAGCAGAGTATATCTATAATAAGTATAAAAATACAAAGACTTGCGGTGTTATCGCAGAGGATAAGGCATACGGCACAAAGCGTATTGCAGAGCCTCTCGGTGTTATTTGTGCGGTTATCCCTACAACAAACCCGACATCAACAGCTATTTTCAAAACTCTTATTTCTCTTAAAACAAGAAACGGTATCATTATTTCACCGCACCCGAGAGCAAAGAAGTCAACAGCGGCTGCCGCAAAGATTGTTCTTGACGCAGCAGTAGAGGCAGGTGCTCCCGAGAATATCATTTCTTGGATTGACGCTCCGTCACTTGAAATGACAAATCTTCTTATGAAAGAAGCAGACATTATCCTTGCAACAGGCGGACCGGGAATGGTTAAGGCTGCTTATTCAAGCGGTAAACCGGCACTCGGTGTAGGCGCCGGTAACACTCCTGCTATTATTGACGAGAGTGCAGATATCCGTAAGGCAGTAAACTCAATCATTCATTCTAAGACATTTGATAACGGTATGATTTGCGCATCTGAGCAGTCGACTATCGTTGATAAGAATATTTATAAAGAAGTACGCAAGGAATTTGAATACAGAGGCTGCTACTTCCTTAAAAAAGACGAACTTGATAAGGTTCGTAAGACTATTATCATTAACGGCGCACTTAACGCTAAAATCGTAGGTCAAAAGCCGGTAACAATTGCCGCTCTTGCAGGCGTTAAAATTCCTGAAGATACAAAGGTTCTTATCGGTGAGGTTGAATCTGTTGATATAAGTGAGGAATTTGCACACGAGAAACTTTCTCCTGTTCTTGCTATGTATAAGAGTGAAAACTTTGAAGACGCTCTTGCTAAGGCTGAACAGCTTATTGCAGACGGCGGTTACGGTCATACTTCTTCAATCTACATTAACGAGATTACAGAAACAGAAAAACTTAAAGAGTTTGAAGCACGTATGAAAACCTGCCGTATTCTTGTTAATACTCCTTCTTCATTCGGCGGTATCGGTGACCTTTACAACTTCGACCTTGCTCCGTCACTTACACTCGGCTGCGGCTCTTGGGGCGGTAACTCTGTAAGTGAAAACGTTGGTGTAAAGCATCTTATCAATATTAAGACTGTTGCAGAAAGAAGGGAAAATATGCTTTGGTTCAGAGCACCTGAAAAGGTATATATCAAAAAAGGCTGCCTTCCTGTTGCACTTGACGAGGTTGGCAAAGTTATGGGTAAGAAGAGAGCATTTATCGTAACTGACTCTTTCCTTTATAAAAACGGTTATTCAAAGCCAATCACAGATAAACTTGACGAGCTTGGTATTGTAAATACAACATTCTTTAATGTTGCTCCTGACCCAACACTTGCTTGCGCTAAAGAAGGCTGGGCACAGATGAAAGCATTTGAGCCTGATTTGATTATCGCACTCGGCGGCGGTTCTGCAATGGACGCAGCTAAGATTATGTGGGTTATGTATGAGCACCCTGAAGTTGATTTCTATGACCTTGCAATGAGATTTATGGATATCCGTAAGAGAGTTTACACATTCCCTAAGATGGGTGAAAAGGCTTACTTTATCGCTGTTCCTACATCTGCAGGTACAGGTTCGGAAGTTACTCCTTTCGCAGTTATCACAGATGAAACTACAGGTACTAAGTATCCTCTTGCAGACTATCAGCTTATGCCAAATATGGCAATTGTTGACGCCGATTTCCATATGACTGCACCTAAGGGACTTACAGCCGCTTCGGGTATCGACGCAGTTACCCACGCACTTGAGGCTTATGCTTCAATGATGGCTACGGAATTTACAGACGGTCTTGCAATTGAGGCTCTTAAAAATATCTTTGAATATCTCCCGAGAGCATATGACAACGGTCAAAACGACCCTGTTGCAAGAGAAAAGATGGCTAATGCCGCTACTATGGCAGGTATGGCTTTTGCAAACGCATTCCTTGGCGTATGTCACTCAATGGCTCATAAACTCGGCGCTTATCATCACCTTCCGCACGGTGTTGCAAACGCACTTATGATTGACTATGTTCTTGAATTTAATGCTGCCGAAGTTCCTGCAAAGATGGGTACATTCAGCCAGTATGATTATCCTAAGACACTTCGCCGTTATGCCGAAGTTGCCGAGGCTCTCGGTGTAAGCGGCAGAAACGACGAGGCTAAGCTTAAAGGTCTTATTAAGAAGATTGATGACCTTAAAGATTATGTCGGAATTAAAAAGACAATTAAGGATTACGGCGTAGACGAAAAGTACTTCCTTGATACACTTGACCAGATGACCGAGGACGCATTTGATGACCAGTGCACCGGCGCTAACCCAAGACTTCCTCTTATGTCTGAAATTAAGGATATGTATCTTCGTGCTTACTACGGAAAATAATCAACTCTTGACTGTTATTTTTGCGTTATGTATAATTAATAGGGGGTGTCTTTTATGACAACTATTGTAGACAGAGAAAACAAAAAGATTTACCGTGACGGCGATAAGCTTGTTAAGGTATTTGACGAAAAGGCATACACAAAGGCTCAGGTTCTCAACGAAGCGCTTAATAATGCGAGAGTTGAGGAAACAGGTCTTAAAATTCCTAAACTTCTTGACGTAAGAAAAGTTGACGGCGGTTGGGCTATTACAAGAGAATATATCGAGGGTAAGAGCCTTTCGGAGCTTATGGCTGAAAATCCTGATAAAGAGGACGAATATCTTGAAAAATTCGTTGCCCTTCAAATGGAAATTCATTCAAAGAAATGTCCTATGCTCAACAAGATTAAGGAAAAAATGCACGCAAAAATCAGCGCTTCCTCTTACGAGGCTACTTTGAGATATGACCTTCATAACAGGCTTGAGGGTATGAAGGCACACAGCAAGGTGCTTCACGGCGATTTCTGCCCGTCTAACGTAATCGTTACTCCCGACGGCGACTATTATGTAATCGACTGGGCACACGCAACACAGGGTAACGCTTCCGAGGATGTTGCAAGAACTTATCTTGTATTTAATCTTGACGGTCAAAAAGAACTTGCCGAAAAGTATCTTAACCTTTTCTGCAAAAAGGCAGATATTCCAAAGCAGCTTGTTCAGGCTTGGATGCCGATTGTTGCTTGCAGTGAGAGCGTTAAGAATAAGCCTGAGGAAAAAGCACTTCTTGATTCTTGGGTAAATGTATTCGACTTCCAGTAATTTGAATATTTAAAAGACCGACTTCGTTTCTGCGTTGTCGGTCTTTTTATGTGATAGCGCAGGGACTTAATAATTTTTAAATAAACATTGACAAAAAATTAACAATATGATAATATCAAATTATAACAAAGAGGAGGTAAATTTATGGACGAATATTATAATCCGAATAATCAGGGTGAATACAATAACCCTAATGCTCAGCAAAATTACTATAATCCCAATGCTCAGTACAATCAGCCGCAGTATCAGCCACCCGTTTATCCGCCTGTTAATCAAACAAATGAGGTTATGAGCGTCGGCTCTTATATCGGTATGTTTTTGCTTTCGGCAATCCCGATTGTAAATATTATCTGCTGGATAGTTTGGCTTGTAAGCCCGAATACAAACAAAAATAAGAAAAATTACATTATCGCCAATATTATAATCTATGCGGTTATAATTTTGATTACGATAATTGCAGGTGTTGTTATGTCGGCATTCGGCGTTGCACTTTATGACTCTATATAGCGACCTTTTATCCCTGATTTTAAAAAATCGGGGATTTTTTTATTTTATTTTGAAAAAAGGGTTGACAAATGAGTTAGTTTATGCTAACTTATATGTAGTTAGTGAATACTAACTATTACTCCTTAAGTTAATAAAAAAGCACGGACTATCCCTCAACCACCTACATCATCGGTCCGTGTTTTTTTATGCCCTTTTTTAAAAATATGTTGTGTTTAATTAAAATATATGATAATCTTAAATTAAATCTAATATGAGGGGTAAGAAAATGAAAAAGAGTGTAAACAGGAAAATTTTGATACCGTCAATAATTATTTATCTTGTCCTTTTCGCTTTGATGATTTTCGCAAGTGTAAACGGCGGTAAATACGATTTGATTATTGACAAAAATGTTTTTAATCCCGACCTTACTTTCCCGAAACTTGTTGAAAATTTCGGTCAGTTTGTGTATTGGGGTATGTGGGGTCCCGCATTTGCCGTTATATTTATTTGCAAAAGAGATTTAAACGGCTGTTTAAACGTAATCGGTAAACTTTTCCCGTTTGTTAAGCCTTTTAAAAATATTCAGTCAAAAGCATATAAGTTTTTTGACTTTGCTTTAAAACTTGTTGAAACATTGGGATTTTTTGTCCTTTGCGGTATCGGTTGGAAAAAGCTGATTGAAAACGTTATTAAAAATATTTTGTATATGCTTGATAAGGATAATTTAAGTCAGATTGTTTATTTTGTTATCAGCTTCATAGTTGCGGCTTTGTCAATTTTGCTTATTAAAAAGGTTGATAAAGAAAAGCTTAAAAAACTTGAATATCTTGCGCTTTCGGGTGTACTGCTCGGTATTTTTTATAAAATAGTCGAGGAGTGCAAAACGATTACCCACCGTGTGAGATTTCGTGAAATGGTCGCATATTCAAACGGCTTTTTTAATGACGAGGGTTTGAGCGAGGGCAAATATTCACCGCTAAGTCAAAATATGGTTAAATCCACCGATTTCGGCGCTTTTACCCCTTGGTATCATAAAGCGTCAGCCACCGGTGCATATGACTATCATTTGTTTAGCAGAACGGACTCATTTCCGAGCGGTCACACAACTTATTCCTGCACCTTATTTTTAAGCGTTCTTTTTTGCAGTGCATTTGACAGGCTTAAAAAGTTTGCACCGTTTGCATTTTGCGTCAGCGTTGTATTTGTCGGCGTAGTAGGATATACAAGAATGGTTGCGGGTGCGCACTATTTAAGCGATGTCGTCGGCGCAATGATTATAGGCTTCACTCTTTTCCTTATAGTAAGGCAGACTTATAACAACTTTACTCAAAAGAATATTCTTGACTAAAAATAAAAGTGTACTTTCACCGTAATATGAAAGTACACTTTTTAATATGTCGATTTATTTAACCTAAGAAATAATATCCCAAAACGGAAAGTATTATTGTCAGCATTGAGCAGAGCTTTGCAAAAACATTAGGCTTACCTTTGGCAACCGAAACGATAATTCCGATAGCGGCAGGCACGAGGCAAAGCCAGCAGGCAACCGTTTGCATTTGCATATTTGACGGAAGCGAGGTTGCACTGATAAATGTTACAAGAATACCGAGCATAACCGATAAAACAAAAAATATTTTATGCACCGCTTCGTTCTTTTTTGGTATAAACATAAAAAGCGAGGTTACTATAAATGAAAATACAATCACAACCTCTAAAATAAACATTGCAGATAATGCCATGGTATCCCTCCGTTTTTTCATCTTCCTTAATTATAATTGAAATTTTCTCTTTAGTCAATCATTTGTGATATTTTGAATTGTTGGATATTGAAAAGGCACGGTAAACCTGTTCGAGCAAAACCACTCTTGCAAGCTGGTGCGGAAGCGTCATTTTGCCAAAGGAAAGCCTGTAATTGCTAAGTCCCTTTACTTCATTACTTAACCCGAACGAACCGCCGATAATGAAGCATATGCTCGACGATGTCATGGAAATATTATCCAAAAGGTGCGAAAAATCGGGACTTGAATATTCCTTTCCCTCAATGCAAAGGGTGATAACACTGCTTGATTTTGGGATTTTTTTAATTATCCTTTGTCCTTCTTTTTCAAGCACATTGTCAATTTGCGCCTTGCTCGGATTATCGCCGATTTTTTCCTCATCAACTTCGATAATATTAATTTTGCAAAAAGCGCCGAGACGTTTGAAATATTCAGCCACGGCATCTCTTAAATATTTTTCTTTAAGTTTGCCGACAGCTATAAGCGTTACGTTTATCATAATACAATGCTCCGTGAGTCGTTTTCAGGCGGTGAAACATAAAGCCTGTAGTCTTTGTTTTCTTCCATATTAATCTCGTCAAGCGCCGCTACAGCCGTTTGACGTGCAAGCTCGGGAAGATTGTTCTCTCTGCTCAAATGTGCCAAAACAAAGCGTGTGGTGCCTGATTTGGCAAGTTCTTTTATGTATTCACTGCATGCAAAATTTGACAAATGACCGTTAGCACCCAAAATTCTTTGCTTTAAAGAATACGGATACGTTCCTGCATTTACCATGGCTATTTCGTGGTTTGATTCGATAAATACAAGGTCAGTGCCGGGTAAAATTTCTTTTGCATTGTCAGTAATAAAACCCGTATCCGTGCAAACCGATGCGCTTCTTCCGTCGGAAAAATTAAACCTAAAACCGAGGCAATCCGCACTGTCGTGGCTTTGGTGAAATGTTAAAGCGTTAATTCCGTCAAGCTCAATATGATTTTCAATTACGTTAAGATTTGTTTTATCGTCTGCAAAACCCTGCCTGTAAAGTTCGTCATAGCAAAGTTTTGAAGCGTAAACGGGAATTTGATATCTGTTTGCAAAAATTCTTACGCCTTTTGCGTGGTCGCCGTGCTCGTGAGTTACAAAAATGCCCTCAATGCTGTCAGGCTCAATTCCGATTTGTTTAAGTCCGTTTTCGCATTTTTTAGCCGATACGCCTATATCAACAAGGTAGTTGTGCCCCGATGATGAGACTAATATTGAATTTCCGCTGCTTCCTGAAAAAAGCTGACACACCTTTGCCATAAATTTCTCCGTCTTTATATGTATATTTTTCTAAAAGAAAAGGGAGTTTTTTGTAAACCCCCTTAAGTTAAATCGTATTAATTTATATTAACCTGCGTTAGCCGCCGCATTGTCGTCATCGTTTAATACAACACGCTTGATGTCAGCGCCGAGAGAAGAGAATTTCTCACAAATATCTTCATATCCACGGTCAATATATTGAATGTCCTCAACCGTTGTTTCACCCTTTGCAACAAGACCAGCAATAACCATTGCCGCACCTGCACGAAGGTCGGTAGCCTTAACGTTTACACCTGCAAGGCTTTCAACACCCTCAATAACTGCAATCTTGCCGTCAACCTGAATGTTAGCACCCATTCTCAAAAGCTGACCTACATATTGAAATCTGTTGTCCCATACGCTTTCGGAAAGAATACTTGTTCCCTTTGCAACCGAAAGCAAAACTGCGATTTGCGGCTGCATATCGGTCGGAAAACCGGGGTGAGGCATAGTCTTAACATTGCACTTTGTAAGCGGTTTAAAACGGGTTACCCTGACTGCGTCATCATATTCGATAATCTCTGCTCCTGCCTCTTCAAGCTTTGCGCTGATAGATTCAAGGTGCTTCGGAATAACGTTTTTAACAAGTACGTCGCCGCCGCAAGTAGCTGCCGCAACCATATATGTTCCTGCCTCAATTTGGTCGGGAATGATTGAATATGTGCAGCCGTGAAGTTTTTCAACACCTCTGATTTTGATAACGTCGGTACCGGCACCTCTTACGTCTGCTCCCATTGAGTTAAGGAATAATGCAAGGTCAACAATATGTGGCTCTTTAGCCGCATTTTCAATAACGGTAAGACCTCTTGCCAAAACAGCGGCAAGCATAATATTCATAGTTGCACCTACAGATACAACGTCCATATAAATTGACGCTCCGACAAGTTTATCGGCATTTGCACATACCATTCCGTCAATTGTTTCAACCTTAGCACCGAGCATTTCAAAACCCTTGATATGCTGGTCAATAGGTCTTACACCAAAGTCACAGCCGCCCGGCATAGCAACCTCAGCCTTTTTAAATCTGCCGAGCATTACGCCGATAAGATAATAACTTGCCCTGAAATGAGAAGCGAGTTCATAAGGAACCGGCTTGCAGGCAACTGTTCTTGAGTCAATTTCAATTGTATTATTATTAATAAGCTTGATTTTTGCTCCCATTCTATCGAGAGTTTGAATCATAAGGCTTACATCACTGATGTTAGGTATATTTTCAATGCGTACTATATCGTTTGCGAGAATAGCGGCAGGAATTATTGCTACAGCGGCATTTTTTGCACCGCTAATGTTTACTTCTCCGAAAAGCTCATGACCGCCACGAATTACAAAATTCTCCAAGTACATTTCACCTCTCTGTGCGAGTTTAAGTTATATATATAATGTTTGCGTTAAAATCTTAAATATGTATGGGTACACTCCCCAAAACTTTTACTATTATAGCAAATGATTGTCAAAAAATAAATGATAACAGTAATATTTTTTCTAAAATGTAACCACTTTGGATAGTATGGTTTAGTACCTAAATCTACAAAAACCATACTATATATTGTATATACTTGAAAATTAGCAATATTTCGCCAAAATCTTGTATATTCAAAAGGTAACAAAAGAGTAACACAGACTGTAATAAATGTCAAGTAAAATCGACCTATTTTAATAAATTTTATATAACTTATAATGTATCGTGCTGATTGTCATATCTTCCGCCGGTCAAAACAGCGTCAACTGCAAAGATTAGTTTTTTGAAATCAATATTTTTCTTGAAAATTTTGCTTGGAATTACAATAAAGCTCATCACAAGTTTGTAATAATCCGACTGCCTGTCATATTTTACAATGCTGCCGTCCATAATCGAAAGAGTTATACGGTCGACAAATTCAAGGATTTTGTGATTCTTGTATTTTTCAATAAGTTCTTTGTCAAAATATCTGCCCAAACCTATGTGTTTAAGCTTTTTGTATGTATATCCGACGTCTTTGTATTTTATAATGTCCATAATCGGTCTTGCTATGAAAAAGAAATTTGATAATTTATCTCCGTTAATACCGAGTGCGTCAAGCCTTGCGGCAAATTCCTCTTTGTCGGCACAGTCAAGAAGCCTGTGAACAAGGGCGGTGCAATGGTTTGCAAGAAATTTTTGCGCATCGATTTCCTGTCCGTCAAGTTTAAACGATTTTAAATGCTTAACGTCATATGTCAAAGTCATATCGTCATTGACCGTCACCTCAACTATAGGCGCAGGGTAGCCGACAAGAGAGCCGACGTTTACTTCTTTAATAACATTGCCCTTTTTTGATTTAAAATCCGTCGTGCTTTGCATATGGCTGTGACCCACAAACATATATTTAAGTCCTGCGTCGGCAAGACGTGAGGCAACATATTCTCTGTCTGCCACGCACGTTCCGCCGCCGGTAATAAGCGGACTTATGTGAGGGGTGAGCAGGTGATGCTCCATACCTATTATTAAGCAGTTATCGTCATATGCTTTTTTGATTTGCTCTTCAATCCAGCAAAAATGCTCCTCGGTAAAGCCGGCGTGGTCATTGCCGTTTTTGTCATCGTTTAATGCGAGAAGCCTTACATTTTCGCTAAGCTGAATGACGTAAGACGTTGTGCCTATATGGGTGATAAATTCGCTTATGGCTTGCTTGGGACCGAAATCGAAATAAAAATCACGAAGTTCGTCACTTTTAAGCGTTTCGACATTGTGAGTAACAATACCGCCTTGAAATCTTCTCGGGTTTTCGTCACAGCACCAATCGTGAGTAGAGGTGATAGTATAAACAGGCTTTGATTTTGCAAGTTTTTTAAGCTTTTCCCTAAATTCAATATGCGAAACCTTTTCGCCGTCATTAGTAACGTCACCGATAATCATAACAGCACTTGTATCGCTTTTTGCTATTTGCTCAAATGCCGCATCAATTATATCTCCCGTTTCGGCAAGACACTTTTGGTCGCTTCCGCTTCTCAAAAAATATTGACGTCCGCTTGTGCCGAGCGTTTTGCTGTAGTGGTGAGTATCCGTTATAAATGTAAGTTTTAGCATTTTTGCACCTCTTTATTTGATTTGCTCTATCTTGTCGCCGTTTACCAAATATACGTGGTCGGCAATATCCATCATAGCTTTGTCATTCATAGAATCGGTATAAAAATTGTCTATATGAGCGCCGGGATAAAGTTCGTTAAAAATTTTAACCTTGTTTTCAAGAAAACATAAGCGCTTGAATTTGCCGGTCTTTTTGTCTATTGACGAGCCGACGTAGTTTTTTATTCCCATTCTTTTCATAATCTCGTCAAGCAAAAAATCCGTCGAGCCGGAAACAATAATGTCATCGTCACGTCTGACCTCGTTGTACCACGGCTTAATTTTTTTCTCGTTTTTGTCCCAAAATTTAACTACGTCCTCGTCAAGTGTTTTGATATGAATAAAATATCCTTCAAGAAAACTTGCATATGCCTCAATCGCTTCCTCAACGGTGAAAAGGTGGAATGCGTCTTTAAAACATATTATTAAGAGCTTCGGAACGTATTTCCAAATTTTAGGGTCGGTCTTTACATAGTGAAGCGCAAAATCAATAAGTGTTTCGCCGTCATATATAGTGTTATCGAAATCAAAAACGTTCATTATATTTTTTGTCCTCTCGGTTAAAATAATCGAAAAATCGACATAAATTTTCCTATATTTTTATTTTATCACAACTTATATGCGTTATCAACCTTGACAATTGGGAAAAATAATTATATATTTAAATAAGTATAGTTAAAAAGTCAATTTCTTTTAGCTATATGAATTTATCATTATATGCTATAGGAGAAAAGAGTGTACGCTCTTTAAAAATCTTATGAAAAACAAGGAATACATTAAAACAGATGCAGTGATTGTCGGCAGCGGTGTTGCAGGTCTTTTTGCGGCTCTTTGTTTGCCGAAGGATAAGGACGTTCTTATCATCACAAAGGAAAATACCGACGAATGTGATTCAATGCTCGCACAGGGCGGTGTGTGCGTGCTCAAAGACGTAAACGATTTCAAGTGCTATTTTGAGGACACTATGAAAGCGGGACATTGGGAAAACGACCCTGATTCCGTTCGTGTTATGATTGAATCGTCACAGGAGGTTATCGGTACTCTTATCGACCTCGGCGTTGATTTCGATACAGATAAAAACGGCGAATACGATTACACCCGTGAGGGCGCTCACAGAAGAAACAGAATACTTCATCACAAGGATGAAACAGGTAAGGAAATTACCGATACTCTTCTTAATATTGCAAAGAAAAAAGAAAATATCACCATTATTCCTAAAACCACTATGATTGATTTTATCGAAAAAGATAATGTTTGTCAGGGAATTGTCTGCGAGGACGAATACGGGGAAATGGGTTCTATCCTTGCAAGAGATATTATTCTTGCAACAGGCGGGCTCGGCGGCTTGTTCCTTAATTCAACAAACTATCCTCATATCACGGGCGACTCTTTTGCACTTGCCATTAAGCACGGTGTTGAGCTTAAAGATATCAACTATATTCAAATTCACCCGACTACTCTTTATAGTAAGAAAAAGGGCAGACGTTTCCTTATCAGTGAAAGCGTAAGAGGCGAGGGCGCAATTCTTCTCAATGAAAACGGAGAAAGATTTACAGACGAACTTCAGCCGAGAGACGTTGTAACAAATGCAATTGTTGAGGAGATGAAAAAGTTCGGTACAGACCACGTTTATCTTACTCTTCCTACAATGACTACGGAGCAGGCGGCTAAACGTTTCCCTAACATTTTTGACGCTTGTATGGAAGAGGGATACGATATCACAAAGGATAAAGTTCCCGTTACTCCGGCTCAACATTATATGATGGGCGGTATCAAAACAGACCTTTACGGCAGAACTTCAATGGCTCATCTTTATGCAGCAGGCGAGACTGCTTGCAACGGCGTTCACGGTAAAAACAGGCTTGCTTCAAATTCTCTTCTTGAAAGTCTTGTTTTCGCAAAGCGTGCGGCTGACGTTATTGCTAATGATAAGAGCGAAAAGAAAGAAGATTATGATGAGATTGACCTTTCTTCATATCCTCCTAAGGAAGAGAGACAGAAAGAATTTAAAAAGCTCATTATGGACGAAATAAAAGAAAAGGATAAAGATTTTTATGATAAATGGTGTAACACTCAAGGTTAATGTAGACGATTATATTTTGAACACTCTTAAAGAAGATATCACTTCAGAGGACGTTTCAACCAACGCAGTTATGCCTGAGGATAAGCAGGGTAAGGCAGAACTTATTTGTAAGCAGGACGGTATTATCTGCGGTCTCGGTATTTTTGAAAGAACTTTTGAACTTCTTGATAAAACAGCTCGTTTTGAGGCAAATTTTAAAGACGGCGACGAGGTTAAAAAAGGCGACCTTTTGGGTGTTATTTACGGCGATATCAAGGCAATCCTCAGCGGGGAGAGAACAGGTCTTAATTATCTTCAGCGTATGAGCGGCATTGCTACAATGACAAGAGAGTATATGAAGGAGCTTGAGGGCACAAATACAACTCTTCTCGATACACGTAAAACCACACCTAATATGCGTCCGTTTGAAAAATATGCCGTTAAAGTAGGCGGCGCTACAAACCACAGATATAACCTTTCCGACGGCGTTCTTCTTAAAGATAACCATATCGGCGCAGCAGGCTCAATTACAAAGGCAATTAAAATGGCAAAGGCATATGCTCCTTTTGTAAGAAAGATTGAGATTGAAACCGAAACCTTAGAGCAGGTTAAGGAAGCTGTCGAGGCAGGCGCAGATATCATTATGCTTGACAATATGGATAATGACACTATGAAAAAGGCTGTTGAAATTATCGGCGGCAAGGCTGAAACGGAATGTTCGGGCAATGTTACTAAAGAAAGGCTTAAATCAATTGCCGAAATCGGTGTTGATTTTGTTTCCTGCGGTGCGCTTACTCATTCTGCAATGATTATGGATATAAGCCTTAAAAATCTTACTCCTATTGAGTAAGTAAATCGTAAATAACAATATGCATATCTTATAAAGACGGTTGGTATCAATCGTCTTTATTTTTTACACTTTTTTAAATGACTGAAAAATTGCTTGTTTTGAATAAAACAGTCAAAATCGCTCAAAATATACACGTAAATGCATCTGTTTACACAAAGAAAAGGGGTAAGAATGAGCAATATGCCGAAAATAAATGAAGCATATTGACTGTTTGTGAATGAATTGCTATACTTAGGGTGCAATGAGAAGTTAGCTTTCAGCATTAAGGAGATTAGGCATGCTAAGTCAAGAAAGACAGTCGTTAATCCTTGACATTATTAAGGAGCAAGGTTCTGTAACAGTCACAAGGCTTACGGAGATTTTGCAAACGAGTGAATCAACGGTAAGACGTGATTTATCCTACCTTGCAAATAAGGGCAAGATTAATAAGGTTCACGGCGGAGCAACGGCGCTCGGTCAGGAATTTATTAAGCTTGAAGATAATATTGAGGAAAAACTGACAAAGAATACTGATGAAAAAACAAAAATTGCACAATATGCGGCGTCGCAGGTACAAGATGACGATTTTGTATTTATTGACGCAGGAACAACCACACTTTTGATGACAACGTTTATTAAAAATTCAAAGGCAACCTTTGTTACAAACGGAGTTGACCACGCAAAGCAACTTGCCAAAAACGGTTGCAACGTAATTGTTTTAGGCGGCAAGCTTAAGCAGTCGACGGAGGCCATCATCGGTTTGGTTGCGGCAAAGAATTTGCAAAACTATTCATTCACCAAGGCATTTATCGGTGCTAACGGTATAAGCGAAAAGCAGGGTTATACAACTCCCGATACGGAAGAGGCAATGTTAAAGGCGGTCACTATCGAAAAAAGCTTTGTGACTTATGTGCTTGCCGACTCGTCAAAGTTTGATAAGGTATCGGCAGTAAGTTTCGGCTCTGTTGACTGCGCTTGTATAGTGACTGACAAATGTCCCAATGCAAAGCTTAAAAAGCTGACAGTTATTAAAGAGGTGTTGTAGCTTGATTTACACAGTAACTTTTAATCCGGCGCTCGACTATGTTATGAATTTGAAAGAGCTGCAATATAAGGATATTAACCGAACCGAAAGCGAACAGCTTTATTACGGCGGTAAGGGAATTAACGTTTCCGTTATCCTTTCAAGGCTCAAAGTTGATAACGTTGCGCTTGGTTTTCTTGCAGGATTTTCAGGCAGGAAAATTGAAGAAATGCTTAATGCAGAAAATATTAAAAACGATTTTGTGTATCTGAAAAAGGGATATACAAGAATTAATGTAAAAATCAAGGCAGACGAGGATTACGATATCAATGCGCAGGGTCCGGATATCGAAACAGATGAGTTAAACGCTTTGTTTGACAAACTTGAAAATCTTAAAGACGGCGATTTTCTTGTTTTGGCAGGCTCGATTCCCAAATCTCTTCCCGATGACGTTTACGAAGAAATACTTGCAAAGCTTCAAAATAAAGGCATTAATTATGCGGTTGACGCAACAGGCGATTTGCTTTTGAATGTTTTAAAGTATAAGCCGTTTTTGATTAAGCCTAATCATCACGAGCTTGGCGATATCTTCGGTGTAGAGGTTAAAACGGAAGAAGAAATTGCATATTATGCTAAAAAACTTCAGGAAATGGGCGCTAAAAACGTTCTTGTTTCACGTTCAAAGGACGGCGCAACGCTTGTTGATGAATTTGGAGAGGTTCATTCAATGGGCAATGTTCCCGGCAAGGTTTTAAATCCCGTCGGCTGCGGCGATTCAATGGTGGCAGGCTTTGTTGCAGGCTACTCAAAAACTCACGACTATCATTACGCTTTAAAGCTTGGCTCTGCGTGCGGAAATGCAACAGCCTTTTGTCCGGGTCTTGCGGATAAAGAGACAATCGACAAAATGCTTGAAAGCGAATATTTAAAATAAGGAAAGGGGTATACTTATGAAAATCATTGATTTGCTTAAGAAGGAAGCGATAGAGCTTAACACATCTGTTGCTACAAAGAATGATGCGATAGATAAGCTTATTGCTCTTCACGAAAAGGCAGGTAATCTTCTTGACGTTAATGCATATAAAGAAGCAATACTTGCAAGAGAGGCACAAGGCTCAACCGCAATAGGAGAAGGAATAGCAGTTCCTCACGCTAAAAGCGGAAGTGTTAAAACACCGGGTCTTTCGGCTATAACGGTTCCAAACGGTGTCGATTACGGTGCACCGGACGGAAAAAACAGCGATATTTTATTTATGATTGCTGCTCCGCTTGACGGAGATTTGCACCTTGAAATTCTTTCAAGATTAATGGTTATGCTTATGGAGCCAGAATTTTGTGCGGCTTTGAGAGGTGCTAAAACGGCAGACGAATTTCTTTCGATAATCGATAAAAAGGAAGCCGAAAAGTATCCTGAGGAGAAAAAGGCAGAAGAACCTAAGAAAGACGGTTACAGAATTTTAGCCGTAACAGCTTGCCCTACAGGTATTGCTCATACTTATATGGCTGCCGAGGCACTTGAAAAAGCAGGCGAAAAAATGGGATATCCGCTTAAAGCCGAAACAAACGGTTCGGGCGGTGCAAAGAATATTTTAACCAAAAAAGAAATTGAGGAATGTGACGGTATTATCATTGCGGCTGATAAGAATGTAGAAATGGCTCGTTTTGACGGTAAGCCTGTTATCAAAACCTCTGTTACAAACGGTATTAATAAACCTGAGGAGCTTATTCAAAAAATTGTCGACGGCAAGGCTTCGATTTATCACGCAGATGATGAGGAAAAAGAATCTTTGGACGATGAAGAAAAAGAAAGCTTCGGACGTAAGGTTTATAAGCATCTTATGAACGGTGTATCTCATATGCTTCCGTTCGTAGTAGGCGGCGGTGTGCTTATCGCATTCGGCTTCCTTATCGATACAATTGCAGGCAATGCAAACGTCGGCGGAACATTCGGTTTTACAAATCCGGTTGCATCTGTTATCTTCTGGATAGGTAAAGCGGCATTTGCACTTATGCTTCCTGTTTTGTCGGCATATATCGCTCAGTCTATCGCAGACCGTCCGGGCTTGCTTCCTGGCTTCGTAGGCGGTGTGTTTGCGGCAAACGGACATACAATTCAAAGTATGATTGACGGCGTTAATTCGGGCAACGGTCTTGCTGGCGACTCAAAGGCTGTATCGGGCTTCCTCGGTGCATTGTTTGCCGGCTTTATCGCAGGTATAGTTGTTCAGCTTCTTAAAAAGGCATTTTCTTGGATGCCAAAGGCTATGGACGGTATCAAGCCTGTATTCATTTATCCGCTTTTAGGTACGCTTCTTATGGGCTTGATTATGGCAGGTGTAAACCCGATTATCGGTCAGCTCAATACACTTCTTGCAAACGGACTTGAAAGCCTCGGCTCAACAAGCAGACTTCTTCTTTCAATCGTTCTTGCTACTATGATGGCAACCGATATGGGCGGCCCGTTCAACAAGGCAGCTTATGTATTCGGTACAGCGGCTATTGCAGACGGCAACACTTGGATTATGGCGGCTGTTATGATTGGCGGTATGGTACCTCCTATCGCAATTGCTCTTTCAACAACATTTAACAAGAAAAAATGGAATAAGGAAGAGCTTAAGAGCGGTCCTGTAAACTATCTTATGGGTCTTTGCTTCATCACAGAGGGTGCAATCCCTTACGCAGCTTCCGACCCGCTTCGTGTAATTCCTTCCTGTATGGTTGGTTCAGCCGTAGCAGGTGCGCTTACATCAATTTTTGGCGTAACTTGTCCTGCTCCTCACGGCGGTATCTTCACATTCATTGTATGTGACCATCCTCTTCTTTATGTAGTAGCTCTTATCGCAGGCTCGGTTGTAGGCGCATTAATGCTTGCACTTTTAAAGAAGAATGTAAACAGCGAAGTTAAAGCAAAATAATTCAGAATAAGGAGAAATATTGTTATGGTTTCAAAGCTTACCAAGGTTACAAACGAAATGGGATTTCATATGAGACCCGCAAATGTTTTTGTAACGGCAATGACTAAATATACATCAAACATCAATATTATTGTCGGCGATAAAAAGGTCAACGGCAAAAGTATTATGAATATTATGGCGGCTTGCATTAAGTGCGGTACCGAAATCACTGTTGAATGTGACGGTCCTGACGAGCAGGCTATGCTTGATGAGGCAATTGCTCTTATTGAATCGGGCTTCGGCGAATAAAAATTATAAAGGGTGCAATGCTTAATCTACATTGCACCTTTTTATGCGGCAAGGGGGAAACGTTATGCTAAAGGGAATAGGCGCAAGTCAAGGCTACGGTATAGGCAAGGCAGTCGTTATAAGCGACGCAAAACTTGATTATAATCACGTTAAATTTACAACTGCCCAAAACGAAAAGGACAGACTTCAAAAAGCGGTTGATACTTTTATTAAAGAAACGAGAAAACTTGCAGATGATGTTAAAAAATCGGCAGGGGATAAGGAAGCGGAAATTTTAGAGGGACATATTGTTATGCTTTCCGACCCGTTTATGCTTTCTCAAATGCAGGAAAATATTGATGCAGGCTCGGTGGCTGAAAAGGCTGTTGATACGGTTTGCACAATGTTTATCGATATGTTCTCGGGTGTTGATGACGAACTTACAAAGCAAAGGGCAAGCGATGTTAAGGATATTAAGGACAGTCTTTTGCATATCTTGCTCGGCGTAAACCAAGTTGATATATCAAAAGTCGAGAAAGGCTCTGTACTGATTGCAAAGGATTTTACTCCGTCAATGACAGGTCAGATTAACAAGGACAATGTCAGCGCAATACTTACAGAGGTAGGCGGTATCACAAGTCACAGTGCTATTTTGGCAAGGGCTATGGGTATTCCTGCCGTGCTTTCAATACCTAATGTTTGCGGTGAAGTTAAAAACGGCGATTTAGTTGCTGTTGACGGATTTAACGGCAAGGTAATCGTTTCACCGAGTGATGATGAAATTAAAGATTTTGAAAAAAAACAAGAGGCTTATCTTAAAGATAAAGAGAGTTTGAAGCAATATTTCGGCAAGCCGACCGTAACAAAGTCCGGCATTAAAAAAGCAGTTTACGGCAATATCGGTAAAGCAGAGGACGTTCAAAACGTTCTTCAAAACAGCGGTGAGGGTATCGGTCTATTCAGAACGGAATTTCTTTTTATGGACCGCCAAAACGAGCCGAGCGAAGAGGAACAGTTTGAGGCTTACTCCACAGTTGCAAAGGCTATGGACGGCAAAGAAGTAATTATTCGTACCCTTGATGTCGGCGGTGACAAGGATATTCCTTATCTTAATATTGAAAAAGAGGAAAATCCGTTTTTAGGTCACAGGGCTATTCGCTATTGCCTTTATAATAAAGAACTTTTCAAAAAACAGCTTCGTGCGCTTTTACGTGCAAGCGTTTTTGGAAATATAAAAATAATGCTTCCGCTTGTTACCTGCGTTGAAGAGGTAAGAAAAGCAAAAGCATTGATTGAAGAGTGCAAAGAAGAACTTAAATGCGAGGGCAAGGAATACAGAAGCGTTGATGTCGGCATTATGGTTGAAACTCCGTCGGCTGTATTCATTTCGGATATTTTAGCAAAAGAAGTCAGCTTTTTCTCTATCGGCACAAACGACCTTACAGGATACACAATGGCAGTTGACAGAGGAAATGCGAAAGTTGAAAATCTTTATGACGTATTCCAGCCATCGGTTCTTCGTGCTATCGAAACTACGATTAAAAATGCAAAAGCAGCGGGAATACAGGTAGGTATGTGCGGTGAGGCTGCGGCAGACACAAAGCTTATCCCGTATCTTATCGAATGGGGACTTGATGAATTTTCTGTTTCTCCCGGCAGTATTTTACAAACCCGTAAGACTATTTGCGAATATGACAAATAGCTTTATATAACTAACCCCTTAAAAAAGCAACAGGCAAGCCGAATTTACAGCTTGCCTGTTGCTTTTATATTATTATTTAATTATTTCTTTTGCGGGCCGTTGTAGCCTTTTTCCTCTTGGAATTTGGCAATCTTATCAATTACTGAAAGGATAACGTCAAAGCCGTCGCCGACTGTTTCCATCTCAAAACGTTCAGGCATATCACGCCATGTGTGGTAGTAATATGTAAGCATAGGGTTTTGAGCGGCAAATGTAACCGATTTAATACCTGCTCTTGTCATAGGAGTTGAGTCGCAACCGCCTACAGGGTTGTGAATACAGCCGTTTGTAAGTGACTTGATACCCATTTCGTTAAATGTATCTTTAAACATTTTTTCCATATCGGTATCGAATCTAACGCCCTGCCAATCGTCCTTGATAACTACTTCAAAATATTCCTTATCTGCAACGGAGTCAATGTTGATGTTCCAAGCGTTCTTTGTGAAATCATCAAATCTGTGCTCTTGAGCAAAGTACATTGAACCTCTTAAACCTGCCTCTTCAGAACCGATGTTAGCGTCAACGATACGGCAGTTTTTAGGCATTTTATCAGGATTTTCCTTGAAATATTTGATTACAGCGTAGCTCAAACCGATACCTGTTGCATTATCCATAGCACCACGTGAAGCATTTCTCGGATTAGGGTCACCCCACATAACAACAAATAATGAGCCGATAGCTGTTACGATAGGAACAAAGTTCATAATGAACATAAATACTTCCCAGCCGTGAGATGCAAGCATTGTCTGTGTCCAAGTCGCACCTGCGAATTGGCAAATATCAACGATTGCCATAAATACAGAGAAGAGTGCGATAAAGAAGAAGCAAACTGCGCCGAAGCCTACTTTGCCGTATGTAGCAATAAGTCCCATTGACGGCTTAGTATCTTTATACTTGTATGCGTGCTCACTGTGTCTCCAGCACCAAGATGTATCGGTATGACCAGAAAGAATGATTGTGTAATCGTACTTTCCGTCCTCCGGCTCTAAAACACCGAGAGTGTTACGGCTGATTTCCTGCGGGAAGAACATATCAAACCACGTCTTGTAGAAAAAGCAGCTCATTACAAGCCAGAAAATTGTAAGAAGTCCGAGTGCGCCGAGAACGTACCAAAGTTTATCAAATCCGCATGCAATTGCGATAATTGCGCCGATACTGATGATTACGCCCGACCAACCTGCATAACTGAGTCCGCCGATACCTGAACGTGGAGATACCGCAAATTCCTCGGTCTGCGGTTCAATACCGATTTCACGGAGCTTTTCACCCATATATTTATGTAATTTGATTTCTCCGTCAGAACCCGGCAAACGTGAGCCGATTTTGTGTGCTGCGTGTTCAACAATGTCCATTGCTTCACGAGCATATTTTCTGCTTTCTTCTTTCATCAAACAACCTCCATAAAAAAATTATAGTAAAAAAACAAAAAACAATGGTTATATTTTACTAAATTATTTTGATAAATGCAAGAGTATTACATATTTTTACTTTATAAATATACAACATTCTATATTTATACAAATCTTTAACTTAAATGATGAATAAATATACCCGATAAAAGTTTCGGCTCGAACCAAGTCGATTTCGGCGGCATAATTAAATTTGCGTCTGCGATTGACATAAGGTCGTCTATCGAGGTCGGATACATAGCAAATGCAAGCTTCATATCGTCTTTGCATCTTCTTTCAAGTTCATCAAGTCCTCTTATTCCGCCGATAAAATCAATCCTGTCGTTTGTTTTAGGGTCGTCAATGTCAAGAATAGTGGAGAGAAGATTGTCTTGAAGAATTGAAACGTCAAGTCTTTTAACCGGGTCGCTTTCGTCAATGATTGAATCTTTAGCCGTAAGCTTGTACCAATCATTTTCGATAAGCATACCGAATGTGTGGCGCTTGGTCGGCTTGTACTGTGTATCAACCTTTTCTGCTTCAAAACTATTCGAAACAGCGTCAAGAAATTGCTCACGGCTCATACCGTTTAAGTCCTTAACTACTCTGTTGTAGTCCATAATTTCAAGCTCATCATCGGGGAAAGCAACAGATAAGAAGAAATTAAATTCTTCGTCACCTGTGTAATCGGGCTTTTCCTCTCTTCTTTTTTGACCCACCTTGACAGCAGATGCGCATCTGTGGTGACCGTCCGCAATATATAAAGCGTCGATTTTTGCAAATTCATTTGAAACAGTATTGATGATATCGTCATCGTCAATTGCCCAAACTGTTTGAGTAACACCGTCTGCAACAAAGTCATAAACGGCTTCGTGAGAGTTCACCCAATCATTAACGGCATTGCTGATAACATCGTTTTTGCGATATGTTAAGAAAATAGGACCTGTGTTTGCATTGCAGGTGTCAACGTGACGAATACGGTCTTGCTCTTTTATTGCAAGAGTATGCTCGTGCTTTTTGATAACGTTGTTCATATAATCGTCGATAGACGCACAGCCGACAATACCGGTCTGGCTTCTGCCGTTCATAATCTGCCTGTAAATGTAAAAGCAAGGCTTTTTGTCCTGAATAAGAGCGCCTGTTTTTTCAAGATTGTCAAGATTTTCTTTAGCTTTTTTGTAAACCTCATCGCTGTAAATATCAGTACCATTCGGCAAGTCAATCTCTGCCTTGTCAATATGCAAAAATGAATAAGGGTTGCCCTTAACCATCTCTCTTGCCTCGTCACTGTTCATAACGTCATAGGGAAGAGCAGGGATAAGCGCCTGCTTTGATTTTTCAGGTCTGAATGCCTTGAATGCACGGTATAAAGCCATAATTGTTTAATTCCTTTCCTGTGTGTTTTTATCATAAATTAAGCGAAGTCCGTCAATAACCAAATTTTTATCGACAATTGCTTTTGTTTCACAATATTTTGCGATAACGCCGCCGAGACCTCCCGTAATAATTACAGTTGCCTCTTGCCCGAGTTCTTTTTCAAATCTTTTAACCAAACCGTCAATCATTGCCGCCGTGCCGTAAACAGTACCGCTTCTCATACAGTCGATAGTGTTTGTGCAAATGGCACTTTTCGGCGCAACAATGTCAATTTGCGGAAGCTGAGCCGTGCCCGATGCCAAAGCGTTAAGGGCGGTTTTTACTCCGCATAAAATCGAACAGCCGATAAAACAGCCGTTTTTATCGATAACCGAAGCCGTGGTTGCAGTACCCAAATCAAAAATAATTTGCGGGCAGGGATATTTTTCAATACTTGCAACCGCACCTGCCACCATATCCGCACCGAGTTCGGCAGGATTGTTTGTCTTAATATTAAGTCCCGTTTTAACTCCCGGTCCGATAACTATTGATTTCTTACCCGTGATAAGCATAATCGCTTTTGAAACGGTACGAATCAGCGGAGGCACAACGGAAGAAATAACGCTTCCCTCAATATCTTCGGGGTTTATTTTGCAAATTTCAAGGATACTGTTAAGCTTGATTGCGTATTCCTCTGCCGAATCGTTGGGAGCGGTCGAAAGGCGACATTCATTTATAAGCTTTTCTCCCTCAAGAATGCCTAAAACGATATTTGTATTGCCGATATCTACAGCTAAAATCATTTTTTATCTTCCCCTTTTTCCGAGCTGTGTAAGCTTAACAATTGTCGGCGAAAGAATAATGTTTGCGCCAAGCTCAAATAAGAAATTGAAGCCTACAAGTCCCGTAATCATATAAACGAATACGTTTGTTCCTGCCGCCCAAGTTTTGATTGTGTCAAAGAAGAAAAGGCGACAGCCGATTAAAAATATACCTGTATTTACTACAGGGCAAACTATTGCCGCAACGATTGTTGCAACCGTTTTGTTTTTCTTTTCAATTGCTTTGTATACCGCACCTGCCAAAAGACCTGCGATTATACCTTTTAATAATACCGTAATTACCGTTCCGGCAGGGCTGATTGTCAAAAATGCCGATGCGTCCCCTGAAATTAAAACAGTAATTCCGAATGCAAGACCGAGCCACGCACCCGATAATACGCCGTAAAGCGAAGCGCCTACCACTATGGGAATAAGCACAAGCGAAATCGAGAACGGACCGAAACGAATAAAACTGCCTAAAAGCTGCAGCACTACTACTATTGCCGTGAGAAGTCCTACTCCGGCAATCTTTTTTGTGTTTGTTTTCATATTAAATTTCCTTTCTGCTACTGTTCCTAAGCCCTCACGCAAAACACACAAACGCTAAAGCTTTGGCAAACTATTTTGCCGGCGGATACAATGCGAGTACATTATATATTATTTTTCATTATAAGTAAACATTTTTTGCAAAAAATAAAGCCGCAGACAATCCGTTTGGAAAAATCTGCGACTGAAAATTTGTGTTTGAGACGCTTCCCTTTGGGAAGCGACTTTTTTCATTTACATTTTCTTAGATAAGAATTCTACGAGCCTTTTTGCAGGAACAAACGCAAAACCGTTATCTAATACATCGAAAAATGACTTCATAAAAATTCCTTCTTTCTGTTAAATTTTGTAAATGATGCGGCCGAGCTGCCACCTTCGGTGTGTGCTTATCTGTTATATGCCCGATCTATCTCGGCAAGGATTTTAGCACACTTGATAAGTTGTTTAAGCATACACAAAACCTCCTTTGTTTTTGTAACTTCATTATAGCACGCAGTTTTTATTTGTCAAGCATATTGCACAAAAAATACACTTGAAATTTGTATATAATGCCGAAAACATTGTAACAAATAGCTAAAACAAAAGCCGAAATATTGTATAATTTGCACAACAAAAAGACTTGCCACATTTAAAATGCAACAAGTCTTTAACAGTTTTATTTAACGCCATTATTTACTTTTTGTATAAAACGACAAATTTACAAAATCAGTTATTTTGTATGCTCGTCGAGTGTTAAATAGTACGAATTAAGAAAATGCTCACGGAAATATTTAACCTCATCGAGATTAATTTCTTCAATTTTCTTTTGCTGAGCCTCAAGTGCCTTTTCAAATTCACGGTTGCCCATTCTGTATTCTTCAATACATTTGATAAGTGCGCTTATTTTATCAGCCGCCTTTACAAGTTTCCAAAGTTCGATATCCTCGTCCTTTTTTTCAAAGAAAGGCTCATAATCAGCCCTGAATTCCTCGGGGAGCATATCAAGAAGTCTGTTGCCTGCAATGCGTTCAATGTCTTTATATACATTTTTGATATCGTCATTATAATACTTAACGGGAGTCGGCATATCGCCGGTGATAACCTCCGTGGTATCGTGATAAAGCGCAAGCAGTGCCGCACGCTCGGCATTATAGTTTTTGCCGAATTTTTTGTTGCCGATTAAGGCAAGTGCGTGTGCAATTACAGCGACCGAGTGGCTGTGCTCGGCAATGTTTTCCTTAGTTGTGTTATTCATTAAAGCCCATCTGTCGATAAGCTTCATTCTGTTTACCATTGCAAAGAAATTACTGCTCATCTTTTTCTTCCTTTGTAATGTTAATTCCAAGCTCGTCAAGCTGAATATCGTCAATATAGCTTGGTGCACCGCTCATAAGCTCACTTGCGTTTTGAACTTTAGGGAATGCGGTTACGTCACGTAAACTGTCTGCACCGCAGATAAGCATTGCAAGTCTGTCAAGACCGATACCCATACCACCGTGCGGCGGTGCGGCATATTTATATGCTTCAACAAGGAAGCCGAACTTTGCGTCGATTTCTTCCTGCTCCATACCGAGAAGTTCAAACATCTTGTTTTGAAGTTCGCAGTCGGTAATTCTCATTGAGCCTGAAGAAAGCTCAGTTCCGTTTAATACAAGGTCAAATGCTTTAGCCCTAACCTTGCCCTTGTCCGTATCAAGATATTCAATGCATTCTTCCATAGGCATAGTGAAAGGATGGTGCATTGCAAGCCATTCGCCTGTTTCCTCATCATATTCAAAGAACGGCATTTCGGTAATCCAAAGGAAGTTCCACTTGCCCTCAGGGATAATGTCAAGCTCCTTTGCAACGATAAGACGAAGTGCACCGAGAATTGAAAGGGTATCGCTTGTTTTACCCGATACGATAAATACGCAGTCGCCCTTTTCGACATTAAGAGTATTGATAAGCTCGTCAAGTTCGCCGTCTTTTAAGAACTTGTTGAATGAACAGGTAGGTGTTTCGTCAGCCCATCTGATATAAGCAAGACCTTTTGCACCGATACCTTTTGCGTGCTCGGTAAGTTTGTCAATTTTCTTTCTTGTATATGTTGAAGCGGCATTTTTAGCTACAATTGCTCTTACTGTTCCGCCGTTTTCAACAGCATTTTTGAATACAACAAAATCTGTCTTTTCTGCCCAAGCGGTTATATCCTCAATAAGCATACCGAAACGTGTATCAGGCTTGTCCGAACCGTATTTTTCCTGCGCCTCGGCAAAAGTCATACGTGGGAGAGGGAAGTCAATATCAACGTCGATAGTCTCTTTCATAAGCTTTTTGATAAAGCCCTCTGCCATTTCCATAATATCGTCTGTATCAACAAATGACATTTCAAGGTCGATTTGTGTAAATTCAGGCTGTCTGTCGGCTCTTAAATCCTCATCTCTGAAGCAGCGTGCAAGCTGAATGTATCTGTCAAAACCTGCAATCATACAAAGCTGCTTGTAAATCTGCGGTGATTGAGGGAGCGCATAGAATTTGCCGTTGTGAACACGTGACGGAACAACGTAGTCTCTTGCGCCCTCAGGTGTTGATTTAATCATCATCGGAGTTTCAATTTCGATAAAATCATTGGCATAAAAATATTCTCTTGCGATTTTTGCAATCTTGTGACGCATTAAAATATTTTTAGTAAGCTTTTCATTTCTGAGATTTAAGTAGCGGTATTTAAGAGTGGTTTCGTCACCGACTTTTTCGCTCTTTGCAATTTCAAAAGGCGGTGTTTCAGCCTTAGAAATGATACGAAATTCCTTAACGTTAATCTCAATATCACCGGTTGCAATCTTGTTTGTCTTGCTTTCACGCTCGCAAACAGTGCCGACAGCGGCAACAACATATTCTGCTCTTACGCTTTGTGCTTTTGCAAAAACTTCCCTGTCTGTTGTGTCATTAAATGAAAGCTGAACAAGACCGGTTCTGTCTCTCAAATCGATAAATATAAGGTTGCCGAGGTCACGCTGTCTTTGGCACCAGCCGAAAAGGGTAACCTCCTTGCCTGCGTCCTCAATTCTGAGTTCGCCGCAGTAATTTGTTCTTTTAAGTCCCTTAATTGTTTCCATTATATATAGCCTTTCACAAATTTATTATAATCTGTAATTAATTATTATTCTTCCTCGTCTGCACTGCCGAGACCGAAAAGAGAATTAAAGTCAAATTCCTCTCCGTTAATCTCTAAATCGGCAAGCTGTTCGTTTAACGAAATGCTGTAAAATCCGCTTACAAAGGTGTCGAGATTAATCTCTGTTTCTTCACCCGTTTGCATATTTTTAAGCTTAGCGGTTTTAGCCTCAACCTCATTATCGCCGATAACAACATTGAATTTTGCGCCGAGTTTGTCGGCATATTTCATCTGCGCTCTGACGCTTCTTTGGTTAAGGTCAAGCAAAGCGGAGAAGCCTTCTTCTCTCATATCCTTTGCAATTTCAACTGCTTTGAGCGTTGCCTTCTCGCCGAGTGCAACAATGAATAAATCAGGTTTTTCAGCCTCAGGAAATTCGCATCCCTGCGCCTCCATAAGAAGCATAAGTCTTTCAAGTCCCATACCGAAGCCGAGAGACGGTGTGTGCTGACCGCCGAGTTCTTCAACAAGACCGTCATATCTGCCGCCGCCGCAAACAGTGCCCTGTGCGCCGATTGAGTTTGAAACAAATTCAAATACGGTTTTTGTATAATAGTCAAGTCCTCTTACAATTTGAGGATTGATTGTATATTCAATGTTTTGAGCTTTAAGATACTTTTGCACCATTTCAAAATGCTCTCTGCATTCGTCACAAAGGTAATCGATAACTACCGGTGCACCCTTTGCAATTTCGTGGCAAATCGGGCTTTTGCAGTCAAGTATTCTCATAGGATTTCTGTCAAGTCTGCCTTTGCATGTGTCACAAAGCTCGTCCTTGCGGGATGAAAAATATTCCTTGAGTGCC
This sequence comes from uncultured Clostridia bacterium, assembly GCA_945874765.1. Taxonomy (GTDB): domain Bacteria; phylum Bacillota; class Clostridia; order Oscillospirales; family Acutalibacteraceae; genus Eubacterium_R. The sequence continues at coordinate 162,237 of CAMCHQ010000002.1, forward strand.
TTGTGATATTCCGCACGGCAAGTAGGACAGCCGATTGAATTGATTTCAAGGCTCAAATCCTTAACGCCGAGTGAGTCGAAAAGCGATTTTGCAAGCGAAATAATTTCAGCGTCTGCGAGAGGGGAGGCTGAACCGAAACATTCAACACCGAATTGGTGGAATTCTCTGAGTCTGCCTGCCTGCGGCTTTTCATATCTGTAGCAAGAGGTGAGGTAGCAAACCTTTTGAGGAAGTGCTTCGTTGCAAAGTCCGTTTTCAAGGAAAGAACGAACTGCGCCTGCCGTACCCTCCGGTCTTAATGTGATTGACCTGCCGCCTTTGTCATCAAAGGTATACATTTCCTTTTGAACAACGTCGGTAGTGTCGCCTACACCTCTTTGGAAAAGCTCGGTATGTTCAAAAACAGGTGTTCTTATTTCTTTATATCCAAACTTTGAAGCGATATCAAGCGCTGTAGCCTCGATATATTGGTTTTTGTGTACGTCTTTAGGCAAAACATCTTTTGTGCCTTTAATAGCTTTAGTTATAAGTGCCATATCGTTCTCCTGTTATTAATGTATCATAAAAATCGGGCGAGTAAATTTACTCACCCGTTATTAGTTTATCGTGATTTATTGTAGCGTGGATTTACTATCTCTCTCCACTCAAAATCGCCTCTCTCAACGCCTCTGATTAATGCCTCAGCCGTTGCAATGTTGGTTGCAAACGGAATATTGTGAACGTCACAAAGACGCAAAAGGTCTTGGTCGCTCGGTTCGTGCGGCTTAGGTGAGAGTGGGTCTCTGAAGAATATTAAAAGGTCAATTTCGTTGCAGGCAATACGGCTTGCAATCTGCTGTCCGCCGCCTTGACTTCCTGCAAGAAAGCAATTGATTTTAAGACCTGTTGCTTCAGAAACAAGCTTTCCTGTTGTGCCCGTTGCACAAACGTCGTGTCTGCTGATAATTCCGCAATACGCAATGCAAAACTGAACCAAAAGTTCCTTTTTTGCATCGTGTGCAATTAATGCGATATTCATACTTTACCCCCGTAATAAAATTGTTTTGTTATTTTCTGATTGTCTTTTTTCCTAATTTGTCTCTTTTTTCTACCAATACGTGATTATTTTAACACAAAATTAATATATATTCAATAAGTAATTATATATATACCTTAAAAATGTTAATAATTACGGCAAAAGAGTGCCAACCTTTTGATTAGTTTTTGCGTCTGTGTTGTTTTGATACCAATAATTTACAATATCTTTTGTAATTTCTGCCGTTTCAGTACCCGAACCTGCAAGCTCAACTACAGATGAAACCGCAATTTCAGGGTGGTCATAAGGTGCAAACGTGATAAGGAAACCGTTATTTCTCTTAACTCCGTTTACAACTACTTCGGAAGTACCTGTTTTGCAGGCAACTTTTGTTTTCATATTTGAGAATACCAAGTAAGGACCGCCGCTTGTAGCAACAAGGCGCATACCCTGATGAACGGTGTCGATTGTGCTTTGACTTAAACCGACGGATTCCGCAACCGATTTAGTCTTTTCATTGACATTGCCCGTAGCTGAAGAAATGATTGATTTTACAAAGTGAAGCTCGTATCTTGTTCCGCCGTTTGCAACGGTTGAACAGTAGTTTGCAAGCTGTAAAGGAGTGAAAATGTTGTCGCTTTGACCGATAGCAGTCTGAAGCGTATCACCTGCGTTCCATATTCCGCCGTTGTTCTCTCTGTTTTCGGGAGAAGCAAGAACACCTGCCGATTCCGAAATTTCAACGCCTGTTTTTTCACCCAAGCCGAAGTCCGTTGCATATTCGTCGATTTTGGAAATTCCAAGCCTCATAGCGCAGTTGTAGAAGAAAATGTTGCAAGAATCACGAAGTGCGGTTCTTACGTTTTCACTTCCGTGGGCAAAGCCGTGAAGACATTTGAATTTTTGACCTCTATACATCATAGTACCGCCGCAGCTGAAGGTTGTATCTGCACTGATAGTACCCTCTTCAAGCGAAGCACTTGCAACAACAGGCTTAAATGTAGAACCCGGTGCATAAGTACCCATTGCAAATCTTGACCAAAGCGGATTACGTGGGTCGGCAATAAGTTGGTCATATTTATCGTAATAATCGTTTAAATCGTAGGTAGGGTAGGAGGCTGCGGCAAGAAGTTCACCGCTGTTTACATCCTCAACCACTACGGCGCCTGCCGAGGAAGAAGCGTCAACCTGATTACATACTGTTTGAAGTCTGTTTTGCGCAAGCACCTGCAAATCACGGTCAATAGTCAATACCACCGTGTTACCCTGAATAGGCTTTTTGGTAACTTCCTGCGTTACTTCACCGTCTTTTGAAATTGTTATTGTAAGTTCACCCGGAGTACCCCTGAGTTCGCTTTCGCAAGCCTGCTCAATACCCGATTCACCTATTTGGTCTGTAATTTTATATCCGTCGTCCTTGCGCTCGTTGTATTCCTCTGCATTGATTTTCCTAACCGTGCCGAGAATGTGAGGCGCAATTGTCGAGTCAACATATTCTCTGTACGCAACAATTCTTACGTCTGCACCGAGATATGTCTGTTGGTCCTCTTTAATCATAGCAACCGTTTCGTCGCTTACATCGTCGGCAATTGTTACAGGGTTTTCATAAGAGAAAAGAAGCCTTGTAAGTTCATATCTGATATTGCCGATTTTAAGCGCTGTCTGTGCGTCATAACCCTCAATCTCATATTTTTCAATCATAGCGTCATAACAGTTTTGTGCAGTTGCATACGGTTGAAGATTGAGCATATCGGCACTTTTCATCGTTGCAATATCCTCTTTTTTACCGCTGAATTTAACCTTGCCGCTTTTCGTTATTTTAAGCGGAAGATTTTGAGCGTATTCCTCGTGATTTTTCTCAAAAAGCTTTATAAGATTATAGATTATCTCGTTTCTTTTCTTGTTGTCCTTTTGAGACGGGAAAAATACTGCGTTTAATATTATTGAGTTGCCCTGCCTGTTCGTTACAAGGGAATTACCGTTTCTGTCAACGATTTCTCCTCTTGCCGCTTCAAGCTCAACAACATATTTACTTTCCGTATTGTTTTGTGCGGCATAATATTTGTTATTTTTTACCTGAATGTTAAACAGGTCTGCCGCAAATGAAAAGATAACTAAGCAGACCACAATCAGCGCAAAAACGCTCCTGCCGCTTTTATATTTACTTTTCAATGAAATACTCCTTGAATAAAATTAATTGCCTTTTATTTTGCTTCTCTTTTGTCCTCAATTACAGGCTTCGGCGCTTCGTTAAGCTTCCTTTTTATCGGTCTTAAAATGAGATAAATAAGCGGGGTGAGAACAAGAGTATAAATAACGCACGGAATGTAGAATGTTACAAGCGTCATTTCTCCGCCCTTTACTCCCTTGATAATTATAAAGCAAAGCCAATAAATAAAGCCGTAAAGCACTGTTGCAACTGTTGTGCAAACCATATTTGTGATAAATATATTTCTTGCAATGTATGTCACAAGCGCCGAGGAGAAAAAGCACATAAGCATAATGAATATGCAGTTGAAGCCCATATGCACTCCCGAGTTCAAATCCCATAAAAGTCCTGCAAAAAGACCTAAGAGAGCACCGTTTCTTTCGTCCTCACCCATTGCAAGTATGATTGTAACAGGCAAAAGCAAAAAGCACCTTGCGCCCCAAATTTCAGGGAAAAGACCTTGAACGTTTTGAAGCAAATCGCAAACGAGGATAATAAGGCAGTAAATTATATATTTAACTGTCTGCTTTTTTGCACTCATTATTTGCCCTCGCTTTCGCTGTAGCTTGTGAGAATAAGAACTGACGTTACTTTTTTGATATCCGTACCGGGTTCAACAGCCGCATAGCTTGAAATGTCCGTATCGTCATTGTTGATGTCCTTAACGGTTCCGATAATAATTCCTTTAGGCATTTTCTTGCTTATACCTGCCGTAGCGATAATAGAGCCGTAAGAAATTTTACTTGACGACGAAAGATTTTCAAATTTGCAGACACCCTGCTTTGCAAGGTTTGCGTCACCCGAAACAAAGCTTAACTCGTTAGTTGAAATATCGTAAGCCGAAACCGAAAAATCAGGGTCGAGAATAGTATTTACAACGCTGTAAGTAGGATAAGCTTTTTTGATAACGCCGATAAGATATTTTCCGTAAAGAACAGCCGCACCGTCTTTAACTCCGTTTAACGTACCCTTGCTTACCGTGAATGAGCAGTATGGATTTGCACTGTCCCTGCCGATAACAGAAGCTTCGGCAAATTTGAAGTCCTTGTGTTCCTCTTTGAGCCCGAGTGCGTCTTTGTATAAATCGTTTTGCGCTTTAAGGTTGTTGTAATCTGCAAGCTGGTCCTGAAGTTCACCGACTTGTTTTTGAAGTGAATCGATTTTAGCGTCATACTCCGCATTACCTTTAGCGCTTTCACTTATATGGTCAATTCCATCGCTTATTTTGCTTGCAACCCAATGCGCAGGAGTGAATATTGTGCCTACTATGCCACTTTGCGCCGTTTCACCGTGGCCGTTAGCCGCACAGATAAACATACCTACAAGAAGCAAGGCAATTATTGAAATTATTAACTTGAAACGACTGCTTTTAAAAAGGTCTTTCATAATTATTGTGCCCTTCTGAGTTTGATTGATGTTCCGATAGCTACGCAATCAAGCGGCCTTTCGGGAATGTGTACCTGCATTTTTGTCTCTTTTGCAATAAGTTCCGGTAAACCTCTTAATTGGCTTGAACCGCCTGCAAGATAAATACCTCTGTCAATAATATCAGCCGCAAGCTCCGGAAGAGTAACTTCAAGAGTTTCCTTAATAGCGGCAATGATTTTTGAAACAGGCTCCGACAAAACTTCTCTTATTTCAGCCGAGGTGATTTCAACGCTCTTTGGCAAACCGTCGGTAAGATTTCTGCCCTTAACATCCATTGCACCTTCGCCGTCATATTCGCTTACAGAGCCGATTTTAATTTTAATATCCTCTGCCGTGTTTTTGCCGATAAGAAGATTGTGCGCTTTTTTCATATGATTAACAATTGCTTCGTCAAATGCGTCGCCGCCGACCTTGATGCTTCTGCTTGCCGCAATGCCGCCGAGACTGATAACAGCAACGTCACACGTACCGCCGCCGATGTCAACTATCATTGAACCCGTAGCTTCAAATACAGGAAGTCCTGCACCGATAGCCGCCGCCATTGATTCTTCAATAAGCTCAACATCTTGTGCACCGGCTGAACGAACAGCGTCCTCAACCGCACGTCTTTCAACTTCCGTTACTCCGCTCGGTACACTTACAACCACTCTTGTTCTTGTAAAAAGATTTCTCCTGCTTGAACGGTAAATAAAACTTCTGAGCATATCCGAAGTCATATCAAAATCGGCAATAACACCGTCTTGAAGAGGTCTTACCGCAATAATCGAACCGGGAGTTCTGCCAATCATAGTCTTAGCCTCGTCACCCGTTGCAAGAACTCTTTTAGTCTTAACGTCAACGGCAACAACGCTTGGTTCTCTTATAATAATTCTGCCTTTTTTGTCGCAAATAATTGTATTTGCCGTACCTAAGTCAATACCGATATCTCTTGAAAAAATCATCACTTTGTCCTACCTTTATATCGAATGATAACAACAGTTATCCATTATTTAAAATCTTAATTGTATCTATTATATAATAGCGAGCCTCTTATAACAATAGCAAATTTAAAATATTTTAAAAATTTACAAAATTGTAAAATAAACAATGAAAAATCAAATTTTTCTACATGCCACGCAGAACGACGTCGAAAAATTTATTGCAACACTTTTACGAATAATTTATACTTAACATATGACGTCGTCAAAAGAGGTGAGCGATATGAAAGAAAGCAAACTTATAAAAAACGCTCAAAAAGGGGATGAAAACGCCTTTTGCGAGCTTTACGAATTGTATAAAAACAGGCTTTTCAGATATGCCTATTATAAGCTTTCAAATGAGGCGGACGCCGAGGACGCTGTAATGGATTGTGTTCTTTGCGCTTGGCAGGATATAACGAAACTTAAAAAGGCGGAGGCTTTTCCCGCTTGGATATTTAAGATTTTGCGCCTGTCCTGCACAAAATATATTGACGCTCAGGCAAAAAGCAGGGCAAATCAGACGCTTGATGATATGCAAAACGATACGTCTCTTTCCTATTGCCACAGCGATTTATCGTTAGAACTCAGGCAGGCGCTCGATAAGCTTCAAGCTGATGAAAAGGAGGTTGTATTGCTTTGCCTTGTCGCAGGATTTACAAGCACACAATGTTCAAAGATTGTCGGTTTAAAACCGTCAAGCGTCAGGTCGAAACTTTCAAGAAGTCTTGCTAAAATGAGAAATTATTTGGAGTGATGTCATATGAAAAAGAATGAAAAATACGATAAGGTCATAACTGATTTTGACCTTGATTTTGTGAAAAATAAATTTGATAACGACAGCGTAGTCGCACCCGACAGTCTCAGCAGTGAAAATGTCAAAAATGCTATAGACAAAAAGGAACGAAAGATTATACCGTTTGTAAAATCCAAAGCGTTTAAAACTGCCGTAAGTCTTGTTGCCTGCGTTGCAATTGTTGCCGTTTCGCTTAATTTTGCACTTGGCAAAAATACGCAGTCACCGCCTGTAGCAGATACTCAAATTGAAAGCAAAACCGCTCAATTTAAAACATTTTCATCTGCAAAAGATGTTAAAAATTATTTCAAATCTATTGAAAAATCAAACAGTTCGGGTGATTTTGCCGTATATTCAAATAGGGATACGGTTAAAGGTTCAGAGAGTGTGGTTGATAATTCAAGCAGTGAAACCTATGTTCAGGTTGACGGTGTTGACGAGGCGGATATCATTAAAAACGACGGCAAATATATTTATACTGTACGTAATGAAAACGATAAAATTTTAATCTATAAACCCGACGGAAAAAGTGTAAAAAAGATGTCCGAAATAGCATATAATATGGATAAAGATAACTATATTAATGATATTTTCCTTTATAAAAATAATCTGATTGTTCAGTCAAACAGCTTCAATGGCGATTACGATATATTTACAAATATTGATATATATTCTCTTGCAGATATAAAAAATCCGAAGAAAATCCATTCGTTTAAGCAGCAGGGCGGCTATGTTTCCTCTCGCATAACAAGTGATTCTCTTTTGGTTATTTCCAACAAAGAAATATACTCTCATTTGTGCAAAACAGACAAAGATTATCTGCCCCAAACCACGCTTGACGGCACTGAAAAAGCAGTTGAACCTAAGGATATTTGCGTAGTTGATAATTCTAAATCCGCTTCATACCTTATCGTCAGCAAGCTTGACCTTGTAAGTCAAAAAATGACAACCGAAACAAAGGCAATAGCAGGCGCCGCCTCAACCGTTTATTGCAATGAAAATAATCTTTATGTTGCAAATGCCGTTTTTGATGTTCGTGATACAGCCAAAAAAGACGAGGCGGTTATTGATTCTGATTTTGCGTTTTCCAATCAGGATTATTCTACCGAAATTTATAAGATTGATTTTGAAAACGATATCAAATTTGTTGCCAAAGCGACTGTTTCGGGTACTGTCAATAATCAATTTTCAATGGATGAATATAACGGCAATTTCCGCATTGCAACTACTGAATATGATAAAAATTCCAACTTGATATGTAATGTTTACGTGTTTGATAAAAATATGAAAAAGCTCGGCAAAACCGACGGCTTTGCAAAGGGTGAGGATATCCGTGCCGTGCGTTTTTTAGGCAATACAGCTTATGTTATCACATTTGAATATACCGACCCTCTTTTTGTTCTCGACCTCTCCAATCCCAAAGAGCCGACTGTTAAGGGCAGCGTTAAAATCAGCGGTTTTTCAACTAATTTAATCCCGATTGACAGCAATACACTCCTCGGTATAGGCACTGCAAACGATTTTTCAAATCCTTATGCAAGAGGTATCAAATTTGCTCTTTTTGACGTGTCTGACCCGCAAAAGCCTACGGTGCTTGACAGCAAAACGATTAAAAATACTGCGAGCGAGGCGCAAGACACCCATAAAGCCATTCTTGTTAATAAGTCAGAAAATTATTTTGCAATTCCTTTTGAGTACGTCAAAGCTAACGACAGCGGTATAGAGCAAATTAAAGCCGGCGCAATCGCTTTTGAGATTAAGGATAAAAAGATAAGTATTGTTAAAAAATATTCGACCGAAATCAAAAACGGTGACCTCGTCAGAAGCACGATTGTCAATAACGTTATTTATACTTTTAATGACGGCGTGTTTGTAAATTCCTTTGCGGCAAAATAACGCAGATATTTGTTACCTTTGCACTAATAATATTTAATATTATATAATATGTTTTAAATATTTATATACAATGTATAAAAATCAAGTCTCCCATACCTCTCGGCACGGGAGACTTTTTTGCCGCCTTGTCGCAGCAACTGTAAGCGTGAAAATTATTTAGCTTATTTCGACTTACTTCATGCTTTCTTCATAAGCCTTAATCATTTTCTTACTATTGCTACCTGCACGGCTCGTAAGATTTTGGAGGGTTTTAGTGACTGTTGTTCCGGCTTTTAGATGTATCTCAAAGCGTGTTATTTCCTCGTCGGGATAGACTGTAATATCGCTTATATATCGGTCAATAAACGCTCTGTCAATTTCCTCACCGTCAATGTGCTTTTCCGCCGCTTTCAGTATGGTTTTGATTTCGGCAAGTTCTTTTTTCATCTCTCGCTCGGTTTTTGATGTTTTTTTAAGGGCGTTTATTTTTTTCTCAATGTCCTTGATTTCGTTATCGCAGTCGGCAGTCATTCGTATGAATTCGCTGTCGTCCATTCTTCCGTCAGCGTTGTATTGTAATAGCTTCGCTTTCATTTTCTGCCGTGTGATAAGTTCTTGGTTCAGCCTGTTAAGCTCGTCCTTGTTTTCGTTTGTGTCAAGAACTTCGGACACAAGCTTCAATACACACGCTGAGAGTTCCTCAATATGCTGTTGCCCCGATTTGAAAATGTCTTCGATAATCGGCTTGATTTCACTTTCGTAAATCGCTCGGCTCGGACAGCTTGACGCACCGTTTTTAATCTTGCCTGAGCATACCCACTTTGAGATTTTCTCTCCGCCCTTGCTTACTGCGTCCTTGCGATAATAGGGCATACCGCAGTGCGCACATATCAGTTTGCCTGTCAGCAGGTTTTGATGCACCGTCTTGTGCTGTGCCGTGATTACATCTTGACTTCGCATATACAGCACTTCGTTTGCTTTGTCCCACAACTCCTCGCTGACGATTGCAGGTACTGTTTCACCGGTTTCATCTTTATACATAACCCATTCTTCCTCGGGCAAAAACTTTTGCTTTTTGGTGAACAGGTCAGTAATTCGCACCTTGTTTCCGGCATAGTAGCCCTTGTATTTCGGGTTGCGTATGATGTTGCTCATTGTTGAGTGGGAGAGCATTTTGCCCTTAGAATTTCGTATTCCCTTTTGGTAAAAATGCTTTTCCATTTGCTTCATACTGAATTTTCCCGTGGCATACATTTCAAACAGTTCTCGCACAAAGTCGGCTTGCGTTTCGTCAATCATCAGCTTGCCGTCTTTTTTGATGTAGCCGTACATATTGTTTGTGCCGAGTACAGTCCCTTTTTTGATAGCCTGTTGATGACCGAATCGCACACGTGTAGAGATTTTTCTCGACTCGTCTTGCGCCATTGAAGACATAATTGTCAGCCTTAATTCGCTGTCCTCGTCAAGGGTGTTTATGTTGTCGTTTTGAAAATACACAGCCACACCGCTTGATAAAAGTTCACGGGTAAAGCGAATACTGTCCAGCGTGTTACGGGCAAATCTTGACACCTCTTTGGTTACAATCAGGTCAAACATTCCTGCCTTTGCGTCCTCAATCATTTCGTTGAATCGCTCACGCTTTGCGGTCGATACACCCGATATGCCCTCGTCAACATAGCCGTCAACATATTCCCAATTCGGATTTTTCCTGATGAAATCGGTGTAATATGTTATTTGGTTATCAAGTGAATTTAACTGCACATTAAAATCCGTGCTGACACGAGCGTAAAATGTCACTCGCAAAGGCAGGTTCATAAAGTTGATATTTTCTTTTCTAATTCTCTCACGAGTTGAATATATATCCATATTTTTACTCCTTTCTAAGCAGACAATATCACAAATAATTTCTATTATCCAGCTTTATTTTACAGTATTTCACCCCTGCGTTCATTAGGGTATTGATACCTGTTTTGGTAATGTTTTACAGAGCTTTTCAGTTTATTTTTCCGTATCTGCGATTGACTTCCACGCTGATTTTTCCCATCAATTTGCGATAGGTTTTGTCGTCAATGGCATTTTGATTTAGCAGGGTATTTGCAAAATGCTGCATCCAAAGCTCCGTGCTGATTCTCTCATCGGCAATGTTTTGTGTATTGATTTTCGGATCACTCCCGCTTGATTTTTCAATACTATTATTGCCTAATGCTTTAGAATTTATTTCCTTTGCTGCCATAAGGCAACACGCTAACTATGATTTTATATCTGCCTCCTTTAATTAGATTTGCCTTTCGTTGTAAATTTGTATTTCATATTAACCTCCTATTTTGCTCACAGGCTTTCATAAATCGCTTATCATAAATTCGTATGGCGAAAAGTTTTCATCAAAGATTTTGTTTGGCATATAGTAAACCTTGCCGTCGGTTTTGTAGTTTTTGTTTGCGTGCATAATTTTTATCCTTTCTTAATTTGTTTTTGAATCCACAACTTGAATTCATCTTTCGGTACAACAATTCTTGTGCCGATTTTTATTTTTGGAAAACCTTTTTCATTGACATGCTCGTATGACCTTGTGCGAGATATTCCAAGCACCTTTGCAACCTGCGACACCGATAACATCATCGGTAGCTCATCAAAACTTTTGTAGCTTTCTTTCATTGTGCCGCCTCCTTTCGTATTATTCGAGAGATACTTTTTCAAAAAGAAAAAAGTATAAGTAAATTTGAAAACAAAAATTCACTTATAAAAAAGTCCCTCTACTATACGGAGAAAAATTGCGATTTTGTTCGGGTGTTTTTCAAAATTCTTTACACCTTGTTTACATTTGATTTCACCATAGCAAAAAATACCCCTCTATAATACGGAGAAAAATTCAGGTTTTGTTGATGTGTTTTCAGAAAAAATATTTGACTTAGTACTAAAATTTACTCGTTTGTCAATTGCGATGTTGTTTGTAAAATAGAATTATGATATAATGATTATATTAAGATTTTTACTAACTCGTGCAAGGTCGGGTATGGTGATTTGCGTGCCGTTTGGCAATGGCAATAAAACCTCTACCGGCTTTTGGGAGGACAGCACACGTCTGCCGGAGTATTACAATAGAACTTATGAATATTTGAAAAGCTTGGGAATTGATGAAATTTAACGGTTGCTCAAAATCCCGAATTTGCAGAGGTGAATTATGAAAATAACATACATTAACCACAGTGGATTTTTGGTTGAAACCGAGAACTGCTACTATGTTTTTGATTATTACAAAGGCGAGATGCCGATGCTTGACATAAGCAAGGAAGTTGTCGTCTTTTGCAGTCATTTTCACCAAGATCATTTCAATCCGGAAATCTTTGAAATTCTTGATGATATGGGTATGAATTATCAGGCTGTTTTGGCGAAAGACATCAGCAAGAAGAAGTATCCTGCCGGTGTGAAAGTTACGACGGCTTACCACGATCAGACCTATATTCTTGACAACGGCACACAGGTTAGTACGCTTCTTTCAACCGACAGTGGTGTTGCTTTTATCGTCAAGACAAGCGAGGGCATGATTTATCACGCAGGTGATTTGAACGATTGGCATTGGGAGGGTGAGACGGAATCCGACAACCGCCATATGACTTCCATGTACCGTGCGGAGATTGATAAAATTAAGGGCGCTCATTTTGATGCTACATTTGTTCCCCTTGACCCAAGGCAGGAGGAGCACTATGCCGACGGTATGCTTTATTTTTTGAAATATGTCGATTGCAACGCCGTTTTTCCAATGCATTATTGGAACGAGCCGGGCGTGATTGATAGGTTTATCACCGAATATCCGCAGTATAAATCACAAATAAAAAACACAGAATCAGCAAAAGGAGAAGAAATATGAGCTTTAGAATGATTCACGAAAACTATAATGTTTCCGATTTGGATAGGTCGATTAAGTTTTATGGCGATGCGCTTGATTTGCACGAGGTCAGTCGAAAAACCACCGATGATTTTATTATCGTTTATTTGAGCAATTATTCAAGCGATTTTGAGCTTGAGCTTACTTGGCTTAAAGAACATCCGCAGCCGTACGATTTGGGTGAATGTGAATTTCATTTGGCATTTAAGGCAGATGATTTTGATTCAGCTCATAAAAAGCACGAAGACATGGGTTGCATCTGCTTTGAAAATCCTGAAATGGGTATCTATTTCATTGAGGACCCGGACGGCTATTGGCTCGAAATTTTGCCGTGATTAAGTTACACTATAATAAAAAGAGTTGAGAAACACAATTTCTCAACTCTTTTATGTTTATGCAAGCAGTTCATTTAATTTTGAAACTATTTTTCCTTTTTCGCCGCTTCCTGTTGTGTTCAACCTTATTATGAAAAAATGTTATGCGCCTTAAATAAAATAGACAATCTATCTTTAGGTGGAAAATCCACCAATAGTTCTATGACAAAAAAGCGAAAAAAGGTTTTGGGAAAGTCCGAAACGCTTAAAATTCAAAGTCAAGAGATTAATATAATTGCTAAAAAACAAGTAAATAAACTAATTGCTTTTTATAGTGATTATGACTTGTTTTTGATGTCGTATGATGTTGTTTGCATCACTTTAGAATTATCTTCCATTGACGCACCTCCAACAGTATTATGCGTTTTGTTCGTGCTGTTTATTACTTCGTTTTTTGCTGCCATAAGGCAACACGCTTGCTATGATTTTATATCTGCCTCCTTTAATTTGATGTACCTTTCATTATAGATTTGTAGTTCATATTAACCTCCGTTTTTTGTTCACAGGCTCGCACAAATCGCCTGTAAGCCGTTTTTAGTTTTAGTCCGACGAGTTACTCTGTTTTTGAGCGAACTCGTTAATTTTTGCTCGCAGCGTTGCCTAATTTTTCATAAATAGGTTTATCATACCGCAACGCTCACGTGAATACGCAAAAACCTTGATTTCCTGCGAAAAAAGCCCTTTACTGCATACGAATTTGGAATCATACGCAAAAGTATTACGAATCGAAAAGCCGACAGGCCTTGCCGGACGGCGTTTTCGGGCATTTTAATGCCCGAAAATCATACCTCTTTATCCTGCTTTAAAATCGACGGCTTGAATTTCGCTTCAAAACCCACTCAAAAGCCGCAGATTTTCGTTTCAAAAATCATAAATTTTCAAAATCAAAGCCTTTCATATTCTTTGCCGATAAATTCTAAAGCACGGTGCACTAAATCTTGTTGACCGTGTATAGATTGCTCTTTTGCTCGCCGCCGATAAACCGTTTCGAAATCGTTATGTACCCGCCGCTTTCCAGCGAATGCAAAACTTTTCTGCAAGTGGATGCACACATCGAACAGCTTTTTGCAATCATAGGCACCGACCAAAAACTTTGCCCTGCCGAGTCCTTTGCACGAACGAGAAAAGAATATACGATAAACTCGTTGGGCGATAACCGTTCATCAAAAATTCTGTTCGGCAAAAGAAAATATTGCCCGCTGCAATTTTTACGCATACGAAAACCTCCTTCCAAATTATTCGAGAGAATATTTTGCTGAGTGAAAAACAAAAAGAAAAAGTGCTTAGAAAAAAACTCCCTCTACTATACAGAGAAAAATCCCCATTTTGTTCGGGTGTTTTGCAAAATTTTTTACACCTTGTTTACATTTGATTTCACCATAACAAAAAAATACCCCTCTATAATACAGAGAAAAATTCAAGTTTTGTTGATGTGTTTTTAGAAAAAATATTTGACTTTTTATTAAAAATAACTTATTTGTTGTTTGCGAAAAATATTTATGATATAATTTAAATGAATTTAGTTTCATTAGAGGAGGATAATGATGAGCCAAGAAGCACAGGTCACAAAACAAGGGTTACTTGATTTATTAAAAACGGCAAATGGAGATCAATTTGTCGTTCCAGTATATCAAAGAAATTATACTTGGAGGGCAAATAACGAAGTAAAACAATTTCTTTCTGATTTGGATGCTGTAGTCGGTGGAGAGTATCCAAAGCATTTTTTAGGCGTAATTATTTTTCTAAGTAAAACGATTAGTCTTGGCGTGAATGAAATGTCAATTATTGATGGTCAGCAAAGATTAACAACAATATTTTTAATACTCTATGCAGCTAAAGCTATATACTTGGAACAAGGTGATACTTATAGTGCCGATATTATTGATTCAAGTTATTTAATAAATTCACATGGACCTAAATATAGATTAAAACCGTTGGTTGCTGATGATAATGTATATAAATGTATTGTAGAAAATAAGTTCGATGAAATTGAAAATAAACAGTCGAAAATATATTTAAACTATTTGGCAATTAAAGAACATTTGAATGGATTGATTTTGAAAGGGTATAAGCTTGATGATATCGTTATGGCTTTAGACAAGCTTTATCTTGTAAGTATTCCGATTAGTGAAAATGATAATGCACAAAAAATATTCGAAAGCATTAATGCAACTGGCTCTAAATTAACAGCTGCAGATTTGATTAGAAATTTTTTGTTAATGAATCTTAATAGTGATATACAAGATGATTATTACTCAAGATATTGGAAAAAGATAGAAGATAATATTTCTACTGATTCAAAAAAATTAGAAATGTTTTTTAGAATGTTTCTTGCTATAAAAACATATAATTTAGTTGCTAAAAGTAATGTGTATAGAGGTTTTGTTGAATGGGTTAAAAATAATTTAGTGGACACTAAAACGCTGTTTGAAGATCTTGTTGAATATGCTGGAATTTACAATTCATTATGCAATAAAGATATTAATGCATTTGGGACTGATTTGAAATATGCTTTAATTGATTTTAGAAAACTTAATTCTGATTTACCACTACCGTTAGTGATGGAATTATTTAAACAATATTTGAATGGAAACATTACCGAAAACAGTATTGCTAAGTTAATAGATTCGATTAATGCTTATTTGATAAGACGAAGTATTTGCGATTTGGACTCAAATAATGTAACACGCCTGTTTCCTACAATTCTCAAAAAAGTTATGGATAAGTGTAATGGTGATTTTTCAAATGTAGTGGGTGTTTTGAACCAAGAAATGGTTGGCAATAATGCCAATACAAGTGGCAGCTATATGCCTACTGATATTCAAATGCATGAAATGTTACATAATGCTAGTGTTTATAAGCGACCTGCTCTAAAAATTATTTTAAACAGACTTGAAACAAATAATAATCCTGCACCAGTTGATCTTTCGGTTTTAAGCATTGAACATCTTATGCCACAAACTCCAACAACTGAATGGTTAGAAGAGTTAGATGTTGATGAGGATGCATATTATGCAAATTTAAATAGACTTGGAAATTTAACATTAGCTACAAAACATGACAATAGTAAAATGGGAAATTCCGTTTGGGAATATAAAAACAAAGTGTTAAAAGATACTTTACATTTAAAGCTAAATACCGAATTAGTTTCAATTCCTCAATGGAATATTGAATGTATAGAAAAAAGAACGAAAGAATTGATTGATAGAATTTGTGATTTATACCCTTATCCGAAAGTTAAAATTACAGATGGCAATTTAGAAAATGAAATTGTGGGTGAAAACGAGTCTTTAGACATTGTATCCGATTTGTTATTTGATCATTCGAATTTTATTGAAGTGGAAAAAAATAGAATTTATGTTTCAAACGATAATAAAGAAGGATATGTTTTATATACTTCTAAGGCGTATAAGCAGGGTGATCGAGATAAATATTGGTTCGGATATAGAATAAGTAGGCTTGAAAAAATAAAAAACACTGAGAAAAAATATTTAATTTTAGTATGTAGAAATAGTAAAACTTTAATTTTAAAATTTCCTAAAGAATTCATTGATGGTATTTGTGATCGTTTAAATTCTACAGAGGACGAAAATGGAATTGTTAAACATTATCACATTGTTTTATTCAATGATAAAAATAAGTGCACTCTGTTGTTGTCAAAGCCAAATTTATTTGAAATAGATATTTCGAAATATATAATTGACGAAATTTAAATAAAAAGCATCGTCATTAGCTAAATAAGCGTTGCTTGATCAACATGCTTTATTAATGTACAACAATATGTACTTTTGATTGAAAAGCTGAAATTAGTTTTATATAATATAGATTGAGGTGATTAAAATGTCGACATCTTTGCAAGTTAATTTTAGAGGTTTGCTTAATGAAATAACACTCCCTGAATATAAGTCATTGTGGCCTTTATTTGAAGCAATTGTAAACTCAATACAATCTATAAATGATTCGGTTGGAGTGGAAAAAGGAAACATTCAAATTAAAGCCACTAGAATAGGACAAGAAAAGCTTAAAGACTTTACTAATTTGCCATATAATGATTTTGAAATTATCGATAACGGCGCAGGTTTTACAAGTCAAAACTATAGTTCTTTTTTAGAAGCATATTCGGAATTAAAAATAACTAAAGGCTGTAAAGGGCTTGGAAGATTTTTGTGGCTAAAAGCTTTTGACAGAGTTGAAATAGAAAGTGTTTTTTATGAAAACAATCAATATTTCAAAAGATTTTTCGAATTCAATGAAAGAGATTTTATTAAACCTGAAAACAATGTTGTGCCAACAACCCAGCAGAATATATATACTAAGGTTAGATTGATAGGATTCAAGAATAAATATCAAAAGAATTGTAGTGTGAATATTGAGCCTATAGCTAAAAAGATAATTGAACATTGCATGATGTATTTTATATCTAATTCTTGTCCACAGATAATTTTAAGTGATGAAGATGAAAAAATTGATATAAATGATTATTTTAATTCAAAAGTCAAAGATTCATTGCATCGTGATGATTTTGAATTATCTAATCATATTTTTTCAATTTATCATATTCAAATGAATGAAAGCGCATCGAAACACGAATTGCATTTATGTGCTAGTAACAGAGAAGTTGAGTCTATTTCTTTATCAAAGAAAATACCTAATTTAAATACAAGACTTACAGATGAGCAAGGAAACGAGTATTATTATGTTGGATATCTTACTGGTGATTATCTTGATAGCGCTGTTAACACAAATAGAACTGCTTTTTACATTGATGAAGATAGTAACTTAACAAATACAATATTAAAAAACGATATTATTAATAACTCGTTAAATTTTATTAAAATATATTTAGGAGAAGATTTAAATAAGGTTAAAGAAAAGAAAAAGGAACAAATTGATCGATATGTACGGTCTTGTAAGCCCCAGTATAAATTTTTACTTAATCAAAAACCAGAAGTATATGATGATATTCCTAGCGGATTAAAAAATGATGATTTAGATATTGAACTACACAAACAAACTCAAAAGTGGGAAAAAGAGATCAAAGAGCTTGGAAAAGCTATTGAACAAAAAAATAGAGAAACATACGATAGCGTTGCAGATTTTGATAAAATATTTAAGGATTATTGCTCTGGTATAACAAATTTAAATAAAGCCAGCCTATCAGAATATATTATTAGAAGAAAAACGATACTAGATCTTTTTTCTAAAGCTTTGGAAATGGACGAAAATGATAAATATAAAAAAGAGGATATTATTCATTCGCTTATTTGTCCAATGCAACACACATCAGATAATATACCGTTTAATGAAATGAATTTATGGATAATTGATGAAAAGCTTTCATATCATAAATTTTTAGCATCAGACACTAAGTTGAAATCTATACCTGTAATTAATTCAAAATCTGAAGACCGGGTAGATATTGCTATTTTTGACCAAGCAATATCATATTCTAGTGAAAAAGACCATTTTAATAGTATCTCTATTATTGAACTCAAACGGCCTGGACGAAATGATTATTCTGCCGGCGGAAAAGATCGTGATCCAATAGAACAAGTGTTAAGATATGTTAAACAAATACGAGAAGGTAAAGCAACATTAGCCAATGGAAGAGATTTTGGAAATGTCGAAAATACTCCGTTTTATTGTTATATTGTTGCTGATCTAACAAGCACTCTGCGAGATAGAGCAGAAACATCAGGTTACACAAAAACTCCTGACGGTGAAGGTTATTATGGATATAATCCTAATAGGAATGCTTTTGTCGAGATTATTTCATATTCAAAATTGTTAAGTGATGCTCAAAAGAGTAATCAAGTATTATTTGATAAGTTATTTAGTCCTCAAGCATCCGAAGTAACTGAGCTTACCAATAGTTAATTGATAGTTTGCAAAATTCATATAATAAAGTATTACATGTTGAATTTATAGAATGTGTGTAAAATAAGAATATCACAGTATTTTTAAGCACCTCTTTGGGGGTGCTTATTTTGTTTACAAAGCTTTTTCGTTGCTTTACCTATATCGCAATATTTGTACTCTATTTGCTTTATATAATGTGTCATTTTATGGACTATAAACAAAAAACATGGGAAAATCTGTAAATTTATATAAATATATGATATAATGGACATAGAGTTTAATTCGTTTAAGGAGCTTGTTATGCCAATTTATAGAGAAAATCAACCTACAGCTGATATATTAATGACATCAATGAGATCTATGGGCTACTCTTTCGAGTCGGCTATTGCAGATATCATTGATAATAGTATTTCTGCTAATGCAACAAAAATTGAATTAAAATATCCAGCTGATCCAAGTGAAGCATTTGTAGCAATTTGTGATAATGGTGTTGGTATGACTTCATCCGAACTTTACAATGCCATGAAATATGGAAGCAGACATCACAGCGATGAAAGAGAAGAATTAGATTTAGGTCGATTTGGTTTGGGACTGAAATCTGCATCTCTTTCTCAATGCAGGAAACTTACTGTTATAAGCAAGAAAGACGGTGAAATTTCTTCTTATGTTTGGAGCTTGGATCATGTTGAAAAGCAAAAGAATTGGGAAATTGCACAATATTCAAATGACGAAATCAAAGAAATTAAATTTAATGATTACTTAAGTGAGTTAGAACACGGAACCGTTGTTCTTTGGGAAGACTTTGATGTAATTGAAAAATCATCTGGACAAGTATATGCAGCATTATCCAAGTATCAACAATCAACGGCAGATTATATTGCATTGATTTTCCATAGATTTATTAACAGAGATAGAAATAAAATCCAAATTTATTCGAATAATTATTTGATTGAAGGTTTAGATCCATTTCTTGAAAATCATCCTAAAACAGATCCAAGAAGAAAAATTAATCTTCCTATAATGGATTCTACCGGAGTAGAGCGTATGGTTTATGTCCAGCCATATGTTTTACCGTTTCAAAAGGATTTATCAGCTGAAGACAAAAGACTTTCTGGCGGAATAGAAAACTATAGATCCAAGCAAGGTTTTTATGTTTATAGAAACGAAAGACTTATCATTTGGGGAACATGGTTTGGAAGACATAGAGACGAATTAACAAAATATGCTAGAGTAAAAGTTGATATTCCAAATACATTAGATGATATTTGGGGCATAGATATAAAAAAGCAAAATGCAACAATTCCTGGAGTAATAAAGAAGCAGCTTACAAAAGCAGTTGATGAAGCGATGGATTTGGCTGTAAAAAAGCAAAAACACAGGGGAAGAATTGAAAAAATTGATGATGAGATAGACTACATATGGGATAGAATTCAATGTCGTGACAATGTATTTACATATAAAATCAATAGGGACTCAAAAATTTTTGATCTTATAAAGGGCCAAATATCAGATTCTGCTTGGAACCAACTTGATATGGTACTTGAAGAGATTGAAAATGCAGTCCCTTATCAACAAATCTATATTGACAAATCGCAAAACAAAGTTGATGAAGAAATATCTAAAGAAAGAATGGCTGAAATTCAAGCAAAAGCAGAAATGCTGATTAAAATGTCAGTTTCAATGTGGAATACAACAAGGGAAAACGCAATTGACATTCTTTTAAAATCAGAACCTTTTAACCAATTTCCACAACTTAAAGATATTTTATATAATGAGAGGTAGTTATATGAATACAGACTTAATGAAAGTGCAAAAACTCGTGTCATTTGTTAATGGCCTAATTGGAATTAAAGAAGGCGAACTGACGGATGATTTATTAGATCAGTACTTAAAGACCGCTATAAATCTGTCAAATCTAGATTTTACAGATTTGGAAATCGCTGCTGCAAAAAACGATCTTACATATTTTCATCAAATTAAATGTACTCCGGGGGAAAGTCTTTTAGATGACTATGATGATGTTGAGTGGTACAAGAATATTAAAGATACCATTGAGCCAAAGTTCTGGAGTAGATATAGTAATTATTTGATTGTTGAAAAGCATTTTTCTCCAAATGTTGTATCCACTCTTGGAAACGAAACTTTAGACAGGGATATTATGAACTATTTGGGAAATCCAAATTCGGATTATAATTTCTTTAAAAGGGGCTTAATTATAGGCGATGTACAATCTGGTAAAACCTCAACTTATATTGGATTAATGTGCAAAGCAGCCGATGCCGGATATAAGGTTTTCATTCTTCTTACTGGTACAATTGAAGGCTTGAGAAAGCAAACTCAAGAAAGAGTAGAAGAAGGATTCATAGGAATTGATATGAGTTCCGATAAATCAAATAAGCGTGTTGGTGTAGGATTGGACAATAAGCCTATATTTGCTGTATCTCTTACATCTAGAAAAGGAGATTTCACTGGAAAAAGTGACCAAATTGCAATGTCACTCCAAAACAATGATGCCGTAGTATTTGTTTTAAAAAAGAATTCAAGTGTTCTTTCTAAATTAATCGAGTGGCTAAAAACCACAGCAGCCAATAGATTAACCGGTAAAATTGATATACCAATGCTGTTAATTGATGACGAAGCAGACAACGCTTCTATTAATACTAGTAAATCAAAAGAAGATCCAAGTAAAATCAATAAGTTAATTAGAGAGTTGGCAAGTCTGTTTTCAAAATCAAACTATGTTGGCTTTACAGCTACACCCTACGCTAATGTTTTTATTGATCCTATTACAACCGAGGATATGTTGAATCATGATTTGTTTCCTGAAAACTTTATTTATGCTCTTCCAACTCCAAATAATTATATAGGTCCTCAACAAACATTTAATAAAAAGGGCAAATATTACAACCAGCTAATATTTATCAAAGATGCAGGTCGAGTTGAAGAGGACGGTTGGCCATTCTATTTTAAGCATAAAAAAGATTGGGAAGATGCACTTCCAGAAAGCCTAACAGATGCTATATATACTTTTTATTTAGCCAATGCAATCAGAGATATTAGAGGGCATCTTTCTTCGCATAGATCAATGCTTATAAATATATCACGATTTGTTAGGATTCAATATTATATTAAAGATAAAGTATCAGAAATTCATGATGCTGCATACAGAGCTGTAAAATTCAATTTGAATCCAAATGATTTTGAAAATTCGATGAAAGATCCTATAATAAACAGGATATATAAAAATTGGGTAAAACATTACTCTGATGTTGAATTTATCGCTTGGGAGGATATTGCAAAAGTTCTTTTTAATGCAATTAAAGAAATACAAATCAAGGTTGTAAACAGTACTCAAAAAAATGACAAGTTAGTATATACAGATGATTTCCCAATTCGTGTAATTGCCATTGGTGGTCTTGCTCTATCTCGAGGTCTAACGCTTGAAGGACTATTAACCAGTTATTTCTTTAGAAATACTGCAACATATGATGTCTTAATGCAAATGGGTAGATGGTTTGGATACAGAAAAGGTTATGATGATCTGTTTAGAATATGGACACATGAGGATTCGGCAAGATGGTATGCGGAAATTGCAGAGGCAACAGATATATTAAAACAAGATATGCAGGATATGAGAGATAAAGGGATGTCCCCTAAAGATTTTGGTATAAGGGTTAGAGATGATTGTACTGAGCTTCAAATAACTGCGAGAAATAAAATGAGAAGTGCAACTGATGAGTATGAATTCTCGGGTTATGCCGGAAAGATAGTAGAAACCCCATATCTGTTTTCTGATGCTACAAAAAACAGACGCAATTTTAGCATAATTGAAGAATTCGTTCAAGATTCAATAATGGCGGGAAAACAATTTGAAAAGATGCAGGGCTCTGGTGAGCATTATGTTCTTCAAAATGTTGAAAAAGGTGAAATACTTAAATTACTATGTTCATTAAATATTTCAAGATATAACCACGAGTTTTATAAAGATCAAATTATCGATTATATTTCTTCAGAAAGCGATAAATATATTGATATGTGGGATGTTGCATTTATGGATGGCAACGATGATAGAAACACAATTGATCTATGTGGTAGAAAAATCAAAAAAGTATCAAGAAATAATTGTTCTATTGAAGGTGAAAGATTGAAAATAGGACAAAGAGGAAAACTTGGTGGCCCTACTGATGGTCAAATCGGGATTGTAGATTTCAATAATAAAAAAGCATCAAGAATAGTGGAAGATGCAATTAGTGATTTTAAAGCACTCTACAAGCAAGAGCATTATGGAGATGAGTTTAAAAAAGGTCGTCAATATCCGTCTGACACTTGGTTTAAGTTTATCAAAGATAGAAAGCCGTTACTAATTGTATATCTAATAGATGTAAATTGTGAAAATAGTAAAGCTATCAATGCATATCGTGATGAAATGATAGATAGAAAACGTAACATTGATATTCCATCTGTAGGTGTTGCGATTGGTTTCCCTCAAAACGATAATGTTCATACTTCAAAGAAAAAGTATAAAGCCAATTTGTACTATAATTACTTTGAAAGAGAAGAAGATGAGTTAGAAGCAGAAGAGGAATAATATGAAAGCTATAAAAGAACACTTTGAAGAATTTAAAAATCCCTGCTATTTTTCAAGAGTTGATAACAATCACATTTTAGGATTGCATATTGGATTAGATGACAAGGGAAGAAAGTGCATAGAATTACGAACCAAAAAGTTTTCTGTAAGAAGAATAACCGGAACTAATGTTATTGAGGTTGGTCAATTCAAAAACAACAATTACTATAGTATTAGATTCACTTTAATAAATGATGAAATGTCTGGATTGTTTTATAAATTCTGCGAAGATTTAGTTGAAGAAACAAGAACTTTAAAACTTGAGGAAGAAGGATATCAAGCTGTAGTAGAAAGATACCTACAATGGAAAAGGATGTTTGTTTCGTCAAAAAAAGATTTGCTAACAGAAATACAAATCATGGGATTAATTGGTGAAATTCTTTTTTTAAAAGGAAATCTTGCTGAAAGAATCGGTCTCTCAAATGCATTGAAAAGTTGGAGTGGTCAAGAATTAACACACAAGGATTTCTCATATAAAGACTCTTGGTTTGAGTGTAAAGCGATTTCAAGAAGTACATTAACAGTCAAAATATCTTCATTAGAACAACTCGATAGTAATGTTGATGGTGAGTTGGTTGTTTATTCACTTGAAAAAATGAGCGAGGTATATAACGGAATATCATTAAACAGTCTAATTTTAGATACCGCAAAATTGTTTGAAACCGCAGAAGAAAAAGAAGATTTTTTATCGAAAGTTGCACTTCAAGGATATGAATACAATACATATTATGACTCTTTTGTTTATGAGATTTCTTCTTTTCATAGATATTTGGTTAATGATGATTTCCCAAAATTAACTAGGAAACAAATCAACAAAGCCATTAGCAGCGCTTCATATGTTTTATCAATGCCTAAGATAGCTCCCTTTGAAATAAAAGAAAAGTAGGTGTAATTATGGATTTCAATGAATACCAAAAAGACTTTATAGAATCAATAAGAAACGAAGCTGCAATTAGTGAAACTGATGCAGAAGATGAATTCATTGATAGAACTTTAGACATACTTGCAGAGTTTGACGAAATACAAGACCCAATAAGATTATATTTTGGCAAGACACGAAAAAATCAAGCTAAAATGCAAATTAATGGCTATGCTTTTGATGAAACAGATCACAGCTTAATCTTATTTATATCGGATTTTGAAAACTCATTAAATCCATCTAATTTAACTAGTACTCAAATTGATAAATTGTACTGGATGATGTACAACTATCTTGATGAGGTATATTATGGTGATATATCTCAATATTGCGATGATTCAGATGATTGTCTTAAGCTTGGTAAACTTATAAAGAAAAGATTTGATGCGATGAATGATGATCCGAATCTTTTGCTGAAAATAAAATTTTATATTCTTACTGATAAAAATATTGGTACAAGGTTATTAGATGCGGATTTATTAGGAAATGATCCGTTAAATAAAACTAAAAGAAAATCAACTAAGACCAATAAAAAAATAAAAAAATCCGAGTTTGCAGGTAAGCCTTTAGAGATAAATATTTGGAATACTGAAAGATTTTACGAACTTGAAACATTAAACAGTAATGAACCTATCAGCATTGATTTTAAAGAAGATTTTAACTATGAAGGAATCCCTTGCTTAAAAGGCAATATCGGAGAAAATTTAGGATATAATGCTTATATAGCAATTATTCCGGGAAAATTGTTAGCAGATATATATATCGAGTATGGTAGTAAAGTATTAGAGGGAAATGTGCGCGCTTTTTTAGGTACGAATGCTAAAAAAGGTGTTAACAGAGGAATTAAAAACACAATTAATACTGAACCAACAAAGTTTTTTACATATAATAACGGCGTTGCGGCAACTGCTGCTGATATTGAGCTTGAAACAAAGAATGGAGAACTACTAATTACAAATGTTGTTGACCTTCAAATTATTAATGGTGGTCAAACTACTGCAACACTTGCAGAGGCAGTTTTAAAGAAATCCGAAAATATGGAGCTTAAAGGTATTTATGTTCCAATGAAGATTACCGTAATTGAAGATAGAGAAACAGAAGATGAAGACGGAGTTAGATTTTATGATAGTATGGTTCAAAACATTGCAAACTATGCTAACAGTCAAAATAAAGTAACTGCTGCCGATTTGTTTTCAAATGATCCATTTCATATTTGGATGGAAAAAATGTCTAAAAAGATTCTTGCTCCTGCGGTCAAGTATAATATCCCTACCGGATGGTATTATGAAAGATCAAGAAAAAAATATGTTAGAGAGCAAGAACAAGAGCTCAATAGAAACGGAAGAGATGCTTATAATCGATTTGGTAAGAAGTTCCCTAAAAAGCAAATTATAAATAAAGAACAACTTGCCATGTATCTTACCACAATTAAATGTAAACCGAATGTTGTTTCAAAAGGTAAGAACTGGGTTTTTAAAGAATTTGGAACACAAATAAAAAAAGAATACAGAGAAAATAATGCGATTTTTAATGAATTCTATTTCAAAAAATGTGTTGCGGCCGCAATAGTTTTTAGAAGTGTCGATGGCTATTTGGAATCAAATAAAGATAGTGCAAAGAAACATACTGGCTTTTGGTACACGGCTGGTGGTTATAAAAGTGATATAGTTCCTTACTCTATTGCCAAAATATTATCAACAATTCCTTATGGATATGATATTGATTGGGAAAAAATATGGCAAAATCAATCTATATCAAACGCATTTATGCACGAAATTGAAATTGTAACGAAAATGACAAATGATTTTATTTGTGATAGTCACGGCGTTATCGTTCATGAATATTGCAAAAAAGAAGACACTTGGTTAAAATACAAATCTGAAGTTCCATATAAACCAAGTGCTTCGTTTTTGGATGAATTGATTCCGATTTCAATGCAAATAGAGAAAGAGCAGGCGGCTGTTAAAGAACAAAAAGAAACTAATGAGCTTCAAGTATTAATGGATATGTTTAATTTAGGAACAAAACTGTGGAATAAAGTTCTCTTGGAGGGAATAAATAGAAAAATTATCTCCTATCAAGAACAAAGCGCAGTTAGGCAAATCATAACTATGATTAATACTGGAAATATTCCATCAACTAAAAGTGGAAAACTTCCAACCAAATATAAAAACACTGTTAATACTGCTTTGGATGCAAAATCAAAAGTTGAAGCAGAAGGCTTATTGAACGATTTGTTATAAAAGATTTGAATTTTTCGACAAATTCAGGTATAATCAATAAGCAATTTATAGAGAAGGATTTAATAACAATATAAAATCATGTACAATTTAGTAGAACTTTTTAGTGGAATAGGTAGCCAAGCTAAGGCACTTAAAAACATAGAAATGGACATAAATGTCATAGGCACATGCGAATGGGATATTCAAGCTTTTTGTGCCTATGACGCAATACATAATTCCACTAAAGTACCCAAAAAGGTTCTTGAGCTTTCAAAGGATGAGTTGTTAGATGAATTATCAAAGTACACTTTAAGTAATAACGGCAAGGAAGCTATGGATATAAAATCGCTTCATGCTTATCCAGTCGAGGTTTTAAGAAAAATATATTCAGCTATTATTCGTTCGAATAACTATGTTGATATCAATTCGTTGAATGGTGATGAATTGCCAAATGACATTGATATTTTAACCTACAGTTTTCCCTGCCAAGATTTATCTAATGTCGGAGCATTTCACGGATATAATAAAGGAATAGACAAAGATTCGGGGAGCAGGTCGAGTCTTTTATGGCAGGTTGGAAGAATACTCTCTGAAATGAAAGATTTGAATAAGGATATGCCTAGATATCTTTTAATGGAGAATGTTCCGACCTTGCTGTCAAATCGCCATAAGAAAAATTTTGACGAGTGGATTACTGATCTTTCAAATTTAGGTTATATAAGTAAGTACTATCCCTTAAATGCACATGATTTTGGTTTGCCTCAAAATAGACCACGACTTTTAATGATTAGCGTATATGTGGGTAATGATGAAAAGAAAAGAAAAATTGTTACCGATTTTCTTGATAAAGAACCTGCATCAATTGTTCAAGAATATCGAAATTCTAAATATTATCATAAATATAAAATTAAAGATATGCTTCGTATAGATTATTCTATTGATAAATATTTTGATGAAGCGTGTGCTTGTAATCCAAATAGAACAGTTTCGAGAAAGAAAATATGGGATGATAATCCACAATTTGTTCTAAAAAACGGCAAATTAAATACAGATTTAGATTGTATAAGAACGATAACTACCAAGCAGGATAGAAACCCCAATTCAGGAAATTTATATTTTGATAGTGGGATTGAAGGCAGAAGCAAGTTTAGGTATTTAACTCCTAGAGAATGCCTGTTATTTATGGGATTTACTGATAAAGATTATGAAAACATAATTAAAGATAATCCGAATCATCATGGAACTACACTGTTTCCAAGAGATAAAATAATCCGAATGGCAGGTAATAGTATTCCAGTTAAATTATTAGAAGGTATTTTTCTGCAAATAAAGAAATTGGATCAATTGTTGACGAATGATTTTATTGACTGATACTTTCAAAATATATTTAAGATTTTTGTCAAAAAATTTATCATTGTGATGATATAGATGAATTTTAGCATTGCACGATAAAACAACAATGCTAAATATATTAACGGAATATTTAAGTTAAATATTTAAAATCAAATTTAATTTATGATCAAAGGTTTGATTTATATTAAAAACTGAATATACTATTATCGCTTGAAATTATCACGGAATACCGTTATAATTTGATTAAGGTGGTGATAGCGTGAACGTTAATTATTTAGTTGCCGAAAAGCAAATTTCTAAATACAATTTATCAAAATCAACAGGCATACCGTACTCTACTATAAGCGATATTTGCAATGGGAAAACTACGCTTGAAAATTGCAACGCTAAAACCGTTTATGAGCTGTCAAAATTCTTTGATGTTTCAATGGAAGATTTGCTTTATAAAGACAATGATGTTCGTTATGATTTCGAGGCTTTTAAGAGTAATGTTCGCCATCAGCTTAAAGAATTGGGCTTCAAAAAATTCATTGTGTCTGTTTTGAAAACTGATAAAGTTACCGATTATATGAACAAAAAATGGTACCCTGAAGCATTGTATCTATTGGCAATGCTTGATTATGTCAGCAGGATAAATAATATTCCTATTTGCAAAAAATACAATTCGTATCGTTCTGCAAAGCTTAGTGAAGTTATTTACCCGGCAAGTGTTGTAGCCGAGGCAAAGGTTATGAATGATGAGAGCGTTTTGAAGGATTCTATTACTAATTCTATACCTGAGTTTATGCGTTTTAATATTGTTGAAAGCGAAGTGCTTGATGTTGCATAATGATATTCAAAAGAATATGGTTGACATATATCTCAAAGAACTTGCAAAGGAATTCAATTTGAAGAAAAATATGAAAATGTTTTGAACGAAGATAATGTAGATGACATTATAAATAAATTAATTGATTAAAAAAAGAGCCGAGAGGGGACACCTCTTTGCTCTTTTTTATGGTTGTGCAAGGTTCATTTAACTTTGAAACTATTTTTTCTTTTTCGCCGCTTCCTGTTGTGTTCAACCTCATTAGTGGTAAGTCATACTTTGCGAAAATGCCGTCTTTTAAAATATCCCTTTGATAAGATTATACCAAGGTTTTAGGAATCATAATAAGAAACTTTGGAGTTTGAAGAGTGGCTTGAGAGTAGTTTTCCGAATAGAATCAAGAAAAACAAATAACTATAATTAACCTTACGGAGCCGTTCGAGTAACAGCTCCGTTTTGTTTTGAGTTTTTCTTGCTTTCCCCTTATAAATCCGCAATAATCATTGCTTTTAAGCGTTCTGTGTGATATACTAAACTTGTATAATTGTAACTATCTGAAAGCGAGGAAAATCTAATGGATTCTAACATCGAGCGCTGGTACTCAATGAAAGAAATATGCGAATATCTTGGCGTCAGTCGTGATACCGTACTTGATTGGATAGAAAGAAGAAATATGCCCGCAGCAAAAATCGGACGCCTTTGGAAATTCAAAGTCAGCGAAATTGACGCTTGGATGAAGTCCGGTATTGCAGCGGATAAATAATCAAATTTCGGAGGCATATATGAGTTTTATTGAATCTTACAAGCATCTTGATAAAATATGCGGAGAAATGTTTGAAACTCAATATGGAGTATCCGCCTATATAGAGGAAATGCTAAACAATCCTCGTGGTTCTTTTCTTGTCAGAGGATGGGAAAATGATTTAAAACAACTAAAGCACTATCGTTGGATTAGGAATCAAATAGTACACGAACCCGATTGCTACGAAGAAACTATGTGCGAAGCCGGAGACGATGAATGGCTTGATGATTTTTATGAAAGAATAATAAATCAAACTGATCCGCTTGCAATGTATTTTCAAGCAACAAAACCACATCCTGTCGCAAAATCCGCACAAAATCACGAACCGGCTCAACTGCAATATACATATTCTAAACAGCCTAGCCAACCAAAACATAAATCAAAAAAGGTCGTAAGATGGATTGTGTTTTCAATTATCGTGGCTATTGTTCTACTGTACTTAGTACTTAAATACTTTATCAATTGATTTTGGAGGTGCAAATATGCCTGACAAGAATTGGCAATTTGAACTTGAAGAATATATAAAGCAAGGCGAACCCGACAAGGCTGAAAAAAGCGAAGCGTGGCAAACTGCCATCGGTTTGCAGGCTGTTGACGGGCTGAATACATCTGACTATTTGTTAGACACCGCCAAAGAGCATATCGAAGGTAAAATCACAATCGACGAGGCTCAAAAGCGTATTCACAGTTACTATGAGCAGCGTTCTGTACGCACCGAAACGGAAAATGAAACCAAAGAAGCGGACATTGTTTCGGTAAGAATTGCAAAGTTGTTGGGAGAAAAGGCGTTTCAATTTTCTCCTGCCGAGTGGCTTTCGATTCATCGCAGATTGTTCGAGGGCGTGTTCAGTCACGCAGGACAAGTCAGGCAGTACAACATCACAAAGAAAGAGTGGGTTCTGAACGGCGATACAGTTACCTATGCGGATTGGAACAGTATTAAGGAAACTTTGGATTACGATTTTTCCACAGAAAAGCAATTTTCTTATGAGGGTTTGTCCGTAGATGAAGCTGTAAAGCATTTAGCTAAATTTGCTTCGGATATTTGGCAAATTCACCCGTTCAGCGAGGGAAACACCCGTGCAACTGCCGTGTTTATGATAAAATATATGAAAACATTCGGCTTTAGCGTAAACAACGACGCATTCGAGAAAAATTCTTGGTATTTTCGTAATGCGCTGGTTCGTGCTAATTACAATAACTTGCAAAAAGGCGTCCATTCAACAACTAAGTTTTTGGAAATGTTCTTTTCAAATCTTTTGCTCGGCACAAACTACGAATTAAAAAATCGCTATATGCATGTTGATTTTGTGGATGAAAACAATTCCAAAAGTATCAACCCAAAAGTTCCAAAGTATCAATTTGATACTTTAGACTGTACTTTAGAAGAACTTGCGGTTTTAGAATTAGTGGCAAAGGACCCAACTATAAAACAGCAAGAGCTTGTAGAAGCAACCGGAAAATCTATTGCAACCATAAAGCGAATTATGAAATCCCTGCAGGATAAAAACTATATCCGCCGTGAAAGCGGCAAGAGATATGGTAAATGGGAAATGTTGGTGCTATAACTAATTAATACAGTTAAACTATAAAAACAAATTCTTTTATTTGGAGAAATAAAACCAATGACTATATTTCAGCAAAATGAAATTGAAAAAAGAATAGATATTTTAGAGGATGATATTTCAGATATTGATCCAATAATACTACGAATATTGTTAAAAGATTTGGCGTTTTATGAATGCTATTATAGATTAAACTAATATTTTCGGTTAATATGTTATAAGGAGATAATACAATATGCCTATTCCTGAAGAACAAAAAATAAAACTTGAAAGTATGCAAATTAAAGGCATACGATCTATGATTTGGCAAAACATTGAAAAAGAAAATATTGAATCTCGTTTACTTCAAATCAAAAAGCAAAGCTATACAAATGATCTTCAAAAATTAGTAAATTCGCAAAGCAGAGCTGTTTTAATTGAATTGATTGAAATGTCGCCCGAAATATATCCTCAAACCATTGATGCGACATATGAAAAGTACAGATATGGATTAAAACCCGGTTTTACGCTATTTTGGGCTAAACAAAGCAACGATATTTCTTTTGATAAAGGCTCATTGGAAACAAAAATCAAAGAATTTATTTCAGCTCAAGAATACAAAGAAGACGATAAGTACAAAAACATTGAATTCGTGTCAATAATTGAATTCGACGGTACATATGAAATCTCATTATCATACCTTCAAAAATTTAACTACATAAATAAAGATGGTGAATTCACATATATTTATATGATGAAAGAATGCTTTGTTTGGGTTGGTATAGATAAAAATTTCATTGCTATTAATAATATGCCCGAAATCCTAATGAATGCTTTGAAACGCTTCTTTAGTAGTCTATATTCGGCAAATATTACTAATATTAAAATTACAAGTAAATTGCTAGAAAAGGTTTTTTCTAGCGACAAGACGAAAAGGGTTACCATGCATAATGCTAACCCGCCCGAAACCCAATTAGAAAAAATCACATTTGCAGATCAAAATCTAGGCGATAAAAAAGATTGTATTCCTGACGGATATGAAGATTATGACATAACAAATACGCAATATGTCGAAGATATAGATGAGAACACAACTGGTACATTGGGCGTTAATTGTAATAAAGGTAAGCTGTATTTATCTAAAAGTTTGACCGCATCACAGTTTAGGATGTGGAGTACCAAAAAAATCAATAGCATAATTTCTTTTTTTCAGAACTCATCAGATGTAACATTAGAAACTGTGTCCGGTTTTAATATGTTCTCATCATCCTCGTGGGAGGATATTAAGCAATCTTCTATACCTATCCTAAACGAAATAGCTCTTGCTATAATTTCATGTAAAAAGTCAAATATTGATTCTTGTCCAGTTTCTTTCGATTTATATAAAGCATATGTTGAATTGAACAGCAAATTCTATGAAAAAGTATATTGCTTATGTGACACTTGCGAAGAGCCGTCTATTCCTAGTTGTCCCAACTGTGGAAGCACACATTTTGCAATAACAAAAAAGGCACCGGCAAAGATTATTTGCAGTAATTGTGGAAAAAGCCAAGTAGGTTCTTTTGTATTTGATTGCGAAAATGGGCATACAAATACAATAGCAGATATTAATGAGGCTATTTCGTTAATCGCAACAGATAATTTTACAGAGCGACTTTTTACTACAATTAACTTATACTATCCGGATATCGTCTTTGATGACAATGAATATTTTGCTTTAAATAATGGTTCTTTAACCATTCTTAAAAGCCCTAATTATGAAAAATTAAAGGTTTCTGATATTCAAGATTTTGCCCAGATTATCAATAGAGAACTAACGCATTCTTCTGACATGCTTCAAACATCACTGAAGAAATTAAAAGAAAAATGTTCTCATCCGACTAATGATAAATGTAGTCAGTGCAAGGATAAATCGATATGCAATATAAGTGATGTGCAATGCATACTAAAATTGTTTGAAGGCTTTGAAGGATATACGCCACAACCACATCAAGGACACGAGTTCGGAGATGTATCAATGTTAGTGACATGCAATGGCAAAAATTCAACGTTTTTAGGTGTAGCAAAATCAGTAAATTCACGCACTCCAAAAATTACAAAAGCAAGTTTGATGGGCAGAGAAATTATACAACAAATTATTGATGCCTTTAATGATAATAGAGCAGAAATAATTGGCGTAATTTATCCTGACATAATTGATGACCAACTTAAATATCTACTGTTCCACGAAGCAAAAGTTCATAATAAAAAACTTGTGATTTTAGATAAAGAATTTATGCTTCATCTTTTGGATAAGTACCTTACTGATAAAAGTCTATAAGTAAAGGAACAACCTATAAATAATGTAGGTTGTTCCTTTACAATTATTTATAAATATTTCTGTTGAAACTATTTCTTGTACTATACTACGAACATTATTCATCTTCTGCACCCAGAGCATCATATCGGTAGATTTGAGTTCTTCG
This sequence comes from uncultured Clostridia bacterium, assembly GCA_945874765.1. Classification (GTDB taxonomy): domain Bacteria; phylum Bacillota; class Clostridia; order Oscillospirales; family Acutalibacteraceae; genus Eubacterium_R. Next base: position 195,375 of record CAMCHQ010000002.1, read on the forward strand.
GTTACATTTCCTTTTTGGCGAGTTCATTTACCAGCTGGCGAAAAAGTTGTTGGGCTTGTTTTTCGGTATCGGCAAGGTGGGAATGGAGTTTGCCGGAAGTGAACAGATTGTAATACAAAACTTTACGGTGATGCTTTAAGTAGTTTAACCTGCGTTGACCCCACACTCCGATATAACCAGTTTCTTCTTCCGCCGGTAAAGTTAAATTAGGCAAGATAATCGCCCTGCTTAGTATATGTACCGCCGAATTGTTCAAATAATGTATTATTCATAGTAAAACCTCCTTTGATACTTGAATTGTACCAAAAGAGGTTTTCTTTTGCGAATGTGCGATTTATAAATTTACAAATATAGTTCGTGCCAAAAATTACAATGAACTTTTGCAATCTGTGCCACTTTTTACAGCGAATAATGTGTATTCCAAATTTATTCGTTATATTTACTTTTTCATTTACCACCAATTTCATTGAAATATGAAATAGATTTGTCAGGATTGAATTTTATCGAAAATAATAATTGATGCAATTATGATGCACAATTAAAAAGGCGTTGGAGATTTGATTTCTCCAACGCTTTCGTTTTATGTTTTCTTCATATATCGATATACTAACAAACTTTCGGCTCTGTTTTAGGTTCGCTTGAACGATATTTTATATGAAAAATTTGTATTAATTCGATTCTTTCTTTGCAGTTTTTTCTATTTGCTTAATAGTCTGCAAATACGCTTCTTCTACGGGCGAAAGATTTTGATTCACATATTTTTTGTATTCCTCGTTTGCTTTTTCAAGTGCTTGCTTGTGGCTGATTTTTCCTGCATTATCAAGCACTTTTCCGCCTGTTGCTTGAATCAAATTATCAAGTTGGTAAACATAATCGCTCATATATACGGGATTGTGTCGCATAGCTTGAATTTCTGCAAAATCGAAATAACCTGAAACAATGTTATTGAGCACCTTTAGCTCATCTTCATTAAGATAATTTTTAGCAACACAAATATCTTTGGCAGTTGGAAAATCGCCGTTAAAAGCCTTCATTCCCATAAACGGTTTATTTGCATCTGCACGCTCGTAAATAACTTCGGCGGCAGTATGACCGTGTGCCGCATAATGCAATTTGTTTTGAACCATTTTGAAAAAAGCAATAGTTTCGCTGCTTTTCGGATTATAGTCAACACTTGTCGCATAAAGGTCAAGGACCTGACGATACATAACTTTTTCGGAAGAACGAATATCTCTGATTCTGTCTAAGAGTTCTTTCCAATAATTTCCGCCACCGAGATTTTTAAGCCTTTCATCATCCATGGTGAAACCTTTTATCATATATTCCTTTAAGCGTTCGGTTGCCCAACGACGAAATTGAGTAGCAGTGATTGATTTGATTCGGTAACCAAGTGAAATAATCATGTCAAGATTGTAATGTAATTGCTCTCTTGTGACAATTCTCTCGCCTTCATTTTGAACTGTTCGGAATTTCCGAACAGTTGAATCTTCTTCAAGCTCGCCCTCTTCAAAAATATTTTTAATATGCTCACTTACATTTGATTTGCTCGTTTGGTAAAGTTCACATAATTGTGCTTGCGTCAACCATACCGTTTCATCAACAAATCGAACATCAATTTTTGTATCACCGTCATCGGTTTGATAAATAACTATTTCGCCTTGATTATTATCTTTATTCATTTCTTTAAGATCGATTTTTTGTTCTTTCATAGCGATTTATCCTCCTTTTATCATAGTACCATAATTGGCTTTTATATACAACATTTTATTGTCAGCACAATTTTGGACAGTTCACATCAGATGGTGTTCATTGTATTTATTATTTGTAGATTTTGTATGTTGTTCTTAATTAAATCAATTTATATGGTTTTGTATGTTTTTATTATGAATGGGGCTTTTATACCGCTATGCAAAATTCGTATGTAATCGGCTGAAGTTGGTTATTTTTAGCCCAATTTGTACGCTGAAATTGCACAGTTCGTACAGGACACATTACATTAACCATTTGACCGCCGACTGAACCTGCCTGCTTAGCAGTAAGGTCACCGTTGTAGCCCTGCTTGAGGTTTACACCAACCTCTCAGTGCGTTTGTTTACATATTAAAATGCACCGATTTCATCAAGATATTCAACTAACTTGTTATATCTTGTCTATCAACTGTATTTTCTTGAAAATTGCCGATAAATCGGTAATAGATTGTGATTTTTTGCTTGTAAGGTACATTTTTGCCCGCAATTTTTTTATTTTCCGGCAGTACCTTTTCTTCGATTTCAATTCTTTCTATAAAGGTGCGAACGATTTCTTCCGTCAGTTCATCAATATGCTCATACTGTTTTACGAGAGCAAAGAAATTTTCATAATTGTTTGTTATCTCGTTTCCGTTTGACTGCTTGCGTTCAATTTCGGATAGCTGTTTTTTCAGCTTTGCAACTTCGTCGGACATTTTTGACGCTGTTGCATTCAGCACATCTTCCGATATTGTTCCTGCTGCATAGTCGTTGTAGAGTTTCATAATGATTCTGTCGATTGTTTCAATTCGACCTTCGATAGCAGATTTATTGTCCTCTGAATTTTCGTAAATATTAACTTGTCCCGACCTTTGAATCGCCTGTTTGATAATCTCTTTTTTGTCCTTGTCAGACAGAGAAATCAACCGGTTAAGGTCGGCTTTTATTATTTCAAGCAAGTCTGTATATTTTATTCTCGCTCCGTGTTCGCAGTGATTTTTTGAACGCTTTGGAATATTGTTGCACGAAAGATACCAATATTTCATTCGCTCGCCTTTATACACTGTTCCCGAAGAACACATCGCACCGCCGCAATGAGCACAGAAGGTTAAGCCGTTGAAAATGCTTGAGCGGCATTTTTCGTAGTTCTGCCAATTCTTTGTATTCATTCCCATAAAGTATGCGGCTTGGTCGAATTGCTCTTTGGTAACAAGCGGTGTGTGCGTGTTTTCTGTGATGAACCAATTTTCTTCCGGCACGGCAAGTTTCTTTTTTGATTTGAGACTTGCCTTTTTTGTTTTGCCGAGAATGGTGTGACCAAGGTAAACCGGGTTTTTCAATATTCGCTTTACCGTTGTGTAATTCCATTCATCAACAGCTCTTGCAGCACCTTTTTCGCCGAAATTATCACGATACAGCACACGATATTTCAACGGTGTTATGTCGCCGTTTTCGGTGAGTGCCGTTGCTATGGCTCTGGCAGATTTTCCGTCGTGAGCCATGGCAAATATTGTTTGCACTATCGGAGCAGTTTTCGGGTCAGGCTCAAGTGCCGTGCCGTCCTTGTTTTTCATATAGCCGAACGGAGGGCAGGCACAGTATTCGCCTTTGGTCCTTTTTTGATTTATGACTTGCTTGATTTTCCGTGAGGTGTCTCGCAGATAAACATCGTTCATAGCAAATTGGAACGGAGCCATAATGTTGACTTCGTTCGAGTCGAAATTGTCGCTGATTGCAATATAATGAATTTGATTTTCGGGAAAATAGGTTTCTGCGTAGTAGCTCGACTCGGTCATATCTCTGCCGAGTCTTGACAAGTCCTTGGTGATAACCATGTTTGCAAGCCCGTCTTCAAGGTGTGCAATCATTTGGCTAAAACCCGGTCTGTCAAAATTTGAGCCTGAGAAACCGTCGTCAACAAATTCTTTTACAATGGTAATACCGTTGTCCTCACAGTATTGTCTGACGATACTTCGTTGGTTTGTGATACTCGATGATTCACCGCCATTGGCTTCCTCAACGGATAGTCTGTAGTATGCATCGGCTAATTTCAAGTTTGTTTTCATTGGTGAAACCTCCTTGAAAAAAGGATTACATACCCTACACGGAGTATATCACAGGAGGGTTTGAATATCAATTAAAAACCTCCTTATTCTTTGCAGAAATATTTTCCTCTATCAAAGATTTAATATCTCTACTCTTATCAAATATGCGAACTACCTCGTAATGACTGTTGTTGATATCGTATGATGTTGTTTGCATCACTTTAGAATTATCTTCCATTGACGCACCTCCAACAGTATTATGCGTTTTGTTCGTACTTTTTATTACTTTGTTTTTTGCTGCCATAGGGCAACACGCTGACTATGATTTTATATCTGCCTCCTTTTAATTTGATTTACTTTTCGTTGTGAATTTGTAGTTCATATTAACCTCCGTTTTTGCTCACAGACTTGCACAAATCGCCTGTAAGCCGTTTTTAGTTTAAGCCCGACGAGTTACTCTATTTCAGAGCGAACTCGTCAATTTTTTGCTCACAGCGTTGCCTGATTTTTCAAAAATAGGTTTATCATACCGCAACGCTTAAGTGAATACGCAAAAGCCTTGAAATTCAGCGAAAAAAGCCCATTACTGCATACGAATTTGGAATCATACGCAAAAGTATTACGATTTGAAAAGCCGACAGGCTTTGCCGGACGGCGTTTTCGGGCCTTTCAATGCCCGAAAATCATACCCCTTTATCCTGCTTTAAAATCGACGGCTTGAAATCCGCTCCAAAACCCACTCAAAAGCCGCAGATTTTCGTTTTAAAAATCATAAAATTTCCAAATCAAAGCTTTTCATATTCTTTGCCGATAAACCCTAAAGCATGGTGCATTAAATCTTGTTGACCGTGTATAGATTGCTCTTTTGCTCGCCGCCGATAAACCGCTTTGAGATCGTTATGTACCCACCGCTTTCCAGCGAATGCAAAACTTTTCCGCAAGTGGATGCACACATTGAACAGCTTTTCGCAATCATAGGCACCGACCAAAAACTTTGCCCCGCCGAGTCCTTTGCCCGAACGAGAAAAGAATAAACAATAAACTCATTGGGCGATAACCGTTCATCAAAAATTCTGTTCGGCAAAAGAAAAAATTGCCCGCTGCAATTTTTACGCATACGAAAACCTCCCTCCAAATTATTCGAGAGAATATTTTTATAAAGCGAAAATCAAAAAGAAAAACACAATTCAAAAAACTCCCTCTACTATACGGAGAAAAATCACTGTTTTGTTCGGGTGTTTTGCAAAATTCTTTACACCTTGTTTACATTTGTTTTCAGCAAAGAAAAAAATACCCCTCTATAATACAGAGAAAAATTCAAGTTTTGTTGATGTGTTTTTAGAAAAAATTTATAAATTATTTTCACGCAAAAAGAGGTTCACCCCAAATTTTAAGGCAAACCTCTTTTTATACTTGCAACTTTTATTTTTTTAAGTTAATATACACAAAAAAATAAAACCGTCAAGCTAAATCTTGATGGCACACTTATTCGCAGAATATCCACATAAATGAATAACTAATATTGATGTATTTTGATAAAAAACATCATTTTATAATGAAATTATAACATAGGGGGCTATGGTTTTCAATAGTTTTGTTCACATTTTAGTAAAAATTAGGTGAAAAATACTCGATTTATGGTCAAATTTCTTGTAAGAAAAATTTGATCCTTTAGAATAATTCTGTGTGTTAAAGCACGGAAAGGATGATGAAAATGCCGAGACGAGGCGAAAATATTTACAAAAGAAAAGATGGTCGTTGGGAAGCACGGTATGTGAAAGAAATTACTGCTGATGGCAAGAAAAAATACGGTTCGGTTTATGCAAGTAGTTATAAGGAAGTTAAGGCAAAGCAACAACTTTGTATTTTGCAACCGACTGAAAATCATAATCCGATAAGAATAACAGTCACGGAGTTAATTGCCAAGTGGCTGAGCAGTATGAAAAATCAAGTTAAGCCATGCACATATCAAAAATACGAATGTGTTTGTCGAAATCATATTATCAGTGATTTAGGTACGATTGCCGTTCGATATATTTCTCAATTTACAATTATGAGTTTTACTGAAAAACTTTTAGAGAAAAATCTATCGACAAAAACGGTTAATGATATTTTAATTGTGCTTGGTCTTGCTCTTAAATATGCACAAGAAACATATAGCATAACCATTCCTAAAATCAACTATGTTAAAGAACATCAAAGAGAAATGCGTGTATTTTCTGCGCAAGAACAACGAGTTATTACCGAGTACCTGTTGCAACAAATTGATATACACAAATTCGGAGTTTTGCTTGCTCTTTATACCGGCATGCGTATAGGTGAGTTATGTGCTTTGAGGTGGGATGACATAACCGATGAACACATTGTAATCAATAAAACAATGATGAGAATAAAAAACGAGCAAAGCAAAACAGAAGTGAAAATAGGTTCGCCGAAAAGTGAAAGTTCAAACAGAATTATACCGACACCAAAATGTTTGTTACCGATGATAAATCAGTTTAGAAGTAATGGTTATGTGTTGTCAAATGATAAGTTGAAATACACCGAGCCAAGACTTATGCAAATAAAGTTTGGTCAGATGATAGCAGAGTGCAATATTGAAAAAACGAATTTTCACGCACTGCGACACACCTTTGCAACGAGGTGTATTGAGGCAGGCGTTGATGTAAAAACTCTTTCGGAACTCCTCGGTCACTCAGATGTAAAAACAACACTGAACAGATATGTTCATTCATCATTTGAACTAAAACAAAAGAGTATGGAACAACTTGAAATGAGTTTAATTTCATAACAGAAAATAAAACAATAGCCGTCAGATTTATGGTCACGAAACGCCACAAACCCTGACGGCTATTATATTTTTTACTCATTTTTCATTTATGTGGATAATAAGCGAAAATATGCATTCTATAGTACTTTTGCAAGTAACTTTGAAAAATAGATTTTTCAATAAAATGATTGTGTAACTGAAATGTTGAATAAGCGTAAACAAATTTTTTATTTAGCACTAAAATTTTTCTTGTTGATAACATTAGTTAGTGTGTCTAAATACAACTATATTGTTAGATATATTACAATCATTGTAATTTCTTTAGTTATTTCTACTACAATTCATGAACTAAATCATTTCATTGCATTTAAATTATGTGGAATAAAAGTAATTGCAATTACTATTGGCATGTTTACAATATCAAATAAAAAGATGAAACTTAATAACAGTAAAATTTTAAGTGGATGTTGTGATTTTGAATACGATGAAAAAATCCCTAAGAAAAAATATTATTATTCATTACTTGCTGGAGGTCTCAATAATTTTATATTTGGTGTTTTAGGCATTGTATTAATTTTTATTATTCCTGCAATAAAGCCTTCAATAATTATATTTATTCCTATGTTAATTATGATCATTGATGGTGTTTATAATTGCGCATATAGGAATAGCTCAGATCGAAAAATAATTAAAAGGATAAGAAATGCTGAATGAATATTGCAATAGGTTATTGTTTGTCATATGGATATTTATTTTTGGTTATTTTTGGCATTGGAACACTAAAAAAAATTCTGAAATTTTCAACTGAAACATCGAGAAAATTAATTCATATATTAATCGGATTCACATGGATTATTCTATATAGATATTTAAGAAACACAATACATTTCATTATAATACCACTTTCATTCATTATAATTAACGCATTATCTTATAAATTTAAGATTTTTAAAATGTTCGAACGTGAGACGAATGAAAAAAATCACTATGGTACTATTTATTATGCTATAGCTATGACAAATATGGCAACATTGTCTTTCTTTAATGAACAATTATTACTTCCATATGGACTTTCTGTATTTGCATTATCTTTTGGCGATGGTGCTGCGGCATTGTTTGGTACAGCGATAAAAAAACACAATCCTAAAATAACTAAAGAAAAATCTTTAATTGGAACTCTTGCTTGCATTATATTTTCAGGTTTAGGAATTATTTTATTTGAACGAATTTTAAATATAAATATTTCTGTTTCTTATGTCGCTTTAATTGCAGTTATTACAGGAATATTAGAATTGGCTGGTTATGGATTAGATAATTTTTCTGTTACTTTAGGAGTTATGCTTATTTCATATTTTGTTATAAATTAATTGGAGTTTTATATTGTATAGAGAACTAATAGTTAGTGTTTTATTGGCAGTTGCCATTCCAATAATTACATATCTTAAGCATAGTCTTACTTTGGCAGCTTCTATTGAGGCTGGAGTTTTAATTTTTACTTGTGGCTTTTGTGGCAAATATCAAGGATTATTTTTTTTGATTACTTCATATTTTATTATTGCTGTAGTCGATCATTTTGTTAAGGGAAAAAGCATCAATATTACAAAAAATATTAATAAAAAATACGGAACTAGAGATGCAAAACAAGTTTTTGTTAATGGTTTTCCTGCTTTTATTACAGTTATACTTTCATCATATTTAGAAAAATATTTTTTTATTGCTTTTATAGCATGCCTAAGTGAAGCACTATCAGATAGTTTATCCTCAGATATTGGAGTTTTATCAAAAAAAATCCAGTAAGTATTTTTAGATTTAAACGTGTTCAAAAAGGGTTGTCTGGCGGTGTTTCACCATTAGGTAGCTTTTCTTGTATAATCGGAACATTGTTCATGGCAACGATGTTTTATATTATTAATTTTGATGTTAGAGGATTCTTTTCAATAATTTTGGGATCTGTTTTTGGATGTTTTGTTGATACTTTTTTAGGTGATTTAGTTCAAGTGAAATATATTTGTCAAAAATGTGAAATTATTACAGAAAAAGAAATTCATTGCGATATGAAATGCAAAAAAGTTAGTGGTTTAAAAGTTATTGATAATTGTAATGTTAATTTAATAAGTAATATTATGTCTGGAGTGTTTTCTTTAATTCTTTATGTTTGGGTATTTCAAGTTCTATAAAAAATATAGCAATAAATTAATTTGTAGATGTTATAAAAATTATTATTGTGGATTATGTTTTTCACTGGAAAAGAATTATGGTCAATTATCAAGATTGTTGCTTAGTTATGATGTTACCCTTTTAGCAATAGTTAGTAATAGTCATAAAAATCCAACAGGGAAAAAGCCTAAATGTATAGGTGATAATACTAAAAAAATTTCGTTTTCTAATGAGAATTGGAAAAAAATTGCGGCAATAGATATTTTATTAACTGCTGAAAAAATTGAAGATGACATTCATGACGAACATTCTGTAAAAGCTATTGTTGCAAAAACTATTTTCCAAAAGCCAATTAGTTTAGCAAAAAAAGATTATCCTGAAATATATGAAGAAATAAAGGCAGGATATTCTAAAATACAAAAACTAGAAAATGAAAATGCTTCGTTATACATAATAGCTAATGAATTTTCTGATTTAATGACTGGGGTTCTAAAAAAATCATTTCAGGTTTCACAATTGAAAATAGAATATGTGGCTTATATTTCAAAATGGTTGTATTTTATTGATGCTTTAGATGACATTGATGATGATATTAGGAAAAACCGATTTTCACCTTTTAAAGTATATCACTCACATAAAATTTTAGTTGAACAAAATTATATGGTGATAGATGAATTTTTAAGTACGATTAACAAGCAGCATCTAGAAAAAATATATAAAGGATTCAGCGATTCATATGAAGATATAATTTTGAAAAGTTTTTTAGAAAATACAATTCCACTAACTACAGAAAGAATATTAACAAAGTAATGGACAACATAAACATATATATTGAATTTACAGATTTAGAGTTATTTATAAAAGTATTAAATCTAATCAATTTATCAAATTATAAGATAATATCATTATATATAATCTTTTATAAATCATTTTCTTTTTGCACACTAAAAAAGCTTAACGAATCCGTTGATAAGGTTTTATTAAAAAAAGAAATTCTTATAAGTAAAAATATCATAAATGATTCCACAAAAAAGAATCGTAAATATATTTATAATTTTTGCAAAAAGAATAACATTACTTTATTAAATAACAATCCAAATACTTATTGTTTACCAAGTGATACTCTTGATTTTGAAAAATGGATGTCGGGTAACGCATGTGAGTTTAAAACTTATTATAATGATTTTTTTAAAAGTGTATTATTAGGCAGCAAGTTATCTAATTGTTTTAATTCTTCCTGCCTAGGGCGCACTATTTTTATAACGAAAAATGGCGATTTGGCTTTTTGCCCACAAAAAGTTACTAGTACAATAATCGGTAATATCGCTAGCTGTAAAGATTTTAGAAGTGTATTTGATGAAGATAAATTTATAGATGTTTTAAAAAATCATATAAAAAAAAGAAATGATTGTAAAATCAAATGCTCACTGTTTAATTATTGTTGTGGGTATTGTCCTCTAGAAAAAAAAGATTGTTGTGATTTATACAAATCAACTTATGATAAAACAATTTATTTAATTTCAACAATCACTAACAAAAAACCACCATTATGTAATTATAATGTCGATGTTAAAAACGCTATATTAAAAGCTATAGCATTTAATAAATTTTGTGAAAGGGAGAATAAAAATGAACAAAAAACTTGATGAATTGTTTGAAGAATACTCAGATCAAACTGAAAAATCTGAACAACCAATCATTTTTTCGGCAAAGGATGATTGCTGCGATGATGCTTGTGAAGCCGCATGCTGTGGAGCCGGTGTGGGTTGTTGCGATGGGATATGTGACGATACGTGTATGTGATGGATAATAAACTAACAAAACAAATTGTATTTACAGGAATATTTACGGCGTTGATAATAGTATTGCTGTTGTCTGTATCTGCTTTTTCATTTACCTCAAAAAGTTTGATATGTACGCTATTTGCTGCATTAATTGGACATTTTTTTGACAAATCAAAAATAACATTCTGTATATTTTCATGTGCTGTTATTGTAGCTTTAATGTCAGCTATTCAAGGTATATGGATGGGTGTTAGTGTATATATACCAATGTCAATTTTGAGTGTGCTTTTTGCTTGTACATTTAAATTAAGCAAACTCAAATTTTATTTAATTTCACTTCCGATAGTCGCCATAGTTTCAGTATTTAGAGTTTTAACTTATACAATCTTTTTAAATGTATCAATAAGGGACTATGTTTTTCAGAGAATAGAGGAGTTAAACGCTCGTTTAACTCCCAACCATCTTGAGACTCCTTCAACGCTGATAGTGGTAATACTAATTATTTCTTATTTTGCAGGAATTACGATTTGTCAAATTTTTATTAGCATAAAAGTAAATTCTGTTTTTGAAAAAAGAATAGATCCAATTTTGGAAAAGGGGATAGGTGAAATATGGCAGGGTTAATAATATTAGGCTTATTAGGTTTAGTCGGTTTAATATTGTGCTCGGTAGGAGGAGCGGGTATATTGCCATGGATAGGTGCTGTTTGGTTAGGTTATTTAGTATTTAAAAGACCTGATTTTTTTTGGACGAAAATATTTATACTGTATATAATTGCGATATTTATATTTGGTATATTTAGTGTAGCTGGTTAATAGGAGGAAAGTAAAATGTCAATTACAATTACAAAAATAAAATTAGGTGAATTTTTTCCTTATGATGGTTCTTGGAATCCTAGGGGAGATGATGCAGGAGGATTTGATATTTGTATATGGTTTAAAAACGATTCAAATAAGACTATCAAATATATTACATTTATTGTTACCGCATATAACAGAGTCGGTGATCCTGCTATTTGTGAAGTGAATAATACAGCAACAAAAAGATTGAAATTTGTAGGACCTGTCGAAAGTCAAGAAATTACAAATGGTATATGGAATACTGCATGGTATAATTATACTCTTTCAACTGCTAAGATTGAAAAAATAGAAATTGAATACATGGATGGTAGCACCGAGGAACAAACTACTGGATTAGAAGTGAATTCACAATCTTGAAATTTAACAACCACTTCAAGCGGTGGGTGTTACGTAGCGACAGCAGTTTATGGTCCATATGATTGTCCGGAAGTTTGGATACTACGCAGATATCGTGACAATATGCTTGCCAAAATGTGGAAAGGTAGATTATTTATTCATATATATTATGCAATTAGTCCAACTCTTGTTAAGTGGTTTTGCAACACACAGTGGTTTAAAAATATGTGGAAACCAAAACTTGACAAAATGGTTAACAGTCTTCGCAATAAGGGTGTTAAAGATATGCCATATGATGATAAATTATGGTGAGTTATGCCTACAGAAAATTATGATATTTTTCCATTGTAGCACACTTTTTGCAAAAAGTGTGCTAATTATTTTGTCCAGCAATGGCTGATAACCCCCGGTTCTACCGGGGGGAATAGAAAGCTTTAGTAAAAATAAGAACGGCGAGCTAAAAGCAAGCCGAGGGTATTGG
>CAMCHQ010000003.1 GCA_945874765.1 uncultured Clostridia bacterium
GTGCGCCATATGTTTCAGAAGGTAATGTAAAGATACATAATCGTCAAGACGGCAAACTTATCACAAGTTTTAAACCGTACGAAATTAAAAGTTTTGCGCTTAAATTAAAGAATACGGCTGACATATCAAAACAGAAAAATATAAAAATATCATTGCCTTTTGATAAAAACATTATTTCAAAGCAAAATGAAACGGCTGATTTTGAATACAGCATTGCTTATGAGATTATGCCAAATGAAATAAATTCAAACGGCTTTAAATTCGGCATAGAAAAAGACGGCAAAAATGCGCTTGTTGCAAACAGTCAAAAAATCAAAATCGAAAACGACGGCGAAATTGCTTTTCTTTGCGCTTCTTTAGGAAAAGACAAGGAATGCGAATTTATAGTTGACGGCAAGAAAATCAAAGTCAAAATAAACTCTTGCTTTGAAAGATTTGCAAGATGGGATTTATACGATTTCGGTGAAACGGCATACATAAAAGACGGTAAAATCGCTTTTGAAGCAACACATTGCCACAAAGACGGCAAAGACGAATTTATCAAAGCTAACAACAGAGGCAAAGAATAATGGTAAACGAACTTAACTTTACGGTTATCAGCGATACGCACTACTATTCCAAGAAAAATTATGTTGACGGTTTTGACAAAAGAAAAAAGCAAAAAAGCGACCAGCTCTTTTTCAGCGCAAGCGAGGAAATTGTAAATCACACTTTTAAAAGTTTATGCGAAAATGACACACCCGATATAATACTTATCAGCGGTGATTTGACATATAACGGTGAAAAAACGTCGCACGAAGAGATGAAAACCGCCTTAAAAAAGCTGAAGCAAAACGGCAAAAAAGTTTTTGTTATAACGGCAACTCACGATTATACTTCACCCGATATGCCGACATACGGAATTGACAAAAACGGGAAAAATACGCAAGTTGAATCCGTCAGCCGTGACGAACTTTTAAGCTATTACGGTGAATTTGGGTATAACGATGCGCTTGCAAAGCACGAAAGTTCAATGTCATACGTTGCAAAGCTTCAAGACGGATACAGACTTTTTGCGCTTAATGACGATTTCGGTGACCCAAACTGCGGTTTCAGTGACGATTTGATTGAATGGATTGGTAAGCAGGCAAAAACGGCAAAAGAAGAGGGACAGTACATAATTGCAATGACGCACCACCCTCTTGTTGCGCCGTCGCCTATTTTCACGGCAGTCGCAAAAGGAGATATGTTAAGTGATTTCGAACTTCGCACAAAACAGCTTAGCCAATTCGGTTTTGACTTCATTTTGACAGGTCACACCCATATGCACAATATTTCCTGCTGCAATGTATGCGGCAAGAAGTTTTACGATATTTCCACTGCGGCGCTGACCGGATTTCCGCCGTATTACCGCTGTATCACTCTCAATAAAGACGAGAAAAAGATGGATATAAAAACCGTTTGCGTTGATAATGTAAGCAAAATTGACACCGATAATCTTTCGCTTGAGCAATATACAAAAAAGCTCTTTTTAGGCGTTGTCAAAAGCACTTTATGACGCTGAATATAATTATGAGGGATTTATGGATTTTGCCGTCGGAATAAGTATTCCCAAAGAAACGAGCAAAAAATACAAGCCGATTTTTCACCTCATCGCTAAATTTTTAAACCGTTTAACTTTCGGAAAAGTTTGGCGCTTTATTCGTTTTTCAAGCGGTGTGAGCAAAGAGGAGATAAACAAAATCTACAATAATAAGGTTGTCCCCTATGCAATTGACATAGCTGCAAATTTATATAAAGGCGACGGCAACATACCTGTATCAAGCAGTGAGTACAAAATGACATATGCGCTTTTAAAAAAAGTTGATATTCTTGCAAAACCGTTTGGCAAAAAACTTAATTCAATCGGTTTATCAAGTATAAGCAGTGCAGTTTTACCGCTTGTCAACCGTGGCACAGGCAGTGACGCAAACGCAACTATTTACTTTGAGGAGTAAAAAATGAGCAAGCAATTAAAAAATGACATTAAAAATTCTATAATAAAAACGCCTTGGCACATTATAAGATTTCTTTCATTTTTCAGCGTACTTTTACCGCTGTGCCTTCCTGTGCTTTGGGCAGGTCACAAAAACGTTTCGCTTATAACATTTATAGCAAGTATTGTAAATCACGGCTTTGACATTAAAGCCATATGCGCAGATAAATCATATCTTTTTGCAATATGCACGGTAATAAGCGTGATTATTTTCAGTATTGTTGAAATAATCTGTTCCCTTTTTACGCAAATGAAAAACGGATATAAGCGCAACATTACAGCTTTTTCAATTAATTTTTTTGCTTTGGCATTAACTGCGTTTTTATCTATCGGCTTCGGCGCAAAAGCAAAAATAGGGCTAATCATTATATTTTTGATATATTTGGTGAAATTGATTTTGCACAACAAGGTTGATAAAAAAGAAATTAAGCCATACCAAGGACTTCTTTTTGTATTGATAATCGCTTCGATTATTGCTTCATTATGTTTTTCTTATCACACACAAGACGTAAAATACACGGCGCCGAAAAGCAAGGAAAATGATTTAAGCGTTGTAACATTTAATGTTGCCGCCGCATTCGGAAGCAAACTTGACGATACCGACAGTATGACACGTTCATCACGCTTTGCAAATTATATGAATGATATTAAACCTGATTTAATCGGCACGCAGGAAATGAATTCTTACTGGCTTAACAATTTAAAAACAGGTTTGGGCGATTACGAAAGCTACGGTATTAAGCGAGGCGGTGACAGCGAGGAGAAAAACAGCGAGATGAATGCTCTGTTTTGGAATAAAAGCAGATTTTCTTTAATTGAGAAAAATACTTTTTGGTTGAGTGAAACTACGCAAAAGCAAAGCAAATATACATACACCGACGAAAACGGCAACAAGGGAGAAGCCGGTTGCTACAGAATTTGCAGTTTCGTTGTGTTATTTGACAAAAAGACTGAGCAAAAACTTATTTTTCTAAACACTCATCTTGACAATGCAAGCGAGCAGGCGGCAAATTTCGGCGCAAAGGTTATTATCGATAAAACAGACGAATTAAAATCTAAATACGGCAATAAAGTTCATATTGTTTTAACCGGAGATTTTAACGAAACGCAGAATAACACGGCGTACAAACTTGTAAAAGACAAATTAAACGATTGCACCGATTCATCTAAGAAAACGGCAACATATCAGGAATGGGGATACCGCAGTACGCAAAACGAGCCGATTGATTTCATTTTCACAAGCGGAAAAGGATACGATTACACCGTTTTAAACAACTTAAACGGCGGTTATATTTCCGACCACTACGGTGTATATTCAAATATAAATTTTTGATTTTTATTGACTGTAAATTTATTTTTTCATATAATCAAAATTAATAACAGCCTTATGGGAGGAAAAGTGATTTGGTTATATATTTTTCCGCAACGGGAAACAGCAAATATATTGCAAAAAGAATTGCAAACGCCCTCGATGACGAGATTATTTGCATTAACGATAAGATAAAAAACAATGACACAACACCTATTGAAGCCGACAAGCGACTTGTAATCGTCACTCCGACTTATGCTTGGAGAATTCCTAAAATTGTAAGAGATTGGATTAAAAAGACGGAATTTAAAGGCAATAAAAACACTTGGTTTGTTATGAGCTGCGGCGGAGAAATAGGCAATGCCCAAAAATACAATAAACTTTTATGCAATGAAAAAGGTTTTAATTATATGGGAACGGCGCAAATTTTAATGCCGGAAAACTACATTGCTCTTTTCGGGACACCGGAAAAAGACAAAGCAAGGCAAATTGTTTCAAATGCACAGCCGTATATTGAAAAAACGATTAAAACTATCGGTGAAAA
This sequence comes from uncultured Clostridia bacterium, assembly GCA_945874765.1. Lineage (GTDB taxonomy): Bacteria > Bacillota > Clostridia > Oscillospirales > Acutalibacteraceae > Eubacterium_R. The sequence goes on from CAMCHQ010000003.1 coordinate 3,868, forward strand.
CAAAGCGTTTGCACCTAACAAAAACAGCATTTACTACAGCGCTTTGAGCGGAATAGTAAACGATATGTTTTATCCTCTTTTCGTCAAGGCAAAAGCATTTTCCGTAAATGATAAGTGTATTTCCTGCAAAAAGTGTGTGAATTTATGCCCTTTAAACAATATTAAACTCGTTGACAAAAAGCCTGTTTGGGGCAGCAACTGCACTCACTGTATGGCTTGCATAAGCTATTGCCCGTGCCAAGCTATAGAATACGGCAAAAACAGCGTTGGCAAAACAAGATACACATTTGAAAGTTTAAAAATTGAATAAAATAAAAATGCTCGCATACTTTGCGGGCATTTTAAACTTTTATTTGTCATTTTTCCACTGAGTTATTGCACTTGTTACACGACGGTCAATATCTACTCTTGCCGCCTTGCACTCGGCTTTATATTTTTTACTGTTAGGAAATGCAATTGATACAAAAAGCGACGAGCCGATAGGAAGCATCTTTTTAATCATACTTTCAGGAAAAACAAAATGGGTAGCGTGCTTATAAACAACCGTTTCAAGCCTGCAATCGTGCGAAATGTCGGCAAAGCGTACCCGTGGTTTAAGCGCCTGTTATTCCTACCTTTTTATTGCCATGCGCCAAAAGCCAACTAATCGCCGTTTCTACTCGTTCCAAGGGATAATTATGGTGACCGTAATCTTTCTTTCCCGGTGACATAGTCATAACATTTACGCCAAGCTCTATAAGCCACTTAACAGCCGAGCGTGCCATATAATCTTCAGGGTCATCGCCGAGCATTGCAATTATTGCACAGTCGGACGGTTCTTTCCGCTTCCAATATGCGCCGTAAAAGCCGTCCTTTTCTATATCAAAATGTATATGCTTCATATCTGCCTCCAAATAGATTTATTTAAAGCAAGTTAGTCTTTGCTAACTAAATTATATTATGAAGTTCATTTTATGTCAATGCTCTGTTATATTAATCGCAAATTTATATTGTAATTCGGCTATGACAAATGTTATAATTATTACATGGCAATTTGATAAGGAGAAAGCTTTATGCAGTACAGTGAAAAAGACTTTTTGGAAACGGGCGATCCGGCTAACAGAGAATTAAGCATTTCGTGCAGAGAATTAACAAGAGAGTATTATCTTTGCGATTACAGAGATGAAAAGAAAAAATCGGAAATATTAAATAAGCTTCTCGGCAAGGTGGGTAAAAATGTAGGAGTAGGCGTACCGTTTTACTGCGACCACGGAAAAAGTATTTTTATAGGCAACGATGTTGTTATAGGTATGAACTGCACCTTTGTCGACAACGAGGAAATACGCATAGGAAATCGGGTAATGATAGCGCCTAACGTTCAAATATACACCGCCTCTCACCCGACTCTTCCTCAGGAAAGGCTTATAGATAATTGGGAAAACAAAAGCCCCACGTTTTTCAGGACATTTGCAAAGCCTGTCAAAATTGAGGACAATGCTTGGATAGGCGGAGGGGTTGTAATTTTACCGGGAGTCACTATCGGTAAAAATTCAGTTATCGGTGCCGGAAGCGTAGTTACAAAATCAATTCCCGCTGACTGCGTTGCCGTCGGAAACCCCTGCAAAGTAATTCACAAATTATAATTTTAGGAGAATATAGTGTGAAAAATCACACTAATGAATTATATGTCAGTTGCGGTGCCCAAAATTTACCGGTGGGCATAATTTGAAATGGCCAAAATCGCCATTTACGCCTGTTCGGGCAACGCAGGTCATCAGGTGATTTTTAATAAACTATTTGTTGCCTGAAAGACTATGGTGATTATTATGAGTAAAGCAAACGTACCGATTAATTGTTTCTTTCAAGGGTGCTATAATCCCGAATTTGAGGTTGAAATCGCAAAATGTAAAGATAAATGCTTTGAATACAACAAATTAAACCCAAACGACAGAGAAACCCAAACTAAAATGTTGAAAAACATTATCGGCAAAATGGGCAAAGAGGTAATTATCACTCCGCCGTTTTGGTGCGACTACGGTTATCATATTGAGGTGGGCGATTATTTTTACTCAAATCATAATTTGATTATAACCGACGGTGCCATGGTGAAATTCGGCAACAATGTATTCATTGCGCCAAACGTATGTTTCACCACAGCAGAACACGCTATCGACCCCGAAATGAGAAAATCGGGAGTGGAAATCGCAAAACCGATTACTGTAGGAAACAATGTTTGGATAGGTGCCGGTTCAACAATCCTTGCAGGAACAATCATCGGTGACAACACGGTTATCGGAGCAGGCAGTGTAGTTAAAGGCGAAATACCGGAAAACGTTGTGGCGGTCGGCGTGCCGTGCAAGGTAAAAAGAAAGATTACAGAAGAAGATAAGCACACATATCCTTTAATGCTAAAAAATACCGATTAAATAAAATTATCCCTACTCAAAAAATGAGCAGGGATTTTTGTTACTGCTTTTTAAGCAATTTTTTATAACTTAAATCAATGGCGAATGCGCCGAGAGGTGCGGTAAGCAAAATAGCAATTACGGAAACCGTTAAAACAATTTGACCGCAATCAAGACCCATTGCAAGAGGCAAACCTCCGATAGCCGCCTGAACGGTAGCTTTGGGAGTATAGGCAAGCATCGTAAAAAGCTTTTCTTTAAATGTAAGTCCCGTTTTCAAAATGCAAACGAACACGCCAAGCATACGAAACAAAAGCACGCACAAAACAAGCAAGACGGACATTAATCCGGCATTTTTCAAACTGTCAATCGCAACGCTTGCGCCGACCAAAACGAACAGGAAAATTTCCGCCGGTATCCAAAGTTTATCAAACACGTTTGAAAGCGGTTTTGCCATATTTTCGTTTTTCTTTTTAATCGCAACGCCGAGTGACATAATTGCAATAAGAGCGGCAAAAGGAATAAACGATACCGCACCTTCTGCAAAATTCAATGCAAAACTTACGGCAAGGATAATTACAGCTTGAATTAAAGTCGATATTTTAGCTTTATTAAACAGAATTTCCAAAAGTACGCCTGCCAAAACTCCTACCAAAATACCGATTAAAATAGAAATGGGAATATTGACAAAGCTCATTATCGATACCTTTTCACCCTTTGCCATACCCGTAAAGGCAGTAAACATAACGATAACGAAAACGTCGTCAACCGAAGCACCGGCTAAAATCATTTGAGGAATTGATTTATCTGTTCCCATCCCCTCATCCATAAGTTTAATCATTCGTGGTACAACAACGGCAGGCGAAACAGCACCGACAACAGCGCCCAAAATTGCGGAATCGAGTACGCTCAGACCGAGAAATTTAGGTGCAAGCAAAACCATACCCAAAATTTCAAAGCAAGCGGGCACAAAGCACAACAGCACCGCCGGTCTGCCCACTCTTTTTAAGTCGTCAATATTGAGTTTAAGCCCTGCTCTGATTAAAATTATAATAAGCGCTATTCTTCTTATATCCGACGAAATCGATAAAATACTGTCGTCGAGCAAATTCAGAACACTCGGACCGATTAAAATACCTGCAATAATCATTCCGAAAAGAGGCGGCAATTTAATTTTTTTACAAAGTTCACCTAAAACAAGACCGGATAATAAAATTAACGAAATACTGATTAACATATATTTTCTCCTTTTTCGCAGAAAATAAAAAAGCCGATAATTTCTGCGTCATTAATCGCAGAAGTCATCAGCTAAAAAGCGGTTTAGAATTAATATTCAAGGGAGAACCTCATTCCCTGCTAAGATAATACAACTAAAGCGTCATATTGTCAATACATTTTAAAACTTATCCTTTAACATATCGGCAAACTCTTCAACATAATATCCCGAATTATCCTTTTTCCAAAAGGCGCAATACGCTTTTGTAATCGCCTGTGAATTTCTGATTAAAGGAATACGGCTGACGGACATATCAAACCATTCGCTTTTCGGCACTGCGTCAACAGGCATATATCCCTGCCCCGTGACAATTTCAAGCCAATCGGGTTGGAGAATGCCGCAGCTTACTGCAAAACAGGACGAACAGCTTGCAACCACGCCGACAGAGGATTTATTAAAGCTTGAATTATTGCAACCCGAAAACATAAAAGACACGCTTCACGCATATCAACTTGCAAAGCGCTGCAACGAAAAGAGAGTTATGGCGCAATCGGTTGAATGGGGAAAACGTGGGGCAAGGCTCAACGCAATTGCACCGGGAATTATTGTAACACCGCTTGCAATTGACGAGTTTAACGGAATCAGAGGAGATTTTTACAAAAATATGTTTGCAAAATGCCCTGCCGGCAGACCGGGAACAGCCGATGAGGTGGCGAACGTTGCCGAACTTTTAATGAGTGACAAAGGTGCATTCATAACAGGCTCAACATTTTTAATTGACGGCGGCGCAACGTCATCATATTTCTACGGACCTTTAAAGCCCGAAAACTAAAAAAATGTATTTCGCACGGCGAGGAACAGCGTTTCCTTGCCGTTTTTGTTTCTTGATATTAGCATAATTATAATATATAATATAGAAAAAGGAGTGGGAAAATGAACAAGGAAGAAATATATAAGTATTCGGAAAACGACGGAACCGAAACGGAGTTTGCTCAACTATGATAAAAATCAGAAAAGCGGATAAAAACGATTTAAACCAAATAGAGAAAATATACAATCATATCCATTTGCGTGAGGAAAAAGGACTTACTTCAATCGGGTGGATAAGAAACGTTTATCCCACTTTACAAACGGCACAAAATGCGCTTGAAAGAAACGATTTATTTGTTATGGAAAGCGGCGAAAAAATTGTTGCCTGCGCCGTAATCAATCAAATTCAGGTTGACGAATACAGGCTTGCAAAATGGAAATTTGAAGCAAAAGACAGCGAAGTTATGGTTTTGCACACTTTAGCGGTAGAGCCTGACGAAGCCGGCAAAGGATACGGCAAGGCATTTGTAAAATATTATGAAAATTATGCAAGAGAAAATAACTGTTTTGAGCTGAGAATAGACACAAACAAAACAAATACTTTAGCAAGAAAAATGTATGAACATTTAGGCTTTGAAGAGACAGGAACAGTCACGTGTAATTTTAATAACATACCGAATGTTTCGCTTATTTGCCTTGAAAAGCACATTGATTAATAATAATTTTTTACAGGAGATAAATATGGACGATAAAAATTTTATTGCAGGAATAGGCTGCACAAACGTTGATATTCTTTATTCGGGAATTGACAGATTGCCAAACGAGGGTGAGGAAATTTATGCAAAACATTTTTCACTTCAGCTCGGCGGCGGTGTTCCTGCAACACTTATAAATCTCGGCAGACTCGGAATTAAAACAAAAATTGCTACAGAGCTTGGAGAGGACATTTTTTCAAACTATGCAAGGCAGGAATTTGAAAAATGCGGTGTTTCCCCCATTAATCTTTATAAAGGCAATGACGATATTCCGCTTAATGTTACAAGCGCCATGATTACGAGCAGAGACAGAACGTTTATGTCCTACGGTCACGGAAGTGTTGAGGCGACACCCGACGCACTTGAAGAGGCTTACAAAATGTGCACAGGCGCAAAGATAGTTATTATGCACACCGGCGGCTTTTTGCCTGTTTATAAAAAGCTTAAAAGCGAGGGCACAACACTTGTTTTTGACTGCGGCTGGGACGACAATTTGAGCCTTGAAAACTACAAAGAGCACCTTGAACTTGCCGATTACTACACACCAAACCAAAAAGAAGCGCTTAAAATAACAAACACCGACACTCCCGAAAAGGCGGCTGACGTTTTATCAAATTATTTTGAAAAAGTTATTGTTAAACTTGACAAAGACGGTTGTCTCGGAATGGAAAACGGAAATAAATTTTACGTCAGTCAGGTTAATGATTTCAAGCACGTTGACTCAACCGGTGCAGGCGACGCATTTCTTGCAGGCTTTATTTACGGCTTATACCACGAAAAGAGCTTTGAGGATTCGATCAAATTTGGCAATATCACGGGCGGAAAGTGCGTTACATCTGTCGGCTGCTTAAGTTCATCATGCACCGAGCAGGAACTTCTTGCGGTAAAGGAAAGTTATTATAAATAAAGTGAACAAAAAAGTGACTTGAACTCAATTTGTTCAAGTCACTTTTATTTAAATAGCGTAGGACGATTATCAATCGCCTATCTGTATTATTCCTCTATAATAGCTTCGGTTACTCTTTGCGCCGCCTTGCCGTCGTCAAGATAATTAAACTTAGCATTAAAAGCCTTGTATTTCTCGTCGTAGCTTCTGTCGGTTTCGGCATTTTTTATTGCTTTTATAAGCTCGTCCTCGGTTTGAACAATCGGGCCTGGAAGCTCGTCAAGGTCGATATAAAAGCCACGAATTTCACTTCCGTATGCTTCAAGGTCATACATATAGAAAATTTCAGGTCTTTTAAGATTTGCGTAATCGAAAAATACAGATGAATAGTCGGTCACGAGCAAATCGGAAATGACATAAAGATGATTGATATCATTCACCTTTGACACGTCATAAACAAAACCCTTATATTTATCAAAATCGAATGAATTTGCAACAAGATAATGCGCCCTGAAAAGGATAATATATTCATCGCCGAGAGCATTTTTGAGTTTATCAAAATCGACCTCTGTTTTATAAGTATAACCGATACCTGCCTGGTGCTGATTATCACGCCAAGTAGGTGCATAAAGAATATACTTTTTATCCTTCGGAAGCTCTAATTCAGCGACAATATTTTCAACGTCCTGCTTTGTATAGTTTGTCAAAAAATCATTTCTCGGATATCCGAGTTCCAAAACAGTATCCGTTCTGCCGATAGCTTTTAAATTCCAAGCGGAAATAAACTTTTCAGCCGCAAAGTGCGACGGGGCAAGAATATATTTAAACTTGCTTGCGTCAACTTTGTATTTTTCACGAATTTCGCTTTTTGAGTTCATAGCGTTATCGGAAATATTGATATCATATCCGAGACGTTTAAGCGGAGTGCCGTGCCAAAGCTGAATATAAACCTGGTCGTCCTTAGGATAAATATGGTCGCTCATTCTATAATTATAAATCCAATACTTAGCAGTTGCAGCCGCAATTTCATAATCCTTTGTATTGACGGTGACTATATAAGTATTAGGGTTGTCCAAAACAAAGGTAAATTGCTTTGGATTGCGAAAAGCCCAAACGAACGTATAGTCCTCAAATTTTTCCTGACTGAGCATATACTCATAAATCGCCTTAGGACTGTCGCCGTAACTTCTGCCGTCAAAGGTGGAAAACAAAATAACCTTAGGGTCGGTTTTAATTTTTCCTCTTATTTCATCATAAGACTTTTTTCTGCTTTCAAGGAGAATTTTACGTGACTCTTTACGAAAACCGGACTGCTTTTTTGCAATATTAATCGCAAATTTTTTAATTGCCTCGAAAATCTCTTTTTTATAATTGCGCTTTTTAGGTGCATAAAGAGTTTCAATATTACTTTTATCGAGCCACATATTCCCGCCTCCTTTAAAAACATTGTTCAAAATCTATTATATATTATAATAAACAAATCGTCAACAAACTTTCGTTAATTTATTAACGAGCAGACAAAACTAATACGTTTTAATCATTTCAAAATCCTGACTTTTGAGCACTTTGAGCAAATCGGCATTATTATTTATTTTCTCTTTCGTGATAATTCCGCCACGTGCCGTGTGAGCTTTAGTATGAAAATCGGAACCCGAGCACATCAGCTTACCGCTTTTTCTTGCCCAAGCCTCTGCCTTAGCATTAAGTTTTTCATTTGTTTTGCCGTTATAAATCTCAATTCCGTCAATATATCTTTCGTCGCACCTTCTGATACACGGTCTAAACGGGTGCGCTTGAAATACAAGAAAACCTTTAGAATGGCAAAGAGAATAGATTTTCTTCTCCCACGGCTTCATCAAATTGCCGGCGCTGTAAAGAAATCCCTCGTCAATTCCGTAAATAAGATAATCGTTAGCCGTACCGTAGTGGCGAAGTTCCATTCCGAGCAAAACGGTAAAATCTTTACCAGATTTTTCAGCCGCCGCTTTCATTCTCCTATATCCCGAAAGGTAAAAATCAATCTGCCTTTGCGGACACCAATTAGGCTCAAAAGTCATAGGACTGTAATGGTCGGTAACAACTATTCCGTCATATCCCTTTTCAATATATAATTTTACAATTTCCTCAGGCTCAACTCTGCCGCAGCGTGAAACGCAGCCTGTATGGCAGTGGAGCTCATACTTATACAAATTATTTTCCATAAATTTTAGGATATCACAAACCTTACTTTATAGCAAGAAATTTTGAATAAATTTGCGGCACAATTATTTAAACGTATAAATTTGAAATAAGATTATTGACACGCTGTCCTTTTAATTATAATATAAAATTATAAAATACTTTAAATACTTTCGGAGAAACGGTATGACACACAGAGATTTTGCAAAATATGCACCGATGGGTTGGAACAGTTGGGACTGCTTCGGTGCGGCGGTAAATGAAAAACAACTTAAAGAAAATGCCGATTATATGGCAAAAAATTTAAAGCAATACGGTTGGGAATATATTGTTTGCGATATTCAATGGTACGAACCGAAAGCAAAAGACAACGATTACAACAATTTCACCGAGCTTGATATGGACGAATACGGCAGGCTTATTCCGGCTGAAAACCGTTTTCCGAGTGCTAAAGACGGTAAGGGATTTAAACCTATTGCCGACTACGTTCACTCCCTCGGCTTGAAATTCGGTATTCATATTATGCGTGGTATTCCACGTCAGGCAGTGCATAAAAACACTAAAATCAAAAACAGCAAATTCACCGCACGTGAGGTTGCTCACCATTTCAGCGTGTGCTCGTGGAACACGGATATGTACGGAATGAAAAACTGCGAGGGTGCGCAGGACTATTACAACAGCATTTTTGAACTTTATGCAAAATGGGGCGTTGATTTTATTAAATGCGACGACATTGCGGTGACGGAATTTCGTCAATGGGACACGCCATACAGCGCATATTATGAAATTGAAATGATTAGAAAAGCGATTGATAATTGCGGCAGGGATATGGTGCTTTCGCTCTCTCCCGGTCCTGCAAAAATCGAAAACGCAAAACACCTTGCAAAAAATGCAAATATGTGGCGAATGACAGGCGATTTTTGGGACAAGTGGGACAAACTTCACGATATGTTTGACAATTGCTTATTGTGGCAAGGCGAAGTAAGAAGCGGAAACTATCCCGACTGCGATATGCTCCCTCTCGGAAAACTTTGCAAAAACAATTCCTGCCACGGTCCCAAAGACAGATACACCCAATTCACAAAACCGGAACAAATCACAATGATGAGCCTTTGGGGAATATTTAAAAGCCCGCTTTTCTTCGGCGGAAATATGCCTGAAAACGACGAATGGACGCTTTCGCTTTTAACTAATGAGGAATATCTCAAAATGCACAAAGAAGCAAGCGGCGCACATCAGCATTACAGGAAAGAGACAAACGGCAAAGGCACTGTCATTTGGGTGGCAAACGGCAAAAAGTGCAAATATGCCGCACTTTTCAACACAAAGGATAAAAAGGCTAAAATTAAATTTAATTTAAGCGATATTTTAATGCCCGACGAAAAATATAACATTTATGATATTTGGGCAAAAAAGGAACTTGGACAGTTTAAAAATTCATTTACTGCCGAGCTTGAGCCTCACGGCGCAGTATTGATTAAAATTAATTGAAATAATACGTAATAAACGTCTTAAACACGGAATTTATTTCGACGAGGTGTGAATATATGAAAACGGTTAAAATTAAAACGGATTGCGGCAAGATAAAAGGTATTGATAATGAGGATTATAACGCTTGGCTCGGTATTCGCTATGCGACAGCAGGCAGGTGGGAATACCCGAAAGTTGTTGAAAAATGGGACAAAACATATGACGCAACATATTTTAAAGATTGCGCAATTCAGCACAGAGCTTTTCTTGATGACGCAAAGGTAAATTCCTTTTATCACAACGAGTTTAGAAAAGGGCTTGAATTTACATACAGTGAGGACTGTCAATATTTAAATATTTACTCACCCAAAGAGGCTGAAAACTGCCCTGTTTTAATTTATATTCACGGCGGAAGTTTTACAGGCGGAAGCTCAAACGAAGCACACATTGACGGAGCAAATTTTGCAAGGCACGGCGTTATTTTTGTATCTCTCAACTACAGGCTCAACGCTTTCGGCTTTTGCTCTCACCCCGATATCGCAGACGAAAACGGAATATGCGGCAACTACGGTTTATATGACCAAGTGGCGGCTGTTGAGTGGATAAGAAACAATATTGCTTCATTCGGCGGAGACAAGAATAAAATAACGATTATGGGGCAAAGTGCCGGCGCAATGAGCGTTGATATTTTGATGTCAAGTCCGCTTTGCAAAGGCTGGTTCTCGGGTGCGATTATGATGAGCGGCGGCGGAATACAAAGAGATTTGGCAAGACCGCTTGATAGGGAAAAAACGAGAGAATTTTGGGATGAAATAATCGAATATGCCGACTGTGCCGATATCGAACAGCTCAAAACGGTTGACAAAGAGGTTTTGTGGCGTGCGTGGGAGAGAGCAAGAAAGGAAAACAATCCTAAATCTATGCTCTACACCTTGCCGATTTATGACGGAAAACTACTTACAAAAGAAACATTTAATATGAACACCATTCCTAAAATGCCGAAAATTATAGGCATTACTCAAACGGATATGGCGCCCGTCATTTTAATGGAAATTGACAAAAAATGGGTTAAATGCGACAGGCAAAGCAACTGCTACGTTTACTGCTTTGCACGCAATTTGCCGGGTGACAACAAAGGCGCTTGGCATTCGTGCGACTTACTTTATGCGTTTTCAACTCTTGATAAAAACTGGCGACCGTTTGAAAAAATCGACTATAAGATATCCAACGAAATCGCAAAATCGTTTATAGCATTTGCAAAGACGGGAAATCCTAACTGCAACGCAATACCGAAATGGGAAAGCGGTGCAAAAAAGATAATGACATTCAGTGAAAACACGCAATTAAGACCGTGGTTCGGCGGAAGACTTTTAAAAAATACAATCAGCGGAGGATTTGAAATTTAATGAAATTCGACCACAATTTCAATCTGATTAACAAAACGAAATCAAGCAGAATTTACGAATGTGACAATACGCTTGCACGTCTTGACTTTATTGATAAGACGGCAATACGTGTTGCGCTTTATAAAAAAGGGGCGCAAATGCTTCCGACATTCACAATAAGTCCCGACAATAATTTAAGCCATACGGGCAGGGATAAGCTTTCATCAAACGGCTTTAAAATGTATGAGCCGATTGAAGATGAAAAAGACGGCAAAGAAATATTCAAACTTGAAAACGGAATTGAAATTTCACTTGATTTGCACAACTTCCTTTTAAGTTATTACAAAAACGGTAAAAGAATATTTGCCGACCGTGCACCGCTTGCATATAATATTGACGACGAATTCGGTCAGGGTGCTTACCACTATATTTCACGCTTTGACGATGAAGAAATTTTCGGCTTGGGTGACAAGTCGGGAAAAATAAACAAGCGTGGCAAAACATATAGAATTGAAACGGCGGACAGTATGGGCTATGACGCAGAAAACACCGACCCGCTTTACAAGCACGTACCGTTTTACATTTGCAAAAACGACGTTCAAACATACGGAATTTATTACGATACATCAAACACTTCTTTCATTGATTTAGGCAGGGAAATCAACAATTATTACGAGCATTTCAAGTTTTTCAAAAGTAATGACGATTACCTTGTTTACTACGTGTTTTTCGGCGATACGCTCTCTGTTTTACAGCAGTATAACAGACTTTGCGGCAAGCAGGCTTTTCCGCCTAAATGGAGTTTTGACTACTGTGCGAGCACTATGGCTTACACCGACGCCGACAATGCGGAAGAGGAAATGGACGCATTTTTGGATAAAATCAAAGAACTCGGCATTGCCTGTCAGGGATTTTATCTTTCATCGGGATATACGCAAATAGGAAATTTACGTTGCGTTTTCCACTGGAACAGAGACAAATTTCCGAATCCCGAAAAATTTATAGCCGATTTCAAGCGAGAGGGTATTCATCTCATTCCTAACATTAAGCCGGCATTTTTGACTTCTCACCCTATGTATGACGAAATCAAAGAAAAAGGGCTTTTTGTTAAAAACAGCAACGGCACACCTTACGTTACTCAGTTTTGGGACGGCGTCGGCAGTTATATCGACTTTACAAATCCCGACGGCTTCAATTTTTGGAACACGCAGGTTAAAGAAAAACTTCTTGACTTCGGCATTGACGCCACGTGGAACGATAACAACGAATTTGACATAAAATCGCTTGATTCTGTCGCCCACGGCTTTAAAGGGGAAGTATGTGCCGCTCAAATCAGACCGATTTTAACATATCTTATGGTGCTTTCTTCATATGAAGCGCAGAGGGAAAAATATCCGAATTCGAGACCGTTTTTATCAACAAGAAGCGGCAGCAGTGCCGTAAGGCGACTTGCACAAACGTGGTCGGGCGATAACTTTACATCATTCAACGATTTGCGTTTTTGCCATTATGTAGGAATGACGCTGTCCCTTTCGGGTATGTATTTTTACGGTCATGACCTCGGCGGTTTTTCGGGTGATATGCCGTCAAAAGAGCTTCTTTTACGCTGGATGCAACACGGTGTGTTTGAGCCGAGATTTACAATCCATTCTTGGAACAAGGACAACAGCGCCACTATGCCTTGGAGTTACGAAGATGCAATTTATGCAGCAAAAAACATACTTGCGCAAAGGAAAAGACTTATCCCTTATCTTTACAACTGCGCTTATGAGGCAGTGGAAAAGGAACTTCCTATTCAGGCACCGCCGTTTGTTTATTTTGATGACGAAAATATCGACGTCAACACCTCTGCTTTTATGCTCGGCAGAAATATACTTGCAAAATGCGTACTCGACGAGGGCAAAGAAAGCGTAAAAGTATATTTGCCAAAAGATGAAATTTGGTATTTAGACGATAAAAAATACAGCGGCAATCAGGAAATCGAAGTTAAGATTCCTATGGATAAAGAAGTACCGTTTTTTGTAAGAGGCGGCTGCGTTTTGCCGACTGACGAAGGAGACTACGGTTTTAGAGAAAAGGAAAAGCTCACTTTTACGGTTTTCCCTAATGAAAGCGGTATATTCACCGACAGTTTCTTTACCGACGACGGCGAAAGCTATGAATACTTAAACGGCAATTGCGCCAAACTTGAATTTAATGTAACTTCAAACGAAAACGAGGTTACGGTTCAAATTCAAAACAAAGGCAAAATGAAAATTGATTATGACATTCGCCTTACAAAAGTCGACAAGAGAAAACTGATTATAAAATGACAAAATCCCGTATCGAGTGATACGGGATAATTTTTTGGTTTACATATTATGCCGATTTGATTTTTAAAACAACGGAAATAATTATTGAAATAATACCGGCTGCGGCGCAGGCAATAGCGTAAGGCAGAGTATTTGCACCGGAATTTGCCGCAACAAGTGCAAGAAACGCACCGACAAAAACAAGCGTCATTCCTGCCGAGGAAGCGATATTGATTTTAATATCACGCTTCGTTTTTTCATCGGGCTTCTTTGCCGCATTTTTTACATTTCTTGCAAGGTTGATACCGAAAACGGCAAAGCTTGCTATAAAAAATGCAAAAGCAAGAGGAACGAGGAAAAATGTTTCGTGCAAAACGCCGTTTTTGTCAACGCTGTCACCGAGGAGTGCCCTTATAACAAAAAGCGCCGTTCCGATTAATAGAAGGACCGAACCTAAAAGTGAGGTTATCATATTCATTTTTGCCGTGCGGTTTTCATTAGTGTCTTTAATAAGTTTTTCAGTCATATTGTTCATTTTTCTTTCTCCTAAAATTAATTCATCAAGAGAAATATCAAACGTTGTTGAAATTGATATAAGCATTTCGATATCAGGCAAATTTCTGTCATTTTCCCAATTTGAAACCGACTGACGTGATATACCGAGTTCGTTTGCCATTTGCTCTTGTGTAAGACCTCGGCTGTCACGTAATTTTTTAATTTGCTGTGAAAAGTTCAAAACGTTTCCCTCCTGACAATTTCATTTTATGAAAGATATATCAAAAATACAAGAAAGCAGTCCTTGCAAGCGCTTATTTTTAATGACAGAGTTACTTGCGCACCTGTATTTACGCCGTTTTTCGTTGAATTATAAGATAATTATACTATAAGGCTTATTGCTATTCAAGAAAGATTAACTAACACTTTCCCTATCTCTCCGTAGTTCTCCCAAAGTATTACCCGTATTACCTTTTTGGATTTTCTACTTTCCTTATTTCAGCCTATCTCTCCATAGGTCGCCGTAAGTTTAGTATCACAATAGTATAAAGAAAGAGCCTTGACCGTTTTGTTTAGTCAAGGCCCTTTTTCATAGTCCTAAGAGTTGCTTTTTCTTCTGCTCAAATTCTTCCTGTGTAATGACACCCATATCTAACAGGTTTTTGTATTTCAGTATTTCATCAGCGGAACTGTTTTGCTGAATTTGTACTTGTGGTTGTGTAGTTCTGGAATCTTCCATAGAGAGTAGAACTTCATGGACCTTTTCACAGATTTTATTTGCGGAACGACTATCTACACAAACATTGAATTTCTCTTTAATCGTGTCGATTGTGATAACTCCCAATGCCAAGCCAGAATTTGCAGTAATGTCATTGAGATTCTTTAACAATACAGACTGAACAACCTGACCGATTACTCTTTGCTGTGCCATTATCACACGCTTATTCGTAATTGCATAAGCAAAGTTGTTATCATGTTTCGTCATGGAAATGTAGTTATGTAGGCCAATGAAGCACATAAGCACTTGTTCATCACTCTGTAATGCCTGTTCAATCAACATAAAGTGCTTGACACCCCATTTTTCGTTCATACCATTACCAAAGTTGTTATCAAGGCAGTATTGATACATCTGCTTTGCAGCGTTGAGATTTTGTGTTGCTCGTTCTGCAATCTCTCTGTCCTTTGCCTTAACCCTTGCTTCAAACTGCTCAAAGGTTTCGTTTGGCTCACGCTTCATACCTGTTGTTTTGAATATTATTTCTTCTAATTTCTGCTGTTTTGATTTCATATCAAAATCCCTCATTCCTTTATGTTTGCGTTTGACGGTTATCCTTTTGGCTTCCGACGCTATCATTATAACACGATGCAACACAAAAGTACATTGAAATTTTACTCTTTAATGTGTTATAGTTTTAGGTTGGGTATAGGCTCTTTTTCCCCTGCCATTACCTTATCATAAATTTCTTTATACGTATTCCAAGCATTTTTTGTGCCTTGGTCTGTAAAATCGCCGTCAATGATAAGTGCGTCCATACCCTTATTTTTCAACATTGTAAGAGTTGATTCAAAGGATTTATATTGATGAGTGTTTTTATCCGTGCTGTTTGGCAGCTGAAGGTCGCTGATTATCGCAACTCTCAGCGGATGCGACGATGTGTCAACTGTATGTTCCTCCTGCTTGAACGATTTGTCGCTGTAGCCGAAATGAACACCGAGTGATACACCGACTATTGCAGCGGCAGTAACTGCACAAGTTATTATTTTCCCAACCTTATTCATAATTTTACCTCTCTTAATTTGTTAATTTTATAATCTGTAAGCTCCCGTTTTGCAAACCTCGATTTTATTAATATAAGGTTCTTTTCGGGAACGCTTTATTTTAAGTGTAAGCGTATCGGTAACAATCGGCTCGTCAAAAATCGCAATTTTGGAAAAGCCTATAACCGTACCTTTATATACGCATTTATCGTAGGAATAGATTTCAAATTCCTCAACCCTTTGCGACTTTCTTGTATCCTCCGCAAGTCTTAAACGGTCAACCGACTGCTTTTCAAACTTAATTTCATAATGCATTTTGTCCTCGCTTTGAGTGAAAATGCTGTTTATTACACTTTCATCTTCTTTTTTAAGCCACTTGCCCATTTCATTAAGCCTTTTAATATCTCTTTTATCAAATCTGCCACGCTTATTTGGCGGAATATTGAGTATCAAAAGACAATTTGAGCCTACGCTGTTGTAATAAATTTCCATAAGATGATGAAGTGATTTAAGAGTAAGCGACTGCAAAGGATGATAAAACCAGCCTAATCTTATCGATACGTCAACCTCGGCAGGATACCACATAAATTCATCATATTTTGAAAGAAATTCACGTGAGCCGATATCCTCAATCATAACATCCTGACAACGCTTTTGAAACTTTTTAAAATCATCGTCGTGCTGACAGTTTGCCGCAATGTTTTGAAGTTCGTATTGAAATTTGGGAACAACGTTCCACTCGCTTTTCCTTGCTTTCCCGCTTTCGTTTCCTACCCAGCGTATATCGGGAGCACAGCCTGACATAACAATATTCGGCTGAAGTTTTAATGCGGTTTCCCATATACGTTCAAAATCATACTTTTGCTTTGGCATACCGTCTGCACTTGCACCGCACGCACCGTCAAGCCACAGCATAAAAATCTCGCCGTAGTTACTCAAAAGTTCGGTAAGTTGAGCAATATAAAAATCATTATAAGCCGGCGTACCGTAAAGCTTGCTGTTTCTGTCCCACGGGGATAGATAGACGCCGAATTTCAAACCGTATTTTTTGCAAGCGTTTGAAATTTCCTTAACAACATCGCCCTTGCCGTTTTTGTAAGGACTGTTTTTTATTGAATATTCGGTAGTTTCAGTCTGCCAAAGGCAAAATCCGTCATGGTGCTTGCAAGTTAAAACAACGCCTTTCATACCTGCCGACTTTATTGCCTTGCACCACTCGTCAACATCTTGGTCTTTCGGATTAAATACCGACGGTGAATCTTTTCCTTTTCCCCATTCACGGTTAGTGAAAGTGTTGGGTCCGTAATGAATAAAAGCATAAAACGGCATTTGCTGAATTTTAAGTTGCCTTTCATTGGGGACAATTGAAGTGTAAAGGTCAAGCCTTTGATTATCAAGCATAATTACTTATTCCTTTTGTTATCTTTTTTGCCACGGGCAAATTTTCAACCTATTTATTTTATGAGTAAAAGCATACCCTCTCTTTTTGAAAGCGAATGTTTCTCAAAAATGTCATATTTTCTTTTTATACTCGAGCCGAATTTGATTTTTTGCACCTTTGAGATATCAAATCCCAAAAGTTCTTTATTAATATTGAAATTAAAGTTTTCCTTTTTATTTGAAAAATTATACACACTCAAAAGCGCACAGTCTTTTTTCAAATAAACGGTTGTAAGTACGTTTTCATTATCCGTCAAAATAGGATTTTTACCGTTCCAATAGCCGAGCATTTTGCTCTCTTCAATCTCAAATTCATCCCATACCTTATACATATCGACTGCGTTTTTATGCCCCCAGCCGTAACGGTTATTCATACCATAAAGCATGCCCTCATATAAATCGCCGCCGTCTTGAAGCATTTGCCCCGGCACGCCGTAAGGAATACCCGATACTTCGCAAAGCATATATTCGGGTGAATATTTTTTATAGAAAAAGCCCTCTCCGAGCCAAATACTGTCAAGAAACGGAAGAAGTTCACAATAAAGATTAAGACAGCTTACGTCGCCTGCCCGCTTTTCCTCGTGGTTCCACATATGCATATCAATAAGACCGTCGACTTTATCAAGAAGCTTTTTTGCCCTTTCAAGCGTCGTTCTGTCAAGCGAAGTGTCGTCGATATAAATACCCTTAATTCCGATATTGTCAATAAGCCATTTAAGCCCCTCGATATAGTAATTATCAAGACGTGTATCGGGGCGGACAATAAAGCTGATATCGTGCTCGCCCTTATATTTGCCTTTATTATACTTAACAAACCAGCCGGGAATGATATCCTCGCCGAAATTATCAACAAGCCACTGAGGTTTTTCCTTTTGCCACGAATGACTGACGCCCTTTTTCCTAAGTACGATTTCATCACCGAGCGCCTTATATACAAACGTTTCCGCCATATGGTTGCTGTGTTCACGTTCGGTATAATAAAGTTTAATGCCGATATTCTTATAATCTGCATATTGAACCGCTTTTTTGAGCCTGTCAACCTCGTAAAAAGGATAGTTGATATACGGCATAATCATATTGCCCTGATGAAAGTTGACATAATTAAGACCGTGTTTAGCCGCTTCGTCAATATCTTTATATTCATCTTTCATGGCATTATTATGAAAATATCTTACGCCGAACATCTTTTCATAATCCATCGGCTTAAAAGGTGTGAAGTGAAATTCAAAATCGAAATGTCTTTCCTTGCCTTTTTTGAAATTAAATTTTCCCGTTTGTGCGCTGATTTTTGCAAAATCGTCAAAAACATTTACACAAATTGAGCCTTTCGAATTATTATCCCAAGTTTCGTTCGGAGTTTTAAGCGGAAGATTTTTATAAAAAATATTGATAAGAGGTCTGACATATTTTTCAGCCTTAAATTTAACTCTGAGCCCGCAGTTGACGCCGCCCATAAAAATGCAGTCCTGCTGCTTATCGTTATCCCATTTAAAAGTCAAATTTTCCGCTTTTGACGCTTTGTGACCGAGCCCATGCATAAGAGAAGTACACGATTTATCAACGTAGATATTAAGCGCCGTATTCTGAACCTCAAAATCTTTTTTAGGCTTGATTTTAAGTGAATAAAGCACCTGACCGTCATAGTAAATTGTTGAAGTTATCTCCGATACGAAATCATCGTTTTCAAATTTCGATTTTGCTTCAACTCTGTTGTTATATGCTTTTGCAACAAGCAAATTGCCGGATATTTTAGTATCGCCTACGAGAAATTCACATTTCTTTGCAAAAAGTGTTTTTTGAACGTCTGTGCAAATTTCGATTGCCTCATCATAAAAGGAATACACCTGTTTTGGAAGCGCATTTTCGCCCAGTTCTATTTTCCTGCCTAAAATTTCTATCGTATTTTCATCGAGTTTAGGCGATACAAACGGTTTAACAAGGCTGTCGTTTTGCTCCAATGTCGAATTGAGCCACTTAATTCTCGAAAGGCGCCACAAATCGTTATAGCCGTGATTTGCCACTCTTAAATCGTTAATCTTAAAATTGATTTTGATTATGTATTTTCCGCTTTCACACTCAATTTCAAGCTCGGATTTTTCCCTCTCAAGCCCCTTTTCTTTAACCTCAACTGTAAAAAATAAGGGCTGAATAACATTTTTCTTGAGTTTGATTTCCTGATTTTTTCTGTTGCCGAATTTATCCACAATATCTGTATTAATGCAGGAAATATCGAGTTTCTTGCTCTTTGATTTAACGCCTTTAATTATATCGTCGCTTTTGCTCAAAGCCGCAATTTGCAAAACAAAAACCTCGTTTTGAGAAAAAGTGACGTCAACTTCATTTTCGATTTTTTGTCCGTTTTTAAGCTGACTTAAATCGTCAAAATGAATAATTTTATATGTCCTGTCAAATAAGTAAAAATCCATAAAGTGCCCCCTATCCGTTATACTTAATTATTATATAATATATTTACTTGTAATTAAATGTATAATACAGTATAATAGATACAAATATCGGAAACGGTGGAACAATAATGTATCACAATAAATCTTTTTATTTGGGACTTCAAAACAAAAACAATTTATTTTTGCCGAGTGTAATCAGCGCCTTTAAAATCCTTGTTGACGAAAGCTATTTTCACTTAACAGACGATGAGGAAAGAAGAATGCACCCGAAAACTACGGTTTCATTTATCCGCTGCGTTGCCGGGCAGGGCAAAATCTACACAAAAAACGGTGAATATGAATTAAACGAAAACGATTATATATTTTTGAACTTCCACGATATCATAAAGTACAAGGCAAGCGACCGAATTTGGGGATACCGCTGGACTAATTTCACCTATTACGGATGTAAAGATTTTGAAATAGGGAAAATTCAAAAAAACGAGGTCGGCGAGGACGAGGAAAAATATTTTGACAAACTTATCAAAGTAGGGCAAAACGATGAGATTGCAGGCTATGTCAATTTTATTTTTCTCGCCTATTACTACAATGTGTGCAGGAAAGATGAAATAAGCGAAATCTTAAAACTCGACACCGCACAGCACAGGCAAATCGACGATATCTGCTCTTTTATAACGCAAAAAATATTTACAAAAATCACTGTTGATACCGTGTCGGCGTTTTTCAATATATCGCCACGCAGACTTCATCAAATTTTCATCAAGGAGCTTGATATTTCGCCTAAGCAATACATAATCAAAAAGAAAATGGAGGAGGGCTACAGGCTGCTTGTTCAAACCTCTATGCCGATTAATAAGATAAGCGAATTATTGTGCTTCAGCTCACCCTATCACTTCACAAATGAGTTTAAAAAAATCTTTAATCAAACACCGACTCAGGTTAGAAATATGGAAAATTAGCAATTAATTCATATCATCACACCATATCTTGTATATATTATATATTAAATAACTATTTTTAAAATTCGCTTTACAATTTGTGCGTAATATGCTATAATCTTTTCGCTGTAAACGAATTACACGGTTTCGGGGTTTGACTGCTTTGCAGTATTCACCTGCCCGTTACTGAGTTTTGCGTGGTGCGGCAAATAATATAAATGAGGTGAAAATTATGACACAGGCTGAAAAGCAAGCAATTATCAAAGAGTATGCTACTCATGAGGGTGACACAGGTTCACCGGAAGTTCAGGTTGCAGTTCTTACAACAAGAATCAACGAGCTTACAGAGCATCTTAAGGTTCACAAGAAGGATCATCATTCAAGACGTGGTCTTTTAAAGATGGTTGGTCACAGAAGAAACCTTCTCGTTTACCTTTACAATAAGGATATCGAAAGATACCGTGCTCTTATCAAAAAGCTTGGCATCCGTGATACACTCGACAGATAATTTGTCACTTAGGCAAGCAATGGCTGCACGGTCACTGCTTGCCTTGTTTACTTTTTTGTAATTTAAGGAGGCGCAGACAATAGTAGTAAACCGAGTATGCAAACATAATGCATTTCAGCGGTGAAAGTCCTGCCCAGCGAAAATAATGCAATTTGTATATTGGGTTTATTACTATTGCACCTCCTTGATTAAATAAATAATATTTAAAGAAATGAGGTACTAAAATGTTTTTCAAGAATTTTAAAGTTTGGGAAACTGAGCTTGCAGGCAGAAAGCTTACACTTGAAACAGGAAAAATGGCAGGCCTTGCAAACGCTTCTATTATGGCTCGCTACGGCGAAACAGAGGTTCTTTGCACAGTAACGGCATCTGCAAAGCCACGTGAGGGCGTTGACTTCTTCCCTCTCTCAGTTGACTATGAAGAGAAAATGTATGCAGTAGGTAAAATTCCGGGTTCATTCCTTCGCAGAGAAGGCAGAGCAGGTGAAAAGGCAATACTTACATCTCGTTGTATTGACCGTCCTATCCGTCCGCTTTTCCCTAAAGATTTAAGAAACGACTGCTCGGTAGTTGCAACAGTTATGTCTGTTGACCCTGACTGCTCACCTGAAATCACAGCAGCAATCGGTGTATCTGCCGCTATCGCTATTTCGGATATTCCTTGGGACGGCCCAATCTCTTCTGTAAATGTCGGCATTGTTGACGGCGAAATCGTTATCAACCCAACTCTTGAGCAGAGAGCAAAGACCGACCTTAACCTTACAGTTGCATCAACAGCAGACCTTATTGCTATGATTGAAGCAGGCGGTAACGAAATTGATGATGACACAATGTTCAACGCTATTATGGCAGGTCACGAGGAAAACAAGAAGATTGTTAAGTTCATTCAGGGCATTGTTGACGAGGTCGGCAAGCCTAAGTTTGAATATGAATCATCAGATCCCGACCCTGAAATTATGAAGGAAATCGAGGACTTCTGCATTGAAGATGTTAAGAAGGCTCTTGATACAGACGATAAGCTTGTTCGTGACGAGGCTCTTCTTCCTATTTATAATGCAGTTCACGAGAAGTTCGACGAAAGATTTGAAGGCAACGAGGGCAAGATTGAAGAGATTATGTATCTTGTTCAAAAACACGTTGTTCGTGCTTGGCTTAAAGACGAGCATAAGAGAGTTGACGGCAGAGGCATTGACGAAATCCGTCCTCTTAATGCAGAGATTGATCTTCTTTCAAGAGTACACGGTTCAGGACTTTTCACAAGAGGACAAACTCAGGTTCTTTCAGTTACTACTCTCGGCCCTATGTCAGACGCTCAGCTTCTTGACGGTCTTGACGAGCAGACTGAAAAGAGATATATCCACCACTACAACTTCCCGTCATACTCTGTAGGTGAAACAAAGCCTTCAAGAGGACCGGGCAGACGTGAAATCGGTCACGGCGCACTTGCCGAAAAGGCACTTGTTCCTGTTCTTCCGTCAGTTGACGAATTCCCATATGCAATCAGAGTTGTATCTGAAGTTCTTTCTTCAAACGGTTCAACTTCACAAGGTTCAATCTGCGGTTCTACTCTTTCACTTATGGCTGCCGGCGTTCCTATCAAGGCTCCTGTTGCAGGTATCAGCTGCGGTCTTATCACAGGTGACGAGGGTGTTTACGGCGACTTTATGACAATGGTTGATATCCAAGGTCTTGAGGACTTCTACGGCGATATGGACTTCAAGGTTGCAGGTACTAAGAAAGGTATCACAGCAATTCAGATGGACCTTAAAGTTCACGGTCTTACTCCTGAAATCATCAAAGAAGCTTTCGCAAAGACACATAAGGCAAGAAATTACATTCTTGATGAAATTATGCTTCCTTGTATCAGCGAACCGAGAAAAGAACTTTCAAAGTACGCCCCTAAGATGTATACTCTTTCTATCAACCCTGACAAGATTGGCGATGTTATCGGCAAGGGCGGCAAGGTAATTCAGGAAATTCAGGCTGACTACGATGTTAAGATTAACATTGAAGAGGACGGCAGAGTATTCATCAGCGGTATTGACGCAGACAAGTGCAAGGGTGCTGTTGAAATCGTTAAACTTATTGCTACCGACCCTGAGGTTGGCGCTTTCTATAACGGTGTTGTAACAAGAATTATGAACTTCGGCGCATTTGTTGAAATTGCACCGGGCAAGGAAGGTCTTGTTCACATTTCTCGTCTCGATGTTAAGAGAACAGAAAAAGTTGAGGACGTTGTAAACGTTGGCGATTCTGTTATCGTTAAGTGCATTGAGATTGACGATCAGGGCAGAATTAACCTTTCAAGAAGAGATGCATTAATCGAGCTTGAAGGTATGACACCTGAAAACGAAATTGACGAAACACCGAGAAAACCACGCAGAGATAACCATAACAGACGTGGTGACAGAAGATAATCAAATAAAACACAAAACGCAAGGATATATGTCCTTGCGTTTTTATTATTCTTACAATGATAAAAGGACTGTCGGATTTCTCCAACAGCCCTTTTTTCGTCATATACATTTAATAAGTATACATTGAAATATTTGAATAGGTAACTTTTTCATTGCCCGAAGCGTCTTTTGTTACAACAAATGCCCTTGCACCGACAGTACCGTTCATTGCTTTAAGACCGTAATTAAGTCCGATTTGCACTGAACCGTTTTTATTATAAATCGCTTTAACGGTACCCGGATTTTCACCCGAAGCAGTCTTGCCTACATTTTCAAACACAAGGTCCTGCTCGGTTACGTTTTTGCCGTAAATAAAGCCCTGCTTTACAACAGTTTCACCCGGTGCGATTGTGCGGCTGCCGACAAACAAAACATCAGGTGCGCTTGCTGACGGACGGTCGGTTGAAACAATAGCAATTTGAGTTTTTACAGATTCGTTTTTATCCTCAACCGCATTAAGCTCCATATTCGAGCCGATAAAGAATGTATAAGACTCGCCGTAAGATACAACCGAATTGCCCACTCTCCAAGAAGTTGTGCCTGCCTTTGTAACGGTTACTCTTGTGTCATAAGCAATACCGCTTGCCTCATTTTGATAAGTTTTATCGCCTACGGTTATTGTTGCGCCGTCTGCCTTTACAGAATAGGTTTTTGAATTATCTTTTCTGTAATTTGCAACTATCGTTGTGCTTTCGGTAAGGCTCTTAATTTTTTCCTCGCTGACTGACCAAGATTTAAAAGCATATCCCGGATAAATAGGGATATAAGGAATAACTATATCAGCGCCGTTATTTACACTTTGGCTTGACAAAACATTGCCGTACATATCGATAAATACTACCGTGAATTCCTCGTTATTGCTCTTTTCAAATACAGGGGTATATGTTACATATTTATCCGCACTTACTACAAATTCCTCATCAATGCTGACAAGTTTGCCGTTTATTTTCCAGCCGACAAACTCAGCCCCGTCATTTGCAACTGCTTTAAGCGTAACTTTTGAGCCACGTTCAACCTCAACCTCTTTACCTGAAGTGGTATCAACTCCGTTTACACTTGTTTTGCCTAAATCCGACTTTTCAACAGTAATTATTACGGTATCGTCATTCGGTGTAAACTCATCCCACACCGCATAGAACGTTACATCGCCCGCATATTTGAAATCATTACTGTCGATTTTTGAGCCTATCGCAAAATCAACCATAGCAGGCGGATCGGCGTCAAGACTCCAGCCGAGAAAATACTTATCTAAAAATTCTTTACTGTATAAATCTGTAAACTCAAGCGGTGATTTAACAACGTAATTTCTGTCATTATAATATCCCGTATCTGTAAATACCTGATTTTCTCCAAGTGAATATTTAACTTCAAACTTACTTGCACTCTTTATTACAGGATAAAGTTTAATAACAGCGACCTGCTCGCTTGCAAGGTTTTTATAAGTTGCAGCTTCCTTATATTCAACAGTATCACTACCCAAAGAAGTGCTCCAACCGGCTGACATCATATCCTCGTCAAGTTCACCGCCGAGGTCTTTATATGTATGAGTTTTAAATTCGCTGTCATACTTGATATTTCTGCGTGTGCCGAGCAATTCGCCGTTTGTGTCATAATACTCTACATTATACTTAATCGGTGATAATACAGCATACAGATTTACTTGCTCTGTAGCGGCTACAACATTTATCTGTGCGCCGTCGGCATATTTAACCTCACCCTGCACCTCTGTTGCCCAGCCGTCAAAAGTATATCCTTTGACCGAAAGATTCATTGAAGCAAACGTATTGAGTGATGAGGCAGAATTATTATTAACCACCTGAGTTGCTTTAACTTCACCGTTTAAGTAATAGTAAATTACCGCTTTACTGTTATTTTTAATATAGACAGGATAAAGAGATACGGTTTTGCGCACCTTGAACAGATTATATATTTCCTGCTCTTCTTTATATACTACGTCGCTCGAATTAACAGCAGTGCTCCAGCCGACAAAATCATATCCCGGCTTAGCGTCATATAATCCAAGTTTCTTTGAAGAGATAAGCTTTGACGCTTTGTCATAAGTAATCGTTTGAGTATCAAGCTTTGTACCGTTTGAATTGAAATATATAAATGTATATTTTACCGGCTCCCAAGTAGCTCTGAGATTAATAATCTTAGCACCTTGCGGGACAATATCCGTATTGGTTACTGCGTTTGAATTTTCATCAACCCAGCCGTCAAATTCGTAACCGTCTCTTTTGGGTATCGGCATTGAACCGTATTCGTCACCCGTTGAAACAGACATACTCGTTGTGTCCACAGTACCGCCGTTTGCATCAAAAACTATTTTTGCGCTTTGCGTTTTAACAACCGTAATTGTAAAGGTGCAAGGAATACTTTGTGTTCTTACATTGAGCCTGTAATTTCCTTTTGTGAGCTTGGCTGTAATTTTTGCATAATTGCCATAAGTCAAATTGTCCGAGGTTGCAATTGTGTTACCGTCGTAATCTTTGAGGGTTATTGTAAGCCCTGCCGTGCCGACTTTGATAAGATAATCGTAATCTTCGTCTACATAAAATCCCGAATAATAGCTTGCCGGGTCGGTGCCGAAAGACGAAATATTAACTGTTTTCGTTTCGCCGATTGTAACTTCCGTATATCCAAGCCAAATAGCATAAATATCAACGTTTGCACCTTGAGAATCGTGCATATTCTTAAGTGCCTGACCGTCTTTATATTTAATATCCTTTTCGTTTTTCGATGTGCTCCAACCGAGAAAACGTTTATCTTTAGCGATGTCGGGAGCAATATCTGCCGCATTCGGCAAAATAAAGTCCTCATCATACTTTACCGAATATGATTTATCCAACCAAACACGGCTGCCTACTACACTGTATAATGTAATAGTATATGTTATAGGAACATAATGTGCCGTAAGAGTGATATTGCCGTCAAAGTTATAAACGGTATCCTCTGTTACCTCTTCTCCGCTTTCGGTAAACCAACCGTTAAAAGTATATCCGTCTTTCTTTGCAGTCGGAAAGTAACCGTAATCGCCTATCTTTTGACCGTAATCAACCTGAAAATTTTTGTCACCTTTAAGTGTTCCGCCGGCGGGGTCAAAATTTACTGTACGTACCACACCGCCGTAAGTTGCGTACAAGATATGGTCCTCGGGATATACAAGGCAATCGGAATCAATCTTTCTTGCATTATCATTTACCCAACCCTTAAAAACATAATTATCCGATGTGCAGTTAGGAAGGTTTCCGTAACTGTCGCCTACGGTATAGGTTGCACTTGTTTTCTCGCATTTACCGTCGCCTGCGTCAAAAGTAACGGTTACACTGCCTGTATTACTTGTATAATTAATACCGTTATTTATTGCATACTCCTCGGCATAAGAGCCCTCCGGTGTAATAACACATAAATCTACACTGTTTCCGTCAAATATATCTTCTTCAATTTCGGTAACCGAAGCCGGAATATACACAAGTGTAAGATTTACGCAATCCGCAAAGGCATTTTTACCGATAAGTAAATCTGCGCCGTCCTCAATCTTAACACTTTGCAAAGCTTCACAGCCCCAAAACGCTTTATCTACAATCGTTTCAAGTGATTTAGGAAGATAAATACTTTTAATCCCGTTACAGGAGAAAAATCCTCCCTGCTCAATAGTAACAACATTACTCAATTTTACCGTGCTTATTTTTGCATCCTTGGTAAATGCATATCTGCTAACCGTCTTAGCCGTGGTTTCGACATATTCAAGTGAAAGACAACTTGCAAATGCATATGCGCCGATAGTTTCGCAATTGTTTGCAACAAGTTTTTCAATAGGCGTTTTGCTGAAAGCGTATTTACCTATAGTTTGAACGCTTGATAAATCGGCTGTGTGAATATAGGTATTATAAAACGCATAATCGCCGATTGTTTTAACATTTTCCAAATTAATTTCGTTAAGTACTGTATTTCTAAACGCATCTTTGCCTATCTCTTCAACAGTTGAGGAAAGCGAAACACTTGCAATATCAAAATCCATAAACAAGGCTGTTCCGATTTTGGTTACACCCTCGCCTACAACGACATTTTGCGCCTCGTTTACAACCTCTTGATATTTTTCATCACCGAGCACCGTATCCATATCGCTCGCTTCGCCCGTTCCGTTAATATAAATAGTATGCGTTTTTTCATCAAAAACGTACTCGCACGTGTCGGCATATGCAGAAAAGCTCATACCGAACACCATACTTATCATCATTAAAAACGATAAGAAAATACTTAAAGGCTTTCTGACTTTTTTCATAAATTTACCTCCCCTAAAATTGCCGAAAAAATCGACAGTTGTTCATTTATGTTCTATCAAAAACGTTCATTCAAGTCAACAAATATTTCAAAAGCATTCATATTTTATGAGCATTGACAATATTCGGCTTGATACAAAGGAATACTCCCATTTTACTAAAAATAAAGATACTCCCTCGCCGTTATTATAATTCCGTAACGGAATTTTGTCAAGCCTTGCAGGCAATATAATTTGAATATAGAAATAAGATATGCAAACAATTGTTGGCGGGTGTTATTTATGAAAACGAGAAAAAGACCTTACGGCGACTGCAATATGGTCGGCAGGAATATAGAAAGGCTCAGGCTTGAACAGGGAATAAAGCAAAAGGACTTTATATCAAAGCTTCAGGTTTACGGGCTTGACATAAATCCGACAAGTTACTCCAAACTTGAAGGGCAGGTTCGCCTTGCGACAGACAAGGAAGTTTTTTACTGCGCAAAAATTTTAGGCGTTAAAACTCAGGAGCTTTTTGACGAGGAATAAGACTAAAAATAAAACAATTGTCTTATTTTTAATTATCGTGTTAGTTTTATTGACAAAATTTGTAATAGTGGTATAATTGTATTTGTACGGTTTGAGGAAATCAGATCAAAGAATTACGCTTAGCGTAACGGAGGAAAAATTATGAACATTTTTATGATTGGCGGCACAGGTCTTCTTGGCTGCGAAGCTGCAACCCAGCTTATCAAAATGGGTCACAAGGTAACAAGTGTTGCTTTGCCACCACTTCCTCAGGGTGCTCCTATTCCTGAAGAAATGGAAATCGTATTCGGCGATATCAACAAAAAGAGCGATGAGGAAATTATGGATCTCCTCAAGGGCAACGATGTATTTATTTATGCTGCAGGTGTTGACGAAAGAGTTGAATTCCCACATCCTGTAATGGATTATTATGATAAATTCAACAATGCACCTCTTAGAAGAATTTTCCCTCTTTGCAAAAAGGTTGGCGTTAAGAGAGCAGTAGTTCTCGGTTCATACTTTGCTTACCTTACAAAGAGCAGACCTGATATGAGACTTCAGCAGAGAAATCCGTATTTCAAGGCAAGAATGATTCAGGAAGACATTTGTAAGAATGCTGCTGATGAAAACTTCTCAACATGCGTACTTGAACTTCCTTACATCTTCGGTACTCAGCCGGGCAGAAAGCCGGTTTGGACAATCCTTATTGAGCAGCTCAAGATGATGGATAAGCTTCCGTTCACCCTTTATCCAAAGGGAGGTACTGCAATGCTTACTTGCCGTCAGGTAGGTCAGGCTATTGCCGGTGCAGCTGTCAGAGAACATGACGGTTTCGAGGCTATTCCTATCGGTATGTATAATATGAAGTGGGATAAGTTCCTTAAGATTGTATATGCTGCAAGAGGTATGGGCAACGACAGAAAGATTGTCGGCATTGCTCCTTGGATGATGAAGATGGGCATGGTTGGCATTGCTAAGGACTATAAGAAGAGAGGCATTGAATCAGGTATGGACCCATTCAATCTCCCTGATATTATGGACATTGACCTTTTCATCAACAACCAATATACTAAGGAACTCGGTGTTCAGGAAGACGATATTGAAGAGGCTATCACCGATTCAATCCGTGTTTCTCAGGCATCATATGACGGTAAGGTTAAGCTTCTTGAAATGAAGGGTGAATAATCCAAACATTGATAAAGTGGCTAAACCGCGCCATGTTTTAACACAGTAAACTGATTTCGTAGGGCAAGGGATTGCTCTTGCCGAAATAGAATTAAAAAATCACATTTTTAGAAAAAGTTGCTCGAACTTTAGTGTTCGAGCAACTTTTGGCGCTTTCCGTTTTTTGCGAGTGGGCAGTACACACGTACAGCTCCACTCACAAAAAACGAAATTTATCTCACTTTCTCAAAGTTTGGCAACTAATCTTCGATTTGTCGGGGACCCCGAATATAAAAGCGACTAAAGTAAATTATCATTACATAACAAAAACCAAGGATATAAAATCCTTGGTTTTTTATTTTACTGTTTTTTTGAATTGATATGATTTTTAAGCACGAGATTTATATATTGAGAAAGCGACCTATCGTCACATTCTGCCTCATATTTTATTTTTTCGAGAATATCGGCGTCAATTGTTATGCTTATTTTTTCCTTCAACGGTTTCAATGGCTTCATTTTGTCGCATCTCCTAATATATAATATCCTTTAGTCAATGAAATTATACTATAAAATAGTATTTCGCATTGACAAGTAGGATAAAATAAGATTGATTTACGGCTTATTTTAAACAAAGCTTTAAATTTTAGGAGGTAGATTATGAAAAAGATTATAAGTGTAGTTTTAGCTATAATTATGTTATGCAGTGTCACTTTGAACTCGGAAATATTGGCTTTTGCGTCAACATCGGGAGAATTAAGCAACGGCATAAATTATAGCTTTGATGAATCTATCGGCGAATTGGTTTTAAGCGGTCAAGGAAAAGTGACACAAATATACAACGGCTGGCAAAATTACCAAAACATCGATATTAAAAGTGTTGTTATTAAAAACGGTATAACAGAAATCGGAAATTCTGCTTTTGCAGATTGTTCAAATTTGCAAAAACTTATATTGCCTAACGACCTTGAAAGTATTGGCGAATTTGCTTTTTATAATTGCACAAATTTGAAAAAATTATCATTGCCAGAAAGTTTAACTCAAATTGGCGAATGCGCTTTTGAATATTGTAATTTATCATCTGTTTATGTTCCTAACAATAACGCTCATATTGGGAAATATGCTTTTCTATCAGACAATGAAAATCCTATAATATTATGCAATTCCACCGTACAATTTGATGATGATTATAATACCGTATATTATATCGATAAAAGTGTTTCTGTAAAGAATTTCAAAGATTTATACCAAGGCGATTATGATTTTAATAACACTTTGCTTTATTCTTTCACGGCAAATGAAAGCGGCACATACTTCTCCGGCGGAGAAGGCTGGTATTCGGATAGCAATTATATGAAAATTTTTGATGAGAATTATAATTTGGTTGAATCTCAAAAAATAGCGAGCATTTCCGAAGACGAGTATAATCCAACAGGCGGCTTTTCCTTTAATTTGGAAAAAGGTCACACTTATTATTTCCCGTATGGTGGTGATTACAAAAACGACCTTGAAATAATCAAGGATTATCATTATTTTGAAAACGGAAAACAATATATTCAAGGTGACAGTAATTACGCTTGCCTTAAAATTGTTTATCCTGATGATTCATTTGAAGTTGAAAAATATTACGGTAAGAATAATGAGGATTTAAGTCAACCGATTACTTTGCAACGCTGCGGAAAAACAATAACATTCAGCCTTAACGACCCTGTTACTTTTGATTCTTTTGAAGTTTTAAACAGCGAATACATTGACAATGCATTCATTGCGGCAATTAAAGCATTTGACGGCAAAACTTTAGAAAAATATCCTGTAATTTACCGTCTGCATTTATCTAACGGTAAAACCTATGACATAAAAAATTACAGTATGTGGTGTGGTGCAGGCGGAGCTGTACCGAATGGAACTTTCGCATATTATGAGTGTAATTTGAGTGACGGAAGACAATTTGGTATTGAATTTACTTATTATAATAATGCGCCGAATAAATTGGAAATACGTGTCAACAACAAATATATTGTATCAAGTCCATCATTAACAATTGAAATTAACAATCAACAACCACCTCAACCGCCGCAGCCGACCGTACCCGAAGTGCCTGCAACCACTCAGCCGACAGCACCGACGCCTACACAGCCTACTCAAACAACTGTCCCGCAAATAAGCACAAAAGTTACCAAGCCGAAAAAGGTAACAATCAAAAAGGTTAAAGGCTATAAAAAGGCTTTAGAGGTAAGCTATGCAAAGGTAAGCGGCGTCGGCGGATATCAAATTCAGGTTGCGACCGATAAGAAATTTAA
The DNA here is from genome assembly GCA_945874765.1 of uncultured Clostridia bacterium. Lineage (GTDB taxonomy): Bacteria > Bacillota > Clostridia > Oscillospirales > Acutalibacteraceae > Eubacterium_R. Next base: position 35,493 of record CAMCHQ010000003.1, read on the forward strand.
GAAAAACAAGAAAACCGTTACCGCAAAGAAAAGCAAAACAAAAGTTAAAATCAACAAATTAAAAGGCAAAAAGAAATATTACGTTCGCATTCGTGCTTACAAAAATGTTTCGGGCAAAAAGGTTTACGGCTCATGGAGCAAAGTAAAAACAGTTAAAACAAAATAAACAATATAAAAAAGCAAGGAAAATTCCTTGCTTTTTTGTTATTTGCCATACGGTATTTTATTGATTATCAGTCGCTTTCTTGCCGGTATTTACTACAAATTGAGTATGGCAATGAGGGCAGGTTACGTTGATTTTTCCCTTATGGCGAGGGAGGCGAAGCGTTTTTTTACAATTTTTGCACTTAACGAATTTATGAGTTTTGCGCTGTTTGAATTTATCGTTTTGGAATTTGAAAAAGCCTTTAAAACCGTTTTCAAATTTAAGCCACTTTGCATTTTCCGCTCTGCGAGCGTCGATATTTTTTGAAAAAACTCTGAAAATCGCAAAAATGACAAGCACAAGCGCCATAACTTCAAGCGCATAATATGTGATTTTTGACACCCTGTAAAAAGCGTTTGCCAAAAGAGTTATAATGAAGAAAAATACTAAAAGCACGCCCCAAAGTTTATCAATGCCGTATCTTCCTATCATAAATTGCTGAAATTTATATGCCTGTTTTCTAAAAAAATTCTTCATAATTTTCACCTTTATTGATTATATGCTCCGCCGTCTTGACTGCCGAAATAGTCTGACGCATTTGAACCGCTGTTTGAATTATCGCCTGATGTACCGCTTGAATTGCCGAAATCCTGCGACTGAGAGTAAGAGCTGCTGTTATTAAAATGCGGAGTATAATAGTAAGTTCTTGACGTAAACAAACCGCCGATAAGAGTAATAACAAGTCTTATAATTATTAAAATAAGAATAATTTTCAAAATCCTTGAAACACAGCCGCCACGTCTTACTGTATATGTGCGTGTATTTTGATTAGGTTGAGTATAAGTATAAGTCTGCGCACCGCCGCCCATATCGCCGAAATCAAAAAAGCTTGAAAACGGGTCTTTTTTAAGCGGATTTATGCCGTTTGTAATATCGCTGTATGCCTGATGATACGTCATATTATCAGGTTCTTTTGCATAAGCCGTACGAATATGGTCCTGCGCAACGCTCCACTTACCTATTGCCGCATTTGCAAGAGCCGACAAATAATACCAACGGGCGTTTCTGTCCTCAATAGTATTAAGAAGATTAATTGCCTGCGTATATTGCCCCGTATTAATAAACTGCGCAACGGATTTTAAATAATCGGGTGCGGAATTTGTTTTTGCTTTAGCTCTTGTACCGCTAAAAGGAGAATAATATTCACTTTGATTAGCCGTGCCGTTTTTGATTTGGTCATAAGCCGCATTGATTTGCGACATTTTTTCCTCGGCTTCTTTATCATTAGGATTAAGGTCGGGATGATACTTTTTGGCAAGCTTTTTATATGCTTTTGTGCACTCTTCAACGCTTGCACCGTCGGGCACACCCAAAACCTTATACGGATTAGTTATCATATATATTCCTCATAATTTGATTTTATCAAATGTTACCACGCAATTTTTAAGACGTTATTAACAAATAAAGTATAAGACTTAAACATTAGTTTAAACATTTTTATTGAATTTTTTAACTAATTTTGGTAGTATAATATAGTAATAAATAACAGACGGAGGTTTTAAGCATTATGTATCCTATTTTGCTTACTCTGGGTGATAATATCGATAAGATTTTTTCATCCTTTGATTTGTGGGTTTTCCACTTTTTCGGTTCAATGCAATGCACGTTTCTTACATACGTTGCAAAATTTTTCACAACCTTTGGCGACGAGGGATTTATAATTCCTCTTGTTGTTGTCGGCGCTGTTCTTTGCTTATTTAAAAGAACGAGAAAATACGGTTTATCAATTATTTTCGCAGTAGTTATCGGCACACTTGTCACAAATATTGTGGTTAAGCCTATGGTGCTCAGGGTAAGACCTTACAACACCCTTCAGGGCAATGCGGACTATTGGAAATGGTACATCGGCGCAGGCGCACTCAGCGAAAGCGACTATTCTTTCCCGTCAGGTCACACAACAGGCGCATTTGAAATTGCAACAGCACTTTTCCTTTGCTTCAAGAGTGACAAGAAGAAAATTGCTTATCTTTTCCCGATAATCGCAATTTGCACAATGGGCAGCCGTGTTTACCTTATGGTTCACTATGCGTCAGACGTTCTTGCAGGTCTTATTGTAGGTATTGTTGCAGGTATTCTCGGTTATCTCATTGCTAAGTTTATTGTTAAGTTCATATTTGAAAAGACAAAGCTTGACAATATCGATTTAGGCAAAGCTCTTAAAAAGATTACAGACAAAACGAACGGCAAAGCAGCACCCGTTGCAATCGTTCTTGTAGTAGTTTGCATCTTCCTTTATGCATTTATTCCAAGCCTTACGGAGGGCGGCGACAAGGCAGTAAGATGCGCCTACAACGGTGAATACGATTGCTACAACGAGGCAAGAGTTGACGATAAGGATTATCCGCCTATCGACGGTAAATATTATTGCAAAATCCATTGGAAACAACTCAAAGGCGTTGACTGATAATCAAAATAAATTACCTCCTGTATCAACTGATACAGGAGGTTTTGTTATATATACTTTCTTTTAATTTATTGTTTATTTTCTTCTTGCGGCAAGCTCGGAAGAAATCTTTGCTTTCTTTTCGCCTACGATATCATATTTGAACATAGGGAAGATTGAAATAAGAGCAAGGATACCCGGCAAAGCGGTATATGCAAAGAAGATAATGTCCTTAGTTTTATTAGTGAAGGTGCCTGCCGAAAGCGATTCATAATAGCCCGACTTTTGAACAAAGATAAGACCTACTGCGGTACCGAGTGCAAGGCAAACCTTAATTGTAAGGGTAAGAATTGAGTAGCAAGCGCCCTCCATTCTCTTGCCTGTTTCATACTCGTAATAATCTACTGCGTCTGCTGTCATAATCATAGGCATAAGAGTAACGGCACCGAACTGCAAGCCGATAAGGAACAATGACGCATAGAAAAGAACCGTAAGCACCATATTCTTAGGCGACTGGAACCAGAAGTGACCGATTACAAATGAGAAAATCGAAGCTGCAAAGCCGTAAACGGAGAGAAGAATATATGCATTTCTCTCATTAAGTTTCTTGATAAGAAGAGGACAAAGCGCCATACTTATCATTGAACCGACAGCCGTAACGATACCCAAAACGGCAACGAGGTTTTGACTGCCCAAAATAACCGTAGCAGCCTGAACCTGAATACCCATAGCCATCTGTCTGCCGAAGCCAAGGAAATAAGAAATAATTACAAGCATAAACGGCTTATTATTCTTAAGCGCAAGCGCCATATCCTTAAATGTTGTTTTTTCCTGAGAAGTGTTTGTAACTCTTTCCTTATTAATAATAGGGATGAGAGCAAAAAGAACACAACCGAAAATCGCAGTCAAAAGTGCGGTAAAGAAATACTCGGTACTGATCATCGGAGTATCTGTTTCGCCGCTTTTAACAAATACTCTTGAACCGCCCGGAATGATAAGGCAAACGATAGGAACAATAACAACGCAAGCGGAAAATCCGATTTGCTTAAATGTGTTGGAAATTGAAACAACATTTGTTCTCTCTGTCGGGTTAGGTGTTAAAGCGGAAGCAATACCCTGCGACGGAACGTCACCCATTGTCATTGCAATACTCCAAACAAGATATGTAAGGAAAATCCAAACATAAAGACCTACGCCCTTAAACGGAACTTTAACGAAAACTACGGCAGTAAAAATGAGAAGCGGTGCAATCGAATATAAAATCATTGATTTAAACTTGCCGAGTTTGCTTTTTGAACGGTCAACAAGGTTACCTACTACAGGGTCGGCAACTGCCGAAACAATCTTTGCAACCAAGATAAGAATTGCAACTACGCTGACATTTGCGCCCAAAATCGAGCCGTCAAATTCCGCCTGATAGGAATTAAGAAGTCCGACTATTGCCTGAAAGCCGAAAAGGCCAAGAGAATAAGCCGCCACCTCTTTAAACGACATATGTTTTTTCTTTGTAATATCTTCCATAATTACCTCCTAAAAAGATATTTAAAAGCATAAAAGGGCGGAAGTATCGCCATTGATACTTCTACCCTTTTAAAAAATCCGATTAGTCATCAAATACTTCGCTGAAAAGGTCAATATCAGCCATCTTCATAATAGCAGAGAAAAGCTCTGAACCTGCAACAGGAAGAAGTCTGTTAAAGATTGACATAGCGTGAGCATCAAGACCGTGAACCATCATAGGTCTCTTATGCTCGATACCGAACATAATCATCTTAACCATAGTATCACAATCTGTTGAAATCATATCCATAACCTTTTGACCCTTGCCGCCTGCATTAGTCTGGTCACGGAAAATATCTGTCTTAGTAAAGCCCGGGCAAACAAGACCGACATAGCACTTACCCTTAAACTCAACTCTGAGTGCTTCGGTAAAGCCTTTAAGAGCAGCTTTAGATGAGCTATACATTGAAGTACCTGCCAAAGTCATAAGAGCGGCAGATGAGTCAACGTTAATGATACCCGGGTCATCCTGTGTTAAAAGAACAGGTAAAAATGTCTTTACACCGTAAACACAAGAATAGAAATTGATATTCATTGCTCTTTCAATTTCTTCATAAGAATATCTGTCAAATCTCTTAAACTTAGGAAGAATTCCTGCGTTATTAACGAGAACCGACGGAACAATACCCTCTTCGTCAAGCTCGGCAGCAAAATTCTCCCAAGCTTCTCTTGAAGAAACGTCAAAGAGTTTGTATGAGAACTGGTCTTTATACATAGGACCGAGTTCTTCGATAAATTTAAGCATTTTTGCTTCATTTCTTGCAACGCCTACAACACGGCAGTTGTGCTTTTTGATAAGTGTAGCAGCGATGCCTGCGCCCATACCGCCTGATGCGCCTGTAACAATTACAGTCTTGCCGTTGAGCCAATCACCGCAAATAGCTTTAGTAAAATCACTCATAAATAGTAATCCCCCTTTTTAAATACTTAATTATTATACAATAGTTTTTCCAACTAATCAATAGATTTTATTTTAATTTTTTACAATTAAATATTATCAATCAAATTCTATTGTAAACCTATTTATAATTTTTAGTTGACAATAAAGCGTCGAAGTGGCATAATCTTTAAGAAATTTATTTTGAAAGGCAAAAATTATGAGTGAAAAAGCAAAAGAAACAAACGCAAAAAACAGAAATAAAATTTTAAGCATTGTATATATCGGCGTATCAGCGGCGCTTATTGCAATATGTTCGTGGATTCAAATTCCGCTTACAGTGCCAATCACGCTTCAAACTATGGGTGTGTGCTTGGTATCGGGACTTTTAGGACTTAAAAGAGGTACGCTTGCAACGGTTGTGTTTATTGTTTTAGGTGCAATCGGCGTTCCCGTATTCGCAGGATTTACCGGCGGTATGGGTGTAATTTTGGGTTCAACCGGCGGATATATTATCGGATTTATTTTTACAGCGCTTATCGTCGGCTTTGCATCCGACAAATTCAAGGGTAAACTTATCCCTCTTATCATTTCTATGGTAATAGGTATTCTTGTTTGCTACGCTTTCGGCACAGCCTGGTTTGCGGTAGTTTACAACAAGGCAAACGACCCTGCTTCACTTGCAACAATTCTCGGCTGGTGCGTAACTCCGTTTCTTATCCCTGACGCAGTTAAAATCGTAATTGCCGCAATTCTTACAAACAGACTCAAGAAGTTTATAAAATAATGGAAATAAGATATCATCACCTTTTATGTTTGCCGAGATTTGAGGGAAAGGGATACAGCAATGATTTTTGCAAAAATATGGCAAATATCAAGAAGCGATATGACAGTGAAAAAATAACGCTTGTTGAAAAATGCGACGAGGTTTGCGCTCATTGCCCCAATAATATCGGCGGGAAATGCAAAGACGAGGAAAAAGTAAAACGCTACGACAAAAAGGTTAAAGAATTGATTTCTCTCGGTAAAAAGCCGACGCCTAAAGAAGTTTGCTTTGACTGTAAATGGTATTACATTTGCAAAAATGTCGATTAACTATTGAAAAAGGCTTGGGTATATAGTAAAATCAGTTTATCAATTTTTTTGGAGAATACTATGCATTTACTTGAAATAAACAAAGAAAATTATATAGGTCAAGCCGACCCGTTTATCTTTGAAGCCGACGGAAAATTCTATATCTACACCACGGGAAGCGACGGAATTTACGCTTACTATGCCGACGACCTTTTCGGCAAGTGGAATTTTTACGGCAGAGTTTTCACATATGAGGGCAAGGGCGTTCACGATTTTTGGGCACCGAGTGTAATTGAAGTTGACGGCACTTATTATCTTTACTGCTCGTTTGAATTTTTTGACGATGAGCCGGACAAGGGCGGTCACCACCAGGCTATGCACGTTTCGTCATCAAAAAATCCGCTTGGTCCTTTTGAAAATGCAAAACAGCTTTTGCACCCTTTTTCAATAGATTCCCACGTTGTTAAAAATGAAAGCGGTTTGTTTATTTTTTATTCAACCAACACTTTTGAGGGTGAAAGACCGGGAACATATATTGTTTGCGACCGTCTTTTAACTCCCGAAAAAGCAGAGGGCAAGCCTGTCACAATGCTAAAACCTACGCTTGACGAGGATATCTATATGCGTGACAGATACAAAAAGGGTGAAAATTGGCACACAATCGAGGGCGCTTTCTATTTCAAAGAGGGCGACTGGCAATATCTTATGTATTCGGGCAACTGCTACCTACAGCCGACCTACTATATCGGCTACGCAAGGGCAAAGACGGACGAAACCGACCTTACAAAGATTAAATTTGAAAAATATCCCGACGAAAACACCTACCACCCTGTTATGAAAGCTAATGATTTTGAAGAGGGCACGGGTCACCATTCAATGATTAAGTATAAAGGTCAATGGTATGCGATTTATCACGCAAGAGATATTGAGGACGACGGCTTGTCGGGTGACAGACGAAATGCAAGAATTTGCAAGTTACACGTTAATGACGGAATAATTACAGCAGAAACATATAAAGACCATATATAAGGTTGTGAATAAGCAGCCATAACCGTGCCGAAATAGAAAAGGAATTAGAAATACGTATTTATCTACGTTTTTCTAATTCCTTAATTTTTTATATCAATAACAATTGAACATTTTGTCTTAATATCCCAAAGGATACGGCGACAAAACGTTGGGCACTTTGAATTTTTAGCGAAAGGGCAGTACCAGCGTACAGCTCCTCTCGCTAAAAATCCAATTCTGACTACTTCTTCGCAACCTAAAAAATCATTCTTTATTATCCTTTTTCTTTCCCTTTTTGGCGAAAATAATAAACTTACTAAAGAAATAATTTAAAATAACAACTATTACTGCAAGCAATACTTTTGCAATAAGCTTTCCTGTTACTTCAAAATTAAACACGGTGAATGAATACCTGTCAAATCCGAATTTATCAACAAAAAGCCACAAGCCGCCTTCTTCAACACCAAGACTGAAAAGCCTTGCCGCAAAAAACTCAGGCACTTCTTTTAACAAAACTTTAAAAGCCCAACTTTTCGACTCAAAAACCCACAACTTATTTGTAACATAGGCAAAAACAACAGAAATAAACCAAGCAATTACATTGCTTACCAAATAAAATTTTTCGCCTAATATTTTATTAAACGCCCAAAATGAAACGAAATTTACAAGAGTTGTAAGTCCGCCGAAAACAACGTATAAAATAACTTCTTCATATTTTTTATAAAGCTTTTTTATCATAATTATTTCTCCGGCTCACCGGGAAGCTGGTCAACTCCGCTGATTGCCTCCTGAAGCCCAAGGTCCTTTTTAATTTGCGTAGTCGAAACACCGGGAGTTCTGTCAAGAAATACAAGTTCGCAATAATCTTTAAGATAATCAAACTTGTCGCTTCCTGCCCAGTCACCGCCCATTACAACGGTATCAACGTGGTATTCCTTAACATCGTTAATCTTCTGCTCCCAGCTTTCCTCAGGGATTACAAGGTCAACGTATCTTATAGCCTCAAGCATTTTCTTTCTTGTTTCGTATGTGTGATATGCCTTTTTGCCTTTGCCTGCGTTAAATTCATCGGTCGAAAGAGCAACAATAAGATAATCTCCCATTGCCTTTGCCCTTTTCAAAAGACGAATATGACCGTAATGAAGCAAATCAAAAGTGCCGTAAGTCAAAATTCTTTTCATAATATCCCTCCGTTATTATTTGTTGGTATTAATATCTATTGTTTTGGATTTCCAATTGTTTAATTCAACAAGATTCATACCTGCTGCTTCAAATTTACTTTCATATGCCAATACATTTTCATTGAGTTCATCGGAAAAATCTTTAGAATTCATTTCCTTGTTTGAAACTCTTATAGAAAATGTATCGTGATAATATTTTGTATTTGTATAACAATTTTCAAGAGTAAACTCTGCTTTCTTATATGATACAAATCCAACATTTTTAGGAGCAACCAAAGAAACATTATCGGCAACCGAATTATAAATAAATCCGTCAAAGTCATCAGCCATTGCGCCACTTCTGTATTGACCTGTTATATTTGAATTTTTAATATAACAATTGACAATACTTGAACCGTTAGTAGCGCTGTGTCTTACTAAACCTGCAACACAAAAACCTTTGACATTAAAGTTTTCAATACCGAGATTGACAACCTTACCATTAAGTGTTCCGAACAGAGCAAAATCATATTTGTTCTTTTCAACTTTGTTTTTCTTGTTGTTCTTTTTCTTTTTCTCGTTTTCCGGCATACGTTTATCAACAGTTAAGTTCTTAATTACGTAACCATTTCCGTTAAAAGTACCGTCAAATGATGCGCCGTTGATTTCATTTCCTATCGGTTCAAAATCTTTACAACCCGACAAATCAATATCCGAAGTCAACTCAACATTTAATCCCTTAAATGAAGCACCGCCATTTACCATTTTAGCAAAGTTTAAGAATTGTTCTGTATTATTGATTTTGAACGGATCGGATTTCTTGCCTGTTCCGCCGTTATTCCAATTCAAATACTTATCACTTTTAATAAATACACTTATAGAGCATTTATTGTTGATTTCGTAATTATTTACTGCGCTATAATTATTTCTGATACAAAATGTTCTAAGCGCTTTCATCATTTTTGTTGTTGCTGATTCCTTATTATTATTAAATGATGATTCGTGACCTTCAATTGCAAATTCAGGTATATTATAAATAACAATTGCTTTAGGTTCAGCTTTAGTTATTGTCTCGATATCTTTCTGAACTGAATCATTAGTTGATACATCATACCATTGAACCTTTGTAAATGAACCCGGATCCATTCTGTCAGCCGCAGTATATAATATAGGAGTATGTGGGAATACAAATATAGAATCATCCTTTGTAGTATTACTGTCTATATCATTAACGATTCCCTCGTATAATTTTTTATCCTCCTCGGACATTTTTATACCTTTAAGAATTGATACATTGGTTGTTTCTGTTGATTCCCATATCGATGAATCAGTAAGACCCCACCAACTATAAGTATTAACCATTTTAAACGCACTGCAAAACATAATAAAGCACATTGCAACAACGCCAACAAGAGACATTGAAATCCAACTGTATTTATTAGTGCATAAACTAACCAACAAACAAATTATAACACCTGTTGAAAGTGCAATTTGGCTTGCCGCAAGACTTCCCGACATTCCGACACCATAACCGATAGTGAAAATAGCGCCGAAAAGGAGGAAAAAGCCTATATATTCTTCAAAGTGCTTTTTCTTGCAGAAAATGTCAACTGCATACATTATCATCATAATGAAAAATACAACGGTTGCAAATACATAAAATCCATATGTTTTGCTTTTATAAATATCGGTCAACATTTCGGAAATTTTTTGTACTTTTGAAAGAATCAAAATACCGATTATTGCTATTGCACCAAATACGATTAAAACAATTCTCTGTGCTTTGCTTTCGTCTTTGTCACCGGGATATACCTTTCTTAAAATAAACAATAAGAAAAGTGCGCCGGCCGCAACACCGGCAACACCAAGTTCGCCGATAAAATCATCTTTTCCGTCAATTATCCATTTAAAAAGAATAGTTTTAACTCCACCCTTTGCACCTACTGCGCCAAAAAGAGTTTGTGATAAGCAAGCACCAAGAGCACCGTTTGCAAGAAGATATATTCCGTATCCGGCAAATACTATTGCCGCACCGCAACCATAATACAATAAATTCAAAAATACTGTTTTCTTGTCTTTTTCATAAACAAACAAGAATATAAAATAAATTAAAACAAAAAATCCGAATAAAAGTCCGATATTTTGCTTAACCATTAAAACCATAGCATTTGAAAATCCGGCAAGCAAAGTGATTTTAATATCCGGCTTTTCTTTTGCTATAAAGCTTTTTCCCATTTTTATAAGGAGAAATATTGTAAGATATGCAAAAATATCCATCATACGAATATAGTCATAAAAAATTTGTACTACTTCCGACTGAAGATAAAATGCTGTTACCAATGCGCCCATACAAGCGGCAATAGGATTAAATAATTCATTAAATATACGATATGCAAGATAAGCTATTATCGTAAAGAATATAACCCCTAAAATTCTTAAGGCTATAATTGAATATCCGAAAATTTTAGTAAACAGAGCTATAAATGTAATATATCCCGGCATAAAAAGATATTCAAAATCTTTATAAACAACTTGTCCGTTATTAATAAGCTGAGCATAATAGGTATACCAGCCTTCTGCCGCAGGCATTGTTTTGTTGCATAAAATAGCTGCAAATAAAACAACAGGTATTATTGTGAACAATACACCTAATTTATAATCTCGGTTTTTGTCAATTTTTAGTTTATTATAATTCAAATTCTTAAACATTTACTTTTCCTCGTCACCCGTATTTTTATCAGCAATTTCTTTTTTATCTTTATCGTCATCAAAATTAATTCTTTCCTCTTCGACAACGAGAGGTCTGTTCATAATACGTGCATTCATACTCATAATATACTCGCCCAAAAAGCCGAGGAAGAAAAGCTGAATACCGCCGATAAACATTGAACAAATAATTGCCGGTGCAGTACCGCCCGGGAATCTGTCCCACCAAATAAGTTTCATAATAAGATAAACAATTCCGATAACAAAACTTAAAATACCGATTCCGAAACCTGCAAACGTTGCAATTCTAAGCCCCATTTTAGTATAAGAAGTAAACGAAAGCATTGCCGCATCATAAAGAGAATAGAAATTGTTATGAGTTTTGCCTGCCTTACGCTTTGGCTGTTCAAACTCGATATCCTTTCTCTTAAATCCAAGCTCGGCAACAATTCCACGAATAAACGGAGTCGGGTCATTAAGATTTTTAAGAACATTGATAAAATCTCTGTCATAAAGGGCAAAGCCTGTAAAATGCTCAATCTGCTCAACCGATGACATTTTTTTAATCATCTTATAGTAGCAGCTTCTTGCCCAATACATAAATTTGTTTTCTTTACTCGAAGATTTAATTGCGCAAACGATTTTATATCCGTTTTCCCACTCGTGAACAAATTTAGGAATCATCTCAACAGGGTCTTGGAAATCGGCGCAAATAGGAATTACGCAATCGCCGTCAACGTGGAGCATTCCGTAATACGGGGAATTAAACTGACCGAAATTTTTAGCATTCAAAATAGCCTTGATTTTCGGGTTCTTTTTACAAATTTCCCTAATCAGCGGACGTGTATTATCCGTAGAACAGTTATCCATAATAAGTATTTCATAATCATACTGAGGAAGTTCCTCGGTAATTTCCTTGACTACAGCATTACAAATTTGAACAATATTATCCTGCTCGTTATAGCAAGGAATCATAATTCCTATTTTTTTCATATTCTTACCTCACTTTGCTTTTTATAAAATAAAATATGAGTTATTTTTTTACTGATATATTTCATCACTATACTTATATCTATAGTAACTAACAAAACAAGAATTGCAAACAATGTATCATTTTCAACATAGGCAAATGTACCACTTCTCAAAAGGCAATATACAAATCCGTGATACAAATACAATTCATATGATATATTTCCAAGTTTGTCAAGAATTATATTATTTGACTTGAATTTCATTGAAACAAGTAAGACTGTTGTTACAAAGAAAGGAGATGTCAAATATCTTGAAAGGTATTTTGGGCTAATATTATGAGCCTGAATTATATCTATCTTTTCAAATAATTTATAACTAAAGAAAAGTAAAACTGTTAATGTAATAAAAATCAACAATTTAGCGTAGTAGTTTTTTTGTAATCGTGCTTCTATTTTTTCTTTACGTGAACCTTGCCAAATTATTCCATATGCAAAAGCCGGAAGTGAATAAGCCCAAAATTGTTTCCACTCAGTTTTATAAGTAAGTACACCAAAAAATACTGTGGTCAGCAAAGTAAATACTACTATTAATATTGTACCTGCCTTTTTATTTTTGCCGCCGATTTTAAATGCGAGCCAAAATTCAAGATACATAAGTAATATTTCGTAAATATACCATGCATTTATTGTCAAAGTACTACCTGATTTAACAAATTTTAATAATAGATTTTTTATATTATAAGTTTCTTCTGTCAATCCTTGTACTGCCGGTAAATAGTGAAAAAGAATAAACGAAAAAAGCTGAACAAAAAGAAAAGGTATCAAAACAGTTGAAAATCTCTTTTTAAAGAAATTATTTAAACCGTTTTTCTCATAACTGCACATCAATCCATAGCCGGACAAAAAGAAAAACATTGAAACAGCTAAATTTCCTGTTCCTCTGAAAAAATAAAATGATTCAACATTGGGCATTTCGGATAAATGGCAAAATATTATTGAAACGGCGAACAAGCCTTTCATTGAATTTGTATTTGACCGAGATAAATTATCAAGATTAAATTTTTCACCGCTGAATTTTACGTTATAAAAACATAAAATCAAAAAAGCGGGTATTATAATATTTATCACTTGTTTTCCCCTCGTTTATACCACTCAACAGTATTTTTTATTCCTGTTTTGAAATCGACTGTAGGTTTAAAACCGGTATCTCTTTTCAAATCGTCAATATCAGCGCAAAGATACATTACCTGATTAGGGAAATAATCGACAGCGCCGAAATTGCACTTAGCACTCGGGCAGGCTATGTCACGAATATCGGTTATATAGTCTTTAAGACTTCTTGTTTCACCCGAGCCGACGGTATAAATTGCGCCGTCTTTACCCTTTTCGCCGGCGAGGAAAAATGCGTTTGCGATATCGCCGTTATAAAGAAAGTCCCACTGCTGTTCACCCGGTGTAAAGTCGCAATCCTCACCGTTTAAAAACTTAATAATCGTGCTCATAACCATAGTATGCGCACCGTCACCCGGACCGTAGGCGGACAAAATTCTGCACCAAATATGCCTGATACCGAGTTGAGAGCAAAGAATCCTGCTCATTTTACCTGCCGCAAGTTTAGCTATACCGTAGCCGTTATTGGGATTGGTAGGAGAATCGGGAGCAACCTTTTGTCCGTTTTCAAGCCTGCCGTTTTCAGCCTGACTGCCTGCGCCGACAAATACGTCACAGCCGAATCTTTTAGCAAGTTTAACCGCTTCGAGTTCGTTTTTAATATTATTCGCCTGCAAGAACATATTGTCCCTATCCTTACCGTAAGGGCCTGCCCATGCAAGATGAAAGAAAGCGTCATATTTTTCATCATTTTCATTTTGAAAATCCGCCATTTCATCAAGCGAGCAATATGCAATTTTAACAAGAGGGTTTGACGGAATTTTATTAACCCTGCCGCCCTTGCGAACAAGGACAAGGGTTTCAACCCCCTCGCTTATAAGTTTATTAACAAGTGCCGTACCGACAGCGCCGGTTGCACCCGTGACAATAGCTTTTTTCATAATTGTATCACTCCTGTGACGGAACATAAATATAATATAATTGTTTCGTATGATTTTCACCAACTTTTGTGTCAGTTACAAATGTTTTAACCAATGTATATTTTTTCAACGCATTTTGATAATCAGAATTCATATTTTCAGTCAAAACATCCACGGCTTTATTATCTATAACGAAAGCACTTGATGTATCACTGTTCATTGAATCTATATAGGAATGAGCATTTGATTTATAAAACCAATCAATTTGCTCACACGCCGAATAATTAGTTTTTTCATGATTGATTTCATTAACAAAAGCAGCCCAATAAATAAAGAGACGAGGATTTTCTCCATTATTATCATTTGTTGCCCAATCATTGATGTTATATGCAACTTCATCTATGTCATTATAATTCTCATTGTCGCTGTTTCCAACCCATTTTAAATCAAACGAAGAATTTGAACCGTTTAAAACATTATCACCGATTACCATTACAGGATTTGCTACACAAAAAGAAATAGCTAAAAAACAGCAAAGCAATTTAATATACAACATAAATCTATCATTGCACTTTTCTTTTTTTTGAGTAAATGAGGTTCGGTTTCTGGCTAAAAAATCATCTGCCGCAACAGCACATATCAAACACGTAATAAACAAAAGCGTGTAAATATTAGTTGAATAACTGCGCCCTACAAAATACGAAAAAGCAGAAAATCCATAAATTGCAAGCACAAACAGTGCGGTCGAAATACGTGTATCGGCAATTTGTTTTTCGCCCACTCTTTCACTTTTCAATTTAGGCAAGGCGGAATACAGAGCATAAACAAGCACGATAATATAAACAATCCACAATCCAAATGAAATAGGCAACATATAGAACCCTGTGCCCTCAAATGCCAATATTCCAAAAAACAATTCATTAATGCCAAGTGCTTGACCGCTTCTCAAATAAGTAATTAATTGTACCGTACAAATAAAAATTAAAATCGAAATAATTGCACAAAATATTTGCGCAAAAATTGTTTTCCATATTTTCGGGTCGCCGAACGTATACAAATACGCTTTTTGCAAAATAACATATCCTGCAAAAGCGATAATACATATTATTCCGCTTTCAAAATTACAAAACAAAGCAAGAGCAATTGAAGCCCACGCAACTGCAGCTATTATATGTTTTGCTTTTCTGCTTTTTGTAGCGTAATGAATAGAAATTAAAAACAATAGAGATATCGGGAAAAAAGAGCGAAGCGGAAAATATTGAAAATAATAATTGCCGCAATAAAGCAGATTTAGCGGTCCCAACGTACAGGCAGAAAGTGACATCAAAAAAGCAATGGCTTTGTTTTGAATAAACACATAGGAAAAAGAAAAAATTTCAAAACTCATAACACACAAGGCAATTGCAATCATTAAAGACATGTTCGCCTGTGTTACGCCACCGATGATTTTTAAAAAAACAACGGCGATATAAGGATAAAATCCATAAATACTGTTAAAATCGACGCCGATTGTTTTTAAACTAAAAACGTTATAAATAGGATACCACCAAGCATAGTAATGATGAACCAAATAGTCACAGTTTGATGAAGCGTAATTTTTTGAAATCAACTTTGCAAAAACATAAGCAATAAACGCCAAGGCAAACAAAAAATATAAGCATCCTACATTTTTCTTATTTCTACTGCCGATTAATATAAAAACAACTGATACAACTAATGATATAATCATTACAATTGCCAAATTGCCGTAAAAAAGATTTAATGATATTGACGAATAGGATGTATCTGAATACAACAGAATCATCAAAACCAAAAACGCAAACGTCAAAAATATTGCGAAATTTATAAGATTAAGCATTTTTTGACTAAAAAGCAAACTGTTGTCAGAACGTTTTTTTATTAACGGAATAAATACCATATAAAGTACAGGAAACAAAACCGTTAAAATCATATATTGCAGTGTTTCCGCTCTTTCGGGTCGGCATTGCTTAAAAGCACCACTGAGCATTAAATTCTCAAGTGCTTGCATATCAACCTTGTCAGATATTTTTGACAAAGCGACACCAACAATAAAACACGCAAAAATTGACAATACGAGGGAATATACATTAACCAGTATTTTTCTGCTTTTGTTTTCCAAATTTACATATCCTTTTCTTCTTTTTTCTTAGCTCTGAATGCCCAAAACTTATTGAGCACGAAGTTAAGCGGAATTGTAATCAAGAGATTAAGAATCGGGGCAACATAATCGCTTATATGGCAAATCGAGGTGAAGAACCAAAGAAGGATATTATGAAGCACCAAACCCGTTCCCGCATAAGAGAGGAAAAGCTTGATAAAAGCCTGAACTGGCGAACGCTCCTCTTGGTCCTCTTTTTTGAAAACGTAGCTGTTATTCCAATAAAACGCATTAGCCACGCTCAAAATAAAGCCGATTACGCTTGCCACGTATTTATTAACGTGAAGCGGAACGAGAATATAATAAGTCGCATAAGAAATGACGGTATTTGAAAGACCGACAAGTCCGAATTTAACGAACTGGACAAAGCCGTTCCAAACGTCATCCTTAATTTCAACTTTTGTAATTTTAGTAAACACCATGCGGCACCAATCCATAATCACCTTGATTATATGCCAGCACCACGCTGCAATTTTAATTAACATAGAAATTTCCTACCGTTTTTTATTCATCATCAAGAGGCTTGATATAAAGATTTTCCCTAAGTTCCTCACGTGGTAAGAACGGAGCAAGATCCTCAAGCGGAGGGCTGACAATCGTTCCGTCATCAAGTCTTCTTGCACTGCTCTTAGGCTCCCAAACCTGAGTTGTATCGGTAAAAATTTCGCAAAAAGCGAAGCCCGGCTGAGCGAGAACCTCATCAACAACTTTTTTCATATCGTCGTTATTATGAGCGCTGTAATAAGGGAAGCCGAAAGCCTTTGCAATCTTAGAAAATTCAGGGAATGAAAGGTCGTGCGATTCAGGGCCGATACCGACTTTGGTATGCTCTGAGAAAATATTATTTTGCGTAAGTCTGATTGAATGATATCCCTGATTATTAATAAGGAAAAGTTTAATAGGAAGATTATTTGTAACAATGGTCTGAAGTTCCTGAAGATTCATCATAATAGAGCCGTCGCCCTCAAGGCAAACAGTATCTTTTCTGCCGTCGGCAACGCAAAGACCGATAGCGGCAGGTAAACCGTAACCCATACTTGCAATAGCGCTGTTGATAATAAATCTTGTACCGCTTTTAATAGTATAGTTTTGATGACCTACAACGCAGCAAGCACCGTTTGAAACCGCCGTATAGCTTTCTTCGGGAAGTTCGTCGCTCAAATATTTAATAAATGCGAAAACGTTAGCAAATTCACCGCCGTTATTCCAATGCCTTTCAAGAGTAACGGGATATTTATGCTTCCAATTTTGACAGATATCAAGCCATTTTTGATTAGTAAACACTTTATCATTTGCAAGTGCGTTCACACTATGAAGAAAATCCTTAGCGTCTGCCCAAATACTCTTATCAACGTGGAGGGTATGCTTCATCATTTCGCTTTTATCGATATCAACCATAATAACCTTAGCTTCTCTTGCCCAGGTATCATAGCCATAGCCGACCTGACGAATTGAAATTCTTGTGCCGATAGCGACAACGAGGTCTGAATTTTGCACGGCAAAGTTACCCGGACGATCCCCCATATTACCGCCTCTGCCGACATAAAGTTCGTCATCATTTTCGATAAGGTCAACGCTGTTCCAATAAGTTACAACAGGAACATTAAGTTTTCTTATTGCTTTTTTAAATTCTTCATATCCGCCTGAAAGACGAATACCGCCGCCTGCATAAATAACAGGTCTTTCGGCTTTTCTTATTTCGTCGAGAACATACTCAACCTCACTGTCTGCCACGTGCGGCGGAAGAAGAGCGTCGTCCTCCGATGGGTCATAAGTCTTATCAAGGTCGTCCGTTTCGATAACAGTGCCCTGAATATCAACAGGAACGTCAAGCCAAACGGGGCCGGGTCTGCCTGTTGTTGCAAGATGCCAAGCCTTTTCCAAAGCATAACGGATATCCATAGGGTCTTCAATCATAACCGCATACTTAGTCATAGGCTCAACCGATTTAACTATATCATACTCCTGGTCGCCGAGCGAACGCAGGTTGATTTCAGGATTAAGAGTTTTGGCATAACGTGAGGTGGTGGTATATTTTACCTGACCCGAAACAATAAACATAGGAATTGAATCAAGCCAACCGCCGCAAACACCGGTAAGAGCATTAATTCCGCCCGGTCCCGACGTTACGCAAACGAGTGCTATTTTATTTTCAAGCCTTGCATATGCCTCTGCGGCAATTGCGCAAGCCTGCTCGTGATGATTATAAGTTGTGTGCAAGCCCTCTTGATGACCGAAAGCGTCATTCAAATGCATTGCACCGCCGCCGACTACCGAAAAAGCGTCGGTTACACCGTGGTCAACAAGAAATTGAGAAATATAATTTGCAACTTTAATTTTCATTTTTACAAATTCTCCCTTATGTCATTATTTATTATGGCGATAAGAAATTAAAATAAAATCTCCATTCACAAAAGCAAGCCTTACCCTCAAAATTCTAAAAAATCAAGAGGGCAAAGCCTTGCTTAAAAACATTTTAAATTAAAGATTTACTGCCTCAATGATTGTCTTAGCCATATAGTCAATCATTTCATCAGTCATTCCCGGATATACGCCAATCCAGAATGTGTCGTTCATAATGCTGTCTGTAACCGAAAGATCCCCGATTACTCTGTAGCCCTTACCCGACTTTCTCATTTCGTCAAATACAGGCTGCTTTGTAATATTGCCTGCAAAGAGCATTCTTGTCTGAACACCGTGGTCCTCGCAATACTGAACTACCGTGTTCTTAGATGTGCCCTCTTTACAAGTGATAAGGAAGCCGAACCAAGAAGGAGTGCTGTTTTTAGCAGGTTCAGGAAGAATAAGCTTATCCGAAACACATTCAAGCGCCTTGTGAAGTCTGTCAAAATTATGACGTCTTCTCTCAACAAATGAAGGGAACTTTTCAAGCTGAGCGCAACCTACCGCTGCCTGCATTTCCGTTGCTTTAAGGTTAAAGCCGAAATGTGAATAAACATATTTATGGTCATAACCGAGAGGAAGCTCGCCGTACTGCTTATCAAAACGGTGACCGCAAAGGTTGTCCATACCAGACGGGCAAATGCAATCACGTCCCCAGTCACGCATTGAACGGGCAATCTTGTTAAGAAGCGGGTCATTTGTATAAACAGCGCCGCCCTCGCCCATTGTCATATGGTGAGGAGGATAGAAGCTTGATGTGCCAATATCACCGATTGTGCCGGTAAATTTCTCTTCTCCGTCAATTACATACTTACTGCCGAGTGCGTCGCAGTTATCCTCAATAAGCCAAAGATTATGCTTAGTACAAAAATCCTTAACAGCCTGAAGGTCAAAAGGATTACCGAGTGTATGCGCAATCATAACAGCCTTAGTCTTATCGCTGAGTGCTGCTTCAAGCTGAGTGACGTCGATATTGTACTGCGGAATTGTTAAATCAACGAATACAGGAACCGCACCGTACTGAATAACAGGTGAAACAGTTGTCGGGAAGCCTGCTGCAACAGTGATAACCTCATCGCCTCTGTTTACTCTTCTGTCGCCGAGAAGCGGAGAAGTAAGTGTTGCAAAAGCAAGAAGATTAGCAGATGAACCCGAGTTTACAAGTGAAACGTACTTAACGCCGAGATATTTGCCGAAGTCCTTTTCAAACTTATTGCAATATCTGCCTGCCGTAAGCCAAAATTCAAGAGCCGAGTCAACAAGATTTGTCATTTCCTTACTGTCATACACACGGCTTGCATAAGGAATTCTGTCGCCCTCTTTGTATGGTGGCTTAGTCTTAAACTTGTCGCAATATTCTTTAACCATTGCAAGTATTTCTTCTTTAGCCTGTTCTTCTGTCTTATTTTCTAACATTCAGTCAGTCCTCCAATTCAAAAAATTCATTAATTTGTTTATCCATAATAGCAGGAATATCCCCGCCGTCAAAATATACCTTAGTCCATTCAACGATTTTCTCAACTGCCTCTTCAACGCTCCAGCGTGGCTGCCAGCCGAAAACCGTTTTAACCTTAGTTGTGTCAAGTCTTAAGAAATTAGCCTCGTGAGGAGCATTAGCCTCACTTACGTCTTTCCAGCTTGCACCGTCGCCCCAAAGTTTGCAGAAAAGAGTAACGAGTTCGCCCGTAGTTCTGCAATCGCTGTCGTTAGGACCGACGTTATAATATCCCTCAAGCTTGTGATTTTTATATTGAGCCTCAACAATCATAAGATAAATTTTAAGCGGCTCGAGCACGTGCTGATAAGGTCTTGTCGAATTAGGGTTACGAACAATAATAGTATCGCCCTTTTCAACCGCTCTTACGCAGTCGGGAATAATTCTGTCATTTGCAAAGTCACCGCCGCCGATAACGTTACCTGCCCTTGAAGTTGAAACAGCAACACGTCCGTCGGTAAAGAATGACTTTTTATAACTGTGAGTAACAAGTTCCGAGCAAGACTTACTGTTTGAATAAGGGTCATATCCGTCAAGCGGCATATCCTCTGTAAAAGCAACGTTGGTTTCCTGATTTTCATAAACCTTATCCGTTGTTACATTAAGAAATGATTTAACGCAATCAAAAAGCCTTACACATTCGCAAATATTAACAGTGCCCATTACGTTTGTTTCATAAGTGTAAACAGGCATTTTATAGCTGTCACGCACAATAGGCTGAGCGGCAAGGTGGAACACAAGTTCCGGCTGCTCTTTTTCAAAAACTTCTTTAAGTTTATCAAGGTCACGAATGTCGGCAATATATGACGTCATTTGATTTTTAATACCCGAAAGTTCAAAAAGACTCGGGTCGGTCGGCGGGTCAATAGAATAGCCGACTACTTTAGCGCCTGCGTTAATAAGAATTTTGCAAAGCCAAGAGCCTTTAAAACCCGTATGACCTGTTACAAGCACTTTTTTATCTTTGTAAAACGATAAATCCATATTTTTTACCAAACCTTCCACGGAGCAGTACCCTTTGCCCACATTTCTTCAAGCTGCATCTTCTCTCTCAAAGTATCCATAGGCTTCCAAAAACCGTTGTGAATATATGCGTCAAGTTCACCCATAGAAGCAACCGTTTCAAGAGGAGCTTTTTCAAATACTGTTGAATCGCCCTCAATAAAATCAAAAATCTTAGGCTCAAGAACCATAAATCCGGCATTAATACGGCTTCCGTCCATATCACTCTTCTCTCTGAAAGAAGAAATTGTGAGGTCGTCCTCAATACCGAGGCAACCGAAGCGCTGACCTACCGAAACGGCAGTCATAGTTGCAATATGACCGTGCTCTTTATGAAATTCAACAAGTTTGTCAATATCAACGTCTGCAACGCCGTCGCCGTAAGTGAGCATAAACGCCTCGTCACCGATATACGGCTGAATACGCTTAACTCTTCCGCCTGTCATTGTATCAAGACCGGTATCAACAACAGTAACTTTCCACGGCTCTGCGTGCTCGCTGTGAACAGTCATCTTGTTAGATGCGGTGAAATCAAAGGTAACATCCGAGCAATGAAGAAAATAGTTAGCAAAATATTCCTTAATTGCATATTGCTTATAGCCTGCACAAATCACAAATTCGTTATATCCGTAATGAGAATAGGTTTTCATAATATGCCAAAGAATAGGATAACCGCCAAGCTCAATCATCGGCTTAGGCTTATTCTGACTCTCCTCGCTGATACGTGTTCCGTATCCGCCTGCAAGAATTACTACTTTCATTTTTAACCTCCGTTATGTTTATGCCGAATAATTATATATTCTAACATATTATTATATTAAACCACCTACAGTTTAACATATCAACATACTCTTTGCAACAAAAAAATTTTTCATCGGGCAAAAAGTGAGTGTATTTGGTGTTTTTCGCAAAATTATTTTATTAATTTGTGATAAATCAAAAAGGCAATCGGAACGATATAAACCGCAAAAAGAGCAACAGAAAACGCCAACGAATAAAGCGCATAAACAACCGAGCAAAGTGCCTTCGGTGCGAATTTTTCTTTTCTTCTGAGCAGTAATACGAGTGCAAAAATCACGGCGCTTACCACGCTTATAACCGCACCTGTTTTAAAGCCCGACGGTATGAATTTCATAGAAATATTATTGTTTTCTCCGTTTAATTCAACCGCAGTCAAAAGCGACATAACGCTTTGAACCTTTGCGCCTTTACCGTTTACCTCTGCGCTCCAGCAACCGTTATACTGCAACGGAAGAAGCAATACTTTATCTTTGTTTTCAGCCTTTACGTTTTTGATATCAAGCGAATAATTTTGTGCCGAAACGTCGGCGGGGTTGTTATACATATCGCAAACTTTTTGAAGTTTTTCAAGGCTCATAAGCCCAACCTCTGCGCCGAAGTTTTTATTCCTGATATCATCGTCGCCGAGATTGTTTTTCCTGAAATCTTTTTTATCCTCATACTTGCCCTCTTTAAGTTCAAGTCTGATTTCAACCTCTTTATCGCCAAAATCGCCGAGGCAAATAAGATTTCTGTTAAACCTGCCCGGATATTTTTTTGCCTTTTCTCTGTCAATCGACGGTATTCTCACAGCCTTACCGTCAACGTAAATCCTGACTCCGCCTGCGCCTTCAAGCTTGAAATAAGAAATATTACCCTTCTTTGACTTGAAAGTGTAAATTTCCGTTTCGCCGTTCTTAGATTTAAGAGTAAGATTGCCGTTTTCGACTATATTTTCATCTGTTGAGGTAAAGGATTTATAAAGCTGATTGTTAAGTTCCATCCAATTTGAATTTTCGACATCGATATCCAAAACGCTCTTATCAACAACCATTGCATACGGTAAAGTGTATTTGCATTTGTAATAATTATATCCTTTTTTCTTAGAAATCCTATCATAAAGTTCGGGACTTTCTTTTTTAACCGAAAGAACATTTTTAACACCCAATATTGCATCTGTAAAAGCAGTTCCGCCACTGTCGTGCAGACGTGTGTATTCGCTGCTGTATCCAAGTGAAATAAGGGAACCTTGTACGTCCGACGGAATAAGATGAGTCCAATCGGCAAGCGTTGCCCTTTGCATAACCGTGCCGTAATTGCAGTTTAAAGTAGTGCCGACGGTTTTAATTCTGTCGGTTTTGGAAGTTTCGATATCGAGCTTTTTGACAAGTGACTGCGAAGTTGAAATATACTGCGGATTATGTTCCTTTTCAAGCATATCGGTTTGCCAATAAGGAATGAAAATTACCGACAAAGCAAGTGTTTCTGCAAGGACAAGCGAAAGCGCCGTTCTGTAATCAACCGTTTTATTTTTAGAACAGAAAATAACGAGATAAATCACCGTCAAAACAGGCATTGCGTAAAGAACGGAATACTTAAAATCGTAAGCGCTGTCAAGTTTTTTGAGTACAAAATACGTCAATATCAAAAGAGCGGCAAACAACATTGCATTAAACAAAACAAGCAAAATGTTTTTGCCCGATTTATCACTTAAATTCAACTTGTTGAGTTTAAGATATTTTGAATAATAACCCGCTGCCCAAACAAACGAAAAAGCAAGCGCATAACCCATTCGCATAGGAAAATATTTATAATCGCCGAAGTGCATTAACGCATTTGCGCCTTCGCACACAATCAGCACGGCAAGAAGCAAAATATTAAGCACGAAAAAAGTGTTGATTTTCTTGTTTTTTCTGTTTTTTATTATGCCCAAAATCATTATTGCAAGGGGCAAAGAAGTACAAAACAGCATTGCCCATTTATCGTCGCTTTTGCAGGTATATGTTTTTACGATTTCGAGATACTGCTTTAAGATTTTTGAAAAATCAAAGCCTGTTTCGCTCAAAAATCTTTCGCTTGAGAATGTTTGGACGAGTTTGGGCGCAAGAACAGCACCGGACAAACCGAAGCCCAAAGCTGTTGAAAGTCCGAGTTCAAAAGCACGTCTTTTTTTGTCTTGCTTATTATCAATTGTTTTGAGATACAAAAAGCTCATAAAGAAAACGTAGAAAATAAGCAAAATGAAAACATAGTAGCCGCACAATACATTAAGTACCGTCATTAATATGTAGGGCAAAATTTTGCCTTTTTTCATAAGCGCATACCAAGCAAGCATAAAGAGCGGGAAAAGCAAAACGGTATCCTGCCAAGCATTTGTGTAATACATAACCGAGAAACCGCAAAACGCATAGCAAATTGACAAAAGCGTTGACATAAACGGTTTTGTTTTAGCAGCCTTTTTCAAAAAAATCGCAGAAGTAAGGGCGGAAAGCGAAAAAGTCATTACGACATAAAGCCCCATAGCCTTGCCTACAAGTCGCCTCGGCAAAACAAGAAGCGCAAGCCAAAACACCGAAAGAGAAGCATTGGCGGTATCGTTTACTCCCAATCCAGAATACCAATTAAACCACAAAGCTGTGTCTTTTGTGTGTAATGCGTCCCAAATATGATAAAAATTAGGTATAATTCCCTGCGCCATATCATAATATTCAACATTATTACTGCCGAAAGGGAATATTTTTCCTATCGCAAAACAGACAAGAAGTATCAAAGCAGTCAAAGCAGGCGCAAGCAATATATCATAATTTTTTCTAACTGTAATTTTTGATTTATCAGCCATAAGTTTTTCCTCTTTTTTATTGTTATCAACAGTATAACACAACACTTTTTATTTTTAAAGTGCAAAATAAATACAACATATTACCCCGTCGTTTATACTTAACACTATACCTTGTGCTTATGTAATTTTATATAATATTTTTTCAAAAAATGCTTTACTTTTAGGAGACTTAATGTTATAATTTACTAAAATACCAATACGATTGTATTATTTAGATTGAGGTGCATTTAATTATGAAAAAGATTATTTCATTAGTCATTGCAGCTATGATGGCTGTATCAATGTTCGCAGTAACCGTTCCTGCTATGGCAGCTAACGTAAGCAGTCCTACAGCAGCTACTCTTGAAGAGGGCAAAGCTAAGACTACTGTAAACGGCGAAACAAGACAGGGTGTTACTTACACAGTAAACGCTCAGAACAAGAAGGAAGTTACATTCACTTATAACGGCGAAGGTACTTTCAAGAGCTGGACAGACAACCTTTCATCACTCGGTCTTGCTGAAGGCACAGACTACACAAAGGCTTTAAATGCTGACGGTTCACAGACTATCACATTCATTTCTCAGAAAGCTATCACTGCTTGGAACAACGGTTCTGTTATTGTAAACGCAGTTGTTGAATTTGCTGACGCTACTACCGAAGCAACTACAGGCAAAGAAGAAACATCAAAGGCAACAGAGCCTAAGAAGAATTCTTCTTCAAAGTCTCCTGCAACAGGTGCATCAAGTGCAGTTATGGCAGGTGCAATTGCAGCAGCAGGCGCCGGTATTGCAGTTTTAGCAGCTACAAAGAAGAAAGAAAACGACTAATCAATAATTGTATCATTTAACCTGTTTGCTTTTGCAAGCAGGTTTTTTGTTTTGTTATAATAAAAATAATATGATTTTAATAATATAAATTTACATTATTGCTATATTATTTTCATTTAATTTATGTTATACTATATTTGCTTTAAAATGAGATTACTCGGTGATTGAAATGAAAGACAATGAAAATGCAAAAGAAAATGAGCTTGAAAAAAAGAAAAAGAAAAATGTCAAGCTGATTGTAATATTCTTACTTGTATTTATAATAATTTTTGCGGCGGTATATTTTGGCAGTTCATATTTACAAAAGAGAAATGAAACGCCAAGCCAAAGCGGTACAACCACAACCTCGGCTGTTTCAAGCGAGACTGAAAAAAAGGTTAAAAATCCGATTGATTTCAAATCGCTTCAAAAGAAAAACGATGAAATATATGCTTATATCAAAATAGACGGAACAAAGGTTGATTACCCTATCGTGCAAAGCAAAACGGATGACGCTTTTTATTTAAGGCATAAGGCTGAGGATAAATCTTGGTCTGCAAGCGGCGCTGTTTATACGGAAGCTGCCAACAGTAAAGATTTCAACGATTTTGTAACGGTAATCTACGGTCATAATGGGTATTCGGACACCTTTTTCACAACGCTTCATTATTTTGAGAAAGAGGATTTCTTTAAATCCCACCCATATTTTTACATTTACACACCCGACAGGAAGCTCACTTATCAAATTGTTTCGGCTTTCAAATACGATAACCGTCATATACTTAACAGTTTTGACTTTAATAAGGAAGAATCGCTTAAGCAGTGGCAGGATACAATTCAAAATCCGTCATCAAGCCTCAAAAATGTAAGAGAGGAACTTGACAAGCCGCTTAGCATTAACAGTAAAATCGTTGTTCTTTCAACATGCATTACAAATCAAAAAAGCAGTAGATATTTAGTTTGCGGAGAATTAGTAAAAGATGAAAAAACCAATTGACCCAAATTTAGACAATATTCTTGATGATATTTTGACCTCCGACGGCAAGAAAAACGATAACACTCTGCCGAAAAAGGAGCAAATTCAAAAAGAAGTTAAAAATGAAATAGAAGAAGCATTAAATTCGAGTGAAGAGCCTAAAGGAATTGATTTTTCTTTCAGCGGAAATGCTCCGGCTCCCGAGAAAAAGGAAATCAAGCCTCAAAATTCAAGTTTTGAAATTGAGCAAAAAAATGATGAAGCCGTGCACCATTCTTCGCACAGTCATCACTCTTCGAGTGAACATCATTCAAGTTCATCACATCACCACCATTCAAGTTCTTCCCACCACTCTTCACATCATCATTCTTCACACTCACACCACCATCACCACAAGAAAAAGATGAGTATTCCGGCAAAAATCGGAATTTCGGCACTTGCAATAATTTTAGCTTTAATTCTTGCTTTTGTAGGCACATTTGCTTATCTTGAATCAAGCGGTAAAAACGAACTTAAAGACGTTTCCGACCAAACGGATTATCAGGAAACGATTGAATATAACGGCAACAAATATGTATATAACAACGACGTAATTGCAATTGCGTTTATGGGTGTTGACAAGCGTGATTTAGGGCTTGAAAACAACAATATCGGCACAGGCGGACAGAGTGATGCAGATATCTTGCTTACAATAAACACAAAAACAGGCAAGGCAAAGGCAATTGCCATTCCACGTGACACAATGGTTGACGTTGACCTTTACAGCGAAAGCGGAATTTTCCTCAGAAGTGAAAAAATGCAGCTTTGTTTAAGCTATGCTTACGGTGACGGCAAGGCAAAATCGGCAGAAAACACCGCAAATTCAATCAGCCGTATTCTTTATGATGTGCCGATTACCAAATATTTTGCACTTGACCTTAACGGAATTGCACCGATTAACGATTCTATCGGCGGTGTAACCGTTGAATCTCTTTACGATTTTAAAGACCTTGGAATTAAAAAGGGTGACAAAATCAAACTTACCGGTGATATGACAGAAAAATATGTAAGGCAGAGAGATATGGATACCGTCAATGCTTCTCTTAACAGAACGGCAAGGCAGGTTCAGTATATCAAGGCATTTGCGTCTCAGGTTGTTCCGGCTGTAAGTCAGGATTTCAGCGTTGTTTCAAGGCTTTACGATACGGCAAGCAAGTACAGCACAACCAATCTTTCCCTTTCAAACGTAACATATCTTGCTTCTCTTATGCTTTCAAAAGGTATTACAAACTTTGATACCGTAACGCTTGAAGGCGAGATGAAAGAAAGTACAAAAAAAGATTATGCAGATTATGTTTATGCGGAATTTTATCCCGACAAGGATAAGCTTATGCAGTTGGTACTTGATACATTCTATACAAAGCAGGATAAATAATTTTTCATATAATCCCTCCTTGTGAGGTTTATTATATATAATACTTAAAGCTTACGTTGTAAGCAGAAAGGCTATAAGTTATGAATAAAGAAACTAAAAAATCGCTTTCTTTAATTGCCACAAAAATCAGAATGGGCATTATCGAGGGCACACATTCGGCTAAAGCAGGTCATCCGGGCGGAAGTCTTTCCTCGGCTGATTTATTCGCATATCTCTACTTTGCCGAGATGAAAAACATTGACCCTAAAAATCCTAAGGCAGAAAACCGTGACAGATTTGTTCTTTCAAAAGGTCACTGTGCACCGGGTCTTTACAGCGCACTTGCACTTAAAGGATTTTTCCCATTTGAAGATTTGAAAACTCTTCGTCATATAGATTCATATCTCCAAGGTCACCCGAATATGAACACTGTTCCGGGTGTTGATATGTCAACCGGTTCTCTCGGTCAGGGTATCAGCGCTGCCGCAGGTATGGCAAAAGGCGCTAAGTATTTAGGCGAGGATATCAATGTTTATACCCTTTTGGGCGACGGCGAAATTGAAGAAGGTCAGGTTTGGGAAGCTATGATGTTTGCAAGCCAATATAAGCTTGACAATCTTTGCGTTATCGTTGACGTAAACGGACTTCAGATTGACGGCAAGTGTGAGGACGTTATGAACGCTGAACCTATCGACAAGAAGATGGAAGCTTTCGGTCTTAACATTATCAAGATTGACGGCAATGATTTTGACGAGCTTGAAAAGGCATTTGACGCTTTCCACAAGAATATGGGTTCAGGCAAACCTTTCGGTATTATTATGAAAACAGTTAAGGGCTTAGGCGTATCATATATGGAAAATCAGGTTGATTGGCACGGCAAAGCACCTAACGATGAAGAATACGAAATTGCAATGAATGAGCTTAAAGCAAAACTTGCAGAAATTGAGGAGGCGTAATTATGGCAGAGATTAAGAAAATAGCTACACGTGAAAGCTACGGTAATGCGCTTAAAGAATTGGCAAGTGAAGGTGCTGACAAGCTTGTAGTATTGGACGCTGACCTTTCGGCAGCAACAAAAACAGGAATTTTCAAAAAGGCATATCCCGACCGTCATTTCAACTGCGGTATAGCAGAGTCAAATATGATGTGTGTCGCTGCCGGTTTGAGCACAATGGGACTTGTTCCGTTTGCTTCAAGCTTTGCAATGTTCGCCGCAGGCAGAGCATTCGAGCAGGTTAGAAATACAATCGGTTATCCGCATCTTAATGTAAAAATCGGCGCTACCCACGCAGGTATTTCCGTAGGTGAGGACGGCGCTTCACATCAGTGCTGTGAGGATTTTGCACTTATGCGTTCAATTCCGGGTATGGTTGTTATTTGCCCGGCTGACGATATCGAAGCAAGGCAGGCAGTTAAGGCGGCGTATAAATACGAAGGCCCCGTTTACCTCAGATTCGGCAGACTTGCGGTTCCTGTTTTCCACAATGACGATTATAAATTTGAAATCGGCAAGGGTGAGGTTATCAAGGAAGGTAACGATATCTCAATCATTGCAAACGGTCTTATGGTAAACGAAGCAATTGAGGCAGGCAAGGCACTTGAAGCAAAAGGTATCAGTGCCGAAATTATTAATATTTCAACAATTAAGCCGCTTGACGAGGAGCTTGTCATTAAATCGGCAAAGAAAACCGGCAAGGTTATCACAGTTGAGGAACATAACATTATCGGCGGTCTCGGCGAGGCAGTTTGTGCTTGCCTTAGTGAGAATTGCCCTACTCCGGTTAAACGTATCGGCGTAAACGATGTATTCGGCCACAGCGGTCCAGCAGTTGACCTTCTCAAACAGTTCGGCCTTTCCGCAGAACATATCACAGAAGTTGCAGAAGAATTTGTTAAATAAACATATACGTATAGAAAACCCGAGCAGTCAATCGACTGCTCGGGTTTGTTTTATATAGCGATTATGATTTTTGCTTTTTTATAATTTTAAACAATTTTTCAAGTAAAATACACATTAAAAGACCGATTGCGCAGCCGAGTGTATTGTGAATAACATCGTCAACCTCCGCATAGCCGAGTTTGAAAACATATTGCGAAAGTTCGATAATGAAACTAAGCGCACAAGCAATCGGTATGATTATCCACCGCTTTGAATTTATTTTTTCGATATTCAAACTTGCGAAAAGATATCCGAGCGGATAGAAAAAAAGAATATTTAGTATTGACTCTCTAATCATTTCTTTCATTCCGTGCGCCGCTAAATAATACGAGTGAAACGGAATCAGGCTGTAGTCACCTGCCGACTCTGTATTGAGCCGTGAAAACAAAGTGATATAAAGTATAAAAATCACATACAAAAAGAGAAATGCCGCAATTATATAATTGTAACACTTCTTCAGCATAAAAAGCCGTTTGCCGATACCTAAAATAAGAGAAAAAGCGAGCAGGATAAAGAATATTTTTTCATTACTTGCATTATAAAGCGTTGTAACAATATCCAATTATCTCAGCTCCTATATTATACCTCTTCAAAAAATGTATCGGGTTTATTTGGGTTAAAAATTTCGTTGCAAGTCATAACCGTAACCAAATCCTCAGTATCACTGAGATTAATAATATTATGAGTCCAACCCGGAATCATATGCACCGCTTCGATTTTATCGCCCGAAACCTCAAAACTAACCTTTTCACCCGTATTAATATTACGTTCCTCAATAAGCCCATGCCCCGAAACAACAATAAAAAGTTCCCATTTGCTGTTGTGCCAGTGCTGACCTTTGGTAATTCCCGGTTTGCTTATATTAATGCTTACCTGACCGCAATCCTCAGTGTGCACAAGTTCTGTAAACGAGCCACGATTATCAACATTCATTTTAAGCGGATACTTAAATTTATCGGTAGGAAGATACGTTAAATAAAGACTGTAAAGTTTTTTAGCAAAACTTCCGTCCGGCATCTTCGGCATCATTAAAGTAGTGGGCTGTGCCTTAAACTGCTTTAAAAGTTCAACAATTTCACCGAGCGTAACCTTATGAGTTGTTTCGACAAAACAGAATTTGCCGTTATCGTCAGGTACAGTTTCAACTGAGTCAAATTCGCAGTGCTTTTCCTTACCTTCAAGAAGGTCAAACATGCCCTCAACCAAATCGTCTATATATAAAAGTTCAAGTTCAACCTTTGGGTCTGTTACGGTAAAAGGCTCATCATTTGCCACCGCCCAGCAAAATGTCGAAACGGCAGAATTATATTTAGGCCTTGAATGTCCCATCAAATTGGGAAAACGGTAAATCGCAACTTTTGCGCCGGTTTGCTTTGCATAGTCGAAAAATAAATCCTCGCCTGCTTTTTTGCTCCTGCCGTATTCGCTGTCACCGAATCTGCCTGAAAGTGTTGCTTGAACAGATGACGAAAGCATAACCGTCGCTTTATTATTATACTTCTTCAGTGTATCTAAAAGTAATGAACCGAAGCCGAAATTGCCGTTCATAAAGTCTTCTTCATTTTTAGGTCTGTTGACGCCTGCAAGATTAAAAACAAAATCTGCTTTTTGGCAGTATTCTTCAAGCTCAGTTTCGCTTGAATCTATATCGTATTCAAAAATCTCGTCAATTATTATGTTTGGACGAGTCTTGTTTTTGCCGTCTTTAATATTTTTAAGGTTATTGACAAGGGCTGTACCGACCATGCCCTTAGCGCCTGTTACTAATATGTTCATTTCTTTCTCCAAAATCAGTTGATTAAATCCAAATTTTTCATCATATCTATGGAATAATCTTCTTTTGAATTAACAGTAAGATTAATCTCTTGTTTAATACTTTTTCTTTTTTTGAAAATTTTAGTCCATCTTGAAATTTGATAAAACGGTAAAAGCCATTTATGTTTATAAAGCTTAGGATAAATTGTTGCAAGGTCTTCAAGCGGCATAAAAATTCTGTTTAAAAAATATTTGAATTTACTGCCCGCCTTGTAATTTCCGATTATAACGCTTTTTTCCGTTGAGCCGTAAGTGCTGCCTGTTAAAATATAGTGCTCCATATTTAATATTTGCTCATCAGCGCCGCCGTTGTCAAGCCAATAGTGCATTAATTTAAAAGCATATTTTTCAAATTTTTCGAGATTTGCCTGTTTAAGTAAATCCCGATATATTTTATCGTCTGTCTCAATTTTATTTTCAAAAATCCACAAATCAATAAAACTTCTTATTCCGCAGCCGCCGTGTATAAAATGGTATGCCATATGAGCAATATGATGAAAGCGGAAGAATTCAGGACTTTCGGCATATTCAAAATCATTTACTTTTACTGAATATTGCCAAACTTTATCAAGCACCCTGTCCATTTTTTCTTCACGTTCTTTAATATTATGATGTAGTTCAAGGTGCATACCGCCGGGGGCGTACAAATTGATATCATGATAATGCTTATTCCCCTCAACCTTATATCCCGTTTGAGTTAAAGCATTCACCGCCTCGTCAAGCTGTTCGTCACGGACTAAAACATCAATATCGCAGCTCGTTCTCATCCACGGCTCGGGATAATAATTTCTAAGCACACTGCCTTTAAGAAGTATATACGATATATGATTTTTTTTGAAAACCGATCTGATATGCTCTATTTCATACTCCAAATTAGCCACAAATCCGACAGAATATTTGAGCTCATACCTGAATTTGGCATAGTAAGGAGATGACGTTTCAATTAAATTATTTCTAATCAAAGCGTCGGCAATTAAATTGACAACATCATGTTTTTTTGAAAGAATAAAAAGTTCTTTTATTTCTTCATCTGTCAATTGAGTGTATTCAATTTTTTCATTAACCAGTTCGCTTTTTATTAAACTAAAGAACAGTTTCGATATATTTTCACTCATTTAACAACTTAACAAGATTGACTTAAATCAGTCGAGCTCTTTTCTCCAAACCATTTTATTAACAATTCCCGTATAGCTTTGAATAATTTTAACAACCTTTGTGCTTACATTTTCCTCAACATAATCAGGAACGGGAATACCGTAGTCACCGTTATTATTCATTTCAATTGCTGTATCAACTGCTTGAAGCAAGCCTTTTTCATCAATACCCGAAATGATAAAGCAAGCCTTATCTATAGCCTCGGGTCTTTCGGTTGAAGTGCGGATACAAACAGCCGGGAAAGGATGACCGACCGACGTGAAAAAGCTGCTTTCTTCAGGCAAAGTACCGGAGTCCGACACTACCGCCATAGCATTCATCTGCAAGCAGTTATAGTCGTGAAAACCGAGCGGCTCGTGTTGAATAACTCTTTTATCAAGCTTAAATCCTGTTGATTCAAGTCTTTTTTTACTTCTCGGATGGCAAGAATAGAGAATAGGCACATCATACTTTTCTGCCATTTTATTAATAGCATTGAAAAGGCTTAAAAAGTTCTTTTCTGTATCAATATTTTCTTCACGGTGAGCTGAAAGAAGAATATATTTGCCCTTTTCAAGACCTAATTTTTTGTGAATATCGGAAGCTTCGATTTCTGCCAAATTATTGTGCAAAACCTCTGCCATAGGCGAACCTGTAACATAAGTTCTTTCTTTCGGCAAGCCACAGTCTGCGAGATATCTTCTTGCGTGTTCGCTGTAAGCCATATTTACATCCGAAATAATATCAACAATTCTTCTGTTGGTTTCCTCCGGCAAACACTCGTCCTTGCATCTGTTGCCTGCCTCCATATGGAAAATCGGAATATGAAGCCTTTTAGCACCGATAACCGAAAGGCAACTGTTTGTATCGCCCAAAACAAGCACTGCGTCAGGCTTAATTTCAGCCATAAGCTTATAGCTTTGAGCAATAATATTTCCGCAAGTTTCGCCAAGGTCATCACCGACAGCGTCAAGATAAACCTCAGGGTCGTCAAGCTTTAAATCTTTGAAAAATACACCGTTTAAATTATAGTCGTAATTTTGACCTGTATGAGCCAAAATGACATCAAAATATTTGCGGGTTTTATTAATTACAGCCGCAAGCCTTATAATTTCCGGCCTTGTACCTACGATTATAAGAAGCTTAAGCTTGCCGTTTTCTTTCCATTTAACATTATCGAATTTGCCCATTTCTGCCTCCGATTACTTGTCCATCTTTGCAAGTTCTTCCTGAATATAAGAAAGGCTTGCAATCTTTTCTTTAGTTTCCTCAAGGTTAAGACGGCGAGTGTTGTTAGAGTTGAACTCTGTCAAAGTGTTTCTCTTTTCGTCACCCTCCTTGAAATATTTATCATAGTTAAGTCCACGATTATCGGCAGGAACACGGTAGAAATTGCCCATATCAACAGCCTTTGCACATTCTTCGTTTGTAAGAAGTGTTTCATACATTTTCTCACCGTGACGAATACCGATAACTTTAATGTCTTCTTTCTTGCCGCCGAAAAGCTCACAAACAGCCTCAGCCTGAGTTTGAATAGTACAAGCAGGAGCCTTTTGAATAAGCAAGTCGCCGTTTTCACCGTGCTCAAATGCAAAAAGAACAAGGTCAACAGCCTCTTCAAGCGACATAATGAAACGAGTCATTGAACCCTCGGTAATGGTAATAGGGTTGCCGTTTTTGATTTGTTCAATCCAAAGCGGAATAACCGAGCCACGAGAACACATAACGTTGCCGTATCTGGTACAGCAAATCTTAGTCTTGCCCGACATTCTTGACTTGGCAACAGAAACCTTTTCCTCGATAGCTTTTGTAATTCCCATAGCATTGATAGGATAAGCCGCCTTATCTGTCGAAAGGCAAATTACACACTCAACGCCCTCATCAATAGCCGCAGTAAGCACATTATCCGTACCGATAACATTAGTTCTTACAGCTTCCATAGGGAAAAATTCGCAAGACGGAACCTGCTTTAAAGCTGCTGCATGGAATATGTAATCAACGCCGTGCATTGCTCCTCTTACCGACTGTAAATCACGGACATCACCAATATAAAACTTGATTTTGTCAGCAACCTCCGGCATCTTTGCCTGAAATTCATGACGCATATCGTCCTGCTTTTTCTCATCACGAGAAAAAATACGAATCTCGCCGATATCGGTTTTTAAAAATCTGTTGAGAACAGCGTTACCAAATGACCCCGTTCCCCCTGTTATCATTAATGTTTTTCCTGTAAATAAAGACATTTCTATGCTCTCCTAATTAGATTCTTTTTTATGTAATTTAATTTTTATAAAATTCAAAATGTTATTTCTGTCTTTTTTGTTAAACCCTATAACTAATACACATACAAAATAGAGTGCACAAACAATTATACCCTTAACAATCAGACCAGACCATCCGTGAATATTTATAATTTTATTTGATATAAAATATCCTAACGCTCCGCTTAAAGCCAAAGAGGGTATAAATTTCATATAACATTTTTTGAAAAATTCAAATACATTTAAATGCAAATGTTTATAGTAAATAATATTTAAACATATGAATAAAACGGAATATGCTAAAGTAATTGCAATTGCAGAACCGAACGCACCATATTTTTTACACAAAATAAACGACATAGCTATTGAAACAATAGCCATACCAATATATCCAAAAGACATTTCTTTAACTTTATTTTTTGCAATAGCTGTAGTATTAGCAATTTGTTGTGAAAACAACAAAATATCCGGTATAAATAATAGAATCGCACACGGCCAGGCTCCAACATAATCTTTGCCCATCCATAAAATCATAAAATCATGACCTAAGCTGATAAATCCAACCATTATCAATCCTAACAATACAAACTGATAACTGCCGACTTTTATCATCAAATCCAGTATTTTTTCCTCTTTGTCGTCTGCAATATATTTTGAAATTTTTGCAAGGAACATACCATTTACAGCAGCAGCAATAGTATAGAAATAGCCCTCTAAGGAACTTGCAGGAGCAAACAAAGCAATTTCTTTACTTGTTGACAGTATTCCAAGAATTGTAGGAGCCAAATTGAAAATGCATCTTTGAGCAAGGCTAATCACCGTAACCCAAATTGAAAAGCCGAATATTTCTTTTAATAATTGATTGTTTTTTACATTGAATTTGTATTTTACCGGCGTTGTCACCCTTATTATAATTAATTTAATTACAATAAATACTAAACCACTGATTGCGTTTGCTGAAACAACAGCAATGACATCCATATTGTTTAATAAAGCAGCTACCACCAATAAAATGGTTAACACTTTTTGACCTAAATCGCATAATTTCAGCGGCACAAACTTTTCATACGCATTTATTACACCGGGTAAAGGCATAAAAGGAAATGAAATAACGCTATATGTCGCAACTATAACATATAATTTTTTATATAATTCTATTTCATCAGCAGTTAAACCTTTATATATCTTTGAAATAAAGAAATACACAACTAATAAAATTGTAAATATTATTGCATCAATACATAAATAAAGTTTTGTTACTATTCCCAATAAATCGCTTGCTTTTTCTTCTCGACCTTCCGCACGGTATTTCGCCACAAATCTTGATACCGCAGAGCTCAAACCGAAATCGACTAAAAATAGACTTATAAAAGTATTTGCTAAAGTATATAACGCATAATTAGATTGCCCGATTTTTCCTACCATCCATGGTATATATACAAGCCCTGCTATGATGTTAAAAAATATTGCAAAATACGATATAAATGCGCCAAAAAGATATTGTTTGTTTTTCATAAAACTCCTACTTATTATTAAAAATAAAATTATTATGCTAACGTTTTCTTAGATTCTATGTTCTTATCCTTTACTTCAAATACCGTCTTCAAACAAATCAGGTGATTGTTCACCATTAAGTATAGCATTTGAAAGTTTGATTAATCTTTCTGCAGCTACTTTCGCATTCCACTCGTTTGAAATAGTATAATACGCCTGCTTTTGAACAGACTTCATTTTTTCTTTATCGTTAAACAACTCAATGATTTTTCTACATATATCATCAATATCGCATTTTATATAAGCAAAGCCATTTTCGCCATTCTTAATCAAATATGGAATGCCATAACAATATGTATCTCCACCAATGTTAAATATAATACTATCATCAGTATTAACAACACCAAATGCTTTTTTATATGTACAATTAGCACTCCATAATGGATTTTTGAAAAAATCTCGATTGATTTTGCCTAAAGCTCTTTCAAATATATTTTTTTAGGATAAGCGACTAAATCAACAACATCGTTTACATTTAAAAATTCATCATAATTTTTATTAAATGTAAGTACAGTTGTATTCTTTTCATATCCAGCTAATTTTAAAATTTTAGCCGTTGAACGAACGATTGCTTCGCATCCTCTGTTCACGCTTCCCGTAT
This sequence comes from uncultured Clostridia bacterium, assembly GCA_945874765.1. GTDB lineage: Bacteria > Bacillota > Clostridia > Oscillospirales > Acutalibacteraceae > Eubacterium_R. The sequence continues at coordinate 72,626 of CAMCHQ010000003.1, forward strand.
GACCGCATAAAATAATATTTCTCATTAACTTTTCCTTAAATTTATTATAAATTTATACACATAAAATAAATTGTGTTTTAAAATAAACATCCACTTGTCATCAGATTTCGTGGCTGAAATATAATATTTTTTATTTTTCTTGACTTCCTTCAAAAATTCTTTTTCTTGAATTTTATATTCGCCATTTGTGCGTAATGCTAAAATTTTAAGTATATTCATATATGATTTAAGTCTCATATTTTCAGCTAAAGGCAATAATTGTGGATAATTTTTTTCTATAATTTCATACTTTTTTTTAGAAACATTTAATATATCAAAATACTTTTCAGTAAATTTTGATCGTGAAATACTATTAGGAGTTTGATTGTAATTATATACTGATTTGTTTATACATTTAAAAGATGGCTTTTTGCATAGTATCTCAAAAACGAAAAAGCTATCTTCATTAACACGAAACGATTCACAAAATCGTGTATCTCCAATTATCTTACGAGAATATAACTTTGCCCAAGCCGAATATGTAAAAGGGTTATCTTTGAGCGTTGCTTTTATGCTCTCTTCTCCTTCTAAACAACAATCATTTCCTAAAATCCTGTTATTAGATGTTCCTGATATAATATCGCAATTACTTCTTTTCATTTCGTTATATAGAATTTCCAAGCAATTGTCGACTAATGTATCATCTGAATCAAGAAACATTATATATTGTCCGTTTGAAATATCTATTCCAAAATTTCTTGCCGATGATACTCCCCCCTGAATTTTACTCGCCACTTTGATTCTTGAATTTTTTCTGCTATATTCATTACATATATCTAATGACGAATCAGTTGAGCCATCGTTAATTAATAATAATTCCCAATTGCTAAGCGTTTGATTCAAAACAGACTCAATACAATTTTTTAAATAATTTTCAGAATTAAAAACTGGAACAATAACTGAAATTAATTCTTTTTCATTCATTTGTTTTCTCTCCTCTTTTTATGCTTTACTGCAAATACCGTCTTCAAACAAATCCGGCGATTGTTCACCATTAAGTATAGCATTTGAAAGTTTGATTAATCTTTCAGCAGCTACTTTCGCATTCCACTCGTTTGAAATAGTATAATATGCCTGTTTACTAATCTTTTTCCTAAAATCATCATCATTCAATAACATACATACTTTATTGTAAAGTTCGTTCTCATTCATACAGGAAAAGACACACCCGTTTTTATTGTCTTTTAGCAAAAACGGCGTAGCTCCCACAACATTACTTGCAACAACAGCACAACCGGAATTCATTGACTCATTCATAACAGCTCCCCATCCCTCATGTCTATCGGAAGTAAACAAAAATATTTCGCTTTTTTCCATATATTTTCTTACATTTTCAGGAGTCATAGAGCCCAATAGATGAACATTGTCCTTCAAATTTTCTTTAATTATTTCATTATTGATATATGATTTTAATTCGCCATCACCAATTATGTTCATTGTAAAATCATATCCATCTTTTTTTAAGCGTTTTGCTACCGATATAGCCATCTCAGGATGTTTTAGATCAATTAATCTTGCACACCATAAAATTGAATTTTGAGTTTTACTTGAAATCAATTCATCAATATCATAATTTTTACACTCAGGAAAATAGCCCCATTTGTAGCATTTAGCAAGCTTTACACCACACTTAAAATAATCACTTGAGGCATATGCACTACTAAACAAATAATAAACGTTATGTTTCCTTTGTGGAAATGTCTTAACAGTATATTTTATCCATCTAAATATATCAATATTTTTTTCTTTAAAAATACGCTCAGAATATCTAAAAATCAATTTCTTCATTTTTATTCTTTCTTTTATTAAATAATCCGGCGCCGCCCCTATTATAACAACGTCTGCATCAACAATGAGTTTGATAAGTTCATTTTTTTCAAAATCATTGTCTTTATAAACAAACTTAGGACGAGTAATTAAAGAATAGCCCATATTTTTTCGTTCTTCCAACATTTCCCCGGTTTCAATAAACATATAATCATCACACATACTATTCAATTGCAATGATAAAAATGCTTGGTGATGATTGTAATAGTTAGACAAAAACACTATTTTCATAATTGCTTCCTTCTCTATTTTATATACTCTCTAAATGATTTGTCGCAATCAATAATTTCTGTATAGTGATGAGAAACCCTCTGTTCCACTGGTGGATATCTCATATAATCACCATATATGCGATTCAAATATTCATCATAACACTTGGGACAGGAGAACATACAATCTTGAAACTGAAGCTTTATAGATTCATCAAACCATATTCGGGGTGATATTTCCTTTTTTCCCCATGCACCTGAAAAATTAAATAAATAATCAGTTTTAATATTTTCATAATTTCGATTTAATTTTTCTTTTGCTCTAACTGCATCATAAGGAGTATGATAAAACAATTTCAATAAATTAATAATTACTTTATTTCTTAGACTTTTTACAGCGCCAATATTTTCCACCGTGTAAAGTTCTTGTATCCTCACGGATAATAATTTAGATTTAAAAAGAATAACTTTTTGTTTAAATTTATCGTTAGGAACTGCATCAAAAGGAAAAACATCAATATATATACCATGATTGATTTTTAAATTTTTAACAGCTGTTTCAATAAATGTGGTATTACAATTTCTTAATTTTGCAAAATTTTGAGGATATTTAGGATCCGTTTTATTTGTTTGTAAAAAAATATATTCTGGCAATTGCTTTTGAGCAATTTTTATAAATTTTTCATAATCTTTGCGAGGCATTCCCACATCAATATCATCATCCCAAGGAATAAAGCCTTTATGTCTTACAGCACCCAATAAAGTTCCTCCAATAAGAAAATACTTCAAATTATTATTATCACAAATCTCAGCAAATATCTTTAAAAGATCAAGTTCTATCTGTTTCAATTTTTCATTCATAATTTAACTATCCTTATATCAAAAATCAATATATTCTCTTCATATATATTCCGCATAACAACCATAGTAAATAGCATTTTGCTCCCGGTCCTATTGGTGCCAATCCTTCAAAAACACTATTAATAAAATAACAAACACACAACAAAACGAAAATTTCGTAATTATAATCTTTAACTTTCATTTTAAATACGACAAAAATCGGTGAATAAGAAACCATTAAAATTACAAAACCATTCAACAATCCGAACTGTAAAATTGCAGATAATGGGAAACACTCAAAATAGTCGGCTCCCATACCAATAATCCAATGTTCATTAAATAACTGCGGAAATGTTTTGAGTATGCTTATTCTTCCGGAAGAAACCGAGTCAAGATCACTTGTATCTCTACTTCCAGCTAATATATTTTCAAAAAAGACTTTTCTAATATTAGGCGAAATAATTAAAACTGCAATTATGCAAATTGTTGCAACAAATATAACAATCCTCTTTTTGGGGGAAAATTTATTATTTAAAATTGAATAAATCAAACAAATAATCAGCCCTACTATTGTTGCACGAGATTTCATCAATATAATTACGTATCCCTCAAAAATCAGTATCATATACCGCAATATATTAAATACTTTGTTTTTTTCAAAATCGCAAAAAAGAAGAATCACAAATGATGTTGCAATAATTAATGAGACTGAATTTTTTGAAGCATACGCATAAGCCTTTGATTCAATATCATATTTATTTGTAAGATTTTCGATATAAATAACCAATGACACAATTGCTGCCGAAACTGCATAACTGATATATATCGTATTTAATCCATTATTACCAATCCTATATTCACTAAATAAACCAATAAAACAAATTAAAATTGAAATTAATAGTGAAGTGAAAATAGACGAAGTAAAATATTCATTATTGCTAATTATTGTGTTTATTGTACATAATAAAAATATTATCAAAAAACCACCTATCAAGAAAAATGAATACTTGTTAAACTTAATCATTTTCTTAATCAGTAGATAGGCAATTACTATAAGCCAAATAGGTGTATTTAGTAATTGTGTTATACCTTTTTCAATGAAAATAGGCAATTGAGATAAATTTGACAATACACATGATATTGATAATAATCTTATCAATGTTTTGTCTTCATATTCAACAAATCTATTTGACATTACTTTCTCCATTTGTGCTAATTTTAATACTTTCAATTAAAGTTAGATATTTTTTATTAACCGCTTCAATACTATTTTCTTCAGGGATAAAATTTGTGCTTTTCATCGAACCTTTTTCTGCGTTTTTTATTACATCTACAAGTTCATTTATATTTCCTCTTTGAACAACTGCGCCACCATATTGCTCAACTATTTCCGAATTGCCACCAACATTGTAAACCACTATTGGCGTATTGCATGCCAACGCTTCAATATTAACCGTCGGATAATTTTCGCAGTAACTCAAATTCAAAAATAAATCGGAAGCTGAATAGATTTCTGCAAGTTCTTTAACGCTTGACGTTCTTTCTATACCTATAATTTTTGAAGGTAATTTTGATATTTGCTTTTTTGAAAGTCCAACCAAAACAATTTGAAACCTATCGTCTAATTTTTCGCTTAACTTTTCAAAATCTTTAAGTCCTTTGTTTTTATCCCAAGATGTTGCTACACCTAACAGCACAAATTTATCTTCGATTTTATTTATTTTTTTAAATTCACTTTCAACATAGTGAAATTTACTTATATCAATACCGTTATGAATAGTAACAACATTATAGTTTTTAAGAAATGATTCTTTCACTAAATTTTCCAACCAATATGATGGAGTGACAATAGTCATATTAGGCACATTAGTAAATATTTCTTTTTTTCTTTCCCAATTGTAGGACGAGCGATCTATTAACGATGAGGGATACTCTCTAATCAAACTGCATTTTTTACAGCCATATTTCCACTGTTTACATTGAATACTGTCACAATATGCAGTATGGCCGGTAAATGCCCAACAATCGTGTAGTGTCCAAATAACTTTTTTTTCGCAAATTTTTAAATACTTAAAGAGAATTTCAACATTAATGTAATAACCATGAATATTATGAATATGAATTACGTCCGGGTCATACTTTTTTATCCATTCAATAAATTTTATTGTTGCAAGTTTACTTCCAAATCCAGCGCCGTCAAAAAGTCTTGCTTTTAGACCGTGCATTTTAACATCTAAATCCGAGCCTATTCTAACAGCATACTTTTGAAATTGTTTTGGAACAGTTTCCCTTCCATATGCAATTTTCACTTCATTACCCTGCGCTTCCAATGCAGCGGCAAGGTCCGTACATATTCTTCCAGTGCTGCGAATACCGCATACAACATTGATAAGCAGGATTTTCATATTTATATCACCTTTTGCAATTCGCTTTCAAGCTTGTCCATAAAAATATTTTTTTGAAAATTATACATATAATATCTTCTTGAATTTTCTCCCAACAACACTTTATCATCAAATTCGATAAATTTTCTGATATTCTCAGCCAACTCAATTTCATCTTCTGCTTTACCGCAAAATCCGCATTGCGCAGTTTCTATAATATCTTTCGTTGCACCGTCAGCAGCACCAATTATCGGTTTGCCTGCTGCCATATAGGATTGAACTTTCCCAGGAAGAGTCATACTCAAAAAAGGATCAGCCTCCAAAGTAATAAGCATTGCGTCTGCTTTTGCATAAAATTCAGGCATTTCGTCAAGAGGTTTTCTGCCATAAAACACAACATTATCTAAACGATTTCCCATTTCTTTGATTCGGTTTAAGTCACTGCCTCCACCGACTATATGAAACATAACCGGTTCATTCTTCAATATTTCTGCGGCCTTTATTATAGTTTCGACAGACTGGGCTGAACCTATATTTCCGGCAAACATAAAATCAAAAACATTTTCTCGTTTTTTTGACGAAAAAGCTTTAAAGATATCCTCTGCATATTGCGGCAAATATTTTACTTTTGTTTTTTTAATGCCGAATTCATTATTGAAATAAGTTACAAACGGTTTGCTCGTTACAAGAATTTTGTCCATTTGCATATAAATTCTTTTACTTACATCATAAAATGTTTTATATACTAAAGAATTTCTTGTAACGCCTCCGGCTATCAGACTTTCCGGCCAAAGATCCAAACAATACATAACAACAGGCACTTTATATTTTTTCTTGTACATTACAGCTGCTTCTGCCATCATAACAGGCGATAATTGATTACAAAAAACGACATCAAATGGCTTTCCATTATCAGCAACACATTTCTTTGAAACAGAGTAAACTGTTGAAGAAATCGAATAGCTGTAATAATTTAACAACCGTTTTACAGCACCAGTTTCTCTCGGAATAGTAAAGCATCTATGAACCTTGACTCCATTTATTACTTCATCAATTCTTTTTCCTTTGCCATATCCGCTATAAATATCTCCTTCAGGATAATTCGGATATCCTGTAACGACATGAACTTCGTTGCCTCTACTAACCAATTCTTCACAAATATCTGAAATTCTAAATGGTTCCGGCTTATAATATTGACAAATAACTAATATCCTTTTTTTCACTATTTATTAAATCCTTTTATTTCTTAAAATCAATGTTTAATCGCTGTGCATATTCACTTCTGATTTTTCATTAAACACTTTCCTTTATTGATTCTTCGAAATTCACAACATTATATTTGAACTCAAAATCTTCAGTATTTTTATAAATTAATGAACCAAAAGCTTTATTGGCCTTTGGAACAAATTTCTTTAAAATTTTCACAAGAGGATAAACAGATTTCAAGATTATTATTTTTTTATTTAATGATTGTGCAATGCTTTTTTGCATTTTTGTTGTATTTACATAGTTTTTGTTTTGAGGAAAAAATATTCCTTCTGCTTTTTCCTCAATAGCAAGCTTAACAAAAGATGATAAATTATCAATGTAAATCATACTTATTTCATTATTTACATAAGGAAAAATCGGTGATATTTTGGCTATTTTTATTAATGATTGAAAATTTCCTTTGCAACCCTTACCATAAACCATCGGAGGTCTTAAAATCGTTACGCAAAAATTATTATCATTTAGTTTTTCCAGCTCTTTTTCTGCTTGTAATTTAGACTTACCATAACTGGTGATTGGATTTGGTGTAGTTTTTTTATTTATCACGCCTGTTGACATTCCATAAACACTCATAGAGCTCAAATATATAAACTGTTTAACACCTGCACTTTTTGCTAACTTAGCAATTTCCACAGCCATATCACGGTTAACTTTATAGTATAAATAGCTGTTTTCAGGAGTTTCTTTAATATGAGCAATTCCTGCTACTTGATAAACCACATCATAATTCGAATAGTCAAAATGCTTCCATTCTTCTCCAAAAGTATCTAATTCGTCAAACTGATATTCATCCGGATAATTGCTGACCATATAGTTGATAAAACTTGTACCTATATAACTGCCTTTTCCTACAACAAGAATCTTTTTCGTTTTAATTATTATCTTCCTTTTTCATCTCGCCTGTTCCGCCTTCGATGACCGTATCGTCATTACCAAAGACGTGAACAGATTTTAAAAACACTTTAGCGTCTGTTTTAAAGCTCATATTTTTAACATATTCGCCGTCAAGCTTTGCTTTATCTTCAATTTCAAGTTCGTCACGACCGTTAATTTGTGCCCAGCCTGTCAAACCCGGTTTGACATCGTTAGCACCGTACTTATCTCTTTCGGCAGTAAGCAAATCCTGATTCCACAAACCCGGTCTCGGTCCAATTACCGACATATTGCCTACAAAAATATCCCAAATTTGAGGAAGTTCATCAAGGCTGTGTGCTCTGATAAATTTGCCAACTTTTGTTATGTACTGTTCCGGATTTTCAAGCTGATGAGTCGGAACATCGTGAGGAGTGTCAAGACGCATACTTCTAAACTTGTGAAGTTTGAAATATTGCTTATTTTGACCCATTCTTTTTTGAGTAAACAAAACGGGACCCGGGTCTTCAACCTTAATGGCAAGTGCAATTGCACCCATAACCGGTGACAATGCAACCAAACCACCAAATGACAAAACTACATCTAAGCCTCTTTTAATGTACCTGTCATAAAAATTTGGAGTATATTCGGAATTTCCGGTTGCTTCAAGATGACCTTTAACACCGTCTGCATTTTCCTTATCGTTTTCATCTTCTACAAAAACGACTTTTTTACCTTCAAGCTGATTTTTTTGTTCGGGCTCATTTTCATAAACAGAATCTGCTTTGGTCTTTTTAGCCGCAGCAGTCAAGCCAACAAACGCACCTCCGATTAATGCTGCTGAAATTCCTACTATCTTGCCTATTTTCTTTTCAAAAAAAGACATCTAAAATCCCCCAAACTAAATCGCCTTAACGATATTCATTTCCATTGATTCTTCTGCGGTTTTATTAACCTCTTCCGGACTTTTAAATGTAGGAATAACCGAACGAAGTGCTTCTCTCGCCAAGTCGTTATTATTAGAATTAACTGCATTTTTAAGAACGGAAAGTTTCTTTTCCACCTTCTCATAATCTAAAGGTTTTTCTCTTTCAACGAAAATCAATTCGTTATCTGTCGTATCAAGTTCTTCCGTTTTGACAAGAAGTTCTTCGTATAATTTTTCGCCCGGTCTCAAGCCTGTTTCGACAATTTCAATATCGTGAGCACCGGAGAGGCTAATCATATTCTTTGCAAGGTCATAAATCTTAATCGGCTGACCCATATCGAGAACGAATATTTCACCGTTATTAGCCATTGCGCCCGATTGAAGCACAAGCTGCGAAGCCTCGGGTATCGTCATAAAGTAACGAATAATTCTTTTATCAGTCAAAGTAACAGGACCGCCTGCTGCAATTTGCCTTTTAAAAAGCGGAATTACCGAGCCTGCCGAGCCGAGAACATTGCCGAATCTTGTGCAAGAGCACTTAACTATTCCTCTTGAAGTATAAGCCTCGGCAATCATTTCGCACATACGCTTTGTAGCGCCCATAACGTTAGTCGGATTAACCGCCTTATCGGTAGAAACCATCATAAAGCGCTTAGTGCCGTACTTTTCGCAAAGTTCAAGTACATTTTTTGTGCCGAACACATTATTTTTAATTGCCTCGACGCAGTTATGCTCCATAAGAGGAACGTGCTTATGTGCCGCAGCGTTAATAACGATATCGGGATGATATTTTTCAAAAACAACACTCATTGCATCCTTATCCGTAATTGATGCAATTTCAACTTCCAAATCGACCTTATCGCCGTATTTAAACTTAAGTTCCTGCTGAACATCATAAACGCCGTTTTCGTAAATATCCAAAATTACAATTTGCTTCGGGCTCATTTTTGCAAGCTGACGGCAAAGCTCACTGCCTATCGAACCGCCGCCGCCTGTGATAAGAACGACCTTATTCGCATAATAAGCAAATGTTCTTTCGTCCGATACCTTAATCGGCTTTCTGAAAAGTAAATCCTCAATTTCAAATTCACGAAGCTGACGTTTCTTACCGGCGCTTTGGAACGACGGATAGTCATACAACTTAATCTTACAGCCGGACTGCTTATAGTAATCGTACAACTCTTTTGTATTTTCAACAGACGGAGGAAGCGCCAAAATTACTTCCTTCACGCTGTAATTTTTAAGTATATCAAACGTATTTTCCTTTGCCTGATAAACAGGAATACCGTAAATCTCTCTGCCGGTTTTATCATTATTTATATCAAAAAAGCATACCGGAATATATGCAGTATTTTTGTTATTAAGAAGTTCCTCTGCAAGGCTTACGCCTACATTACCCGCACCGACAATGGCAACATAAATTTTATGAGCGTCATCATCTTTCCTGATATTCATTCCAAATGCAAACACCCTGAGAAGCATTCTCATAACTTTGCCCTTGGCGCTTAACTCATTGCCGAATTTAAAACAATAACGATAAGCCATTCTCATTGCAAGCGCCAAAAGAGTATTAAATGACAAAATTGCGATAATCTTGGAAATTGTAAAACGTTCAAAATTAAGCAAATTGCAAAAACCGTATTCAAATCCGATATAAAGAAGCATACTCAGCGCATCGGTGCAAAGAAGCTTTATGTAACATTGAATTCCGCCGTAACGCCAAATTTGATTATATATTTTGCCGAAAAATCTACACAAAAAAACGATTAAAAATCCGAAGCAAGCATTAATTAAAACATCTCTTGTTTGCATATCCCTCATGCCTTTATTAAGTAAAAACATAAGGAAAAAAGTTGCGAAATATAAAATTGCGTCATATAAAACAAGAGTCCACTTTATATTAAACAGTTTCTTTATCTTTTCCATAATTGCTCCTCTCTTCCCACTTCAATCATAACCCAACCTAATATCAACAAAAAAAGACTTCTTGACACATCACACCTGTTGCGGCAAAATGACGCAACTGCATTTTTAAGTATCAAAAGTCTTTAAAGCGCACATATAAACTTTAATTGCATATCCATAAGCAGCAAATTTAATGCCGTTTCCCACAATGATACAAATTCACTCCTCATTATACGTCAAAAGTTTATAAAAACAAAAGCCAAAGCAAAATTCCCATTAGCTTATTGTTATACATATTATATATTATGTAATATTCATTGTCAATGAAAAACTTGTCGAAAAAGGAAGTTTTTTGTGACACTCTGTCATATAATTAGCCAATTGTCTTGTTTTAAGACATTCAAAGTTAAGTTTATTGCAATATCTCTTAATTTATCTTATAATCAAGTTAAAATATGAGCGGAGGAATAACATGGAAACGGTATTTGAAATGTCAGATATAGATTATCCTTACGGCGTTTTGCATGACCAAAAGCTTAATAGTGTAAGGTGCGAAGATAATAATTTCGTTTTCAGCTTTGACATTGAACTTTTCAAAGATGATTATGACGACGAAGAATTTTACGAAAAATACAAAAACTTCAGGCATTGCGATATGGTTGTTGAGATGAACAATGAACCGTTTAATTATTTTGAACTCGTCACCTGCATTAACACTAAAGGAAAATTCAAAGGCTTGAGCCTTAATCGAAAAAATTTTATTGATGTGATAAATAACGTAACCTCGGCAACATTCGTTTTGTGCTCGGCGACGTACAGTGAATTTAAAATTGAACTTTGCGTTTATTTTGATAAAAAAAGGAAATACAAAAAATACGCTAAATACGATATGTGCAATATTACGCTCGACGCAAAAAAGGTTATTTGGAATTATTATTAAAACAGCAAAGGAAAAATCAAATTAACACAAATATTCTTATGAGTAATACCTCTTTCAATAAAAGAGATTTATAATGAACTATATCAAATCGAAGTCCGATAAATTGACATTTAGGAAATACAAAAGCGTTGGAGATCAATTTTCCAACGCTTAACTTTTCTGTATTTTTTGTCGTTCAATTATGCATTGAATCACTCTTTCTTTTATGATTGCTCTGTCACGCTCAGGATAAAATTCAAGAAACTCATTTACAATCTCTTCAATCTCACTTTTTGTGAATTTCGGAATTTTCAATACTTCACCATAGAGTGAATGAACCGTTTTAACTTCTCTGTTAAAAGTCATCAAAAACGGACTTGCAACCATTGTTTTCATAATTCCCTTTGGCTCAATATCCATTCTGTAAATTTGTGTGTTTGACAAAAGCCCTGCTCCGTTATCAAATATGGGACAATAATCAAACTTTCCGTCTTTCTCAAGAACCGCAATATTATTCAAATGTCTGTCATCATTCATAATCATAGAATCAATTTCAAAAAGCAGAGTTAAATATTTATCAAAATCAGCAAGACCGGTAATGTCTTTTGTGGCGTCAACCAAGTACTGAATACGCTTTTTGTCACTTGTTAGTCTGCCGATTTTATCCGTTAATGAAATTTTAAGATTATTTGAAAGCAATTTATTCAAAGTGATAATCGCCTGATTTTGCCGTAAAAAATTTTCACTTGTGCAAGCAATTCTGTCAACATTATGAATATTGACTTTTTCTATTTTATATCTTACAAAACTGAAATTGTTTTCATTTTCTATGTTGCTTTTTTTTAGAATTTCAGATGTAACCGCTTCCGCAAGCGCCTCATATCCAAATTGGTCAAGTTTATACCAAATGCCGTTATCAAGCCACTTTTCCTGATTTCCTTTAGACGAACTTAAAGCGATTTTTTTGTCAGTAACTAACTTAACCCCCATCAGATTTCCTCCACTTCAAGCCACTGATTATCTTCTGCCATTTTCCCGTGTGTTTTTTTAATAATTTCAATAGGCGAATACTCATCTAACCCTATTGAAAAAAGATATTCTCTTATCCCCATTCTGCTTTTGGGAACACATCTGTCTTCTAAAAAAGAATTATAATCATCCCAGTTCACATTTTCCTTAATGCCGAAAGCAGTATAAAGGTAATTATCTGTAAAGTTATTAAACTTAATAATTTTGTCGCTGTAATCCGCCGCAATAGTCGTACACAAATCACTGCCGTTATAATAGTTTATTTTTAATAATTTGTGCCCTTTTTTCTTTGCCGACAACATAAAATTTTCAAATGAAATTTTTGGCGCAATTACAATTTTTTCTCCGTCAAACAAAAGTTCAACTTCTCTGTTATTTTCATTGATTTCAAGCGAATTTATCCATACGGACGGCAAAGATATCTTGTATGTTTTTGCACCGCTTGATGCTGTTCCGCCCACACTGCTTATAATAATTTTTGCGTTTCTTGTTTCCATAACATCACCGCAATTATTATATCATATTCGTACCGAATATTCAATGATGATTTGATTTCTTGTTTATAAACGAAATACAAAGCAAAAGCGTTGGAGATTTTCCAACGCTTGATTTTTGCTATATTTTCTTAATTTTAGTGCCTTTTGCCTCTGCAATTAAGGCGATGCCCTGCAAAATAACCAGCACAAAAGTAAATATCCTCATCGCTTTTGCGATAATTTCAAGTACGCTTGATATTTCTCTGAACGAGGTTAAAAGGCGCAGATTATTAAAATGCTTCATTTTTTCACCTCTCAAGTAAAACTGCGTGTGCAATACCGGGAATTGAATTACCCTGCTTGCTTGAAGTAGGTGACATAAGCGCACCCGTTGCGACAAAAAGCACCTTTTTAAGAAGCCCTTTATCCATCTGCTTTAAGATATATGAATTAAGCACACTCGCACTGCAACCGCAGCCCGAACCGCCGGAATTGACGTCTTGTTTTTTCAAATCAAAAATAAGTGTGCCGCAATCCTTATGAAATCCCTTTAATTTTATTTGGTGCTCTTTTTCAAGAAGTTCGTAAAGAAGTTGACTGCCCGTATATCCCAAATCACCCGTTAAAATCAAATTGTAATCCTCGGGCGCAGTATTTGTATCCTTCAAAAAGTCGCTTATCGTTCTTGCCGCCGCAGGTGCCATTGCCGCACCCATATTATTTGCATCGGTTATACCGAGGTCGGTAATAGTTCCGATTTGAACTGCCTTAATTTCAGTACCTCTGCCCTCGTTAGATACAACACTGCTGCCTGCGCCCGTAACAGTCCATTGCGCCGTCGGGGGACGTTGACCTCCGTATTCAAGCGGAAAGCGAAACTGCCTTTCACTTGAACAAAAGTGACTTGAAGTTGCGCAAACAACACAGGAAGCGCCGCCGTTTACAAGCATTGCACCGGTTGAAAGCGAAAGCGCCATAGTTGAGCAAGCGCCGAAAAGCCCGATTGACGGAATTTCCAAATCTTTAAGTGCAAAAGCCGAGCCCATACACTGGTCAAGTAAATCACCGCTTAACACAAAATCGACAGAACTCGGTGCAACACCCGCATTTGAAAGACTCCTGATAATCGCATCGTGGAGCATAGCCGACTCCGCAAGCTCATATGACTGCTGACCCATAGTTGTATCTTCAAAAATCATATCAAAATCATTGGCAAGCGGACCTTCGCCCTCTTTTTTACCTGCCACACTTGCGTGACCGATAATTTTGGGAGGATTATCAAAAATTATCGTTTTTCCGATTTTTCGCATAAAAAACACCTCAATAATATTTTTAACAAAAAATCGCAAATTACTAATTTTTATAAAAAAAGCCGAGATTTAAACAAGTAAATCTCGACTGTAACAATGTTTATATTCTTACGCTGATATTGTTTTCTTTCAAATATTTTTTAAGTTCGGGAATAGGAAGCTCGTTGAAATGGAAAAGACTTGCCGCCAAAACTGCGTCGGCTTTGCCCGCCCTGAATGCGTCAAGGAAATGCTCCGCCTTTCCTGCACCGCCCGAGGCAATAACCGGAATACCCGCATTTTCACTGATTGTTCGGGTAAGCTCGATATCGTAGCCTGTTTTTTGACCGTCTTTGTCCATTGAAGTCAAAAGAATTTCGCCGGCACCTCTCTGTTCGGCTTCTTTTGCCCATTTTACAGCGTCAATGCCTGTAGGAATTCTGCCGCCGTTTAGGTAAACCTCCCAGCCGCCTTTGCCGTCGCTTTTTGCGTCAATTGCACAAACAACGCATTGTGCGCCGAATTTATATGAAGCTTCGTTAATCAAATCGGGATTGCGAACCGCCGCAGAGTTTACGGAAATTTTATCCGCACCTGCTCTCAAAAGCACCTTGAAATCATCAACTGTTTTTATCCCGCCGCCGACGGTGAAAGGAATAAATACTGTTTGAGCAACACGTTTGACAATATCAAGCATTGTGCTCCTGCCCTCGTGAGTAGCGGTGATATCAAGCAAAACAAGCTCGTCGGCACCCTGCCTGTCATAAGCCGCCGCACATTCAACCGGGTCGCCCGCATCTCTTAAATCAACAAATGAAACACCTTTTACAACTCGACCGTTTTTAACATCAAGGCAAGGAATAATTCTTTTAGCGTACATTACTCATCCCCCATTTCCAAAAAGTTTTTAAGCAAAGCCAAACCGACTTTACTGCTTTTTTCAGGGTGAAACTGCACCGCACAAAGCCTGCCTTTTTGAACCGCACACTCAATAGGCACTCCGTACTGAGTAACTCCCGCAACAACGTCTCCATCCGCACCGTCAAGATAAAAAGAATGAACGAAATAAAAATAGCTTTCGTCTTCGATATTTTTAAAAATACCGTCTCTTTGTTTAAGAGAGACGCTGTTCCAGCCGATATGCGGAACTTTAAGTCCTCTGTCCTTGGGAATGGTTTTGATTTTGCCGTTTAAAATTCCCAGTCCCTCAACACCGGGACTTTCCTCACTGCTTTCAAAAAGAAGCTGCAAGCCGAGGCAAATTCCGAGAAAAATCTTTTCCCTCGCCGCCTGCTTTACGGTATCAACAAGCCCTCTTTCTCGCATTGACTCCATAGCGTCGCCGAATGAACCGACACCCGGTAAAATAACGTGGCTTGCCGATAATATTTTTTCCTTATCCTGTGTAATCTCACTTTCGGCACCGAGATAATCAAGCGCCTTTTTAACACTCGACAAATTTCCCGCACCGTAATCAATAATTGCAACCATAACTTATCTCCATAGTATGTATTGAAAATATTTTATCACAAAATAAAATCACTTGCAATATTGACAAAACAATAAAAACAGTATAAAATAAATCTACTGTTTAAATATGCAGCGGTACCGAAGAGGTCATAACGGCATGGACTCGAAATCCATCGTGTGAGCAATCACCCGTGGGTTCAAATCCCACCCGCTGCGCCATCATCACGTCGTCACGGACTTCATATCGTTCGTGACGACTTTTTTATTGCTTAGATAAAAGTCATCAGCTCACTCATTCCGTCGTTCCTCCTCTCCCCAAAAAGCTTACGCTTTTCGGGGACCCCGAAGAAAGTATATAGTTTGCGACGATTTTTTGTTGCTTGTATAATTGTTTTATATTTGATTACTAAGCAATAATATGCTATACTTAAATTGATCAAAAACTCTTAAATGAGATGGTACTTTAATGGAATTTATAAATTCTTATAAACGGCTTGAAAAGCTTTGCAATGAAATTTACGATGATAATCACGGAATTTCTGATTATATCGATGATATGGCAGATACTTTGGATGGCGCTTATTATGTTTCAAATTGGGATGATGACCTTAAGCAATTAAAGCATTATCGTTGGGTAAGAAATAAAATCGTACACGAGCCCGATTGTACCGAAGAAAATATGTGTGAAAGTGATGATTCCGATTGGCTTGATGATTTTCATAACAGAATTATGAATCAAACCGATCCGCTTTCTTTTTATCGTCAAGCAATTGAAGAAAGAACAAATAAACGACCTTCCAAGCCGCAAGATATAGATTTTGATGAAAGCGAGCAAAATGCAGAGAGCGAAAAAAAATCAAATGCTTGGATCTTTTCTGTAATTATTATAGTTGCCGCAATACTATATTTTGTAATTAAGTATTTTTTGAATTGATTTTGGAAATTTGACTTTTAAAGCTGAAGAATTATAAAATTTATTTATGGTTCTTTATTTTGATTCAAAGGAAGTGATCGTTTGAAAACAGATACGATTGAAAAAATTGCGACAGAAATTTTAAACAACAACTCTAAAAATGCGGTTGATATCATTAAAGAAGAATATCCTTTTGAAGTTTTCAAGCGTTCAAAAAGAGGGATTACGGATAAAATAAAATTCAAGCAATGCGTTAAAGACGGATTTATCGACAGGTACAGCGGAGAACGTTTAGTCAATCCCGGTATATTGAAAGTGATTTCTTATTACTTTCCCGACGAATTTCCATATCAGCAACATTGGAAAATGGACGCCTGCCATATTGCGTATTGGGAACTTATGCCGTCAATTGACCATATTAAACCGATTGCTTTGGGCGGTGCCGACAGTGAAGAAAATTATGCAACAACATCAATGATGCATAATTTAATAAAAAACAATTGGACCTTAGAACAATTACAATGGAAGCTTCATCCTCCCGGAGACATAAAAGAATGGGATGGATTAACGCATTTATTTATATCTTTAGTTAAGGCTGATAAACAGTTGTTAAATGATACTTACATAAAAAAATGGTATAATTTTTCCGAAAAAGATTTTAAAGAAAACTAAACCGGCAAGGATAAACCTTGCCGGTAATTTTTATATTACAACCACTCTTTAAGAACTTCCGGGTTGCGGAAGATTTCGTTAAGTTTTTCCATAAACGGCTTTACATCGCCAAGGTCGAATGCACGGTGGTCGAATGCGATTGTAAGAGGCATTACGTTACCTGCGACAACGTTTCCGTTTTCATCAACAACAGCCTTTTTTTGAATTGAACCGATTGCGATTGCGCAGGTTTGCGGCGGGATAATTTCAAGAAGTGTGCAAGCGCCGTCCCAATCACGGCAGATTGAGCCGAGGTTTGAAATTGTGATTGTGCCCTGCTCGATATCGTGCTTTGTAAGTCTGTCAGTTTCAGGAATTGAATAATATTTTCTCTTTGCCTCACCCTTCAAAGTTTTAACTTTATGCTTACCTGTTTTTGAACCGATAAGACGGCAGACTGTCTGAGCAATTTTGCCCTGCTTAAGACCTGTCAATGTATTATCGAGTGAAACCTCAAACATAACCTCGTTCAAATCCGTATTGTTCGCACGGCGGATTGTTTCCTTAATCGTGTCACGCATTTCGGACATTGATTTCTTTTCCATATCGTGAATATTAAGCGTCATCATTTCTCCGTTATGAAGAACGGTCGGCATTGAAATATTGATTTCCTTAAACGTTTTAACCTCGCCACGAACGAGCTTACGATTAAAATAAATGTGTGAATTGATTTCGGGGCAAGCCTTGATTGCCTCAACAATAATTCTCATCATTGCGGTGTTGACGGTGATTTTATCTTCTTTTGGAATTGTGGAATTTATCTCTTTTAACACCTGCATAAATTTAGTTACTTCTGCGTCATATGTTGCCGCACAGTGAGGAATTGTTTCCCAGCTTTCAGCTGTCATATTTGATACAATCTTTCTTGCGATTCCGAAATGTTCATCTTTAATTGTTGTTAATGTCTGCTTTGCCATATTGTTTATTCTCCTTATATATAAAATCAGTTAATGTCATATTTATCGTGCCGAGTTCCTCTCGACTACAGCTATATTTTATCACCCAAAAAGGCAAAAATCTATAAACTACGCTTTACATTTTACACCGCAACCGACAGTTGCAACCCTTTATTTATGCGCCTTTCGGGGTTTTTGTTGAAGTCGGGATAAAAAAGTTGTATAATTAATTTTAACGATTAATAAAAATTTTTTGAAAGGTGATAATGATATGGAATGGGAATTTAATCTTCCGGTTAAGCTTGTTTTCGGCAACGGAAAAAGGAAAGAAATCGAAAAATACATTGATGAAATCGGCGGCAAAAACGGTGTGCTTGTTTGCGGAAAAAGTTTCACAAAAAACGGCGTTGCCGACGAATTTGTAAAAATGAGCGGCGGAAAAATCAAGAGAATTTTCAGTGACGTTCGTTCGAATCCGACTACAGATAATGTTGACGATTGCGTTAAAATTATGCGTGAAATCAAAGCTGATTTTGCGGTGGCTCTCGGCGGCGGCTCACCTATGGATTGCTGCAAGGCGGCTTGTGCCATTGCAAAGTGTGACGGAAAAATCCGTTCATATCACAGTGAGGGCAAAGCGGTTAATGCAAGTGAAGCAATACCGATGATTGCAGTTACAACCACGTCGGGAACGGCAAGCGAGGTTACAAATATTTCCGTTTTGACGGACGTTGAAAAAAATCTCAAAAACCCGATGAACGACCCGGCAATGTATCCGAAAATTGCGATTATCGACCCTGAGCTTACATTGACTGTTCCGCCACAGGTTACGGCTTCAACGGGACTTGATGTTTTAGCCCACGCAGTTGAAAGTTATTGGGCAACAATTCACCAACCTATTTGCTCGGCTTGCTCAATCTACAGTGCAAGGCTTGTTTTCAAATGGCTTGAAAAAGCATACAACAATCCAAACGATTTAGAAGCAAGAGAAAAAATGGCAGAGGCTTCAATCGTTGCCGGCGTTGCATTCAGTCACCCGAGAACTACAGGTTCACACGCTTGTTCTTTTCCGCTTACTAATATTTACGGCGTACCTCACGGTGAGGCTTGCGCATTCACTCTTGATTATTTTTTGAAATTCAACGCTGAACACGCAGACGGTGACGGAAGAATAACGGCACTTGCAAAAGACTGTGGATTTAATGACGCTTATGAAATGGCGGACGAAATCACGGCAATGAAAAAGAGAATGGGTATGAGATGTACGCTTAAAGAAATCGGCTGTGAAACAGACGAGCAAATTGACGAGCTTACAAAAAAGAGTATGTCAATGCTTATGACAAGAAACCCTATAACCTTGACTGAAAAGGATATCAGGGAAATGTATGTTAAATTGAAATGATACGATAAATTAATCATTAAAAATCTCTTCAGTTACAAAAGGCTGAAGAGATTTTTTTGCATTTTTGTTAAAAATTTACATTGAAAAACAGAAAACAATATGATACTATTCGCTTAACGGCCAAATTAATCGGTCGTTTGAACCTTGAAAATTTAATAATGCGTTTTATGCAAAGCTTTTCTCTATAGCGCCATGTGCCCGCAAAGCGGGATAACGAGGATAAAGAGTTATCGAAAATTCGGCGGATGCTCTTTCGCACCCCTTAGTGCGTGACAAAAGCACAAAAACAGGCGGCAACGTCTGAACAAAAGCTTGAGATAAGGGAATAATAAAAATAATTAATCATATTAAATAATATAGAATAACAGTAAATGGAGAAAAGCTATGTGTGGAATTATCGGTTACATTGGATATGACAATGCAAAAAATGTATTAATCAAAGGACTTAAATCACTTGAATACCGTGGATACGACAGTGCAGGTATAGCGGTAATCAAAAACAATAAGTGCGAGATAACAAAATGCAGGGGCAGAGTGAGTGCTCTTGAAGAAAAGGTAAAAAACATTGAAGCCACGGCGGGAGTGGGACATACACGCTGGGCTACGCACGGCAAGGTAAGTGACGAAAATTCGCACCCTCACAAATTCGGCAGGGTTACACTCGTTCACAACGGAATTATTGAAAATTATGAGGCTCTGCGTGACAGCTTAGGAATTGAAAAAGAGTTAAAAAGCGAAACGGACAGCGAAGTTATCGCCGCACTTATTGACAGGCAGTATGAAAAATATCAAGACTGCGAAAAAGCAATAATCGAAAGTGTAAAAATGCTACAGGGTACTTTTGCGCTTGCGATTATTTTTGACGGAGAAAGTGAAAATATTTATGCAACGAGAAATGTCAGCCCGATTGTTTGCAATCAAAATGAGAAGGGCGCTTATATCGCTTCGGATATCATAGCCATTGGACAGTACAGCAGAGATTATTTTGTTTTGCCGGAAATGACGGTTGCAAAAATATCTAAAGATAAAATCGAAATTAAAGACTTTTTAGGCAATGAAATAAAGCCTAAAATGCTGAAACTCGATTGGGATATAAACGAGAGTACAAAAGGCGGATACCCTTTTTATATGGAAAAGGAAATTTGTGAGCAACCGAAAGTTTTGAAGAAAACAATTGAAAAAAGGGTTATAAATTCTCTGCCTGATTTCAGCGAGGACAATATAGATGACGGCATATTTAAAAATTGCCGTGACATTTCGATAATTGCGTGCGGAACGGCTATGCACGCAGGGCTTATCGGCAAATATCTTATTGAAAACACGTGTGAAATACCTGTTAATGTTTATATGGCAAGCGAATTTATTTATTCAAACCCTATTATAAACAAGGATACGCTTGTAATTTGCGTTTCACAAAGCGGTGAGACAATCGATACTTTGGAAGCACTCAAATATGCACAGAAGAAAGGCGCAAAAAGTCTTGCAATAGTCAATGTTAAAGGCTCGTCAATCGCAAGGCAAAGCGACTTTGTTATTTACACCGAGGCAGGACCTGAAATTGCGGTTGCTTCAACAAAAGCATACACAACCCAAGTTGCGATTTTTTATCTTATCACGGCAAGGCTTGCTTATATCAGGGGCAATTTAAACTATGAGGGAGTTACTAAATTCATTGATGAACTTGAAAAGCTTCCGAATGCCGCAGAGGATATACTCAATCGAAAAAGCGAAATTCACCTACTTGCGAAAAAACTTATTTCAAGCGAGCACACTTTTATGATCGGCAGAGGGCTTGACTATCCGTCACTTCTTGAAGCGTCGCTTAAATTGAAAGAAATTTCGTATATTCACTCTGAGGCTTTTGCGTCGGGAGAACTGAAGCACGGCACAATTGCGCTTATCAGCAAGGGCACGCCGGTTATTGCGCTGATGACGCAACGATATTTGGCAACAAAGCAAATGTCAAACATCAAAGAGGTACTCTCCCGCAAGGCGGAAGTTATAACATTCATCAAAAAATCACTTGTAAGCAAAGACATCAAGTGCGATTTTGCACTTCCCGATTTGGACGACGATTTTATGGCAGTACCGAGCGTGATTGCGCTTCAACTTCTTGCCTACTACGTTTCAAGCGATAAGGGGCTTGACGTTGATAAGCCGAGAAATCTTGCAAAAGTTGTCACGGTAGAGTAAAATCAAATTGTAAAACATTAAACAAAAACGAAAAGCTTTGCAAACGCATTATTAAAATCAAGGAAGCAAAAATTATGCCTTATTTATTTGCACATTTCAGAGAAAAACTTACACCCGACGGCGAACAGGTTTACTTTGCCGTCAGCAAAAACGGTTATGATTTCACCGCAGTAAACGGCGGCAAGCCCGTTATAACTTGCGACAAGGGTGAAAAAGGTTGCCGTGATATTGACATTATCAAGCTTAAAAATAATTCTTTTGTGATTATCGCAACCGACCTTTGCATAGTAAATCGAATGGACGAAAATCATAACATTAATTGGTCTGACATATCGTCAAACGGCAGTAAATTTATCTCTCTTTGGAAAAGTGACGATTTAGTTCATTTTACCACGCAAAAACTGATATATTTCGGCAGGGACGACTTCGGCTGTATTTGGGCGCCTGAGATTTTTTATGATAAAGAGGCGGACGATTACATTATCCATTTCAGCGCAACAACCAAGGCGGATAATTTTCAAAAAATGGCGATTTATTACACCAAAACAAAGGATTTTGAAAACTTTACCTATCCCGAACTGTTTTTTGAAAAAGAGTGCGGCGTTTTCGATTCTCATTTAGTTAAAATTGACGGCACGTATCACCTTTTTTACAAAACCTGTGCAAAGCCGCTGATGAATATGCACGAAACGTCAACCGACCTTTTCGGCAAATGGGAACACGATTTTGATTTTCAAAAATATATGTCAACGCTTTACCGTCCCGGCTCTTTTGAGGCGGCAACTACATATATCCTCCCTGACGGAAAATGGTGCTTAATGCTTGACTTTTTCGGCTGTGAAAAAGAAAAAATGGGCTATGTTCCGTTTATAAGCGAAAAAGCAGGCGACGCTCATTTTCATCAGGTAAATCAACTTTTCACTTTTCCCTACGGCTTCAAGCACGGCGGCGTGATTGAGATAAGCGATGAGGAATATAATAGATTATAATTTATATAAATAAAACAGACGAACATCATACACGATGTTCGTCTGTTTATCTTTTGCGCTCTTTTTCCCTGCCGACCAAATAATCTATGCTGACATCATAAAAATCTGCCAACTTCCAAAGAATATTTATCGGCACTTCTCTTTTACCGTTTTCATATTGTGAGTAGGTGTTTTGCTTAATATTAAGCATTAAGGCAATTTGATTTTGCGTTATATCGTTATCCTCTCTTAAATCTCGCAGTCGCATATTATCATCCCGTAAAAATTAATACAATAAATTTTACAATATCTCGCTTAGAGATATTGACAAATATCTCATTTTGTGATATATTTCGCTTTAAAGGAACACAATTGAGATATGAAACTAAGTAAAAAACTATTTGATGAAATAATTTACACCGTTGAAATTTCGCCTTATGAATCCGGCGGATTCTTAGGCGGAGTCAATGATACGGTTACTAATGTTGTATACGACAGCAAAAATTCATACTTTGCCTCATACATACCTGATAACGATTTACTAAATGACAGTATACGCACTTGGGCTAAAAACAGCATTGAATTTCTCGGAATGTTTCACACTCATTATCCAAATTGCGCATCGATGTCACTCGGTGATGAAAAATTTATCAGTGAGCTAATGAAAAATAATTGCGATGAGAATGATATATTATATTTCCCGATTGTTATCGCAAGGAAAGAAATCAGCGTTTATGCGGCAAAACTTATCAATTCAAAATGCGAAATAAAAAAAGACGAGCTTATATTATTAGGATAATACACATTTGCTGTGTTATAAATAAATTTAAGGAGAAATAATTATGAAAACAAAGGAAATCAAGATCACAAACGGAGCTTTTTGCTCAGGAAACTGCTCTGACTGTCTTTACGCTAACTTCCGTGACACCGACAGCTATGGCAGAGTAAGATGCAACGGCGGCTATGGCGGATACAACAATCCTCAGGACAGAAACGGTTGCTTTCATTGGGCAAGAAAATAATAATGGGATTCTATGACGGCAAAGGCTATTACCGTGACAAGTTTAGCGGCGGATACGATGCAAAAGGTTATTGGCGCAACTGTGGCGAAGGCGGATTTGACTACCAAGGAATTTGGCGCTACTCAGGTGAAGGAGGATACGACGGTATGGGCGTATATCGATCACCGGGTGAAGGTGGCTACGATTCAAAGGGAATTTTCAGAGACGGCTTTGAGGGCTGGTCGGTAATATGCACTTAAGCAGAGGTTCAAAATATGAAATTTTTAATTATAGCGGCATTGCTTGCTCTTTTTGTTGTTATTATTGTTAAATCACGAAAAGGCAAAGGTGAAGAAGGAAGCAAACCTTTACATTCTGCGGAATATTTAAATTATTACAACTCCGTATACCGAATGAGTTATGCTCAGCTAAGTAAAATGCACGATGATTTAATTCCATTAGTGACGAAAACACTAATAGGCGGTCTTGCATATTATGACGATGACTTGTCCTATGATGAACAAAAACAAATGGAACAAAATATAAACAGTAAATATGTCACTATACCTGAAAAAGACAGAATTTACGGTTGTGTTACATATGATGAAGCAAGTAAGCTAAATCAGCTAATCGTTAAGAGAATTGACGAGCTTGACAATTGAAAAAGGAGAACTGAATGTTTTCAAAATTAAAATACATATTGTTTGATTTCAGTGACAATTTTAAAAGCGACTATTTGTCACTTACTAAAAAAACAATCATTTTTTTAGTGGCCGGAATTATTATGTTTTCTTTTAAAAACAGCAATAATACAGTCTACACAATAGGTTGCTTTGCAATTATTATATTTGGCTTTTTGTGGGGTATAAATTTAGCGAATTCATTATTCAGCTTTACAAATATTTCTTCAAATGTAATGATTAGAATGACATTAAAACTAATAGTTTTTGCAATCTCATTCATTTTCGGCTATATTTATTTTATATGGTCCACAATTAAATTCATTATTGTTTTGATAAAAAAGCAAGCAAAAAAGTAAAAATGAATAACTAAACTAAAAGCGTTGGAAATTTCAAATTTCCAACGCTTTTTATCATTTTATCTTTTCATTTATTAATGCCATTAGTTCTCTTACGAGAAAAGTCGGCAAATAAAGCGGTTCGGTTTTTGAACTGATTGAGGCAAATTTCAAGCCGTTCTTTTCACAAATATGCTTTGACCTTAATTGATGATATTCGCTTGTGACAATCGCAACGTTTGTGTCAAAGCCGTTTTCATCAATAATCTTTTTGGAAAAGCGGATATTTTCATCGGTCGAAGTGGAAAGTTCCTCGCAAAAAAGCCTGTTTGCTAAAATTCCCCTATCCGTCAAAAGTTTTTTAAGGCAGGCGGCTTCGCTTATATTTTCATCCTTACCCTGACCGCCGCTTAAAATTGCGATTGCGTCGGGATTTTTAAGCAGATAAAAATATGCTGCGTCTGCCCTTTTTTGAAGTGCAAGGCTTGGGACATCGCCCTTTACCCTACAGCCTAAAACTATTACCGTTTTTTGATTTGTTGCAGTATTTTTGCCGAATTTCATAACATAAGCGCAAGCGAAAATCAAAACAAGCGATATGACAAACAGTGCAAAAACCGTATATCTTTGGGCGGTGAAATTCATTTTATTGTAAAACAAACCCTCTGCCCCGAAGCAAAGTCCCAAAAATACACCTGCCGCCATACCCAAATTATGAACGCCCGTTACTATTGGATATATGAAAACTATCAAAAGCAAAACTGCAATGACTAAAGATATAATTTGCATTATTTTTTAGGAATAATTCTGTCCTTGCCGCCCATATACATACGAAGTGCCTCAGGAATAAGAACGCTGCCGTCGGCTTGAAGGTTATTTTCAAGGAAAGCGATAAGCATTCTCGGAGGAGCAACAACCGTATTGTTAAGTGTATGCGCAAGGTAATTTCCTTTTTCACCCTTAATTCTGATTTTAAGTCTGCGTGCCTGTGCGTCGGTAAGATTTGAGCAAGAACCGACCTCAAAATACTTCTTCTGTCTCGGTGACCAAGCCTCAACGTCAACGCTCTTTACTTTAAGGTCTGCAAGGTCGCCCGAGCAACATTCAAGAGTACGAACCGGAATATCAAGACTTCTGAAAAGGTCTACTGTATTTTTCCAAAGTTTATCAAACCACATTTTTGACTCTTCCGGCTTACAAACAACAACCATTTCCTGCTTTTCAAACTGGTGAATTCTGTATACGCCACGTTCCTCGATACCGTGAGCACCCTTTTCCTTACGGAAGCAAGGAGAATATGAAGTAAGGGTAAGAGGAAGTTTTTCCTCCGGAGTGATAGTATCGATAAACTTACCTATCATTGAGTGCTCCGAAGTTCCGATAAGATAAAGGTCCTCACCCTCGATTTTATACATCATAGCGTCCATTTCTTCAAAGCTCATAACGCCTGTTACAACGTTTGAACGAATCATAAACGGAGGAACAACATAAGTAAATCCCCTGTCAATCATAAAATCTCTTGCATAGCTGATAACTGCCGAGTGAAGTCTTGCGATATCCCCCATAAGATAATAGAAACCGTTACCTGCTACTCTGCCTGCGGCTTCAAGGTCAATACCGTCAAAGCTTTCCATAATATCTGTATGATAAGGAATTTCAAAATCAGGAACAACAGGCTCGCCGAAACGTTCAACTTCAACATTTTCGCTGTCATCTTTACCGATAGGAACACTGTCCTCAATAATATTAGGAATAACCATCATTATAGATGTAACTTTTTCGTTGAGTTCCTTTTCCTTTGCGGCAAGCTCTTCAAGCTCCTTAGCCTGAGCAGTTACCTTTTCACGAATAGCCATAGCCTCGTCTTTTTTGCCCTGAGCCATAAGTGCGCCGATTTCCTTAGAAAGCTTATTTCTGTTAGCACGAAGTTCGTCAGCCTTTGCCATTGAAGCTCTGCGTTCTTCATCAAGTTCGATTACCTCATCAACAAGCGGTAATTTCTTATCCTGAAACTTCTTTTTGATATTTTCCTTAACAACGTCGGGATTTTCTCTTAAAAATTTAATGTCAATCATTTTTATTCTCCTAATTTATTTGCTATTTCTTTTAAATCCTCGGCTGAGTAAAACTCTATTTCAAGAGTGCCCTTTCCTCTGCCGTTATATACCTTAACTTTTCTGCCGAGCACTTCTGTAAGCGTAAGCTCAACCTCATCATAAAAGCTGTCACGTCTTTTGCTCTTTCTATGCGCAGACGGTGAAGATTTTTCACTTGTTTTAGCTAAACGTTCAACATCACGAACAGTCAAGTTATTTTTTACAATATTTTGAGCAACTTCATAAATCATTGCCTCATTATCAAAAGACAAAAGTGCCCTTGCGTGACCTGCGGAAATTTCCCCGTTTTTAGTCATATCACGCACTTCCTGCGGCAATTTAAGAAGCCTTAATGCGTTTGCGATAGCCGGACGAGACTTTCCTACCGAAGTTGCAACTTCTTCTTGTGTGAAACCGCAGCGGTCAATAAGTGCCTGCAATCCCTCTGCCTCTTCAATCGGGTTGAGGTCCTCACGCTGTAAATTCTCAATTATTGCGATTTCCATTGTTTCAACGTCCGAGAGTTCTTTTACAACAACAGGAACTTCTTTAAGTCCTGCCATTCTTGACGCTCTCCAACGTCTTTCTCCGGCAACAAGCTGATATCCGCCGGACGGAAGCGGTCTTACAAGAAGCGGCTGAAGTACACCGTGCTGTGTGATACTGTCAGCAAGTTCCTGCAAAGCGCCCTCATCAAAGGTCTTTCTCGGCTGTTCCTTATTAGGCATAATCTCGTTGAGCGGCAAAGTATTGGTTGCCACCATTTCATCAACCGAGTTTTCAAGCATAAGAGCGCTTAACCCTTTGCCGAGCCCTGATTGCTTTTTAGCCATATCGTTCCTCCTCTTTTTAGTTTATGTTGTATAACCAATCATTCAGTATGTTAAACATATTCATTAGTGATTATTGTTTCTTTAAAAATTCATCTGCAAATTTCTTGTAAGCAAAAGCAGGTTTTGAGTATTTTTCATAATAAAAGATAGGTTTACCGAAACTCGGTGCCTCGGCAAGTTTAACACTGCGTGGAATTGTTGTTTTATACGCTTTATTTGGAAAATACTGATTAACTTCGTCGATAACCTGCGAATTAAGTTTAAGACGTGTATCATACATTGTATAAAGCACACCTTCAAGCTCCAAATGTTCGTTATAATGCTGTTTTACGGTTCTGACAGTCCCCAAAAGCTGGCTTAAACCTTCCAAAGCATAATATTCACACTGCAAAGGTACAATAAGTGTATCAGAAGCTGTCAATGCATTAAGTGAAAGAAGCCCTAAACTCGGGGGACAGTCAATAATGATATAGTCATAATCCATTACAATAGGTGCAAGTGCCTTTTTAAGCGCTTTAAATCTGTTTTCTTCCTCGGCAAGCTCCAACTCTGCTCCCGCAAGGTTCATATTGGCAGGGAGGACCGACAAATTTTTAAATTCTGTTTGAATAACTATATCTTTGGCAGATTCTTCATTAATAAGTATATCGTAAGTTGATTTTTCTATTTCTGCTTTATCTATTCCGACACCGCTTGTTGTGTTGCCCTGAGGGTCTAAATCAACAAGAAGCGTTTTCTTTCCTTTCAATCCAAGTGCGGCGGCAAAGTTTACACAAGTTGTGGTTTTTCCTACTCCGCCTTTTTGGTTAAATATAGATACGGTTTTTCCCATAAGTTCACCTCCGTATTGAAGATTATACTACAAGACAGGGGAGTAGGCAAGGGGTTTCACGTGAAACATTTGAATTATTTTTCGCCGTTTGTGTTTGACAATAGAGGAATATACAATATATAGATGTTTCACGTGAAACAATGATTTTTATGTTAAACATTAGAAAAATATATATGTTTTAAATAAAAAAAGCAATCATTTCACATTATACAAATACATAAACAACATATAATATGAAATAATCGCAATTAAAACTTTGTTTAACTTAAAATCTATATATTGGGTAACTGTTTCACGTGAAACACAAGAGTAGCCCATAAAAGCAGAAAAAACGGACCGTTAAGCCCGTTTTTTCCACGTGATGAAAAGAGGAGAATATGTTAAAACGGAAAAAATCCGTTTTAAGCGAAATTAATTATGCAGTCTTGTCCTGCATTTTAGCGTCTTTCGGTATTCTTACCCTAAATTCTATATATTCGTCAGTTTCTGTCTTATCCGATTCGGCATTGATTCCGCTTTCTTTCATAGTAGCGATAGCCTTATTAACCGTATTGACAAAAATCCTTATGTCTTTAAAAACCTTAATAACATTTTTCTTATGCTTAATCTCTTTATTTGTAAGGGAATCGATATAAGCCTCCGTCTGTTCAACGTTCAAATGACGCTCGGTTATAACTTTAAGAGTTGTCCACATATCCTTTTCATTATCAATTTTCAATAAAGCCCTTGCGTGACGTTCGGTCAATCCCTCTTTATCGATAAAATACCTTACATCTGCCGGAAGTCTTAAAAGTCTTAGTTTATTGGACAGTGCACTCTGGCTTTTACCGAGTTTTTTGCTTATTTGCTGCTGAGTTAAACCAAATGTATTCATCAAATGAGATATAGCAAGCGCTTCTTCAAAGAAATTAAGGTCGGAACGCTGTATATTTTCAAGAATAGAGTAAACAGCGCTGTCCTCATATTCACATTCAACAATTATGCACGGCACACTTTGAAGATTTGCAAGTATTGCGGCTCTCAGTCTGCGTTCACCTGCGATTAGTTCGTAATAGTCGCTGTGATTAATTTGCCTGCATAAAAGCGGTTGAAGAATTCCGTTTTCTTTGATTGAGTCGGCAAGGGACAGCATCTCCTCGCTTTTGAACTGTTTTCGTGGCTGATACGGATTAGGCAACAGCTTCTCTGTAGGTATTTGAACGATTTGTTCCACGTCCCTCACTCCTTGATTTAAATATACCACACAATATCACAAAAATAAAGGATTTCTCATCGTGAGAAATCCTTGTATTTCGACAATATATATTAAGTTTAGAGTGGGTGAGTATCAATTTTCTTAGGCTTTCTGGGGTATTTTGTCGGAGTTTGCGATATCTTTTTAATAATAAATATCGTTCTGCCGTCACCGTTCGGAAGTTTGTAGCTATCTGCCGTTTCAAGTTCACCGCCTAAGACCTCAATAGCGTTTTTTGCCGCCTCAAGTTCCTCTAATCCGTTAGAACCTTTCAGTGAAACAAATCTACCGCCAACCTTTACCAAAGGCAAACAGTATTCACAAAGAACGTTTAAAGGAGCAACAGCTCTCGCAGTGGCAAAATCGTATTTTTCACGAAATTCGGGATTTTTACCGACATCCTCGGCTCTTTCGTGAGTGCTCGTAGCAATAATGCCTATTTTACTCAGCACATCATTAATAAAGTTAATTCTCTTACCGGAACTGTCTATAAAGTTGACTTCAACTTTAGGATTGGCGATTAATATAGGCATACCGGGGAAGCCTGCACCCGTTCCTACGTCGGCAATAGTTTGCCCCGGCTTGAAGTCAATGTACTTCATAGGATAAAGGCTGTCGATAAAATGTTTAATAACTATATCGTCAGGCTCGGTAATTGCCGTAAGATTAACGTGCTCATTCCAGCGAACAAGCCTTTCGGCATATGTGTCAAATCTGTCTGCTCCGTATTGACCGAGGTCAATACCTATTTTTTCAGCTTCACTTAATAAAAGGTCGTAATCTATCATAACGTCTCCAAAATTATGTTCAAAGCGGCAATGTCGGCAGGATTTACACCGCTTATTCTGCTTGCCTGCCCAAGATTTTCAGGTCTGATTTTAGATAGTTTCTCAACTGCCTCAAGCCTAAGCCCTTTAAGTGAAGAATAATCAATATCGTCAGGGATTTTTTTGCACTCAATTCGGCGCATTTCTTTAATTTGCTGTTCCTGCCTTTTAATGTATCCCTCATATTTAACCGCAATTTCAACCTGCTCAAATACCGCACGGGGCAGGTTAGGTCTGTCATCATCAACACTTGTCAATGCTTTGTATGTAATTTGAGGTCTTTTAAGAAGGTCTATCATCTTGCAGCCACGCTCGAGTGGAGTAGTGCCGCAATCCTCCATAATTTTTTGAAGAGTATCGGTAAGCGGAATTGATTTGTTTTCAATTCTTTCTCGCTCTGCCTTAACCATTTCTTCCTTACTTATAAATTTATCATATCTTGCCTGCGAAATCAAGCCGATTTTGTAACCTATAGGAGTTAGGCGCACGTCGGCATTGTCCTGCCTTAAAACAAGGCGGTATTCGCTTCGGCTTGTCATCATTCTGTAAGGGTCGGTACAGCCCTTAGTTACAAGGTCATCAATAAGAGTTCCTATATACGAACCGCCACGGTCCAAAATCATAGGTTCTTCACCTTTAATTTTAAGCGCCGCATTAATTCCGGCAACAAGACCTTGAGCCGCCGCTTCCTCATAACCGCTTGAACCGTTAAACTGACCTGCGCCGTAAAGCCCTTTTATAGAATTAAATTCCAATGTTGCATTTAGTGCAGTCGGGTCAACGCAGTCATACTCAATGGCATAAGCAGTCCTCATTACCTGTGCGTGTTCAAGACCGGGAATTGTATGGATAAATGCAAGCTGAACATCCTCAGGCAGAGAAGAGGACAAACCTTGAAGATACATTTCCTCCGTTTCAAGTCCGCACGGCTCAATGAAAAGCTGATGGCGCTCCTTATCCTTAAACCTTACTATTTTATCTTCAAAAGACGGACAGTATCTCGGACCTTTACCCTCAATTTTACCCGAATACATCGGACTTCGGTCGAGGTTATCGAGAATAATCTGCTTAGTTTTTTCGTTAGAATAAGTTATATGACAGCAAACTTTATTTTTCGGTGCTTCCTCCGTTTCAAAGCTGAACGGTACCGTTTCTTCGTCGCCGTCCTGCTCTTCAAGATTTGAAAAATCAATCGACTGCCTGTTTACTCTCGACGGAGTACCAGTTTTAAATCTGCGAAGCGGAATATTAAGCCTTTTTAAAGCTTTTGAAAGCTCGGTTGCCGGAAACATTCCGTCAGGTCCGCTTTCGTATGAAACATCACCGATATATACTCGTCCGCCGAGAAATGTACCCGTTGCGATAATGACAGCCTTTGCATTGAAAAGCGCTTCAAGCTTAGTCTTTACCTGCCATTCTCCGTTTTCCAAACGGTAAAGGTCAACAATTTCACCTTGCCTGATATCAAGATTTTTTTGAAGCTCCAAAGTGTGCTTCATTCCCTGAGAATATTCTCTCCTGTCAATCTGCGCTCTGAGTGAATGAACCGCCGGTCCTTTTCCGAGGTTGAGCATACGGGATTGCAAAGTGTATTTGTCTGCCGCTTTACCCATTTCACCGCCGAGTGCATCTATTTCACGAACAAGATGACCTTTAGACGTTCCGCCGATTGACGGATTGCACGGCATATTTCCGACCCAGTCAAGATTGATTGTAAAAACAGCAGTCTTACAGCCGAGACGAGCCGAAGCAAGACAAGCTTCAATTCCTGCGTGACCTGCACCGATAACTATTACATCATAGCTTCCTGCAAAATATTCCATAGCTTTACCTCCTTAATTTATTTACCTACGCAAAAACGGGAGAAAATATTATTAACAACTTCCTCTGTCGCTTTTTTACCCGTAAGCGTCAAAAGTTCATCAACCGCACTGTCTATCATAACATTAATCGCATCATAAGTTAAACCGATTTCAGCCGCCGACAATGCTTCGTTTATATTCTCATATGCCTTTTGAATACATTGCTTTTGACGTCTGTTTGCAATAAGCGGGGCAGAGGAGTCAAATTCCTCAACACCTAAAATATTTTTAACCGCCGTTTCAAGTTCTTTAAGCCCCGTATTGTTTTTAGCCGAGATATAAACAACGCTTTCAAAATTCTTTTCTATTATATCCGTATCGATTTTAGGGGAGAGGTCGGTTTTGTTGATAACAGCAACCGCCTTTTTACCCTTGCACGCATCAATAAGCATTTTATCGTCATCGTCAAGCTCACGTGAACTGTCAAAGACCGCAAGCACAAGGGAAGATGTGTCAATTCTTTCAAGCGCCTTTTTAATTCCGATTGCTTCCACAACGTCGTCGCTTTCTCTAAGCCCTGCCGTGTCGGAAAGATGGAGCACAAGCGAGCCGAGCCTTACCGAATTTTCAACAATATCTCTCGTCGTTCCCTCAATATGAGTAACGATACTTTTTTCCTTGCCCGAAAGCATATTCATAAGCGTTGATTTACCTGCATTAGGTCTGCCTGCAATAACCGTATTGACGCCCTCGGTCATTATCATTCCGCTTTCGTAATTATCAAGAAGTTCTTTTAATTCGTTTTCGGCTGAGGATAACGTATCTTTTAAAGTTTTTTCGTCAAGCTCGGGAATTTCCTCGTCGGGATAATCAACCCAAGCCGCCATTGATGCACTGAGTGAAACAATTTTATCAAGCACATCGGATATTTTATTGCTCAAAGAACCTTGCAAAAGATTAAACGATGCCTTTGCTGCCTCCTGACCGTTTGCCGATATCAATGTTGCAACAGCCTCGGCTTGCGTAAGGTCCATTTTACCGTTTAAAAATGCTCTTTTTGTAAATTCACCTGCTTCGGCAGGGCTTGCGCCTGCATCTAAAACAGCTTCCAAGGTTTTTTCAACAATAAAAATTCCGCCGTGAACGGAAAGTTCAACAACGTCTTCACCCGTATAACTTTTCGGTGCACGAAAAACAAGCGCAATCGCATTGTCAAATTTTTCTCCGTTTGAATAAACGTTGCCGAATTTTGCCGTGTATCCTTTAAGAGAGGATAAGGGAGTAGCGTCCATTGCTTTGAACACTTTTTGTGCAATTTCAATTGCATTGTCACCGCTGATTCTGATTACACCTATACCCGAAACACTGTTTCCCGTGGCAATCGCCGCAATAGTTTTACTCATAGTTATCCCTCCTGTTAAAGTGTTCTTATGCAAAATAATGGCGAACAAAACTGTCCGCCATTATATATACGTTGGTTATCAGTCGTTATTTTTGTTGACTTCGATTTTGCCGAACTTCGGAATATCCGCTCTGTCAACCTTCTTTTCTCTGTTAGCGTCAACAGTATTTTGAGCAGGAGCCGGACGTCTGCCGCCTCTTCTGTCATTTCTGTAATTACGTCTAACTCCGCCTTCAGGTTCAATAAGAACTCTTCTGTCCATTCCGCTGCCGACCGAACGTGAGGTAACACCCTCAACCTCCTGTACTGCGGTATGAATAATTCTTCTTTCGTACGGATTCATTGGTTCAAACGAATAACGTCTGCCTGTTCTTGCAACGTAATTTGCATTCTTTGTTGCAAGTGCTTTAAGAGTTTCCTCTCTCTTTGCTCTGTAGTCGCCTACATTAAGAGTAACTCTTACATATTTATTAGTTCCATTTTTAATAGCAAGACTTGTAAGATACTGAAGTGAGTCAAGAGTTTCGCCTCTTCTGCCGATAATAATACCGTAATCCTCACATTCAATTGTCATCTCAACCGTGCCGTCAACAACCTTAGCCGTAATCTTCGGGTCTACTACTTTAAGACCTTCAATCATAGTTTTAAGATATCGGCAAGCGTAGTCAAGGTCAATATCTTTCTCGCTGATTTTTTCTTCCGGTTTATCTGCCTTGGTTTCCTCAATAGGCTTTTCATAAGCTGGCTTCTTTGGTGTCGGCTTTTTAGGAGCAGCTGCCTTCTTTTCAACGCTCTTCTTAGGAGCTTCAGGCTTTTTCTCCTTCTTGCCGTCGTCATAGCTAACCTTAACCTCGGCATCACAGCCACCGATTAAACCAAAAAACTTCTTTTTCTCCGGATATTTGATAACTTCAACGTGAACGTCTGCCATTTCCGGAGCATTGAGCTGAATCTTTGCATTTTGGGTAGCTTCTTCAACTGTTTTACCGGTACCGATAAATTCCTTTATCATCTTTATCCTCCGATAATTATTTCGTCATCTTTTTAATATTTTCTTCACGTGAACGACGTTCAATAGTGTTTTCAACCATCAATCTTGCCTGAGTTCTCTTAGGCGGATGAACCTTGAAAATATAAATCTGCTGTAAAATAGCGATAATATTCGAAATAGTCCAATAAAAACCGACTGCTGCCGTTACTTTAAATGCAATATAGAAAGAGAAGAACGGCATCATAAGCATCATCATCATCATTTGTGCATTCTGCTGAGACGCTGCAGGATTGTTTTTCTTTTGAATGATTGTAGAAACAACGCTTGAACCGAGTGATGTTACAAGGGAAAGAATAGGAATTATAACAATAATACCGTCCTTCCAATGCGGAATACGTGTCATATCAAGACCGAATAATGTCATACCCTGTCTGTAGGTTTCAATATCATTACAAACACCTGAGGTAAAAATTTTCGGGAATGACTGCATAAGCGCTTCCTTGTAAGCAGGGAAGTTCTCAAGTATGTTCAACTGAAAATAAGTTATTTTTGCATCAGCATTACCTGTGATTTGCTGATAAATCGGCAAAATCACCTTGTAAATCTCGTTTGATGCGTCATTAAATTCACTTGCACCTAAAACGTACTGAATAGGATAATAAATAATACCGATGACACCCATAAGGAAAATCATTTGGAAAATCATAGGTCCGCAGCCCATCTGCATAGGGTTATGTCCCTCTCTTACATAAAGGTCCTGCATCTCCTGATTAAGCTTGTCCCTGTCTCTCGGGTCAGGATATTTTTTATTAATCTTCTGAATTTTAGGTTGCAGTCTTGTAGTTGCCGCCATAGATTTCTGCTGCTTAATGTTAAGCGGCAAAAGAAGCAAACGGGTTACTACCGTGAAAATAATAAGTGCGATAAAATATTGATTGTTAAGCACATCAAGCAAAAATGCCATACATTTACCGAACAACCAATACAGTGGCTTAAAAATTGCCATACCGTTTGAAACGGTATTAGCTGCCATTATAATACTGCTCATTATTTGTCCTCTTTAGTTTTTTTAGGCGGAACAGGGTCCCAGCCACCTTTGGAAAAAGGATTACATCTCAAAATTCTCCACGCCGCAAGCAAACACCCTTTAAAAATACCGTGAACTTCAATAGCTTCAAGCGCATATTGCGAACACGTAGGTGTAAATCTGCAGCTTCCGTGTGAAAAACGAGGGCTTAAGGTCAATTGATAGGTTTTGATTAAAAAAATCAACACCTTTTTAATTGCATTTCTTATAGCTCCCATCAATCAATTACTCCCAATGCTTTAAAGTGCTGTTCCATTTGTTCAAGCACCTGCTGCATTTTAACTTTTGAGGTCTTTGTGCGTGCAACAAAAACAAAATCGTAATTGCCGTTAATTCTTCCCTCAAGCTGAGAAAAGGCGGCACGAATAACTCTCTTTGCTCTGTTTCGTTCAACTGCACAGCCGATTTTTTTACTCGTGGTAATTCCTATTCTGACCCCGTTTCTTCTGCTTTTTGCAACATAGGTCACAACGCAGGAGGAGGCTTGGCTTTTACCCTGATAGTAAAGTCGGCGAAAATCTTTATTTTCCTTTAAGGTTTTGCTTTTCACCAAATCGCACCCAATCTGTAATTAGTAAGAAAGCTGCTTTCTGCCCTTTGCACGACGGCGAGCAAGTACCTTTCTGCCGTTCTTAGTTGACATTCTCTGTCTGAAACCGTGTACCTTCTGTGCGTGTCTCTTCTTTGGCTGGTAAGTTCTCTTCATTTTTTTCACTCCATTTCTGAAAATCAAACTTGTCTTAATTTTCGTTTGCTCTGTACGGTATAGCACAGGCGTGCGGAATTTGCTCATCTTTAAAATTATCGATAGAAACACTTTCCACAATATCGGTAGATATTATATATTAGTTTTACGCCTTTTGTCAATAAAAAAATAATTATTCTTGTATTTATTTTATTATTATATTATAATAGCACTATATCTTGGGGAAAGAGATTTCAGATACACAAGTTTATTTAGGAGAGATACCGTTATGATAGGAATTATCGGCGCAATGGATACCGAGGTTGATAACATTAAATCTCAGGTTAAAGGCAAAACAGTGAGCGAAATTGCCGGAGTTGAATTTGTCTGCGGCTTTATTGATGACGTGACAGTATGCGTTGCAAAGTGCTCACCGGGTAAGGTCAATGCCGCTTTGTGCACTCAGGCTATGATTGATAATTTTGATATTGAAATGATTATCAATGTCGGCGTTGCCTGCTCGCTTTCAAGCGACGTTGTTATTAAAAATGTCGTTATCGCAAGCGACGTTTGCGAATATGATATTGACATTACCGCTTTGGGTGAACCGAGGGGATTTATCAACGGTCTTAATGTTATCAAAGTTAAGACAGACGATAAAATTTCCGAGCTTTTGGCTCGCACCGCCATTTCCTGCGGTGAAAAAATCCATAGGGGAACAATTGCCAGCGGTGACACATTTATCGCAAGCAGCGAATTAAAAGATATGCTCAAAAATGAATTCGGCGCAATTTGCGGTGAAATGGAGGGCGGTGCAATCGGTCACACCTGTGCCGCTAACAACGTCCCTTTTGCCGTTTTGCGTTCAATCAGCGACGGCGGAGATGAAAATTCTCAGCTTGATTATCCCACATTTAAAAAAATCGCCGCAGAAATCTCTACGACGATTATACTTGAATTTATTAAACTTCAAAAAAATCAATACACTTTATTCTAAGACGAATGTATTGTAAATAATATCCTCTGCCTTTTCAATAAGGCTGTGAAGCGCAGTTTTTTCACCGAGGTCGGAGCCTGTTCTCGATTTATCCTCAATGAAAACGAATTTTGCGTCCTCAACGGAAAGTGCGGCTGAAGCAAGTTCTCTGCCGAGAGTGTAATCAAGTTTGAACATTTCCCTCGGTAACATTCCCGCTTTTGCAAGTGTGATTGCGCCACGGTAAACGCAAAGCGTATAATAATCGGAAACGTATTTGAGCGCACCCTCATCGCTGCCCGTAGCAACAAGGTCAAGCAAATATTTTGTAGCCTTGCCGAGAGTGAAAATGGAAAATTCTCCGTTTTCCTCCTCCTGCTTATTCATAGCGTCAATGTCAAGACCGTTTCTGCTTTCGCTGACGCCTAAAAGGTAATCGGTTGTAACGCCGTAATATTCACTGCAGCGAATAACGAAATCAAGACCGCATTCCCTGATGCCCTTTTCATAATGGCTCAAAAGCGCTTGGGAAATGCCAAGGTCGGTTGCCGCTTTCTTCTGGCTGATGCCTCTTTCTCTTCTAAGTTCGGAGAGTTTTATTGCAAATTTTGAAATTTTTTCACTTTTGTCGGCCCTTGCGGCTCTCTTTTCATCTTTTTTTGTACTCATAGTTAACACCTCGTTTATTACAAATAGTATTATATCACCGTATTACTATTTGTAAAGCGTGTTTTCCTATTTGTAATATTTTGTAACAATTGGCTTAAAAAGGAGCATTTCACAATGAAATCTTATAATTTATATTTCTTCCGTCACGGAATAACCAAAGGAAACTTAAACGCACAGTATATTGGGCATACGGATTTGCCACTCACTACAGATAGTATAAATGAGCTTCATTCAATCAAGGGAAAGTACCACTACCCAAAAGTTGACGCAGTATTTTCCTCACCGCTTAAAAGGTGCAAAGACTCGGCGGAAATTATGTTCCCCGACAACACAATCATAACAATTGATGATTTTATCGAATATAACTTCGGCGAATTTGAAGAGTGCACGGCAGAAGATTTGAAAGATAATGAAGATTTTAAAAATTGGATAGGCGGTGACATTCACGCAAAAACACCTTACGGCGAAAGCAATGCGGAATTTGTGCAGCGTATTTGTGCCGCATTTGAAAAGGTTATCGACGGCTGTATCAAAACGGGAACGCAAAATATCGCAATTGTCGGTCACGCCGGTGTGCTTATGACGCTTCTTTCCTGCTACGGTTTGCCCGAAGCGCCTATGGCTCATTGGCAAATGGACCCCGGCTACGGATTTAGGCTTCGTATCACCCCGTCGCTTTGGATGAGAGCAAACAAAATCGAGGTTATTGATACCGCCCCGGAAAGTATGAATAAAGAATAATTATAATAATTATTAAGACAAAACGTTCAAATGTTATTGATATAAAAAATTAAGGATTAGATATTCGTAAATTAATGCGAATACCTAATCCTTTTCTTTTCCGTGACGGTTATGCCTGTTTATTCACAACCGATTATTTTACACTGCCGCCGTTGTTTGACGATGCATATCCAATCCAAGTTGTACCTACATTGAATTTTACATCATTACCGTTTGTATCTTTAATAACAAGAACGCCGTCTTTTACGCTCCAGTTAATGTCAACAATTGTTCCGTCGGTTGCAAGTTTACCCTTGCCGCCTGCAAGCTTGTAGTTGCAGTAAACTTCAGACGAACCGCTGTTTTTGTAGTTTGCCTTTGAAACGTAATTTGTCTGGTCAAAGAGAACAAGAAGATTCTTTCTTGCAACGTCTGTCTTGTAATCGTTTGAATGATACATCTTGTCGCTTGAATTATATGTCCAATCTCTTGTAGCTGTTCTGTTAGAGAATGTAAGACCGAGAGTTTTGCACTCCTTGTCGCTTACGGTTGATTCTTCGCTTGCAAAATTGAACTTTGTATATTTGCTTTCGTTAGCGTCGGTTCTAAAGCCCTCACCTTTGATAGCTGCGGCAATTTTTGAACCGTACATAACGCCTGTATGCTCGGTTGATACGCCTCTTGACGAATCTCTGCCGAAGAGTGCAACCTTGCCTGAATATGTCATTTGGTTGATATGGTCAACATTGTCCTGTCTAAAAACAGTGTTAGCGCCGATATAGTTAGTGCCTCTCTTTGTCTGGCTCTGTCCCCAATGAAGGAAGATAGCGTCAAAAAGCTCTGAGAATTTAATGTAAGGAGGTCTTGCACTTCTCATCGGTCCGATTTGTGACGGAACAGCGGTGTAGTCTGCATACATCCAAAGCATTCTTGTTTCTCCGCCTTCAACCTCACCTTCAACAATAATGTCAGGCGGGTTCTTACTGTCTGCGATACCCCATTGAGGTCTTGCGGAAACAGAGTTTTCAACTACGCAGGCAATCGGTCTTTTACCTACAGCCTTTTCGTTGAAGTCGCTTTCGCCTGTAAGCGGATTTGTCTTAGCCACAACAGGTGCCGCCGTTGTCTGCTCCTGCGTTGTCTGCGGTGCTGTTGTTTCAGGCTCCTTATTCTTATTTTTAACAATAACGGCAGCCGCAACTGCAATTGCGACGATTAAAACAACAACAATCGCAATAATTATCGGCTTTTTGTTACCTTTTTTAGGTGGCTTTTTATCAGTAGCCATTTCTTTTGCTTCCTCTCTGATTACCTTAGGCGCATTGTCCTTTTCGGCAGAATTAAAGGTGGAAAAATTATCAAAGCTTAAACTTTCCTTTTTAGGCTCTTCTTTAATTTCAGGCTTAAATTCAGGTGCAGCCGCCTTTGGTGCTTCCTCTTCCTTTGCAAAACTGAGCGGCGCTTCGGGCTTTTTAGGTTCTTCTTCCTTCGGCGCATTTATATTTTTAATTTCTTTTAATATTTCATCTAATTCTTCTGAATCGGGCATTTTGATGCTCCTTTCGATATTTAATATACATATTGTACCATATATGTACTGAAATTTCACTATATTTTTGTGAAAATTTGAAATTTTATTGATTTAAACGGACACGTGTAGTAAAATACATATTGTCGGGAGGCGATTTTTTGGCTAAAACAATACCTATGATTATCACCAACAACAGCATATTGATTAAGGATAAGGAATCGGAAGAATTTAAAACATTTACTATGCCTGCGCTTATCGATACTCCGAATATTCCTTTTTATCATCAGTTTGCCGAAAGAATTGCCGAATGTCAGTATTATTTTAAAGAATTTATGAAAAATATTTACGGCAAAAAACTTTCCAAATATATTTTTGCTATAATCGTGCCTGATGATACAAGTAAGCTTGAATCAATTTTTATCAACGAATTTTTTGTTAATTCCGATACGTGTAAGGCGGTTGCGCAAATGCCTATGGCGCTGGCGCTTCAAAAAAATGAAAACAAATACGTTTCAATATCAAAATCAAGCAGAAATGTTATTTTGGAATATGTGAGAAATCACGAAAGCGTTGTTACAAAATACTATGATATGACAACTGCCGACCCTAATGTGATTATGGCGGACGCCGCAAAACTTCATATCGACCTTGAATATGAAAGCGTACCTGTTTTTATCAACAATTTTAATATGAATATGGACGAATATCTCACGTTCGGTAATGTTATAACTCCAAAACAATTTTTGGATAAAATTGCAGAAATTGATGTCGAAAAACTATAATAAAAAAATCACCTTTGCAAATCATAATTGCAGGGGTGATTTTTTATGAAAAATAATGATAAAAAAGATAAAAGAAATAAGAAAAATAAAAATAAATTTAATGATTACACATCATTTTTAAATCCGGAAATCGTTGCAAGCGACCCGCAGGGAATGTATACGGGTGTTCCTGCCGATATGTATTATAACGGCGAACTTGAAGAACCGATTCAAGACGCCGACGATTTATAAAAATTAAATATAACCGTAGGGGCGAACTTTGTTCGCCTCATTGTTTTATTTTAAACAAACACAAAATGTATCAATAACATATATCCTATTGTGCCGACGGCAATTGACAAAAGAGTGTTCTTTTTCCAAATATGCACCACGGCGGTAAGCGCAACGCAAATAAGCTGAGGAATGATATAATTTATATCGCCCTTTTCAAAATCTTTTAAGCAATAAACAATAAGAATACC
Organism: uncultured Clostridia bacterium; assembly: GCA_945874765.1. Taxonomy (GTDB): domain Bacteria; phylum Bacillota; class Clostridia; order Oscillospirales; family Acutalibacteraceae; genus Eubacterium_R. The sequence goes on from CAMCHQ010000003.1 coordinate 114,092, forward strand.
TAAAATTGCTACGGGCAAAACGTTTCCGAGGTATTTAATAAACTTCGGCACTTCCTTGCTTTGACCGAAAAGTGCAAAAGGGAAAAGCCTTGTGCCAAACGTTACCGCACCGGCAACAACAATCATTAAAACGAGATGAGAAGTTGTCATTTTGCCACCTCCTCGGTTTCAAAAAACTTTTTAAACGAGGATAAAATCACAACCGTAATAAGAAGTGACGGAAGCAAAAACTTATCGGCGCCGAAAATAATCAAGCAAATTACGGCACAAAATACACCGACTGCACCGATAATAGGACTTTTGCCCTTGTTATTTCTAATCAAATCAATAAAAATAACAACAAAAAGCGCCGTCATTGAAAAATCTATACCCGTAAAATCAATCGGGATAAGCTGGCTTAAAAGTGAGCCGAGCGCAGAGCCTACTATCCAATAAAAATGATTAAATTCACCGATTAAAAATCTCGCTTTCGGTTCATCTACATTTTCGGGAACACTTAAAATTGACGAATTGACGGAATACGTTTCGTCGGTAAGAGTGAAAATCATAAACGGATAGCGCCACTTGCCCTGTTTGAACTTTTCTATATACGATAAACCGTAAAACATATGACGTGTATTTATAAATAATGTCATAAGCGCCGTTGTTGCAATATCCGCCTTGGAGCTGATTAACGATACAAGCAAAAATTGCCCCGAACCGGCATAAACAATAAGCGATATAAAAACTGCCCAAAGCCAATTGTACCCCGCCTTGTAAAGCATAATTCCGAATGCCGAACCTAAAAACAAATAGCCAAACAAAACAGGAAGCGATTGCCTCAGCGCAAATTTTACAGTCGCACCCTTAGTATGTTTCATATTTCCCTCTCTTTTATACATAAAAACGGCTTCCCCTTGAGGGGAAGCTGTCAGTTTACTGACTGATGAGGTGATTAATCGGGCGATTAATAATCGCCCCTACGAAAAAAGAGTTTACACCTCTTTCGCTTTGCACAATCACATCTCATCCGTCGACCATAGTCGCCACCTTCCCCTCAAGGGGAAGGCTATTTTTTTATCTGCCCATTTCAATATATGCCGGTCTGTTATCACTTAACTTGATATTTGATTTGCCGTAAATTTCCATTTGAAGCTCATATGCGTCCTTTGGAATATCTGCAAGCCAAATCCAGTTACCCGGAGCCGCCGAGAAATTCGAACCGCCCTTACAGTTTTCAACAGCCGGAACATTCTTGGTTTTCATTGTATATTCAAGCCAGCCGTCTCTAATAGCCGTATTGCCGATAGAGATAAGTTCTTTTTTGCTGTAACCCGTATAAACGTAGCCTGCAAGCTGATTAACAGTCTTAACCGTATCGATTGTGCCGCTCTTCTTCATTTTCTTGAGAAGTGCGTTGAGAACGGTCTTTTGCCTGTTTGCTCTTGCACCGTCAGAGTCAATATGTCTGATTCTGCAATATGCAAGCGCTTGCTTACCGTTAAGCTTCATAGTACCCTCGGTACCCTCAAATGTCTGCTTAATAGTAACTTTACCGTATGTTCTCGGGTGATTGTTAATCTCGTTAATTTCGGCAGAAGTAATTTTAATTGTTACACCGCCGAGTGCGTCAATAATTTTAGGGAATGAATTAAAGTTTACAACCGCATAGTTGTTAATTGCAATCTTATAGTATCTTTCAATAGTGTTGATATAGCATTTCATACCGCCCATTGAAGCAGCTGCATTGATTTTGCCGTACTGTCCCTTGCCGTCAACCTCAAAATAAACATAAAGGTCACGCAAAACGGAAGTAAGGTGAATTTCTTTTGTATCAACATTAATACTTGCGATAATTGCCGAGTCCGCACGGGAAGCGTCGGAAATCTTTTCAGCCCTTGTATCCTCACCGATAAGAAGAATGTTGAGAACGTGAGTTGAGCTTACAGGGTCGCCGTTTTGATACCATTGCTTGAGGTATTCCTTATAGCTGTAAACCTCACCGGCACTTGCTTCCTCAATAGTAGGGAAGTCCTCTTTAAGAAAGTCCATACCGTCATAGTAGGTGTTCATCTCATAATCTGTTCCGCCGTTATTGTCGTCGGTAACCTTGTTGAGCATATTGTTGGCATATAAAATTGCAAACACACCTGCCGCAATAATCATTACAAGAAGAATTACGATAATGGAAATTATTGCTTTGCCTTTTTTGGTTTTGGAAAATTTAACTTTTTCCTCTTTTTTAGGCTCTTCCTCTTTTTTCGGAAGCGTTACTTCACCGTCGGCAAGAGAAAGAAGGTCAACCATACCGTTATTATCGTTTTCCTGAGCAGTTTGCTTGTCTGAAACAACGTTTTCGTTATCCTCAACCTCGTCGGTATCGGTAAAACCGTTTTCTTCCTCCTCAATTGTCGGAATAACTATATCTGCGGTATCGCTTTTTGAAGGCTTGCTTTCTTTTTCAATAAAAACGTCCGCCTTTTTAGGCTCGCTTTTGGCAACGCTTACCTTTACCTCAGTCTTTTCCTCTTTTATAACTTCCTTGAACTGAGGTTCAGCCTCAACTTCTTTCGGCTCTGCCTTTGTTTCTTCTATGATAGGCTGATTTTGCTTTTGCGTTTGAGCCGGTGCCTGCACCTCGGTATTGCTTTGCTCTTTATTTTCGCTCTCTCTGCGCTTTTTTACCTCAGAGAGTATATCGTCAATACTGTAAGACTCTTTCTCCAACGCTTTCACTCCTCTTTTAAAACTAAAAACTTTTGTCATTATATATCATATCGTGTCAAATTACTATAGCAAAATTGTAAAAACTATAATTTTTTCACATTTAATAGACATATTCAGACGTCATTTTCTATTATTCTTCTGTGTTTTCCTGCTCGTCGCTTGCATTTTCTGTATCGTCCGTATTTTCATTGTCAACGTCCTCTTCCTCAAATCTGTCAACAACACTGATTGTTGCAAGCTTTTCGCCCTCGTTTACTCTCATTACCTTAACGCCCTTTGCAGGTCTTTGGAATGTAGAAATTTGGTCAACAGGCATACGAATAATAATTCCGTCTGTCGAAATCATAACAACATCGTTTTCTTCCGTAACTGCGGCGATATTGGCAACCTTACCGAACTTTTCAACCCTGTAGTTGAGAAGTCCCTTACCGCCTCTTGACTGAACACGGTAATCGGAAAATTCACTCTTACGTCCGTATCCCGTTTCAGATACCGTAAGAAGTTTAACTCCCTCACGTTCTGCGGCAAAGCCCACAACATAGTCGCCCTCACTTAATGTGATTGCCTTAACGCCTCTTGCCGTTCTGCCGATAAGTCTTGCGTCGCTTTCCTCAAAGCAAATACTCATTCCGTCGTGAGTAGCGGCAACAAGTTTTCTGTTTCCGTCCGTAATATCAACCCAGCAAAGTTCGTCGCCCTCGTCAAGGTTGATAGCAATAATACCGCTTTTTCTTATATGGTCGTATTGGTCAAGAGCGGTTCTCTTGATAATACCGTTTTTCGTCATCATACAAAGGAATGAACGTTCTTCGTCATTAGGCACTCTAACCATAGCGGTAATCTGCTCGCCTTGCTCAATAGGAAGAATGTTTACAACATTCATACCCTTGCCCGTTCTTGACGATTCCGGAATTTCATATCCTTTCATTTTAAATACTTTACCCTTATTTGTGAAAAGCATAATGAAATCGTGAGTAGAGCATGCAAACATAGTCTTTGCCACGTCCTCTTCTCTTCTGCTCATACCCGATACACCTCTGCCACCTCTTTTTTGAGCTTTGTAGGTGTCAACTGTCTGGCGCTTCATATATCCTTTTTCAGTAAGAGTAAGAATACAATCCTCAACAGGAATAAGGTCCTCATCCTCAACATCACCGACTGCGGCAGAAATTTCCGTTCTTCTTTCGTCACCGAATTTAGCGGCTGTTTCTCTTGTTTCAGTCTTGATAATCTCGTCAATTCTCTCACTGTGTTCAAGAATATCTGTCAAATCCTTGATTTTTTCCTTGAGTTCTTCGAGTTCATTCATAATCTTTTCGATTTCAAGACCTGCCAACTGACCTAAACGGTAAGCCACGATAGCACTTGCCTGCGGGTCATCAAAGCCAAACTTGTCCATAATAGCCTGCTTAGCCTCTGCCTGTCCGCCTTTGCAGGCACGAATTGTTGCAATAACTTCATCAACAATATCTATAGCCTTTGCAAGGCCCTCCAATATATGCGCTCTGTCCTGCGCTTTATTAAGGTCAAAACGTGTTCTTCTTGTAATAACCTCTCTTTGGAAGTCGATATACTGCTGTAAAATTTCTTTAAGAGTAAGAACTTTCGGAACGCCGTCAACAAGTGCAAGCATAATTGTACCGAAAGTTACCTGCATATCGGTCATTTTATAAAGATTGTTAAGAACAACCTGCGCATTTGCGTCACGCTTAACGGTAATTTCGATATGCATACCGTTTTTATCTGAATAGTCCTGAACGTCAGCAATTCCTTCAAGCCTTTTATCCTTAACAAGCTCGGCAATACGTGTAATAAGTCTTGCCTTGTTTACACCGTACGGAATTTCGGTAACAACAATCTTATATCTGTCACCCTTGGTTTCGATAATCTCTGCTCTTGCACGAAGATAAATTTTGCCTCTGCCCGTTGCATAAGCCTCTTTGATACCTCTTGTGCCCATAATAATACCGGCGGTAGGGAAGTCGGGGCCTTTTATGTACTGCATAATTTCTTCAAGCGAAGCGTCCGGATTGTCAATAAGGCAACACATACCCTCAACAACTTCTCTCATATTATGAGGCGGAATATTTGTAGCCATACCTACTGCGATACCCGATGAACCGTTTATAAGCAAATTCGGATAACGTGACGGCAAAACTGTCGGCTCTTTACTGCTGTCATCAAAGTTCGGAGCAAAATCAACAGTGTCTTTCTTGATATCTTCAAGCATTTTCATTGCAATTTTGCTCATTCTGCTTTCTGTATAACGGTAAGCAGCGGCAGGGTCGCCGTCGACTGAACCGAAGTTACCGTGACCGTCAACAAGAATGTGCCTCATTGAAAACGGCTGTGCAAGTCTAACCATTGCGTCATAAACAGATGCGTCGCCGTGAGGGTGATAGTGACCGAGCACTTCACCGACAGTGGTAGCGCACTTACGGTAAGGTCTGTCGGGATAAAGATTATTTGTATACATAGCGTAAAGTATTCTTCTGTGTACCGGCTTTAAACCGTCACGTACATCGGGAAGCGCACGCTGAACAATAACACTCATTGAATAGTCAAGGAATGCCTTTCTAATCTCATCACTGATTTCTACATCTTTAATTCTTTGATTGTCATAACGAACTTCATTAGTATCCATTATCTAACCTCCAAAACAGAGTTATTCTGCTTAATTACAGAACCGGCAAAAAGCCTTAATATTTTAAATCTTGTTAAAGAAAACATAATTCGGATTTTTCTTGATATTTTTTAATACACTTGCTCTTATTTCAAGCGGAATAATTGAAATAGGCATAATATTTGTGCCCGTTGCCGCTACAAAATAAATATATTCCTTTGTTTCAATTATCGCACCGAGCGTCATATAAGGATAAACACCGATAAGCATAGGCTCACCGTCATTTTTAGGAAGCGTTTTAAATTCAACACTGCCCTCACTTATTGTAACTTCCCTCGGCTCAACATAGGTAATATCATTTTTTATGCAGCTTTCAGCCCTTTTTTTAGGTCTTATTTTTGTTACATAACAGGTGTAAATCCCGATTGCAACAATATAAAGTGCCGGGATAATCAAGTATGCGTAATTTTTTTCACTGAAAGCATAATACGTGTTCATTACAAGCATAATAAGAATCGTAATATATATCACACCCATAAACCTGCTGCTTTTCAGTTTAAAAAGTTCAAAGTTAATTAAATCTCTTTTTTCAAGCGAGTAATTGAATTTATAATCCATTATTTCATTACCCCCTTGCTTTTGAGCACCTTGATTATTTCATCAAGTTCTTCTGCATATCTTTGCTTGCTGATAACTGCAACGCCACGGCTTAAAGTCGGTAAAATTATAAGCTCGCTTTTTGTTTCCTTAACCGCATAAACACTTTTCCACGGGGTATAAATCTTTTCAAAACTTGAAAAAAGTTCCATTCCCTCGTCATAAAGTTTTATTGTATTTTCATCATTCAATATAGGGGAGTGCTGAAAATCATTTGTTATGCTGTTTTTGGTCATAAGCTGCTTAACAATAAAAAATAAACAAAGTATAGCCGCAAACGGCAAAATAACAGCTGCTTTAACAACTCCTAAAGCGGTTGAGACAATTGAAGCAATCAATATAATAACCAAACTTATAATTTCCGCCGTTTCACTCATACCGAGCTTTTTCGTTTTATAGTTAAAGCCCCTGTAAAATTCATCGGCTGTCATTTTAAAAGTCAATTTCATAAATCTTATACATCCAAGTTTTGAACAAATTTTGCGTTTTTCTCAATAAATTCTCTTCTCGGCTCAACATTGTCGCCCATAAGAATTGAGAAGTTTTCACTTGCTTTTTGTGCGTCGTCGATTGTTACACGAAGCATAGTTCTGAATTCAGGGTCCATTGTTGTTTCCCAAAGCTGCTTAGGGTCCATTTCACCAAGACCTTTGTAACGCTGAATGTCACAATCCCCGCCGAATTCGGCAATTTTAGCGTCTCTTTCCTCGTCGGAAAATGCATAACTGCTCTTTTTGCCCTTTGATACCTTAAATAGAGGCGGTTGAGCAAGATAAACATAGCCGTCCTCTATAATCTGCGGCATATATCTGAAGAAGAAAGTTAAAAGAAGTGTTCTGATATGCGCACCGTCGACATCGGCATCCGCCATAATAATGATTTTATGATATCTTAATTTGTTGATATCAAAATCCTCGCCGATACCTGTTCCGAGTGCCATTACAACAGGAACAAGTTTTTCATTAGTGATAACCTTGTCCACTCTTGCTTTTTCAACATTAAGCATTTTACCCCAAAGAGGAAGAATAGCCATATGACGTTTATCTCTGCCCTCTTTTGCGGAACCGCCTGCCGAATCACCCTCGACGATATAGATTTCGCATTTTTCAGGGTCGTTGCTGATACAGTCTGCAAGTTTACCCGGAAGTGAATTGCTTTCAAGAGGTGATTTTCTTCTTGCATTTTCTCTCGCACGTCTTGCGGCTTCTCTTGCACGGGAAGCGTCAAGTGATTTATTGAGAAGAGTTTTTGCAACATTCGGATTTTCCTCAAAATAGGTCATAAGCTTATCATAAAGCATTGTTGAAACAAGACCCGTAATATCCGTATTGCCGAGCTTACCTTTAGTCTGTCCTTCAAACTGAGCCTCTGTAAGTTTAACGCTGATAACCGCAGTTATGCCCTCACGTACATCTTCACCGCTGAATTTTTTGTCACTGTCTTTAAGAATGCCGAATTTTCTGCCGTAATCGTTAAATACTCTTGTAAGTGCAGTCTTAAAGCCTGTTTCGTGAGTACCGCCGTCTATAGTATTGATATTATTTGCAAATGACAAAAGCGTTTCGTTATATGAGTCTGTATAGCAAAGTGCAACCTCCGCACTTCTGTCACCCTTAGTTGTCGAAAGGTGAATAACCTCGTCTTGAATAGGATTAAGTCCACGGCTTGTATTAATATATTCTACGAATGATTTAATACCGCCGACATAACAAAATTCCTCACCGCTTTCCTCATCTCCTCTTTTATCCGTAAGAGTGATTGAAAGACCTGCGTTAAGAAATGCCTGCTCTCTTAAACGTCTTGCAAGTATATCATAATCATAAACTGTTGTTTCCTGGAAAATTTCTGCGTCAGCCTTAAATCTGATAGTAGTTCCGTGGCCGTCATGGTCGCCGATTATATGCAAATCGTTGACAGGCTTACCTCTCTCAAACTTTTGGCTGTAAATATGACCGTTTTGAGTTACCTCAACTTCAAGCCATTCTGAAAGTGCATTTACAACAGATGAACCTACACCGTGCAAACCGCCCGATACCTTATAGCCCGAGCCGCCGAATTTACCGCCTGCGTGAAGAACGGTAAGTACAACCGTTACTGCCGGAAGTCCAGTTTTTTCATTAATGCCTGTAGGAATACCACGTCCGTTATCCTTTACTTCAATAACGTCACCCGGCAAAATGTTACACTCAATATGCGTACAAACGCCTGCAAGTGCCTCGTCAATAGAGTTATCCACAATTTCATAAACAAGGTGGTGAAGTCCTCTCGGTCCTGTTGAACCGATATACATACCCGGTCTTTTTCGAACAGCTTCAAGTCCTTCAAGCACCTGAATATCCTTTGCCGAATATTCCTCGGTTACTTTTGTGTCAATGTCAGCTTCTTCAAGTTCAATCTTGTTTTCTTCGCTCATATTGAATTAAGTCTCCTTTTATATTTAACTTGATAAATAAATTACATTATCTTTTTTGCCCTGCCTGCACTCGTTTGAGAAGAGTTGAAGTATTAAGCGGACAAATATATATTTTATCCTTGCAAACTATAAAACTTTTCGGAAGTTCAAAGTTTACATAAACAGTTTTTTTATCCTTTTCGGCTTTTGATAAATAATCACGTGTAGCCTTATTAACCGTTGACGTATCCATATCAAAAATGCCGAGTATGTCTTTCGTACTTATAACGGTATTACCGCCTAAATATATATACATCAGTCTATACACCTGCCGTTTTCAATATGAAAAGTCTTGCCTTTTTTAAGTCTTAAAACAGTGTTGGCGTCACAACAGGTAATAAATACCTGCCAATTTTTAATGTGATTGAGTATATAGTCCTGCCTCGACTCGTCAAGTTCACTCATAACGTCATCCAAAAGTGCAAGCGGTTTTTCATCAGTCATTTCTTTAAGTAAACTTGCCTCCGCAAGTTTCAGTGCAAGTACACAGCTTCTTTGCTGACCTTGTGAGCCGTAAAGACGTGCACTTTTATCGTTTATGAGTATTTCCATATCGTCCCTATGCGGACCTATAGTAGTAATTTTATTAATTAAATCGTTGTTTCTGTTTGAAATAAGCTGTTTTGTAAGTTCGTTTTCAATTTCAGATACAGTCATATTTTTACAGTCAAAACCGCAATTAAGTTTTAAATCTATTTTTTCTCTGCCTTTTGAAAGTCCGTTAAAAATTTCCGTCGCAAAAGGGAGGAGTGCCTCAACATATTTTTCTCTTTGATAAATAATCTTAGCACCGCTTTTTGCAAGGTTTTTATTCCAAATATAAAGCATATCCTCAAGGCTGAAATTATTATTCATATCCTTTAAAAGCATATTTCTCTGCGCAAGGCAACGATTATATTCTTTTAATACGCTTCTGTAATTTGATTTAAGTTGGCAAAGTGAATTATCAATAAATTTTCTGCGTTCAATCGGTCCGTCCTTAACCATAGAAAGATGAACCGGTGAAAAAATAACTGCTTTTAATTCATCACCGAGGGCTGTTGCACTTTTTTTATCAATTCCGTTTAATTTAGCCGTTCTTCTGCCCTTAATCGACAGTTCGGCAGTTTGCTTTCTCGTTTTATTTTCAAAATCTATTTTAAGTTCTGCTTTATCCTCGCCGAATTTTACAAGTTCCTTATCTCTCACCCCACGAAAACTTTTGCTTCCCGTAAAAAGATAAATTGCCTCAATCAAATTCGTTTTGCCCTGTGCATTTTCACCCCAGATGATATTTACATCCTCAAAATCAAGGTGCAGTTTTTCTATATTTCTGAAATTTTCAATTTCTATTGAATTAATTTTCATCTGTAATAATCTTATAATCTACCGAAAATATTGAAACCGTGTCACCGCCGTGTATTTTTTTGCCCCTTGCGGTACACACTTCACCGTTTACCTTAACAATTCCGTCTTGAATAAAGGTTTTAGCCTGACCGCCCGTCTCGGCAATGCCTTTGAATTTCAAAAATGCGTCAAGCCTGATAAATTCGGTGGTTATTTTTACATCTTCATTTTTTCTCGGTGTTGCTTTTGCTTTAATTTTCATTTTTAAGCCTCATTGGTAATACTAAGAATAAGAAAGAATCGTCATTAATCGGCAAAACTTTAACAGGGCTTACCGCTCCGCCGAGCTCAATTCTTACCTGGTCCGTATCTGCTGCGTGAAGAGCGTCAAGAACATATTTTGAATTAAAACCTATTTCAACTCTGTCACCGCTGACATTTGCGTGTGTATAGTTTACAACTCTGCCAATGCTTGAAACTGTCGAAACTCTCATCTCGTCAGCGTCAAATAAACATCTGATAGGGTTTTTCTTATCGTTTTCAATAACAGGAAGTGTTCTTTCAATACAATTGATTGCGTCATCCGTATTAATTAAAACTGTTGTGTTACAGGTTTTAGGAATAGCCGCATTGTAATCAAGAAAATCACCGTCAAGCAAACGGCTGATAATACTATAATTGTCAACGTCAAAAACAATATGTCTTTTACCTACGCTGATTGAAATATCTTTATCATTTTCCGTTCCGAAAAGTTTAATAAGTTCTCTAATTGTCTTTTTAGGAACAATAAAGCTGATATCCTCACCGTCATATTTAACCGTTTCCGTTCTGATTGCAAGCCTGTATCCGTCAACACCGATAAGTCTTAACTGATTTTGTGTAAGTTCAAATTTAAGACCTGTATGTACCGGCTTTGAAGCCTCACTGTCTGCAACTGCAAAAAGAGTTTGTGCAACCATATTTTGAAGTATGCCCTCATTTAAAAACAAAGGATAACCGCCCGATACCGACGGAAGTTCAGGATAATCGTCTGCGTCAATACCTGAAATGTTATATTGTGCCGCACCGCTGATAATTGAAACGGAAGTACCGCTGATTTCAAATGTAACCTTGCCCTCGGGTAATTTTCTTATAATATCGCTTATTACCTTAGCATTAATTACAATTGCACCCGGCTCAACAACGCTTGCCTGAAGAGTTGTATTGATTCCGAATTCAAAGTCATAACCGGTAAGGCTTAATGTGTCCGAACCGCATTCCATAAGTATGCCCTCAATGGTAGGAATGGTTACCTTGGTGCTGACTGCTCTCATAACATTTGAGCAAGCTTCGCTTAATTCTTTTGTATTACAGGTAAATTTCATTTTTTTATACCCTCCGTCTATCTATATAGTCTAATTGTAGTAGTATGTAGTATAGGCTGCGGAAAATGTTGAAATCTCTTACAATCGTTGATAATAAAGGAAATTTCATACAATTTTTTTAAAATCTCAATTGTTGAAAGATTTATTAAATTGTGTAAAAAATAAGTTTTCCGCATCCATTGTTAATTAAAAAGTAAAAAATGTTGAAAATTTTGTGGAAACTACTGAATACTTTTTGCATTTGAAATGATATCGTTAATCTGCCTTGCAAGCTTAGAATCCGTTTCAATATCCTTTTCAATTTGGTCAATGTTATACATTACCGTTGAATGGTGTTTTTTAAATTCTGCGCCGATATCCTCATAACTCATATTAGTTACTTTTCTTACAACATAAAAAGTAATTTTACGGGCGTCGGAAATGGTTTTCTTTCTTTGTCCGCCGTAGATATCCTCAACAGATACACCCGTTGTTCTGCTGACCTCTTCAACAATCTTTTGAATAGTAACAGGAAGCGGCTGAGTATCTTCCATAACAACCTTAACAATATTTTGTGCAAGCGCTATGGTCGGTGTGTTTTGATTAATGTCACAATAAGCGTAAAGTTTCTTTGTAACACCTTCAAGCTGACGGATATTTGATTTAACCTTGTCTGCTATGTAATCGATAACAGGGTCGGGAATTTCAAAATTAAGCATCATTGCCTTGCGCTTGATAATTTCACATCTTGTTTCATATTCAGGTGGCTGAATGTCTGCCAAAAGTCCGTCCTCAAATCTTGATTTAAGTCTGTCTGTAATAGATTGAATTTCTCTCGGCGGTCTGTCCGAAGTAATAACAACCTGCTTGCCGGCAAATACAAGTGTGTCAAACGTATGGAAAAATTCCTCAATTGTCTGTTGCTTACCTGCGATAAACTGAATATCGTCAATTAAAAGCAAGTCAATGCTGTTTCTGAATTTATCGTGAAATTCGTCTGTTGTTTTATATTGAAGAGCCTGCATAAATTCGTTTACAAACTGCTCTGCACGGATATAAAGAATATTCATATCCGGAAATTTCTTTTTAACTTCGTGGCAAATTGCATTTAACAAGTGAGTTTTGCCAAGTCCCGAATTACCGTAAATAAAAAGAGGGTTATAATTTCTCATTGTAGAATTTTTTGTAAGATTAAGACCCGGGTCGCTTGCAACTGCCTTAGCCGCAACATAAGCAAAACGGTTGCTTGAACCTACAATGAAATTTTCAAATGTGTATTGCTCATTTTTATAATCCTCAAGGTGTTGCTTGTCCTGATAAAATTTGTGTTCTTCTCTGTCATTGTCCTCGGCACAAATATATTTGATTTTAACCTCAAATCCCATAACTGCGGCAAAAGCCTCACTGAACATTGTGCCGTATTGCGAAATAACAACGTCCATATACATAGCACTCGGAAGCCTTAAAGTAATAGTTGCCGCCTCAAAGCTGACAAATTCAGTCTTTTTTATCCATAAATTGAAAGCCGTTTCCGTAACTCTTTGCTCACAATAGGCAAGAACTGCATTCCAAATTTCATTATATGTGTCCATTTCTACCTCCGTATTTTTACCTAAAATACAATACTCCAAATTAATTTTTTATTTGTATTCTATATTAGCATATAAAATGTATTTATTCAATACTTATTTTAAATATTTATATATATTATTATATAGAATATTATATAGATATATAGAAAAATAAATTATAATTTTTACATACTTTTATTGTAAAATAAAAAACGATATTGTATAATAAGCAAAATGGGGGATACAATATGAGAATTTTTAAAAATCGTGGAGATATATATTTTTCAAAAAATAATAAAGAAAAATCGACTGAGCAAAAAATTCTTCTTATTGCGCTTGCCGTTATTGTTTTGTTTACATTTGTTTTTATGCTTTGTGTTGCGGCAAAAAACGATTTCAGTATTAAAAAATTTTTTGAACCTGAGGATTTGTCAACAACAACGGCGGTTGAGGACAGTACAGTTGCATTGCCACAGGTCAGCGGAAAGACAAATTATATAGTTACCGTTGCAGATAATGAAAATTTGCTTTTTGTTGAACTTGTGCAGGTTGACCTTGATAATAAATCGTATAAAATTTGTACTTTAAAATCGTCAACCGAATATGACGGCAGTACACTTGGATATATTTATGCTCATTCGGGTGTGTTAAATGTAAAAAGTGCGACTGAAAATATGCTTTCAACAACTTTTGATTACTATATTGATTTTCAGCGTGATAAATTTACCGAATATTTTGATTCATTAGGCTCTGTAAATTATGCTCTCGTATCGGATATTAAGTATAAAAATAATAAATCCGCCGTTCCTTTTACTGTCAGAATGAAGGCGGGAGAGCAGGTTATTAAAGGCACTCAGGCTGTCAATCTCGTAAGATATTTTCTTGAAACAAATAATCAGCAAAGTGCAAACGACGTTTTACTAACATCTCTTTCAAAACAGATAAATGTTGATAATTTTGCTAATAAGGACAGCCTTTTCCAAGATTTGGTTACTAAATCAAATACAAATATAACGGTTCGTGATTATTCTGCGGCAGATGACGATATAACCGTTCTTTGCAATTCTCAAAACGGTATCAGCGTCTACGGTGCAGAAGTTAAGTATGATAAAAATAAAATTACAAAGGACACCCTCCAAAACGCAAAGGGCTACTTTGTAAAGTAATTATTGACATATATTTGTTGTATAGATATAATTTTATAAAAAAATCTACTTAATTTAGGGAGCGACCGTCTATCCGACAAGCTCCTTATATGTTTTTATTTTTCAACAAGAATTTTATTTTGTCAATAATATAGGAGAAATTATGGATAAAGAAAGAATACAAAATGCAGTCAGGGAAATACTTATTGCAGTGGGTGAGGACCCTGACCGTGAGGGATTGATTGAAACTCCGAAAAGAGTTGCAAATATGTATGAGGAAATTTTTGCGGGTTTGACGGAAGACCCGAAACAGCATATTAAACTTTTTAACGAACATTCCAATGATGAAATGGTAATTGTTAAGGATATTCCTTTTTATTCAATGTGTGAGCATCATTTGCTTCCGTTTTTCGGCAAGGCACATATAGGATATATTCCGAGTGATAATAAAATTATAGGTCTTTCAAAACTTGCAAGAATCGTTGATAATTTTGCAAAAAAACCGCAGGTTCAGGAAAGACTGACAAGCGATATTGCCGATTTTCTTAATGATAATCTTCAGCCAAAGGGTGTTGCCGTAATTATGGAAGCGGAGCATATGTGTATGACTATGCGTGGCGCACGTGCGGCAGGGGCAAAAACTCAAACCTCGGCACTCAGAGGAATTATGCGTTCGGACGCTAAAACAAGAGCAGAGGTATTGTCACTTCTTAAATAATGTAAAGGCGACCACAGGTCGCCCCTACAGTGTCTTACTTATTTAAACTATTTAATATTGAATAATTCGTAGGGGCGAACTTTGTTCGCCTTTTTTGATATGAAAGGGTTATAATTATGATTTGGAAATGTAAAAACAAAGAAATCGAATACGGCAAAGATGTGCTTATAATGGGTATTGTAAACGTAACACCCGACAGTTTTTCAGACGGTGGCGACCATTTTTCACCCGATGACGCTGTAGAATGTGCCTTAAAGCTTATTGAGGACGGTGCAGATATAATAGATATCGGCGCACAATCCACCAGACCGGGTCATATTCCTGTTTCCGATAAAGAGGAATGGAAAAGGCTTGAACCTGTTTTAAAGGCATTAAACGGCAAAATAAGCGTTCCTGTTTCAATTGATACATATTATCCCTACGTTGCCGAAAAATCGCTTTCTCTCGGCGCAGATATTATTAATGACGTAAGCGGAGTAATAAATCCCGATATGGCAAAAATAATTAAAGACAGCGGCGCAGGCTGGGTAATTATGCATAACGGTTCGGGTACGCCTGACGATATTAAGACGTTTTTTGAAAATTCTTTGACCGAATGTGACCGTTTAGGCATTGAAAAATCACAAATTTGTCTTGATATGGGCATAGGTTTTGGAAAAGATTATAAAGAAAATCTTGAACTTTTAACAAAAATATACTATTATAAGGTGGATGGCTACCCGCTTTTGCTCGGAACTTCACGTAAAAGAGTTATAGGAGAGGGCAGCAGGCAAAGCGAGCCAAAACAGCGCACATACGGAAATATTGCCGCAGATACGGTTGCAATAATGCAGGGCGTCGATATTATACGTTTGCACGATGTTTTGCACGAAAAACAGGGAATTTATATGGCTCAGGCTCTGCGTGACACAAAAAAATAAGAGGGGGACGTTGATATGGATAAAATTTTAATTCGTGATTTAAAAATTTTTGCCTATCACGGAGTAAATGAGGAAGAAAAGGTCAACGGTCAAAATTTTGTTTTTGACATTGATTTGTATGTCAATATGACAAAAGCGTGCTACAGTGACAATGTGGAGGACACTGTAAGCTATGCAAAGGTCATTAAGACGGTAACAAAGGTCTTTACTGCCGAGAAGTACAATCTGCTTGAAAAAGCGGCTCAAATCACGGCAGAGGCAATATTAGAAGAATATCCGGACGTTGCAAAGGTTAAGCTTACGCTTAAAAAGCCGGAAGCACCGATGAAAGCGGATTTTTCTTACGTAGGAGTAAAGATAGAGAGGGAAAGATAAAATGAGGTATGTTTTGGGTATAGGCACAAATATCGGAAACAGAAAAGAAAATATTGAAAGAGCAATTGCCGCAATTGAAACATTGCCGAAAACGAGAGTTGTTCTTAAAAGTTCAATTTATGAGACACAGCCGGTAGGCTATGACGAGCAGGATAATTTTTATAATATCTGCGTCGAAGTTCAAAGCATTTTCAATCCTTTTGAAATGATTGGTGCCGTTTTGGGAATTGAGGCAGGTTTCGGAAGAGTTCGTACAATTAAGAACGGACCGAGAATTATTGATATTGACATAATTTTTGTTGAAAATATGGTAATTCAATCGCCTAATCTTACCGTTCCTCATCCACGCTATAAAGAAAGACGTTTTGTTTTAGAACCTCTTATGGAGCTTTATCCGGACGGAAGATTTATGAGCTACAGATTTGGCGGTTTAAGCGAAAAAATCGAAAATCAAGACGTTAAAAAGCTTTAAACTACATATAATAAAGGCAGGTATGTTTCGTACCTGTCTTATTTTTTGGTAAAATTAAATTTTAATAGCAAAATTTCTTTACTTTATATTATGTGTTTTTGCAAACAATATTATTGCACGATAGGTGCAAGGAGGTAAAGAATATGAATAAAAAAGATTCATCAAATATGATGAAAATTATGGGCGCAACACTTGCCGTATGCTCTGCGGCAGCAATTATGGGCGGTATGAAAACGAATAACTCTTCAGCCAAAAAGACAATGAAAAAAGCAGGCGAAAAGGTAGTTGATTTCGTCGATACCGTAGCGTCGTTTATGTAAGAGCAAAAAAGCCAAGGGATTTTTTTCCTTGGCTTTTTTACTCTTACATATTTAGGCTCCCTTGAAAAGGGAGCTGGCAAACCGTTAGGTTTGACTGAGGGATTAATAAGCACACATAGTGCGTATAAGGCGACCACTGGTCGCCCCTACGAAATTCAAAGGTTTAAAAACCGTTTATTCACAATTTTTAGTCGTTTGCGTGACCTGTTGAACCGAATACTACGTCAATCTTGTGAGCAACAACCTCTTCAATAAGGTCTCTTGCAGGCTTGAGATACTGACGTGGGTCAAAGTGAGATGGGTTCTCTGCAAAGTGCTCTCTGATAGCAGCTGTCATTGCGATACGGATATCAGAGTCAACATTAATCTTACAAACAGCCATAGATGAAGCCTTACGAAGCATATCCTCAGGGATACCGATAGCGTCAGGCATTTCTCCGCCGTACTTGTTGATAAGCTTAATGTGGTCTTGGTTTACAGATGATGCACCGTGAAGAACGATTGGGAAGCCAGGAAGTTTCTTGCCGACTTCTTCAAGAATATCGAAACGAAGCTGTGGCTTCTGACCAGGCTTAAACTTGTATGCGCCGTGGCTTGTACCGATAGCGATAGCAAGTGAGTCAACACCTGTTCTTGTTACGAAATCATAAACTTCTTCAGGTCTTGTGTAAGATGCGTTTTCAGCGTCAACATTAACGTCATCCTCAACACCTGCCAATGTACCGAGCTCGCCTTCAACAACAACGCCGTGAGCGTGAGCATAATCAACAACTTTCTTTGTAAGAGCGATGTTTTCCTCATATGGAAGAGAAGAACCGTCAATCATAACAGAAGTAAAGCCGCCGTCAATACATTCCTTACAAGTTTCAAAATCAGGACCGTGGTCAAGGTGAAGAGCGATTGGAAGACCTGTTTCCTCAGCTGCAGCCTTTACCATAGCAACAAGGTAACCGTGAGATGCATACTTTCTTGCACCTGCTGAGCACTGAAGAATAACAGGAGCGTTAAGCTTCTTTGCTGCACGGGTAATACCCTGAACAATTTCCATATTGTTTACATTGAAAGCACCGATAGCATAGCCGCCTTCGTATGCCTTTTTAAACATTTCAGTAGTAGTAACTAATGGCATTTTAAAATCTCCTATACATACTTGAAAATTTAGTTAGTGACTTAACCACTTAACGCAGTTATTATACAACATTTAAGAATAAATATCAATAAAAATATGTGAACAAATCATCAATTTAGTCTATTTTTCGCCGTTTTCATCATAATCTATGATTTCACGGGCAATATAAATAGGTCGTTTTTTTGTCTCTATGTAGTTTTTGGCAAGATATTCGCCCATAATTCCGATTGTGAAAAGCTGAATACCGCCCAAAAATGAAATGAGAATAACAAGCTGAGTAAAGCCGTCGACGTTGATATTGCTTACAAGTTTTCTTATAACTGTAACTATTGCATAAACTATACTTAAAAAGATAGTTATTCCGCCTACGTAACCTGAAATTTTAAGCGGCATTGTGGAAAATGCAATTATTCCGTCAAGACCGTATTTGAGAAGTTTTGAAAAATTAAAACTGCTCTTGCCGCTGTTTCTCTCCTGCGCCGTGTAAGGAATATATTTCGTATTAAATCCTACCCAGCTGAAAATACCCTTGCTGAAACGGTAATATTCTCCCATTGAAAGAATTGCGTCTTTAACCCTGCTGCGAAATGTTCTGAAATCGCTTGCTCCGTCAACAAAGTGTGTTTCGGTATATTTGTCTGCAAATTTGTAAAAGCTTTTTTTGCAGAATTTTGAAAATGAGCTTTCGTGCCTGTTCTCCTGACAAGCGCAGACGCAGTCAATTTCATCGTCATTTTCCAAAATATTTACCATATCCTTAACAATCTCGGGGCTTTGCTGTAAATCCGTATCAATAATGGTAATGTAGTCGCCCTTGCAGTTTTGAAGTCCTGCATACATAGCCGACTCTTTACCGAAATTTCTTGAAAAATTGATTATTTTAATATTTTGTGTACTTTCTTTTTTCAATTGTTTGAGTGAACCTATTGTGTTGTCACGGCTGCCGTCGTTAATAAAAACAAGCTCGTAGTCATCAGTGTTCGGAAAAGCGTCAAGCACTGCTTTCGCAAAAGGAATAACGTTTTTTTCCTCATTAAAGCACGGACAAATAAATGATTGTTTCATTATTTTCACTTCCTTGTCAAGTATTCTATATTAATTATCGTGTAATGTCAAATAATATATTGTTAAAAAAATCACTCTAAATTGTCACTTAATAACATTATTGCAGTCAAAGCCGCAACGGGTGCCGTCTGCGTTCTTAAAATGCGGGGTCCCAATGAAGCGATTTTTCCGCCGGCAGCTTTAATAAGTTCAACTTCTTTTTCCTCAAATCCGCCCTCCGGGCCTATATATATTGAAATGCTTTTAATGTTGGGATTTATCATAGATTTAAGGCTTTCTCCGCCGCCCTCGTAAAAGAGAATTTTAAGTTCGCTGTCATCGTTTTTAACCGCTTTTTCAAGCACAGTCATATCCATAATTTCCGGCACAATTCCACGTCCGCTTTGCTGAGCCGCTTCAAGCGCAATTTTTTCATATCTCTGCTTTTTCTTTTTTGCGCTTTTTTCGTCTGGTCTGCTCACACTTCTGTGAGTAAGCGTCGGGCAAATTGCGGATATTCCGAGTTCCGTGCATTTTTGAATAACGTCCTCAAGCTTGCTTGCCTTCGGCACACCCTGATAAAGCGTAACTTTAACGCTCGGCTCACTGTTGTTTGCCTGCTTGTAGCACACAGAAAGGGTAACAAGTCCGCCGTCCGTATTTTCAATTATACAGCCGTAATCGTTGCCGTCACCGCTTGTGAGAGTGAGCATATCGCCTTTTCTCATTCTAAGCGATTTTGCAATGTGACGTGACTGTTCCTCGTTTAATGTAATTTGACCGTTAGGTTCAAAGTCAACAAATAACTTTTGCATAATATATATCCTTTTTATTAAATACGTTTTTATGCCGACGTCGGCGTTTTATTATTTCAAATTATTCCTTGCCCAATGGAAAAGATATTGCTGGGCTATTCCGCCGATACCGTCAAAGCATTTCGGCAAGCCGTTCGGATAATATTCCATAACCCTTTTCATCCAAACGTCAACAGGGAATGCGTCATAAAATCCGAAGCCGAAAAGAAGCGCACAGTTTGCAACCTTTATTCCGACGCCGTAAATTTTTAAAAGTTCTTTTCTCGCTTCTTCAAGCGGTAAACTCTTTATCTTTTCAAGGTCGATTTCGCCGTTTGCGACACCTTTTGCAAGCCTTTCAAGATATTTTGCACGGTATCCCGTTCCGAGTTCTTCAAAATCTTCAACAGAAAGTTTTGAAAGTTCTTTCGCACTCGGGAAAGAATAAAAGCCGTTTTTTACCACGTGTCCGTATTTTTCGCAAAGCCTTTCTATAATACCTTTAATTCTCTTGATATTGTTTTGCTGGCTTATTACAAATGAGCAAAGCGCTTCCCAACTGTCCTGATTAAGTATTCTTATTCCGTAATATTCGTCAATCGTTGAGGCTAAAAGTTTATCCTGTTTGAGAGTTTCGCATATTTTAACATAATCCTTGTCAATATCAAAATATTTTCTCCAAATATTTTCAAAATCTTCTTTGCTCGTGTCCTTTAATAAAAATGTGTCCTCGCCGATTTTGCTTATATTGAGATAAACACCGCTTGCAACACCGCTGAAACTTCCGTCATCCTCTTTTACCCACCTGAAAGCCTGACCGCAGTCGAGAGTTAATTCAAGGTCGAGGCATTTCACACCGTGTAAAATTATATCACCGTTTTTTATTTCGATTTTCATAATATCCTCTTGTCAACCTGTTTTGAAAAATTGTATTACTTTTGTAACAAATGCGTACTTAGAGTATAACATTTTTTTGTCAAGAGTGAAAGTTAAAAATAGCAAATTATACAAAAATATTTGTTCGTATCTAAACTTTCAAAAATGTTGAAAACTATGTGTAAAGTTATGAAAACTCTTAATTTTTAACCTTAAAATGAGTTTTCAACAGTAAAAAAGCCCCAAATACCGCACTTTTCACCATAGTTTTTAACATTTTCCACAGAGTTTTCCACAATGATTTAAATGTAAGGGTAAATATACTTTTCGTTATATTCAAGGCTTGTCAAGAAAAATTTTTTATAAGAATTAACAAAATTCGACAAAAACTTTTTGGTATATTTGCCACATTGTTTTCCTACACTAATTGTATAAATTTTTAGTGAAAGGCAATGAGAAAAAAGATGATTAAGGGTGTAAGCAAGCAAATTTTAGAGGTTACGAATACAGATAATCCTTATTTTGAGAAAATTATATTCTTTGTTAAGCCCGAACATCAGTCGACAGATCGAAAAAAACTTCAAAAAGAGGCTGAGGCAGTCGCCGCACTGAAGCAAAAACCGCCGAAACTGAAACTGACAAAAAAGCAGATTGTCAAAACGGCACTTTTGTCCCTGCTTTTCACTATGGCAGGATGCGGCATAACATTCGTTATTTCATTATTAATAAAATAGGAGAGATAAAATATGACAGTATATAAAGCATTTCGTAATTTTATTATTGCCCTTGCGGTGGTGGGAATTATCGTGACAGGTTCACTTATCGGTTTTTCCGTTTATAAAATTTACGATTATACCCAAAACAGTCAATACGTTGTGTCAAAACTCGGTTCAAGCGGTGAAGAGGTAAAAAATATTCAAAAAAAGCTTTCCTCTCTCGGTTTTTATAACGGCTCGGTAGACGGCGTGTACGGAAACGGTACAAAAAGTGCGGTCAAGGCTTTTCAAAAAAGCTGCGGAATTACTGCCGACGGTATTTGCGGCAAAACAACGCTTCTTTATCTCGGTCTTTCAAGCGGCTCGTCCTCTAATAATACGGAATATTCAAACTCCGACGTTGAGCTTTTGGCAAAGGTAATCAGCGCAGAGGCAAGGGGAGAATCGTATGAGGGACAGGTCGCTGTCGGCGCAGTTATTTTAAATCGTGTCAAACACCCGTCGTTTCCCGATTCAATCAGCGGTGTTGTTTATCAAAAAGGCGCTTTCTCCTGCGTCAACGATTCAAACTGGTACGCCGCCGTTGCCGACTCCTCCAAAAGAGCGGCGATTGACGCATTAAACGGCTGGGACCCGTCGGGCGGCGCAATCTATTATTTCAACGCTTCCAAAACGTCGGATACTTTTATGCACTCCCGTCAGGTAATTAAAACAATCGGCAACCACAAATTCTGTATTTAATTATAGGATTTGTTTGATGAAATACAATACCGTAGGGCAGGGGTTTACTCCTGCCGTTGTACGTTTTTAGGATGGAGCAAGCCCCATCCCTACGACGTCGAAAAGCTCACACTTTTTGGGAATCCCGATTGAATATTGAACACGACATTCTGTCTATTAAAATCATCAATCTTCCGCATACCTGACAATGTAATATCCCGTCATAACGCATTGGTCGTTTTTGATATGATATGTGATATTGCTGTTTACAATTTCATACCCGTCAAGCTCTCTTTCGGCTTCGATTGAGAGCTTTTTTCTTGCAAGTTTTACCATTTCGTCATTTATCAAATCGTATTTAATACAGCTTATTTCCTGCTCGTTTGTAAGCGTATATCCTATCGGGAGCGTCTTGCCCTTGATTTTTAAATATTTGTCGCTTTTCTCTTCAAAATCGGCTTTCTTTATTTTGAAATAAAGCGGAATATCGAGTGAGAAAAAGTGAAGCGTGTAATAATTTTTGTTATCTTTAACGCTCATTTTGCTTTGCTGTCTTTGCGAGGTTACACTTATTTCTTTTCTTATCGCTTTAATTCCTTTTAAATTGTATTCGTCAATACTGTCAATCTCTTTTCTTGTTTCGTTAATTTCAACCACGGCGGTTGTCCCTTTTCTGTTGATATGCACCCACGCAATATCGTCAAAATCGCTCATCATATCCCAAGCAATCGATTTTTTGTCAACCGCACCCCACATAACTCCGCTTTTGAATTTGTGATTTTCAAGATAGGTTGAAATTGTAGCCTCACTGAGTCTGTCGCACCCTTTTATTTCAATGTTCCAAATAAACGAGCTTAAAAAAGAGAGAATAAACGCAAATAAAACAGCGCCTAAAATAAAGCCTGTTCTTTCGTTTAGCGGAGCAAGGAAAAAAGGTAAGCCGTGCTTTTTTAATATTTTTACTTTGCCGCCGTGTTTAAGTGCGATTTTGTGAAGTTTTTTATATGTGTTTATTCTGCAAATTGCTTTAAAGCCGTTTTCGCAAAGCGTAATGTTTTGAATAAGTATTTCCTTTTCAAAGCACTCGTTTATAAAGCCCTCGCTAAAGCCGTTTATAAATTCAAATTCAACATATCCCAAAAGAAATCTGAAAAGTTTAATCAAGATGAAAACTCCATTGACGTTATGTTGCCCTGCACTACGGCACCCTCACGTGTAAAAGAATTTATTTTTAAACCGTCACCCCAAAAGGTGATTTCCTGACTTCCGAGCGATACGGTGATTTTTGTGTTTGAATATTCAATTATTTTTTCAAGTCCGTCAACAAGACATTCACTCCCCGACATCTCAATCCTCGGCTTGCCGAAGTAGTAATCGAGAGGGTCTTTGTTTTCTTTTTCCGTTTTTTTATTTTTTATAAATTTCATTTTATCACCGCTAATATATATGCAAAGGCGATAGGGGATATTATCAAACAAACAAAAAGGAGAAGCGTCAAATTAACGTTTCTCCTTTATTTATCTTAATCTTATTTACTTTCTTTGTGCTTTGCAGCAGCCGTAACAAATCCACGGAAAAGAGGGTGCGGTTTGTTAGGTCTTGATTTAAATTCAGGGTGGAATTGACAGGCAACAAACCATGGATGCTCCGGAATTTCAACCATTTCAACAATGTGATTGTCAGGTGATGTTCCGGCAAAAATCATTCCGCCGCTTAAAAGGTCGTTTCTGTAATCGTTGTTGACCTCATATCTGTGTCTGTGTCTTTCATAAATCATTGAAGCGCCGTAAAGTGCATATGATTTTGACTCGGGGTTAAGAGTGCAAGGGTATTGACCGAGACGCATTGTGCCGCCCATATCCGTAACTTCTTTCTGCTCCGGCAAAATGTCGATAACAGGGAACGGTGTTTCCGGATTGATTTCGGCAGAGTTAGCGTCATTCATACCGAGCACGTGCCTTGCAAATTCGATAATTGCAATCTGCATACCAAGGCAAATTCCGAGATAAGGAATACCGTGAGTTCTTGCATATTGACAAGCGTTAATCTTGCCCTCGATACCTCTGCTGCCGAAGCCGCCCGGAACGAGAATACCGTCAACGTCGCCTAAAATTTCATCAAGGTCAACGTCGCCTTCAAGTGTTTCAGAGTCAATCCAGTCAATGTCAACCGCACTTCTTGTTTCAATTCCGCCGTGTTTTAACGCCTCGTTTACGGAAATGTAGCTGTCGTGAAGTTCAACGTATTTGCCGACCATTGCGATTTTAACCGTCTGCTTAGGATTTCTCAAAGCTTCAAGCATATGCTCCCAATCCGAAAGGTCAGGCTCACCGCATTCAATACCGAGTTTTTTGATTACAACGTCATCCATATGCTGTTCTTTGAGCATCATAGGAACGGCATAAAGAATGTCGCAGTTGTTATTTTCAATTACACATTCCTTGTCAACATTACAGAAAAGTGCAATTTTATTTCTTATATCGTCCGTAAGCGGATGCTCCGTTCTGCAAACGATAATGTCAGGGCTGATACCGATAGAAAGCATTTCCTTAACCGAGTGCTGAGTAGGCTTACTCTTGAGTTCGTCTGAAGCTGCAAGATAAGGAACGAGAGTTACGTGAATGAAAAGGCAATTTTCCCTTCCGACCTCTACCGCAAATTGACGTATTGCTTCAAGAAACGGCTGGGATTCGATATCGCCGACAGTACCGCCGATTTCAACAAGGCAAACGTCAGCGCCCGTGTCCGCATTTCTGTTGATATAGCGCTTAATCTCGTTTGTAACGTGCGGAATAATCTGAATAGTCTGTCCGCCGTAAACGCCCTTTCTCTCGTCTGAAATAACTTTCCAATAAACTCTGCCCGATGTGAGGTTGGAGTTTTGCGAAAGGCTTTCGTCAATAAATCTCTCGTAATGGCCGAGGTCAAGGTCTGTCTCCGCACCGTCGTCGGTTACAAAAACTTCACCGTGCTGAACAGGGTTCATAGTGCCGGGGTCAACGTTGAGATACGGGTCAAGCTTCTGCGCAGTAACTTTTAAGCCACGTGACTTCAAAAGTCTGCCGAGTGACGCTGCCGTAATTCCCTTGCCAAGGCCCGATACAACACCGCCGGTAATGAAAATATACTTCGTTTTGTTCATTAAAATCACCTCTGAAAGTAAAATAAGATAAAAATTAAAATAAAAAAACGGCTGTACGCACTGGTACAACCGTCTGTACTTATATATTATAAAGCAGTTTAGCCCCTATTTCAATAGGAAATTATAATTTTTTCAAATTTTTTTCAGCAAGAGCAAGTGAGCCTTACACCGAGCTTTTTGAGCACGTTTTCATCAACCTGCGCAAGCATAACCGATGAATGCATTTCACAGTTTTTAAGCTTTGAAAGCTGATTGAGCGCAAGCCTTGCCTTTTCGTCATTGACTGCCGAGATTGAAAGCGCAATAAGCGTTTCGTCTGTATGAAGTCGAGGGTTTTTATTACCTAAATGATTTGTTTTAAGCTCCTGAATAGGTTTGATAACTTCGGGTGCGATAAGAAGAATATCGTTGTCGATTCCCGCAAGAGTTTTCAAAGCGTTCAAAAGCATAGCCGAAGCACAACCCAAAAGCGCAGAGGTTTTGCCCTTAACGATTGTTCCGTCAAAAAGTTCGATTGCAGCAGCAGGCGCTTTTGTCTCCTCTTCAAGTTTTGTAGCTTCAAGCGCACATTTTCTGTCATCAACGCATAAACCGGCATTGTTCATAAGAAGTTCAAGCTTGTAAATCTCGTCTTTGCTTGCTCTTCCTTTAATTTGATTGCATTTTGCAGTGAAAAATCTGCGTATAATCTCCTGATTAGCCGCCTCTTTGACAGCCTCATCGTCAAAAATACAGTTGCCTGCCATATTAACACCCATATCCGTAGGTGATTTGTAAGGGCATTTGCCGTAAATCTTGTCAAAAGTTGCCTTTAATACAGGGAAAATCTCAACGTCACGGTTGTAGTTTACCGTTGTTTCGCCGTAAGCCTCCAAATGCCACGGGTCAATCATATTAACGTCGTTAAGGTCAGCCGTTGCCGCCTCGTAAGCAATGTTTACAGGGTGCTTGAGCGGAATGTTCCAAATAGGGAATGTTTCGAATTTAGCATATCCTGCCTTAATTCCACGCTTGTTTTCGTGGTAAAGCTGAGATAAGCAGGTAGCCATTTTTCCGCTTCCCGGACCCGGTGCGGTGATAACAACGAGTGAACGGCTTGTCTTGATATAATCGTTTTTGCCGTATCCCTCATCGCTGACTATTTTTGATATATTGGCAGGATATCCGTCAATAAGATAGTGGTGATAAAAAGGAATACCTCTGTCTTTAAGCTTTTGCTCAAATGCATTTACTCTCGGTGTTGAAACGTATTTTGTAAGCACAACGCTTCCGACCATAAGCCCCATACCCTCAAACGCATTAATAAGTCTTAAAACGTCTGTTGAATAGGTGATTCCGAGGTCACCTCTGATTTTGTTTTTCTCAATATCGTCTGCACTGATAACAACAACGATTTCTGCCTGCTCTTTAAGCTGAAGAAGCATTTGAAGTTTGCTGTTGGGCTGAAATCCCGGCAAAACTCTTGAAGCGTGATAATCGTCAAAAAGTTTTCCGCCGAATTCAAGATAAAGCTTTCCGCCGAACTCGTTTATCCTCTCCTTAATTCTTTCGCTTTGCATTTGCAAATATTTATCGTTGTCAAATCCTACCTTATACATATTCCCTCTCCAAAATAATAAAAAATAAAAACGGCTGTACTCACATACAACCGTTTGTACTTAAATATTATACAGAAACAGAGAAAATAAATCAACAGTTAATTTATAACTGTTTCTTTGCAACATTCCGCCGTACAGCAGTGTGTCGGATTTTGGAACGGGCGATTAATAATCGCCCCTACGATATTCGTTTTATTTTAGATACCGTAGGGGGCGAACATTGTTCGCCCGATTATCCTTACATTTCACTAAAATCCGTTTCAATCAGTTTTGTGCTGTCTTTTGGGGAATAGAGCCAATAGGATATATGGTTTCCCTTATTGAAATACATAAGCTCCTTGCCCTTTTCGTCTTTGTCGTAAGCCTCGACTATTATCAGCTTTATTTTCATTTTCTGCTTAATTATCGATTTAATGTAAACCGCCACGCTTTGCCCCTCAAACAAGCCGTCCTCAAGTTCTGCAAGCCCTGCCAAATTCGGCATAAGTTCAATAAATACGCCGTAATCCTCAATGCTTCTTATAACACCCGTCACTGTCTCACCCGGGGTGAAAAGGTCTGCGTTTTCTTCCCACGTGCCGAGAAGTTCTTTTAGCGAAAAGGTCAGCTTATCGCCCTCTCTTTTGCGCAAAACAACTTTTATTTTCTGCCCTTCGCTGAGCCTTTGCCTCGGGTGGCTTATTCTTGAAACGGAGAGCATATCAATGGGAATGAGCGCATTGATTCCCGCACCTATATCGATAAAAGCGCCGAATTTTTCAAGATGTGTAACTTTTGCGTCAATGATATCGCCGAGTTCCAAATTATCCAAAAATTCTTCTTTACACCTTTTTTGAACGTTTTTCCTTGAAAGCACGGCGCACGTGTTGCCGAAAACGTCACGCTGAAATCCGATAATGTTAAAGCAAACGTTTTTGCCGACTTTGGAAATAAGCGCAATATCTCTGACTGTTCCGTCATCTATTCCGAGCGCACCCTCTTCTCTTTGAATAATGCCTCTTATTGCGCCTAAGTCGATATGTAAATTGTGCTCCCTGTCGCAAAGAAGCACCTTGCCCTCGATTATTTCGTTTTTCATCATAGCGTTTTTTATTTCGTCTATGCTTTCAAATGTTTTTGCAAGCTCTTTGCAGCAATCTTCCGGATAAAATTCCATTTGCTTCACTCTTTTCGATAGTCTTGTAGTTATATTTATATTCAAATGCAGAGTAATTTATGATAATATTCGGTTGTAAATATTAGGCGATAGTGATATAATGTTTTAAATAAAAAATATTTATATTATCTTTAATTTATATAAGACTTTGACAAGGTGAAAATAATGCAACTGAAACTCGGTGATATTGTTGTTATGAAAAAGGCGCACCCGTGCGGCTCGAAAGAATTTGAAATAACAAGGCTCGGAGTTGACTATAAGCTCAGGTGCACAGGCTGTGGCAGAGAGGTTATGATTCCGAGAATTAAAGCAGATAAAAGCATTAAGGCGGTCAAGAGTGATGAAAAATAGCGCACCTATCGGCTTTCTTGATTCGGGAATAGGCGGAAGCACTGTGCTGACTAAAACGCTTGCCCTTTTGCCGAATGAAAATTATGTGTTTTTCAGCGACTCCGCAAATTGCCCCTACGGCGATAAAAGCGATGAGGAAATTATTGAAAGATGCGACAAAATCGTATCGCTTCTTATTAACGATTATAATTGCAAGGCGATAGTTATTGCGTGCAATACTGCTTCCGCAAAGGCTTCGGCTTATCTCAGAAAAAAATATTCTTTGCCGATAATTGCTATCGAGCCGGCATATAAAATGGTGTATGACCGAAATCCCGACGGCTTTACTCTCGTAATGGCAACCAATGGTACGCTTGAAAGTGAAAAATTTCATAAACTTTATTATAAATACAATAACCATAAAACGGCGCTTATTGCCTGCGTAGGTCTTGCCGATATTATCGAGCACGGCACAAAGGCGGAGTTGTCGGATTATCTTGATAAAACGCTTGATGAATATAAGGGTAAGGCGCAAAATGTTGTTTTGGGCTGTACTCATTATCCGCTTGCCAAAAAAGAAATTAAAAATGTTTTGGGTGACGTTGAATTTTTTGACGGCGCAAACGGTGTAAGCAGGCAGCTTAAAAGAGTGCTTGACGAAAAAGATTTATTAAGCGACAGCAAGGAAAAAGGCAATGTAACTTTTATTGATTCAAGCCTTGACGGGAAAGTAAGAGAAGAAAAGAAAAACAGATTTTTTAAAATTATAAGCGAGGAACATATATGATAGAGAAATTACAAGAGGTTGAAAACAGATTTGAAGAGGTAAACGAGCTTGTTTGTAATCCCGATATCGTTTCCGACCAGGAAAAATATACAAAACTTATGCGTGAGCTTAAGCACTTAACTCCTGTTGTTGAAAAATTCAGGGAATATAAAAAGGCGAAAGCAACCGAAGAGGAATCACGTGCGTTGCTTGACGAGGGCGGAATGGACGCTGATTTTGCCCAAATGGTTAAAGAGGAATATGAGCAAAGCCGAGAGGATATGGAAAGAATTGAGGAGGAACTTAAAGTTCTTCTTTTGCCACGTGACCCTAACGATGATAAAAACGTAATTATTGAAATTCGTGGCGGTGCAGGCGGTGAGGAAAGCGCACTTTTCGCAGGTGTTCTTTTCAGAATGTACTCAATGTATGCCGAGTCAAAGGGCTTTAAAACGGAGATTATCAACGCTAACGAAACAGGACTCGGCGGATATAAGGAAATCAGTTTTTCCGTTGAGGGTGACGGCGCTTATTCACGTTTTAAGTTTGAATCGGGCGTTCACCGTGTTCAGCGTGTGCCGGAAACGGAAAGTCAGGGCAGAATACACACGTCCACCACTACCGTAGCCGTTTTGCCCGAGGCAGAGGACGTCGATTTTGAAATCAATCCTAAGGATTTGCAGATAGATACATTCCGTTCCTCGGGTGCAGGCGGTCAGCATATTAACAAGACTTCGTCCGCTATTCGTATTACCCATATTCCGACAGGCACGGTTGTTGAATGTCAGGACGAGAGAAGCCAGCATAAAAATAAGGAAAAAGCGCTTAAAGTTTTGCGTTCCCGTCTTTATGACGCAGAAAAGGCTAAGCACGACGCAGAGATTGCAGGCGAAAGAAAGGCGCAGGTCGGCACAGGTGACCGAAGCGAGAGAATAAGAACGTATAACTATCCGCAGGGCAGAGTAACGGACCACAGAATCGGGCTTACTCTTTACAGGCTCGAACAGTTTTTAAACGGCGATATGGATGAGATGATAGATGCACTCATTACAGCCGATACTGCCGAAAAACTTAAAGCGCAGGGCGAAGAATAATTATATCAGAGGTAAAGTATGTCAATTAAACAGGGCGAATATTTAAAGAAATTAAGAAATGATAAGGGAATAAGTCAGGACGCACTCGGCGAGGCGCTCGGCATTTCACGTCAGTCCGTTTCAAAATGGGAGCAGGGCAATTCCAGTCCCGACATTGATAATATAGGCAAACTTGCCGAGTTTTACGGCGTGTCGATTGATTCGATTGTTAAAGGCGAGGCAGACGTGGAAAAGGCAAAAAGCGAAGAAGATAAAGAAGCCGAAGCCATTAATGAGCTTATAGACGAATTTGAGGGCAAGGAAGAGCCTGAGGATAAAAAGGCAGGCGAAAAGTCACTTGATATGCCGCTTTCCGCTCCCGAACCGTCACTTAAAGAAAAGGAACTTTTGAAAGAGCAAAAGGACGAAAAATATATTCTTGAAAGAGAAAAAGAGAGAGAAGAGAGGAAAAAAGAGAAGAAAAGAAGAAGTTGGCTTTTCCCGTCTTATCCCGTTATTGCGGTTATTGCTTATTGCTTAATCGGTGCGTTTATCGGTGTAAACGGTTGGAAAATCGGATGGATTGTTCTTTTGACAATTCCTCTTTTTTATACAGGCGTAATAGCGATTGAAAAGAAAAAGCCGGTCATTTTCTGCTATCCCGTTTTGGTGCTTATCGTATTTCTGCTTTTGGGATTCGGAAAAAGTTTGTGGCACCCTGCGTGGATTCTTTTCTTAACTATTCCTATTTTTTACATAATTGCTGCAAAGGCAGGTAAACATAAGCATAATGGAAACTAAAATTTTATCAACAAATGATGAGGATATTGCTCTTGCGGGTGAAATCCTTGCAAACGGCGGTCTTGTTGCGTTTCCTACAGAAACAGTTTACGGCTTGGGTGCGAATGCGCTCAACGAGGAGGCTGTCAAAAATATTTATAAGGCTAAGGGCAGACCGAGCGATAACCCTCTTATTGTTCATATAGCGTATAAAGAGGATATTGTACCGCTGGTTAAAGAGGTCACGCCTAAGGCGCAGGCACTTATTGACGCATTTTTCCCCGGTCCGCTTACAATAATTTTGCCTAAGAGCGATTTGATAGGTAAGGTTGTCAGCGGCGGACTTGATACGGTTGCTGTTCGTATGCCGATAAACGAGGTTGCAAATAAGGTGATTAAAGCAGCAGGTTGTCCGATTGCCGCACCGAGTGCCAATACTTCCGGTTTGCCGTCACCCACAAGGGCAAAATATGTTATTGACGATATGACGGGCAAGATTGAAGCGATTATTGACGGCGGTGATTGCGAATTCGGCGTTGAATCAACCGTTATCACTCTTGCGACCGATACACCCACTGTTTTGCGACCGGGTGCAATTACAAAAGAAATGCTTGAAAGTGTAATAGGCAAGGTTGAGGTTGCAAATGCCGTGCTCCACGGAATGAAAGATAACGAAACTGCGGCTTCTCCCGGTATGAAATATAAGCACTATGCGCCTAAGGCAAGGGTTGTTATTGTTGACGCCGACCGTAAGACTTATGAGGAATTTGTCAATAATCAAAAGGGTGCGTTTGCACTCTGCTTTGATGAGGACGAGGTCAGTGTGCCGAGGGTTAATTATGGAAGCGAGAACGATGATTTGTCGCAGGCGAGGGAACTTTTTGATGCACTTAGACGTCTTGACGAAATGGGAGCAAAAACCGTTTATGCCCGTATTCCACGAACAACAGGTGTTGCAATGGCTGTTTATAACCGTCTTATCCGTGCGGCGGCATTCACGGTTATTGATTTGACAAAGCCGTTTACTCTCGGCTTAACAGGTCAGTCGGGCTCGGGAAAAAGTTATATATGCAAGAAGCTGAAAGAACGTGGCTTTAATATTATCGACTGCGACGAAGTCGTTAAAAATATTTACGATACAAACGAGGCTTTGGTTAAATCACTTTGCAATGAGTTCGGCGATATAACGACCGACGGCAAAATTGACAGGAAAAAGCTCGGAAATATTGTTTTTAACGATAAATCTAAGCTTGAAAGGCTTAACGGTCTTGTTCATCCGGCTGTTATCGACAGGTGTGTGTCGCTTTCAAAACTTCCGAGCGTTCTTGATGCACCCCAGCTTTTTGAGGCGGGAGCACAGGATAAATGTTTTAAAACAATTGCCGTTTTGGCTGATGAAAAAACAAGGCTTGAGCGTATAACAAAGCGTGACAATATCAGTCAAGAGCAGGCAAAAAACAGGCTTTCATCTCAATTTAGTGAGGATTATTTTAAGTCGCACTGTGATTTTGTGATTTATAATAACGACGATAACGATATTGACCGAGAAATTGACGATATTCTTCATTCTCTCGGATTTTAATAAAAAATACTTTTTAGAAAGGTGATAAAAATGAGCGAAAAAGCAAAAGAATTGCAAAAAAAGCTTTTTAACAAAAAGGAAAACGGCGTAGATTTTATGAGCGTCGACGAGCTTAAGGCTTGCGACGAATTCTGCGAGGGATATAAAAAATTCCTTTTTGAAAATAAGACCGAAAGGGAGTTTGCCGCATCTGCACTTAAACTTGCAAAAGAGCACGGTTTTGTTCCGTTTGACAAGTTCGGCAAGGCGCTTCAGGCAGGCGACAAGGTTTATTATTTCAACAGGGAAAAGGCAATTATCCTTGCAGTTAAGGGTAAAAGACCTATTTGCGACGGTGTAAGAATCAGTGCTGCGCATATCGATTCCCCACGTCTTGATTTAAAACAGTGCCCTGTTTATGAGGACGGAAGTCTCGGATTTTTCAAAACACACTACTACGGCGGAATTAAGAAATATCAATGGACTGCTATTCCGCTTTCTCTCCACGGCAGAATTTGCAAAAATGACGGCACATATGTTGACGTTAAGGTAGGTGAGGACCCTGCCGACCCTAAGTTCTGCATTACCGATATTCTTCCGCACCTCGGCGCAGAGCAGATGTCAAGAAAAGCAAACGAGATTGTTAAAGGCGAGGAACTTAATGTTGTTATCGGCTCACGTCCGTTTAAGGATGATGAGGTAAGCGAAAAGATTAAACTTAATCTTCTTAACATTCTTTTTGAAAAATACGGCATTGTTGAAAGAGATTTTCTTTCTGCCGAGCTTGAACTTGTACCTGCATTTTCTGTTGATGATATCGGTTTTGACAGAAGTTTAATCGGCGGATACGGCCACGATGACCGTGTTTGCTCATATCCTGCACTTCAGGCTGTTCTTGATATTGACGAAGCACCCGAATATACCGCTTTGACAGTTCTTACAGATAAAGAGGAAACAGGTTCCGACGGTAACACGGGTCTTAATTCAAGCTATCTTAAATATTTCATTGAGGATTTGGCAAGGCTTGAGGGTTACGAGGGCAGAGATGTTCTTTCAAATTCTAAGTGCCTTTCTGCCGATGTTAATGCTGCATTTGACCCTACTTGGTCATCTCAGTTTGAAAAGAATAACGCTTCATTTATCAATGAGGGTGTTTGCGTAACTAAGTTTACCGGCGCAAGAGGTAAGGGCGGTACGTCTGACGCTTCTGCCGAATATGTAAGCTTTGTTAAAAATCTTCTTGAATCAAACGGCGTTTTGTGGCAGAGCGGAGAGCTTGGAAAAGTTGACGCAGGCGGCGGCGGAACAGTTGCTATGTATATCGCAAACCTCAACGTTGACGTTATCGATGTAGGTGTGCCTGTTCTTTCAATGCATTCTCCTTATGAGATTGTCAGCAAGATTGATACGTATATGGCATATAAAGCATTTAAGGTTTTCTTTACTAAATAGGATTTTTGATTAAGCAGGCGATTGCGGTCAATGTAACTGTTTGAAATTCGGTTTTGCCAAGTTAAATTGCTTCGCAATTATTATTAATATTTTGGTGACATTATGAAAATTTTGATTATCTCAACAGGCGGAACGATTGCAAGCAAAAAAGATGATAACATTCATCTCGACGCACCGTTTAAGGCAGTACATTTTGCCGATGAAAATTTAACAAAAAACGTTGAGTTTTCGTTTGCCTGCCCATATACGATTTTGTCGGAAAATATGGATTTTCCCCATTTGCAAAGCCTTGTTGACGAGATAAAAAGGAGCGAGACCGATAATATTATCATTCTTCACGGCTCGGATACGCTTGCTTTCACTTCGTCTTTTATCGCAAATCTTTTTTGGGATAAAAATATTGTTCTCACCGCTTCCGATAAACCGATTGAGGATAAGACGGCTAACGGAATTTCTAATTTTAATGAAGCGCTCAGGCATATAATCAAAGGCGAAAAAGGTGTATATGTAAGCTATGACGGAATTTTCCCCGCCGACACAATCACGAGTGCGGACGGTCTTGATAAATTCAGGCAGACGGGTAAGTCGCAGGAAAAATTTAAAAAGGCGCACCTTGCACCGAAGAATATATTGGTAATTAAGCCTTATATTAATATTGATTATAATAATTATAATATAGAGGGTGTGGATATTGTTTTGCACGAAATGTATCACTGCGCAACCGTGCCCGAAAGTGCAAAGGCTTTTGCAAAAAAGTGTAAGCAAAACGGAGTGCCGTTTTATTTTGTGACGCCTAAATCTTCGGCAGACTATGAAACATCGGCTGATATTTTGGATATGATTATTTTTAATTCCACACTTGAAAACGCATTTGCGAGAGCTAATATAAAGGCTTCCCCTTGAGGGGAAGCTGTCGGCTTGCCGACTGATGAGGTGAAATCCCCCTCATCCGAGTGCAACAAGTTGCACCCACCTTCACCCGAGGAGGAAGGCTTATAAAAATATCTTGACAACCATTCTTTAACGTGCTAAAATATTTTTACAAATTAAAAATGTAAACCGTTGAAACGGAGATAAAAACGAGATACGAACTCACAGAGAGTCCTCGGCGCTGGGATGAGGGCAGTAAACGGCTTGTTAAATGGACCGTTGAGGGTACGGTGAAAGGCTTAGGCTTATTATCCCGTAACGTGATGACCTACGTTAGTGGTCGGAGATATGATAGTATCTTGCAAAGTGTATGGTAAACCATAAATCAAGGTGGCACCACGGAAAGTAATTTTCGCCCTTGGTAATACGTAAGTATTGCCGAGGGCTTTTTTGTTGCCCTTTTGCAAGAGGAAAGACAAGAGGAAATCAAATGAAAATTTATCCATCTATTGAGGAAATCAAAGAAAAGTATCAAAGCTATAAAACAGTTCCCGTAAGCACGGAAATTACTTCTCAGGTGTCGGCGCTTACTGTTTTGAAAAAACTTAAAAACGTCAGCTCTCATTGCTATATGCTTGAGTCGAACGATGACGCCAACAATACAGGTCATTACACATTTTTAGGATATGACCCCAAGGCAGAGGTTAGCTGTACCGATTATAATGTAAGGGCTATCGATTCGTTCGGGGTTAAGAATTACACGGGTGACCCGAGAAAATATATAAATCAAATACTTGATGAGCATAAAGCGCCGAAGATTGAAAATTTGCCGACTTTTACCGGCGGACTTGTAGGCTATTTCGGTTACGATTATGTTAAATACAGCGAGCCGAGCCTTAAACTTGACGCACACGACGACGGCAATTTCAAAGATGTTGACTTAATGCTTTTCGATAAGGTAATCGCTTTTGATAACCGTGAAAATAAAATTATTCTTATAGTAAATGTTCAAACCGATAAGCTTGAAGAAAATTACAATATCGCTTTAAAAGAACTTGAAATAATGAAAAACATTATTATAAACGGCGAAGAGGCTCAAATCGAAAAGCCTAAGCTTAAAACGGAGTTCAAGCCTCTTTTTGACGGCGAGAGATATGCCGAAATGGTTGAAAAGGCTAAGCACTATATTAAAGAGGGCGATATCTTTCAGGTGGTTCTCTCAAACAGGCTTGAAGCTGAAATGGACGGTTCGCTTTTCGGCACTTATGAGATTTTGAGAAAACTCAACCCCTCACCGTATATGTTCTATTTCTCCTCGGACGATATTGAAATGGCAGGCGCTTCTCCCGAAACACTTGTTAAACTTGAAAACGGAAATTTAAGCACATATCCGCTTGCCGGCACACGTCCGAGAGGTAAGAATAAGGAAGAGGACGACGAACTTGAAGCGGGACTTTTAAAAGACCCTAAGGAACTTGCAGAGCATAATATGCTTGTTGACCTTGGAAGAAACGATTTGGGAAAAATCAGTAAATTCGGCACAGTCAAGGTTGACAAATACCACCAAATTTTGAAATTCAGCCACGTTATGCATATCGGCTCAACCGTAACAGGTGAGATCAGAGATGACAAAACGGCGCTTGACGCAGTAGATGCGGTGCTTCCGGCAGGTACACTTTCAGGTGCACCAAAAATCAGAGCAATGCAGATAATCAATGAGCTTGAAAACAATAAGCGTGGAATTTACGGCGGTGCAGTCGGATATATCGATTTGACGGGTAACCTTGATACGTGTATCGCAATTCGCCTGGCATTTAAAAAGCACGGCAAGGTATATGTTCGTTCGGGAGCAGGCATAGTTGCGGATTCGATTCCGGCAAAGGAACACAGGGAATGTATAAACAAGGCTAAGGCAGTTGTTACGGCGCTTAAACAAAGCGGGGAGGAAATGTAATGATACTTTTGATTGATAATTACGACAGTTTTTCATATAACCTCTTTCAGCTTGTCGGCACGATAAACGAGGATATAAAAGTAATACGAAACGACGAAATGACGGTTGATGAGATAAGAAAACTTGCACCGAGCCATATTATTTTATCCCCCGGCCCCAAAAGACCGAAAGACGCAGGAGTTTGCATTGACGTGGTAAAAGAACTCGGAAGCGATATGAAAATTCTCGGCGTTTGCCTCGGTCATCAGTCGATATGTGAGGCTTACGGCGGAGTTGTCGGCTATGCAAAAAGACTTATGCACGGCAAGCAAAGCAAATGCGAAGTTGATAATACGTCAAAACTTTTTAAAGGCTTACCGAAAACTATTGATGTAGCAAGATATCATTCGCTTTCGGCAGACGAAGCGTCGCTTCCCGATTGTTTAAAAATTACGGCTAAAACGGACGACGGCGAAATAATGGCGGTTGAGCATAAAGAATATAACGTGTTCGGCGTTCAATTTCACCCTGAATCGATAATGACGCCAAACGGTATTGATATTTTAAGAAATTACTTGGAGGTATAACAAAATGATTAAAGAATTACTTGCAAAGGTATCGGCAAAAAAAGACCTTACGTTTGATGAGGCAAAACAGGCTATAGACGAAATAATGAGCGGCGAAGTAAGCGATGCGGTTATATCCTCATTTCTTACGGCGCTTGCAATGAAAGGCGAAACCGAGGAGGAAATCGCAGGTGCGGCAACGGGTATGCGTTCAAAGGCATTGGAGTTTAATATCGGCGGTCACGCACTTGATATTGTCGGCACGGGCGGAGATAAATCAAACTCTTTCAATATTTCAACAACTTCCGCTTTTATTGCGGCGGCAGCAGGCATAACCATTGTTAAACACGGCAACCGTGCAGCTTCGTCAAAGTGCGGTACGGCAGACTGTCTTGAAGCACTCGGAGTTAAAATTGACTGCGAGCCTGAGGTTATGAAAAAATCACTTGATGAAAATAATATCGCTTTCCTTTTTGCACAGAAATATCACAGCGCAATGCGTTTTGTAGGCCCTGTAAGAAAGCAAATCGGTATCAGAACGGTGTTTAATATTTTAGGACCTCTCACAAATCCGGGAAAAGCGGACAGAATGGTGCTCGGTGTTTTCAGTGAAGAATATGTTGAAAAAATCGCAAAGGCGCTTGTTAAAATCGGCGTTACCGACGCTATGGTTGTTTACGGAACAGATTGCCTTGATGAAATCAGCGCATCAACTGAAACAAAAGTTGCCGAGGTTAGAGGCGAAAACATTACTTATTATACTATCAAGCCTGAAGATTTCGGTTTTGAGAGGGTAAACAAGGCTGACCTTGTCGGCGGAACACCCGAGGAGAACGCAAAGATTACAACAGCAATTCTTCAAGGCAAGGGAACAAAGGCTCAAAATACAGCCGTTGCACTTAATGCAGGTGCGGCAATTTATGCGGGAGAACTCGGTATAACTCTTAAAGACGCAGTCAAAAAAGCGCAGGATATCATCTCTTCCGGTGCAGGATATAAAATTCTTGAGGGTTTTGTAAAGGTAACTAACGAATAATGAATATACTTGACACTATTGCCGAAAACACAAGGCAGAGATACAAAGAGATAATTAAAAATAAACCTTTAGCTAAGGTAAAAGCCGAAGCACTCAAAATGCCAAAGGGTGATTTTGAATTTGAAAAGGCGCTTGCAGGCGACAAGTTATCGTTTATCTGCGAGGTCAAAAAGGCTTCTCCGTCAAAGGGCGTTATTGCAGAGGATTTTCCTTATCTTCAAATCGCAAAGGAGTATGAGGCGGCAGGCGCAAGCGCAATAAGTTGCCTTACCGAGCCTAAGTGGTTTATGGGCAAAGATGAATATTTAAAGGAAATTTGCGAAAATGTTTCTATTCCTGTTTTGCGCAAGGATTTCACAATAAGCGATTACCAAATTTATGAAGCTAAGCTTTTGGGCGCAAAGGCGGTTTTGCTTATCTGTGCGCTTCTTGATACGGATAAAATCAGTGAATATATTTCAATTTGCGACACACTCGGTTTGTCGGCACTTGTCGAGGCTCATAATGAGGACGAGGTCAATTCGGCTTTAAGCGCAGGTGCAAGGATAATCGGCGTCAATAACCGTAATCTTAAAGATTTCAGCGTTGACGTCAATAACTCGACAAGGTACAGAAATATGATACCTCAAAATGTGCTTTTCGTGTCTGAAAGCGGAATAAAAACTCACTCGGATATAGAGGTTTTGCAGAAAAACAAGACAGATGCGGTGCTTATCGGCGAAACGTTTATGAGAAGCGAAAATAAAAAGAAAATGCTTGAGGAATTGCTTTATGGCTAAGCTTAAAATTTGCGGTTTAAGAAGAGTTGAGGATATTGATTATGTCAACGAAATTAAGCCCGATTATATAGGATTTATCCTAAGTGACGGCTTCAAGCGCACCATTGATTTTGAAACGGCGCAAATGCTTAAAAGCAGACTTTCACCCGATATTAAAGCGGTCGGAGTTTTTGTTAATGAGGATAAAGAATATATTGATAAATTTATAAAAAACAATATAATAGATATAGTTCAGCTTCACGGAAACGAAGAGCCTGAGTATTGCAAGGGCTTTGATGTGCCTGTTATTAAATATTTCAATCCTAAGACTTTTAATCGGAT
The DNA here is from genome assembly GCA_945874765.1 of uncultured Clostridia bacterium. Classification (GTDB taxonomy): domain Bacteria; phylum Bacillota; class Clostridia; order Oscillospirales; family Acutalibacteraceae; genus Eubacterium_R. The sequence goes on from CAMCHQ010000003.1 coordinate 153,362, forward strand.
TAACGAATATGATACGGATTATTTCCTTTTCGATTCCGGCACGGGAACGGGAGAGAAATTTGATTGGAGCGCTTTGCCTGAATGTGAAAAACCGTTTTTCCTTGCAGGCGGAATAAATAAGGATAATTTAAGACGTGCGCTCGACGAGGTAAACCCTTTCGGAATTGATTTATCCTCGGCGGTGGAAACAAACGGCTTTAAGGATTATAAAAAAATAAAAGAAATTGCGGAGATTATGAAAAATGAGTAAAGGACGTTACGGTATTCACGGCGGACAGTATGTTCCCGAAACCTTGATGAATGAAATTATCAATCTTGAAAATGCTTATGAGCATTATAAAAATGACCCTGAATTTGTGCAGGAGCTTGACACTCTTTTCAGGGAATATGCTAACAGACCGTCGCTTCTCTATTATGCAGAGAATATGACTAAGGATTTGGGCGGTGCAAAAATTTATTTAAAGCGTGAGGACTTAAACCATACGGGCGCACACAAAATCAACAATGTTCTCGGTCAGTGCCTTCTTGCAAAAAAGATGGGCAAAACGAGAGTTATTGCGGAAACGGGCGCAGGTCAGCATGGCGTTGCAACGGCAACTGCGGCGGCTCTTATGGGGCTTGAATGTGAAATCTTTATGGGTAAAGAGGACACAATACGTCAGGCGCTTAACGTTTATCGAATGGAACTTTTGGGCGCAAAGGTTCACCCGGTAACTACCGGCACGATGACGCTTAAAGACGCAGTAAACGAGGCTATGCGTGAATGGGTAAGCAGAGTTGACGATACGCTTTATGTTTTAGGCTCGGTTATGGGACCACACCCTTTCCCTATGATTGTAAGGGATTTTCAGTCTGTAATTTCTAAGGAAGCAAGAGAGCAGATACTCGAAAAAGAGGGCAAACTTCCTACCGCTGTTATGGCTTGTGTAGGCGGCGGTTCAAACGCTATGGGTATGTTCTATAATTTTATTAATGATAAAGATGTAAGGCTTATCGGCTGTGAGGCAGCAGGCAGAGGAATACATACAGGTGAAACTGCGGCGACTATTTCTACAGGCTCACTCGGTGTTTTCCACGGAATGAAGTCATATTTTTGCCAAAACGAATACGGTCAGATTGCTCCTGTTTATTCTATCAGCGCAGGTCTTGATTATCCGGGAGTAGGACCCGAACACGCATATCTTCACGATATCGGCAGGGCGGAATATGTTGCCGTAACAGATGACGAGGCGGTTAATGCATTTGAATATATCGCAAAAACGGAGGGCATTATTTGTGCGATTGAATCGGCTCACGCAGTCGCTCATCTTATGAAAATCGCACCTACTATGAGTAAAGACGATATCATTATTTGCTGTCTTTCGGGCAGAGGCGACAAGGACGTTGCCGCAATAGCAAGATACAGAGGAGTTGATTTACATGAGTAATATTTCTGACGCATTTAAAAACGGCAAGGCTTTTATCGGCTTTGTAACGGCAGGCGACCCCGACTTGGACACATCGCTTGAAATTATGACATCTATGGCAAAAGGCGGCTGCGATTTGATTGAGATTGGTATTCCTTTCTCCGACCCTATTGCCGAGGGACCCGTTATTCAGGAGGCGGACCTTCGTTCGCTTGAAAACGGAACTACAACAGATAAAGTTTTTGAACTTACTGAAAAACTCAGAGAAAAGGTTGATATTCCGCTTGTTTATATGACTTATCTCAATGTTCTTTTCAAATACGGTTATGATAAATTTTTGCAAAATGCAAAAAAGGCGGGTGTAAGCGGCGTAATCGTTCCCGATTTACCTTATGAGGAAAAAGACGAGCTTCAAAGCGTTGCGGATAAATATGATATTGACGTTATTTCTCTTATCGCTCCGACGAGTGAGGACAGAATTAAGATGATTGCAAGCGACGCAAAAGGTTTTATTTATACAGTGTCCTCTATGGGCGTAACAGGTATGAGAAGTGAGATTACAACGGATTTAGGCTCAATTGTAAGCCATATTAAAAGCGTGACGGATACACCGGTCGCTATCGGCTTCGGTATCAACACACCCGAGCAGGCAAAGAAATATTCCGCCCTTGCAGACGGTGTAATTGTCGGCTCAGCAATAGTTAATCTTGTAGCAGAGCACGGCAAGGATTCACCTAAATTCGTTTATGATTATGTAAAGTCAATGAAGGATGCAATATGAATAAGGCTTCCCCTTGAGGGGAAGCTGTCAGCTATGCTGACTGATGAGGTGAAACAAGTTATGGTCAAAATGTTAAACACCTCATCCGTCGACTATCGTCGCCACCTTCCCCTCAATGGGAAGGCCTTTTTTATATCCACAACTCCTTGTGGTTTAAAAATTGCTGTGTTATTGCGGTTGTGTCATTTGTGAATAGATTGTAAATCTCATATCGAACAATTCACTATATATTGAAAATATCGGCGATATATGGTATAATTAGCACAACATATGGAAATGCGTTTTATGCGTTCATTTTTAAGGAGGTGACAGTATGTCGCTTGAAAAAATGTATATTGTATGGATTTGTGCCGCCGTGCTTTTCGGCATATTTGAGGCGCTGACCGTCCAGCTTGTGTCCGTTTGGTTTGTTATCGGTGCGGCTGCGGCGCTCATCTCAAGTCTTGTCGGGGCAAAGCTTTACGTGCAAATCATTGTCTTTATAGCGGTTTCGGTTATAATGCTTTTGATTACCCGACCTTTGGTTAAGAAAAAGCTGGAGGTCAAGGCAGAGCCTACCAATGCCGACAGGTGTATAGGCAAAACGGCAACCGTCACCGAAGATATAGACAATATTAACGCAACAGGTCAGGTAAAGGTTGACGGTCAGATATGGACTGCTCGAAGCGTAAATTCATCAATAATCAAAAAAGGAACAAATGTAACCGTTGAAAAAATCGACGGTGTAAAGTTAATAGTAAAAGAAGATTAGCATATACTTATATATAAAGGAGAAAAAATATGAAAGTTTTAATTGTGCTTCTTGTAATCGTCGCAGTGATTATTTTATTTGTGCTTACAAATATCAGAGTTGTACCGCAGTCAAAGGCATTCGTTATCGAACGTCTCGGCGCATACTATGCAACTTGGGATACCGGACTTCACGTAAAAATTCCGTTTATCGACAGAATTGCAAAAAACGTTTCGCTTAAAGAACAGGTTGTTGATTTTAAGCCTCAGCCGGTTATCACAAAAGATAACGTAACTATGCAGATTGATACGGTAGTATTCTTCCAAATTACAGACCCTAAGCTTTATTGCTACGGTGTTGAAAGCCCTATTTCCGCTATCGAAAATCTTTCCGCAACCACTCTTCGTAACATTATCGGTGAGCTTGAACTTGACTCAACTCTTACCTCACGTGATACAATCAATGCTAAAATCAGAGTTATTCTTGATGAAGCAACAGACCCGTGGGGCATTAAGGTAAACCGTGTAGAACTTAAAAATATTATCCCGCCACGTGAAATTCAGGACGCAATGGAAAAGCAAATGAAGGCAGAACGTGAAAGACGTGAGGCTATTCTTCGTGCAGAGGGTGAAAAACAATCCCGTATTCTTGTTGCCGAAGGTCATAAGGAATCTAAAATTCTTGAGGCTCAGGCTGAAAAGCAATCCGCAATCCTTGCCGCAGAGGCTGAAAAAGAAGCGAAAATCCGTGAGGCTGAGGGTGAGGCAGAAGCTATTGCCAAGGTTCAAAAGGCAACGGCAGACGCAATTAAAATGCTCAATGAGGCAGACGCAAACGATTCCGTTCTTAAACTTAAAGCACTCGAAGCATTTGCAAAGGCAGCAGACGGTCAGGCAACAAAGATTATTATCCCGTCGGAAATTCAGGGTATGGCAGGTTTAGCCGAGGGTATAATCGAATCGGTTAAAAAATAATAGTCGTTAAATAATAAAAGCGTTGGAGATTTCTCCAACGCTTTTTGTGTTTTTGCCTTATTTTTAATCATTATTTTCAGGCGTATATTCCTTGTTGAGCTTTTGAATTTCATCAATTGTATCATTGAGTGTTTGCTCAAAATCGCTTGAATTTTTACCCGAAAAATAAACTAAATCATATTTTGACGAATTAACGCTGTCATCATCATTTAAGAAAAGCGGAATGTTATATCCTTTTTCTTCCCATTCGTTGCCGTAAACTCTTTTATCATTGATATAATATGATTTATAGCCGTAATCGTTTACCTCTTTTGCACTGTAAATCGGAGTAAATACGCCGCCTTTGAGCTTGTATTCTCTCGAATTGGCTGTAAAACTGTATTTGTTTTCCATATCATAATTGTTTGTGCAAAGGTTTGTTGTTTTCTTGCCTTTTTTAAGAAGCAGATAAAATACGGTGTCGTCGTCAAAATAAACGGAAACACATTCCTTGTTTAAAATTCTCTTTGCCGAACTGCCGTCCCATTTGTAAATGTCAAGGCTGTATTGCGGTTTGTCATAGTAAATATAGTCGCCCGAATAATCGTCATATTTACTCATACTCTTGTATGTTCGATAAACCATACAAAGCTCTTCGTTGCCGTCACCGTCAAAATCAATCTGCCTTACATAAGCAAGACCGTCTATGTATTTTTCGTTGTCATCATCTGTCTTTATGGCAGGGTCGCCGTATTTTTCAATTCTCTTTTTGACAACTTCGTAGTATGCGTTTGCCTTGCGTTCCTTTTCATTTAAAGTGTTCGTAATCGCCTGCGAACTGATGTTGCCGAATGCGTCAATGTTGGAACTTACAAGGTCAACCGTCACTTCCGCTTTTGATTTTCTCATACACGAAAGCTCAATTGTTTCAAATTTGTCCTTAATATCTTTGCCGCCGATTGAATAGGTGTCACTTCCCATATCGTATGTGGCATTGCCGCTTTTTTTGAATTTGCCGTGGTGAAGCGCATAAAGCGTGACCTCACTCGGCTCGCTTTTTTCACTTTTGCAAATCAAATATCTGTCGCCTTTTCTGTAAAAAGCAACCCAATATCCTTCGTCTGCCTTTTTGCTTGAATTTGCTTCTTCCTTGTAAAGCTGGACGAATTTGCCGCCGTGATAACCCCATACTTCAAGATAGTAAACATTGTTGTCATTGTAGCAAATCATCAACTCGTCCGATTTGTCGCCGTTAAAATCCATCTGCCTTGCATAACAAAGACCGGTAAGCTTCGCTTTGTTTTCGCCGAATTTTGTTTCGTCAAGCGATTCCCATTTAACAGCGCCGTATTTTTTTATGTAATTAATGCAAACATTTCCTGCGTCTTTGTCAAACTGCTCAGCCTTTTTGTTTTTGTGACCGAGCGACACCGAAAACGAAATCGCAACAATTATTATAAGAACGATTATTCCGAAAATCCATAAACCCTTGATTACCTCGTGGCGCAAAAGAGGGAATTTGTCGATAACCTCAACGTCCTCCTCGGCTTCCTCAACAGCGGTGACCTCAATTTTTTTGAGCTTGTTGATAATAGGGGATAAATTTATTTTCGATTTAGTGCCCTTTTTGCTTTTTTGCTGTCTTTTTTCATTTACTTCCTCAATTTCATCGTCAAAATAATTGTATTTGCTCACCGTTTCACCTCTTTTTCGCTGATTATGGGCTTTTTATGATTTTTTCTTTTTTGTCGTTTTCTTATTCTTATTTTTGTTCTTGTCACTCTTTTTTGTGGTTGTCTTTTTCTTGCTTTTACTGCTCTTTTTGGTGGTTGCTGCACTTTTCGGTTTGGAATATTTGCTGTATGTTGTGTAGTTTACAGTGCCGTCAACCGAACGGGTGAGCACATAGCTTTTGCCGTCCTTTTTAATCTTTATGTCAACCTTACCCGGTTTTATGTCGTCTTTTGCTTCAACCGTGCAAGTGAGCGTTCCGTCATTTGCCGTGACAATCAATCTTATGTCACTGTTTGAATTATTTACAAATTGAAAATCCTGACTGTTCCACTGTACCGTAGCGTCGCCGCCGAGAGGAACATAACTTATTTCAAGCGAATGGCACGCTCTGACTTTGATTTGAAGATTTGCACGAAGCACGCTTTGGAAAACCGTTGAGCTTACTTGGCATATTCCGCCGCCGAGCCCGTCAACAAATTCGTCCCCCTGAACAACTTTAGCCGCCTGATATCCTGCAAGAACAGTCCTTTTGCCGACTGTTTGGTTAAATGAAAACGTCTTTCCTGCCGGAACAACAATGCCGTTCAAGTGCTCCACCGCTTCGTGGATATTCTTGGTTCTCGTCTCGTTGGAAGAAAGATAATATGATGAGTAACTTGCTATTTCATAAGGAAAACTTGAATTTAAATCCTTTTTGAGTGCAGGATAAACCTTGTTCGTTTCAGCCTCTTTAAATGTGGTTGAAAGGTCCTCCGTTGTCCTCATTGTTGTTGATTCGGTTGTGCTTGTAGAGTCTGCAGAACTTTGCACCTCGCCCGATGTCTGCTGAGACTTTGAACAGGCGGCAAGCATTGATGTAAGTAATACTGCCGTGCAAAATACGGCAATTATCTTTTTCAATTATTTTTTCTCCTTGTATGGCTTTTTGATATTAACCCAATTTTCTTTAATTACCTGCCTTGCTCTTGCAACTGCAAGTGCGTCCTCGGGAATATTGTCCGTAATTGTTGAGCCTGCCGCAATGTATGCTTTTTCGCCGACCTCAACAGGAGCGATAAGATTGGTGTTGCAGCCGATAAATGCGCCGTCGCCGACCTTGCATCTCGTTTTATTCTTGCCGTCATAATTACAGGTTACCGTTCCGCAGCCGAAGTTTACGTCTGCGCCTACGTCACTGTCGCCTATATATGTTAAATGCGCACTCTTTGTGCCCTCGCCGATAACCGAATTTTTAACCTCAACAAAGTTGCCGATATGAACGCCTTTTTTGAGAATTGAGTTTGCTCTTACCTTAACAAACGGACCTGCGTCAACTCCGCTTTCAATCTCGCTGTCAAGGATTTTGCAATTGTCGAGTATAACGTCGTCGCCGATTTTACCGTTATCAATATATGTGTTAGGACCTATCGTACAGTTTTCTCCGATGACGGTATCGCCTAAAATAATTGTATTAGGCAAAATAACCGTTGATGAGCCGATTTTGACATTCTTTCCAATCATAACTCCGTCTGTGCACGGAATATCAACGCCGTTAATCATATGCTTATCGTTGATATTTCTTCTCATAATGTTGTTGAGATTGTTGAGCTGCTTTCTGTCATTTGCGCCGAATGTAACCTCATTGTTTTCAACAACATATGCTCCTGCGTTTTTGCCTGCGGAAATAAGAATTTCAAGGCTGTCGGTAATATAGTATTCGTTTTGTGCGTTGTTGTTTGTGATTTTGCTGAGCGCATAAGAGAGGTCACGGCCGTTAAACCAATAAAAACCTGCGTTTGATTCATTGATTTTCTTTTCCTCTTCGTTAGCGTCTTTGTGCTCGATAATTCTTAAAAGCTTGCCGTTTTCATCACGCTGAATATGACCTATTCCGTTTGTATCGTCAACAATTGCACTGATAAGAGTGATTGAGTTTTGATTTTCCTTGTGATAATCAAAAGCCTTGTTGATGGTTTCTGCGTCGATAAGCGGACCGTCACCGTTTAATATAATGATATCGTCGTCAAGGTGCCTGTCAATAAAACTTTGTGCCTGCATAACTGCGTGGCCCGTGCCGAGCTGAGGCTCTTGAAGTACGGTTTCGATTTTTTCGTCTTTTGTTGCAAGATATTCTTCAAGCATTTCGTGCTTATATCCCATAATAACGCAAATATCCTCGGCGCCTGCTTCTTTAACTGCGTCGACAACGTAGCTTATCATAGGCTCAAAAAGAACTTTACACATAACCTTAGGGCAGGTAGCTTTCATTCTTGTTCCCTTTCCGCCTGCCATAATAATTGCACATTTCATAATATAAAAATCCTCTCAATTATGTTAAATTATAAAAATCCATACTTTTAATCGTATCTAATTATGCAACAAAACACAAATATTTGCAAGCATTATTTAAAATATACGTAAAATCTTAAATTTTTTTATAAAAATATTTGTATTTTGCATTATATTGTGTTATAATTCTATCGCATTATACTGTAGAGGCGAGAATTGTTTTGTTTTGGAAGTAGATTTTTGTCCTTGTAAAAGAGTATAAGAATAATAAAGCTATATTAATTTTAGGAGGTAACTCAAATGGCAAACAAGTGGGTTTACATGTTTGAAGAAGGCGACATGACAATGCGTAACTTGCTTGGCGGTAAGGGTGCAAACCTTGCAGAGATGACTAAAATCGGTCTTCCTGTACCTCAGGGTTTCACTGTTACAACCGAAGCTTGTACTCAGTATTATGAAGACGGTCGCAAAATCAACGACGAAATCATGGCTCAGGTTATGGAAGGCGTTAAGAAGATGGAAGAAATCAACGGCAAGAAGTTCGGTGATTTAAAGAATCCTCTTCTCGTATCTGTTCGTTCAGGTGCAAGAGCATCTATGCCTGGTATGATGGATACTATCCTCAACCTCGGTCTTAATGACGAAGTTGTTGCAACTATGATTGCAGGTAACGATGATCCTGCTTTCGAGCGTTTCGTATATGACTCATACAGAAGATTCATCCAGATGTTCTCTGATGTAGTTATGGAAGTAGGTAAGAAGTATTTTGAGCAGCTTATCGACAAGATGAAAGAAGAAAAGGGCGTTCAGTATGACGTAGAGCTTACTGCTGCTGACCTTAAGGAACTTGCTAATCAGTTCAAGGCTGAATACAAGAAGCAGCTCGGTTCTGACTTCCCTTCAGACCCTGTTGAGCAGCTCAAGCTTGCTATTGAGGCTGTATTCCGTTCATGGGATAACCCTCGTGCAAACGTATATCGTCGTGATAACGATATCCCTTATTCATGGGGTACTGCAGTTAACGTAATGCCTATGGTATTCGGTAACCTTAACAATGAATCAGGTACAGGTGTTGCATTTACACGTGACCCTGCTACAGGTGAAAATAAGTTGATGGGTGAATTCCTTATCAACGCACAGGGCGAGGACGTAGTTGCAGGTGTTCGTACACCAATGCCTATCGCTCAGATGGAAGAAGAATTCCCTGAAGCATATGCTGAATTTATCAAGGTTTGTGAAACTCTTGAAAATCACTACCATGATATGCAGGATATGGAGTTCACTGTTGAAAACAGAAAGCTCTATATGCTCCAGTGCCGTAACGGTAAGAGAACAGCTCAGGCTGCTCTTAAGATTGCTTGTGACCTCGTAGACGAAGGCCATAAGACAGAGGCTGAGGCTGTTGCTATGATCGACCCTCGTAACCTCGATACTCTTCTTCACCCTCAGTTCGACGCTGCTGCTATCAAGGCTGCTACTCCAATCGGTAAGGGTCTCGGCGCATCTCCGGGTGCTGCTTGCGGTAAGATTGTATTCACAGCTGACGATGCTGAGATTTGGAACGAGAGAGGCGAAAAGGTTGTTCTCGTTCGTCTTGAAACTTCACCTGAAGATATTACAGGTATGAAGGCTTCACAGGGTATCCTCACAGTTCGTGGCGGTATGACATCTCACGCAGCAGTAGTTGCTCGTGGTATGGGTACTTGCTGTGTATCAGGTTGCGGCGATATCGTTATGGATGAAGAAAATAAGAAGTTTACTCTCGGCGGTAAGGAATACCACGAAGGTGACTATATTTCAATCGACGGTTCAACAGGTAACATTTACGATGGTATCATTCCTACAAAGGACGCTACTATCGCAGGTGAGTTCGGCAGAATTATGGGCTGGGCTGACAAGTTCAGAAAGCTCAAGGTTCGTACAAACGCTGATACTCCTGCTGACGCTAAGAAGGCTCGTGAGCTCGGCGCCGAAGGTATCGGTCTTTGCCGTACAGAGCATATGTTCTTTGAAGAGGACAGAATTGCTGCATTCAGAGAAATGATTTGTTCAGATACTGTTGAAGAGAGAGAAGCTGCTCTTGAGAAGATTCTTCCTTATCAGCAGGGTGACTTTGAGAAGCTTTACGAAGCACTTGAAGGTTGTCCGGTAACTATCCGTTTCCTTGACCCGCCTCTTCATGAGTTCGTTCCTACAGAGGAAGATGATATTAAGAAGCTTGCTGATGCACAGGGCAAGAGTGTTGAGCAGATTAAGGCTATCATTGCTTCTCTTCACGAGTTCAACCCAATGATGGGCCACCGTGGTCTTCGTCTTGCAGTTACATATCCTGAAATTGCTAAGATGCAGACAAAGGCTGTTATCCGTGCAGCTATCAACGTTAAGAAGGCTCATCCTGATTGGAACGTTGCTCCTGAAATTATGATTCCTCTTTCATGTGACGCTAAGGAACTTAAGTATGTTAAGGATATCGTTGTTGAAACTGCTGACGCTGAAATCGCTGCTGCAGGTATCGATATGAGCTACGAAGTTGGTACTATGATTGAGATTCCTCGTGCTGCTCTTACAGCTGATAAGATTGCTAAGGAAGCTGAATTCTTCTGCTTCGGTACTAATGACCTTACTCAGATGACTTACGGCTTCAGCCGTGACGACGCAGGTAAGTTCCTCAACGCTTACTATGACGCTAAAATCTTTGAAAGCGACCCATTTGCAAAGCTTGACCAGGAAGGCGTTGGCCAGCTTATGAAAATGGCTGTTAAGAATGGTAAGGCTACTCGTCCTGACCTCCACTGCGGCATCTGCGGTGAGCACGGCGGTGACCCATCTTCAGTAGAATTCTGCCACAAGATTGGTCTTGATTATGTATCTTGCTCACCATTCAGAGTACCTATCGCAAGACTTGCTGCCGCTCAGGCTGCTATTGCAGATATGGACTAATTTATATAGCTTTATATAATCAATTTGACAGGGACACTTCGGTGCCCCTGTTTTTTTATTTAATTAGTATGTATAATAATTGACAAGTTGCAAATAATATGATATAAATAAAGTGCAGTATACGATTATCATAAAAACGGAGTTGATATTATGGAATATATTCAAAGAGAACTTGAAAGAAAATTCATTGAAATGGACTCATTCTTTAAGGCGGTTCTTGTTATCGGTGCAAGGCAGGTTGGCAAATCGACAATGCTCAAGCACCTTGCTAAGGAGCAAAATCGAACTTATGTAACAATGGACGACGATTTTGCGAGAGAACTTGCTAATAATGACCCGATATTGTTTTTTCAAACATATAAGCCACCGATTTTAATAGATGAAATTCAGAAAGCACCGAATCTTCTTGAACGCATAAAAATTATGTGTGACGAGAGTGAGGAGAAAGGCCGTTTTTGGCTTACAGGCTCTCAAAGGAAAAAGCTTACGGAACGGGCACAGGAATCACTTGCGGGCAGGCTCGGAATATTGAAGTTATATACGCTTTCTCAAAGAGAAAAGGCAGGATATATCAATGCAAACGAGCTTAATTTTTCTTTGCCTTGCTTGCAGGAAAGAGCAAATAATATGCCAGAAAATGATATAAATAATGTTTATGAGCATATTTGGAGAGGCGGCTATGCCGATGTTCAAAATGCAACCGATGAACAAATGCAGGTTTATTATCAATCATATATTGACAACTATTTGATTGCAGATGCCGTTAATGACGAGGGTATAACAGATATTGCTTCGTTTAAAAGATTTTTGCGTTCCTGTGCGGCACTCATCGGAAACTTGCTTAATTATAATACTCTTGCAGAGTCTGCCGGAATTTCGGTTTTGACTGCAAGAAAATGGCTTTCCGTTTTGCAGGATATGGATGTAATTTATTTGCTTGAACCGTATTCAAATAACGAACTTCAGCGACTTGTTAAAACACCAAAGCTGTATTTTTGCGATACGGGGCTTTGTGCGTATCTTACAAGGTGGCTTACAAAAGAGTCCTTGCGTGACGGAGCGGCAGGCGGTCATTTTTATGAAAATTATGTAATTATGGAGCTTGTAAAAAATTATGAATATGCAAAATCAAACGCAATTTTGTCATTTTACAGAGATTCAAATGCTAAAGAAATAGATGTATTTGTTGAAGAAAACGGAAAGATACATCCGCTTGAAATTAAGAAATCGGCAAATCCCGATAAAAGAGAAATTAAGAAATATAAAGTTCTTGATAAAACAACGGTAGAACAAGGAAACGGCGGAATAGTTTGTATGTATCCGAAACCGTTTCCGATTGACAGAATGAATTGTTATATTCCGTCTAATTTAATATAGGTATCGAATATGGTTGAAAAGAGATTTGAAGAATTAAACGAACGTGCATATGAAAGAGGGTACAATACTTTTTCCGATTTTCTTAATATGGAAGAGCAAAGTGTGCTGAAATCCACTTATTTGCCGTGTGTCCTTTTCGGCGGATACCCTATGGCGGAACGTGTTGTGGCAGGTTTCGGTGAGAATTTAAGCGATGAAAAATTCCCTATAACCTGTATTTGTGCAAAACCGCTTATGCAAAAATTTGCCGATACTCTCACTCATCGTGATTTTTTGGGTGCGCTGATGAATTTGGGAATTAAAAGGGAATTGTTGGGCGATATAATCGTAAAGGATAACTGCGGTTATATCCTTTGCATTGAGCATATTGCGCCTTATATCTGCGAAAATCTTGAACGTGTGCGCCATACGAGTGTTAAATGCGAAAAAAGCGGACTTCCGACTGACTTGGGAAACGAACCCGAGCCGACGGAGATTTTTGCCGCTTCAAAAAGAATTGACGTTGTAATTGCCGCTGTTTATAACCTTTCAAGAAACGAAACGGCAAAACTGATTAAGGCAGAAAAGGTTTTTGTTAATTCAAGACTTACCGTTTCAAATTCGCATATGCTCGATGATAACGACGTCGTGTCCGTTCGTGGCTTTGGCAGGTTTGTTTTTGAAAAAGAGGTTAAAACAACTAAAAAGGGCAGACTTGTTCTTGAAATAAAAAAATATTGACAGTCCAAAAATTTGAACTGTCAGAAAATAAATGCTATATATAATATGTATATGTGATATAATCGGTTTGAAAGGACGTGGAATTATGAATACAGCTTTACTAATCGGGGCAATAATTTTGCTTATTGTTTGTCTTGTGCTTTTAATTAAGATTGCCGCTAAAAAAGACGGCTCGTCAAATGACCTTTTAAAGCAACAAATCGAACTTACTTCAAAAGCGACGGATGATAAAATTTCAAAGCTGAGCGAGCAGATGAATACGTTGACGGATAATAATTATAAACAGCAAATCAAAGTTATCGAAACGCTTAACGACAGCACGCAAAAGCAAATGCAAATGACAGCCGATTCACTCGAACGTTTGCAGCAAAGCAATGAGAAAAAGCTTGAACAAATGAGAAAAACAGTTGATGAAAAGCTTGACGAAACGCTTACTCAAAGGCTTAATTCCTCGTTTGAAACCGTGTCAAATCAGCTGAAAGACGTTTATAAAAGTCTCGGAGAAATGAAGGAACTCAGCTCAAATGTTACCGACAGCGTCGGCTCTTTAAACCGTGTTTTGACTAATGTTAAGGCTCGTGGTACGTGGGCAGAGGTTCAGCTTCAAAATATTCTCGACCAAACTATTGCAAATATGTATGAAACGAACGTCCAAACAAATCCGAATTATAACGGTAGGGTTGAATTTGCGGTTAAAATTCCAAACGGTGATAATGACGAATTTGCGTACTTGCCGATTGATTCAAAATTTCCTATGGAAGATTACGCACGTCTTGCCGCTGCAAGTGAAGCAGGGGACGTTGATGCTCTTGCTCAGGCTAAAAAGGCGCTTGAAGTCAGAGTGAAAGACGAAGCAAAACTTATTAAACAGTATATCTGTCCGCCGAACACAACTCCGTTTGCAATAATGTATCTTGCGACCGAGGGTCTTTATGCGGAAATTATTTCGTCTAAAACGGGTGTTGCCGAGGCTTTGCAGGCGCAGGGAATTATGGTGGCAGGTCCGTCAACTGTTACGGCGCTTCTCAATTCTTTGGCTATGGGCTTTAAAACCGTTGCGATTAATAAAAAGGCGAATGAGGTTTATAAAGTTCTCGGTGCGGCAAAAGCACAGTATGAAAAGTTCGGCGTTGTTCTTGCCAAGGCTCGCAAAAAGGTTGAAGAGGCGGGCAAAACGCTTGAGGACGCCGAAAGCCGAAACCGCATTATCCAAAAAAATCTTAAAACCGTTGAATCCCTCTCCGCCGATAAAGCAGACCGAATCCTCGGTTTGGAATTTGAAAATGAAGAATGATTTACCGAAAAGAAAACCGAATAGGTTAAAGGGTTTTGATTATGCAAGTGACGGAGCATATTTTATAACCGTATGCACGAAAAATAAAATTCAGTGTTTATCAAAGGTCGTAGGGCGGGGGCTTGCTCCCGCCGAAATACAATTGACCGAATACGGAAAAATTGCAGAAGAACAATTATTATCTTTGGAAAAAAGATATAGCAATATTCGTATTTGCGAATATGTAATTATGCCTAATCACATACATTTAATTTTAACGATAAACAAAACTGCGGCAGGAGCAAGCCCCTGCCATACGGTATCCGATATCATTTGCGCATACAAATCTTTAACAACCCGACTGTGCAAACAAAAAGGATTTAATGGCAATAAGCTGTTTCAAACTTCTTTTTACGACCACATTATTCGTGATGATGAGGATTATCAAATTAAATATCAATATATTGATGAAAATCCGATTAAATGGACAGAAGATGAACTGTATAATTCATAGGGGCGACCAATGGTCGCCTGTTTTTTTATACCTCTTGACAAATGAGGAAAAATATTTTTTAATAAAATCAGAAATTTTTGTCACAAAATTGATTTTTTTAGGGATATAGTATAATGATAGGACTTTTTTTAAATCTGCTTGATACTCAAAGTGAAAAAGACAAATTCGCAAAGCTGTATGATAAATACAAAAATCTGCTTTATTGGATTTCGTACGGAAAAACGCAAAGCTGTCAGGATGCCGAGGAGTGCGTTCAGGAAACGTTTTTCTATGTCGCAAAGCATTTTGAAAAAATCGGCGATGTCAATTCAAACAAAACCAAGGGCTATCTTGCAACGATTGTAACCGGCTTTTCGATTGACGTTTATAATAAATCAAAAAAATACGACCGCATTGATATTGAGAATAACAACAGGGCGGAAAATTTATCGTATTTTGATAATATCGAAACCGTTGAGCTTTCTTCTGCAATTGAAGGTGTGCTTAGTGAGGAAGAAAAAATTTATATCTATCTCAAATATGCTTACGGCTATAAGAGCGCCGAAATTGCGGAAATTTATAATGTTACGGATATATCGGTGCGCAAAAAGCTTGAAAGAGCCAAAGCGAAATTAAAAAAATATTTTGAGGAGGAAACAAATGACTAATTTTGAAGAAGCCTGCAAAATGTCGGCTGAAAAATGGGCAGCTTCTTTGCCTGACGAGGTTGAAGTGCATAAATTCAGTCAAAAGCATATCGACGCCATAAATGAAATTATATATCCAAAACCTGCGGTTAAGGTTAAAAAGCTTTCAAAGAAAACAATAAGGTTTATCATTATTGCGGCTGTTTTGCTTGCGCTCGCAACTACCGCTATTGCTTCCCCTGCCTTTAGGCAATTTACGTTAAAGGATTTCTCAAACCATAGTGAATATAGGGTTGGTGATACTAAAAATGTTCCGGCACTTACTGATTTAAAAGTGAATTATATTCCAAAAGGCTTTAAAGAAACTTATAGTTATAAAAAATACTCGTACGGTTATACAAATGCAAATAAATATATTTATATAGATAAGCTGAGATTAGATACCGAAATAGCTTTTGATAACGAAACAAGTAAAAGTGAAAATGTTACAATAAAAGGAGCAAAAGCGATTTATTATATTACTGATAATAACGTTGGTACTATAATATATAATGACGGTAATTATATTTATAATATTCATGGCAATATAAGCAAGGAAGAGCTTGTTAAAATTGCACAAAACGTAGAATGATGAATTGGGCAAAATGCCAAATTTCCGATTTTTTAAAATTTATTGTCACAAAATGACCTTTTTTAGGGATTGTGTATAATGAAGGCTTAAATCGGAAAGGAGGTGTAATTATGCCTACGCAAAGTGTAAGAGTAAAACAGATTTTTGCAATTTTATTTTCTGTTTTATTAATGTTTTCAAGCTGTATAGCTGCAAATGCCGATACAAATGACAGCATCAGTACATATTATGCTGAAATAAACAGCAAAGATGTTAGCTTGACTATATCAGGGATAAAGGCAACTTGCAAAGCAAGCTTGTTTGCTAAAAAGCCTACGGCTCTGAAAATAAAAATTGAGCTGCAAAAGAAAAAGTCCGACAAATATGAAACCGTTGAAACTTGGAATGGCAGTAAAAACGGCACGTCACTTACAATGACGAAAACAAGAAACATTAATCGGCTTTGTAAATATAGAATAAAAGCTACATTTACTGCCGGCTCAGAAAAAGAAGTAGTTTATCAGTATTGATGATGAAAAATGAATTAAATTCAAAAAAAGAAAGGAATTATTATGAAAAAGTCAATAATTAGATTTATCTCAACTCTTTTGGTAGTTATGTTATTATCAGAAAGTTTATCATTCGTTGCATTTGCAAATGACAAATCAGGCGGTTATGTTGAAACACACCATCAATTTAATATGGAAGATATAAATCTTTCAGTAGAAAACAAAAACAAACTTCATATTTCATTTGACAAATCTTTAAACGTGTTGAAAAACAACAAGTTAAATAAAGAGAAAAAAATGCTTGAGGAGTATTTGAAACGTTATTCAAATGTTTATAAGCAATTATTGTCAATGGCAAATAAAAATGTTGATATACATACATTTGGCTACACAGAAGCAGAGATGGAATATGATGAAGAAAATCAAACTTTTGTAAGAGTTAAAGATGAAAATAAAGCACAAAATGTAAATGCTCTCTTAGGACCTATGACTGCACACGCTGAAACTGTAGTTAGAAGAAAAGGCGAAGCAAAGAAAAAATATTATTTTTCACTTGTAACAAGCATTTCAAGAAAAGGCACAAGTAATCCGTATGTTTATGATACCACTACTTATGGTGCGTGGAGTGAAAATAATTCAATAGGCGGCCAAAAATATCCTGCTTCAGGTAATGATTATATTTTACAGGCTTGTCCGTCGGGCTTTACAAGAAGGTCAGATAGTGTTACAATTAAATATAATCATGGCAAGAATGCTGAAAGCGGAAAAGATTATTCAAGCTTAGCAGGTGACAGAAATTATATAGCATATAGCGTTTCTGATGATCCGTCAGGTATTAATCAAATGTCAAGCGTAAGCTTATATGCAAGTTCAAAAGGAAACAGTGCTAATTATTATAGAACGATAAACAGCTATTACGTTCATACATGGAAGTCATTATCAATAAAAGTGAGTGCTTCCGCAAGCGCTAGTAGCGATAAAAAATATGGAGTAAGCCTTAGCATAACTCCTTCAGTATCAGAAAAATCATGGCAGGTGTATAGTTATGTGTCTTTCCAATTGTAAATCAAAAAAATCAGTTATTATAATAATATCGGCAATATGTGCGGCTTTGATTATTGCGCTCGGAATTTGCTTGGGTCAATTTTATTCGTCAACAACGGCGAGCGTTGAAGAATATTGCAGGGAAAATTCGTTTAAGGGCGCAACAAGTTTTGACATCAATACATCAAGCGAGCTTGACGGATATGTATTTTGCGTTTCAAAAGACGGTGACGACAGCAAGGGTCAGGAGCTTTTTATATTTTATGAAAAGCCCTTTGGCGCTATAAAAAATACAAACAGATATACCCTTGAATATCAGTCGGACGAAAGCGGCGCACAGCTTGTCGGCTCATATCTCTTTAAGCCGAGAGGAAGCGACGAAAGCCGAATGGTTTTCTATTCAGATAATAATGAAAAAGCAACGGATTTTGAATACATATCGGAATACAATCTTAACGGAAAAGATTGCAAAAGCACGGTTTCGTATTCGTTTGGTGAAAATGACTGCGTTGTTGCCATTTCAAATCCGCTTCAAAACGAGGAAGCGGTTAAGTCCGCAAGCCTTAAAAAGGACGGAAAGATTATTTATTCATATTGATTTTAATGTGAATTAGTTTAAATTAGGAAAAAGAGTTATTCCTGCTCTTAGGAAATCGGGGTGTGATTATAATGACAAAAAACAATTTCATATTACTTACTCCGAATTGTTAGCAATATTATTGATTGCAAGCGAGGCTGTTATTTACATTCTGTTCGGCGAAAAGCAACTGACGGACAATGCGCAGATTAGTCGATTGACCGGTATTGTTCTTATCGTGCCGATAATTTTGAGCTTTTTGAAAGATTTTGTTTTAGAAAAAAGGCAAAAATTGCAACTTGCTTTTCTTGATTTTTGCATAGTCGCATGTGCTTGTTGCAGCGTTGTTGTAGCGGTGGCATATCAAAAAAATATTGTTTTGTCTGCTCCGCTTTGGGAGATTTTGGCAGTGATTGTTTTTGCTGTTGCGGTTTTGATGATAATTTTGTCTGTTATATATAAATCGGTTAAAAGCAAAAACGTATAAGGTTTCAATCCGTGTTGACGAAAATATACATAATCGTGCGCAAACGCTGAGACGGCATAATAAATATTTATAAACTACGTATAAAAAGCGACTTAGAAATTTTTATCTCTAAGCCGCTTTTTGCTTGTTATTATTTTTTTGTATAGCATACGTGGGAAAAGTGTATTCCGTTGTCGTGATAGCTTGCGAGAAGCTCTTTTGTATAATCAGCCTTGTTAAATACAGGGAAATATGTGTCGGCATCAATACATTCGGCTTCAATCTCGGTCAAATAAAGCTTTTGAGCTTTTGGTAAAAACTGCCTGTAAATGTCGCCGCCGCCGAGAATAAATGCCGTGTCACTTTCAACCTCGCTGAGCGCTTCGCCAATTGAATGAACAACGGTTGCGCCCTCTGCTTTATAGTCCTCTTTATTGGTGATGACTATGTTTTTACGCCTCGGAAGTGCCTTTGGCAGGGATTCAAACGTTTTTCTGCCCATAATGATTGAGCTTCCCATAGTGGTTTCCTTAAAGAAAGCCATATCCTCTTTAAAATGCCAAATTAAATTGTTGCCTTTGCCGAGTTCAAGATTTTTGCCTACTGCGGCTATCATACAAATTGTCATAAGTTTCTCCTGCTTTTATTGCGAAATAGGGAATTTGATTTTGCCCATATGTTTATAATCAATAAGCTTGACGTCGTTTAAATCCCTTGAATTGTCAAACTTAAAGAAATCGTCAACATCGGGATTAAGCCAAAGTTTCGGCGCAGGCAAATCGCCCTGCTCGTCAAATCTTTTGAGCTGTTCCTTAATTCCGTCCACCTGATTAACATAAATATGTGCGTCTTTAATGCTCCAATCCATTGTGCCCGGCTCTAAATCGCAAACCTGAGCGAGCATACAAAGAAGCGTTGCATATTGAGTAACATTAAACGGTAAACCGAGCGGAACATCGCAGGAACGTTGGTGAACCCAGCAGTTGAGCTTTCCGTTTGTTACATCCCATTCGCTTGACCAAACGCAGCTTGGAAGAACGGCGGTGTCGAGATAATCGTTTTGCCAAAGCGTCATTACCATACGTCTGTCCTCGGGATGATTTTTGATTTTATCAATAAGCCCTTGCGTCATTTGAAATTTATTTACAATATAGCCGTAAGCCGTGCCGATTGTGTGCGCCCACTCTTTGCCGAAAAACTTGTGAACGGGTGTTTTGACAAGCTTGCCGTTTTCGTCGGGAAGCATTTGAGTAGCGTTCCAATAACCATCTTCGTCAATTTCCCATTCGTTCCAAATTTTAACATCTCTTTCCTGAAGCCAGCGAACGTCATTTGACTGCGCCTGATATATCCAAAGCATTTCAAGAACTGCCTGACGGATAAATAACTGCTTTGTTGTTAAAATAGGAAATTCCTTTGATAAATCAAAATGAAAATTGTGTGACGGTACTTTGATTGTGTTGGTACCCGTGCGATTTACAACTTCAGTACCCTCTTCAAGTATTCTTCTGCATAAGCCTAAATAATCTTTATCCCATTGTGACATAAATACAGCCCTTTCAAAATAAACTAACGGTATTTTAACACAAAGTTACACTCTTTTCAACAATAAAAACGGTTGACCGAGGAGATATGGGGATATATAATATTTTTAAGGAGTTGATTTTATGTTAAATAAAGAAGATATTTTGAATACTTTTACATCTCTTGTATCGATTGATTCTCCGTCAAAAGGCGAGAGGGAAATGTGCGATTATATCAAATCACGTTTTGATAAACTCGGTATTAAATATGAAGAGGATAATACAGGTAATCTTATCGGCGGTAATTGCGGCAATCTTTACGCTTACGTTGACGGCGAAAAGGATTTAGAACCGATTTTGTTTTCATCGCATATGGATACTGTCGAACCGTCGAAAAACAAAAAAGCTGTTTTCGGCGATAACGGTTTAATAACAAGCGACGGCACTACCGTTTTAGGTTCTGACGATTTGGCGGGAGCTACTGCAATTTTGGAAGCGCTTGACGAGATTAAGAAAAATAATATCCCACACAGACCTTTTGAAATTCTTTTTTCCGTCAGCGAGGAAACACTTTGCGACGGTGTAAAGCATTTTGATTTTTCTCATCTTAAATCGAAAGACGCTTATGTTTTTGACCTTGACGGCGATATCGGTAAGGCGGCATACTGCGCACCTACCATTATTTCGTTTAAAATCACAGTTTCGGGTAAGGCGGCGCACGCAGGATTTGAGCCTGAAAAAGGTGTTCATGCAGTTAAGGCGGCAGCAAGAGCCGTTTGTGATATCGATTGCGGAATTTTTGATGATATGTCGGTTAATATCGGCAAAATCTCGGGAGGCGGCGCTACAAATATTGTTCCCGATAAATGCGAGGTATTCGGCGAGGTTAGGTGTTTTAATCATCAAAAGGCGATTGACAAGGTTGACGAAATCAAGTCTGTTTTTGAAAAAAGAGCAAGTGAAATTGGCGCAAAAGTTGAATTTGACAGCAGGCTTTGCGTTAAAGCGTTTGCTACCGATACAACCTGCCAAAGTGCAAAGAGGTTTGAAAATGCACTAAACAGATTAGGCAAAAAGGCGGAATTTGTTTCGACCTTCGGCGGAAGCGATAATAATTATTTTGCAAATAACGGTCTTAACGGTTTCGTTGTTTCAACGGGTATGAATAAGTGCCATTCGAGTGAAGAGTATACTTATGATTATGAACTTATCAATGCCGCACACCTTGCGTATGAGCTTATGAAAAGTGAAGAGTGATAGCTTTGCGGGCGATTGATATCGCCCGTTTTGCAAACGAGAATTTCATAGGGGTCCCCAAAAGCGTAAGCTTTTTGGGGAAAAGGAGAAAGGAACGGAGTGTTTATTATGAATTTCAAGGAAATTCATTCAAACACGTAGTTTCTTTCGACGCCGTAGGGGCGAACACTGTTCGCCCGTCGGTTGCCTTGTTATATCAAATGTATATCAATTGTTTATTAAGTTTTGGTAAAATCTATTTACTCTCATTTTATTTGTGATATACTCAATATGTTAATTATTTATGAACCGAGGTGTCCTTATGGGAAAGGTTAAGTCTTTTTTAAACAGTAAAATTGTTAAAAAAGATGTAGGCGAGCCGACATATCTTACCTGGAAAGAGGCTTTGTCTTATGCAATGGGCAGAGGTGCTCAGGGTATGAGCACAAGTATGACAGCTTCTAAATATGTCAATTTCTTTATCACCGACGTACTTCATATCAAAGCACGCCACGCAAGTAACATTCGTCTTTATTGCGGTATTTTTGATGCGATTAATGACCCGATTATGGGTGTAATTGTTGATAAAACACGTTCACGCTGGGGCAAAATGAGGGGCTATATCAAATTTGCACCTTATCTTGTTTCACTTTTTATGATTCTTTTCTTTGTAGGTAATAACAATTTGTCCTATGGAATGAAAATGGCACTTACCGTTTTTGCTTTTGTAGGTCTTGACGTTACATATACAGCATTTGACGTACCTATGGGTGCGCTTGCCTTTTCTATGACGCCTAACGGAACGGAACGAACGAAGCTATACGGTATTGCGTCAATCGGGCGAATGATTCTCGGTGCAATTCCTGCGGCTCTTGTTGCTTTTGCCGCTTGGCTTCCGTATTTCAATTCAAATCTTGATAAGGCATATTTGGTTGCCGCTTTGTTATCGGCAGTATTTATTATTGTATTTACACGATTTACTTTTGCAAACTGTCAGGAGCGTATGGAACACAGCGAGGATACTCCGTCACTTAACGAATGTATCCACTTGCTTTTGACTAACCGTCCGCTTTTAATGCTTTTCCTTTGTAATATTTTCTTTGTTATTATTAAAGTTTCGGAGCAATGCTCTTTCTATTTTGCATATGACTCTCTTTTCAATGCAAAGTATAACGGTCTTCTTGATATAGTTAAGGCTCCCGGTTCTGTTTTGGCAGGTGTGCTTGTTCCTATTATTGTTGAACGTTTGGGCGCAAAGAGCGACAGCAAAAAGTTCTATCAGGTTTGCTGCGTTATGGGTATCGTTCTCAACGGTCTTTTTGCACTTTTAACTTATAACGGCATTATGAATAAGCCTTCGGATAAGCCTGTTTCAACTCTTACCGGTGTTATCGTTCTTGCATTTTCAATGCTTGTAACATTTCCTCTTGAATTTAAAAACCTTATGCAAAAGGAAATGGAAGCTGAAACAGTTGACTATGTTGAGTGGAAATCGGGCAGACGTGTTGAGGGTACAATGCTTTCGATTATGTCATTTACAGGTAAACTCGAGGGTACTCTTTCATCGTTCATTTGTCTTCAGGTTCTTGCAAGAACAGGCTATGTTGAGCATACAAGCGACGTTTCAACCGTTCAAAACCATTCAACTCTTTTAGGTCTTTTCCTTATGACTACGGTGTTCCCGATGATAGGTTATCTTCTTATGCTTATCCCTATGCATTTCTATAATATCACCGGCGACGGTCACAGAAAGATGATTAAGGAAATTATGGAGCGCAGAGAAGCCGAAAAGGCTAAAAAAGAACAGGAAAATGCCGAAACTCAAACAGTAGAGCAAAACGCATAACCGAATAATTTTTATATTTCAGGCCTCACATTTGTGAGGTCTTTTTTGTTGACAATAGTGCATTATGTGATAAAATAAATAAAAACGGTAATTTATCGGAGGAATATATATGAAAAAAATAATATCGCCGGTGCTTGGCGTTATTTTGGCGGTAACAATGCTGTCTTTTGGAAATATGACCGCCTTTGCGAATACTAAAAATACAGCGCCGGTTATCACTTTAAATTCAACTGCCGAGGTGTATGTTGACGCAAGTAATAAAAGTTATGTAGAATTTACACCCGATACCACGGGATATTATGAATTTTTCTGTTTTAATCAAAGTTTCGGCGGAAATATAATGGCTTCTATCGAGGATTTTGACGGCGAAACGGACAACAGCGTTATTAACGACTACAATCCGAATCTTCTTTGCGCTTCAGAGCTTATGGCAGGCAAGACTTATTATTATGTTCTTGAATCTTCTGCCCCTGCTTTTTCAAGTGTTGTAAGCGTCAGGGCGCATACTCACAATTTCGGCGCAGTCCAAACATATCCTGCTCATTTCGACCAAAACGACAGCGCTTTGAGTTATGACGGCTACAGTGAGAGCATTTGTGCTTATTGCCCTTTAAATACTGTAACGGCGTATTATTTTGCACCGGGCAAGGCAAGTTTAAAAACTAAAACATTTACGTATAATAAAAAGAAAAAAACAACTTCGATTACGGTTTTCGACAGGGTCGGCAATGTGCTTTCACCGTCAAATTATACCGTAAGCTACAAAAATAATACCAATCCGGGTTATGCGACGGTTACGATTAAATTTAAGGGCGTTTATACCGGCACAATGTCGTATAAATTAACAATCAAACCTAAAACCCAGTCGATATCTTCGCTTAAAAGCACAGGCAGAAAGAAAATATCGCTTAAATGGAAAAAAGATTCAAGTGTTACGGGATATCAAATTCAGTATTCAACCTCAAAAAAATATTCTAAAAAATCGACTAAAACAATTACGGTTAATAAAAAGAGCACAACCTCTAAGTCAATTTCGAAGCTTAAATCAAAGAAAAAGTATTACGTAAGAATTCGTGGCTATAAGCAGTCGCAGGGCAAGAAAATTTACGGTGCTTGGACTAAAACAAAAACTATTAAGGTTAGATAAATAATATAAATATATACTTGAAACGTCTATTATAATATGATAAAATCAAGGTTGATAAATATATTAATTCCTAAATAAAGGAGGCAAAAATATGCAAATGACTTTTCGCTGGTTCGGTAAGGACCTCGATACAGTATCTCTTGAGCAAATCAAGCAGATTCCGGGCGTAGTCGGCGTTGTTCCGGCACTGCATTATCTTCCTGCGGGTGAAGCGTGGGAAATGGACGACGTGCAGAAAATGTACGACGAAATCACGGCAGCAGGCTTGACAATGGAATGTATCGAAAGCGTAAATGTTCACGAGGATATCAAGCTTGGCTTACCTACAAGGGACAAGCTTATTGAAAATTACAAAACATCTATCAGAAATCTTGCAAAGGTCGGAGTTAAAGTAATTTGCTATAACTTTATGCCTGTTTTTGACTGGACAAGAACAGACCTTTATATGCCTTTGCCCGACGGCTCTACCTGCTTAAGCTATGACGGCAAACAGGTTGAGGGTAAATCTCCCGAGGATATGTTCAAGGAGATTGACGATAACTCAAACGGCTATGCAATGCCGGGTTGGGAAACCGAAAGAATGGGCGAGATTAAAGAGCTTTTTGCAAAATATAAGGGCGTAACAGCCGATGATTTATGGGATAATCTTAAATATTTTCTTGAAGCGATTATGCCGACATGTGAGGAATGCGATGTCAAAATGGCAATCCATCCGGACGACCCGCCTTGGGGTATTTTCGGTCTTCCCCGTATTATTACAGGCAAAGAGGCTATAGAAAAACTTCTCAATATGGTTCCGAGTAAGTATAACGGACTTACTCTTTGCACCGGCTCACTCGGCGCAAGCCCTGATAACGATATGGTAGAGATTATTAAAGCGGCAGGGGACAGAATTTATTTTGCCCACCTTCGTAACGTTTCTATCAATGACAGATGGTTTAACGAAACCGCCCACGAAAGTGCCTGCGGCTCACTTGATATGTATGAGATTGTTAAGGCATTGCAGGAGGTTGGATTTGACGGATATGTTCGTCCCGACCACGGCAGAATGATTTGGGGCGAGGTTGCACGTCCGGGCTACGGTCTTTATGACAGAGCTTTGGGTGTAAGCTATCTCAACGGTCTTTGGGAGGCTGCCCAAAAAAACAGAAAGGAAAAGTAAATTATGTTTAATCACGAAAATTTAAAAGGTAAAGTTGCTGTTGTAACAGGCGGCGGCGGAGTTCTTTGCGCTGCATTTGCAAAAACTCTTGCGGCTCAGGGCTGTAAGGTAGCTGTTCTTGACCTTAATGAAGAGGCTGCGCAAAAATGTGCAGACGAAATTAATTCAAACGGCGGCGAGGCTATTGCTGTCGGCTGTAACGTTCTCGAGCTTGAGTCTATGGAAAATGCACGCAAGACTGTTAATGAAAAGCTCGGCACCTGTGATATTCTTTTAAACGGTGCAGGCGGTAACAATCCAAAGGGCACAACAACAAAGGACACTCTTGAAAAAATCGACCTTGTTAAAAAGGATGAGAATGTAAAGACTTTCTTTGACCTTGACCCTAACGGAATCAGCTTTGTATTTAATCTTAACTTCCTCGGCACACTTATTCCTACTCAGGTATTCGCTAAGGATATGGCTGAAAAGGAAAAGGGCACAATCATTATGATTACTTCAATGAATGCGTTTAGACCTCTTACACGTATTCCTGCTTACAGTGCCGCTAAGGCTGCCGTTAAGAACTTTACAGAGTGGATGGCAGTTCATTTTGCACCGCTTGGAATCAGAGTAAACGCTATTGCTCCGGGCTTCTTCTCAACAAAGCAGAATGCTACTCTTCTTTGGAATGAGGACGGCACTCCTACAGAGAGAACTGGCAAAATTCTTGCTGCAACACCTATGGACAGATTCGGCGAGCCGGAAGAACTTGCAGGTACGCTTCTTTTCCTTTGCGACGATACCTATTCAGGTTTTATTACCGGTGTAAATATTCCTGTTGACGGCGGATTTAACGCATATTCAGGCGTTTAATTAAATACTTTTTAGGGCGATTTGATTAACATTTCGCCCTTTTTTAAATAGGTGATGAAATGGATAAAACCAAAAAGAAAAAGACGCTTGCAATTGCCATTTCCTGCCTTGTTGTAATTGTGATAGCTGTAGTTTTGTATATTGCTTTCGGCGTTATCGGAACTGACAGCAAAACCGTTTATCTTCAAAGCGAAAAGGTGAACGCAAACAAAAACGGCAGTAACGTGACTGTTATTGATGACAGCGTCGGCTATCAGCTTGTAAATGGCTTCGGCGCTTCTGCGTGCTGGTGGAGTCAGGATGTCGGTGCTTGGGATAATGCGGATGAAATTATGCAAGCGCTTTATGACGATAAAAATGGTATAGGACTTAATATATACCGTTACAATCTCGGCGCAGGCTCAAAAAACGATACTCATATTAAGGCTGAAAACCGCAGAACAGAGTGCTTTTTAAATGCTGACGGAACTTATAATTTTAATAATGACAAAAATGCACAAACTTGTCTTGAACTTGCAAAAAAATATGCCGGCAAGGATATGCGCTTAACTCTTTTTTGCAACAGTGCTCCCGTTTACCTTACAAAAAACGGTGCGGCATACGGTACGCCTTATAAAAATGAGAATGACCCTTGGATTTCAAACCTCGATAAATCAAAATATCCCGATTTTGCGGATTTTTGCTATAACAGTGCAGAATATTTTGTAAACAAGGGCTATCGTGTGACAAGCGTTTCGCCGATTAACGAACCGCAATACAGTTGGGCAGCTTGGTATAACGACGACAATACGTATTCCGTCAATCAAGAGGGTTGTTATTATTCTAAGTATGAGGCAAGGGATTTGCTTAAAACATTTGTAAAGAAATTTAAAGGCTCCGATTTGGATAAAAAGGGAGTTAAGGTTTCTATGTTTGAATCAGGCTCTATGGAGGGTGACGATTCAAGCTGTGCGGCATATATGGATTGCATTTTGGGCAGAGGTCCTAAATACGTTTTCAAAAATGCAAAGCTTCGCAAATATTTTAACGAGGTGAGTATGCATTCCTATTGGTCGAGTGCAGATACTAAAAAGAACGCAGAAAGTTATTTTGCGGATAAATATTCCAAGTATTCAATTGCCGCAACGGAATATTGCCAAATGACAGACGATAAAAACACGGGCGTTTATGACCTTATTTCCAAAGAGAAAAACGGTACAAACGGCACGTCAATAAAATACGGAGTTGCAATGGCAAATACAATTATCGATGATTTGACAATAATGAATGCAAGCGAGTGGGATTGGTGGACTGCGTGCTCCTACGGCACATATACCGACGGCCTTATTTATCTTGATAAGGACAACCACGAAAATCTTGATTTTTCAAAGAGATATTACTGTCTCGGTAATTTTTCCAAATTTATCAAAGAGGGTGCAACAAGAATTGCCTGCTCGTCAGGTGTTGAAAATGTAAAAAGCGCCGCTTTTGTCAATCGGGATAATTCAACCGTTGTGGTTTATGTAAACAATAATGATAAAAAGGTGTCAACCACACTTGATTGCACCGGCAAATATGCTGTTTACACAACCGATAGGGATAACGATATTGCAAAAACGAATTTCGGCAAAGCAGGTAAAGTAAATGTTACGCTTCCTGCCACAAGCGTTGTAACGGTAGTTTTTGAATAAAATTTAAAATGTATAACAAAACACCTCAGGGGCAATAATACTCTTGAGGTGTTTTTTATGGCTACAAAAGATAAACCAAATAATAAAAATTTAAGAGCGCTTTTTTCTGTCATTTGCCTTTGCATTGTTGCGCTTGGGCTGATAGTTTATTTTTCAACCAATTCCGCACATACAACTGATGTAAACGAGGCAACAACGGTTGTCGATAAGGCTAAGGATAATAAAAACAAAAAGATTACAACTCAGCCGTCAACTGCCGTTACAACGCAGGAAAATTCAGCTTCAAAAACAACTAAAAAGCAGGAAAAGAAAAAGCCGACGACCGTTACCTCAACCGAGGTTTCAACTATGACGTCAAGCGATACGAATATTCCGTATAAATCGTTTTATAAATATCCAAGCGACGAAACGGTGTTGACGGGATACAGCGAGGAACTGGTTAAAAATAAGACTATGAATGATTACAGAGCGCATACGGCTGTCGATTTCAAGGCGGCTAAAGGCTCAAAAGTTATTTCTATCAATGACGGCCTTGTGCTTTCCGTAACAAAAGATGCTATGCTCGGCACGGTTATTGAAATTGACCACGGCTCAAAACTCGTTGCACGCTATTGCGGTATGGATACGGTAAATGTGTCCGAGGGGGATTATGTAACTATCGGTGAAGTGCTCGGTACGCTCGGTACAACTCCGTTTGAGGAAAAGAGTGAAAGCCACCTTCATTTCGAAACTTTACTTGATAATAAATATGTAAATCCTCTCAATGTAATGGGCAAAACAGAATAAACCTTTGAAAAAATGACAACAGCGGTCTGAACGATAAGTTCAAACCGCTGTTTTATCTTAATTAGGAATTTTATTCTGCTGTATTTTCATCTGTAGGCTGTTGCTCGCTTTGAGTATTTTCAGCCTCATTTGAAACGTTTTCCTCACTTTGAGCCGGCTCTTGAACAGTAGGGTGATAGTATTCATCTTGACTGTTTTGTGCCGTTTCGTTTGGAGTACTGTCGTTTGCATATGACGGATAAGAACCGCTTTTAACCGGCTCGTGCTCGTCAGGTACACCGTTTTGATTATATGTGTAAGACGGAGCTGCGTTTTGATTTTGCGCATTCTCGTTTTGAGCATTTTCCTGCGTATTGCTGTTTGCATTATTAGGATTATAGTAATAATTGCTCTGATTTTCCTGTGCACCGTTATTAGCGTAGTATGGGTTTGCGCCCTCTGCGCCTGCAAAACCGTATTTAGCGGCTCTTTGCTCTTGTGAAAGGAAATCGTCCTCTGTAATTCTGCCCTCTTGAAGCGCTCTGATTTTGAAGTTCTCATAATAGAGTGCCTGAGTTGTGAAATAGTAAGGAATTACATAAATACTTGCAAGTCCGAATGTGATACAGCAAAGAAGTGACCAGCCGATAAAGCTTAAATCAAGAACGAAAAGTTCGCCTCTGTTACCCTTAACCATCTTCTTAGACAACTTGAGAGCCTCTGTCGGCTTCAAATTCGGGTTTTCACACATAAGTTGATATGCAAAGTATGTGCTGTAGTGATAAACGATTCCCGGTATTACAAGAAGGAGCGACCAAAGGAATTCAAAAATCCATCTCAAAATATAAATAATGATTTTGTGACCGTATGTAGGACCGAACGAAATCTTGAAAATATTTTGAATTTCCTTGCCGAGTTGGAATTGCTCGTTTGAATCACGTTTTACAAGCATAACATAAAAGCCGCAAAGTGAAACAAAGAGAGGGGAGAGAACTATCGAAATAATCAATATGCCCCTTGAACCTATATTGGCAAGACCGATATTGCTTTTTACAGACATTGTTGTCGGCTTGCTTGAACTGCCGATTATTTTATCCGACGGAGTATATTTTTGACCGAAACTTTCAATCGGATTGTCGCTTGAACTGTCATTTGAGTCACTGCCGTCATTGTAATTGTAATCGCCGTTTGAGTCACCGTTTCCGAAATATTTAAAGAAATCTTCCGGTGTGTTTTGACCTGAATTGTTGTCGCTGTAGCTGTTGCTGTTGTTAGGACCGAAAAGATTTTCAATATCGTCTTTGCTGCCGTATGCATAAACGCCTGCCGTTAAGCCGTTTACCAAAAACAAAACGATAGCGCTTAATACAAACAGTGCAAATACTTTTTCTTTAATAATCTGCTTAGCCTGTGATTTAACCAAGCTTCTGTTGATTTTGTTCATAATGTTATCCTCCTTTGGATAAACTAAAACTCAACCTTTTCCTCAATAAACTTTGTAAGTTCGTCGATAGGAATTCTGACTTGCTCCATAGTGTCACGGTCACGAACTGTTACACAGTTATCCTCAACTGAGTCAAAGTCATATGTGATGCAGTAAGGAGTACCGATTTCGTCCTGACGGCGATATCTCTTGCCGATAGAACCTGCGTCATCATAATCAATGTTGAATTTCTTTGAAAGTGTAGCGTAAACTTCTCCTGCCTGCTCGTTGAGCTTCTTTGAAAGCGGAAGAACTGCTGCCTTGAAAGGTGCAATTGCAGGGTGGAAGTGCATTACGATTCTCTTGTCGTTCTTTTCTTCGTCAAGAACTTCTTCGTCATAAGCCTCGGTAAGAAGTGCCAAGAACAAACGCTCAACACCGAGTGACGGCTCAATAACGTAAGGAACATATTTCTCACCTGTTGTCTGGTCGAAATATTCAAGATTTTTACCGCTTGTTTTGATATGCTGGGTAAGGTCATAGTCTGTTCTGTCGGCTACGCCCCAAAGTTCACCCCAACCAAATGGGAATTTGTATTCAAAGTCCGTAGTTGCCTTAGAATAGAAGCAAAGTTCCTCTTTATCGTGGTCACGAAGTCTGAGGTTATCCTTGCTGATGTTAAGAGAATAGAGCCAATCACGGCAGAAACTTCTCCAATAATCAAACCATTCAAGGTCAGTGCCAGGCTTGCAGAAAAATTCAAGTTCCATTTGTTCGAATTCTCTTACACGGAAGATGAATTTACCCGGTGTAATTTCGTTACGGAAAGATTTACCTACCTGTGCAACACCGAAAGGAATTTTCTTTCTTGTAGTTCTTTGAACGTTTGCAAAGTTTACAAAAATACCCTGTGCGGTTTCGGGACGGAGATAAATTTCGTCCTTAGCGTCCTCTGTAACACCCTGGAATGTCTTAAACATAAGGTTGAACTGACGGATATCGGTAAAATTGTGCGCGCCGCAATTAGGGCAAGGAATGTTGTGCTCTTTAATATATGCCGACATTTCCTCATTGCTCCAACCTGCAACGTTAGTGCCGTCAAAGTTTTCAATCAAGTCGTCTGCTCTGTGTCTTGTTTTACATTCACAGCAGTCCATAAGAGGGTCGGAGAAACCGCCGAGGTGACCTGAAGCAACCCAAGTCTGTGGGTTCATAAGAATGGCGCTGTCAAGACCTACGTTGTATGGGTTTTCCTGAATGAATTTCTTTCTCCAAGCTTTTTTAATGTTTTCCTTAAGCTCAACGCCGAGCGGACCGTAATCCCATGTATTTGCAAGACCGCCGTAAATCTCAGAGCCGGGATAAACAAATCCTCTGCCCTTGCAAAGAGCTACAAGCTGGTCTAAAGTTTTTTCTGAATTATCCATTGCATTTTCCTCCATTAGTATATAAACCATAGTTATATACATTACATTTTACTATGTTTTTGCTTATAAGTCAATTATAAAGTTGTGAATGGTGTAGAAAGGATGTAGCGTTACAATAGATGTGACACCAAAAAAGAAAAAGATATAGAAAAAGCGA
>CAMCHQ010000004.1 GCA_945874765.1 uncultured Clostridia bacterium
ACGCTTTTCGGGGACCCCGAAACAGAGATGCTCAATCGCCTCTGTCTTTTTTTATTTTTGGGGCTCTTTGAGTCCTTTTTGTTTTTTTATGTCACATTCATAATTATATCCCATAACTTGATGTAATCGGGTCTTTGAAAAGCGGAATAAGCGGTGGGGCGAAGGTGAAAAGAATAAATATTGTGCTCATAACAATAAATAAAACTACTGCACTAACGGTTTCGCTTTTTTTCTGCATTTTTTCACTTTTTAAGATAATGTAATCAATCAAAAATGCGACAAATACACCGAAAAAAAACGAAAGAATATTGAGAAAGTCAATATTTCTTCCGATTATGCCCGAATATGTGTAGAAAAACGAAAGAGTAGACGTCATACCGATAAATACGCCGATAAATTTCGCAGGTAAAATTTTTATGTCTTTTATGATGAAAATTTGAATAATGCTCCATATTAAATACGGAAAGAATATTAATTTTAAATGTTCCCACGGGCTTTCGTTAATCGGGCAAAACAGTGCGGCAATAATATTTTCGTGTGTCCATTCATATACAAAATGCGCAAGCGTGCCTGTTATGCTTACAAAAATAAAGCCGATAATATCGTATTTAAGTAACTTTTTGCTCATTTTATCACCTGCTTTATTATATGTTATAAATATATGTATTATAAATTGAAATATTTGCTTGACATTTTGTTTAACTTATGATAAAGTATAACACGCACGAGATGTGCAAAACTTAATCTTGACAGGTTTAACCCGTCAGCTTGCAGAAGTACTCAAGTTGGTGACGAGGCGCCCCTGCTAAGGGCGTAGGTCGGGCAACCGGCGCGAGAGTTCGAGTCTCTCCTTCTGCGCCAAAAAAGGAAGTGTCATTTTTGACACTTCCTTTTTTGATGTAAAGAACAGAGAATCGAACAAGGCAATTCGAAGAATAGAAACAGTCCGGCAGACTGTTTCGGTGCCTGCGTGCGTGCCGAAGAAAGCTTTAGCTTTCAATGGGCGAGTCTCTCCTTTTTTTACTTATTCATTATTCACTTTTCACTCTTCACTCCTTGTGAATAAAATTTTTTAAAAACGCTCTACAGTTTAGTAACATCTTGAAATACTTTTAACACTTGATGTAAAATGTATTTGCATTTATGAGAAATAAAATGGTATTTTTGAGGCTGGGAACTCCCAAATAAGAGGCAGATTGATTTTTATCATTCTGTCTTTTATTTTTCTTGAAATTCATACATATTATATTGTATAATAACCGTTGGTGATTTAATGAAACAGTTTTTAGAGGTGGGAAAGCTTAATAATACCCACGGCATTAAGGGCGAGCTTAAAATGCAGCTTTGGTGCGATGATATTGATTTTTTGAAACAGTTTAAAACCTTGTATTTTGATAATAAAGGGGAAAAGAGTGTTGACGTTTTGTCTGTCAGAGCTCAAAAAAATCTTGCTATTATCAAATTAAAAGGTATTGATAGTATAGAACAGGCAGAGCAGATTAAAGGCAAAATTCTTTATTGCAACCGTGATGATGCCGAAATTGATGAAAATTCAAATTATATTGCCGACCTTATCGGCTGCACTGTTGTTGATGTCGATACAGATGAAAAATACGGCAAAATTTGCGACGTGTTAAATTACGGCTCTTGCGATATTTATGATACAATGTCAGACGGTAAACATATTTTAATTCCCGCAACACCCGATATTGTTAAGGAAATTGATACTAAAGAGCAAATTGTTAAAATTAAGGCGATGAAAGGGCTTTTTGATGAGAATTGATATAATGACGCTTTTCCCCGATATGTGCAATGCGGTTTTGAGCGAGTCGATAATCGGCAGAGCGCGTCAGGCAGGAAAAGTTGAGATAAACTGTGTTGATATAAGAAATTATACTCTTGATAAGCACAGACGTGTTGACGATAAGCCTTACGGAGGCGGAATGGGTATGATTATGGCGCCGCAGCCTATATATGATTGCTATAAGGCGATTTACGAGGATATAGGTGCAAAACCGCATTTGATTTATCTTACTCCGCAGGGTAAAACTCTTACTCAGCAAAGGGTTAAGGAGCTTTCAAAACTTGATAATCTTGTACTTCTTTGCGGTCATTATGAGGGCATTGACGAAAGAGTTATTGAGGAACTTGAACCGGAGGAAATCTCTGTCGGCGATTACGTTTTAACAGGCGGTGAGCTTCCGGCGCTTATTCTTGCCGACTCGGTTTCAAGAATGCTTCCCGGTGTTTTGAGTGATGATGAATGTTTTGAGGAGGAAAGCCATTTTAATTCTCTTCTTGAATATCCGCAATATACTCATCCATCAAGCTGGAACGGCAGAGAAGTCCCTGAAATTCTCCTTTCAGGTCATCACGCAAAGGTTGATGAATGGAGACGTCAAAAATCGCTTGAACGTACATATAGACGTCGCCCCGATATGCTTGAAAATGCAAAACTTGATAAAAAAGATAAAGAATTTTTGTCGAAATTTGAAAAAGAATAAAAAATTATGTGAAATGTGCACAAATACGGCGGACAATTTTTATTTGAAATTAACAAGTCAAACGAAGTTGAAGTTTAATTGTTGACCGATTTCAATTTGGTGGTATAATATGTAATAAAGAAATGAAAACACTTATATTAACCACAATATATTGTACTTTTTTAATTAATGAGAGGTTTTAGTTATGTTCGTTAAAGATGTTAAGGTAGAAAATCAGGTTGGTCTTCACGCTCGTCCTGCAACTTTCTTTATCCAGAAAGCTAACGAGTTTAAATCATCAATTTGGGTTGAAAAGGAAGAAAGAAGAGTAAACGCAAAGAGCCTTTTAGGTGTTCTTTCACTTGGCATTATGGGCGGAACAGATATTCGTATTATTGCTGACGGTTCAGACGAAGAGGCAGCAGTTGAAGGTCTTGTATCTCTTGTAAAGTCAGGCTTTACTGAATAATAGACTTGCAGCGGATAAAACGCACAGATATTTTAAACATTGTAGGGGCGACCTTCGGTCGCCTCGTTTTTTATTTTTGCATTTTTTAATCGAATACTTGATAATAAATTGCTTTTATGATATAATTAAATTGAAATATGATTCGTCATATTAAAAAAATTAAGGGGATTTAATTATGAAAAAGATTTTATGCGTGCTTTTAAGTTTGATTATGAGTGCAAGCTTAATTGCAATTCCGCTCAGTGCTCAGGCAGAAACCAAATATTGGGTGGATATGAACTTTGCCAAGGACAATATTGAGGGTCTTAGAAACTATATCAAAACCAAAGGATCAACAAATGATGACGGTGATAAGTATATTCAATACTATTATGAAAAATTCAATTATAATTATTTGATAATTTACGAAACCAAAACAGGCGCTCTTGATTTTTGGGCGGATTTCGACGGCGACGAATACGTTGATATGTATTATGCATATCCTAATGTAAATCCTGAATTGCTTGTTAATTTAGGCTCATCTTATGTTTTGGCAAAAGCTGATTTCGATGTCAATTATTATAACTATCAGGATATTAATTTGACTGTCACCAAGGCTAACGGCGATTATTCAAACGAGGATGTGCAACATTACGGCAACCTTTCTCTTAAAGCCGCAATTGAGGGTTGGAATAACTGCCTTATTGATAATACTTCTTACACATTGGCGTCAATCGGTTTTAATTCCTTGTGTAATCATAATTTGACAAGATCTTACTATGCAGCAACTCTCGGCAGTGACGGTTTGATTGAGGATTATTGCTATAAATGCGGATATCACGAGGATACGGATATTCCTTGCGTGTCGAAGGTAAAACTTTCCAAAAAATCATTTACTTATAACGGCAAAACTCAAAAGCCGAGCGTAACCGTTGTTGATTCTAAGGGTAATATTGTAAGTGCCGAAAATTACAATGTAAGCTATTCGAATTCGGGAAGTAAGAAGGTCGGAACTTACGGAATTTATATTTCCTTTATCGGTTCCAAATATTCAGGCTCTGTTTCATATACTTATCAAATTACTCCTAAGTCAACCTCAATTTCTTCTCTTAAAGGTGCAAAAAAGAAGATAAATGTTAAGTATAAAAAACAGACCTCGCAAACAAACGGCTATCAAATTCAGGTAGCGACAGATAAAGCGTTTAAGAAGAATAAAAAGACAGTAACGGTTAATAAAAATAAAATAACCTCTGCATCTGTAGCTTCTCTTAAAGCAAAGAAAAAGTATTTCGTCCGTGTTCGCACCTATAAGACCGTAAACGGCAAGAAAGTTTATTCCGATTGGTCAAAGGTAAAGACGGTAAAGACTAAATAATTTTATATTAAGCGTCGTAATTCCAAATTTTTACGGCGCTTTATTTTTTTACCCATTTGTGTTATACTTATAAAAAACTTAGGCAGGTGATTTAATGACTGAAAAAGAACTTCGCAAAAAGGCAATGGCTTTACCGCTTCAGCCGGGCGTATATATAATGAAAAATAAAGATAAAAAGATTATATATATCGGCAAGGCGAAAAAACTTAAAAACCGTGTTTCTCAATATTTCGGCAGTCATACAAATCATTCGCTTAAAGTAATAAGAATGGTTGAAAATGTAAACGATTTTGATTATATCCTTTGTGACAGCGAGTTTGAAGCGCTTGTTTTGGAATGTTCGCTGATTAAACAGCACCAGCCAAAATATAATATCTTGCTTAAGGATGATAAAGGCTATAATTATATTAAAATCACTAAAGAGCAATTTCCGAAAATCAGCGAATGTAAACAAATGGCTGATGACGGCGCTTCGTATATCGGACCTTATACTTCTAATTTCTCGGTTAAACAGGCGGTTGACGAAACACTCAGGATATTTAAACTTCCTCGTTGTAATAAAAAATTCCCAAAAGACTATAAAAAGAGCCGACCATGTTTAAACGGCTTTATGGGTATATGCTGTGCACCGTGTGCAGGCAGAATATCGCTTGACGAATATGCAGATAATATTAATGAAGCAATCGCTTTTATTAAAGGCGGAAGTGTTAAAGCGGTTAAGAAAATGGAAGAGCAAATGCTTGAGTGCTCGGAAAATTTGCAGTTTGAAGAGGCGGCTAAGCTCAGGGACAGAATTAAGGCTATTAAAAATCTTGAGGAAAAGCAAAAAGTTGTGTCTATCAATGTGCCTGAGGAGGACGTGTTTGCCCTTGTAAACGGAAAGAAAAAAGCGTGCTTTGAGGTTATCAGGTTTGAACACGGAAAACTTACCGATACCGAATTTTGGCTTATTGATTCTGTCGATGATTTGCCTCAGGCGAGATTTGAACTGATTGAACGTTATTATTCAATGCGTGACAGAGTTGCCTCACGTATTGCCGTTGACGGTGAAATAGAGGACGAGGAGCTTTTAAAAGAATTTCTTGAAGATAAAAAGCAGAAAAAGGTTGAATTTATCCACCCACAAAAAGGCGAGCATTTGTCAATCGTCAATATGTGTATTTCAAACGCAAACGAGCATTTGGCTCAGCAGCAGGGCAGGCTCGGCAGAGAAATTGCAACCTTGGAAGAACTCAAAAATCTTTTGGGCTTGGATAAAATGCCC
Organism: uncultured Clostridia bacterium; assembly: GCA_945874765.1. GTDB lineage: Bacteria > Bacillota > Clostridia > Oscillospirales > Acutalibacteraceae > Eubacterium_R. The sequence continues at coordinate 5,571 of CAMCHQ010000004.1, forward strand.
GAATATATCGAATCTTACGATATTTCGCATACTTTCGGTGCGGATAACGTTGCCGGTATGGTTGTTTTTCATAACGGCAGACCGATGAAAAGTGCGTATAAACGCTTTGCCATTAAGGGCTTTGACGGTCAAAATGATGTCGGCTCTATGCAGGAGGTTTTAACACGTCGTTTCAATCATTATTATAATGATGAAGAGGGAAGCACGTTTAAAATTTTGCCCGATTTGATTTTGCTTGACGGCGGTGAGCCGCAGGTTAGGGCAGTTTTACCGGTTGTTGCGTCAATGGGACTTAATGTTCCCGTTTTCGGTATGGTTAAGGACAGTAAGCACAGAACACGTGCAATCGCAGTCGGCAACGGGGAAATAGAAATTAATTCTCACCGTCAGGTATTTACTCTTGTTTCAAATATTCAGGAGGAAGTGCACCGCTTCGCAATATCTTATCATCATAACAAACATAAAAAGAGTACCCTTTCAACTTCTCTTACAAAAATTAACGGTATAGGCGATGCAAAGGCAAAGGCTTTGATGAAATATTTTAAAACCATTTCCGCAATTAAAGAGGCTGATGTTGAAAAATTACAGCTTGTTTCGGGTATTTCGGAAAAAAACGCACAGGAAATTTATAATTTTTATCATAATTTGTAAAAATAATTTTAATTGACTTGACTATTATTTTTGTAATTTGTATAATGATAAATGATTTATTAAAAGGGCTTTGACTTTTTTAATTGAAATTTTAGAGGAATTTGACGTATGATGCGAGTAATTACAGGCATTGCACGTGGCAGAAGGCTTGAAACCTTGCCGGGTGAGGATGTCACAAGACCTACAACGGAATCAGTCAAGGAAGCTGTTTTTTCTATGATTCAGTTTGAAATTGAAGATAAAAATGTGCTTGATTTGTTTGCAGGCTCGGGTCAGCTCGGCATTGAGGCACTTTCAAGAGGCGCTAAAAAATGTACCTTTGTTGAAAACAACAGGCAGGCTTATAAAATCGTAGAGGATAATATTAAGCATTGCAAACTTGAACAGGGTGCAAGAATAGTTATGAGTGACGCTTATGCTTTTCTTGCAAGAAGAGATGCTTTTGATATCGCATTCCTCGACCCGCCGTATAAGCAGGGAATTATTGATAAATGCTTACCGCTTCTTTTGCCTATGATGAGCGAGGACGGTGTAGTTATTTGTGAAACCTCACGTGATGAGGAACTTCCCGAAAAACTTTTAGGCTTTTATGCTGACAGAGTGAGAAATTACGGCAAAACAAAGATTACCCTTTACAGAAGGGAGTCATAGTATGAAAATTGCTATTTGTCCGGGTAGTTTTGACCCGATTACTTTAGGCCATAAGGATATTATTGAAAGAGCGGCGCAGCTTTTTGATAAAGTTATCGTTTTGGTGCTTAACAATAATTCCAAAACACCTATGTTTACTCTTGAAGAGAGAATGGATTTTATTAAAAGATGCGTTGATGAGGATAATGTTGAGATTGATACATATTCCGGTCTTTTGGTTGATTATGCCAAGGAGCATAACGCAAGCGCATTGATTAAGGGGCTTCGTGCTGTGTCTGATTTCGATTATGAATTTCAGCTTGCACTTATTAATAAAAGTCTTTATCCTAAGATTGAAACCCTGTTTTTACCGGCTAAGGGCGAAAATATGTTTTTGTCCTCAAGTATGGTTAAAGAGGTTTGTACGCTCGGCGGTGATATTTCATCGTTCGTTCCGCAGGAAATACTAAATGATATTTATAAAAGATGTAAAGGAGACGGCAAAAATGACTAATACAGATATTTTACTTGAAGATTTAGAGGACGTTCTTGATGACGCAACATCAATTCCTTTGAGCAAAAAGTATGCAGTTGATGTAGACAAAATTAAGACTATTATTGAGGATATCCGCCTTAATACTCCTCAGGAAACAAAGCAGGCTAAGGCTATTGTTGATTCAAGAAACAATATTCTTGAAGAGGCTAAAAAGGAAGCTGCCGATATCATTGCCAAGGCACAGGAAGAGGCAAGAGAACTCGTAGCACGTGACCAGATTACTCAGACTGCTCAGGCTGAAGCTGCCGACATTATCGCTAAAGCTAAGGAACAGGGCAATTCCTATATTTCCGATGCTCAAAATCAGGCTTCCGATATTCTCGGCAATGCTACAAATCAGGCTAACGAGATGGTTACTACAGCGCAGAATAAGTCAAGAGAAATGCTTACCGCTGTTAATAACTATGCAGATGATACTCTTCTTTCAATTGATGATTCTCTTTATAAGGCACTTGCAGATGTCCGCAGAATCCGTCAGGGTATCGAAAACACTCAAAACAAGAATAAATAATTTCAGTCGGGGTCCCCGAAAAGTGTGAGCTTTTTGGGGAAAAGGAAAAAGAAACGGATTGTTTATTATGAATTTCTTTCGACGTCGTAGGGGCGACCTTTGGTCGCCCGTTTCTTAAATATGGAATTTCTTTCAACATCGTAGGGGCGAACATTGTTCGCCCTTTATTTTTTTTACAAAAAACTCTTGACATAAAGTTAACTTTAGGTATTATAATGCAAATAGTCGAAAATTAAGTTAATAATATAAATGAAAGGAAATGAAAAAATGTATCTTGAAAAGATTAATTCCCCAAGTGATATTAAAAACTATTCACTTGATGAAATGAAAGAGCTTGCAAAGGAAATGAGAACGGCTCTTCTCAAAAAACTCAGTGTTCACGGCGGACATTGCGGTCCTAATTTCGGTATGGTTGAGGCAACAATCGCACTTCACTACGTTTTCAATTCTCCTGTTGATAAATTTGTGTTTGACGTATCTCACCAAACATATCCTCATAAAATGCTTACAGGCAGAGCTTACGGCTTCCTTGACGAAAACAGATATGACGATATCACCGGCTATAGCTGTCCTGAAGAAAGCGAACACGATTTCTTTACCGTAGGCCATACTTCGACTTCCGTATCTCTTGCCTGCGGTCTTGCAAAAGCGAGAGATTTAAAAGGCGGAAAGGAAAATATTATCGCAATAATCGGTGACGGTTCTCTCTCCGGCGGTGAAGCATTGGAAGGTCTTGACGTTGCCGCAGAGCTTGACAGTAATTTTATTATTGTTGTTAACGATAACGATATGTCAATTGCCGAAAACCACGGCGGAATGTATAAAAATCTTAAACTTTTGCGTGATACCGACGGTAAGGCTGAATGCAACTTCTTTAAATCAATGGGGCTTGATTATGTTTTTGTTAAAGACGGTAACGACCTTACATCACTTATCAATGCTTTTGAAAGCGTAAAGGATACCGATAAGCCTGTTGTGGTTCATATGGTTACACAAAAGGGTAAGGGCTTTGCTCTTGCGGAAAAGAATAAGGAAGATTGGCATTGGTGTATGCCTTTTGATATCAAGACAGGTAAGCCTAAGTTTAATTTTGACGGCGAGGACTACAGCAGCGTTACACGTGATTATCTCCTTGATAAAATGAAAATGGATAAAAATGTCATTGCTATCACTTCCGCTACACCGGCTGTATTCGGCTTTGATGAAGAAACAAGAAAACTTGCTGGCAAACAATTTGTTGACGTCGGCATTGCCGAAGAAACGGCAGTCGCACTTGCTTCCGGTATCGCAGCAGGCGGCGGAAAACCTGTTTATCCTGTATACAGCACTTTCCTTCAGCGTACTTTTGACCAGCTTTCGCAGGACCTTTGTATCAATAACAATGCCGCAACACTCGTTGTTTTTGCAGCGTCGGTATATGGTATGAACGATGTAACCCACCTCGGTATTTACGATATTCCTATGATGTCAAATATCCCTAATCTCGTTTATCTTTCTCCTACAACTAAGGAAGAATATCTTGCAATGCTTGATTGGAGTGTTGACCAAAACGAGCACCCTGTAGCTATTCGTATCCCTTGTTGCGAATTTATTTCAAACAGTGAAAAAATCACTAAGGATTTCGGTAAACTTAATAAATACGAGATTAAGCAGCAGGGCAGCGACGTCGCATTTATCGGCCTCGGCACATTCTATCCTTTGGCTGAAAGGGCGGCAAAACTTTATGAGCAAAAGACAGGTGTTAAGGCAACTGTAATCAATCCTTATTATATTACAGGTGTTGACGACGAACTTCTTAACTCTCTTAAATCAAATCATAAAACGGTTGTCACTCTTGAGGACGGTATTCTCGACGGCGGCTTTGGCGAAAAGATTGCAAGTTTCTACGGCGACAGCGACGTTAAAGTTCTCAATTTCGGTCTTAAAAAAGAATTTCTCGACCGCTATAATCCTGCCGATATTCTTAAGGAAAATCACCTTACTGAAGAGCAGATTGTTGATGACGTTCTTGCACTGAATTAATACACCTCGGGCTTGTCCCGTACAATAGTAAAAGGCTTTACGATTGATTTCGTAAAGCCTTTTTTATGTTTTATTGCTTTTGTTTCGGTTTGTTTATTTCTTTTAATGCGCTCAATGTAAACGGTAAGCTGATTATAAATGTTACTATATCCGATATCGGCTGTGTCAGTTCAATACCTGTTAATTTGAATAAATGCATCATTATAAATAATAACGGCAAAAATACAATTCCCTGTCTTGCCATTGCAACTATGCAGGCAGGTACTACTTTTCTTATGTTTTGCAAGAACATATTTGAAACGATTACCCAACCTAAAAACGGCATTGAGATAAGCTGATACCTGAGTATTTGCGTTCCTAATTTTATAACTTCGCTGTCATCTCTGAAAATCTGCACAAGCTGCGGTGAGAATATCCAAAGCGGTATAGCGATTATTGTAAGTGCTATGGTTGATATTTTTACACTGAACCAAAAAGCTTTTTTCACTCTGTCAATTCTGCCGGCTCCGTAGTTAAAACCGCATACAGGTTGAAATCCCTGACCGAATCCCAAAATTGCACAGGTTGAAATGTTCATTATTTTTGTGACAACTGTGAATGCCGCAATTGCAGCGTCGCCGTATCCGCCGGCAAATCTGTTAAGCAAAAGCATTGAAATACTTGCAAGACCCTGTCTGCTCAATGACGGAAAACCGCCTACAAATATTTCTTTATACGCTTTTTTGCTTGGTGAAAACTCTTTCCACCTGATAGTTACGTTGCTCGATTTTTGACAGCCGATTAATAATATAATGAAACTGATAATTTGGCTGACGCACGTTGACAAAGCCGCACCCGATACACCCATTTTTAAAACATAAATAAAAATGGGGTCAAAAATCGTGTTTATAACGGCACCGCTTGCAAGTCCTATCATAGCAAATACCGAATTTCCCTGAAGCCTTAACTGATTATTTAAGGTGTATGAACACGTCATAAACGGCGTTGCGATTAATATAAACGTTATGTATGCTTTCGTATCATTGAGCATTGTTGCGGTTGAACCGAGTAAAAGGGATAATTGCGATTTAAAAATCAATCCTAAAGCACCGATTAAAGCACCGGTGAAAAGTGAGGAAAAAAATCCCGTTGCCGCCATTTTAGAAGCTGCATTATAATTCTTTTTGCCTATTTCTCTTGAAATAAAATTTCCCGAACCGTGACCGAAAAAGCAACCGACTGCTTGTATAATCGCCATATAGGAAAATACGATTCCGACAGCACCAGTTGCCGTGTTGCTTCCTATTTTGCCGACAAAAAACGTATCCGCAAAATTGTATAGTGCAGAAACAAGCATACTTATTATTGTAGGTATCGCCATTTTGCAAACAAGCTTTTCAACAGGCTCGTTTATCATTTTTTCTCTTTTATCGTCGATTTTTGCTTTTTCGTCTAATTGATTGTCTTTAGTCTTTTCCATATTCTTCGCCGGCTTTTCTTAATTCATTTTTGATTTTTTCGCTGAATTCTATTGCTTTTGCCTTGTCTGTGTGGGCGGGGCATAAGTATTTTGCGTCTGTTTTTAAAAGTAAGTTTATACTTTTTGCCATTTTGGAATTGTCATAATTCATTTTCTTTTTCATACATACAATTTGATTGTCGAGATACTTGAACAAATCGCCTGTAAAAAGATAGTCTTTGTACTTTATAATGCAATGACCCGGTGTGTGTCCCGGTGTATGTATGATTTCAATTTCACTGTCGTTAAATTCATTAAATGTATAAATATCCTCAGAAACGGCAGGCTTGATTAATTTTTCAATAATGTGTTTAATGCCGGGACGGTTTCTCATTGACGATGCATACGGTAAATCAAGCGGATGAATGTATGCTTTGCCGCCGAATTTTTGCTGTACCGCTTTTAAATTTCCGACGTGGTCAACATCGTGGTGAGTTAATAAAATTGCGTCAAGTGAGTTGTCACCCAATACTTTTTTGAGCTTATTAAGTATTTCTTCCTCGTTTTTCGGAAGCCCTGTATCAATCAAATAATTTTTACTTTCTGTGTGAATTAAATAAGCGCAGCCGCCGTCTAATTCAATCATTTCAATTTCTTTCGTTAATTCCATAATTTCAGTTCTCCTTTAATAATGAATTTATCAAAGCGACTATCATAAAACTGTAACTTTCGTCTGTGTTTGGCTCGTTTTGAAAATAGCCGTTCATTTCAAGCGAAACAAAACCGTGCATAGCGCTTCTGTATGCTCTTGCGAAATGTATTTTTTCTTCGTGCGTTAAATTGTATTCGTCTAATGTTAAGTAAAGTTCTTTTAATATGCTGCGCCCTTCTTTTAATAGGGAATCGTCATTATATGACGGCATATTAACTATAACCTTGTATAATTCTCTGTTGTTAAGCGCATATTTTCGGTATGCATTTGCAACATTTAAAAGCTTTTCTTTGCCGTTTGCGCCTTTTTGCGATTTTTTTAGTTCTACGCATAATGTGTCTAATGCAAAATGACCGACGGCATTTGTTATTTGCGCTACATTAGATGTGTGATTGTAAAGGGAAGCCGGTTTAACGTCTAATCTTGAAGCAAGTTCCCTTAATGAAAAATTATCATATCCCTTTTCTTCAACAAGTGAAGTGGCGGCATTTATGATTTCTTCCATAGTCAATCCTTTTCTCGGCATATATTTACCTCCTTAAACTAACGGTGTTAGTATAAAGTACAAACTAACGGTGTTAGTTTGTCAATATCTCTTTCAAAAAAATAACCGAGCCTTTTACATTTCGCAAAAAGCTCGGTTATAAGTTAAATATTATTTTTAATTGCTTTCCTTGTTCCTTTTTTCAACAATATGGTCGTGAACCTTGTCTGCAAGTTCACCGTGAAGCTTGAATTTCTTTGAAAATACAATAAGCGAAATCAAAATTAAAATAGGCGGAATACCGAAACAGATAATTCCTATTCCCGTCTTTGTGCTTTCGTTGATAGCTTTCGTTGCACTTGTGATTTGCTTGTTATATCCCATAATTGCAAGACCGCCGAAAAGAACGATTGTCTGAATTGTGTAAGCCATTTTCTGCAAAAAGCCTTTCATAGAAAACGTGATTGATTCGTTTCTTTCACCGTTCTTGTATTCGCCGTAGTCAACGATATCAGCAAGGAAAATTGTTTGACCTACAAACATTGCCGCAATACCCGTTGAAGAAATGATATAGGCAATGTCAAGCGCAATTGTGATTTTAAGCACCGGTCCGAAGATATACATAAGTATATATCCTATAATAGTTGCAATAAGCGAAATTTGATAAATCTTTTTCTTGTTCATCCATTTTGAAAGAACAGGGATAACCACAAGACCTAAAACAGAGCCTACGGCACCGATAGTTTGGAAAAGACTTTGTCCCTTAGGCTGACCGAGTACGTCGGAGAAATAATAAACAGCCGTGCCCGATGTGAGATACCAGCCTGCATTTGAAAGCATAGCCACAACCATAAATACCACGAGCTGGTCATTGTGAGCAATAACGGAAAAAATCTTTTTGAAAGAAAATTTTGTCTTTTCGCCGTAAACTACATTCTTTTCCTTTGTTGAGAAAACGCAGATTGCAGAGAAAAGTACAAGCAAAATTCCGCATATTCCTGCCCAACGGGAAAATCCGGTTGCACTGTAACCCTTGTCTGTAGTCATACCTGTTGAAAGCATAGGTAAAATGATAGGTGTTGCAACAGTGATGATTCCCTGACCTAAACCGCTGAATGTTCTTGCAACGGTTGAAACAAGGTTTCTGTCTTTAGGGTCGGACGTGAATGACGGCACCATACTCCAATAAGGGATATCAGCCATTGTGTTTGTCATTCCCCAAAGAATATACATAACGCCGATGTATATGTAAAGCTTTGTTCCGCTCATACCGAAACTTGTGAAAAGTAAGAAAAGAACTACCGCATTGCATATAGCGCCTATAAGTATCCAAGGTCTGTACTTGCCGTGCTTTGTTCTTGTGTTGTCAACAATTGTACCCATCATAGGGTCGTTGATTCCGTCCCAAATTCTTGCAATAGGGGTGAGAAGAAGTAAAAACGCTTCTTTAAGTCCGAGTACACTTGATAAATAATAGCTTAAAAATGAATAGAACATTCCGTAACTTAAATCAAGACCGATTGCACCCACACCAAAGCAGATTTTTTCTCTCCAAGAGGTTTTGTATTCCTGCATATTTCGTCCTCCGAAAAATTAATGTATATCCATTATAACATATTATTATACATTTATACAATATTATTTTCTATACAAAAAAAGATGTTTCATCAAAATAGTTACAAAAGTATTACAATTATTAAAATTCGGTATCGGGCTAATTTGTACTTGACAATACCTTTACACCCTTATATAATGTAATCAATGGTGATAATTCCATCAAAATCCCATTGATTTCAAGTTTATCCCATTAAATTTCAATCAAAATTCACGAAAGGAGCAGAAATTATGCGTTTGTTTGTCGGTACTTTAGACGGTTATAAGCTTGATTCTAAAGGACGTCTTTCTGTTCCTACTAAGTGGAGAGAGCGTCTTGGCAAGGAATTTTATATGGTTGCCGTAACTGTCAGAGGCTGTAAATGTTTAACTCTTTATCCAGTTGAGCATTTTGAAGCTACCTATGACGCAATGCAGCAGGGAACCGAAAACCAAAAATATGACGCTACTACAAGCTTTCTTGATAATGCCGAGGAGGGCGTGCTTGACGCTCAAGGCAGATTTACTGTCAATCAAAGGCTTAAAGAGGCTGCCGCTCTTACTAATGAATCAACTGTTGTGTTCAAAGGTAAAGGCGAGGTAATCGAAATTTGGAATACCGACGAGTATGAGAAAATTTACAATACTTATGACCATACGCAAGGTATTTATGACTTGATGGATAAAGTCAAGGGGAATGAGCAGTAATGGAGTTTGTTCATAAAAGCGTGCTTTTTGACGAAGCGATAAAGGCACTTGATTTAAACGAAAATAAAATAATAGTTGACGGTACGGCAGGCGGCGGAGGCCACAGCGCCGAAATTGCAAAAACTGCCAAAAGGGTAATTTCAATCGACCAAGACCCCGACGCAATCAAGGTTTTAAACGAGCGTTTGGGAGATAAGAAAAACGTCACTGTTGTTCACGATAATTATTCTAATATAAAAAATATTATTTCAAAGCTTAATATAGATAAAATCGACGGCTTGCTTTTGGACCTCGGCGTAAGTTCTTTTCAGCTTGATACTGCCGAAAGGGGATTTTCGTTTCATAAAGACGCACCGCTTGATATGAGAATGAGCAAAAGCGGACTTAGCGCCTATGACGTTGTAAACGATTATGACGAAAAACAGCTTGCGGATATTATTTACAGATACGGCGAGGAAAAATTTTCACGTCGCATTGCCGCAAATATAGTTAAGGCGAGAGCGCAAAAGCCGATTGAAACAACGTTTGAACTTGTCGATATTATCAAATCGTCAATGCCGCAAAAAGCGATGCGTGATTCTCACCCGGCAAGACGTACTTTTCAGGCTATCAGGATAGAGGTTAATGCCGAACTTGATGTGCTTAAATCAACACTTCAAGACGCATTTGATATTCTTGCACCCGGCGGAAGAATTGCAATTATAACGTTCCATTCTCTTGAGGACAGAATTGTTAAAGAGCAGTTTGCAAAATGGTGTCAGGGTTGTACCTGCCCTAAGGAATTTCCTGTTTGCGTATGCGGTAATAAACCGAAAGGCAAAACTTTTAAGTCGATTTCCCCGTCAAAAGAAGAACTTGACGAAAACCCACGTGCAAGGTCATCAAGACTTAGAATTTTTGAAAAATTTTAATTAAAAATTTAGGAATTGAAAAAAGTTAGGAGGAGTAAAAGTGACTAATACAGGCGATTTCAGACGCTATTCATATAGTTCTGATGCGGCTTATGCCGTTCAGGCTTTCAACTACCAGCGCACCTCGGCGGCTCCGGCTTATATTCCAGAACCAAAAAAAGAATTTAAGGTAAGACAAAAGAGCCAAAGAAAGAGCAGGGCTCAACTTATTCACGAGCAAAGACTCAGTTTTAAAAAGGCTGTAAGCATTTCCGTAGTGGCAATATTATGCCTTTCTATGCTTTTTGCCGTTCTTTATACCAATGCAAAAACAAACGAACTTACTTTTGAAATTTCAAGCCTTGAAAAGAGCTATTCTGCCGCTCAAAGTGAAAATACACGTCTTAACAGTGAACTCGACAGCCTTGTGTCAATGAGTATGATTGACCAATATGCCGTCGATAAACTCGGTATGACCAAAATGAAATCAAATCAGATTAAATATATCGACGTTTCGCAGTATAAGCAAAAACGTCTTGCTGCCGCACAGGCAGTTTTAAAGCAAAAGCAGGCAAAATCAAAGGCGGAAAAACCGTCTGCTGCTAAGTAATATTATATATTATTTAAGCGTAAGATTAATGAGAGTTAAGAATATACTTAACTCTCATATGTTATTATTAAATAAGAGAACAATTGCGAGGGAGATGATTGAAAAGTGAATACTTCAAAAAGAATGCTCAAAAGAATTCTTATTATGGCGGTCGTAATCATCTTTCTTATGACAACAACGGCGGCGAGAGTTTTTTATCTTACAATCATACGAGGTGAGGAACTTTCGGAAAAGGCTGAAACCCAACAGCTTAAAGATACGGAAATCACGGCAATGCGTGGTACGATTTATGACTCAAACGGAAACGTACTCGCTCAGTCGGCTTCTGTTTGGAACGTTTTTATCGACCCGCTTAACATTAAAGACAAACAAAGAGATTTGATTGTTGACGAATTTGCAAACCTCTTCGGATATGACGCCGACGAGAAAAAAGAGTTTTACGACAAAACAACTCATAAAAATCACTATGAACTTATTGAGAAAAAAGTCGAAAATAACATAAAAGAGAAACTTTCAAAATTCGTGTCGAAAAACAGTCTCGGCGGTTGTATCGGCACCGAACAGACAACTAAGAGATATTACCCTTACGGCTCTCTTGCATCAAGCGTTATCGGCTTTACCGGTTCTGATGACCAAGGTCTTTCGGGTATCGAGGCTTACTATGACGAACAGCTTACCGGTACAAACGGCAGAATAATTACAGCAAAGGACGCAAAGTCAAATAATATCGCAAATGATTATGAAACAAGCATTGCGGCTTCCGACGGCGATTCGATAGTTCTTACAATCAATCAAACCATTCAGTATTATCTTGAAAAAGGTTTGAGAGAAACTATGAACGAGTATCAGGCTAAGGGCGCTTACGGCGTTGTAATGAATTGTAATACAGGCGCCGTGCTTGCAATGTCATCACTTCCGGATTACGATTGCAACGACCCTTATAAACTTACATACAGCAAGGATAAAAACGCAATTAAAAAGTTAAGCGATAAAAAAGCAAAGCAAGAGGCTGAAAGCGCCGCAGTTCAAAATCAGTGGCGTAATTTTACAGTATCCGACACATATGTACCCGGCTCTGTTTTTAAAACATTTGTCGCTTCTGCCGCTTTGGAGGAAAAAGTTGTAAATATGAACACAACATATACCTGCACCGGTGCAATTCAAGTTGATAAATACAAAATGAAGTGCCACTATCATCCGGGTCACGGCACACAAACACTTACTCAGGGACTTGAAAATTCCTGTAACCCGTTCTTTATCACAATCGGTCAAAAATTAGGAGTTCATAATTACTTCAAGTATTTTAACGCATTCGGTTTTACCCAAAAGACAAATATCGACCTTCCTGGTGAGGCTTCACCTCAGTATTACAAGGAAGACCAGTACGGCATAGTTGAACTTTCGTCTGCATCATTCGGTCAGACAAACTCGCTCACTCCTATTCAGGTTTGCACAGGTCTCAGCGCAATTGCAAACGGCGGTAAACTTTTACAGCCTTATCTTGTGTCAAGCATTGTCGATTCAAACGGCAAAACGGTTAAAAAGACCGAAACAAAGGAAATCAGACAGGTAATCAGTGCCGACACTTCCGAAAAGGTAAGAAAAATGATGAAATCCGTTGTTGATAACGGTACAGGTAAAAACGGCTACGTTGCAGGTTACAGCGTCGGCGGTAAAACAGGTACTTCAACAAAGCTCGGCGAATCGAAAAACGGCGAGGGCGATAAGTATATCGTATCTTTCGGCGCAATTGCTCCGAGTGACGACCCTGAAATCGCAATGCTTATTATTGTTGATGAACCTAATCAGGATTTGGGCGGCGGTGCTCTTTGTGCTCCTATTGCCGCACAGGTTACGCAAGAGGCTATGAATGTTCTCGGTGTTGAGCCGAAATATGACGAATCGGAAATGAAAGACCTTCCAAAGCAAACGCCAAACGTAATCGGCAAGAGCCTTGACGACGCTAAAAAGATTCTTAAAGAAAACAGTCTTAATTATGTTGTTGTCGGCAGCGGCTCAAATGTAACAAGACAGTGCCCGTCGGGTTCCGATTCCATTCCAAACGGCGGTACGGTTTATATCTATACCGATGACAGCGAAAAGCAAACGGTAACTGTTCCCGATTTCACAGGTCTTACGGTTAATGAGGCTAAGGACCTTGCCGCAAGCAATAATCTTAATATCCAAATTGCAGGAAACAATATGTCAAGCGGAACGGTTGTTGCATACAGGCAAAGCGAAGAAAAGCAGGCAAAGGTTGAAAAGGGCAGCGTTGTTACCGTTACATTTAAAAATACACAGTCTGTATTAGACTAAAAGATATGGGGTTTTAAAATGAAGCTTAAAGATTTATTAAAAGGAATTGACGTTAAAAACGATTTTAAAGATGTTGACGTTTTGGACGTTACACAGGACTCACGTCTTGTAAAAGAAGGCTCACTCTTCATTTGTATTAAGGGTGCCGCCTTTGACGGACACACTGTTGCAAAAAAAATGCTCGAAAACGGTGCGGCTGCAGTAGTTGTTGACCATGACCTCGGTCTTGAAAATCAGGTTATTGTTGAAAATTCAAGAGCGGTATATTCTCCGATTTGTGCCAATTTCTTCGGTAATCCCGCCGATAAATTAAAACTTATCGGTTTGACCGGCACAAACGGTAAAACAACAACCACGTTTCTTATTAAGCAAATTCTTGAAAACGTCGGCAAAAAAGTCGGACTTATAGGAACTGTTCAAAATATGGTCGGCGATGAGATTTATCCTGCCAAATACACAACCCCTGACCCGTATGAACTTCAAAAGTTGTTTTCACTTATGGTTAAAGCAGGATGTGAATACTGTGTTATGGAGGTTTCCTCTCAGGCGCTTGCACAGGGCAGAGTAAACGGACTTCGCTTCACTCTCGGCGCATTTACAAATCTTACACAAGACCATCTTGATTATCATAAAACTTGGGAAAATTACTTTAAAGCTAAGCGTAAACTTTTTGAAAACTCCGATATCGCAGTAACCAATGCAGACGATGAACACGGTTTGAAGATTATTGACGGTCTCAAATTCAGTAAAGTTGTAACTTATGCCGTTGATACAAACGATGCGACATATACCGCAAAAAATGTTAAGTTTAAGCCAAACGGTGTTGAATATGAAATCGTTTCAAATGATTCTATAGGCAGATGCATTTGCCCTATTCCGGGAAGATTTTCGGTTTATAACTCTCTTTGTGCCGTAACTTGTGCGCTTGCACTCGGTATTGATTTTGAACACGTACTTTCCGCAGTTGCTAAGTCAAAGGGCGTTAAGGGCAGGATAGAAGTTGTACCGAGCGGAAGAGATTTTACAATCATTATTGACTATGCTCATTCACCTGACGGACTTGAAAATATTATCACATCCCTTAAAGAAATCGCAAAGGGCAGGGTAGTTACACTTTTCGGCTGCGGCGGTGACAGAGATAAAACAAAGCGCCCGAAAATGGGTAAGATTGCAGCAGAACTTTCCGATTACTGCATTGTAACTTCGGATAATCCGAGAAGCGAAAATCCACGTGCGATTATCGACGATATTCTTGTCGGAATGAAAAATATCAAAACGCCTTACACTGTTATTGAAAACAGACACGAGGCTATTGAATATGCAATTACTCACGCTAAGAAGGACGATATTATTCTCCTTGCAGGCAAGGGACACGAAACATATCAGATTTTGCCGACAGGCACAATCCATTTTGACGAAAGAGAAGTAATTGCCGAGGTTCTCGGTAAAATGAAATAAAATTATGGAAGCTTTAACATTAAAAGAATTTGCCAAAGCATTAAATACTAATACGGATTTTGACACTCAAATAAATGCTGTTTGTATCGATACAAGAAAAATCACAAAGGGTTGCCTCTTTATTTGCATTAAGGGTGAACGCTTTGACGCCCACCAATTTGCCAATGAAGCGTTAAGCCTCGGTGCGGCGGCTGTAATGATAAGTGAGGATATTGAGGTAAACGGTCCTTTCGTAAAGGTTGAAAATACTGCCAAAGCACTCCTTGACCTTTCAGGATATTACCGTTCAAAGTTTGATATCCCGGTTGTTGCACTTACAGGCTCGGTCGGTAAAACCACCACTAAGGAATTTACTTATCTTGTTGTTAATTCAAAGTTTAACGCTATTAAAACTCAGGGTAATCTTAATAACGAAATCGGCTTGCCTCAAATGCTTTTTCAAATTGATAACAGTACCGAGGCGGCGGTTATTGAAATGGGAATGAATCATTTCGGCGAAATTCACCGTCTTGTGACTGCCACTAAGCCGACCCTTGCAATGATTACCAATATCGGTGTGTCGCATATTGAAAATCTCGGCTCACGTGAGGGAATACTTAGAGCAAAGCTTGAAATTCTTGACGGCTTAAAGGAAGGCTCACCGTTTATCATTAATGTTGATAACGATATGCTTAAAACCGTTCTTGATAAAGACGAGATTATGGAAAAATACAACGTAATCACCTTTGGTATTGAAAGCGAATGTGCAAATTATAAAGCAAAAAATATCAAAGAAGAAAACGGCTCAACTTCGTTTGACATTGAATATACAAGCACAAAAATAATTCCGGAAATTAACGGTGTGACAGGTAAGTTTTACTTATGCTCACAGCATATCGTAATTCCGACTATCGGTATTCATAATATATATAACGCTCTTGCGGCATTCACTGTCGGCATAACTCTCGGCATTGACTCTCAAAAAGCGGCAGACGCTCTTTCAAATTACGTTCCTGCCGGAATGAGGCAGAAAAGCGTTACAGTCGGCGGTATAACCTCTATTGAGGACTGTTATAATGCAAGTCCCGATTCAATGAATGCGGCAATTAAAACTCTTGCCAATACAAAGGCAAATAAAAAAATCGCTGTGTTGGGCGATATGCTGGAACTCGGCGATTATTCAAAAAAGGCTCATTTTGAAGTAGGTCAGGCTGTAGCGGATAATAAAATCGATTATCTTTTGGCTTACGGCAATGACGCAAAATATATTGTCGACGGCGCTAAAGAAAACGGAATGAAAAACGCTTTTTATTTTAATAATAAAGAAGAGCTTTCAAATAAACTTTTCGAGCTTGCAGATAAAGGTGACGCAGTGATATTTAAAGCGTCAAGAGGTATGAAGCTTGAGGATGTAATAAATAACGTGTATGACAGGTGGAAAAAATAAATGAACAGTACAGTAGCTTTAATAATCAGCGCAGTAATCGCTTTCGGAGTAACGGCAGGCTTGGGCTTTGTAATTATTCCTTGGCTTCATAAATTGAAATTCGGTCAAACTATTCTTGATATCGGTCCTAAGTGGCATAAGAAAAAACAGGGTACACCTAATATGGGCGGACTTATGTTCATTATCGGTATCGTTCTTTCGTTTACCGTTACCGTTTTAATTTATCATTTTTCAGGCGGTAAACTTGAAAGTGAATATTCATCAATTATGAACGGCCGTGAACTCGTACTTTTACTTGCAGGTTTAATCTTGGCTCTCGGTTGCGGTGCAGTCGGCTTTATTGACGACTATACAAAAATCAAACTTAAAAGAAATGAGGGCTTGTCCCCAAAGCAAAAGACGCTCGGTCAGCTTATCGTTACTTTGGGATATATAACAACTCTTTGGGTATCTCATAACACAAGCTGGTATATTCCTTTCCTCGGCAGAGTTAATTTTGAAAAGAATATTTTTACGGCTGTTGTATTTTGGCTTCTTTCTATTTTTATTGTTTACGGTTGTGTAAACAGCGTTAATCTTACAGACGGTATCGACGGTCTTTGCTCAAGCGTTACGGCTACCGTTGCAATTGCGTTTATCGCTTTGGGTTATATTCAGGGATTTGCCGGTCTTACAATTTTCTCAGGTGCTCTTTTGGGCGGCGTTTTGGGATTTCTTTGTTGGAACTGGAACCCTGCAAAAACATTTATGGGCGATACAGGTTCGCTTTTCCTCGGCGGAATGGTTGTAGCACTCGGCTATATGTGTAAATGCCCGATTATCTTGCTTCCTATCGGTATTGTTTACGTTTGCGAAACTATGAGTGATATTATCCAAATCGGCTATTTTAAAATTACCCACGGCAAACGTGTATTCAAAATGGCACCTATTCACCATCATTTTGAGATGTGCGGCTGGAAAGAAAAGAAAATCTGTGTTGTATTTTCTCTCGTTAATGCAATCGGCTGTGTAATCGGCGTTCTTCTTCTCTATTTCGGCAATTTCGCAAAATAATTTATTTAAAAATAACTTGAAAGGAGTGTTCTTATGCCAAATGATAATGAGCAAATAGTGGTTAAGCCAAGCAAGTGGAGAACTTTTAAAGATACCTATTTTCTCACCGGCAGTATTGATATTCCGTTTTTGGGCTTAACAATAGCACTTTTAACAATAGGTTTAATAATGCTCTTTTCAGCGTCATATCCGTACGCATATTATTATAAGGACAGTTCATATTACTATTTTATTCGTCAGATTTTATTCGCAGTCGCAGGACTTGTCGCAATGTTTCTGATGTCGAAAATTAACTATAAAATACTGAAAGCTGTTTATAAACCGATATTTGTTATAACAATAGCACTTTTGGTTATCGTTCTTTTTTATCACACAAATTTTAAGGATTTCAAACGTTGGATACCTCTCGGACCTGTTACCATTCAGCCGTCCGACCTTGCAAAGTTTACGATTATATTAACTCTTGCGGTTTATATCAGTAAAAATTATAAAAGAATGAAAACGCTGAAGTACGGCATATTAATTCCGGTCGGTGTAATAGCAATCTTCTGCGGTCTTATTTATCTTGAACACCACCTTTCCTGTACGATTTTAATGTTTCTTATCGGCGCTACCCTTATGTTTGCAGGCGGAAGCGATTGGAAACTCTTTGCATTCGGCTTGGCAGTAATCGTACTTGTCGGTTTTCTTGTTGTAAGTTTTCCTACCTTGATTGAAAACTACGCAGGCGAAAGAATCGTTGCTTGGCTTGATAAGAATTATGACCCTATGGGTTCAAGATGGCAGACTAATAATTCACTTTACGCTATCGGCTCCGGCGGATTTTTCGGCGTAGGACTTGGTAATTCAAAGCAAAAATATCTCTATGTATCCGAACCGCAAAACGACTTTATTTTTTCAATCGTTTGTGAAGAACTTGGCTTCTTCGGCGCAGCAATAATAATTGCACTTTTTGCAGCGCTTGTTATCAGAGGCTTGATTATCGCTTCAAGATGTAAGGATAAATTCGGCTCGCTTCTTATTATCGGTGTTGTCGCTCAAATCGGACTTCAGGTTGTGCTCAATATTCTTGTTGTTACCGATTCACTTCCTAACACCGGCTTTGCACTTCCGTTTTTCTCCTACGGCGGCACGGCGATATTTATGCTTCTTTTTGAAATAGGCGTTGTTCTATCGGTATCACGAAAAACTAATCAACAAAAGGTATAGGTAAAAGTTATGAAAATTTTATTTGCTACAGGCGGCACGGCAGGTCATATCAATCCGGCTCTCGCAGTCGCTTCATATATAAGAGAAAAATATCCCGAAAGTGAAATTATGTTTGTCGGCACAGCCGACCATATGGAGTCACGTCTTGTTCCGAACGCAGGTTTTGATTTTAAAACAATTAAGATTTCAGGTTTTCGCCGTTCTTTTGCTCCAAAGGCAATTGCTCATAATATCAAAACAGTATGTCAGCTTGTCACTTCTAATAATGCAAGTAAGAAAATAATCAAGGACTTTAAGCCTGATGTCGTAGTCGGCTTTGGCGGATACGTTTCGGGTCCCGTTCTTCAAACAGCGGTAAGTATGCATATTCCTACTTGTATTCACGAGCAAAACGCATATCCAGGCGTTACAAATAAAACACTTGCGAAAGAAGTGGATAAAGTAATGCTTACGGTTGAGGACGCTAAAAAGCATCTTGAACCTAAAAATGATGTAGTCGTTACCGGACTTCCCGTTCGTGGCGAACTTCTTAAAGCACGTAAGGACGTATCAAGAAAAGAACTCGGCATACCTAACGGTAAATATCTTGTCCTTTCTTTCGGCGGTTCACTCGGTGCAAAACCTCTTAATGACGCAATGTTTGATATTCTTCTTGAAAGTGCAAAAACAGATAAATATTACCACATTCATTCAGTCGGTACTAACGGCGGTGAATTTCTCGAAAAATTCAAGGAAAACGGTTTCGTCGAGGGTAAAAAAGGTTTGGTAAAGGGTAACGTAGAGGTAAGACAGTATATTGACGATATGGATACCTGTATGTCGGCTTCAGACCTTGTAATCGGCAGAGCAGGCGCTTCAAGCCTTTCCGAAATCGAAGCACTCGGCAAAGCGTCTATCCTTATTCCGTCACCTTATGTTGCAGAAAATCATCAGTTCCATAACGCTATGGCACTTGTAAACCGTGGCGCAGGCTCAATTATCGAGGAAAAGGATTTAACATCCGATTCTCTTAAAGCGGCGATAGATTCAATGCTTTCAAATCCTGCCAAACTTATTCAAATAGAGGAAAATGCCAAGAATATGGCAATAACGGACGCAAGAGAGAGAATAGCTGATATTATTGTATCCCTTGCAAATAACTAAATAACAAATTAATCGCTTTTGCATAGTATAACGTGCGGAGGTGATTAAATGGAATATTTTAAAATTAACGGCGGCAAAAAACTATTTGGGCAAATCTCGGTCCACGGTGCTAAAAATTCCGCTTTGCCGATTCTTGCTTCAACACTTTTAATCAAGGGCGAAAGCGTTATACATAATTGTCCCGATTTAAGCGACGTGAGAGTAACTCTTGATATATTGAAATCTCTCGGCTGTAAGGTTAAAAGGGAAAATGATACGGTTTTAGTTGACGCAAGTAATGTCACTAATAATGAAATAAGCGAGAAAACTATGCGAACAATGCGTTCGTCGATAATCTTTTTAAGCGCTCTTCTTTCAAGGCAGGGCAGTGCTTCGATTTTTTATCCCGGCGGCTGTGAAATAGGAGTAAGACCTATTGACCTGCATCTAAAAGCACTCAAAGATTTAGGAGCAAACGTCAGCGTAAACGGTTCTTCAATTAATGCCGATGCCGCTTTAATTATAGGTACAAAAATTATTTTGCCGTTTCCAAGCGTCGGCACAACCGAAAATATAATTATTGCCTCGGCAATTTCCAAGGGAAAAACAGTTATAGTCAATCCGGCACGTGAGCCTGAAATCAGCGACCTTGCCGATTTTCTTAATCATTGCGGAGCAAAAATATACGGCGCAGGGGAGTCGACAATTGTTATTGACGGTGTAAACAGTCTTTACCCATATGAACATACAATTATCCCCGACAGAATACTTGCCTCAACATATATGTCGCTCGGTGCAGTTTGCTCAAAGGAGCTGACAGTCAATAATATTCGGCAATCTCATTTGTCACCCGTTTTTCCCGTATTTAATGAGATGGGGTGCAAAATATATCTGTCGGATAATTCATTAACGCTTGTATCGCCCAAAAGGCTTAAACGTGTTAAAAGTATAAAAACTATGCCTTATCCGGGCTTTCCCACCGATTCTCAATCTCCTGTTGCAGTTGCTCTTTCACTTGCAAATGGCACGTCAATTTTGCAGGAAACAATATTTGAAAATCGTTTCAGATATGTAAGCGAGCTTAACAGATTCGGCACGGATATTGAAATTAAGGATAATATCGCCGTTATTAACGGTGTTGATAAGCTTCACTGTGCAAACGTTCACGCAACAGATTTACGTGGCGGCGCCGCACTCGTTGTTGCGGCTCTTTGCGCAAGCGGTGAAAGCAATATATATAGTATAGAACATATAGATCGAGGATACGAAAATCTTGAAAATGCACTTTCTTCAATAGGTGCAGATATTAAGAGGAGTAAAAATGAGGGAGCAACCAAAGAAAAAACAGTCAAAAAAGAATACGAATAAGAAAAGTTATAAGCCTTCCAAAATCGATGAAGAGTTTTTTGATTTGGGTATTGAGCCTCCTAAGATTTACAGAGAGTCTCAAAGCAGAATTACTCAGGCTCAACAAAAAAGGTCACGCCAAAGCGAAGATTATTACGGTATGACGAGAGTTGAGCGACGTCAAAAGGAAACTAAAAGACGTGAGAAGAAAAACAAGTTCAGAAAGGCTTTAAGCTGGATAGGAGCCGTTCTGATTATTGTTGCTTTGGGCGCAACCCTTTGCTTGACGGTTTTTTTCCAAATTAATAATATTACAACTACCGGCAGTAAAATTTATTCAAAAGATAAAATTATCTCCCAATGTATTATTCAAAAAGGCAAAAATCTGTTTACGGTAGATACGGACACGGCGGCGCAGAGGATAGAGGAAAATCTTCCGTATGTCTACAAGGCTGAAATTAAGCGAAAACTTCCCGATACAATAGAAATTAAAATAACAGACGCAAAACCCACTTATTCGCTTCTTTGCGAGGATAATACATATATTCTCCTTGACGATAACTTCAAAGTTCTTGAAAAAGGAGCGCAAATGGCTACGGGTATCGTTATCAACAAAACAGATATTAAAAGCGCTGATTCGGGTCATAAAATAGAATTTAAAAATTCGGATGTCGGCACCTGCCTTGAACGTTTGGGTAAGAGTATTAAGAATAATAATTTTACCGAAATCACTTCAATCTACAGCAATAATATAAGCGATAATTACGTTGTTTATGACAACAGAATAACTTTTAAGCTTGGAAACAGTAAGGATTTAGACGATAAAATTATGAAAGGTCTTGCCGCTTGCGATAAACTCAATGAGTCAAATCCAAACGCAACAGGCACAATGACTATATCAACTGACAAGTCAATATACTTTACAGAGGAATAAGTGTAAAGTGAAACGCTTTACATAAAATGTGACAATTGTCGGAATTTGTGCAAAAATAACAAATGATATAATATTTCATTATAAAACATTGGCAAAAACTTTTAGAATAATTCAAAAAAAGTATTGCAATTTGATTACAATATTGTTACAATATGAGAGTAACAAAAGCCTATAGGGGAATTATAGACTAAGAATAATAAAATAAAGGAGAATCACGCAATGGGACGTTATGAAATCGATACAGATGACTCAAAAGTAGTACAAATTAAAGTTGTAGGTGTAGGCGGAGGCGGCGGAAACGCAGTCAACCGTATGGTACACTGTAATATTCAGGATGTTGAATTTGTAGCAGTAAACTCTGATAAGCCTGCTCTTGCAAAGTCAACAGCAACACATAAAATTCTTATCGGCGAGAAGGCAACAAAGGGTATGGGCGCAGGCGCAAGACCTGAGGTTGGTACTCGTGCCGCTGAAGAGAGCAGAGAGGCTCTTACAGACGTACTTACAGGTGCAGAAATGGTATTCATCACTGCCGGTATGGGTGGCGGAACAGGTACCGGTGCAGCCCCTGTAGTAGCTAAAATCGCTAAAGACCTCGGCATTCTTACTGTAGCAGTTGTTACAACTCCTTTCGCTTTTGAAGGTAACAGAAGAATGAAGCAGGCACAGGAAGGTATCAAGGAGCTTGCACAGTATGTTGACTCCATTATGGTAATTCCTAACGAAAACTTAAAGTATGTAACCGAAGAAAAGATTACTCTTCTTAATGCATTTGAAATCGCTAATGATGTTCTTCGTCAGGGCGTTCAGTCAGTATCTGACCTTGTTAATGCAACAGGTCTTGTAAACTGCGACTTCGCCGACGTAACAGAAATTATGAAGGATTCAGGCTATGCTCATATGGGTGTCGGCCGTGCTAAGGGTAAGGATAAGGCAGAGCTCGCAGCTCAGCAGGCTATTTCTTCACCGCTTCTTAATACTTCTATCGACGGCGCACGTGGTATTCTTATTAATATCACCGCTTCAACAGATATCGGTCTTGAAGAGATTGATGCCGCTTCTTCAATCGTAAGCGCAGCAGTTCATCCTGATTGTGAAATCATCTGGGGTGCTAACTTCGATGAAGAGCTTGAGGACGAAATGATTATTACTGTTATTGCTACTCGTTTCGGCGATGAGGGCCCGGGTGCTCCGATTAAGTCAACAACAGCTAATAAGGAAGTTGCTCCTCCGCAGCCTGTAGCTCCTATTGCCGCTCCTACTCCGGCAGCTCCGGCACAAAGTTCTGCAGCCGCATCTTCTCCTGTTTCAACATTCAATGATAATGATGATGACGCATTCAGCGAAATCGTTAATTTCTTCAAGAAATAATCATTAAAATATACTTAAAAACCGCACTTCATTCGAGGTGCGGTTTTCTTTTGTTTATCTTTTTGTCAATATGTATATTTTATCAAACACTTGTCTTTTAAGCGGAAAATTTTTCCTGTCAAGTAAATTCCTTTACATTTTCAACATTTTCCACATACTTTTCAACAATTTTGCATAGTAAAACCACTACTTTTCCACATTCTCAACAACGTTTTCCACAGCGTTTTTAACAATCTGAAAAAGTAAAGTAAAACACCATTACAAAAACACGGCGATTAAATATACATTTTCTGTATATCTAACCGCCGTATTTATTATTTACCATTCACTTTTTGTGTATGATCGGATAATATTGGTAATAATATTATCTCTCAAAAATCCTTTGCCTTTTCCGCCGTTTTTCTGGTCTTGAATTTTACCTGCTCTAATTGTTATTGCTTCTGCCTTGTCTGTAATTTTGTCAATCGGAGGTATCTTTCCGAAATCGTAATTATCTTCAACAACGTCAATAACATTTTCTGCAAGTGAGGTAAATTCTTCCTTTTGTGCCGAACTCATTGCAAAAATAACTAACTTGTTATTGTCAGGAAAACGTAATATTTTTTTATTCTTAACATTAAGCGAATATAGATAAATTCTTGCTTTTTTAACAATATTGCCTTCGGGGTGGTGAAGATGAGTGAATTCATAGCCGAAAGCCGTTTCGTCATCAGTATGTGCCGTTTGGTTTAAACCGTACATATCCCATTTGCTGTAAGGCGCTGTCATTGATTTAAAGTTGACGTCATATTCTTTTCTGTCAATTCTGAATGTGCCTACAATGTCCTCTTCGCTTACAGCACCGGCAAGAATGTATATTTGATTGTATTTTCCGTCAAGCCTGATTTTTTGACCTCTGCACGCAACTGCGTCAAATCGTGGAGTTTTTCCTTTGCTGTTGCCGTGAGGAATGTAAAAATCAATACCGTTTACCGTAATGTTTCTCTTGATTAAATCAATCGGGAGTGAATATCCGCCGCCTTGAAGAATGTTATACTTCATATTTTTATAGTTTGTAAACGCTTTAACATTGTAATTAAGTCGCATAGGGGTGTAAATATTGTTAAACTTACATTGCTCTGCTTTTGCGAATTTAATTTTCAAAGTCATCGTTTCAAACGGCTTTAACGTAACTCTGATTGTTTTCTTTTCGGCAGGTGTGTGCTTTCTGATAAATTCCTCGCTTGTGTTTACTTCGTCAACTTCTTCAAATTCACGATAAACACTGAGCGCCGCATTCTTTTGCTCAATCGCAGTTGCATTGTTAAGTCTTACAATTAAAGCATCCTTGTCGTATTCGCTTATTTTTACGGCTCTTATAACAATGTTGTCGTGAGAAAGTTTCAAAAGACTTGCTACCTGAGAAAATTCGCCTTTTTCACTCTGCTTTTTAACCTCACAAGTGATAAGCTTTCTTGCAAATACCATTGATTCACGGTTTACTCCGTTTTCAATGTCACCCTCGTGACCGAAAATTCCGAAACTAAAGCAGTTTCTTCCGAGGTCTTGTAAATCCTGCCTTGTTTCTTTTGTGAAAGCACCGACAGGTGTGTGAATACAAGTGAGCCTTAATGTGCTGTCGTTAGGCTTATCCCAACCGTGCTTGCAGTCTGTAAGAATACTTACGCCGAAATCACCGCTCTTATCTGTTATGTCAGCCCATTTTTGAGCAGGGACTTCATAAAGATTTTCGCTGTTGTTTTCTCTCTCGGTATATCCTAAGCCGGAATCATATTTTGCAATGTAATTTGAACTTGCAAGAGGGAATACGGCTTTTAAAAGCGTTCTCCTTGTTCTCCAGTCAATATCGTTGTCAACTCTTATAACTTTGCTGTCGGGATAGAGCGAAACGATTTGTGTGATTGTTGAATACTCAGCCTCTCTTGTAATCTTCATTGCTATTCTTGCAGGACCGTTTTCAATTATTTCAAATTCAGGTGTGTTTGCATAGCAATAAGCCTCTTTGTCTATATCCTCTTTCCTTAATTCCCAAGACGGATAAGCAAGTGAGCCTGTATCGTGAAGCATTGCAAGCTTGATAGGAGCAGAGATAAGCTGCCTGTTAAGCTCTTTGTCAAACAAAAATGCAAGGTCGCCGTTTTTGTTGAAAATAACTTTGTATTTGCTGTTTTCAAGTGTGTGACCGCTTATTTTAAGGTCTGTTTCAATTTGGCACTGCTCCTCACTCGGAACAACTGCGTAAATGTGAACTGCGAAAGACGGAACATCAGCCTGAAATACTATCTCAAAATGCTTTCCGGTCTTGCTTATAACTTGACTCGGTACTTCCTTTTTCTGCTTGTCAATAACCTTGACGAAAGGAGTGTTCACATTAAGCTTAACCTCAGCCTCAACACTTTCCTTTCTCCTGTATTGCGTAGGGTTGGATACCGAAATTGCAACAGCGTTATCGGGCACCCAGCTTGTGTCCATATTTCTTGAAAGAGCTTGAATAGATGATGTAAGCTCACCTTTAAATTGAGCGATAGAAGAATAGTAATCGTCCCAAGCGTCATTATAAACTTCCATTAGTGACGTACCTGTAATGTCATCGTGGAATTGGTGCTTAATCGAACGCTTCCAAGCCTTGTTGAGATTTTCCTTTGGATAATCATATGTACCGCAAAGAGATGCAAACGAGCAGGCAAACTCCGCACTGTGCGCCATTTGCTCACTTTGATAATCAAGCCTCTTGCTTTGCGTACGCGAGGTGTAACAGCCGGCGCCGTGATTAGTCATAAGCATATCGCCCTTGTATCTCGGAATGAATACGCCGTTTGAACCGTTGTTATATCTCTTCAATTTTGTAAAGACTTTATCGCTTCTTGCACTTTTAACTTGGAATAATTTGTTGTCCTTGTTGGCTCTTACACTTTCGTCAACGTTTTTAACGCTTTCCTCTGTAGGTGAGCCGCCCCAGTCGCCTGTGCCGTAAAGATGATTTACCCACGGAAGCTTCATATTTGTTTCAACATAAGCCTTGTTAATTCCGTCAATAACGCTTAAATCCGCACGAACGTCACCGTCAAGCTTGTATCTGTAGCTTTTGGCATTGAATGACGCACCGATTTCGTTTCCGTCGGCACCGACCCACATACCTAAGTCAAAAGGTATTCCGTAAGCCGAACCCCAAGAAAGCTTTTGCGTACTGAAGCCCAAAAGACCTGCATCATTAATGATTTGCGGCAGCTGCGCACCGAAGCCGAAGCAGTCGGGTAAAAAGATATCCTTGCTCTTTTTCTTGAATTTTTCATAAAAATAGTTATTGCCGAGAAGAATGTTACGTGTAATAGCCTCGGGAGAGGGGATGTTTACGTCGCCGTTTTCGTATTCCGAGCCGGCAGGATTCCATCTGTTCGTTTTAACATATTTTCTGATTTGCTCAAATGCCCTTGGATAATATTCTTCGATAAGCTCATATCTGTAAGCACCCTCAAAGTTGAACATATAGTTGGGATACTTCTCGATAAGGTCGAAGTTTTTGCTTAATGTGTCCGGAATGAATTTCTCAACCGTGTCTGCAATTGTCCATCTCCAAACAGTGTCAAGATGAGACGTTGCAACCATATAAGCTGTTTTAGTCAACATAATTATACTACCTACTTACTTTTCAATAATTTCGTATGTAAAATCGTACTTTTCCTGAAGAGCCTTAACCTTGTCCTCATTGTCCTCAATAAATGTTTCGCTGTAAACGCTTTTTCCGTCTACAGAATAATCCTTAACAATTTGGTTGAGTGCTTCCCAAGCCTCAGCCTCCTGCGGATAACCGTCCTCAAATCTGATAAGAAATTCTCTGTGCTTTGGTAAAATAACTTTCATTGTATTTTTCCTTTCTTGTATTATTATAATATACAAACTTATTATATTATTTTTATCTATTTAATGCAACTGTTATTTATATCTTTAATAACTATTTTAGCTTTTTCATATAACAGCTTTTGCGCATTTTCAATCGCTTCTTCCACACTTGTGCTCTTGTCAACAAGGCTATACATTTTGTCCCCGAGTTTTACATTTTCAATGTCTCCGCTTAAAACAATGCACTTTTTGTTATATTTTTTGCAAAGCTCACTTATTTTATATACAAGCTTACCCATAAGCGTTTGTTTGTCTGTTTTTCCCTCGCCGGTTATAACAACGTCGCTTTCTTTGATTTTTTCTTCAAGACGGGAAGCGTCACAAAGTATATCAAATCCGCTTTTAATTTCTCCGCCGTAAAACGAATAAAGACCGCCGCATATTCCTCCTGCCGCACCTGAACCCTTAACGTCTCTCATATCTCTCGGCAGAAAAGCATTGAGCATTTTTAAGCCGTCATCAAGCTCTTTTACCTGCTTATCATTTGCACCTTTTTGCTTTGCGAAAACATACGCCGCTCCGTTTTTGCCGAAATATACATTATCAACATCACAAGCGTATGTAAAGTTAATTCCCTTTACAATATTTGTAAACCCTGCACCGTAGATGTTGTTTAAATCTTTTCCTGTGGGGTAGTCTATTTCGTAACCGTCAATGTCTCTGAAAACAGCACCGAGCGCACTTAACGCACCTGCTCCGCCGTCACAGCAGCCGCTGCCGCCCAAACCGAGTATAATATTCTTGAAACCCTTTGATACAGCGAACTTTATCAGCTCACCCGTACCGTAAGACGTAGCATTCATAACGTCTTTTTTCTTTTGAAGTCCGCTTGCCGTTGCACTGTCTATTATGGCGGTGTTTCCATAAGTGTATATGTGACCTTTCATACCTCTTGTGTATATGTCACTGCAATGTGTGTAAAGTATTTCACCATTACAAAAGCCACTTAAACATTCTGAAAATCCTTCTCCTCCGTCGGTAAACGGCAGGCAGGTAATATTATGCTTTTCAACGCTTTCTATTCCGCTTTTTATACTTTGGCAAACTTCTTTTGACGATAAGCTTCCCTTGAAGCTGTCAGGTACGATTAATATGTTCATTAAGTATTCCTCTCAGTGTTTTTTCAAATTTTTCGTCTTGCTCAATTGTTCTTTTTGACGGACCTTTTAAATGTTTTCCCGCTCTTCTTGCTTTTTTCGCAAGGTGACGTGAAGTTAAAAGCGTATCAATGTTGAAATCGTTAATTATCAAGCCATTTTGATTAATTATTATTGCACCTTTTGCGAGCGCCATTGCCGATAAGCCGTAATCCTGACTTATGACTATGTCATTTTCTTTTGCTTCGTTTACAAGTGCGAAATCAGCGCTGTCATTACCTTTGCCGACCGTTATAACTTTTACACCTTCAATATTAAATTCGTGGCTTGTGTCACAAAAAACAACACTTTCTACACCGTATTCTTTTCCTATTTTGATTGCCTCTTTTGTTACGGGACAACCGTCTGCATCAATTAAAATTCTCATAATGATATAATAACATAATTGTAAAAACTAAGCAAATATAGACTTTGATAAAGTGGCTAAACCGCGCCGAATAAAATAAACAAACCTATTTGCCTCCCTTGTGTAAAGGGAGATGGGCGCAACTTGTTGCACTCGGAGGGATTGTAAAAATGCCAAGAACATCGAGTCCTTGCCATTTTTGGCGCTTTCCGTCTTTTGCTCAGGGGAGTGAATTGTGCGAAGCACAAGAGACACGTGGCTCCAAATTCACTTGTGAATTTGGGAGAAACAGTACAGTGTACTGTTTCGTAGCAAGTGGAATAAAACAGCACCCGCTCGCAAAATACGAAATTTATCTCACTTTCTCGAAGTCTTCCTGCGTGTAGAAATTTATAATTGGACTTTTTCTACACGCAGAAATATGTTATTATATATTTGGTGATATTTATGAAACTTATTATTATTCGTCACGGCGACCCCGATTATGAACACGATACTTTAACCGAAAAGGGCGTTCGTGAGGCAAAACTTTTGAGTAAACGTATTTCTAAACTTGACGTTAAGGCTTTTTATTGCTCACCGCTCGGCAGGGCACAGGATACCGCTTCTTATACTCTTGAAAAAATGAATAGAAGCGCCGAAACACTTCCTTGGCTTTGCGAATTTGAGGGAAAAATTTTAGACGGACTTAAGCTCGTTCAGTGCTGGGACAGACTTCCGAGTCAGTGGACAAAATACCCTGAGCATTACGATTATAATAGTTGGTATAATTCAAAAATTATGAAACACAGTAATGTTAAGAAAAAATATAAAGAAGTTTGCAACGGTCTTGATGAACTTCTTAAAAAACACGGCTATGAGCATCAGGGCAATATTTTTAAGGTGAATAATTCAAACCACGATACAATCGTTCTTTTCTGCCATTTCGGCGTTGAGTGCGTTTTGCTTTCTCATATTATGTCTTGTTCTCCTATGGTGTTTTGGCATAATTTCGTCGCATTGCCGACTTCTGTTACCACTCTTATTACCGAGGAAAGGGAAGAGGGGATTGCCGCTTTTCGCTGTCAGCAATTCGGTGATATCAGCCACCTTTACGCCGGAGGGGAAGAACCGTCTTTTGCCGCAAGGTTTTGTGAATGTTTTGGTGACGATACAAGACATTGATTGATATTTTTGTTTATTTTCGTATTTTTGTATTAATTATGCAAAATAGTATTGTAAAAAGTATTTATTTATAGTATTATATATTTGTGAATTTTCACTAAAATAAGAGATAGGAATGTAAAATTAATATGGAAAAAAACAAAACAGTTAAGCCTTTTGGGTTTAAAGACAAAATCGGCTATATGTTTGGCGATTTTGGTAATGACTTAACCTTTTTGCTCTCGTCAAGCTTTCTTATGAAGTTTTATACCGATGTTATGGACGTCGACGGTTATATTGTCGGTATAATTATGATGATTGCAAGATTTGTCGATGCATTTACCGATGTTGCAATGGGCAGAATTTGCGATAAGAGTAAAATGACTCCGGTAGGCAAGTTTAAGCCGTGGATTAGGAGAATGTGCGGTCCTGTTGCGATTGTTTCGTTTTTGATGTATCAAAGTTCGCTTTCAGGTCTTCCTAAGCCTGCTAAGGTTGCTTATTTGTTTGTAACATATATTCTTTGGGGCTCTGTATTTTATACCTCAATCAATATTCCTTACGGCTCAATGGCTTCCGCTATTTCGGATAATCCTAATGACAGGCAGTCGCTTTCAACATTCAGAACAATGGGCGGTATGTTTGCCGGCGCTATTATTATGGCTCTCGTTCCTCTTCTTATTTATAATAAGGAAAACGGTAATGATGTTATCAGCGGTACTAAGTTTACTATCGTTGCAGGTGTTTGCTCCTTACTTGCGGTAGGCTGTTATCTTCTTTGCTATACTCTTACTACCGAACGTGTAAGGGCTGAGGCTACAGAGGCACAACTTAAGAAAAACAATCTCGGTGTAATGCTTAAAAATGCATTTAAAAACCGTGCGCTTATTTCTATTATTGTTGCCTCAATCTTTATGCTTATTTCTCAGCTTACCATTCAGCAAATGGCTAACTACGTATTCCCTAATTATTACGGTAATGCAAAAATTCAAAGCCTTTCGTTTGTTATGATGGGCGGCGGAATGGTTATTGCCGCTGTTATCGCAAAGCCTCTTGCCGCTAAATTCGGTAAGGCTGAAATCAGCGTTGCGTCGAATATGCTTGCAGGTGTCGTAAGTTTGCTCCTTTACTTTATCAGACCTCAAAACGTTTGGGTTTATGTTGCATTGCAATTCCTTTGCTGGTTCGGTCTCGGTGTGTTCTCAATGGTTGTTTGGGCACTTATTACAGACGTTATCGATTATTCCGAAATTAAAAACGGAATACGTGAGGACGGCTCGGTTTACGCTCTTTATTCATTCGCACGTAAACTCGGTCAGTCACTCACTTCGGGTCTTTCGGGTGCGCTTCTCTCAATGATTGGCTATAAAAAATCAACTGCGTTTGATCCTCAGGTTAAAGAGGGTATTTTTGATATTTCAACTCTCGTTCCCGCAATCAGTTTCATTTTGCTTGCACTTATCCTTTGGTTCTGGTATCCGCTTAAGAAAAAGCTTGTTGACGAAAACGTTGAATTTCTTAAGAAAAAACATAATAAAACAGAAGAGTAAAATTAAAGCGTTGGAGATTTTTCTCCAACGCTTATTTTATAGTATTGAATTGTCGGTCAAACACCCGCCATTTATTTCTGTCAAATTTTCGCAATCTTTTTAATCGCTTCAAAACTTTCGCTTGAAATAATGTGCTCAATTCTGCACGCATCCTCGGCGGCGGTTTTAGCGTCAACTCCGAGACTGACAAGCCATTTTGAAAGGGTGGTGTGCCTTTCGTATATCTTCTCTGCAATTTGCCTTCCGGAATCAAGCAAGGTGATATATCCCGACGAGTCAACCTCAATATATCCGTTTTCTCTTAAATTTTTCATAGCAACGCTTACACTCGGTTTTGAAAAGCCCAATTCGTTTGCTATATCAATAGAACGTACTGCACCGTTCTTATTTTTTAATACTAATATTGTTTCGAGGTAATTCTCGGCTGATTCCTGAATTTTCATATCGCACCTTCGCTTATTACATAATATACAAGATATTATAACATTATCAATAAATTTTTTCAAGTTTTATAAAAAGTTGAATTTTTTTCTTGACAAAACAGTTAGTCGGCGCTAACATATAAGCAGTTAGAGAAAGCTAACAAACGTTAGTAATGTCTAACAATCATTTACTTAAGCGGAGGAATGTATATTATGATGCCGATTACTTTAGCAGACGCAGGCGAAGAATTTACAATACAGCGTATCGCAGGCAAGCCGGAGGTTAAAGCTCATTTGGCTGATTTGGGCTTTGTTGTCGGCGGCAATGTATCTGTTATTTCTTCCCATTCGGGTAATGTGATTGTTAATGTTAAAGGCGCACGAATTGCTATAAGCGAGGGTATGGCGCAAAAGATTTTTGTTTAAAATTTAATAAAAATACAAGGAGGAAAAAGAATGCGCACTTTAAAAGAAGTAAAAGTAGGTCAAACCTGTACTGTAAAACGTGTCCACGGTGAAGGCGCTTTAAGACGCAGAATTATGGATATGGGCATTACAAAGGGTGTTGAAATTTACGTCAGAAAGGTTGCCCCTTTGGGAGATCCTATTGAAATCACTGTCAGAGATTATGAACTTTCGGTTCGTAAAAATGACGCTGAACTTATCGAGGTTGAATAATTGGGATTAAATCCCATTTTTTTAGAAGTGTGGGTTAGTTGTCACTAATAAAAATTAGCCTACGCTAACACAACTTGATAATTAATATAAATGAAAGGATATACATAATATGAGTATTAAAATTGCTCTTGCCGGTAACCCTAACTGCGGTAAAACTACTTTGTTTAACGCTCTTACCGGTTCTAACCAATATGTCGGCAACTGGCCGGGCGTAACGGTTGAAAAGAAGGAGGGTAAACTCAAAAAGCATAATGATGTAATCATTACTGACCTTCCGGGTATTTATTCACTTTCTCCATACACATTGGAGGAGGTTGTAGCACGTAATTATCTTATTGATGAAAAACCTGATGTCGTTCTTAACATTATCGACGGAACAAACCTTGAAAGAAACCTTTATTTGACAACTCAAATTGTTGAACTCGGTATTCCTGTAGTTGTTGCCGTAAATATGATGGATGTTGTTAAAAAGAGCGGTAATAAGATTAATACTAAGGAACTTTCAAGACAGCTTGCTTGCCCTGTAGTTGAGATTTCTGCATTAAAAGGTACAGGTATTATGGAAGCTGGCGAAACAGCTATTGAAGCAGCAGGCGGTCCCGCAACAATTCCTCAGCACGAATTTACCGGTGCGGTTGAGCACGCTATTGCTCATATCGAAGAAGCAGCTCTTCATAATATGCCTGAAAATCAGCAGCGTTGGTACGCTATTAAGATTTTTGAAAGCGATGAAAAGGTACTTGAAAGACTTCATCTTTCAGATACAACTCTTGCTCATATTAAAAAGGATATTGAAGCGGCAGAAACCGAAATGGACGATGACGCAGAAAGTATTATTACTAATGAAAGATATCTTTATATTTCTTCAATCATTAAGGCTGTATATAAAAAAGCAAGTAAGGAAAAACTTTCCAAGTCGGATAAGATTGACCGAGTTTTAACTAACAGATGGCTTGCGCTTCCTATATTTGCGGTAATTATGGTTGCAATTTATTATATCGCTGTTTCAACAATCGGCGGTAAGGTAACAGACTGGACAAACGACATACTTTTCGGCGAGTGGATTCAGGGCGGTGTTCAGACACTTCTTGAAAATGCACACGCTTCCGATTGGGTAATTTCACTTGTAGTTGACGGTATCATCGGCGGTATCGCTGCTCCGGTAGGCTTTGCTCCTCAAATGGCTATCGTATTCCTCTTCCTTTCAATCCTTGAGGACTGCGGTTATATGAGCCGTGTAGCCTTCATTATGGACCGTATTTTCAGAAAATTCGGCGTATCCGGCAAATCGTTCATTCCGTTCCTTATTTCTTCGGGCTGCGGCGTTCCCGGTATTATGGCTACTCGTACAATTGAAAACGAAAAAGACAGAAGAATGACTATGATGACAACAACAGCTATCCCTTGCGGTGCTAAACTTCCTGTTCTTGCACTTCTCGGCGGTTATATTATGGGCGATAAATCGGGTCTCCTTTCTGCAGGCTTCTACTTTATCGGTATCGCAGTTGTAGTTATCGCTTGTATCATTCTTAAGAAAACTAAGATGTTTGCAGGTGAACCTGCTCCTTTCGTTATGGAACTTCCGGAATACCATATTCCGTCAGTTAAAAACGTTCTTCTCCACGTTTGGGAAAGAGTTTGGGCATTCCTTAAGAAAGCCGGAACAATCCTCTTCCTTTGCTGTGCAGTAATGTGGTTCCTTGGTAACTTCGGCGTTATGAACGGTTCGTTCAAACTTCTTGATACCGAATCTTCTGAAATTGAATATTGCTTTCTTGCAATTATCGGCGGCGCTATTGCTCCTATCTTTAAGCCACTCGGCTTCAGTACTTGGAGAGCAGTTGCAGCTACATTCTCAGGCTTTGTTGCTAAAGAGGGTATCACCTCAACAATGGGCGTTATCGCAGGTTTCGACGGCGGCGCAGAAAGCTATTCCGAATCAATGAGAACTGCTTTCAATAACTTCCTTGCAACAACTTCTAACCCGTCTGCTAAAGTTCTTGCTCTTGCAGCATTCTCATTCCTTGTATTCAACTTGTTCGACTCTCCTTGCCTTGCAGCTATTTCAACAATGGCAAAGGAAATCGGCTCTAAAAAATATTTCTGGTTTGCAATCGTATTCCAAAACGTAATGGCTTATTGCCTTGCACTTATGGTATATCAAATCGGCGGTTTGGTAATGGGCGTTGTTCCTTTCGGCGTAGGTACAGTTGCGGCATTTATTGTTCTTGCATTAATTCTTTACCTCCTCTTCAGACCGGACCCTGTTAAGAAAATGAAAAAGCAAGCAGCTAAAAATAAGGTGAACTATGAACATGCTTAATGCAGCGGCATCTAATGTCCCGATAGGCAAAACAGATGTTATAGTTTTAATTGTTATTGCCGTTATTATGGTTGCAGCGGTAACATTTGTAAAAAGCTTTTTTAAAAAGTAATTAAAAGATTAAAAAAGGTTGTGATAATATGATTACTTGGATAACACATAATTTGACTAATATTATTGTTCTTGCAATAGTGTTTACGCTTATGGTTCTTGCCGTTGTAAGAATCGTTAAGGACAGAAAAGCGGGTATTATGGCTTGCGGTCAAAAGTGTGAGCATTGCCACGGCTGTTGTGCCGATTGTAATGCGTGTTGCTCAGCTAAAACTCACGCTAAATAATCTTTTAATAATTTTATGGAATTTTCCGTTTGCATCTGCTATAATGGTGCAAACGGATTTTTCTTTTTAGGAGTTACGATATGATTAAAACTGTTTTGTTCGATTTGGACGATACTATTCTTGATTTTAAAACGAGTGAAAGAATAGCTTTGAGTAAAACTTTAGTTAAACTTAATATTGAGCCGACAGAAGAAATAATCGAAAAATACAGCAAATATAATATTTCCCAGTGGAAGCGCCTTGAACTCGGCGAAATCAATAGGGAAGAAGTTAAAGTCAATCGTTACAAACTTCTTTTTGACGATATAGGTGTTGATGCCTCACCGAAAAAAGCGACCGAAATTTATGAAGAAAATCTTGCACACGGTCATTATTTTGTCGACGGCGCAAAGCAAATGCTTAACTCTATATATAATGATTATGATTTATACCTTGTGTCAAACGGCGCAAAAAGGGTGCAGGAGGGCAGACTCGCTACTGCCGATATTTCTCATTGTTTTAAGGGTATATTTATTTCGGAAGTTGTCGGTTTTGAAAAGCCGAATGTAAAGTTTTTTGAAAATGTTTTTTCTCAAATCGAAAATTTTGACAGAGAACAGACGGTAATTATAGGCGACAGTCTTTCTTCGGATATTAAGGGCGGTAAAGGTGCAAAAATAAAAACCGTCTGGTTTAACCCAAACGGTCTTGAATGTGACGATATTGTTCCCGATTATCAAATTTCATCATTAGATGAAATAAAGCCGCTTCTTGCAACGCTCTAATGACAAAGATTTAATCGGGGACCCCCAAAAGCGTAAGCTTTTCGACGCCGTAGGGCAGGGGCTTGCTCCTGCCGTTAATTTTAATATAATCTCTTTTCAAGCTCCTCACAGCTAAGGCATTTTGCCTCTTTGAGGAGCTTTTTGTATCTGTCCATATTGTATTGCGAATGTTCGGTCTCCTTGCTCCAAAGGTGAATAACCCAACTTTCCTCACCGAAATATGTAACGGTTAAAACGCCTACTATTGCCATTTTAATTTTTGATAATACGTCATAATCATAAACGGCGGTAAGAAAATATTTGAATAAGAAATACATTGCTATTTGCTCGTTGAATGTTTCGTTTGCAATTTCTTTTTCCTTGCCGTTTTTAACCTTTTCAACCC
Organism: uncultured Clostridia bacterium; assembly: GCA_945874765.1. Classification (GTDB taxonomy): domain Bacteria; phylum Bacillota; class Clostridia; order Oscillospirales; family Acutalibacteraceae; genus Eubacterium_R. The sequence goes on from CAMCHQ010000004.1 coordinate 41,618, forward strand.
ATTCGCTGTTTATAACTTCAGGATTGTCGAATACATCAAAAAAGTCGATATCGTTATCTCCCTCGCTGTATTCCTCTAAATCCTTTTGTATCTCTTTTCCGTATTCAAGAAGTTCTTTGAGCCTGTCTTTAATGTACTTTTCTCTGTTTTGAACTATCTCGTAAGCCTTTTTTCTTGCTTTTACAAGATAAAAATATGTCTGTGCATCAATCTCGTTAAGCTCGGGTAATCTGTCGTTTACTTCGTCCGTAAATGTCATCTTTTCTTTTAAATTAAACATCATATCGCTTGCAACAGGACAGGAAAACGATACGCCCATTTCCTCCGTGCCGCCGAAATCGTTGATAAATCTCGGAAATGTTCGGCACGTGTACGGCGTGTGCTCTCCTCCGATTGCAATGTGCATATCGCATAGGTTTTCATCATTTAAAAACGGACAGCGCTTTTTATCCGCAAGCCTGAAAATAGTGTTGCCGAATTCGTCTTTTGTCAGCACACTGTCTATTCTTTGCCTTATTTTACCCGATATTTTTTTGTAATATTCAAGCGATTTTTCATCTGCGTCAACTTCCCAGCCTTGGCAGCAGGAATCGGGGCAGGCACCCGCAATACATTTAAAATCTTTATAAAAACTCGGTGTTCTAAGTATCATAACTTTTCCCTCAATATGAAAATATACCTCTATTTTATCACTATTTTTAAAAAACGCAATATAATCTTATTGCACACAATCAATAATAATGTTAATATATAGATACTAATTATTTATAGGGACTGATTATTTTGACAAAATTTTTAATTAAATATATAAAAGGTAAATACGATGTTTCCTCAACACTCGGAAGAGAAAAGGTGAGTACAATGAGCGGCATTTGCGGTATTTTGTGCAACGCTTTTTTGTGCATAATGAAATTTGTTATAGGTACTCTTACCGGTTCTGTTTCAATTACTGCCGACGCTTTTAATAACCTCTCCGACGCAGGCTCGAATGTTGTAACTATAGCCGGTGCTAAGCTTGCAAATAAACCTGTCGATAAGGAGCATCCGTTCGGCCACGGCAGAATTGAATATATTTCGGCTCTCATCGTTTCGTTTATTATTCTCTTAATGGGATTTGAACTCGGCAAAAGTTCCGTCCAAAAAATCATTAAACCCGAAGAGGTTAATTTCAGCGTCGTATCAGTAGTTGTCCTTGTTCTTGCAATAAGCGTAAAACTTTGGATGGCTTACTTTAATAATAAACTTTATAAGCTTACCGATAATATTAACCTTAAAGCAGTTTGTCAGGACAGCCTTAACGACTGTATTGCAACAGGCGCTACAATTATCTCTCTTCTTGTGTCTCACTTTACAGGTTTTCATCATATAGACGGTATTGTCGGCTTGCTTGTCGCTTTCGCAATTGTTTTCTCAGGCGTCGGTGTTCTTAAAGACGTACTCGGACCTTTGCTCGGTCAGCCGCCGTCGGCAGAACTTGTTAAAAGTATTGAGGACTTGATTTTAAGCGAAAAAGAAATAGTCGGCGTTCACGATTTGATTGTCCACGATTACGGACCGGGCAGAATTATCGCTTCGGCTCACGCAGAAGTGCCGTCAAATGAGGATATCGTTCATATCCACGACGTTATAGATAATGTCGAAAAGAAAATTCAAAAGCAGTTGAATATTGTTATTTGTATCCACCTTGACCCGATCGATATTAATAATGAAGAAGTAAATAAATATAAAGCGATAGCTCAAAAAATCATAAAGGGCTATAATGATGAATATTCTTTCCACGATTTCAGACTTGTAAACGGTGAAACGCATAAAAATCTTATTTTCGACCTTGTAATTCCGTTTGATAAAAATAATGATACAACAAAAATCTTGAATGATATTATGGCTTTGTTTAAGAAATATGATGAAAATATCAACGTTGTTATCACCATTGAACACTCATTTATCTAAAAGTTTATATTTATTTAATAATTTTGTTGACGAGTGTCGTTTTTGTTGATATAATATTATCACTAATTAAAGGGGGATGTTTTGATGAATGTTCTTATTTTCGGCGGTACAGGTCTTTTAGGCTCTGCTGCTGCTCAGATTTTTATTGACCGTGGTCATAAGGTTAAAACTATTGCTTTGCCGCCTCTTCCGGAGGGCGCTCCTATTCCTAAGGAAATGGATATCGAATTCGGTAACTTCCTTGAACTCAGTGATGAGGAGCTTGAAAAGGCAATGACAGGTATGGACGCTTTCGTTTATGCCGCAGGTGTTGATGAAAGAGTTGAATTTCCTCACCCTGTATATGACGCTTATAAAAAGTATAATATCGACCCAACCGACCGTTGCCTCAAAATGGCTAAGAAGTGCGGCGTTAAAAGATGCGTTGTTCTCGGTTCATATTTCGCTTGGCTTGCTAAGGAAAGACCTGATATGCAGCTTTGCGAAAAGCACCCTTATATCCGTTCACGTGTTGAGCAGGAAGAGGTTGCTTTCAAGTATGCAGATGACGATATGGGCGTAGCGGTTCTTGAACTTCCTTATATCTTCGGTACTCAGCCGGGCAGACGTCCTGTTTGGGTTATCCTTATTGAACAGCTTCAGAGATTTGAAAAGATGCCTTTCACTATGTATCCAAAGGGAGGTACCGCAATGCTTACCGTTCGTCAGGTAGGTGAGGCTATTGTCGGCGCCGCTGAGCAGGTTAAGGGTGCAAGAGCATACGGTATTTCTTGCTATAACTTAACTTGGAGAGAATTCCTCAAGATTGTTTACAGAGCTATGGACGGTATTCCTGACCGTAAGATTGTTGACTGCCCTAAGGTATTCTTCCAGATGTTCGGTCACGTAATGCGTAAGGATTATGCAAGCCGTAATGTTGAAAGCGGTATTGACCCTGTAGGTCTTGCCGATATTATGGGTATGAATCTCTTTATTCCTACCGATGATACTAAGGAACTCGGCTGTACTCCTGATGATATCGAGGCTGCAATCTTCGATTCAATCAAGCTTTCTAAGGCTTCATTTGAAGGTAAGGCAAAGCTCCTCGAAATGAAGGGCGAGTAATTTAATATTACATATTATTAAAGAGGTTGTTTCGCCAAATGAGACAACCTCTTTTCCTTTATTCACCCTTTATCCTTAGGTCGGCAGATAAGTGCTACCACAAGGCCGCTGAGCATTGCGACCGTAACGCCGACTGCACAGGCTTGAAGCGGTCCTGCAACAACGCCTAAAAATCCGTCTTTTTGTATCGCTTCCTTTACTCCTTTTGCAAGGGAAGCGCCGAATCCTGTCAGCGGAACTGTTGCTCCCGCACCGGCAAAGTCAATTAAATGCTGATAAATTCCGAGACCGCCGAGGAGCACACCGACGCAAACGAATAAAACAAGTATTCTTGCAGGCGTAAGTTTTGTTAAGTCAATCAAAAGCTGACCGATAACGCAAATCAAACCGCCTACGATAAATGCTTTTAAAAACATCATTTTTTATCACCACTTATAATTTTTGCCTAAAATAATTAATTATTCAAACAAAATTATTACAGCGCAAAAAATAAGGAAATTTGCGAAATTTTATATAATTAATTTTCTTGATATGTCTTGACAAGTGTGCTATAATGAAAATAAAGAGAGGTAAGAAAAGATATATTGGAGGGTTTTATTATGGCAATGACTTATGATTCAGTTGTTCAGGCAACAAGAAAGAAATTCTTAAACGCAGATGTTTCTTCGGTTTCGGGTACTCTTGCTTTCCAGATTAATCTTATCGGCAAGGTTGAGGGTATTTTCTATATTGAAATTAAGGACGGTCAGGTTCACGTTGAGCCTTATGAGTATTATGACAGAAATGCAATACTTACCGTTAATGCAACTAATTTCACAAAGCTTATCAACGGCAAGCTTGACCCTGTAATCGCTTTCACAACAGGTAAACTTAAAGTTGACGGCGATGTTAACGCTGCTTTGGAGCTTATCAAATTTATTAAATAAAATTAAAAATCGGGACTGTTTTGCAGTCCCTTTTTTATTGAAAATACAGTAGGTGATTTTATGTTTAAAGAAATTAAAGCAACAGATATTAAAGAAAATATTGTTGATTTGCTTAAAAATAATTGGGGACTTGTAACCGCAGGTGACAGTGAAAAATATAATATGATGACTGTTTCCTGGGGCGCTATGGGTGAGCTTTGGGGTAAGGACAGCGTTACCGTTTATATTCGTCCTCAAAGATATACCGAGGAGTTTATGAACGCTAATGACCATTTTACTTTGAGTTTCTTCCCACTTGATAAAAAACAGCAAGTTCACGGTATTTGCGGCTCAAAAAGCGGCAGAGATATAAATAAAACCGAGGCTTGCAATCTTACACCTAATTTTGACGAGGCTGCACCTTACTTTGAAGAGGCAAAACTTGTCCTTGTTTGTAAGAAAATGGCTAAGAGTAAGTTTGACCCTAAGGAATTTATTGACGGCACTATTGAGGATAAATGGTATCCCGAAAAGGATTTCCATTATATTTATTTTGCAGAGATAGAAAAAGTCTTGATTTCTGAATAAAGATGTAGTATAATACTAACACAAAAGGTAGGGGTTATTCCTTATTTCATAGTGTAGCGTACGGGCCCTGTGCAACGGGATGCTACGAACCTTGTCAGGCGGGGAACCGAGCAGCAATAAGTGGATTATTCTGTGTGCCGCAGACAAGTCTGTGCGTTACATTATGAAATAAGCTGCTTCTGCCTTTTAATTATATTTATTTGATTTTGTTTAAGTAGGAGTGATGTGTATATGTATCAGGTGTTGTATCGTAAGTACAGACCTAAAGTTTTTGCCGATGTTTACGGTCAAGAGCACGTTACCTCTACACTTAAAAATGAAATTAAAGAGGGCAGAATTGCTCACGCTTATCTTTTTACCGGTTCCCGTGGTACGGGTAAAACAACTTGTGCGAAGATTTTGGCTAAGGCTGTCAATTGCGAAAACAGTGTTGACGGCGAACCTTGCAATGAATGTGAGGTTTGTAAAGGTCTTGATAACGGCACTATTTATGATGTAGTGGAAATTGATGCCGCTTCAAATAACGGTGTTGATAACATCCGTGATTTAAGGGAAGAGGCTAATTATACACCGAGTAGGGGTAAATACAGAGTTTATATTATAGATGAGGTTCATATGCTTTCAACAGGCGCATTTAATGCTCTTCTTAAAACTCTTGAAGAACCGCCTGCCCACGTAATATTTATTCTCGCCACTACAGAGGTTCATAAGCTTCCCGCAACTATTCTTTCCCGTTGCCAAAGGTTTGATTTTAAACGTATTCAGCCTGAAACAATGTCGATAAGACTTAAACAGGTTGCAAAGCTTGAGGGTATGGAACTTAGCGACGATGCCGCAATTCTCATTGCCCGTATTGCCGACGGTGCTCTTCGTGACGGTCTTTCGATTCTTGACCAGTGCGCCGGCAGAAGTAAGAAAATCGATTGTGCACTTGTAAGTGAAGTTGCCGGTTTGGCAGGCAGGGAATCGCTTTATAAACTTACCGACTGTATTAATAATCAGGACAGCTCATCTGCTATGTCAGTCATTTCCGAGCTTTATCAAAACAGCTATGATATGGAGCGCCTTTGCGTTGAAATGATTAATCATCTTCGCAACTTCCTTATTGTCAAAACAGTTAAGGACAGCCGTGGGCTTATTATTTGTACCGATGATGAATATAACTCTATTCTTTCCTCGGCGGAAAATTTCACACTTGAAAATGTTATTTATGCGCTTGACCTTTTTCAAGATACTTTGACTAAAATTAAATCGGGTGCCAATGCAAGGGTTGAGCTTGAAATGTCTTTTGTTAAACTTTGCGAGCCTAAACTTGATGTTAATATGGATTCGCTTGTTGACAGAATATCTAAACTTGAACGTGCCGCTTCACGTGGAGTTGCACTTAAACCTCAGCAAACGGCTGCACCTGTCGAAACGCCAAAGCCTCAGGTAAGCGAAACCGTGCAGAATATCGCATCGCCTGTAAACGAAACCGAAAAGCCTAAGGAAAACGAGCCTGCACCGGCTCCGATTTCTAATCACGATAGCGAAACAGCGCCGTCAAACGCACCCCAGCCTATGCCGGAAGTGACGAAGAGAGAAGCACCAAAGCCTTTTCAAGGCGATACCGCTCAATATCTTTTTGAGCAGTGGGATGATTTTATGGACGTTATTCATAAGCAAAATATTGCTTTGTTCGGCGTTCTCGCAGGTTCTCGTGGATATATCAGAGGGGAGTATTTCTTGATTGACAGCCCTAATCCGACTATCATTCAATTTTTGAAAACTCCGACTTACTCCAAAGCTATTAAGCAGGCACTTTATGACGTAACAGGTCAAAGCTATAAGCTTGGAATATTTAAAAAGAAAGCAACAGACGCACCTAAAAGAGATTTGCTTGAGGATTTAATTCATCAGGCAGAGGATAATATAAAAATAAATTTTGAATAAAATATAGGAGAATTAATTATGAAAGCAAGACTTCCTCAGGGAATGGGCGGCGGACCTCAAAATATGCAAAATATGCTCCGTCAGGCTCAGAAAATGCAAGAAAATCTTGAAAACAAAAAAGCAGAGCTTGAAGAAAAGGAATACGTTGTAACTTCAGGCGGCGGTATGGTTGAAATCACCGCTAAAGGCGACCACACAATTAAAGCAATCGGCATTAATCCCGAGGTTGTTGACCCTGAGGACGTAGAAATGCTTGAAGATATGCTTGTAGCCGCTTTCAATGAAGCAATGCGCCAAATCGATGAAGAATCTGAGCGTGAGCTTGAAAAGGTAACCGGCGGTCTCAATATCCCCGGCCTTTAAAGCTAATCTTTTTGTGAAATACGGCGTCATCAATTGCTCGCAGTATTTTCATACAGCTTCGTAGTCGCTGCCTTAATAACACCTATTAAGGCTCCCTTGTAAAGGGAGCTGTCACGTAGTGACTGAGGGATTAACATAAAAAAACACAACCAAATCAATTTTCAGAGGTAACAAAATGAGCTTTGACCTTGCACCGCTTCAAAATTTAATAGACCAATTCGAGCGTATGCAGGGTATCGGTCATAAAACCGCTCAGCGTATGGCTTTTTATGTTCTCGGTCTTTCCGATGAGCAGGCACGTGAGTTTGCTCAGGCAATTACCGATGCACATACTAAAATCAAGCAATGCAAAATTTGTTGCAATCTTGCCGATGATGATTTGTGCCCGATTTGTAAGAGTAAAACGAGAGATAAAAGTACAATTTGCGTTGTTCAAGACCCTCGTGACGTTGCCGCAATAGAGAGAACGCACGAATATAACGGTACATATCACGTTTTGCACGGCGCTATTTCACCTATGGATAATATCGGACCCGACCAAATCCGTATTAAAGAGCTTGTTTCAAGGCTCGGAAGCGGTGAAGTTGAGGAAGTTATTATGGCAACCAATCCGACTGTTGAGGGTGAGGCGACTGCAATGTATATCAGCCGTCTGCTTAAACCTATGGGCATTACTGTCAGCCGCTTGGCTTACGGCGTCCCTGTCGGTGCAGACCTTGAATATGCGGACGAGGTTACACTTTCACGTGCACTTGAAGGCAGAAGTTTAATTTAGTTTAAAGGAGTGATAGACTTGGATAAATCACAAAAGCAAATAATTGCAAATAACAAAAAAGCCTATCACGACTATTTTGTTTTGGAAACATATGAAGCAGGTATTGAGCTTTTCGGTACTGAAATAAAATCTATAAGAAACGGCAGAGTTAATCTTAAAGACAGCTTTTGCTCGGTCGATAACGGAGAAATGTTCGTCATAGGTATGCATATTTCACCTTATGAACAGGGTAATCGCTTTAACCGTGACCCTATGCGTAAAAAAAGGCTTCTTCTTCATAAAAAAGAGATAATGAAACTTTTCGGCGCAAGCCAGCAGCAGGGTCTTTCGATTGTTCCGCTTAAACTTTATATTTTTAAAGGCAGGGCTAAACTTGAAATCGGTCTTTGCAAAGGTAAAAAGCTTTATGATAAGCGTGCAGTTCAGGCTAAGAAAGATTCCGAGCGTACAATTGAGCGTGCAATGAAGGGTAATTACTGATGAAAATCAGATGTGTTCAGTGCGGCAAAGTGTTTGAACTGTCGCAAAACGAAATTGATTTTTATTATTCAAAAGGTCTTGATTTGCCTAAAAGATGTAAGTCTTGCCGTGATAAAAACAGCGGTAAATATATCGTAACGTACAGCGAAAAACATAGCATCAATTTGTTTTTCTTTGTCATATTTTCGGCGATTGCCGTAACCGTTGCTTATTTTGATTTTGCATCGCATACTTTTACAGGTGCTTTGCCTATAATAGTAATGTCAGCCTCGGCTTTGATATCATTTATATTTTTATGCTGTTTTAAAACTTATAAGCGCTATGACGTATCGTTTAGCAATAAGTATAAATTCAATTTCTACGATGCCGAAAATTTGATTAATCATTTTTATAAACATAAAGATGATGTTGCTTGCCGTGATGTTGAGTCGTATCTCAAAAAGGCTAATAACGTCATTTTGGATAAAAAATCAATTCATAAAACTATTGCAAACGGCGACATGGTTTATTATAATAAAAAAACTGAGGATTATGTTGTTTTGGCGAAAGCAGGCTATATCCGCAGTTACTATAAAGCTTCTTATAACCATTATTTGAAGCAATAATATATGGGGATGAAAGGATTTCGACAGGTTTTGTAAGCCTTGGTCAGCGAGTAGAGGAGTTGCACCTCTATAAAAGTAACACTTTAAAATTAACTGACAACAATAGATCAGTAGCTCTCGCTGCGTAATTAGCAGCTTGCGTTCTGCCAAAGAGTGCCACGGCTTTGGATAGGGCGTCGACTTAGTGGCGAACATGAACGAGTGAGTGCCTCGGCTCTCGTCAGGTATTAGAGGATACCGTAGCATATAGGCTGTTTGTCGCCGATATGTGAGGGGATAACTTAAACGATAAACTACACTCGTAGAGCCCTTGGTAAGCCAAGCTTGGACGCGGTTTCGATTACCGCCATCTCCACCAAATATTAAAACCCTACATAGTACCTAACTATGTGGGGTTTTACTTATGTTTGCGTACTGTTCACTACTACATACTGTACCACGGTTGGTAACAAGTTGGTAGCACGTTGGTAACAAATATTCTATGTATGAATTGTGTTTACTGCATCAATTTTTGTCTTTAAATAAATATAAAAATTTCATCTGAAGCACTAGTTATACATTCCTACGTCTTGACATTAAATTAGAAATAAAGTATTCTTTAGTTATCTTGCAATACTATTTTACGTGTGTTGAATTGTTTTTTATACCAAAATAAAGAAAAATGAGCACTTTAAAATTCAGAGAAAGGAAATAATGCTATGAGAATAAGGCTGTATACTCCTGATGAATACAAAGAGGAAATAAAGGAATTTAAAACAGCAAAGTTTATAAACGCCGAAATCAATTTGGCAGATACCTTTTTTTGATGATTACGAAACATATACTCAAGAAGAAATTGACGAGTGTAAGGCATATTTGGGCGGCGATAAGTATTATTATGATATCGACGACAAAGAAGCTGAAAAAGTTCTTTCAAAAAGTTTTGATGAAATGAACGACCTTGAAATTGAAATATGGTATTTGTTTAATCGTATGAATAAGCCTGAAAAAGCGAACCCTGATAAATATTATGCTGATACTACGGATGAGTTTTTAAAAGACCAAGAATTTTTGAAATACAGACGAGATAAAATCGATAGATACAGTTTTTATTATTTTTATCCGCTTGATGAAGAAAGCGACTATTGGATTGAGGGTACGCCCGAGGATATTATTAAAAGATTTAATGATAAAATCTTAAGAAAACTAAGAAGATGTGTTGATAAATACGATAAAATTATTGAAGACACATTTTAAATATTATAATTTTTAAAAGAACATTGAGAAATCAATGTTCTTTTTTATGCCTAAATCATTAACTAAAAGGCGACTTTATAGAGTTTATTTGAAGGTTGTTAATGATAATGAAAAAACTACCACTCAAAAGAGGGCAGTTCATTTTTGGCGCACAATAATCCTGCTATAGTTGACGGTGAAAATTATAATGTGGAAATAAAAATAAAGAAAACACCCACAGAAAATAAATTTTATATTCATAATATGACTTTGAAAAATAAAAACGAGACAGTCTCACTAAACGCAAAGGATAAAAAATCCAGAGGTTATAATAGTTACGACTTGTCTCGCACAGATAATATAGCAAATAATGCTTCAAAGGTCAAGGATAATAATACAGAATTTTCCTGCTTATAAAAACACGTGGCATATTGTTTTTTGACGATAAAAAACCACTTGCTAAGCAAGTGGAATGTGTGGATTTATATTTTATTCAAATATTTCGTTAATGATTTTAGCACGTTTTTCACGATTCATAATTCTTAATTTCATAATGATAGCTTTTTCATTTTCTGATAAATCGTAAAATGTATCGTTAAAATCTTTAATATCAAAATTTATTTTTTGCTCTTGGTCTTGGTGCAACAGGTCTGAATTTTTGTTGGAAATAAGCTCATTAACATCAATTCCGTAAACCTTTGCAATTGTTCTTAATGTTTCGATTTTCGGCCTTGTCCTGCCGCTTTCGTAATAAGCATATGCACTTCGTTTAATACCTATGGTTTTAGCAAATTGAGCTTGTGTCATATTCGCTTTTTTTCTGCAAGCCTTTAGTATTTGCGGGATATTTGTCTCTTCCAAAATAATCCCTCCTTCGCATTTATTCTGTGATTACATAATACAACATAAAAATATTTTTGTCAACAAAAGTCACACAAATTATTACAATATTCAAAATTTATTGACATTTAATTATATTTAATGTTATTATATATCAAGAAAAATTACAGACGGTATATCTGCTTCGATAAATTACTGTAAAATAAAGGAAATTATTGCAGGAGGTAATATTTTTGAAGAAAGTTATTTCTTTACTTTTGTCAATATTATTGATAATAACAACCGTTGCGCCTTTAAGTGCTTCGGCTCAAAGTTATACGGATAAATTGATTTCTCAGGGCTTTCCCCGTGATTATGCCGAGAAACTTAACGAATTACATAATAAATATCCGAATTGGATTTTTAAACCGCTTATCACTAATCTTGATTGGGAAACGGCTGTAAAAGGGGAGCGCTCAAAGCATTCTAATCAGCTCATTTCTAAATCCGCAACAAGTGATACTTCTAAATTTTGCAATTGCTCGTCTTGCTATAAAAACGGAAGATATGTTATCCAAGAGGCAAGCGATTGGGTGTCGGCATCTAAAAGTGCTGTAGAATACTATATGGATTCGAGAAACTTCCTTGATGAAAAACATATTTTTCAATTTGAATCTACTTCTTATGACGGCACACAAACCAAAGCGGGTGTTGAGGCTATTTTGTCCGGTACATGGATGCATGATTCCTTGATTTCTTACAGAACAACAGGGCAAAATGTTAAAATGTATAACTCTTCAACCAAGTATTCCGACGCAATTATGAAAGCGGCTCAGGATTTCGGTCTTAACGCATATTATATTGCCGCTAAGATTAGACAGGAAAACGGCGGAGCAACAGCTTCGGCAACGGCAGTAAACGGCTCTACAAGTCCTTTTCAGGGCATTTATAATTATTTTAATATCGGTGCATATTCAGGCGCTAAAGACGGCTTGGCTTGGGCAGCAGGCTTTCTTAAAACAAATAAAGCGACAAAACTTTACAGTGCTGACCCTAACAAAGATTCGACAGGCGGTACGGTAACGTCGATTTCGGCAAATCAATATATGACGTGGAGAGCAAATAAGGGCGCTTATTATTATGTTCGTCTTTATAATGAAACGTCAAGAGGCTATGAAGAAGGGGCAAGCGGTTATGTTTTGGCAAGCGATTGCAGAACTTCTTATATAGGCGATACCGCTAACGGATACGGCAGACCGTGGTCAAACCCTTATAAAGCGATTTATTACGGCACTAAATATGTTGCAAACAGTTTTAAAACGCAAAATACGGGCTATCTTCAAAAATTCAATGTCAGCCCAACATCTTCTTATAAGTATTCTAATGAGTATATGAAAAATGTTCAGGCGGCATCAAGTGAAGCTGTATCGTCATATAACGGTTATTCAAAAGCCGGTATTCTTTCAATGACAAGAACGTTTTATATCCCTGTTTTTAAAAATATGAGCGGAGATTTAACAATAAATGTTACCGATTCGACAACAAGCAGTGTTTCAATTTCCTGGAATAAAATTGACGGCGTAACAGGATATCAAATTCAAACTCAGGACGCTAACGGCAATTGGGTCGATTATACTTATACCGGTGAAACAAACGTAACTTTTTCAAATCTTCAGTCGGCTTACAGATTTCCTTTGAGAATACGTTCTTATACTCAAAACGGAAAGAATATAAAATGGGGTAACTTCTTCCAAATTAACGTTGCCACTAAACCGTCTAAAGTGTCCGGCGTCAAACTTTCGTCAAGCGATACTTCCGTAACAGTTAAATGGAACAAGGTAAGCAGAGCGTCGGGATATCGAATTTATGTATATAACTCTTCTAAAAAGAGTTATGAATTTAACAAATCAGTATCAAACGCTTCCACTGTTTCGACAAAACTGACCGGGCTGAAGCCTAATAAAACGTATAAAATTAAGGTTGCGGCATATAAGACGGCAGATAATATTAAATTCGTCGGTTCAAAGAGCAGTGAGGCTTCGATTAAAACTAAGAATAAGGCTGTTACGCTCAGCAGTGCCAAATCAAGCAAGAAAAAGAAAATAAGCGTAAAATGGAAAAAAGTAAGCGGCGTTTCCGGCTATGAGGTTATGTGGTCTACTTCCTCGAACTTTAAAAAGAACTTTTTAAGTACGAAGGTCAGCGGTTCGTCAAAAACTTCAAAAACTCTTACTACCGCTAAGAGTAAAAAGAATTATTATGTTCGTGTCCGTGCATATAAAAAGAGCGGCAAAAAATATACATATTATTCTTGGAGCAAAGCAATTAAAGTTAAAGTAAAATAAAAATAACTGCATCAATAATTTATACGTTGATGCAGTTATTTTTTGTCTATCAGTGAATTTAACTGTTTAACTTCACGCCTTTCACTTCACTCCAAGGCGACATTATGCCTTTTTCCTTGTTAATCGCCCTTACTCGTACATAAATTTCTTTGCCCAAATCAGCTTTTACATTTATGGTGATTGTGCCGAATGCTTTGTTGTTAAGCGGTGTTGCATATAACTTTTTGTAACTTTTAAAGCTTTTTTGCTCACGGTATTGAAATTCGTATTGCTCGGCATTTTCAATATAAGTGTAATAAATCAAGATAGGTTTAACCGCTTGAATTTTAATAATAGACGGATTTTTCAAGCTCGTTTGCGAAGTGCCCTTTTTCTCAATAATATTAAATTTTGCACTTAATGTACCGTTATATTTGTCGCACGGTTCATTGCCGAAATCTACCGTTACACTTGCCGTGTCGATATTGATATTGTTTTCAAATGTAACCGAATAATAAGCGAAAATTTTATTGCCTTTTGCGTCAAATACATCTATTTGAGGCTCTATAGCTTTTCCCGTGTAATAAAAATCTGTGGCGTATCCTTTGTCAATACGCATTTTTATTGTTTTCGGCCGTGATATCGTATTCGTTTGCTCTATATCACATCTTTTGCAGTAATACTTTTCTTCACCGTCTTTTTGCGCAGTAGCCGGAACAGCAGTTTCTTCATGAGTGCAGTCGTCAAGCGCATCAATTACTTCCTGCTTAACAATAATTTTGCCGCATTTACTGCAATGACTGCCCTCGGTTAAGCCGTCATTTGCACACGTCGCTTTTACTGCTTTGTCAATTACAACCGTATGCTTTGCTAACTCTCTGTAAGAGAAACGTTCTTTGCCGCATATTGAGCATTTGTATTTGTTGTAACCCTTATTTGTGCAAGTTGATTGTTTAATTTCTATCAGCTTGTAATGATGAATAAAATGAAGCGGTTTAAAATAATATCTTGCCGATATATTTTGATTTTTCGCATTGCTTAATGACTGTACACTTGCAATACTGCTTGTTGCCGCCGATGATAAAATCATAACTAACGATAACATTATACTGATAATTTTTTTCATAATAAAAACTCCTTAATTAAATAAAAAAATTGCACTCAAAAGAGAGTGGATTGTCCTCCTTTCAAGTGCAATATACAGTATAAAGTAACTTTAAGGTCAAGCTTTTTTCAAATTATATTATAAATTTTTGCTTTTTGCAAACAAAAATGCCTTACAGATTTAAACTGTAAGGCATTCAATACGGTTTATTTATTTTGCAAGGTAAAGACCCGAGGTGTCAACGTTTGTGTTATCAACATACCATGTCTTGCCGATTTTAACAACATATACCTGCTGTGAGGCAACAACCGTGCCGTCTGCAAGTGTAACGTCAACATTGCATTTTGTAACTGCGCTGATATCGTTTGAACAGTCAAGTTTTTCAAATGCACCTACCATATCCGATTTAGGTGTGTGCTTTTTGTCTGTGTCTTTAAGACCGAACTTTTCAGCCTTAGCCTCACCTGAAGATGCAACAGGAGCAATTCTCTCTTTGTACTCTTTAACGTAAGCGTCTTTTTCGCTGTCGCTCAAAGGAGTAGATTCTTTAACTGTAGCAGTGAACTTGTAGTCCTTGCCGAACATTTTTTGATATTTACCTGTTGTTGCTTCCTGAATAACGGTTTTGTCATCGGCACCAAGCTCTTTTTCGGTACCGGTAAGTGATTTACCGTAATTTGATACATTTGATTCAAATACAGAGAACATAAAATCTGTATCCATATATTCGTCACCGAATACTTCTTTTCTTACCTCGCTGAGCTTAGCAAAGTAATCGTTGAATACTGCGTCGATATTGTCAAGACCGTATTTTTGAAGAAGCTCAACATAATAATCATACATTGTGTCGTAAACTTCGTCTGTCTTTGCAATTTCTTCGTCTGTACCTGTACCTACGAATGAAGCCTTCTTTGCGTCCTCGTTAATATAAGGAAGCATATAAGCGTTTATTACAAAGTTACCGAATTTTTGATTTTTTGATACAAGTGTGTTCTTATATGCGTTGTATCCGTCGCCTGTCTGAACGATTGTATCAACATAAGCCTGAGCTACCTTGTCGGCAGAAAAGCCTGTATATCTTGTTGTGAAAGCAAATATTGTAATAAGAACGAGTACTACCGCTACAACAACACCTGCAACAACTGCATAAAGAGCGGCGTTAAAGCCTTTCTTTTCTTTTGTTTCAGCCATAACTAATCCCTCCTTATTCCGAAATTTCTTCGCTTAATTCTTCATATTCTTTTTCCACTTCGTCAGCTTCTGCTTCTTCCTTGCTTTCAGCCTCTCTCTTTTCGGCAAGAGCAGCAGTAATTCTTGCTTTCTTTTCGCCTGTCATATCATAGAAGAGGATAGGGATAAACTGAAGAATTACAAAGATAGCAGGAACGATAGTGTAAATCATTAAGAAACGTGAAAGAACTGTGTCGTCCTGTGATGCGTATGCAACGTTAGGGTCTGTAGAAATCTTGTACTGGCTCCATGTGTAAACAAGCCAAGGACCGAGGAACTTTGTAAATGCAGAAGCAATCTTTGAGAAAAGACCGTAGCCGGCATATGCAAGACCTTCCTGTCTTTTGCCTGTCTTGTATTCCATTTCGTCAACACAGTCTGCAATCATAATGTTAGGTGTAACGTTTGTGTTACCGTGCTGAATACCGCAGAAGAAGTTGAGGATAAGGAACGGAACAATAAGATTTGAATTGAAGCCGATACCCTTTGATACCAAGAAAAGAATTGCAAGTGCCGATGCACCGTAACAGCAGAAAAGAATAAATGTTTTCTTGGTTGAGAATTTCTTGAGAACAAGGTTTACAAGAAGAGTACCTACTGCTGTACCGATACCCATAGGAAGCATAAGAGCAAGCTTTAAGCCCTTTGAACCGAGAAGGTAAATAGCTATGTAAAGCGATACGGTACCGTAAACGCCACGACCGAAGCCGAATACCTTTGTAAGTGATACCATAAGAAGGTTCTTATTTGTAAATACAAGTTTGATTGACTCTAAAAGAGAAACTTTTTCGGATGTGTAAGGTACACGCTCTTTGTTGTTTGCAAAGAAAATCATAACAAAGATAATCATACCGAGTGCACAAATAGCAGTTGAAATGATAAGGTCGATACCTTGACCTTCGGCATTCTTAAACTGCTGCTGACCCATAAGAGCCTTCATAAGTGCGCCTACTACGATGATTACAACCTGTCCGCCCGATTGACCTACAGAACGTAAGAATGAAGCAATTGAAATAGCACTGCTTCTTTCAGCCGGGTTAGGTGAACAAAGTGCGCCAAAGCAGTTTGACGGTGATTCAACCGCACAAGATACTGCCGTGTAAAGACAATAAATAACTATCATCCAAACAGATGCAAGACCGAATGATGTTGTATTAGGTGCAACAAATACAAGCATCGAAATAATAGCAAGCGGAATAGCGCCGAAACCTACCCAAGGCTTAACTTTACCGAGCTTTGTCTTTGTTCTGTCGACAAGTACACCGATAACAAGCTCGCAAATTGCGCCTACAAAACCTGCAATGAGGAATACTACCTCAACAATGTGTGAAAGAGAAGCGGAGTCAAAGCCCTTTCCCTTGAATGCGAAATCGGCAAAGAAAGTAGTTGTGTAGTCCGGCATCCAGCCTGTTAAAAGAGCTACACCGAAAAGTCCGATACCGAAGGTGGCAACCTCAGACGGCTTCATATACTTTTTCGCCGCTGCCGTAACTTTTGACTCGGCAGCTTTGGTTTTAGCCATTAAAAAACCCCTTTTCGTAAAAATTTTTCAATTAATTATAGCACTATAAATTAGTAAACACAAGACTATTTTTTACTTTAATTTAACTTAATTTTTACAAAGTTAATAATATATTAAATAAATATAAAATAATAGACGAAATCACCGTTTTTGTATGTTGACTTTGAGAACATTAGCGTTATAATACATATGTCAATTAGTCGTAATATACAATTTGGAAAAATTGTATATACAAAAAGGAATGATTAAAATGCTTATTAAATTTATAGTATGTCTTGTGGCAGGTATAGGTGCAGGTTTGGGCACCGGTTTTGCAGGTATGAGCGCAGCCGCCGTTATCAGCCCTATGCTTATTACTTTTCTTGATATGGACCCTTATATGGCAGTCGGTATTGCACTTGCAAGTGACGTTTTGGCAAGCGCCGCTTCTGCTTATACATACGGAAAAAATAAAAATATCGATGTCAAAAACGGCGTTGTAATGATGATTTTTGTCCTGCTTTTCACCCTTGTGGGAAGTGTTGTTTCAAGCAAAGTGCCGAGTACAACAATGGGCGGTTTTTCATTTGTAATGACTTTGTTTTTGGGTATCAAGTTTATTGTTAAGCCTGTTACCGAGCCTAAATCACGTCTTACCGAGGCTACAACCAAACAGAAAATTATCCGTTCGGCTTTAAGCGGTGCCATGGTTGGTTTTATTTGCGGCTTTGTCGGTGCAGGCGGCGGAATGATGATGCTTCTCGTGCTTACAACAGTTCTCGGCTATGAACTTAAAACCGCTGTCGGAACAAGTGTATTTGTTATGGCATTTACTGCGTTTACAGGCTCAATCAGCCACTTTGCAATAGGCGGTGCACCGGATTGGTGGACGCTTGCGTTTTGTATGATTTCAACTCTTATATTTGCTCAAATTGCCGCTTCTCTTGCAAATAAAGCAAAGCCTGAAACACTTAACAGGGTAACGGGCGTTATTCTTGTAATTCTCGGTATTGTTATGATAGTTGTTAATAAAATAAAATAACAATTTCAGACTGTCGATAAAGTGGCTAAAACGCGCCGTGCTTAAATTCCTATAAAGTGATGATGTAGGGAATGGCTTGCTCTTGCCGAAATAAAATAAAAACTGCTTTTATAGAAACGTGGCTTGAACATAGTGTTCAAGCCACGTTTGGCGCTTTCCGTCTTTTGCTCGGGGGCAGTACCCACGTACAGCACCCGCTCGCAAAATACGAAATTTATCTCACTTTCTCGAAGTCTGACAGCGTGTAGAAATTTATAATTTGGGTTTTTTCTGCACGCTGAACAAGTTGTTCATATTAATTTAATTTAACATTAACCGTTTGTTTTTTGCATATTCTTAATTATGTGGTACTGTTATTACAGCAATTGATATTGCGAATAATATTTAAGGGGACATAATTATGGTAGAATACATTACGGGTATTAACGGCACAGGCAAAACACGTATTATGTGTGAGGCTTGTATTAATACGGCAAATGAAAGTAAGGGTAACGTTATTTTTGTCGATAATTCCGATAAACTTTCAACTTACCTGCCGAGCAATATCAGGCTTATAAACGTGTCTGATTTCGCTATCGAGGGTGCAACTGCTTTTTGCGGCTTTCTTGTCGGTCTTTGCGCCGGTGATTATGATTTAACCGATGTTTTTGTTGATTCAACTGTTGATATAATTAATAACAATAATACTGATTTGGATGACTTTTTTGATATTCTTACAAAATATTCCGAAAAAACAGGTGTGAATTTCCACTTCGCCGTGTGTGACAAGTATTCCTTGGAACTTTTATATCAGTCAAATTAATAAAGTGAAAAAACGGTACTGCTGTCATTACGATAACAGTACCGTTTTTTATATTTTCAAATTCAGACCGCTCGTTTTCTGCTCAAGCATTTTTTGAATAAGTTCTGCGATATATGCACCTGCTTCAGTCGGGTGCATTCCTTTTTTGCTTATGTTTGATACAACCGTGTAGTCCGATTCACTCATATCCGGTCTTGCGTTGTATGCAATGTAAGCCGACATACTTTCACCGTTTGAAAGTCCCGGACGTTCACCGATAAGAACGCACGTTACTTTTGCATTTAAAAGCGGTGCAATTTCTCTTGCCGTATTTACTCTGCAATATCTCACAAAAAACGGAGTGCCTATGCTTATACCTGTTCCTTCAAGACTTAATTCGATAATTTTAATTAAATCGTTTACATTTGCCTTGATTGACGGAGCGGATAAACCGTCACCGCAGTATATTTGAACGTCGATATTTTTCTTGCATTTTTCAAGAAGTATCTTTTTGTACTTGTCGGGAATAATTCTGCCCCAATCGGGACGTGTAAGCATATCATATTTGTTTTCGCATTTTGTCCTGATTTCAAAAAGGCCGAGTTCTTTTACCGTCTCTTCGCTTACTTCAAGCATAACGGCGTCGTTAGCGGCGGCGTGGTCGGCTCTGAAACGTAAATAGGGGAGAGTTTTGTACCTCGTTCCCGTTCTTCCTATTCCGATTCTTGCGTCGGTGAATTTTTTTAAGTTTTCCATTGCTTTTTTGTCTGCCGTTTTACTGAGCAGTAAATCGTGCATAGCAATTTCTGTTATATCTTTAATCTTTTCCATTGATTTTCACCGCCTTATAAGAACAACGTTGGGTCGCCGGCACGTTTCGTAAGTTTTCCGTTTTCCATAATCCCGTATTTTTCAAGCCACTGTTCAAATTCTTTTATAGGTCTTTTGCCCAGCATTTCCCTGACAGTTGCTATATCGTGAAAGCCGGTTGATTGATACATAAGCATTATGTCGTCACCCTCGGGAACACCCATAACATATCTGCAACCGCTTGACGCAAGCATAACAAGAAGTGAGTCAACGTCGTTTTGGTCGGCTTTCATATGGTTTGTGTAGCAAATGTCACAGCCCATCGGTAAGCCGTGCATAAGTCCGCAGAAATTATCTTCAAGCGCCGCACGTATAAGCTCTTTTGTATCGTAAATATATTCAGGCCCTATAAATCCCACAACCGTATTTACCAAAAACGGTTTGTAATGCCTTGCAAGTCCGTAGCAACGAGCCTCCATAGTCTGCTGGTCGGCACCGTTATGACCGTTTGACGAAAGTTCCGAGCCTTGACCTGTCTCAAAATACATATAATTCGGACCCTCGGCAGTCGATAATTCTTTCATCATACCGTTAGCTTCTTTTAGCAAATCGGTTGTTACGCCGAAGGAGTTAAGGCTTATTTCACTGCCTGCAATAGATTGGAAGCATAAATCCATAGGAACACCGCTTTCAAGTGCTTTCATCTGCGTTGTTATGTGGGATAAAACGCAAATTTGAGTGGGAATATCAAGCCGTGTTTTAACGTCATTGAATAAATTAAGTATGTTGCTTGTGCTCTCCAATGTATCAACCGCAGGATTTAAACCGAGAACTGCGTCACCGATTCCGTAACTCAGTCCCTCTAAAAGTGAAGACGTTACACCCTTTACACTGTCTGTCGGATGGTTTGGCTGAAGTCGGGAAGAAAAAGTGCCGTTTTTGCCGATTGTCGTGTTGCAATGAGCTGTGATTTCAAGACGTGACGAAACATACATTAAATCTAAATTACTCATAATTTTGCAAACGGCTGCAATTACTTCACTGCTAAGCCCTTTGCTAAGGTGCAAAAGCTCGCTTGATGTTCTCTTGCTGTCGAGTATGTATTCTCTTAAATCACCTATTGTAATTCCCTTTACGCTTTCGTAAATTTCTTTGTCCAAATCGTCAAGTATAATCCTTGTAACACTGTCCTTATCATAATCGACAACGGGATTTTCCGTTATATCCCCAACAGTCAAATCCGCCAAAACAATTTTTGCCGCAATTCTTTCAAGGTCGCTTTTTGCACCGACGCCTGCAAGGGTATCGCCGCTTTTTTTCTCATTTGCTTTGGCTAAAATCTCTTTTATGTTATCAAAGGAGTATATTTCTCCGTAGAGCATTGTTTTTAATTCCATATTTTATCCTTTTAATCTCTGTCTTAAACCGAAAAAACTAATTTCTTAATCGCAACCGGCACTGCTTTACCGCCGCCGACGCTTTCGCCTATGTCAAGATAATCTCCGTCATCTGCACTTACGCAGTCAATTGCAAGCAGGGGATAGTCATTTGGCAAAGCTTTTTTTAAACAAATACCTACCGCTTTTCCGATATCCTTGTCAATAAGTACGATTATCGGCTGATTGTGTTCAATTAAATCAATACACTGTTTTGCAATGTTTTTGCTCAATTTCATCATTTCATCAAACGTTATACTGCTGTACCCGTCAAACGAAATTGCAACAGTTTTGCTCAAATCGAATTTACTGATTTTTGACCTTAAATTATCGGTACAGTTTTCAATATCGTTACTGCTTTTTACGTTTATTTTTACGCAAGGTATGTTTCTTATGGGCAACTTGCAGCCGAAATGAGAAATCGTACTTCCCGATATTTCAAATGAGTAATTTCCTGCACCTATTACTGTTGCTCTGATTGAATTTTTTGCCTTTTCACAGTTGCAATTTTTGAAAAAGTTACTCTTTTCTATCTTTCTTGCAAGAAGAACGCCTAAATCATTAAATTCATAGTCGCTGTAATTGTTATCAATGCATTCGCCGACGCCGCCTGAAAAAATATATCTGTCAGCTTTTGGCAGATTACTTATTTCTTCAAGTATTCTGACCCAAAGCGCATTAACTGTCTTTTCCCGCAATTCGCTTGTTAAAATGTCGCCTTTTTTGATTTTTAAATTGTTTTTTTCTAAAAGCGGTAAAATACTTTCGGATATATCGTCAATGACCGCTTTATTGTTTTCTTTTTTTACTTTTATCAATCTGCCGCCAACATCTATACACGAAGCCGCCTTGACCTCACCGCTGTCAAAAACTGCAATATTTGTTGTTCCGCCGCCTATATCTATGCTGCAAACTCTCGAAAACTCGTTTTGCGATATGCTTTGTGCGCCGATACCTTTGCCTGCAAGTATGCTTTCGCTTTCTCCGCCGGCTTCTGCAACAATAAAATCTCCTGCATATTTCGATATTTCAAACAGTAAATTTTTCGCATTTCTTTTTCTTGCGCTTTCACCGGTTATGATTACCGCTCCGCTTTTTAATATTTTCGGCGAAATATCTGCCTTTTTGTATTCGCTGTCAATTATCTTTTTTACACCTTTTGCGCTGATTATCCCGTCATCTTCAAGCGGTGTAAAATAGATTTTTGACATATATATTATTTCTTTTTTGTCTATTTCAACTTTCGGCGCACATCCAAAGCCCTCCTTAACGCTGACGGAAAGCTTGCTTACAATTAAATGCGTTGTGGTTGTGCCTATGTCGATACCTGTTGAATATATTACTTCACTCATATTTTTCAAACCTTAAATTAAAATAAGAAAAGGCAAGGGGATTATTCAGCGCCCTTGCCTTAACTACTATTATACTTTATTTTACGAATTTGTCAATCTTATTCGTTTTCGCTTTTTTCTTCAACTGCCGGTGCCTTTTTCTTTCTGTGAATAATAAAGCGGTTGCACGGATATGTCCAAATCATAGGAACAGCCATACCCAAAAGCGTTGCCACGGTAGGCGCAAGCGCAACAGGAAGAAAACTGTTTGTAAAGCTTGAAAGCCACGGACCGATAATACCTTTAGCCCAAATTGTGAATATAACCATAATTACATAAAGAATTGTAGATACAATCGGGTTGGCGTCGGCGTGGAATGTGATTTTTCTGTTGAGAACGAATGCAACCGCATATCCTACAAATGTAGAACAGTAATAGGCGATTTTTGTTTCTCTTGATTCGGGAGCGTCGGCACATTTGAATACAAGATATACCAAAATCAACTGCGTTGCAAGCTCGGGAATATTTGAAAGTGCGCCTGCACAGTTGAATTTAATGAATTTCCAAAACTCAGCGTGCTTTTCTGTCCAGCGCACGAATGCATTGTCTTTTTTCTTCTTTTCAGCCATATTTTATCTCCTTATAAGAACTTAGCAAGTAAAACTATAATAACAACTATTGCCGCAATAATCGCAACTGCCTTTGCAATCATAGGCTTTGCCATATCCATTGTTGTCGGCATAACCTTTGCAAGTGCGTCATAAACAGGCTTTTGAAGCTTGCCGTCACAAAGCTGGCGGTATGTTCTTGTATATGTTTCATAATGCCTTGGGTCGTTTTCATTAAGTACGAAACATCTTACGCCACGTTCTTTACCGTTGCCGTAAACATTGAAACCGCTTGATTGCGTAAAGCCGATATCCATACCCTCATATTTGCCGACATAACTGTTTTTATGGTCATGACCTACATATACGCCCAGTACATCGCCTTTTTCTTTAAGCGCTTCAAATTCACCCGTATTTACATCGGGAATTGACGGCGGTTCAAGCAAGACGGAACCGGGAACGCATTTAGTTTCGTCAATTTTATAATACTCGCCTTTATGTATTCTGAAAGCGGGAATTGCACCTTTTTCGTTTTTCTTAACTTGCTTTAATACATTGTAGTGCTCAAACATAGGAATATGCTGAAATACAAGAGCGGGAACATAGTCGCCGTTCTTTTCTTTGAGAGCATCTCTAATCTTTTTGTACCAATCGATAATTTTTGTATCAAACGGTTCGTATCCTCCGCCTTTTGCGTCAGTGCCCGTGTCAAATAAATAGATAGCAAATACGTCTTTGTTATCGTCTTTTGATGATTTAATGCTTAAATAGCAGGTTCCGCCGCCGTCGATACCGTTAGCCTGAACGCCTACACAACTCGGATATTTCTTGTAAATCTTTTCAAACTGGTCTTTGTTGCTTATTCCGACCTGCCTGTCATGGTTGCCGAATGTTACTGCAAAAGGAATATTCCTTTTTGTTACCGGCTTTAAAAGTTTGTCGATTGTTTTTGAAACATTGTTTACAAGCTCGTTACCCATACCTTTGTATGTTACGCCGTAGCCTTTGATTTGGTCGCCTGTATAAATAACAAGGTCGGGCTTTTCTTTTTCAACAGCCGCTTCAAGCAATTTTAACGTATCGTTTGATACATTATATATCTCTTGAATATCGGTGATTTGCATAATTTTAAATTTACCGTCTTTGTTAAATTTCATAATGATACCTACCGTTATTTAAATAATGCCTAAATAGTATTAAAGGGCAAAACTGCCTTTTAGACACCTTTGCCCTATAATCATAATATATTATTTTTAGTTGATAGTCAAGAATAAGTTAAATTTAAGTTAAATATTAATTAACCATTTGCCTTGATATATTCGCTTATCAGCTCAACGGTGCCGTCAATGCCGAGTTTTGCAACGTTGATTGCCAAATCATAAGTAGTGGCTTCGCCCCATTTTTCCTCACTGTAGAAATTATGGAATTTAGCTCTTTTCTTATCCATTGCTTTCATTTCTTTCGGAGCATTCTTAGGCTCAACTCCGTATTCCTCAACAACTCTCTTTTGCCTGAAATCGTCGCTTGCGTGGAGGAATATTGTAAGAAGCGCTTCATCGTCTTTAAGTATGTAGTCTGCGCATCTGCCGACAATGATACAGCTTCCTTCCTCAGCCACCTTTCTTATTGTATCAAACTGATACTGGAACACTTGGTCCTCAAGCGCCAAACCGTTTGAAGCAATGTTTGAAAAACCGTCGGTCGAAACGTTATAAAGAAAACTTCTTGTCGGTCTTTCATCATAGAAAGTAAAAATGTGCTCGTCAAAGCCGCTGTCCTTTGCCGCTCTTTTAATGATTTCCTTATCATAATAAGGAATACCGAGTTTTTCGGACAATTTTGTTGCTATTTCATGAGCACCGCAGCCATATTGTCTGCCGATTGAAATAATGTGTTTTTTCATAATTTTATCACCCTTAATAAAGAAAAATATATTTTTTTCAACTTTATTATACTACTTTTTTATTTCACTTGCAATTTTTATTTAGATAAAGTACAATATTTTTTATGAAAAATAAGTTATATTATACTAAAAAAGCAAAATATTTTGAGCAGTCTTTACCTGTGGGTAACGGACGCATGGGCGCTCTCGTATTCGGCAATCTTAAAAAGGAGAGGATTGCAATTAATGAGGACAGCCTTTGGTCAGGTTATCCTAAAGATAATAACAAAAAGGACGCTTATAAATATCTTGACTCGGCAAGAAAAGCCGTTTTTGATAAGGATTACAGAAAAGCAGAGGATATTATCAATAAAAATATGCACGGCGTTTGGAGCGATGCGTATTTGCCTTTTGGCGATATTTTGATTAATTATTCTAAAAAGTATTCAAAGGATTATTCACGTACTCTTGACTTGCAGACAGGTGTTGCAACGGTTGAGGCAGACGGTTTGTGCGAAACAGTTTTTGTTTCATATCCTGCTCAGCTTTTGGTTATTAATATCAAGAGTGAAAGCGGTGTATCGTTTTGTGTTAATTTTGACTGTCAGCTTCACCATAAGGTTGAAACTCTTGAGGACAGCCTTGTTTTGACAGGCAAAGCACCTGAAATTTGTCAGCCTCCTTATTATAATAAGGGTGAGAGTATAGTTTACGGCGATAAGGGTATGGATTTCTGCGGCGTTATCAAGGTTTTGGGTAATGCTAAATTTACCGACTCTTCAATCGTTGTGGAAAATCAAAGGAATGTAACGCTTCTTGTTTCTATGGCTACTTCTTTTGTCGATTTTAAATCTATGCCTACTGCCGACGCAAAGCAAAGAGCATTTGATTACTTTAAAAATACTAAAAATTATAACGATTTGCTTTCAGAGCATAAGACTGATTTTTCATCTCTTTTCAACAGGGTTGAATTTACGCTTGAAGGCGGATATGACGAACTTCCTACCGATAAGCGTATTAAGAATATGAATAAAAAAGGCAACGATTATTCACTTGTTGCGCTTCTTTTCCAATACGGTAGGTATTTAACTATTTCTTCTTCAAGAAAGGGCAGTAACGCAAGCACACTTCAAGGCATTTGGAATACTCATTTGCGTGCTCCTTGGTCATCGGGATACACTGTTAATATCAATACCGAAATGAACTATTGGTGTACCGATATCGCCAACCTTTCCGATTGCTTTGAACCGCTTACTCAGCTTGTTGAAAAACTTGCTTATAACGGTGAAAAAACCGCTAAGGCTTACTACGGCTGTAAAGGCTTTTGTGCTCACCACAATACCGATATTTGGGGTATGACCTTCCCGGCAGGCGACCCGGAGGGCTTAGAGGAAACTACTCAATATGCACCTTGGGCAATGAGCGGCGTATGGTTTTTAAATCAGCTTTATGACCATTATCTTTATATTAATGACGAAGAATATAAAAACAGAATTTTACCTATGTTTGAAAGCTGTCTTTCATTTTTCAAAGACTTCCTTGTTGAACATAACGGCGAGCTTGTAACCTGCCCGTCCATAAGCCCTGAAAATAAGTTTAAGGACGCAGGTACTACGGCAACCATTACCTATATGCCATCAATGGATAGGGAACTTCTTTATGAGTTTTTTGCAAATTGTAAGGAACTCGGTCTTGATACGCCTGAAATCAAACAGGTTAAGCCTGCTTGCGACGGCAGAATCCCCGAATATGCAGAGGAATTTGGCGAAACTGAAGTGGAGCATAGGCATGTAAGCCACCTTTATTGTATCTATCCTGCAAGACTTCCTGCAAGTGACGAACTTAAAAAGGCAGCTGAAAAATCACTTTTGAAGCGTGGCTTCGGCGGAACCGGCTGGTCACTCGGTTGGAAAGTTTGTCTTTGGGCACGTCTTTGTAACGGCGAAAACGCTTACAGGCTTATTAAACAGCAACTTACATATATCAACCCGTCATCTAAATTTCATAAGGGCGGCGGCTCTTATCCTAATCTTTTTGACGCTCACCCACCGTTCCAAATCGACGGTAACTTCGGCGTTTGTGCCGGTATTGCCGAAATGCTTAAAAACGAAGCGCTTCCTAAGGAATGGTCAGGCTCAATTAAGGGCATTAAACTTCACGGCGGCAAGGAATTATCTTATTCGTTTAAAAACGGTAAGAGAATATAAATGCCGTAAGGGCAACTATTGGTCGCCTCAATATCAATAAAAATATTTACAAAATTTAAAGAGATTGTCAGCGTGGCAATCTCTTTTTCTTTAACAGTTTTATTATAATTGTTGCAATTACTGCGCCGAGTGATATTCCGAGCCCCGTCAGTATTGTCGATTTTGCGTAGTATAAAAATTTTTCATTATTTGACGTTATTGCATAAAGCATTGCGTAGTAAATTGAACTACCGGGCAGCAGGGGAATGGTTGACGGCATTAATATAACTGTTGACGGCAGTTTTTTTACTCTTGATATTAATTCGCAAAAGAATACAAGGCAAATCATTGCAACGCAGCAGGCAATCAGCTCACCGTAGTAATTACTAAGTGCTCTTTCTATGCTTGCCGTAATCAGTGAGCCGATAAACACAAGATAAATACAGTTTTTCGGTACTTTCATTCCTATTGCGAAAAACGTTGAGCCTACAGTGCAAAAAATAATCTCTTTAATCATATTTTATCAAATAGCCACAATGCTCCGGCTACCGCAAAAGCTATTGACAGTGCCGACATCACAGCACCGAACAGTTCACTCATTCCTGCAAGTAAGTCTGAATTCATCATATCTCTGATTGCGTTTACAACCGTCAGCCCCGGCACAAGAAGCATTATTGTGCCTATAATTATTTTATCCTGATGAACGCTTATTCCCAATATGCTCGGAATAAATGAAAGCACCGTCGCAATAAAAGCACTCACAAGATTTTTAGAAAATATATTAAATTCGATTTTATTGAATTTGGCAACGCTTATCACAATTGAAATAAGACCTGCAAATAATGCGTCTGTCAAATTACCGCCGAAGAAAAGCGAAAACGAAGCCGTTGCGAAAAAGTTGCTTATGTGCTCAATGATAGGCTTGTCATATTCAACGAAATTTTTTATAGCCGTGCTCTCGTTTGCAAGCGCACGTGATACGCTGTTGATTCTTGCAAGCTCACTTAAATTAACATTATCTTTATATATTCTTCTGACTTGCGTATCTTTACCTTTTTGCGCAACTATAAGGCTCGTCGTTGCAAATACATTGCATTTGTAATCGTTAATTCGCCTTATTGTTTCTTCCGCTCTGCTCACTTCTCCGCCGCATTCAATCGTTTGCACCGCCAAATCAACGGACAACTTGAACTTGTCCTCATTTTCCATTCTACCACCGTTAATATTTTTGTAAGAAATTTGAAAAATATGCAAATAACCGTTTGATTTTTTAGACTGAAAATAACCTCCCATACACAAGTATTTTGCTTATGTATGGGATTTGTTATTTTAATTTGTTATTTAATATTTCAAAAAGTTCTTTTCCGTTTTCGGCGCTGATATAAAACAAGGTGTCATACGGCTGAGCTTTAATTGTTAAAACTATATAAGGGTAATTATAAATGCCGATTTTTTAGCAGCTTTGTTATATTTAAAATACACATTTTTCTCCTGCATATTTTTGGTGCGAGGACGGGACTTGCGTCGAAAGAAATTCCGTGTTTGAATAAATTTCTACGAAATTTATAATAAACACTCCATTCCTTTCTCCTCTTCCCCAAAAAGCTTACGCTTTTCGGGGACCCCCGATTGAAATTCCGTGTTTGAGAATCGGGCAACCATTGGTCACCCCTACGGCATTCCTTTCTCCTATTCCCACGAAAAGAAGAGTTAAAGAACACCCATATTTCACATATAAAAATAAGCAGCAACCAAATGGTTACTGCTTATTTTGGTGCGAGAGACGGGACTTGAACCCGTACGAGTCGCCCCACACGCCCCTCAAACGTGCGCGTCTGCCGATTCCGCCACTCTCGCGTCAACATTTAGCATTATAACAGAACGATATACATTTGTCAACACTTTTTTTACAATTTCAGAAAAGTTTTGATATGTATTTCGGCTCGTCGATAATTGCCGACGGTGACTGGGCAAGCAAGGACTCAAAACTCCTGAATCCCCACGAGCAAGCGATTGCCTCAATGCCTGCATTTTTAGCGGTTTTTATGTCAACGTCGCTGTCACCGAAGAAAATAGCTTCACTTGCTTTGCAGTCGAGTGCTTTAAGCGTCGCTTTTGTAGTTGTCGGGTCGGGCTTTCTCGGAGTATCGTCCTTAGCGCCTGTAATTAAATCAAAATATCCCTTGTCGAAAAGCGTTTCAACCATTTTGACTGCGCTTAAATGAGGCTTATTTGTCACAACGGCAATTTTTATACCTTTTTCTTTTAATATGTCAAGCTGTTCCTTTATTCCGTCATATATATGAGCGTGGTCAAGAAGAACCTGCTGATATCTTACCTTGAACATTTCGTAAGCCTTTTCAAGTTCGTCGGGTGAGAGGGTATGCTCAAATGCTCTTTCAACAAGTTTTTTTGCGCCGTCTCCTACGAACATTCTGTAATCGTCCATAGTCCACTTCTTTTCCTTGCCGTATTGCTCAAGAACATAATCTGTCGCATATCCCAAATCTTCAATTGTGTTTACCAAAGTTCCGTCTAAATCAAAAATAGCACATTTAATCATATAAATCACTCAAATCCTGCTCTTTCTTCTTTTTTGAATTATTTATAATTTTGATTGTAATTACTACAATTACCGCAGCACCCAAAACGGCACACTGCGTATAAATCTTTTTGTCTTGTCTTTTGCTGTCAATTGAAAGCTGACCGCTTTTAACTTCAGTCCAAAGCCTGTTTTCAAGTTCGTTTGTGCTTTGCGGTAAATTCTTGAAATATTGAACGTTTTTAACGTTTGAATAAATAGCCGGATTGCCGTAAAGCGAACTTTCTTTATTTTGCTCGACTGTGTAGTTTGCACTTCGATAGTAAATAAATTCACTGTTTGCAAGCGCAACTTCAGGCTCTTGCATAAAGTTTATGAACGCTTCGCCGCCTGCTTTGTTTTTAGAACACTTAGGAATACAAAATGCGTCGTAAAAAGCATTTACGCCTTCTTCGGGAATGCAATATCCGAGGTCACTGTTATTTTCTTCCATTAAAACATAGTCGCCTGCATAATATGTTGCAAATGCGTATTCGCCGCTTTCCATAAGATTGAAAACTTCGTCCATAACATATACGGGATTAACCTTGTCTTTTTGCTCGGATAAAAGTTCTGCTGCTCTTACCCAGTCCTGCTCGTTTGTCGAATTGAAATCAATACCAAGCCTCGCCTGTGCAATTGCAAATGCGTCACGTGGGTTATTAAACATTAAAACTTTTCCTTTGTATTGTTCGTCCCAAAGAACATCCCAGCTTTTAGGCTCTTCTTTGACAAGTTTTTTGTTATAAATCAAAATGGTTGTACCCACATTGTAGCAAACAGTATATTTTTGTTCGGGGTCATAAAAAAGTTTTTGAAACTTCTTGTCAACGTATTTCATATTCGGAATGTTGTTATAGTCGAGCTCAAGAAGCATATTTTCATTAATAAGCTTGTCAATCATATAATCACTCGGAACAATAACGTCGTATGAAACACCGCCGCCGGTAAGCTTTGAATACATATTTTCGTTTGACTCATAGTTGGTGTAATTAACTTTGCAGCCTGTCAGCTTTTCAAACTCTTTTACAACATCCATCGAGCCTTCGCTTCCGTCGGAAATATATTCACCCCAGTTATATACGTTTACTGTAGTGCCCTGAAGACCTAAATTTTTGTAATATTCAATTGTGTCTTTGTCAAAATAATTATCATCTGCAAAGGCTGAAAGGGGAAAGGCGCATAATGCTAAAATAAGAGATAAAATAAGTGTAATTATCTTTTTCATTTTGCCTCACGCTTACCCTTTTTCTCCGCCTTGTTCTGTGCTATGTTCATTAAAATAAGAAGCACAAGAATCGATATAAACATAAGAGTTGAAAGCGCATACATATCAGGCTTAACTCTCTTTTTCGTCATTGAAAAAATATAGATGGGAAGAGTTTGAAAACTCGGTCCGTTTGTAAAGTAGCTTATAATGAAATCATCAAGCGAAAGTGTAAAACTCATTACACAGCCTGTGATTATTCCGCTTAAAATTTCAGGCATAACCACCTTGAAAAATGCTTTCACCGGCTTACAGCCCAAATCAAGAGCCGCCTCATAAACGTGCATATCAAATTGTTTTAACTTTGGTATAACGTTTAAAATGACGTAAGGAAGAGCAAAAGTAACGTGGGCGATTAAAAGCGTCCAAAAGCCTAACACGTCGCTTTTGTTTACAAGTGAGCCTGCAAAAACGAATAAAAGCATCATTGCGATACCCGTTACGATTTCAGGGTTCATCATAGGAATATTTGTTGCCGTCATCATTGTCTTTTTGTAAAGCTTCGATTTTGAGTTAAATAATCCTACCGCCGCAAGCACACCCAAAACAGTTGATACAAACGCAGTGCAAACGGCAAGCAAAACAGTATTTTTTAATGCCTGCACAGCAACGGTATCCTTGAATATTTCACTGTACCAATGAGTTGAAAAACCCGAAAAGATATATGTGCTTGACGTTGAATTTAATGAGAAAAGCATCATAACCGCAATAGGCGCATATAAGAATATGAAAATTAAGGCAATATAAAGTTTTGAGATAAAAGGTGTTTTCTTTTTCATATAATTACACCTCCGTCGCCGTCCTCGTCAGCGCCAAAGTAGTTCATAACGCCAAGGCAAATGAAAATGAGTATCATCAATACAAATGAAAGCGCCGCACCTAAATTGTAGTTGTTTGCACTTTGAAATTGCGTTTCGATAACGTCGCCGATAAGAACAACCTGTCCGCCGCCGAGTTTTTGAGTGATATAGAAAGTTGAAACACAAGGCACGAATACCATTGTTATTCCGCTTAAAATACCAGGCTTTGAAAGAGGAATTATTACTTTTCTCATAATCTCAAATCTGTTTGAACCCAAGTCTTGAGCCGCTTCTATAAGAGAATTGTCAAGCTTAGTCAATACCGAGAAAATCGGCAAAATCATATACGGCAAAAAATTATATACCATTCCGAGTATGACTGCCGCACCGTTATTAATAAGTTTTAAAGATTTCAAGCCGAGTGCATTTAATATTGTATTTATTACACCCGAATCGCCTAATATTGTCATCCAACTGTATGTTCTGATAAGGAAATTCATCCACATAGGAAGCATTACGAGTAAAACAACAAATTTTTGATATTTTTGCGGTGCCTTTGAAAAAATATATGCAAACGGAAATCCTAAAATAAGGCATATAGCCGTTGCCGCAACACCGTATAAAACCGAAAGCAAAATTGTTGTTATATATGTTGAAATCTGCTCGACACTTGCGAGGGAAAACGCACCGCTTTTGTCAGTCAATGCATAATATGCAACCATAAGAAGAGGCGCTATTATAAATAAAATCGACCAAACAAGATACGGCTTGTCTGTCAGAGAGGAAAGCTTAATCTTCTTCATTTTCTTCCTCCCAATTATATGATGCGTCGCTTATGTGGTCCATTTCGTCGGAAAAGTATGAATAATCACCGAACTCTCCGCTGTATTCACTCCTGTTCATAATGTGAATAGCGTCAGGTTCAATATACATTCCTATTTCTTCACCGACTTCGTGATGCTCAATTGTTTGTATCATCCAAATAAAACCGCCGACGTCAACAAGTATTTCAAAATGAACACCTTTGAATGTGACGCTTGTGATTTTACCGGGCAGGGAAGCTTTGCTTCCTTTTTTTACGATTTTAATATCCTCGGGCCTTACTACAGCCTCGACAAATGCGTTTTCGCCGAATCCGCTGTCAAGACATTCAAAAGTAACGCCGCCGAATGATACAAGATAATCTTTTATCATAACTGCGTCAACAATATTTGATTCGCCTATAAAGTCCGCAACAAATGCATTTACAGGCTCGTTATATATATCTTCCGGAGTGCCGATTTGCTGAATTTTACCCTTGTCCATAACAACAACGGTATCCGACATTGAAAGCGCTTCCTCCTGATCGTGCGTAACATAAATGAAAGTAATTCCAAGCCTTTTTTGAATTGCTTTAAGCTCGGTTTGCATATCTTTTCTAAGCTTTAAATCAAGCGCACCGAGAGGCTCGTCAAGTAAAAGCACGTGTGGTGAAATTGCAAGCGCACGGGCAATTGCAACTCTCTGCTGCTGACCGCCTGAAAGTGAGTCTATGCTTCTTTTTTCAAACCCTTTAAGGTTTACAAGTTCAAGCATTTCGGCAACCGTTTTTCTTATTTCGTCTTTTGGCTTTTTTTGAAGCTTTAAGCCGAAAGCAATGTTCTCATATACGTTTAAATGAGAAAAAAGAGCATAACGCTGAAAAATGGTGTTTACCTTTCTTTTGTGCGGCGGAACATCATTGATTCTCTTTCCCTCAAAAATAATATCGCCGCCGTCAGGTTCAATAAAACCCGCAATGCAACGAAGGGTGGTTGTTTTTCCGCAACCGGAAGGACCGAGCAACGTTATAAACTCTTTTTTGTTTATATAAAGATTTAACTTATCCAGTACTACATTGTCACCGTATTTTACGGTAATATCCTTAAGGTCTATTATCTTTTCCAATATGCACATCCTCATTTGCTAACCCGATTTGACGTCTTTTTTAAACGCCATACGACTAATATATATAATTAGTATAAAAAAGTCAATATATTTTTTTCATTATTTCCTCGCCTTTTTGCGCTTTTTCTATTGTAAGGCAAACTTTGTCAAAATCGCACACCATACTCTTTGGCTTCTTTTCAAAATTATCCATTCCAAACGGAACAAAATAATAATTTTTATAGTTTAAAAGCGCACCTATGTTTTTAGCCGCCGCTCCGAGTGCGTCGTTTGTCGATACACCGATAACGACAGGCTTGTTGTTTCTCAAATGACTTTTAACCGCCATTGTGACCGTTGTGTCAACTATACCGTTTGCAAGTTTTGCAAGTGTATTTGATGTGCAGGGCGCAACCGCAACAACGTCGAACATTTTTTTAGGACCTATCGGCTCCGCTTTTTCAATCGTGTGAATAATGCTGTTGCCCGTGATTTCAATAAGCTTGTTTTGTATGTCAATCGCCTTGCCGAAACGTGTGTCTGTATTATATGCATTTTCACTCATTACGGCAGTGACCTCGTGTCCCTGATTTACAAGATTTTCTATAACTTTTATCGCTTTGTCAAATGTGCAAAATGAGCCTGTCAGGCAATATCCGATTTTCAAATCATTCCCTCCTTAATCATTTTGTCTATTGTTTCGCCGATTAAATAACCCGCACTTATTTTGCTGTATCTTGACGGCAGTTTCGCCCCGTCAATTAAATTTACGTTTTTTGCCTTTGCATAATGCTTATCAATTCCTCCCGGAAATGACGCAAGTTCAATATATTTCATATCGTCTTTAAAAGTGTCAATTTCTTTTTTTGTAAAATATATCGCAGGGGCAGTGTTGAAAATTATATCGTACTTTTTACAGTCAAGTTTTGAAAAGTCAATTACACTGTCGGCAATTATTTGCGCCTCTGCTTTGTTTATGTCGCTTCTTGCACAAACAGTTACCTTGCCGCCCATTGTTTTGAGTATTTTGCAAAGTGTTTTTCCTATTTTGCCGAATCCCGTAATTAAAATATCAGAGCCGAGAATTGCTTTGTCGCTGTTTTCTTTATAAAGTGCTACTGCACCCTCACTTGTTAAAAGTGCGTTTATATATTTGAAATCCTCTCTTTTGTTGTAATCAAAATATTTGTTGTATTTTTTATCAAAATCACCGACGCCGTAAAAAACGGTCATATTTTCATATCCTTTAAATTTTTCTTTGTCGCAGGCAGGGGAAAACACGGCAAAATCGGCTTTGTTCCTGTCAAAAACTTCGTGATGCCCTGCATTTTCAAGATATTTTTGTGTATATTTTAATCTTTCGTCAGTATAATAAGGAATAATAAAATTCATATTTTCAACTCCAAAAACTCTTTCTACATACTATGAAATAAAAAAATATTAGTTAATGGCTTTGAGGTATTTATTTTTTTGATTAAATGTTGTATAATAAATACTCAATAAATATTCAGAGGTGACTCTTTTATGGATACAAAAAATATGCATATTGACGATATATTAAAAAAAGTTAAAAGAATTCATTTTATAGGAATCGGCGGCGCAGGTATGTGCCCGCTTGCGGAAATACTTATTCAGCTCGGATATAAGGTTTCAGGCTCGGATAATAACGATACCGAAACTTTCAGAAGAATTGAAAAAGAGGGTGCAAAGGTATATCTCGGTCAGGTTAAGGAAAATATTACAGATGATGTCGAACTTGTTATTTATACCAATGCTATTTTAAAGGGTAATGAAGAACTTGAATATGCAAAGGCTAATTTCCCTTGCTTTGAAAGAGCGGAACTTTTGGGCGCAATGAGCCGTATTTTCTCTAATTGTATCGGCGTTTGCGGCACGCACGGTAAAACAACAACTTCTTCAATGATTACTCAGATTCTTCTTGACGCAGGTCTTGACCCAAGTGCTGTTATCGGCGGTAAACTTCCGATTATCAATGCTTACGGCAGATTCGGTCACAGCCAAAATTTTGTTTGTGAATCGTGCGAATTTAATAATACATTTCTTCATATGAATCCTGATATCGCTGTTATTCTTAATATCGATGAGGACCATTTGGATTTCTTTAAAAATCTTGATAACATTAAAAAGTCTTTCCGCAAATTTGCCGAAAAAACTACTAAAACCATTATTTATAACGGTGATGATGAAAATACAGTCGATACTTTAAAAGGTATTACAGGCAAAAAGCTTGTATCTGTAGGCAAAAACGATAATAACGAATGGGTTGCTAAGAATATTGATGTTCCGGGCGGCTTCCATTCAAAATATGACGTTTACCATAACGGCGAATTTGTCGCAACGGTTCATCTTTCTGTTCCGGGTGAACATAATGTTCTCAATTCTCTTTGCGCATTTGCCGCAGCGTATGAAAGCGGAGCGGACGTTGAGAGTATTTGCGAAGGTCTTAAATCGTTTAAGGGCGCAGGCAGACGTTTTGAACTTGTAGGTAAATATAACGGTATTACTTTTGCCGACGATTATGCTCATCACCCTAAGGAACTTAAAGTTACACTTGAAGCGGCTATGAAAATGGGCTTTAAACGTGTTTGGGCAATTCATCAACCGTTTACTTATACAAGAACTTCACTTCTTCTTGACGATTTTGCAAAGGTACTTCAGATTCCCGATAAATGTGTCATTTCCGCTATTATGGGCAGCAGGGAAGTAAACACTATCGGAATTAAGGCTAAGGATTTGGCTGATAAGGTTCCGGGCAGTGTTCAGCTTGATACTTTTGAGGAAATTACGGATTATGTTCTTGCAAACGCAAAGCCGGGCGACCTTGTTATAACTCTCGGTTGCGGTGACGTATATAAGGTTTCACGTATGATGATTAAGAGGCTTAAAGAGCAGGGCTACGAAGCTGAATAATATTTTGTAAAGAACAAAGGCAGTAACGATTATCGCTACTGCCTTTCGTTTTGTTTATTTACTTATAAATTCTCGGAACGTTCGGATTTACCATAAGCGGTGAGATTTCTACGCTTGCAATATCGCCGATTTTGACGTCGCTGTCCGTAATATCAATTGCTGTATGCGAAAGCCCGATTTCACCGATAACATTATATTCTTTGCCGTTTACATTAACTGTGAGGTGCTGTTTTTGCAAATAATGTTTAAACTGCGAAAGCACCGAATGAAAATCAGCTGTTTCTTTGCCTTTTTGCAAGCCGAAGCCGTCAAAATGACCGATAGGAACAATTGCGATTTTTGTTTCTCTTTTTGTTTTATATTCTCCGTTGTAGCCTATTGAATATCCTTTAGGTACTGTCTTTGTTTCAATGACTTCTGCCTGAAGCTCACCGAGCCTGTTAAGCGGATTTTTGCCTTTTGTGATAACTCTTCCCGTAAACGCCGAGCCTATTCTTACTGCGTCAAGAGTTACGCCGTCAACATTTAATAAGGCAGGGGAGTTTGCGGCGTGAAGAATACCGACGTTTTTGCCCGCTTTTTTTATTTGCTCAATTGTATCTTTGAACATTTCAAGCTGCGCCTTTGTAAGTTCTGCATTGTGAAATGCGGAAGAAAAATGAGTGTATGCACCGCAAAAATCAAGGTTTTCAAAATCATAGCATTTTATTGCATTTTCAACATTACTCGGTAAAAAGCCGTATCTGCCCATACCGGTGTCGATTTTCAAATGGCACTTTGTTTTTTTGTTGAGCTTTTTTGATACTTTGTCCATAACCTCGGCGGCTGAGAGAGAACCGATAGTTGCAATGCAGTCGTTTTGCGCAATAATTTCAGCTTCCTCTTCAATAGAGGTTGAGCGCATTACAAGGATATCCCTGTCCATAACGGTTTCTCTTAAAAGAGGAACGTCGTAAACCTCTGTTACCGCAAAAGTATTTATACCGTTTTGCATAAGGATTTCGGCAAGTTCGCACATACCGAAACCGTAGCCGTTGCCTTTTACAACGCCGATAACTTCTACTCCTGCCTTGTCCTTGATTATTTTAATATTTTCAATTAATTTGCTTTTGTCAATAATATATCTGCTCATTTTCTTATCTTATCTTTTCAAGTATTTTTGTTGCAACATTGTAAAGTTTATAAACAGGCTTGTTGATTACATAGTCAAATTCGCCTACAAATTCTTTCATATATCCGCCGAAACCGTGCTTGAATCTCCAAAGACCGTAGTGCGGATTGTCGGGATTTTGGCAATCGCCAGAAATGCCGCCGAAGTCGTAAACCTTACAGCCGCATTCCATACCCCATTTCATCATAGCCCATTGAAGAGCATAGTTTGGATAAACGTTTCTGTGTGCGTTTGACGATGCGCCGTACTGGTATTTCATTACGTTTTGTCCCCATTTAATAGCGATGGTGCCGGCAATTGCCTTGCCCTCGTAATATGCCATATAAAGCCTTGCGTCATCTGTCATACAGTCAAGTATTCTTTCGAAATATTCCTTAGGTCTTGTTGAAAAGCCGTCACGTTCACCGGTTTCGTGCATAATTCTGACAAAATCGTCAAGTGCCTCTTTACCGCAAATCTTGACCTCAACACCCTTTTTAGGCGCTTTTCTTATTCTGTTTCTGTAATCCGGTTTAAAGGTGAGCATAAGCTCGTCCTCGTTCATACCGTTGTAGTCAAAACAGTAAACAAATCTCGGCTGAACGTTTTCAAAATCCATACAACCCGGATTAAGTTCAATAAATCCTTTTTCAATCAAATGCTTTTTGTAAGCTGTGTTTTGAATTACGATTTCAGGGTCGATTTTAATGCAGTATGCCTTGTATTCCTTGCCGAGTTCGATAAGGCCGTCAAACAGTCTGTCAAATGTGTCAAAATCGTTTTCGTCGCAAACGAAACCACGGCAGCAATACATAAGCGAATTTTTAATAACGGGAATTGAACGAATAAGCACAGCCGCCGAGCCTTTAATTTCGCCGTTTTCGTCTTTAAGCATTATCGCTTCAAACTTCCATGCGTTTTTAACCTTTGCCCATTTTGACGAATGTTGAAAAAGTCCCTTGGGATGCCTTTTGATAAAATTCTCGTATTCCTCTAAATTATCTTTATTTACTCTTACCAATGTCATTTTTGATTAGCTCCGTTTATATTTAATATGGTTAATTATAGCAAAGATTTTTACTTTTGTCTATATCATACCTCTTTTTTATCGGTATTATAAATATTTATTTTTAATTGACTTTTTTTACATATTAGGTTAATATGTAAATTAATAGAGTTGCGTACTGCAATAATAAATAAGGGGTATTTTATATGGAAAAGTTCAGATGGGAAAATCCCGAAATTTTCAAAATTAACAAAGAAGACGGCCACGCTATTATGATGCCGTTTGACAGTGAAGAGGACGCACTGTCTGCAAATGAAAGCAAATATAAGCAATCGCTTAACGGTAAATGGAAGTTTTATTGGCAAAGAGGTCTTAAAAATCAGCCGGAAAATTTCCAGCTTACCTCGTTTGACGATTCTCATTGGGACGAGATTAACGTTCCGTCTGTTTGGCAGACAGAGGGCTATTCCGTTCCTTACTATTATGCAAGCACATTTCCTAAGGCTTTCAGCCGTTCAAAGGGAAAAATACCGTCAATCGACCACGATATGCAGGAAATCGGTTTTTACAGAAAAACTTTTACTCTTGACGAAAACTTTAACGGCAGAGAAATCTTTCTTCATTTCGGAGCGGCAAAAAGTGCGCTTGAAGTTTATGTAAACGGCGAATTTGTCGGCTATTCTCAAGGCTCAATGGTACCGCACGAATTTAATGTTACCAAAGTTTTAAAACCGGGTGAAAATGTTATTACGGCTAAACTTTACCGCTTTTCCGACGGCTCATATCTTGAGGACCAGGATATGTGGTGGCTTTGCGGTATTTATCGTGAGGTTTATCTTTTTGCCGAGCCAAAGCTTTGCTTGAGAGATTTTTATTTCAAAACCGATTTTGACGATACATATAAAGATTCAAATGTTACTCTTGATATGTATATCAATAATTACAATAACATAAAAGGTAAAATGAAAGCCAGCGCTAAACTTATTGACGCAAACGGTAAGGAAATCTCACTCGGTGTTAAAGAAATCGAGCTTTTAGGCGGAAATGAAACGGTAGAATTTAATGAAGTTGTTAAATCTCCTAAAAAATGGTCTGCCGAAACACCGAATCTTTATACATTGGTAATGACGATTGAACTTGACGGCAAGGTTGTTTGCGTTAAGACTTATAAAGTCGGCTTCAAAAAGGTAGAAATTAAAGGTGAAAAAATTTACTATAACGGTATGCCTCTTATGATTAAGGGCGTAAACCGTCACGATTTCGACTGCGACCACGGCTGGGCAGTACCGAGAGAAAGATACACTCAGGACCTTGATATTATGAAGCAAAATAATATCAACTCAATTCGTACTTCTCATTATCCGGATGACCCGTATTTCTATGATATGTGTAATAAATACGGTTTTTATGTTATGGACGAATGTGATGTTGAAAGCCACGGTGTAAGACGTAAGGGCGTTCCGGGTTCAAATCCACGTTGGACAGGCGCTGTAGTTGACCGTATGCAAAGAATGGTTTTAAGAGACAGAAACAATCCTTGCATATTTATGTGGTCACTCGGTAACGAAGCAGGCGACGGCAGTAACTTTATGGAAATGAAGAAGGCTGCTTTGGCACTTGACGATACACGTCAGTTCCATTATGAAGGCGACTTTGATTTAACTAAGAGTGATGTTATTTCACGTATGTATCCTACTAAGGATATTATGGAAAAACTCGGCAATAAAGAGCCTATCACCATTTCACTTTATGATAATATCGCAAATCAGCTTGCGGCAGACAGTAAGCCGATTAAAGCCGAAATGTATGAGGGTAAACCTATTGTTCTTTGCGAGTATGCTCACAGTATGGAAAATTCCCTCGGAAATTTCCAAGAGTATATTGACGATTTTGAAAAGTACGATAATATGTGCGGCGGCTTCATTTGGGACTTTGTTGACCAGGCGCTTCACGTAAAGGACGAAAACGGCAACGATAATTACCTTTACGGTACAGACTTCCAGGGCAAAGAGCCTCATAAGCTTATTGATATCCCTAATACAACCGCAATGACAGGCAGTAACGTTTATTTCTGCGCAAACGGTATTATCGGCGCAGACAGAAAGCCTCACCCTCAAATTGTCGAGGTTAAGCACGGCTACCAAAATGTCGGCATTACTGCAATTGACGCTAAAAACGGTGAATTTAAGATTAAAAATAAGTTTCTTTTCACAAACCTTTCCGATTTTAATTGCAAATGGGTAATTAAGGCAGAGGGTGAAGAGGTTTTGTCGGGTGAAATCGGTAAAATCAAATGTGCTCCTCTTGAAGAAACCGAAATTAAAATCGACTTTGACTCCTCAAAACTTCCAAAGGATAAAGAGGTTATTTTGACCGTATCTTTTGATACAACAAAGAAGTCTTTGGGTCTTGATAAAAATTATGAAATCGCATTTGAACAATTTGTTCTTAATGCAATGCCTCAGCCAAAGGAAAAACAGGCAGACGGTAAACTTGATTTTGATATAAACGGCAAAAAAGTTACTGTCAAGGGTGACAAGCTTGAAGTTGTTGTTGATGACGGCAAGGTGGTAAGTTATCAGGTCGACGGCAAAGAGCTTCTTAAAGCACCGCTTATGCCTAACTACTTCAGAGCGCTTACCGATAACGATATCGACTTCTTAAACTTTACTCCTCAGTGGGCAAAGTTCCACCCGTTCTATGCTTGGCAGCGTGCAACCCACCATACTAAAGCCGCTAAGACGGAAGTAATTAAAAACGGAAATAGCGTTGAAATTCATATTGCTTTTTCAACCTTAGGACTTAAAGATTCCGTTGCAACATATAAAGTATATCCTGATGGCAGATTGTATGTATTCCATAGTGCAATTCCTACAAAGGGTATGCTCCGCTTCGGCTATCAAATGACTATGGATAAATCAATGGAATATATCACTTGGTACGGCAGAGGTCCTAAGCCGACTTATATCGACAGAAAACTCGGCTCAAAGATTGACCTTTATAAATCAAGTGTAACCGATTTCGAATACCGTTATATGCGTCCTCAGGAATCGTCAAACAGATGTGACGTAAGATATTTCACTCTTACAGATGAAAACGGTTTCGGTATAAGAGTTGACGCTTATTATGATAATCCTATTAATTTCTCTGCTTATCATTACACAACAGACGGTCTTGAAAAGGCAACGCATATCAATGATATTCCTTATGAAGATATAACAACTGTTAATATTGACCACAGACAGCTCGGCGTCGGCGGTGACCTCCCGGGTCAGGCATTTGTAAGAGAACCTTATACTATGCCGAAAGGTCAAAAGCAGGAATATTCATTTGTAATTACTCCTATCGGCAGAAAGGATTAATAATATGAAAAGACCCCTTGCTTTTGCGGGATTTTCAATGGCAATAACTTTATTGCTGATAAATATTATCGGCGGTAAATCTTCTGAAATTTTATTTGTTTTGGCAGCGGTATTGTTTATAATATCGCTGCTGATAACGAAGATTAGACAGGCAAGAGTCGCACTGTATGTTTTCGGTGCGGCACTGTTAGCCTGTCTTATTTTTATGGCAAATTATTCTAATGTTGAAGCTCAAATGTCACTTGATACCAAAAAAGCAAAGACTGTATTTCATATTGTTGATAACGTGCAGAAAAGCGACGATAAATACATATACACAATAAAAACAAAATCAATAGATTTGCAAAACGCCCCTCAAAATATAAAGCTGAAAATTTATACAGACTATAAAATCGACGCCGATTATTATGACGATTTATGCTCCGTGGTTAAATATTCAAAAACGAATGACGACCCATTCAATTCCTACGGCGCTTTTGCCGACGGCAGATATATTTCCGCCACTCTCGATACCGTCCCCATACCGCTAAATAATAACGATAAACCTGTAAACTATTATATTTTAAAAGCACGTGATTACGTTAAAAACACAATTACTCTTCATTTGAAAAACGACGTCGGCGCATTATCCCTTGCTCTTTTGACAGGTGATAAAAGCCTTCTTTCCGATGAAGCGTATTCAAATTTTACCGATTGCGGCACTTCTCATATTATGGCAGTTTCGGGACTTCATACCTCCGTTATTTGTATGGGATTTTATATTCTTTTGAAAAATCTCGGCGTCAGGCGAAATTTCAGAACTGCTTTGTCGCT
Source organism: uncultured Clostridia bacterium (assembly GCA_945874765.1). Lineage (GTDB taxonomy): Bacteria > Bacillota > Clostridia > Oscillospirales > Acutalibacteraceae > Eubacterium_R. The sequence continues at coordinate 84,405 of CAMCHQ010000004.1, forward strand.
TCTCGTATTGCTTTTCTATGTTTCAATGACTGATTTTGCCGTATCCGTTATTCGTTCTTCGATTATGATTTCAATATTGCTTCTTGCAAGAGTGGTGAATAAAAAGGCGGATACGCTTAATTCTCTCGGATTGTCCGTAATAGTACTTTGCTTTAATCCGTATGTCGTTACAGACCCGAGTGCCGTGTTGAGCGTTTTATCCGTTTTGGGAATGCTCGTAGTTAAACCTGAAATTGATGACAGTATCAATCCTGAAAAGCTAAACGGATTTACTCGATATTTATATGACAGCCTGTCATTTACGTTAAGCGTTATGGTATCGACTTTTCCTGCAATATGGCTTTTCTTCTCAAACGTTACCCTTATATCGTATTTGGCAAATCTTTTGCTTATTCCGCTTGCACAGCTTACTATGGTGGGAACGTTATTTATTGCACTTTTCGGCTTTTCAAAATATCTTTGCACCTTTTTGTCTGTCTTGACATATATTCCGGCTAAAATTATACTTCTTACCGCCGAATTTCTTTCAAAGCACCTTAAATTGTTGACTTTTGATATAAGCAATAAAGTGTTTATTATTTCTTATGCCGTTTTTCTTGCGTTTATAGGCGTGTGCCTGATGTTTATAAATAAAGTCAATGTTAAAGCTGCCTGCGCTGTTGCGTTTTCGTTGATTATCGTGTCAAGCGGTATATCTTTTTACGAAAACTCTTCCAATGCTTATCTTGACGTATCCTCAACCAATGTGGTTGTTATTTATAATGACAGTGCCACAGTTGTTGTAGGTGCAGACAGTGAAAGCGATTATTACGAGGCTAAGCAGTGCCTTTCACGATTTAAAAGTTCAAACGTTTTGTTTATTGACTGCGACTATGATAATGAAAAATTATCCTCTCTTGCAGTCGATGATAAAGAATTTTTAAATAATTATGATTTTAATATTGATTTATGTGAGCAAGTTAATGTAAAATATCAGTCGGGTGTTGTTTTGGCAAACGTAAATAATACCCAAATCGAGATTAATAAAAATTATGTTGTCGTAAATCAAAACATTTGTTATCAAAGAAAAACAAGGTATATTTACGGTGACGGTGACGATACGGTTATAAGCATAAGGAAGTGATATTTTGCCTAAAATTAATGAAAGCGAGCTTAAACGTGAAATTAAAGCGGGAAACTTTAAAAATGCTTATCTTCTTTACGGTGAGGAAAGCTATTTAAAGGAATATTATGCCAATGAGCTTAAAAATAAATTAGTTGATAAAACATTTGAAACATTCAATTTTCATTCATTTGACGGCAAGGACACGGAACTTGACGATATATTGAAGGACGCTCAAATGCTTCCTATGATGAGTGAATATAACTTTGTGCTTGTTAAGGATTATCCTATTGAAAAATCGGCAAACGATATCAAACTTCTTGAAGAATATTTAAAAGACGCTCCCGATACCACCGTTCTTGTGTTTTGGTTTGACGCAATTGAACCTGACGTTAAAAGCGCTAAGTTTAAAAAGGTAATCAAAGCTTTTGAAAAGGCAGGGGATTGCGTTGAACTTCAAAAAAGAAGCGAAAGCGACGTTGCAAAACTTCTTGTAAGCGGTGCGAAAAAACGTGGCGCTGTTTTGTCAACCGATACGGCAAAATATCTTATATCTATTTCAGGCAATGATATGAAAAATCTTCTCAATGAGCTTGACAAACTTTCTTACTATGCAAAGGGTGGGGAGATAACAAAGGAAACTGTTGACAATATGGCGACAAAATGCCTTCAGGCACGTATTTATGATTTATCCAAGTATGTTGTTGCCGGAAAATCAAGTATGGCATATGATGTTTTGAATACTCTTTTTGAAATGAAAGAAGAGCCGGTTATAATTCTGTCTGCCGTCAGCGGTGTTTATGTTGATATGTATAGGGTTAAGTGTGCCAAAAGCGCCGGTTACGGCTTTGACGACGTTGCAAAATATTTTAATTACCGTGGCAGGGAATTTGCACTTAGAAACGCTACCCGTGACTGTGCAAATCTTTCTCTTGAACAGCTTCGTACTTCTCTTGATGAAATTTCAAAAACAGACGTCAAACTGAAAAGTACGGCGGTTGATAAAAAACTTCTTTTGGAGGAACTTATAATCAAACTTATTCTTACCGCAAGGGGAGTTAAGTATGCTTAAAGTTAAAGAGGCAGTTATCGTTGAGGGAAAATACGATAAAATAAAACTTTCCAATTTGCTTGACGCTTTGATTATCGAAACTAACGGCTTTTCGGTTTATAAGGATAAGAAAAAACTTGCATTTATTAAAAAACTCGCAAATGAACGTGGGATAATTGTTATTACCGATTCAGACCACAGCGGTTTTCAAATCAGAAATTATTTATCCTCGGTTATTCCGAAAGAAAAAATCAAGCATATCTATATTCCGGATATATACGGCAAGGAAAAACGCAAGAAAGAGCCGTCCAAAGAGGGCAAACTCGGCGTTGAGGGGATTAATGATGATATTCTGCTTAATCTTTTTAAAAAAGCAAATATTACCTCTCAGTCGGTCGAAATCATAAATCCCGTAACAAGCGCCGATATGTTTTCGCTTGAACTCAGCGGTACGCCCAATGCAAAGCAAAATAAAAAGAAACTCCTCAAATCTCTCGACTTACCGGAGTTTCTCTCTACATCTTCTTTAATTTCATATATTAATTCATCAATGACCAAGGAAGAATTTTATGAATATTGTAATAATCTTTTTCCTAATCTTTAATTATTATTTTACTCCTCTGTTCTGTACCGCAGGGCAGGGGATTTTTATATCCTAAATTATATAAATCAGTACACCTACATTCAAGCTCAAAAAGTTTTTTTCCGTTGTCATTTAGCTTTTGAATGTCGCTGTATTTGCTTATAATCGGTAATTTGGCATTTTTCTTTAAATTCGGCAATAATTCCTTTCCTTTTGAATTAAAGCCTAAAATACGAATGTACGGTACGTCAAACGAATATTCTTTCGTTATTCCCAAATATGCTTTTAAAATGATACGCCTTATTCTCGATAGGGTGTATCTTTTTGTTTTTATACGCTCGTATATTTCGTCAATGCCTGTACTTTGCCTTACTGCGTCATAAATCCTGTTTTCAAGCCCTTCGTTTACATCTTCTATTTGTGCAAAATCTTCGGCACTCATAGTCCGAAGCCTTGCCAAAATTGCTTTTTCACAGTTTTTCATTGAACATATATTGTCTTTGTTAAGCGTTTCTCTTATTGCTGAGGCGCTGAATAATTCATCGTCTGTATCGTGACCTTTTCCTATTCTCTTTACGGCTTTTGCAGGCAGGTAAGTATGCCTTAAATATTCAATGGCTAAAATGTTGTTCGGAGTATCGAGTAAATCATCGCCGATAACATTTTTTCTTGCAGCAGGATATGAAATACCGCTTTTCATTTCTTCTTTTATAAGTTCGTGACTTTTGTCAATTTTATCTGCGATTTTTTTTAGTTTTCCTATATCGTCACACTCTGCGCCGAATGCGATTTCATCAATTATTCCCGTTTTTTCGATAAGCGTAACACCGGCTTTTGTAAACCCCTCGGCAGACATAAGGGAATAAGCGCAGGGAAGCTCAATTACAATATCCGCACCGTTTTCAAGCGCCGTATTACATCTTTTAAATTTATCCCAAATCGCAAATTCTCCCCTTTGAACGAAATTTCCGCTCATAACACAAATGACAGCGCCGTTATTTTTAACGCTGTCAATAAGATATTTATGACCTGAATGAAAGGGATTAAATTCGCAAATTATGCCTGTATTCATAAATTTTCACCAAATTATTAAAAAATACTTATTTTGTCCTTGACAATAATATATAATTTATATTATTATAATACTAAATTATTAATATAAATTCAATATGTGGAGGCAATATTTTGAAAATTCTTGTTATTAACTGCGGCAGCTCCTCACTTAAATATCAGCTTCTTGATATGAAAGATGAGTCTGTTCTTTGTAAAGGTTCAATTGAGAGAATAGGTCTTAAAATCAACGGCGGCGAGGAAAATGTTATCGTTAAGGTCGGAGATGATAAGTTCACTTATGATAAGGAACTTAAGGACCACGTAGCTGCATTTAATGAAGTTAAGTATATTCTTTCCGAGGGTGAACATAAGGTTATTGATTCATTTAGCGAAATCGACGCTATCGGTCACAGAATCGTGCAGGGCGGCGACAGATATACTAAGAGTGTGCTTGTTACCGAAAAGGTAGTTAAGGACGTTGAAGAGCTTGCTCCTCTTGCTCCTCTTCACAATCCGGCTCACCTTATGGGTTACAGAGCTTGCCTTGAAGTTGTAGGCCCTGATGTTCCTCAGGTATTTGTTTTTGATACATCATTCCATAGCACTATGCCGCCAAAGGCATATATGTATGCTGTTCCTTATGAATATTATGAAAAGTATGCTGTTCGCCGTTACGGCTTCCACGGCACTTCTCATAAGTTCGTTTCTCACAGAGTAGCTGAAAAGATGGGTAAGAATATTAAGGACCTTAAGATTATCACCTGTCACCTCGGCAACGGCTCATCTGTTGCAGCTGTTGACCACGGCAAAGTTGTTGATACATCAATGGGCTTTACTCCTCTTGACGGTTTTATGATGGGTACACGTTCCGGCGGTGTTGACCCATCGGTTGTTACTTTCATTATGAAGAAGCTTAACCTTACTCCTGATGAAATGGATGAGATTCTTAATAAAGAATCCGGTGTAAACGCTATTTCAGGTGTTTCTTCCGATGACAGAGATATTTGTGCAGCTCAAAATGCAGGTAATGAAAGAGCTATTCTTGCTCATGAAATGCAGGCTTATGAGATTGCTAAGTATATCGGCGCTTATATCGCAGCAATGAACGGCGTTGACGCTATCGTATTTACAGGCGGTATCGGTGAAAACGGCTTCTGGCTTCGTTCTAAGATTTGCTCATACTTCGGTTATATGGGCGTACATATTAATGAGGCGCTTAACCAGGCAACAGTTAAGGGCGCTGAGGCTGAACTTACAGAGCCTGACGATAAGGTAAGAGTATTTATCCTTGCTACAGATGAGGAACTTACAATTGCCCGTGACACTCAGGAGATTGTTAAGAATCTCAAATAATTAAGTAAATTATATATTGATATAAAATAAAAAAGGAGGAAACAAAATGCCTGAAATTAAGTACGAAATCACTGAGCATCTCGGTGTTATTTCAGAAACAGCACGTGGTTGGACAAGAGAAGTTAATATGATTTCTTGGAACGGACGTGAGCCTAAGATTGACGTTCGTGACTGGTCACCTGACCATTCAAAAATGAGCAAGGGTCTTACCTTCACTGTTGATGAAATTAAAGAGCTTACAAAGCTCGTTGAAAATCTCTAAGATTAAATATTTAGGGGCAACAAGAAAGTTTGTTGCCCTTGAAATTTTGTTATGAGGGTTTTATTTTTTGGCAAATTACAGATTTATTTATTAAATTTGATGTGATAGATATAATAAAATTGAGGTAATTATAATTATGGAATGGACTTCGTTAAACGATTTGAGAGAAAAATATCTCTCGTTTTTTGAAAGCAAGGGGCATTTAAGACTTCCGAGCTTTTCGCTTATTCCGAATAACGATAACAGCTTGCTTCTTATCAATTCGGGTATGGCACCTATGAAAAAGTATTTCACGGGTGAGGTTACACCTCCGAGAAGCCGTGTTACAACTTGTCAAAAATGTATTCGTACTCCCGATATTGAGGAAGTAGGTAAGACAGACCGTCACGGAACGTTTTTTGAAATGCTCGGCAACTTCTCTTTCGGCGATTATTTCAAAAAAGAAGCTACTGCTTGGGCTTGGGAATTTTGTACCAAAGTTCTTGAAATGCCTGAAGATAAGCTTTATGTAACTATTTACGAAAATGATGATGAGGCTTATGACATTTGGACTAAGCAAAACGGTGTCGACCCATCTCATATCGTTCGTCTCGGTAAGGCTGATAACTTCTGGGAGCACGGTTCGGGTCCTTGCGGTCCTTGTTCCGAGATTTATTTTGACCGTGGCGAAAAGTACGGCTGCGGCTCTCCCGATTGCGGCCCAGGCTGTGAATGTGACAGATATGTTGAATTTTGGAATAACGTATTCAGTCAGTTTAATAATGACGGTAACGGCAATTATACAGAGCTTGCTCAAAAGAATATTGATACAGGTATGGGTCTTGAAAGACTTGCTTGCATTATGCAGGGTGTAGATAATATCTTTGAGGTTGATACCGTTCAAAATATTATGAAGAAAATAAGCGAAATCTCAGGCGCTAAGTATCACGAGGACGCTAAAAAGGATGTTTCGCTTCGTATTATTACCGACCACGTTCGTTCTGCTACATTTATGATCGGCGACGGTGTTATCCCTTCAAATAACGGTCGTGGCTACGTTCTTCGCCGCCTTATCAGACGTGCTTGCCGTCACGGCAGACTTTTAGGTGTAAACGAGCCGTTCCTTTATAAAGTATGTGATACCGTTATTCACGAAAATCACGTTGCTTATCCCGAGCTTGCAGATAAGGCAGAACTTATTACTAAAGTTATCCATGCCGAAGAGGAATCATTCGGTAAAACTATTGATGCCGGTCTTGCAATGCTTGATGAATATATCAATAAACTTGAAGGCAATGTTTTCTCAGGTGAGGACGCTTTCAAACTTAACGATACTTACGGCTTCCCACTCGATTTAACTAAGGATATCCTTGAAGAAAAGGGGATTAAGGTTGACGAGGACAAGTTTAATGCGCTTCTTGCCGCTCAAAAGGCAACGGCACGTGCAGCCCGTAAGGACGCCGGTGCAGACGCTTGGAAGGGCAATTCGGTTAAGATTAATGCCGATAAGACAGAATTTGTAGGTTATACCGATTTCGATTGTGACGCTAAGATTTTGGCAATTGTCAATGCAGACGGCGAGCTTGTTGATATGCTCGGCGCAGGTGAAAGCGGTACTGTTGTGCTTGATAAAACTCCGTTCTATGCTCAGTCGGGCGGTCAGGTAGGTGACAGCGGTGTTATCAAAAAGGGTGACGATAATGCATTTATTGTTGCCGATACAGCTAAGAATGCAGATACCGTTTATCTTCACAAGGGTGAGGTTTCACGAGGAATTATCAGTGTAGGCGACAGCGTATTTGCAAGCATTAACGGTGAGAGAAGAAAAGCTATTATGCGTAACCATACCGCTGCCCATCTTCTTCAGGCTGCGCTTCGTCAGGTTCTCGGTACTCACGTTGAGCAGGCAGGTCAGCTTGTTAATGAAACAGAGGTTAGATTTGACTTTACTCATTTCAATCCTATGACTAATGAGGAAATCGCAAAGGTTGAAATGCTTGTAAATAATTTTATTCTTTCGGCTTCAAGCGTTACTATGCAGGAAATGCCTATTGAAGAAGCTAAGAAAATGGGTGCCATGATGCTCTTCGGCGAGAAGTACGGCGATATTGTAAGAGTAGTTAAAGCAGGCGATTTTTCAACTGAATTTTGCGGCGGTACTCACGTGGCAAACAGCGGTGAAATCGGTTTGTTTAAAATCATATCTGAGGCTTCTGTTGCAGCCGGTGTAAGAAGAATTACCGCATATACGGGTCTTAATTCTCTTGCTTATCTCAATCTTAACGAAATGGCTGTTAAATCTGTCGCTTTTATTCTTAAAACAAGTGAAAACGAAGTTGAGGAAAGAACTCAGGCTGTAATTTCCGATAATAAAGAAATGGAAAAGGAAATCCAGTCGCTCAACGCAGAAATCACTAAGCTTAAGAGTGCCGATATGTTCTCAAAGCCTATTGATGTTGACGGTCTTGAACTTTATGTTGCAAAGATTGAAGGCACAACTCCCGACGCACTTCGTTCAATGGGTGATGACATTAAGAATAAGAGCGATGATGTTGTTGCTCTTATCGCAGGCGTAAACGGTGAAAAGGCTAACCTTGTTGCTGTTTGCGGTAAAAATGCTATTGCTAAGGGTGTTAAGGCAGGCGACCTTGTACGTGAGATTGCCAAGCTTGCCGGCGGTGGCGGCGGCGGACGTCCCGATTCAGCTATGGCAGGCGCTAAGGATATTTCAAAGCTTGACGACGCAATTGCCGCTGTAGAGCAGACAGTTAAATCATTAATTAAATAAGAAGGTGTAATTATGTGTTTGTTTTGTGATATAATTGATGGTAAAATTCCTTCAACAAAGGTGTTTGAGGATGATATGATTCTTGCATTTAAGGATATTAATCCCGTTGCACCTGTTCATATTGTGATTGTTCCTAAAACTCATATTGATTGTGCAAACGGTATTAATGAGGAAAACAGTAAGTATGTTGCTCACATTTTTGAAAAAATACCTGAAATTGCAAAGAGCCAGGGAATTGAATCATACAGAATTATCAATAATTGCGGTGAAGATGCAGGTCAAAGCGTTATGCATCTCCACTTCCACCTTGTAGGCGGTGTTAAGTTAGGAGAGAAGATTATATGAGCGAACAGTATTACACATTAAAAATAGCAGGTCTTGAAAGAAAATTAAAGCGTTTTCCTGTGTCGGAAAATCTTGATATCGCCGCATTTATTCTTTTCGGTGATGTTGAGCTTACTGAGGCTTGCGCAAAGGAGCTTTTAAAGAAAGTTCCCGAATTTGACTATATTGTTACTCCCGAGGCTAAATCAATTCCTCTTGCTTACGAAATGAGCAGGCTTTCGGGCAAGAAATACATAGTTGCAAGAAAAGGCGTTAAGGTTTATATGGATAATCCTATTGAGTATAAGGAAACAAGTATCACTACTCAAAAGGAACAGTCTCTTTTCCTCGGCCACGAGGACGGCGATTTGCTTACCGGCAAAAGAGTTCTTATTGTTGATGACGTTATCTCAACAGGTGAGAGCCTTAAAGCTGTTCAGGGACTTGTAAAAGCCTTTGGCGGCAATATCGTTGCTTCTTGTGCTCCTCTTGCAGAGGGTGACGCAGCTGACAGGGACGATATAGTATTCCTTGAAAAGCTTCCGCTTTTCTTTAAATAATTTGCATTAATGAAAAACTTTTTTATATAATAAGTAAAGGTGATATGTATGCTTAATGATGAGAAAAAAGTTGTAATTGTTGGTGTAGGTATGGTTGGAATGAGCTTTGCTTACGCTCTTTTAAACCAAAACATTTGTGATGAGCTTGTGCTTATTGATATCAATAAGGTACGAGCAAGGGGTGAGGCGGCAGACCTTTCTCACGGCCTTCCTTTTGCACCGAGCAGTATGTCGATTTATGCAGGCGACTACAGCGATTGCTCAAATGCCGATTTGGTTGTAATTTGTGCAGGTGCTCCTCAGCTTGAAGGTGAGTCAAGACGTGACCTTTTAAAGAAAAATTATAAGGTGTTCAAATCTATTGTAAATCCTATTATTGAAAGCGGATTTAACGGCGTCTTTCTTGTTGCAAGCAATCCTGTTGACGTTATGACGCAGATTGTTTATGAACTTTCCGGTTTTCCGGCAAACCGTGTTCTCGGTTCGGGTACTACTCTTGATTCTGCTCGTTTGCGTCATATGATGAGTGATTATTTTAAAATCAATCCTCGTAATGTTCACGCTTATGTTATCGGCGAGCACGGTGACAGTGAGTTTGTCCCGTGGAGCAATGCGTCAATTTCTGTTATTCCGCTTGACGAGTTTGGCAAAAACAGACCTACTCTTATGGAAGATATGCAGAAAATTGCCGCTGATGTTAAAGAATCCGCTTATGAGATAATTAAAGCTAAAAAGGCAACGTATTACGGTATAGGTATGGTTCTTGCAAGGCTTACCCGTGCGATTTTGTTTGATGAAAATTCAATTTTCACTGTATCGTCTTATCTTAAAGGCGAATACGGAGAAAAGGGAATTTATATCGGCGTTCCGTCAGTTGTCAACAGAAACGGTATTCGTGAAATTCTCGAGATTGAGCTTAACGATGAGGAACAAAAGAAATTTGCCGAATCGGCTAAAATTATTCACGAAATGGTTGATGAAATTGAATTGTAATTTGGAGAAAACTTATGAGTGAAGAAACAGTAACAACTGTCAATAATCCAAGCAAAAAAAACCAAAAAAATAAAAAGCCGAAAAGCAAACTTCAGGAAACTATTGAATTTTGTATTCCGATAGTTATTGCCGTTGTGCTGGCTCTTATTTTGCGTACTTTTGTTTTTGCCAATGCCGTTGTACCGACAGGCTCAATGCTTAACACTATTCAGGAAGGGGACAGAATCATTGCAAGCCGTTTGGCTTATAAAAATGATGACCCTCAAAGATACGATATTATATTATTCAAATATCCTGATGACGAATCACAGATTTACGTTAAGCGTGTTATAGGTTTGCCGGGTGAAACGGTGCAAATAGTGGGCGGTGTTGTTTATGTTACTAAGACCGACGGCAAAACAATTCAGCTTGCTGACAGTTTTGTAACGGCTTGCGTCCCTTACGGCGATTTTGGACCTTATGTTGTGCCGAAGGACAGCTACTTTATGCTTGGCGATAACAGAAATGACAGTAAGGATTCACGATATTGGACAAATACTTATGTTAAGCGTGATAAAATTATCGGCAAGGTAAAGTTCAGATATTATCCGTCAATCGGTAAAATCGAATAATTTATAATATGAAAAAACTGCTCTTGTAAATCTACAAGAGCAGTTTTTTATATCTTATTGATTGTTTTCAAGTACGTATGTACCGCTTGCCATTACAGCAATGGCAAAATTGCCGAATTTAAAATAGCTTTTTATAGAATCCGTAAAATTAAGATAATCCGATACGGTATAATTATTTGAATCTATTCGTCTTACCTTGTTGTTGTCACAGCAAACAAATATGTCGTTTTCATCAAGACTTACGTGTGTAGGATTAAGAAAAGTATCTGTTTCCTTACCGCCGATTCTTAAATCAACACCCATATTTTGACTTGAATATCTTATAACACAATTTTCATTGGGGCAAACACTCCAAAAGTATTTACCTTCAAGCGCAATGTTTTTTACTGGCTCATCGTGATATTCAAATGCACCGTTCCATTCAAGCTCACCCTCACGGTCAAATATGCCTGCCTCACCGTTAGGAAAAATCGCAAGCACACGTCTGTCATAAAGAACAGCCGCATCACACTGAACGAAGTTAGGCATTATTTGGCTTATTCTGTTAAAGTTTGAGCCGAATTTTTTTAGCAAATATGCATTTTTCGTAAGTACGTCAATGCTTTTTGTTTTAAAGTTGATAACCGAATACTGAACCTTATATTGCGTGCCGTTCGGAAGCGGCAGCTTCTCAACAATAATCACGGATTCATCATTGTATTTAATAACATCGACAATTTCTTTTGTTGTAATTAATTGCAATATTATTCCTCCGATTTGTCGAGAGATGTGTTTGTAAGATATCCGAGAGTAAGAAGACTGTCCCTAAGATGAACATTTTCGACAATTACACCCGGATGAGCCATAGCAATGTCATAATTTGTGAAGTTCAAAAAACTTTTGATTCCGACCTTTACGAGTAAATCCGTAAGTTCTTCCATATCTGTTGACGGAATACAGGTTACGGCACAGACAGGGGAGTTGTCAATACAAAAGTTTTCAAGATAATTAACGTTTCTTACGGGAATACCTTTAATCATATTTCCGCAAATTGCCTCATTCTTATCAAAAATACCGATAAGTTTAAATCCGCTGTTTTTTGAAAACATTTTGTTTGTAATTGCTTTACCTAAGTTACCCGCACCGATAAGTATTGTTTTAATTTCCTTATCAACGCAAAGAATTTCACCGATTTTAGCGTGAAGTTCAGGCACATTATATCCGTAGCCCTGCTGACCGAATCCGCCGAAGCAGTTAAAATCGTGCCTGATTTGTGAAGCGGTAAGCCCCATTCTTGCCGCAAGCTCTTTTGAACTTATACGTACTATTCCGTTGTCCTTGAGAGATTGCAAAAATCTGTAATATCTCGGCAATCTCTTGATAACGGATATAGATATATCATCTTTATTTTGCATAATATTCCTCTCCTGAATTTCTGTAATAAAGATTATTATTTAGTCATTTCAGTGATTGTTTCCATTACATAGTCGCCAAACTCACTGCAAGTGCAGCCGTCTGATCTGCCTGTAATAACAAGCTTCTTTTCTTCAAGCATACATTTATCAAGCGCAGCTTCAAGAGCGTTAGCCTGCTTTTGGAAGCCGATGTGAGAAAGAAGCATAACCGAAGCTCTGAGCATTGAACAAGGGTCTGCATACTGTCCTCTGCCTTCTTTAATCATACGTGGTGCAGAACCGTGAACAGCCTCAAACATTGCATATTTCTTACCGATGTTAGCTGAACCTGCTGTACCTACGCCGCCCTGAAATTCAGCAGCTTCGTCGGTGATGATGTCACCGTAAAGGTTAGGAAGAACGAATACTTTGAAATCTTTTCTTCTTGCAGGGTCGATAAGCTTAGCGGTAGTAATATCAACATACCAGTCATCAGTTACGATGTCAGGATATTCCTCACCGATTTTTTGCGCAGTCTTGAGGAACTTACCGTCTGTTGTTTTGATGATGTTAGCTTTTGTGATGATAGAAACCTTGCCCTTATTGTTTTTCTTTGCATATTCATAAGCAAGGCGTGCGATTCTTTCACAACCCTCTTGTGTAGCAACTGTAAAGTCAACTGCAAGGTCATCGGTAATGTTTAAACCGTATGAGCCGATAGCATAGCCGCCCTCGGTGTTTTCTCTGAAGAATGTCCAGTCAATTCCTTGTTCCGGAACTTTTACAGGACGCATATTGGCAAAAAGGTCAAGCTCTTTTCTCATAGCAACGTTAGCCGATTCAACGTTTGGCCATGGGTCGCCGGCTCTCGGAGTAGTTGTAGGGCCTTTAAGAATAACGTGGCACTTTTTAAGCTCGGCAAGTACGTCGTCGGGAATAGCTTTATTGCAAGCCGCACGGTTTTCGATAGTCAAACCGTCAATTTCCTTAAACTTAACTTTACCGCTTGCAACTTCATCTTTAAGAAGAAATGCAAGAACTCTCTCACTCTCTTTTGTAATGATAGGGCCGATTCCGTCTCCGCCGCAAATACCGATTACGATTGTATCGAGTGCGTCATAATCCGTAAAATCTTTATCCTCTTTTATTTTCTTTGCTCTTGCAAGCTGAGATTCCATAAGTGCACGGAATTTTTCAACTGCTTCGTCAATGATTTTAGCATCGTCTGCCATAATTGTATCCTCCGATATTATGATTATTTATTCATTTCTCTTGTGTAGTCAAGAAGACCGCCGCAAACAAGCATTGCTCTCTGTCTTGCAGAAAGGTGAGATGAGTCAAGCTGATATTCCTCACCCTTTGTGAGATTTTTAAGAACAACAGGTTTGTTGTTTTCAATTGCGTCTTTAATGTTAGGGAGTGAAAGCTCGTCCATTTGGTCAATCTTGTCATAATCTTCTTCGTTTGCAAATGTGAACGGTAAAATACCGGCATTTACAAGGTTTGCAACGTGAATTCTTGCAAATGACTTAGCAATAACTGCCTTAACACCGAGATAAAGCGGAACAAGTGCCGCATGCTCTCTTGACGAACCCTGACCGTAGTTAGCACCGCCGATAATAAATCCTTTGCCCTCTGCCTTAATTCTTTCAGGGAATGATTCGTCACATACTGCAAAGCAATACTGTGAAAGATGAGGGATATTTGAACGGTAAGGAAGAATTTTAGCTCCGGCTGGCATAATGTGGTCGGTTGTAATGTTGTCGCCGACTTTAAGAACTGCTTTAGCTGTGATTTCTTCAGGAAGCTTTTCTGTCTTTGGGAAAGGCTTAATGTTAGGACCTCTGAGAACTTCAACCTTGTCTGCGTCTTCGGGAGAAGCAGGAGGTTCAATCATATTGTCGTTGACAACGAAGTGCTCAGGCATTGAAATTTGAGGAGCCTCACCAAGGTCTCTCGGGTCTGTAAGATAACCGGTAAGAGCAGAAGCAGCCGCAACTTCAGGAGATACAAGATAAATCTGACCGTCCTTTGTTCCCGAACGACCTTCAAAGTTTCTGTTAAATGTACGAAGTGAAACACCGCCTGAATTAGGTGCCTGTCCCATACCGATACAAGGACCGCAAGCCGATTCGAGTATTCTTGCACCTGCACTTATCATATCAGAGAGTGCGCCGTTTAATGCAAGCATATTAAGTACCTGCTTTGAACCCGGAGCAATGCAAAGTGATACAGAAGGAGCAATTGTTTTGCCCTTAAGAATTGAAGCAACCTTCATCATATCAACAAATGATGAGTTTGTGCAAGAACCGATAGCAACCTGGTCAACCTTGATTTTGCCGATTTCTTCGGTAGTCTTAACGTTATCCGGCATATGAGGGCAAGCTGCCATAGGAGTAAGTGAACAAAGGTCAATGTTGATTACTTCGTCATACTCTGCGTCCGGGTCAGGAAGAATTTCGGTCCAATCGTCTTCACGTCCCTGTGCTTTAAGGAAAGCAAGAGTGATTTCGTCAGACGGGAAGATTGATGTTGTAGCGCCGAGCTCGGCACCCATATTTGTGATAGTGGCTCTTTCCGGAACAGAAAGTGTTTTAACGCCTTCTCCGCCGTATTCGATAATCTTGCCTACGCCGCCCTTAACGCTCATAATTTTAAGAACTTCAAGAATAACGTCTTTAGCCGAAACCCAAGGTTTAAGATATCCTGTGAGATTAATTCTTGTCATTTTAGGCATTGGAATGTAGTATGTTCCGCCGCCCATAGCAACAGCAACGTCAAGTCCGCCTGCACCCATAGCAAGCATACCGATACCGCCGCCTGTAGGTGTATGGCTGTCAGAACCGATAAGTGTTTTGCCCGGAATACCGAATCTTTCAAGGTGAACCTGATGGCAAATACCGTTACCCGGTCTGCTGAAATAAATACCGTGCTTCTTTGTTACTGTTTGAATGTAACGGTGGTCGTCGGCATTTTCAAATCCTGTCTGTAAAGTGTTGTGGTCAATGTATGCAACAGATTTTTCAGTCTTTACTCTGTCAACACCCATAGCCTCAAATTCGAGGTATGCCATTGTACCTGTTGCGTCTTGAGTTAAGGTTTGGTCGATTCTTAAACCGATTTCGGTGCCGACCTTCATCTCACCCTCAACAAGGTGAGCCTTAATAAGCTTTTGAGCAATAGTAAGTCCCATTGTTAAAAAGTCCTCCTACTTGTTAATAAAATTATCAAATGATATTTTATTACAAATATTACACATTGTCAATTACAAATCAGTAACAAACTTTTAAATTATATATTAATTAATATAATAAGCATTTAATATTGAAAATTTTTATCTTTTGTGATAAAATAACCTATTATGTTGGAGTATTTCGGGCAAAATACATTTGAGGTGTTGATTTTGCTTGAAAATACTAAAGTTAAATATAAAAATGAACAAGACGGTAATAAAAACGATGATGAAAAGCAGACGTCTGCCGAGGAAGAGGTTGCGCAGGCAAATGATTTTGAAACAGGTTCAATAACCGTTTCAAAGGACGGCCATTTCATTCATTGTTTAACCATTATCGGTCAAATCGAGGGGCATTATATTCTCCCAAGTCAAAATAAAACAACAAAGTACGAGCACGTTATTCCTCAGCTTGTCGCAATTGAGGAAAGCAAAGAAATTGAGGGCTTGCTGATTATTTTAAATACGGTCGGCGGTGATGTTGAAGCGGGGCTTGCAATAGCGGAACTTTTGTCTACTATGAAAACTCCCACTGCTTCTTTGGTACTCGGCGGCGGTCACTCAATCGGTGTTCCTCTTGCGGTAAGTTGTAAAAAAAGTTTTATTGTTCCGAGTGCCACTATGACTGTTCACCCTGTCAGAATGAACGGGCTTGTGCTCGGTGTTCCGCAAACACTTTCTTATTTTGAAAAAATGCAGGACAGAATAGTTAATTTTGTTGTAAACAATTCTTCCATCGATAAGAAAAGTTTTAAGGAACTTATGATGAAAACAGGGGAGCTTGTTATGGACGTGGGTACGGTGCTTGACGGTGAAGATGCAGTCAATTGCGGCTTGATTGATGAACTCGGCGGGCTTAGTGATGCTCTCGATTTTTTGGACAAAACAATAGAGGAGAGATAATATGCTTTGGACTGTTATTAATGAAGCGGATATTTTCTACTCCCCAAAATCAATATGTGAAAATAATGCTGTCAGGTCAAGTAACCCGTACAGTTATATACGAACAGGTTATCATTTGGATAACGCTTGTTTATTCGGAGGTATAGATGATGTGGATTTTAACAGCAATATTTCAGGCGATAGGGCAGGCATTCACTTGGGTGTTCCCCGTTTCTGAAAGCGGTCATTCGGTAATTTTTCATAATTTTTCGGGCAGATTTACAAACGCTTGTTCTCAGTTGACAGGCGTTATACATATCGGCATTGCAATCGGTCTTTTCATTGCATTTTATAAGCTTTTTATTAATCTTTTCAAAAATTTCTTCGGCACGTGGAATGACATTTTTCATAAAAGACTTGATTTAAAAAATATTTCACCGCAAAGAAACTTTATGTTTATGACAATTCTTTCTTTTGCGTTCTTTATTATTTATGCAATTCCGGCAGGCAAATACGGCAATGTGTATATGCTTTTCAACAGAACGTCGTATAACAAAACAATTTTGGGCGAGGGCATATGCATTGCACTTTTGGGCGTTTTGCTTATTGTTACAAATTCACTTATTAATTCAAGCAGAAATAAGCTTCCCGATTGGGCAAATGCAATTGTTTTGGGTATAATCGCTTTCCTTGCTCTGCCGACCGGAGGCTGCTCTTTTATGGGTGCAATTTTTGCTTTTACGATTTTGCTTGGTATGAGCCAAAAATACGCACTCAGATATGCAGTTACAATGTCTGTTCTGACGCTTATAGTAATGGGCATTGTTGAACTTTGCGTTGCGGTTACAAAAATAAATATTTTCTCTGCAATTATTGCTTTGATAATTTCCGTTGCCGCATCGTTTTTCGCAGTTAAATTATTTATTTTTGCTCTTAAGAAAAAGGCACTTAATTATTTTGCGTATTATGATATTTCAATAGGTGTAATAAGCGCGATTATCGGTGTTTTCCAACTTGTTATTAAATAATCAGAGGTACATATGGCAACGAAAAAAACAAATAAAAAAACTACAAACAGAAAACAGAATACTTCCAAAAAAAGACCTAACGAAAAGCAAAGAATATCAAATCGAGCCGATACAATTCGTGTAACAGAAATTGCTTTGGTTGCCGTTTCCGTTATACTTTTCTGCCTTGCTATTGTTTCGGGCAACGGTGTTTGGAATGTTTTGCATAATGTGTATGTCGGCATATTCGGTATGTTTGCCGCTATTGTTTTGCCGCTTTTGACGATTGTTGTTACCGTTATTTTTTCGGCAAAAGGCGACGAGGTATATGGCTATACCGCTAAAATAATCGAAGCTTTTGTAATGGTTTTCATTCTTGCAACATTTATTCACGTTGTTAAAAATCCAACGGGTGACGCATTTAAGGAAACTATAATTAACAGTTATCAATCGGCTGGTTTCGAATTTAACGGCGGCTTTATCGGCGCTGTTTTCGGCTGGCTTTTGCTTACTCTCGGTAAAGTTCCGGCTGTTATCATTTGTGTCGTACTTTTTATAGTCGATTTGCTTCTTATGACGGGACTTACCGTATTTCAGTTTGTTGCGGGTGCGGCTAAACCGGCAAAGGCTACATACGAAAAGGTAGCTCCGGCTATTGAAGAGCGTATTGAACGCAGAAGAATGAATAAAGAAAATATTGATGTTCCGCTTGACGCTCAGCCACCCGAGGAAGAAAATAAAAAGCCTAAGTCAAGAAAGAAAAAAGATACCTCTAAGGATGAGGAAATGACTAAGGTTCCTAAGGAAATTATTGACGAGATAAATCGTGAAAATTCCAATATAGAAATGCTTAAAAATGCCACGGGAAAGAAAGAAGAGAAAAAGCCTAAGAGCATTGATGAAATAGTAAAGGACGCTTCTGAGGATAAGCCTAAGGAGAAAAAGGCTGAAAAAAGCGAGGATTTCACTGTTTCAAAAGAAGCAATGGAATCGGGTATCAGCGATTATAAACTTCCGCCTGTTGACCTTCTCAGTCAGCCGCAGAAAAAGTCTACTGCCGATATCAGCGGCGAACTTAAAGAAAATGCGCAAAGGCTTATTGAAACTCTTCGTTCGTTTAATGTCAACGCTACTATTACGGATATATCACGTGGACCTACGGTTACAAGATATGAGCTTAAGCCGGCAGCAGGTGTTCGTATTTCAAAGATAACCAATCTTGCCGACGATATTGCGCTTAATCTTGCCGCTACCCACGTTCGTATAGAAGCGCCTATTCCGGGTAAAGCCGCTGTAGGTATAGAGGTTCCGAATACTGTTAAAAATACCGTTTCTATGCGTGAACTTATCGATACTCCCGAGTTTTATGAGCAGCGTTCGCTTCTCTCTGCCGGTATCGGTAAAGATATTGCGGGTAATTGCGTTTATTGCGATATTGCAAAAATGCCTCACCTTCTTGTTGCAGGTACTACAGGCTCAGGTAAATCGGTTTGTATGAACTCGATTATCGCATCTATTCTTTACAGAGCAAAGCCTGATGAGGTTAAATTCTTGATGATTGACCCTAAGCAGGTTGAATTTTCTAAATATGCAAATATTCCGCACCTTCTTGTCCCTGTTGTAACCGACCCACGTAAGGCTGCCGGTGCACTCGGCTGGGCTGTAAGCGAAATGCTTCAACGTTATCAAAAACTTTCGCAAATAGGTGTTCGTGATATTGAGGGATATAATAAATACGTTCAAAAACACGAGGATATGGAATCTATGCCTAAAATCTGTATCTTTATCGATGAGTTTGCGGATTTGATGATGGCTGCTCCTAAAGAGGTTGAGGACTCTGTTTGCCGTCTTGCGCAAATGGCTCGTGCTGTCGGTATGCACCTTGTTATTGCCACTCAAAGACCGTCTGTTGACGTAATTACAGGTCTTATCAAGGCTAACATTTCATCAAGAATTGCACTTACAGTTTCATCTCAAATTGACTCACGTACTATTCTTGACGCTGCAGGAGCGGAGAAACTTCTCGGTCACGGCGATATGCTTTATAATCCTGTCGGCGCTTCAAAACCGCTTCGTGTTCAGGGTTGTTTCATTTCAGACGAAGAGGTTGAGGCTCTTTGCGACTTCGTTAAAAATCAGGGTGAAAGCCAGTATGATGAGGAAATTGCCAAAGAAATCGAGGCTAAGGCGGTTCAGGATAAGAAATCTTCTCCGTTTGAAGATGACGGCGACGGCGAACAGCTTGATGTTCTTTTCGATAAGGCAGTTGATATTGTTCTTGAAACAGGTACTGCTTCCACTTCGTTTTTACAGCGTAAACTTTCAGTCGGATATGCACGTGGCGCTAAGATAATCGACCAGCTTGAAGAAAAAGGCATTATCGGTCCTGCTAACGGCTCAAAGGGAAGAGAAATACTTATTAACCGTCAGCAGTGGCTTGAAATGCAGGCTTATTCGTCAAATAAAACTCCGTTTACTGCCGAAAATACCGAGCAGATGTCATTTGATGAGGAAAATGTTGAAGATGACGGCGTTGTAACCGAAAATTATGACGATTTGGACGAAGAATAACAGATTTTACTTGAATTATAATTTATACAGTTGTATAATTGAACTGCTTAGAGGAAATGTATGAATGATTTTCTACCAATAAATAAAAAGGATATGCTTGAACGTGGGTGGCAGGACGTCGATTTCGTTTTTGTAACAGGCGACAGTTACGTTGACCATCCTTCGTTCGGTGTAGCTATACTCACAAGGCTTCTTGAAAATGAGGGGTACAGAGTTGCCGTGTTAAGCCAGCCTAATTGGAAAAAAGACGGCGATTTCACTCAATTCGGCCGCCCACGTTTGGCTTTTATGGTAACAAGCGGTAATATCGATTCAATGGTTGCTCATTATACCGCAGCTAAAAGATTAAGGCACGATGATGCTTATACCGCAGGCGGTGTTTCGGGTAAAAGACCTGACCGTGCAGTCATTGTCTACTCAAATATTATAAAAAGAATTTATCCCGATTGTCCCGTTATTATCGGCGGTCTTGAGGCGTCGCTTCGCAGATTTGCTCATTACGATTATTGGGACGATGCAATAAGACCGAGTATTTTAATTGATTCTAAGGCTGATTTGCTCACATTCGGTATGGGTGAAAAGCAAACGGTTGAAATTGCAAAAAGGCTTGATAAAGGCGAAGATATTTCAAATATGCACGATATTCTCGGTACGTGCTACACTTGCCCGAACAGCGAAACTCCTTATGACGGTGTCGAAGTACCAAGCCTTGATAATGTAATTAACAGTAAAAAGGAATATGCCAAGTCTTGCAGAATCGAGCAGGACGAGCAAGACCATATTCGTGGCAGACTTATTAAGCAAAAGCACGGCAAGGTAATGGTTGTTCAAAATAAACCTATGCCGCCTCTTACTCAAAAGGAACTTGATAAGGTTTATTCTCTGCCTTATACAAGAGCTTATCACCCGTCATATGAAAAACTCGGCGGTGTGCCCGGTATTAAGGAAGTTGAATTTTCAATTACCCATAACCGTGGTTGTTTCGGCGCTTGCAATTTCTGCTCAATTGCTTTTCATCAGGGAAGATATGTTACCTCCCGTTCAAAAAAGAGCATTTTGGCAGAGGCTGAGAAACTTACACATATGCCTAATTTTAAAGGCTATATTCACGATATCGGCGGGCCTACCGCTAACTTTAGAAAGCCGTCTTGTACTTTTCAAGAGGAACACGGACTTTGTAAGGGTAAAAAGTGCCTTGCACCTAAGCCTTGTAAAAATTTGAGCGTTGACCACAGTGAATATCTTGATATTCTTCGTCAGGTTCGTTCGCTTCCCAAGGTTAAAAAAGTCTTTATCAGAAGCGGTATAAGATACGATTATCTGCTTGAAGATAAGGACGATACATTTTTCAGAGAACTTGTTGAGCATCACGTGTCCGGTCAACTTAAAGTTGCGCCGGAACATTGCTCCGCTTCCGTTCTTGATAAGATGGGCAAGCCTCATATTGAAGCGTATATCAAGTTTTCGCACAGATATTTTGAATATACGGGTGAGATTAATAAAGAACAGTATTTAGTGCCTTACCTTATGTCCTCTCACCCCGGTTCAACACTTGACGATGCAATTGAACTTGCTCTGTTTTTAAAGAAAAATCATATCAGACCCGAGCAGGTTCAGGACTTTTATCCTACGCCGGGCACTATTTCAACTTGTATGTTTTATACCGAGCTTGATCCGTACACAATGGAAAAAGTATATGTCGCAAAAAGCGAACATGATAAAGCGCTTCAAAGAGCACTTCTTCAGTATTTCAACCCTAAAAATCAAAAACTTGTCGAAGAAGCGCTCAAACGTGCAAAGCGTTACGATTTGATTGGCTTCGACAGCAAATGTCTTGTTAAACCTACACACCCGTCGAATCAGGCAAATAAAAATAACAGATATCAAAATAAAAATTCACATAAAAATAACTTTTCTAAGAAAAGCAGGGGTAAAAGAAGATGAATTCTTCAAAACGGCAAAGCATAATAGCTATATCAATTGCCTGTATTGTTGTTGCGGCTTTACTTACCTTTTATGGGCTTTCACGTTCAAAAGTAAACGAAGTGGCACTTAACGATTTGCAAAGTTCTCTTTCTTCAAGCACTTTGGAAAATTCTTTTGATAATCAAAGTAAAACTTCCACTAAAGACGCAAGTCAAAACAGTCAAACAACAGTGCTCAATACCGAAAAAGCGCAGTCAACATCGGCAAAAAACACAACGTATCCCATCAATTTGAATACGTGCACATATGACGATTTGGTTTCGATTGACGGAATCGGTGATTCAAGAGCGCAGGCAATTTTAGAATATCGTGATTATCTCGGCGGATATACGGATGTATCTCAGCTAAAGGATATAAGAGGTATCGGTGATGCGACGTTTGCTAAAATTGAGCCGTATGTTACAGTATGATTAGTGATTTTAAGATTGTTTTAGAAAAAATATCAAATATATTTTTCACCAAAAGATGTGAATTTTGCGGTGAAGTAATCGAATTTGATAAAACGGTTTGCGGTGATTGCTTATTTTTGCCTGTTAATAAACCGCCTTATTGCATTTATTGCGGTTTGAGTAAGGATAAATGCAATTGCGATAAGCATAAAAATGAATATAAGCAGGTAATAGCACCGTATCTTTATCAAGACAGTGTTAAAAGAGCTGTTTTGAATTTCAAGAGTGCATATATGCCGTTTCTTTCAAAACGCTTCGGTGCAGATATTGCAAAATGCATAACCGAAAATTATTTTATGGAATTTGATATGGTTACATATACTCCTCTTTCTAAGAAATCGCTTAGGAAAAGGGATTATAATCAAGCTTATTTACTGGCACGGGAAGTTTCAAAAAGACTTGATATTCCGTTAGTTGATTTGCTTATCAAAGTAAGGAAAACCGATGAACAAAAAACATTGAGTGCACAAAAACGTAAAACCAATGTTTACGGTGCATTTGATTTAAAGGATAAAGACATTGTTTTCGGCAAGCGAATTTTGCTGATTGACGATGTTAAAACTACAGGCTCAACACTTAATGAATGTGCCAAAATGCTTAATATTTACGGCGCTGAAAGTGTTTGGGCGGCAACACTTGCTGTCGCTGTGCCTAAAGAAAAAGGGGATAGAAAATGAAAAAATTATTATCTGTATTGCTTGCTTTAATGCTCATTTTTTTGTGTGCGTGCAGTGCGCAAGGTAAAGAAGACCATCAATTGACCTCAAGAATTGACGGCTTAATAGAGGAAACTAAAGTGGAGTGGAGTGACGATAATACCGCTACCGTTTCATTTGACAGGCATTTTGTTAATAATGTTGTAATCAAGCTTAAAAAAGCAGTATCGTCACCGCTTAAAATATATAACGGTGAAAATATGATTTATGAGCAGGAAAACAACAGTACATATAAGTATTGCTCATTTTCTCCTACAGAGTCTACTTCTTTAAAATTAGAACTTGAGGGCGGCAAGCAAAACGTTAAATCAATTTCGGTTTACGAAAACGATAACGAGCCTGACAGTGATTTCAGAGTTACTACATATATTCTTGCGGATAAAATTCAAAATATTGACGCTTTAAAATCATATACTTTTGATACAATTACAGATGTTATTCTTTTCTCTTGTGTTAATTTCGATTCCGACGGTGAACTTCAATATAATGACAGTGAGGATATTTCGGGCAGAAAGATGCTTAAAACCGCTCTTTCAAATTTAAAGAGTGTTATAGGTGACAGAGATGTTAATATCTATGTCAATATTTTAGGCCCCGCCGCAGATGACGGAATAAGCGATTGGAAATCGCAGATGGAAAATAAGGCTCAAAAATATACAAAAGCCTTTGAAAATACCGAGCTTACAACTCAAATTAACGATTTGCTCAACGAGTATAATCTTGACGGTGTGTTCTTTGATTATGAAAATCCTATCAAGGCAAAGTATTGGAAACCTTACAGTGATTTTATTGTCAGCCTTGACTCCGAGCTTGGTGATAAAAAAATAGGTCTTGCAATGGCTGATTGGGATATAGGTCTTTCAAAAGAAGCTATGCAATGCGTCGATATGGTTGAAATGATGGAATATGACCTCTTTGATGACAGCGGCGACCACTCCTCGTTCGACAGCGCTCAAAAGGGTATAGAGAAATTTATTGACGCCGGTTTTGACAGTAAAGTTCTTGACCTCGGTATTCCGTTTTACGGCAGACCTGTTGACAAAGGCGAACATTGGTATAATTACGGCGATTATTCAAAAGTTTTAGGTAAATATTCAAATAAGACCGAAATTGACGGAAAAGAGGCATATTTTAATTCCTATCAGCTTGTTTATGATAAAACCTCACTTGCTATTGACTATGACCTCGGCGGTGTGATGGTATTCAGGTATGCATGCGATGATTTAAATCATAAGGATATGTCACTTTTCACTGCGATTAATCAAAGCATTAACGACAGAATCGGTTAATTTATAACGGCTCGAAAAGTATATTTCGCTTTTTGAGCCGTTTTTTACTAAATCTTTACTATTTTCTATTTATTTTTTTATCAGTTTGTGATATTATACATCTCGGAAATAAGAGAGGTTAAATTATGACTAAAAAGAAATTGATTAATGTAATAGTTATTTTAGCTGCATTTCTCGGCTTTATTTATATTATGTCAACAATTCCGTTTTGCAGCGACGATTGGGCTTGGGGCGCTTCTGTAGGTGCACAAAGGCTTGCAACTCATTTTAGAGGATATAACGGCAGATATCTCGGCAATTTGCTTATTTTGCTTCTTACAAAATCTAATTTTATTAAAACGGTAGGAATGGCTGTCGTTTCGTTTTCCGTAGTATATTTGATTTATAAATATATCGGTGACGGTAAGCTTTTTTATTTCGTTTTTGCGCTTTTTTTGCTTGTTATAATGCCGTCGAATATTATAAGGCAAACTATGGCTTGGGCTTCGGGTCTTGCAAACTATATTCCTCCTATTGCCCTTACTCTTCTTTATCTCGTTATTGTTAAAAATATTTTCGATAAGGACAAGCCTAAGTACAATAACTTGCTTATTCCCGTCTCATTCGTTGTCGGCGTGTGCGGCAATCTTTTTATGGAGCACGTAACTATAATGAATGTTGTTGTTTCAATAGGCGTTATTGTTTATTCTTATATTAAATTTAAGACTTTTTTCAAAGTGCACGTGTTTAATTTCTTGGGAAATATTTGCGGCGCAGCTATAATGTTTTCAAATTCCGCTTACGGTATTATTTCCTCGGGCGGCGACGGATATCGAAGTGTGGCAGGGGAGAAGGAAAACCTTTTTTCTTGGCTTTTAAAGAGTATTGACAGGGTGTGTACCCGTTCGGTCGAAAGTAATGCTTTAATCAATATTCTTATCAGTATTTTGCTTTTGACAATAGTTCTTAATATAACCAAGAAGTGTGAAATGAAAAAAGGCAAAAAGCGCTTTTTGCTTTCTTGTGTAATTTTTGATTTTGCATATACCGTATTTGTTTTTATTAAAGAGTATGTACGTTTTCCGGCAGGTACATTTAATTCACCTGCAATGAATATTATAAGGTGCGTATTGGCTACAATATTTATTGTCAGCTTAATTGTAGTTCCTCTTGTTGCGTATGAGGATAAGGACAGAGCATTTAAAGCCGTTATCCCTATTTTGGCTGAAAGCGTACTTATTGTTCCGCTTCTTGTTGTTTCTCCTGTAACGGGACGTTGCTTTTATCCGCCTTATGTTATGTTTATGCTTTATTCCTGCGAGCTTATGAGATTCGTTATGGAAAATTATGTGAACAGCTCTAAGGTTAAGAAAACTATTTATACTTTGGTTGTTGTCGGCGCAATAATCGGCTCCGTATTTTATACCGTTAAGTATACCGAGGTCAGAGCGTTTGAAAAGGAAAGAAATTCTTTTGTAAGCGCTCAAATTGAAGAGGGTAATAAAACGGTTTATCTTCCGCATTATCCGGCTTATCTTGAAAATTACACCGAGGGCACAACTCCGAGACCTTACAGTTGGTACAGCCTTTGGGAAAAGAGATATAAAGATTTTTACGGCATTGACCAAAATATCTCAATCGAAACTATAAGCTATTCTCAATATAAACAAATGAAGAATAAATAATATATTAAAATCCCGCAGCAACAGATTTTCTGAAGCTACGGGATTTTTTAGTTATTGTTGTATTTGAAAATATAGTAAAATTCGCTTAAAACGTCATCAACGCTTTTCTTGCTTATGGCTAAAACTACAATGTTTATAATTACTGCGACGGCTGTTATTGCAATAAACGGAATTTTAAGCGAGGTGTTAAATAATACTGCTAAGAGAATAATTGCAACAACTAATACCAAAAGACTTAATGCAAAATAAAAACTATTGTATTTTGATTTTACTTTAATATTGACGCAGGCACTTTTTTCGTCACCGTCAAAACTTATCTTGCTCAGAGGGGCAGAACGGTAATATCTGTCATTTTCAACGTTTCCTATGTAACGTGCGGTATATTTCCCGTCATCATCAACGACTCCGGTGAATTTTTTGCCGTTGTAATCTGTATGTATGATTCTGGTTGAAAGCGTGTATCCTGCTTTGTGCATATCATAAAATTCTTTTTCAAAAAGTGCGATTGCCTCATCACGGCTCATATTGAGCTTTATACTGTCATCAGCGGTAAAAAACATAACTTGTCCCTCCTCTTTTTATTAAAAATAACATATTGTTAAATAATTGTCAATATGTTTTATGTAAGGTATGGCGTAACCATACCCGAAAAGCTTTATGCTATTCTTATTACCGAAAAATACGAACCTACAGTGGGTGAGGAGGTTGTAATTCTGCCCGATACAACTCTAAGCGCAACTGTTGAATTTGTATTAGCCGGCACGTTTACAATATAACTGCCGTTAGATGTTCCGACTTCGCTGTCGGGAACTATTTTGCTGTTTGGGTCAACCGTGCCGTTAATCGCAAGTCCTAATACCGCTTCATTTGCCGCAGAGCCCGTAACTTGATAGTTGAGAAGATAGGTTCTGCCTGTTTCACCGCCTGAAAGAGTGATTAAACCGTCGTTGTTTATAATGCCTGCCGTGTCTGTGTTATAAAGCGTTGAGGGATAAGCGATATTTTCTCCTGCACCATAGGTTGCACCGTCGGCTGAGTTGTTATAAAACTGAGCATACGAGGCAGTCGGCACCGTAAGAGGCGGTTGCGGCGGATTTGGCGGATAGCAGCAATAGGGTACTAACCGCTCAATATATCTGATGTTGCAGTCGTTTTCACAGCATACGTTTGATGATGAATAAATATTTGTGTCTAAATTTTCAAGATTTCTTTTATTGCAACTCATATTAATTATTTCCTTTCATATATTCGGCTTTTAAACCGTAATATATAATATGAAAATAATAAAAAAACGATAAAATCTATTGAAATTATTTTTTCAATATGGTAATATATGCAAGTCAAATGTGCGGGTATGGTGGAATTGGCAGACACGCAAGATTTAGGATCTTGTGGGAGACCGTGCAGGTTCAAGTCCTGTTACCCGCACCATATAAAACGGGGTGTGGCGCAGTTGGTAGCGCACTAGACTGGGGGTCTAGGGGCCGCAAGTTCAAGTCTTGTCACTCCGACCAAAAGGGCTACTTTTCAGTAGCCCTTGTTTTATACCTTAAAGTGCAAAAAACCGCCATTTTAGGCGGTTTTTCTTATTTTTATATGTTGTTATTTGTTTTTTACTAAATGAATGTTGTAGGACTAATTGCTCCCTTTATTGCTCCCATAAAAATATTATGATTTTTTTATAAAAAGCCTTGACAAATACACACTAAATGTGTATAATAGTAATTGTAAGGAGGAGGTGAGCTATGAAACACAAAGAATTAGAAAAATTGCTAAAAAACAATGGTTGGTATTTCTTGCGTTCGGGAGGCAATCACGATATTTACACTAACGGAAAAGAGATTGAAGCATTGCCCCGACATAAAGAAATAAACGAACAATTAGCGAAAGCCATTATCAAGCGTAGGGAATTGAAATAAATTCCCTACGGTTTGAAATAATATATATTGAATATTCTATAATTATGGAGGTGATTAAATGAAAATAGTTTATCCTGTAATTATTGATACAACTAAAAATATCGACGATGATTATTTTCTTGTTTATATTCCTGACCTTGAATTAAATACGGAAGGTAAAGACCTTGCCGACTGTATAGAAATGGCAAGAGATGCTATAGGTATACATTGTTTAACCTTAGAAGAAGATTTGCATAAATCTTTTCCTAAAGCATCTAATTTAGAAGAAATAAAACATTCAAGTAATCAATTGGTTACTTTAGTTGATGTCAATTATGATGAGTACAAAAAACAACATTCGATGAAAGTCGTTAGAAGAAACGTTACTCTTCCTTCTTGGATTAACTACGCAGCCGATAAAAGCGGAATAAACGTATCGGCTGTTCTTGCGAATGCTTTGAAGCAAGAATTGCATTTGACAGATAAATTTTAAGCTAAAACAACAAAAACGCCCTCAGCTCATACGAGCCGAGGGCGTTTCTAATGAGATACGTAGTTTAGGTATAGGCACTACGTAACATTATAATATCAATTATATTATACTTTGTCAATGTTTTATTACTTTATACGAATTAATCTTAGCATAGGCTACTCTGCCGGTCTTAACGACCTTAACCTTATCAACACTTGCGCTGATATGCTTTTGAACAACAATTTCAGTTTTTGGCAGATACTCGTATTTAATGCCTGTAAGGCTTTGTTTTTTGTAAAGATATGTTTTACCTTTAAGCCTGTAGTGCTTGCCTACCGTTGTTTTATAAGTTACTTTTTTCGGCTTGTCGGCAACAACCTTTGTATTTGAAAGATAAGCGGTGCTTACCCAACCCTTAGCCGGAGATGAAATGTAAGACCAAGAGCCACTGACTTTGGTAACAGTAACCTTTGTGCCTTTTTTGAGCTGAGTTAAGACTTTTGATGATTTATGCGCTTTTGCTCTGACATTAAGTGATTGTGATTTTGTTGCCACATATTTTGTAACTGATTTTTTAGATTTAGTTGTTTTCTTAACATAGTCATTTGAAAACGCCCAGTAATTAACTGTGTTGCCGTACTTTTTAAAATTTTTCTCACTCACAAAAACGGTATTGCCACTAAGCTTAGCACCTGCTGCGCTTCTGCTCGGTGTGTTGAACTTACCGACATAAGAATAAGGGTCGTATACAGAAATAGTGCCACCGTTGTAACCTACAAGCACAATGTAATGTCCTGAGGTTGTGAATAAACCGTAATTGCAGGATGCGACGATAAAGTAATCAGATACGCCGTCCTTGTTCTTATCCGTTTTCAAATAATTTAAGGCTTTATCGATATTAGAAGTTGTAGCATATTTCTTAAAATTAAAATAGTCGGCAACAAAAGACCAAGCCGACCACGCAGTTCCGTTTGATTTTGTGCGATAGCCGTTATCGACAAAAAGCTTTGCCATTGTTGCAGGCAAAATAGCACCTTTTGAAGAGCTTACAACTATTGCCGCAGAGGTCGGACCACAACCACTTGATTTAATCGTTTGCGTTTTGTTTTTTGAGCTTGTATAAGGTTTTTTAGCCCAACGGCTGTCAGCTTGATTATAATATGTAAGACCGGTGCAAGCACCAAGAAGTGCTTTACCTTTGCCGGTGTTTGTGCCGTCATAGGATATATTTTCTTGTTCAATAACAGCGTCCTGCTCAATCAAGCTTTCATCAACAACAGTGCTTTCGTCTTTAGGCTTTGCAATAATAGGCTCATCGGTGCCGATATCCTCACCGCTTTTAACCTCTTCCTTTGTTTTCTCGGCTTCTGCCTTAACTTCATCTGAAAGAGTAACCTCAGGGGCGGTTGTCTGCGTTGTTGTTTCCGACGGCTTTGTTGTATTGCTTATATCAAAATCATTGCAACCACAAAAGATTGATATAATCAAAAGTAACGACATAATCACGGACATTATTGCTTTATTTCTTTTCATTACCTTTCACCTCTTCCTCAATTTCCATAAATGATTTAATTGCATTCTTAACTGATTCAAATACTCGTTTAAAAAGCTTATCGTAGCCATACATTGCACCGTAAGCAATGAAGAACGAGCCGACGACAGCGCCGACAATTATGTACCACGCAAGTTTGAACGGCACAATTTGACTTGCCGCAATGACTGTAACAAGCGTTAAGAATAACGATACGCCAAATACAATCAAGTTGTACACGATATTATCCTTATCCTTAAATACAGATTTGATAATTTCAGTAATAATTTGCACTGCTAATATAAGCAATGCGACGATAATAAGCGATATACATAATGTTTTCATTTTTCTTTTACTCCTTTACTTTATAAAATGTTCTTTGCATAATTCTTCAAGGTCGTCTATTCTGTGATTCGCAACCTTAATGTCGTTTTGAATTACCGGAATTTTCTCGGCAAAATTATTATGCTTATCCACTTTCCTTTCAAGCTGTTCAATTCGATAATTTGTAAGCTTTGAAGCGGTAATAATTCCGCCGAATGTACCGATAAGTGTTCCCACTAAGCTTACAAGCGCTACTGCTATTGTATCTGTCATATCATCGCCTCTTTATATCTTCTTGAAATAATAATCAAGCAAGTCTTTTGCCGCCGCAATACTACCGGCCTCGTCATTCGTATATGTTTTACCGGTTATATCATTAAGTAACGGATAGTCGGAAACAACTGTAGGATTGCTCCCAACGAAATTCGACCTGCCACTACAATAATACGTTTCGTTATTGTATTGAAATTTGGTATTACTGCTGACTGTACCGCTTGCATAAAAAGTAACGCAATCCTTGTTGGTGCTGACAAGCAATGAGCCGTAATTATCTCCGAGTTTAATCACGCAGACAATTGCCGAACCCCAATTGCTCTTAGTATAGTTTCTGCCATTAATTGTCGCTATAAGCGCTCCTGAGGCATATCTTTCCAACTCACTTCTGACATCCGGCGGAACATATTCAACAATTTCGTAATCAGACAAATCAGTGCTAAATTTATTAATTAAATAATCACGATTATTTGTATATTTTTTATCCTCAAAATCGTAATCTTCCAAGCATTTTACTCTGTCTGCTGTAACGAATTCGCTCATCCACGCTTCGGAATATTGAAATTTCATACATTTGGGTATATAAAACAATACCGAACTGTTGTTTCTAAAGAAGTCAAGATAATAGCCTTCGATTTTTGTTATATCATCCTTACTCGGAAATACCAGAGCCTGCAAATTCGTGCATCCGTTCATTGGGTTATATCCGCTTTTTACGGTTGCGCTTCCACTTTTGTTAAACGTTATACTTTTCAACGATGCGCAACCGTTAAACACATATTCGCCCTCGATTATACTCAGCCGTGGAAAAGACAATGATATAAGCGAACTGCAATTTTGAAATGCATTACCGTAAATGTGTAAATTAGCACCTGAAATAACCGCTTTTTCCAAAGCCGAGCACTCAGAAAAAGCACCAATTTTGACTATAGTACATTGAGGTAAATTGATTGAGCGCAAACCTCTGTGCAAATAAAACGCCCTCTCTCTTAATGATTTAATTTTTCCTTTTGTATCATCAATCGACCAATCGTTATTTGGATTAACAACACTCGGCTGAATATAGCTTTGCAATATGCTTAAAGTATCAATTGTTTTAAGTCTTTTAACCACGTCATCAAGCGTTGCGCTACTATCAAGCTTATCTGTTTCATCAACAAGATTATTCACAACGTCTATAAGTTCTAACCTTTGCTGATTTAGTTTTAATATATAATCTGCTGTTACTGCCATTATTCTAACCCTCCTATAATCTGTTTCAGTTGGTCGCTTGCGATATCACTTGTGGCTACTGCCGATAACACTCCGTTTTCAAATTTCAACCCGTTGCCGAGCGTAACATTTCTAAATTCGGGACGTCCGTATTCTTTTGGAATCGAATATACAAGGCCGCCAGATTTTGCGCAGGGAAGGTCATATAAATAATCGTTAATCTCGTCAGCGGTACCCTGAGCGCCTTCTACCATTTCCCAGAAGGTTGTATCGTATTCAGTAGCGTCTATAGCGAATCTTAACTGACCCGACCATATGTCAATAGGATTGTATTTGTAATTAGCATCGTCGGGAATATTCTTGCTAATATCACCGATATATACGATATCGCATAAGCATTCCGTTTCAGTTTTGCTGAATTTCAAATATATGGTGTCGCCTTTGTTTACCTTGATTTCAAGAGGAGTAAGGTTTGGAGCGTTAGGGTGACCTAAACGAAGTGTGCCGGTTGTATATATGTTATATTTGCCCGAAGTTCTTATGGTAGAACTAAGCGCCGTGCTATCAAGTGTCATTGTTTTAAGCAAAGTGTTTCTTGCAAAATTAGATAATAGCTCCGTAGTGCTTTTTTTGCTTGAAGGCGACGTATACGTGATGTTATAATCGCCTAAGTCAGCCAGAAGTTCGTTCACTTGGCTTGTTGTAATATGACTACATTCGAGGTCGTACCAATTTCCGTTGCTTAAGTCATTAACGTAAAAAGTATTTTCTGAATCAAAAATTTGTGCCTCGCCGTTTCTGCCGGTTAAAATAAGCAATCCTGCATATAATGATTGCAATTCGCTTCCGTCCTCGGACAGACATTTGACATCACTTTTATTTATAAAATAAAGACTGTTTTCTTTAAGGTCAGTGACCTTGAAATCTTGGCTGAGGATTGTTATAGGCTGATTTTGAAGTGCGGTGTAATCTGCGACTTTGAGGATATCCTCAATGCTCTTTTGAGCTGTTTTGCCATTAAAAACGCCCAACAAGGTATCATCCTTGTTAGGCGCTCCAATTGATTTAATTATATCCGATATTTTTTTTAGTTTCATCTTGCTGCCTCCTTAAGCTACAGGGTACGTTGCCTGAAATCGTATGTGCGTGTCTTTTTCAAGGAGAAAGCTTCCAAACGAGTACAATAAAACTTGCCCGTCAGGTTGAATTAATACGGTAACTATTTCTTTGTTACTGCAAATACCTATTACCGATAGCTGATTTGCAGGTCGCATTTCTCTTGGCAACACTAATATCCATTTGCCGGTCATTTCCTCACCGATAAGCTGAGTTGGTGTTTGAAAAGTGATTGTAACCATAGCAATTCCGTTTTTTCTGTAAAATTGACCATTGTAAAAATTTTTAAAATCAGAAAGATTTTTCTCTACGCTTGAACTGAAATCCTCTAATGGCTCAATTCCTATTTTTTTCAACGACGATACTCCTGTACCGCCTCGCTCAACACCTAACATACCTGATGTTATATCAACAGCAGAATGGACGTGAGCTGCCTTCGCAGCACCGATAGTATTACAGCTGATATTATGCGGATTATTTGCGCTTGTGTGTTCGGCAAAATCAGATTTAGAAGCATAATCTTCAAATTCATCAAGTGTAATCGTTACGTTTAAATCATCAGAATAATTAATCCCGATTTGGCAGATATATTTATTTAAAGCGTTGTTGGAAGTGTAAGACGGAATGTGATTAGCAGTTTCTTTGCTGTTATAGCCGTATAAAACCATACCGTTTTCAGTATTTCCGTCGCTTTTAGTGACTGTTGCAAAATATCCGATTTCAGTCCAAAAGAAATCGGAAGATACTTTTTTATTATCAAATTGAAATTTCAAATTCAAAGTGTTATCAATTTGTTTTTGAAAGATAGCCTTTGTGTTCAATTTAGTATCCGCTAATGCAGTCACCTTTGAAAAATCCGATGGCGGTATTTCAGCTCCGCCGATTTCAATTGAATTAAATCCAATACTGCCGCCGGCTAAACCGTGAATAAGAGCAGCTTTTCCGAATTCAGTTAAATAAAATTCAAAAGCCATATTTATTCCTCCTCAATAAAAATGTTTCCTTCATCGTCAACAAGAATACAGTCATCAAGTGCAATGAAGGTAATATCGCCAAAATCATCATTAATCATCGCAGTACCTATATTCGTTTCGATTTGCACTCCTGCTGCTATTGAGCAGGAAAGTTTTTTATCATAATTTGATGAGTTAAGTATTTCAATTGCTTCGAGCGAAGAACGAACATTTTTGATTTTTTCGATTTTATTCTTAATATCGGTTAAAAGTTTTTCGTCAACTTCTCTGTTCTCGGAAATGTTAAGAAAAATTTTAAAGTTATATGGATTGCCGTTATAGTCATACCATTCGGCGACGTCTGCTTCTTCATTAAGAGTATTAAGATATTCTTTAATGATATTTGTTGTGCCGATTTTTTGATATGTAAGCATAGTTGATTTGACAAGATTTCTTTTTGTTTTTAAATCAAGCGCTTCGTCATAATACGGTGTACGGTATTCGCAAGCGAGATAATCAATTATTTTCTCGGATACGTTGTCAATATTCACGGTAAAATTCGCATTGTCAATGTATTTTTGCAAAAGATATAGCGAAAAAGTAACCACATTATTAAGTGCCTTAATTTCAACAGTATCAAAACTTGACGGCAATAAATCGGACAATTTGACGTCGAGAATATTAATCATCCTCAATACCTCCGTATGTTATACTTTTATTTGCCAACTGTGGTACTTCTGTTTGATTGCATGCTTGATAAATCGGCGATGATACGGCTACTCTTTTTGCCCCAGCAGCTATGATTTTTTCAATCAATTTATCTGGGTTGATATCTCGACCGATTTTGGAATTTTGCCACAATATATATTCGTCAATGGCTTTTTCAACATTCTTTTTGATTAAGAGTGCCTTAGAACGTTCGGATTTGTTGATATAATACGTCAAATTTATATCATATTTCTTTACACTCGGCGCAGCAACAACAACTTTATCTGTAAGTGTTTTTATACTGTCTCCATTCAAATATTCTTGAAGCTGAGTAATCAGTTTTTCTTCAGGAATAACACCGTTTTTTAATAACACAATAATATTGACAACCGCTGAGCCTACATCTGACGTGGCAATTACATCGGCTATATCATTTGAAAACAATTTACAATGATATATATACGCATCTGCCGAGCCTGTGGTAGTATAAGAAGACGGCGCAAGAAACACTCGCTCTCTCAGGCTGTCGTCGTCTTCTTCGTCTGTACCTCCAGTCGAAACCGTTGTGTTTACGACTTCACTAATATAGGCTACAGGGTCAACAAGTGTTGTAATTTCGCCTATTTGAATATTATTGCCGAGCGTTCCGGATTCGGTGCATACGCAAGAAATAACTATATCAGTATTTCCTGCTGCAATTTCTTCGGAATTTTGTGTTTCAAAATAGATATCCGAGTCGTTTGATACTCTCGTTCCTTTAGGAATTAGAGTAGACGAGCTTCGTGCAGCCTCAAGCGAAAATTTAACATTTACAGTTGCTGCTTTTGCCTTTTTTCTCACAACGCCTTTTTCAGCCGCTTTATTATCAAGATATTCGCCATACGCATATTTAAGGGTGTTTTGCTTTCCTGCACGGTCAATACATTGCAAATTTTGATAAAGTATGAGTGCAATTGAATTAATAATAATCCTGAATTTATCTGCTTTCGGTAAAACATATTTATTGCCTGTAATTGCTGTTATTGAATTTTCATATTCACTAACAAGCTTTTTTTGTATTTCATCGATTGTCATATCATCGATAAAGCTTATTTCGGGCAAGTTTTGCAATTCTTCAATCATTCTTCATCCTCCTCGATATCTTCTTCGTCAAATTCGTCGGCATCGTAATCATCTTCATCGGCATAAAAATAGTCGTCTTCATCCGTTGATAAATCGTCCTCATCCTCTGCATCTTCTTCCGCAACATAATCTTCATTATAGCCTACCTTAATAATCGGTGTGAGCGTTCCGTCGTCGGCAGAAGAAAACTCTACCGAATTAACAATTAATTGAGGAATGTATTTTTCAACTTTTTCCATAATTTCAACGCTTAATAAAGCTGTGGCGACATCAGGAGGCTTAGAAAGGCAAGCACTGTCAATTCCAAAATCACGGTCAAGAGGTATCGTACCGGCAATGGTTGAGCATAATGTGGATATCTGTTCTTGATAAGATTTGATGATTTCTTCGCTTGTATTATTTAAAATTACATTGCTTGATAAATTCATCATCGATACTCCTTAAATGTTAAAGACAGGGTAAGTCTTTGGACTTTTCCTGCATTTGTAATAATGTCATATTCTTCGCTTATATCTGTCAGCACAAATTTATTACTTGATATAGCTTTTCCTGCAATAACAAGCTTTGCTGCCGTTCCATTATTAAGAGCCTTGTGGAATTTTTCGGCTTCCTCTATCGGCTTTACACCGAGTGTTGCATCAAGAATAATTTTGCATTCGACTGCAATTTGGTCCATTCCTTGAAATTCCATTTTGGACACTTTTCCGATAATGTCGTGAGTTGCCCAACGGCTTGAGCGTTTCACACTAATATCGCTAAGCGAGAATATTTTTTTACTTGAAACCTTGAATACACTTCCGTTCCAAGAGCCTATTGAGTTACTCATTTGCTTTTACCTCTTTTTCAATAGGAGTTTCACTAACGACCTTTATATTCGGTGCTTTAATTGTCAAAATGTTGTTTTCAAACAGTATGTATGCTTCAGGCGATAATTCTTTAAAATAAACATCTTTTCCCGAATGCAGCGGTTTGTTTGTTTCATTCCAAAATGAGCCGAGAATTAAGCCGATTGATGAGCCGTTGGATAAATAGGCAACGGCGACGTAATCATCCGCTTTGGGCATCTTATATTCGCCGTTGAAAGAAAGACAGGGCATTTTGGCCGTAACAGCATTGCTTTCTTCCTCATATATCACGCTTACCATTCCTGTTTTATAATTTACTGTTGAAACCTTTCCAATTCTTAAGTCCATAAGCATTCACCTTATTTCTTTTTCTTTGGCTTAGGAAGTCTTTGAACGATTTTGTAGCATTCAAGGGTCACTTCATAACCGTTATTAGGCGAGCAATTATGCTTAACCTCTTTAATGGAATACTTACCGTTCAATTTGCCAAAGCCTGTCAGCTTAATATTTGCTGTCGCAATAAGCTTGGGGTCGGGAAGGGTAGTAAAGCTTATTGTTGTTGCTTCTTCGTTAGAATTATTAACAGCGGCATAAGCTCTTTTAAGTGCATCTGCTTTGTTGCTTGCTTCGCCCTGAGACGTAAGCCACCTGCTGCCTTTGCCGACTTTAACTTTTATTGTTTTATTCGTTTTAGGGTTAGTGTATGAAAATTTGCACCCGGTATAAGTGCCTGAAACTGTCGTGTTAAAACTCCAATTTGAAACCTCTTTTTCATCAATTGTTTTTACAGCTTTCTTTTTTTCATATTTAGCCTTGGAATATATAACAAGCTTGCTTGAATAAATCTTGATGCCATAAGCGTAAGCTTCACATAACGATTTCAAAAATGAGCCGTCCTCGGTTTTCTTCTGTTCAATATTTTTAATTTTGACAGTATCGCCGTCATAAACAAGCTTCATTTTATATCGTTTTGCGATTTTCCTTGCAATTTGCTTTAGTGTTACATTTTTCCAAGTTTTTGTACGCTGCTTTGTGGAAAAAGAGCTGTTTGCCGGTTTTGAAACCATATTAATTTTTGCCGTAAGCGGTCTGCCTGATATTGAAAAATCGTCAATGACAAATTTGCCGCAATTAAGCGTTTTTTTGTCTTTATCCTTTTTCCAATTGTAAGTGTTGATTTTCAGTTGATATTTTTCGCCTTTTTTCGGCAACCAACCGTTTAAAAATTTCTTATCAATGTTGGACAAAGTAATCGATGCACTGTCACTTTCACCGCTTGCGACATCCGTATATTCAAGAGATTCGCAATAATCGGTCATAAGTCGGTCTTTTTTAGAAGTTTTGCCGAGTTTTTTGATACTCACGGTTGATTTTCGTGGATTACTCAATCGTCAGACCTCCAATCAGGATATGTATCTTCTCCTTCGCTTTCAACCAAAGAAAGAGCCGGAGCGGATAATTCCACTCCGGCAGAGAAAATACAGATATCAAGCTTTGAAGGATTATTGCGCATAAGCACATCAACATACTTTTCATCATTATAAACCTTTTTGGCAATAATATCCCAAGTATCACCTAATACGGTTGTATAAGTTGTGTTATCCATAAGTTCTCCTTAAAGCCGAATTCGTTTTTTCTTTTTTAGATATTCATTCATAAATCTTTCAAACTCTGTTTGGCTCATTTTTACAGCTTCCTTAACGTCATTCTTGTCGGCATTGCCTTGAATTATAATCTGCGGCTGAAAAATGATAGTCGGTGTATCACCGTTATTATCATTGCCGTCGCCCTTATTTCCGCCCTCAATCTTATTAGCAAGCTCGGCAATTCGGTTACTCATCACCGAGAAATTAGGATTGAATGTGTTTGATAGATTATTCCACAGACTGTTAAGAGGAAGTATAGCCTCTGCTCCTGCTTCGCCAACAAGGTGATTTGCACCGTTAATTGACGGAATAACAGTAGGCGACGTAAATACACCGCCTGCTGCGTGCGCTGCCTGAATTGTCGGAATGATTGTAGAGCGTGGAAAAATACCGCCGCTTGCGTGCGGCTTTCCACCTGAGCTTGAAGCAGATACGTTCGCTGTTATTTTCCTTGAAAAAATACTTTTAATGCTCTTAAAGATATTTCTAACAGTCGCAATCAAAGAATCTTTCATTGCAAGAAGCCCTGATTTTATACCGCTGATTATATCCTTACCGAGTGTGCTCCAATCATAATTTTTAAATGCATTAACCAAAGCAATAATCAATTGCGGAACAGCTGCAATTAATTGAGGTAAAGCTTGCAATAATCCTACCACAAGAGCGCTGATTAAAGATATTGCTGATGTAGCAAGCAACGGCGCATTTTGTGCAAGACAAGTAATCAACTCGGTAATAATCGCAATTACAGCCTGAATTATGTAATCCAAATTATTCATAATTCCGTTAATCAATGCATAGAGCAGTTCAATTCCTGCTGATATAATAATTGGTAAGTTTTGAAGAATACATTGAATAAAAGTATTAATAATCAGCATTACACTTCTTGCAATTTGCGGAAGATTTTCAAGTATTCCATAAACAAGATTGAGAATTAACTGAATGCCTATTTGTAAAATTTGCGGCAATTCCGAATTAATTACGCCACATAGTTTTGTGATTAACATAGTCGCAATACTAAAACACTGCGGTAATCCACTAACTATGCCGTCGGCTAAAGCCAACACGAAATCTAAACCTACATCAAGAATCTGTGGTAACAATTTCAAAGCATTTGATATTAATTGTTTTAGTCCTTGGAAAAATGTTTTTTCTATCGTAGGCAATTCACTTTGAAGTGCTGTAATGAGCGATATTAAAAGTGTGCCTGCAAGAGTTAACAACTTAGGTGCAATTTTTGAAGCGCCGGTAATCAATTTTGAAAACACCGACGTAGCGGATTTTGCAATATTGTCAGACGATTTTTCTATTCCTGATATAAATGAAGTTATCAAGTCAACAGCCGAATCAGTAAGCTTTGGGGCTAAATCCGAAACGTAATTAACAGCTTTGCTAAGAACGCTTCCAAATTCACCGACAAGACCCTGCAATCCGTTTTTCTTAAAAGCCTTGTTTAAGTCGCCAATGCATTCTGTGGCGAGCTGAACGCCTTCTCTTACTCCACCACCAATGTTTTCGTATATCTCAATACCAAGACCTTGTAGCGCACTTGTAAACAATGCCAAGTCGCCTTCAAGATTGTCAAGCTGAGTTTTATACATTTGGTCGCAAGCACCGGCGCTGTCAGATATGGTTTTTTCTATTTTTGAAAAATCATCTCCGGCCGCTTTCATCATTGCTCTCGCTGATGCTAAATCTCGTTTGTTGAACAATGTAGCAAGAATACCGTCTACTTGCTGGTTTGTCATACCTTTGGTGGATTTTTGCACATCCGAAAATATATCATTAAGGCTTCTTAAATTACCTTTTGCGTCGTAAACATTAACGCCTAATTTTTCGAGTTGCTTCGCCGCTGCATCAGTAGGTGATTCGAGAGATAACAGCATATTTCTTAAATGCGTACCACCCTCAGCGCCTTTGATACCGTTATTTGCAAGTATACCTAACGCCGTATTAAGTTCTGCAGTACCGCCTTTTAAATTCGCAGCTGTACCGCCTACAGTAAGGATTGCTTCGCCCAACTGCTTGACGTTAGTGTTTGTAGTTGATGCACTCTTAGCGAGTTGATCAGAAAAAGTTGACAGATTTTTGTTATTTGCTTCAAGATTCAGCGCTGACATAGCATCAGTTACCATATCTGAAGCATCGGCTAAATCCATTGCTCCGGCTCCGGCAAGTTTTAATGTATACGGAAGTGCTGTAGCCGCTTGGTCTGCTGAATAACCGGCAAGAGCCAAATAGTTTAAACCTTCAGCCGCCTCAGAAGCAGTGAACGCTGTCGATTCACCCATTTCCTTGGCGGCTGTTTCAAGTGTTTGGTAATTTTTTAATCCGTCTTTTGTCGCTTTGTCAATTCCCATTGTTGCGGCAACTTGCGACATTGAGTTTTCAAACTCTTTGCCTGTTTTTATAGCTGCTGTTGTAACGCCTGCTACAGCCGTAGCAACAGCGCCCACAGCGGCGGCAGATACCTTAGCAACCGTTTTGATTTGCGATTGAACGGATTTTAGTGTTGAGCCGAAAGATTTATCGACTTTACCGGCAATTTTGATTGCCAGCTTCATTTCTTTACTTTTTGCGCTCATCGTACATCCTTTCGACATCTTCAGCTATTTGCACCAAATCAAAAATAGACAGGCTCGAATATAAATAATCGAAACCTGTCTTTAAATTGATTGAAAGACTAATAGCTAATTTTCGAAAGACTTCCGCTTGAGTCCATATTCCACCTAATCCTCGGCGTACAAAAAATTTGAAACAATGTTTTTAAGCTTCATTGAATCCTTTGCATCTAAGCCGGTAAAAAATTCAATAGGCAAATTAGTCACTTTAGCGGCAATGATTTGCGCATACGAAAGTGACATTTCCTGAAGGGCAACAACACCACTCTTAATAGCTTCACGGCTTGCTTCTGTCATAATAGCACCTGTTACATTTTCAAGCGGTGTTAAATCAACAGAATTAAAGGTCTGTCCTTCAAAATGGTATGGTTTATGGAAATCAAGTATTAGACTTTCATTTTCATTTTCTGTAGTTGAATTGACTACAACTGTTTTTGCATTTGCAATGTTTTTCTTTTCTTCTGACATTTTTATTTCTCCTTATAAATAATTTGATTAACATTGTGAATTGATTTCGGCCATAAGGTCATTGCCGTTGATTACACAAACGCTGTTAAGCTTATCAATTTCAATTCGCTTTTGACCGTTAAATTCGTGAAGATAGTAATTAAGTGACAATGTAAATGACGGATTGCCTAAGCCTGCTTGTTTAAGCGAGCCGAGCTTGATTTTTTTAACGATTCCGCCCAAGACAACTCTTACGGGTACATTTTTGATTGTACCTGTTGCTGAATCGGTAACTTGCTGACTGCCTCTTAAGGTCATCGAAACGTTTTGGCCTGTCATAAGCGAATTAAAGAAATCGTCGTCAGCATTAATAAACGGAATCTCCTGTTCAATCGCATCAGTATGACCTACGGCGACTGCATCAACGGTACCCATTAAGCCTGCTGCCTCAATGCTTTCGCTCTTAAACTCGAATTCAGGAAGTGTTACCTCGGCAGTTACACCTATTCTTTTCACACCGTTTTGGTAAGCGTTGAACATATTAAGTACATTAGTTCTATCCATAATATTAACCTCCTGTTAATGCGTTTTGAACAAGCGTCGGGTCAAACTCGAGCACATTTTCGATGTATTCCGCAGGTGTATATGGGCTGAATTTCTGATGAAATTTAATCTTACCGTCAAGAATATTGGCAATAGGATTTTCTGCTTCATTAAATTCAAGTTTCATACCTGCGACAAGACCCTGTGCAACAAGGCTGTTGCCTCGTAAATTTTCCGCATCGACAAGGCTCTCAATAAGCTTGTAATTGGTATTGTCGTCCACCTTATCGAAATAAGTTTTTATAAAGGTGTTGCCCTGCCAATTGAACATTCTTCTTACAGATATCCAACGGTCCTTAGGGTCTTTGTTGTCTGGATAGCAAGAAGTATTGTTGCCCCAAACTCTCCAGCTTCCGTTAATCGGAAGTGCAGTAACGATACCTTGAGCGTTCAGCGCATTTGCTTGATTATCGTCAAGTAATACTTCTGTGCCGTCATCGAGACAAGCGCTTTGAATAGGAATTGTTCTGTTAGACGGCGAATTTGACGGTATATCCGAATTTTCGGAGTCCATATAGCAAATTTCGGCGGCGAGAACGCTCGAAAAATGCATATTTTTTCCGGCATACATTACTTTCGGCCAAACCGAAATAGCATATTTGCTCGAAAAGCCGTTATTTGATTTAGCGTCTGCAACATCGGTATATTTTTTGGCCGCAGTTGCGCTGATATCAAGAATACAAATAAGCTTATAATGACCGTTAAGCTCAACGCATTTAGCCTGCATTACTGCAGCAACTGTTGCTAACTTGGAAAAGCCGGGTGCAAGAAGAATACCCGGTGTTAATCCGAATTTCGGGTCAACTTGTCTTAAAAGCTCAAGGCCAGTTTCTTTACCTGTTTTAGCATCAACACCGCCGATTACGTCCTCTGCCTTAACAGCAGTCGGGTCAATTTTTGTACCGCTGATACTGAGTGTAGTGTTTGAACCTATCGTTGTTTTGCCTGCTGCTGTAAGTG
This sequence comes from uncultured Clostridia bacterium, assembly GCA_945874765.1. GTDB lineage: Bacteria > Bacillota > Clostridia > Oscillospirales > Acutalibacteraceae > Eubacterium_R. The sequence continues at coordinate 126,964 of CAMCHQ010000004.1, forward strand.
TAACAACAACATTGCCCTCGCTGTTAAATTCGGCAATATAGTGGGTAGTTGCTGTAAGCTTTGCTGATGAAGCGCCTGTTGCTGTTATATTAAGCGTGTCAAGTAACATTCCTTTTTCGGTAAGCGTTGCCTGACCGTCTGTAATTTTGCATTCAACCGCAGAAACCGTTTTTTTATGCTTCGCTGGGTCGAGAACGTTAATAAAAACGACCGGCGCATTATTTCTCATTTTAAAATTCGCATCAATTGCTTCGCACAGCGTATAGTTTTCGTAATCGTCACTATAGCCAAGTGCAGATACAGCCTCTTCGTAGCTGTGCGCAAGAATAAGCTTGTTTACCGCTGAGGCAGGCTCAGCAAGCATATTAATCGGCGCTGTGCCAACAATCACTTGTAACCCTGACGAGCTTTCGACAGGGGTAACAAGACTTGTAGATTGTTCTTCAATGCCAATTCCGTGTTTGTATGACATTTATTTTTCCTCCTGATTATTATTAAAAAAAGACTTGACCTTGCGATAAAATGCATAAGTCGAGCCTTTTTTACTTTGAATATTTTTTAAAGAGATTGCAATTTCGTCGATAGGAACGAGCAATTCGTCAATTTCGGGGCATTTATCAATTGCTTTCGCAACCGGCACGGTTATTCCATTATTAAAAACCGTACCTGTTGCAATAACATTTTTAATTGTTGGCCCAACATAAATTACAACCTCGTTAGATTTTGATTTACTCAGCAGAAATCATCCTCTCTTGTATAGCTTGGAATGGCGAAGCTCAGTTCAACACCGCCGAAGAAATAAGGATAGGTCTCAGTATCTCCGACGGTCCAATCGATTTCGCCGATTCTATAATATTTTTCCATTTTGGGATTAACGGCAAATCTTTCAATAATTCTTTGAATTATGATAAGCACATCGTCCGAGCCTACATAATTTTCATCATCGTTAAAAACGCAAATGAGTATCAATATTTTTACATCTTGTGTGCCGATACGATTGTCCTCGTGATGCTTTCCTGAATCCAATCTGATAATTAGATATGGCGCTGTTTGTTCTTCGCTGTTAGCAGAAAGCAAAGGCACATCGTTTTTATACACCTTTAAATTTGCAGGCTGGCCGTCTGTGCCTGTTATTTTGAAATTTTCAAACAAAGTTTCAAGCTCTTTTTTTAAATCGTCTTGAAATTCTCTTATAGTCATTATTCATAACCTCCAAGCACTTTTGAAATATGATAATCAAGCTTTTTACGCAAATAATCGTTGATTTCAGGTTCAACAATGCCGTAAACACGTTTTTCGTTTCCTATCATCATAGGAATACTGTTCGAAAAAAGAATTTTTATAGGCAATCTTTCTTTACCGCGTCTTTGGGCGATAGAAGCGTGACCGTTTGCAAATTTGGTTACAAAAGCTTTTATACCGTTTTTTTCAAGAGATTTTAAGCCACTGCTTTGTAAAACTCTTGCTTTGGTTGTTTTCTTACCTTTTGAATAACGATATTTAATAAGTTCAATAGGCTTTCCTTTGCTTTCGATAATTCCTTCAAGATTACTGTAATTAGCTTTTTTGATTGTCATCGACTTATTAAAGCCGCCTGATTTAATTGTATATGTTTTTTGAGCCTCCTGTGCAATTTCTCGTCTTGCCCAAGCTGCTGTTTCATTAATTGATTTTGCAATAACTTTAGGGGTTTTCGATTTTAAATCGCCGAGTCTTTTCTCAACGTATTTATAGCTATCGTCCAATTCGAGCACTACCACTTGAATACACCTCCAAAGTAATAGAATAGATTCCAGCTTCAGATACGGCATCTATGACAACATATTTCTTGCCGTCAATTTCAAGCAGACCGTCAATCCTCGGTAAATCGCCGAAATCTTCCGATTTCACATATATTAAAAGGTGACGTGTGTAAACTCCGTCACCCTTGCCGACATATTTGATTTCTCTGTCTACCGCCTCGTTATCATCAATAAGGCAATTCATAGGCTTTCCGCCGATTGTGTGCATTTCTGAGAATTCATCAACATTCAAAAATGTGCCGATATCCTTTTTTAGTTGGCTTTTAAAACTATTCATATTTTTAACCTGCGTTTTAATTTCTTTTAGGGATTCTGCCCTCAAGATTTATTTGAGATTTGCCGTTAATAGCGATTACTTCGACACCCGGTTGAGCACAAACTCTTTTTGCCTTTGGCAAAATATCAACCGGAAGTTCTTCAAGCCATTTGGCCGAGCCTGATTCTATCCAAGCATCGGCATATTCATCATTGTATGGCAGTTCTTCTCCCGGATGATAATATTTGTTTTCAAACAGGATATCCTTTTGTGCAACCAAATACATTAGCCTTTAAGCTTAACCTTGATAAGCTTTGCCTCGGCGGTTACGCTTTCGGCAGCATAACCAACAAGAAGATTACTTGTTGCCGTATTTGTAATGCCTGTACCGTCAAAATAAACGGCATCACCGATTGTGATTGCCGCTGTACCTGTTTTCGCAATTTCGAAAACGCCCTCAACGGCAATCGCACCTGTTGCGTTTGGTGCAATTGTTTCTTCAACAATACCAATGCAGGACTGCAATTTTACAATGCTACCTGCTGCAAGCGGTGAGCTTGTTGTGTTTATATAGTCGAGAGATTCGCCCCTCTGCCAATATGTAGCTGTAGCCATTTATACAACCTCCTTATTAAAGTTTAACGCCGTTGTTACGAACAGCCTCACGGTGGTCCATATAAGCGACACCCCAGTCGAGGAAGATATCCCAAACAAGACCAAGTGTACCTGATTTCTCTGAAAGTCGAATTTCAGGCGTTTCGTTGCCGTTAAGAAAATCAACTTCAACAAAATTACCGTCACCGACGATAAACCAAGGGCAAGCATTTGAACCGGCGAGGGCGTTAAGTGTAGCATCTTCGATAATATCAATACTTGCTTCCATTTCAGAAAGTGGGTTAAACGCCTGAGTGTTGCCGGCAGTATTAATTGTCTGTGAATGGAAGATTTGTCTTAAAGTCATACCGTAACCGATAGGAACAACGATAGCCTTTGGCTGAATAAGACAAGGTTCGCCAAACTCATCTTTCTGTAACTGAAGAAGTTTAAGACCTGCTTGGATAGATTCAAATGTCGGAGCAGTACCTGAAGTGATAACATTGCTGTGCTTTGCATCAAAAATTTTAATGCCGTCAGGCATAGCAACATTGTTGTAAATTCCTGCATAAACCTGCTTATTTATCGTTTTGTCGGCAGCCATTGCATATCGCTGTGGAATTGTTGTAACAAAGCCGATATCATCATTAATAAACGCTTGTCTTGTCATAGTGAACTGACGGCCAAAAGTTTTGAGCTGACGGGTTGGTCTTTTAGCATCTGTCGGAACATCTGCTTTGAGTTCGCCACCTTCAGTCACTTCAAGAAATTCTCCGGCAGTACCGGCAACCCAGTAGTTATCATTTTTCTTAAAGTCAGAGAGTGTGCCAATTTTTGCAATTCTTCTGTAAGTGGTGTTTGCTCTTTTATGACCTTCTTGATATGACTTGTTAATTGTCTGCTCAACAATCGAAGGGAAAGCAGAAGTCGGGTTGAGATATCCACGCATCATATAACGATAGATTTCATCCGCACTCTTTAAGTGAAGATTTTTTTCGCTGCAGCCTTCTTTTTCCATACATTCAATTGCAAGACCTTTGAGTGACATTCCTCTAAGGTCTCTTGCGCCGTCTGAAGGATTTGAAAGAGTAATTCCTGACCTGAGCATAAGCGCATCGGTTGCCGCATTTCTGAATTTATCCGCTTCGTCAGCTTCAACTCGAACGCTACCACTTGTAACGATACCGCCGTTATTGCTTTGGAGACGTTCAAGAATCGCAGCTCTGACACTATCTACGCTCGAGCCGTCGTTAATGAAAGCAGTTGGGTCAACATCAAAGCTTCTGCAAATAGCATTAATCTCAATGCATCTCTGTCTTTCTTTGCCTGCTGCAAGATTTCTTTGAGAATCGCCGCCGTTCTGCGCCGGTGCGCCGTCAGGCTCGTTATCTCGCTTTAATTCGTCTATTTGACTTTGCAAACTGTCAAAAGAACGCTGTTCGTCCTCATTAAGACTTCTGCCGTTTTCAGCTTTTGCCTTATCTACAATAGCCTGCTGTTTCTTAATGAGGGCATTAAGTTTTTCTTTCTTGTTCATATTTAACCTCCTATAATGAACATTTATTTTGATTTATTTTGATTTGCGCTTCTGCAAGTTCCTTGGAAATGCCTGCATCAAACGCAACTTCAAAATCTCTTGAAACGCCGACGGTAGGGTCGGCTGGAACGGAAACGATTGAAATTTCAAACGGTTCCCATTGTCGTGCAATATAGCACGGACCGGCAAAGCGTTTATCTGCTGATACAGAGTTAGCGGCTACATTTTCAATGCTTTTTATTCTGTAACCTACAGATGTGCTTTGAAGCGTTTTGTTTTTGACTTTCTCGTAAATTTCGTTAGATTTTTCGTCTTCGTCAAATCTGATTTCAGCAACGCCACGATTATCCTCAATCCACGCTTTGAGCACTTTTCCGATAACAATATCCCTGTTGTGGTTAAAAAGGACACAACCGATTTCGTTCAGTCTTGTTAAATCGACTGCGCCGTCTGAGTGGTCGAGTATTTCGGTTTCGCCAAAACGTGTATATGGTTCTTCCGAGCTAAAACTCAGTATTACCGTCCTTTTTTCTTCATTAATTTCACGAAGTTTAAACGGCAATGAGCGTGTGCCGATTGCTTTATTTCTTTTGTCCATATAAAATACCTCCTATATCAATGCCGACATTTTTGCCGTAATCGTTGATTTCTGCAATTTCCTCAAGCGTTTCCTTCCAATCCTTGCCCTTTTCAGCGCAAAGCTCGGCAAAGGTTTTCTGCATCGTAGAAAGTGCAATTTTATCTGCATTTGCTTCTTTAAGTGGGTCAATCCATTTTTTGGGCGATTTGACCCATTCGTGTTTAAAATATTTGTTTTTATTTTTCCAAAAATCAGGAATAATCACAGCGCCACTTAAAACGCAGGAAATAACAAATGTTTCGTATATTTCGTCCATAGCGTTGTTAAGCTGTTCAATTTCTTCGCCGTAGGTTTCTTCGTCCTCAATTATTCCTTGACGTGCCGATGAGTAATTAGATTCGCTCATATCACGAGAGGTTGCTTCGTAGCTTAAGCCTTGACCTGATGCAATTAATCTTTGCTGTATTTTGATAAATTGAGCAGAGTCGGACGATTGTCCGCTCGGATTGACTACCTGAATTTCATCGCCTGCATTAAGTTCGGTTATCATACCGGGGGCAAGCGTTTTTTCGTTATAGTTTGTAAGATTTCCACCGTTAGTTCCTGCTCTGCCTAAGCCTGTCCCGGCAGTCGGCATTACTCGTTTTACAAAAACAGACAAACAAGCTGCTATTCTCTCTTTGACCGAAACGGCAGTCATAAATTCGGTGATATCACGCACTCTTGTAACAGACGGCGAAAGGTCGGATATTTCACGAATTTGCGTTGGTCGGGTTTTGGTGAAATAGAAAATTACATTTTTTGCTTCAATGTATTTTGGTGGCAAAAGTGTAAAACCGTCGGGAGCAAATTGTCTAAACCAATAGCCTACCGGCTTGCTGAATTCATCAAATTCAATACCGTCTACTACTCTGTTGTTTTTGGAATGAGCCGCTTTTTGCGTTAAATCAAGCGAGTCTACCTCCATAAGCTGAAGCTTAAAGGGGAGTAATCCGCCCTTCGAAAAAACCTTTACAAATAAAATACCGCCGTCAACCTTTTTTCTGACAGCGGCCATTCTTAATATTTCGGTGAAGCTCTGTGTGCCTGTAATGTCGCAGTTTTTTGCTTTACACCATTCTTCCCAAAGTTCATTAAGTTCTTTGCAAAGTTCTTGATTTTCGGGTATTGTTATTTTCAGTTTAAAGCCTGAACCAACGACATTACGCTTGAAAGCCTTAATGACACCGTTCATAACGTCTGAATTTCTTTCGAGGTCTCTTGACCTTGCTCTGACAACATCACGGTCCATTCGGTCGGTTATTTGCGCATTTTGGTTAATCGCTCGCCAATTACTACGGTGGTAACTGCCGGCATCGTAGTTACTTCGTATTTCGTCAATAGCGCCACGATATGAGAGTCTCGCATAACCTCGTTGCGGACTAAAGAAAGAAATCACTTTATCTACAACATTTTCCACATAATCACCTTCCTTCAAATAGTGCAACATACGTATTATCAAAAAACGGACTTTCACCCGATTGATTAACTCTTGACTCCAACTCTTTTTTGAGGGCAACAAGGTCGGTTAAATTTGCTCTTGTAAGCGACCTGCTGCCTATTTTGTAACTTTGACCGCCAACGGCAATAGCCTTAATAGCATCGTTAATATATCGCAGCATTTGTTCATCGGAAATACTGTTTTCCTCAAACACTTCTTTTATTTCACTCATTTGTTAGCCACCCTTCATTTACATTTATCCAATTATCTTCATTATTGCTTTGCGGCGCAGGCTTTGTTTCTTGCGGCATTTCCAAAGTGTCAAGGTGTAAAGTTCTTACTCCCTTAATATCTGCCGCCGCCATTGCATATTTCTCACAGTCGCCGTAATGGTTGTCAGCGTGAGACTTTTTCAACTCCCATTTTTCTGCAATTCTGCCGCCTGCAGTTTTAACCTTGATTTTATGCTCAGCCGTGACTTGTTCGGCATAGTTGCGGTCGCAGTTTTTATATACCATCCACGAGCCGCGACCGTTAGGCTTATTCATTCGTGAATATATCATATCCATATATTTTCCGCCGTCTACAATAACAAGCTGCATACCGTTTGCCATACTTGTTGAACGATTAATTTTGCTAATCTTAAAGTGTGACATAAGCGGATGCGATGAACCTTTCACCGGGTACGCCCAATCTGAATTGCAGGCACAGAAATCATATACTGCATCGGTGTTATCGCCAGAGTCAATCAGCGCTATTTGGACGATTCGCCGCTCACCTGATTCCGTTAGATATTCACGATTCATTATTTCCTCTAAGTCGTTGAAACTCAAAACTTGACCGTGAGCTATGTTTTGCGAGGTAATATAGTCGCCAAAGGCTCGAATAGTCCAATACAGTGAGCTTTCCTGAACATCAACACCGGCGGTGAGGAGCTTGCACCAATCAGGAACGATATACTCTTCAAGGTCTGTTTGTCTTTCAAGAACCAAATCGGCATTACTTTTAACCTTTGTGTCTTCCCACGGTTCGGCAAGCCAAGAGTTAACAAAGTTTTGGAAAGTTTCACTATCATCTTTGGTAAGCAAAAACTCTTTTGCTATTTCCGAAAAGCGGACAAAAGGCGAATAAAGAGTGTTCATCCAAAACGCAATATTTTTGGGAAATTTCGTTTTCTTTTCGATTGCTTTCCATTTGCCGGCTCTAAGCATTTGTTGTTTATGCGCATCGGTTATAACAGCTCCGCACTCTTGACAAACATAAAACGCACGTTCGGCTCTGTCTACAAGCGGAATGCTTTTATCATCGCTCCATTTTATTTGGCTGAATTTCAGCTCAATTAATTTGCCGCAATGAGGGCAGGGGACGAAATAATGCCTTTCCTCGTCAGCCTTTTCGAGTTCTTGCCAGATATGCCCGGTTTTTAATGTTGGCGTTGAGGTTACAAAAATTTTTCTGTCGGGAAAAGTCTTTGTTCGCTCGGTTGCAAGCTTAATCGGGTCTGCTTCTTTTTTTGCTCTCGCCGGATATTTATCAACCTCATCGAGAAAAAGAAACTTGATAGGCTTTGAGGATATACCTGTCGGTGAATTTGCACCTGTAAGGCTTAAGTACATATTATCAAATTGCAATTCGAGCAATTCAGAATCATTATCTTTAAAATGTTTTTCGAGTTGAGGCGAAATTCTAAGCATTGGTTGTAATCTGTTTTCAGAAACAGAACGAGCCAAATCCTCGGTTGGATAAACAATCATTGACGGAGCAGCATTCTGCGCAACAACGTAGCCTATCATATTATGTAGAGCTTCAGTACCGCCGACCTGTGTAGGCTTGACGAAAATAATCTTTTCCGTAGTCGGTACGTTAAATTCATTCATAATTCCTATAAGATAAGGGGTTATCGAATTGTTCCATGGTCCGGGCATTGCCGCCGTCTTTGAATCAAGCACTCTATATTTTTCCGCCCACTGCGAAACGGCTAATTCCTCAGGCGGTAGAAGCTCTTCAAGGCATTCTTTTATATATGATGATGTTTTATATTTTGAAATTTTTCTTTTTCTCATTTGTTATCCGAATATGATGCAACGACAAAACTTGTCAGTTGGTTCTTAATATCCTTATCAATTTCAGCTTCTATGGTACGAATTTGCAAAGGGTCAATATATCCGTTAAGCTGAGCAGCTATTCTCGGTGGAATACCGAGGGCAAACTTTTTAAACACATTAAAAAAACGGTGATAATCTTGTTCAACATCTGTCTTGTCAAGATATTCACCGTCTGCTATTTTTGCTTTGATTTTGTGTAGCTCAATTTGACTGTTTTTAAGTTCAATATCGCTTTTAAGTTTTGCTTTTTGCAATTCAAGCATATCTTCGCTCTTCTTTCCGCTTTTGGAAACCGTTTCTCGAAGATATGTAACATAATTTCGCACCGTTGAAGTCAACTCATATTGATTGCCGTCGGCTGTTTTAGTTGCTGTAATTATACCGTCTTTGGTAAGCTGTTGAATTCTGCGTTTAGTCAGTCCGAGAAGGTCGGCAATTTCTTCGGTGGTCTTGTAGCCTTGCTTTTTTCTTGCCACGAAATTGCCTCCTTAATTTTGATTATTTATTTTGTTAGCTTGGCTTGTTAAATTTAAATTCTTTTATTTAGCATTTTTATCTTAGAATTTACTAATACGAAGCGAAATGCATTTTTCATAAAAATTTCAAATCCGTTTTTTCTTCGCGCCTTCCTCGCCCCGCATACCCCACCGCCATAGGAAGTACCTACAACACAAAAAAGGTGAGGCTGCGGATTGAATGGCAGTATCGACGGCTCTGTATTATAATTCCTACTCGGTTAGAGTAGCCGTCATACCGCCTTATGCATACAAGCGTGGTGCAGCTCGAGGTATGACCTTGCTTGTAATAAACATAAAGACCGTTGCTCAACACAACGGTCCTTCAAAGGAGAAAGAAGCTTATCTACTCAATAAGCTACAATATAACTTTAGCACATATATATCTACATTTGTCTACAGACTTTCAGAAATATAATCGTCAATGATTTTTCCAATGTTGTTTATAATAGCTGCGACTCGTTCAAAAGGTATATGTTCTTCCTCAAGTAATCTGATTAAGCTTTTTAAATATTTCTTTTGGCGAACAAGATAAGTGTTGTCCTCTGTGATTGACTTAATCATTCTGTCATATTTTACAAAGTCAGCGATTTTTTGATATACCGTTTCATTAAATGAATTAATAATTAGTTGATACAATCTATTTTCCATTTTTCAACTTAGAATATTCATTAATGTAATCTGTAAACATTTTACAAAGCGGCTCAAATATGCTTGTTGCTGTTGAGGAAGGTATATCGTTATTTCGCATTATGTTGGTATAATTAATTAAAGTAGTGCCGAGCAGACTTGTTAATTCATCATCTGATTTTTGCATCTGCTTGTAATTAAAAATTAAATTTTCATATCCTTTTTGAGAAGCGGTATATGCCATTTTTGAAAAGCCTTTTTTATTTTTCATTTTCAGTCACCTTTGCAATAATATCCCTTGTTTCAATTATCGAATATTTTTCTTTGTCGGCAGAGATTTCTGTACCGGCATAATGCTGTGCAATGATTCTGTCTCCGACGTTAAAACCGTCAGCATTAGCTTCATCGCTTACTGCTGCTATCGTAAATATCTCAGGTTTTTCCTGCGCCGATGCAACAAGAAGTATGCCTGCTGCTGTTTTGTCTTTCTGTGAATCGGGTATTGCTATAACCCTTTTACCTATTGGTTTAATTTTCATTTTGTTTCACCTCATAATATTTATTGATTGTCTCCATTGCTTTATTATCGTCAATTAACATTCCTATTGCATCAGCCAAATGGGTATCGACAGAGCTTAGGCTTGCCCAATACATTTTCTTGCAGATTTCCTTGCCTGATAAGCCGTCTATGTATTTGTATTCCAATACAAGGCGCTTAATCGATTCCTCGGGCAGATGATTTATCACTGCGATAATATCTGCTAAAGATTTATATTTTTCTGCTCGTTGTGCTTCGATATTTTCAATAATATCTTCTTTGCGAAACAAATATGCCGCCGAGCCTTGACTGATAGATGAAGATTTGGGAGTTGATGAGTATGCAACACCGTTAAGCGGCTCTTTTTCGTCTTCCTTTAAATTATTCAATCTTTCGGTAAGCTGCTGTATTCTGCGTTTTGAAATCACGTATCTCGACAAATAGTTTCGTACTCTTTGCCGTTTTGCTTTTTCCTCGATGCTATACATCTCATTACTCCTTTTCTTTTACATTGATTCTTTGAAATAAAATGCTTTGGTTTTCAGATGCTTTATCATTCCAAGCTTTAATGTTTTATCATCCCAATCGCATACCGTAACGCCTCGCCGGGTAAGTTCTTGAAGAATGTTATTCATTCCGCCGACGAGTTCTTCAACGGATGCGCCGGCAAGTTCGTTTACAGCCTGTTTATTTTTCCTTTTTTGAAATTGATTTTTTCTCTTTGACATATTTAATCTCCTGTTTGCAAAAATCATATTTATATAGCAAATCATTATACTTTGCCTGAAGCTGGGCTATTTTTTCAATATACCTTTTCATTTTTTGCATCAACTTACAATTATCTTTAAGTCGGCACTGATTGCATACCGCTATGGTAATATCGCAAGTGCTGTTTATCTTTTTACTGATTTTGTCACCTTTGTAGGAATAAAGATAAAAGCAGGTATGATAATAGGCAAAACAGAGACTATAAAAGAAAAGTTTTATGTAATACTTAAGCATCGTTTAAAATCACTCCAATCTAAAGCCTGTCCGCAATAACAACAATATGCTTGTTCATAATTGTCAGTTTCATCCTTTATAACAGGATTATCACAGATAGGACAAAATGCTGTATCTGAAATTTTCAATTTGCCAATATCTTTTTCAATAGGCTTTTTCGGTATCTGCTTTTCAAGTGCCTTATGGATTATTTCTCTGCACTCAATAAGCGCTTCTTTTGATATTGACTTTCCCTTATAAACAAAAGATAAATCGTCCACAAGTGCATTTGCTTCTTGATATGTCATTTCTCTACCTCGCTTTCTAATTGTTTTGCCGTTTCAACATCAATCGGTTTTGCATTCCAACAAAACCAATTATTTGCTGTGTCTCGGTTAAGCATATAACATCTCTCATTTTCACGATTGTAAGACTTGCAATCTATGCAATAACAATCGGCAAGCGGTGGCTTATCAAATCTATGTCTAATTCTGTAATAGTTTTTTAACTCATCAATTTTTTGTTCAATAAAACGCAATATTACGATTAAAGTAAATCCAACTATTACAATCAAAAATAATATTCCAATAATAGCAAAAAAATTAGTCAACTCCTCACTCATTCTTCTACCTCCCTGATTCCAAAAACCACATATCCGTCTTTAAGACCCCAACCGTTAAGAACATAAGTTATTTCATATACTTTGTAGGTTATAGGGTGCTTTACGAATGGGTCGCTTGGCTCATAAGGCTGAAAAACAACCCTGTCACCTTTTTGATAACCTCGGTCATTCTCACGAATCTCAAATCTCTTATCTCCTGATAAAACATCATCACAGAAATTCAAAAGAAGTTTGATTTTATGTGTTTTCATTTTTCATTACCTCCTGTTTCAAAAAATCATTGCATTTTTCAATGAAATAATTTATAATTTAAAAGCATTGTTTTTGCGTATGCGTTTCTTATAGAGCTGAGCCATCTATGGCAAGCATGAATAAGAAAGGAGCATCTACTTTGGCAAAATCAATGCAAAAAAGAATTGTCATCGATTTATTGATTTTTTTGTTTGAACAATTATTTACATATTTTTTTGACATTCACATTTGTGTTTTATCAATTTTTTGTTTAACAATATTTCTATTTTCAATAGATTTTGATGATTCTTTTAGCTCCTAAACCATGTTTAGGAGCTTTTTCTTTGCTACTCATTTCAAATACTCAGGTGTTTCAAAGCTCATTTGCAGGGGATTATCGCCGACCCACCACATCATTACATCTTCAGGGCTATTCCAACTGTTATTATCAAGCCCTGCTGCCTCTCTTGCCTTAAGCATTCGCTTGAATGCTCTCAAATAATTATCACGGTACTTTGGATAACGAACGAGATCCGATTTCATTCCCGCTCCACCTTGCATAGGGCAACCGATACAACCAATACGCTTATCGCCACATTGATATAATGGATTTGATTTGCAACCGTAGTGATTGAGAAATTTCCACACATCCTCGTCAGTCCAATCAATGATAGGATTGACAAGTGTTGAGGTCGTTCTGTAGCATTGCTCAACCATTCGGCGACTTTCGTCATTATCAATATTAAGTATCAAACCGCCTTTTGGTACTTGTTCATATTCCGCTTGCAATTCTTCTGCAAGTGCGATTGTCGATTTAGGCTTGCCTATAATCTTTACAATGCCACCATTTTGCTTTCTGCTTGCGCTTTCAGCCCAACGAACACCTGTTACCTTAACTCGACCTTTGCCACCTTTTTCCTTTAACTCACTACAACAATAACGAACTAATCTTGTAGGCGGTATTTTCTTTTTCTCGATTAATTGCCACATTGAATACTTAGGCATTTTGATTTGAACATTCGGTATTGACTTGATATATCGGACTGTTTCAGGTGCGTCAACGGTTGTAAGGTTATGTACTATATCGTGCTTTACTCCTGCAAGGTCAGAAAGAATACGAATGCAGTCGCTGTCTTTACCACCGCTGTAACACAAATAATACGGTTCGTCAGCAGGCTCAAACGCTTTTAAGCGTTCTATTGCCGTGTTTATTTTTGTTTGTAATTCGCTCATATCATCACCTCACCCTGCTGCTGTTAATTTTTAATCAACTATTTTAGTTCAACCTTTTCGTACGTGCCGGTACCGTGCGATATCGAGGATAAAACCGTATTCTTTGTTGTGCCGACTAATCGGGCAAGTTCATCTGCGGAATCGGCAACGGCAACCGGCAATCTGTATTTATCGTTTGTCACTTTCATGTAACAACAGTTTTTCGCAACCCTCATTATTCTATTTCCTCAAATTCTGTATTTTCGTTTACTTGCGCCGGGGCTTGGGCTTTTTCACCGCAAAAGCTGACTTGATTAGCAATCACTTTTACGCTTTTTCTTTGGCTTTTCTTGCCGTGTAAAGTTGCGCAAATCATTAAAATTCACCTCCCAATCGTTCAGGCGATAACAACAGCCCTGCATTATATCTAAATAACATATCGTTGCAACTTTCCCATTCTCTCTTTTGAGTTAGGCAATATTGCAACAAAGGACAATTTACACAACTTTTCATATAACTACCTCACTTCTTTAATTTGTCTTTTTGAAAAACACAACTTGTTATCTTGTCGCCAAAATTGATTTTGATAGTCAATGTGTTCCCTACCTTTGGCGGCATTAGCACATATCTTGTCATAACACTCACTGCACAATTTGCGTCCGTCCATTGCAGGTCTTTTATTGCAAAGATAACAGAAGCCGTTTTCTCCTCGTGGAAAGTTAATATTATTCTCTATTTGTTTTTTTCTTCTTCTCTCTATATCTTTTGCTTTCGTTTGCACTCGCCGTTTTGCTAAACATTCGGTACATATTTTTCCTTGCCTATCAGTAGGCTTTCTGCACCGAGGGCACAAACCTTTGTTAATAAGGTTGAAAATGTAACTTTTATGCCGTTCTGCGTGTTTCTGCTTGTTTAACGAATATTCTTCTTTTCTCTTTTCTGTGCACTCATAACAATAAATCTTTCCTTTCAAGGTGTATGCGTCTTGTTTCCAACACCGAGTACACCTATGATGTGCTTTCAGCCAATAGTATGTATCACGGCTGTCTTTTCTATCTTGCTCTTTTTTATCAAATGCCATAAATTTCTATACTTTTAACTCCAAACTACCGTCATTTAACATCTTTAAAACTTTTAAACTATCCGCTTGTATGATATGGTCGTTGATAATTTCAACCTCGGCTGTGTTAGGTTTGAAATACTGACCGCACAAGTCGATAACATTCTGTATGCACTTTTCTACATTGTCCGCTTGTATTTCCATAGCATAAATCGACTGTAAAGCAATAGTATAATCTTTTCTTTTTTTGCAGTTTGCAAACTTACGCTTTAGAATTTCGATTACAAAAACTCCCTCGCCACAAGTCGGCTCAAGAAAAGTTTTTTCAGGGTAGAACATTTCAAGCGGTAATGTGTCAAGCATTTCGTTTACAATGTGCTTTGGCGTGAATACTTCGCCGTATTTCGCTATCCGTTCTTTTTTAGTCATAACTACCTCACTTTTGTTGCCCAATGTCTACCTGCTGAAAATTAAGCGGTGGAAAGATTAACGCCTACTACTACTAAAACATCAATCTTTTTTATATATGAATAATTAGTCGCTCAAAGAAAAAGTGTTTATTTTCAACATTTAAAACCACATTAAAAATCAGTCAGGTAGCACATTGCTTTAGCAGATGCAGCACATCGCTTTTGTTTATATGTTTTCTATATTTTTCGCAGTTGACTGCAAAACGCCGATTATTGCCGGCTTAAGCTTGCCGACAGTCTCGGTATCTGTTTGAGAAAGCTTGGAAAGCAGCTCGACAAGTGTATTGCTTGTGTCCTGAAATTCGTCGAAATAGACCTTAAGCATTGTGACCTGAGGATTAGCACCGGAAACCTTTGCTTTTTTCTCAGCTTCATCAAGCTTAGCTTCAATTGAAGTCTTTTGCCTTTGCAGCTTTTCGTTTTCCTGCTGCAAGGAATTGATTTTATCGGCGCTTTTCTTTTCAGCTTCGTTGACAGCATTTTCGATTTTTTGGTTAACGCTGGCTTTTTCCTTTTTAAGTTTTTCTTTATATTTCTGCTCAATTTCAGAAACTTGCTTTTTAATTTCTTCTTCGTCAACAACTTTGGTTGTCGTTTCTGCTTCTTTTTGAGCGTTTGCCAATTCTTCGGTAAGTTCTTCGATTTTTGCTTTAAGCTCCTCATTCTCTTTGCTTACTGTTTCATCAGGAATAACTTCCTTTGGTGACTGCGAAAGTTCCTCAAGCTGAAAAGTCAACTGTTCATTTTGCTTTTTATATTCGTCAACCTTTTCTTTAAGCTCTCTTACTGACAAACTTTCAACATTTTCTTCATTGATAAATTTTTCACGCTCGTAAGAATCAATTTGGGAAATGAGTTCGAGTTTGGTGATACCGAGGGAAGAGTTTTCTTCGAGGTACTTAGGGCCGAGCTTTTCATAAGTAGAAATATACGAGTAAGCTTGTCTTTGTTTTAGGCCAACAGCTTTTTCGGCATATTCTTCAAATGTTTCATAACCAAGCTCTTTATAAAGCCGTTCATCCCTCATTGATTTAAGGTCTTTGCAAATTTCGAGGAGTGTGTTTTGCAACACCTGTCCGTTTGTCATAATTCTTGCGTGAGTATTAACCGCTTTATCTCTTAATGTTAATTCATTCATTATGCTACCTCTCTTTGATTTATAAACTTATGCTTTTCAAATTTTTCTTATATACCTGCTGCCATTTTTTAATAAATTCGTATACCTCCGGTGCAGGTGCAGCATTACACTTTGCTCGATACTGAACAAGCTGCCCTTTCGTGTCAACTTCAACAGTGACGAATGGCGTTTTCTCGTCATCTTTTTTTCTCAAGCAAAATAAATACTTTTCGCCTTTCATATAAGGAATCGTATAGTCTTCTCCTCCAACACATATATTTTGAATATGACCTTCGGTTATTATTTCTGCAATATCTTTGAACGGTCGTATCAAGTATGTTTCGTCATTGTAAACGAAAACTCGGCTTAAAAACGGTAAGAATTCTTTCTTGAAGCGCTTTAACAATTCTGCATTTTCTTTATTTTTTCTTTCTGCCTCTTTTCGGTTATTAAAAAGCATCATATTGTCGTGCGCCTTTTGAGGGTATCTCGGATATAGTGCTTTTTTATCAAGTGAAATTTCATATTTCTTAAGCCAGCCGATATAATCTTGATAGTCGTGCAAGTAATAATTCTTTTTGATTAAATATTCAAGGGTCTTTTTATCGCCTTTATATTTGCTCAAGCTGTAATCGTTGTTTTCGGCCCAGATGATACTGTCTTCGTTCAATGCAACACCGTTTTTTAAAAGCATCTCTATAATTTTCAGACTGTATTTACTGCTTTTAATTATTTCCATTTCTTCTTTTGTGTGAACTCTAAAGAAATCTTTAACGGTTTTCGCTCTGTAATTCGTTCCGCAATAGCCATATTGCAATATTCTTGCGATAATATTATCAAAACCCTCTTTTTGGAGTTTTTCATAAATTATCGGATTTTTGCAAAACATATTTACGCAATCCGGAATATATAATTCAGAAATATAAATCCCTGCATTTATGTAATCGCACATTTCAAAATATTTGAAGTTGGGATTTTTCTTTATTTCTTCCAAGTTCATAAAGTTCGTCAGAGTTGGTGATGAATACCATCGGCAACAATATGAGGTTGGAAAAGATAAGCATTTCGGAAAGCTTGACATTTTATAGAAGCTTTGTTTTTCTTCCGGTTCGTAGAAATAATTGTAATGGTCAAAATATCGATTATATCGCTTATAGCATTGCGTAGGCTTTGTCGGCTTATAATATATTCGATAATGCTCTGAATATTTGGTTTCGACATTTTCATAACTTCCGCTGTAATTACGCATTAGTGCATATGTGCGAAGAAGAAGTGTATCATCTTTTAAATTTTGAAACACAGCTATATAGCCATAATTAACAAGTCTTGACCTGCCTCTTCCGGAATCCTTAACTGTAACCGGCTTATTGCAATATGGGCAATTTGTTTTTTCATTATGCCGCATATATTTAATGCTCGATTCAGGTTGCACTTCTATTCCGTCGATTTTTAAACCGTCGAGTCTAAAGTGTTTTTTACAACAAGTGCAATATGCTGTGTGCGTTTTGCACTCTTTGAAAATATAACCGTAATCAAATACTTCATCATCTACTCGCTGCTTAAATTTCTTCGTAAGTGGTTTTGTCATTTGGAAGAGTTTTTCTGTTTCATTTTTCGCCATAATTTATTCTCCTACAATACATCAAACAGATTTACTTTTTCCGTTGCATTCGACTGCAATTCTTCAAAGCCGTAATATTCACAAACCCACTCCCAAAGGTCTTCATCGTCACCACCGACAAAAGAACCTGCACCCTGAATTTGAGTATTTCCGTTTTCTTTTGCGTGATTATAAATATTCATAATGCAGCCTTGAAGAGTTTTCCTCTTTTCAAGAAGCTTCTTAGCGTTGGCATCATTGATAAGCATTGTATCGATAATTCGCTGAACCACCTTGCTTGTGATATAGGTGTTGTTGATTTTCTCGGCTTCCTTATCGATTTTATCAATAGCCTGTTTTATTAATTCCGTCATATTAATTGCCCTCGCTTTCTTTTCTTAATGCCAAAAGAATTTTTGCAAGTTCATTAACCATAGTATCAGGAATTAAAGATTTTGAACCTAAAATCAACGCTGAAAGATTCAAACCTGTTTTGACGGCAAATACATTATTGCCGTTGCGCTGTTCAGCTCGCCAATACACTTCAATATCATCGTCGTAAATCGGTGTCAGATAATATGCATTGATAAAATCAATTTCGTTTCCGAAAAGAACCGGCACATATGTAACGCCGTTAATGCAAAGAGAAACTGTGCTGAGATTGCAAACTTCATCTTCGGCTGTGCAATCTGAATATAGCGTGTTTTCATCTGTTATATTTTCATAAATAAACATTGTTTCGTCAGCTTTTTTATTGCTGAGGTCGGCAACACTTATCAAGTATTCTTCATTGTAAATCGGGTGACCATATAAAGGATATACGGCTAAACCGTCGCTGAGTAGTTGATATTCGGCTTCACCGTTTACATTGTGCTTGGTGACAATCGTAAATTTGCCGTGTTTTTTGCATATAGCAATAATTTTATTGAATTTCATATTTTTTCTCCTTTGTTTTTGCTTTTTATATTGCTTTGTAAACGATAATCAGCATAATTGCCAATAATATCGCTGATGCAATCATAAAATCGCAAGTAATCTTTTTAAATTCTTCCATTACTTTGTTTCCTTTATGCTGATGCCATGAATATAAAGCATCAGTTTTCTTTTAATTATGTAATCTTTCGTTTTCTTGCCCTTGCAATCTTCAACGATATGCTTATATGAGCCGTCAGCCTGCTGCTCGTCATAAACGAAATCGGCAATATATTTAACAGCTCTTTCGTTTCTGTTTTCGCCCTGCTGTTTTTCAATGAGCAAAAACGGCACTTGAAATTGAAGATTTTTAATTGCTCCGGCACGTTGAAGTATTTTGAGTTGCTCAAGCCTGTTTGACTCTGCTAAGCTGTCTCGTGTAATACCGTCAATAGTGATTTTTTTATTGCCATATTTGTTGCGCTTAGGAGGATGCTGCCCAATATAGTCCTGATATTGCTCTTCGGTCCAATGTAAGCTCATATTTTGCAATAAAGCTGATGTGCTTTTTGGCTTACAAAAGCTTCAAAGCCGACAATTACCTTAATATCGGATATTCTTACACGGTATTCACAATGTGGTGCTAATTCAGAGCGTATTCTTGCAACTTCAACGATTTGCTTTTCTTTACTGCTTATTGATTTTTCAATTCCTAATAAGCTTAGCGCTTTGCCGTAAAGGGATTCGAGTTGTTCTGTACCAATACCCTCAATAAGCATTACCTTTGTGCCTGTATGTAAGCAGGCATCTGCTTCTGCAAATTTCATACTATGAAATCATCCTTTCTTGTTTTATCATTGTATAAGACTGATATTGATATGGTTGTCCGTCATTAGGGCTGATATAATATCCGTTTTCGACAGTATCTTTAACTATCAAATAACCTTTTTTTGGTTTCGGCTCACAATTCCACCCGGAACGCTTTAGCTTGCGGCGACGAACACCAGGCTGAACGAGATTGCGAGAGCAGCGAATTAAGCCCCGCTTATGCTCTTCCACACCCTCAGAGTTCATAACAGTAGTACCTCTTGCAAAGTATGAACCGATGGTGTGTCTCGGTCTGCCGTCAAGAAATTCAATTTTTGGAGTACCGTATTTCCATTTCGGAAAATCTTTGATATTTATTCCGTCGGCACTGTTACAGACGATATGAAAGTGAGGTCTAACCCCCTCAAATTGAAAAGCGTACATATATTTCAGTTCGGCATTTTGCGAACGATAATAATTGCGAAGCTTCGTTCGATAATATTTCCAAATGTTTTTGCATTTTTGAATAACCTCATCATTTTTGCCCTCAGGCAGTCGCCCTCGACCAAAAGTGTAAGTTACAAAAATATCACCTTCGGTAAAATTCGTGTTAGCGAGCGCATCATAGTATCGCTGTAATCGTCTGTCATTGCATCGTTGCTGATGAACAGTCAATTCACCTTTTTTATTTGTTTTGTTATAAACGACTTTTCCTTTGCTATTCCAGCGAGCTGCAAAGTATTTATAAGTCATAACACAATTGCCGCAGTCATACTCGACCTTTAGCCACGGCATATATATCACCTCCCAGTATTGAGGTGTGAGAAAAAAAGAAGCAAAAAAAGAGATTGAATGTGGAAAAGTGGAAAATTCTTAACGTTCGGAATATGGAAAAACAGGTTTTCCACATTCCTCGCTAAATTTCCCACTTTACGCACATTTCTACTACTACGAAAAGCAGACCTCGTTGTTGGTTGTTGATATAGAAAAGATATATATTTTTGAAATCTGAAATTATCCTAAAAATATTACTTCTAATCAAGAGGTCAAAGAGAGCCGAAACTCTCTTGTTTACTTGACTTTTTCTGCTTTTTGTGATAATATAATTAATAGGTTTTGGTGGTAATTAACGTTATCACTTTTAAGGGCTTTGGCTTTTGGCTGAAGCTCTTATTTTTTTGTTTTCACACCACTATAATATTTACTGCAACCGACAACATTTCCCAAGACGTCAACAAATACCTCTTTAACATCATTACAACAACGTTCTTTTGAATTTTTATTATTGCAAAGTAGGCAAAGTGAGTATTCATATCTTGTTTGTTTGAGAATATCGTCGAGCATTACAGATTTATAAACTTCATCAAATTGCTTTTGCTTGACAGCCTGCTGCAATTGTCTTTGCTTTCTTTCGCACGCTTTGGCTTCGGCTTTTGCGTGCTTTTCCTTTTTCCGCTCAATATATCCGCTAATTGCAAAAGCGGCGAGAATGAAACCGACAATTATGCAGAAATTTATTATTCTGACTTGAATATATGTAAGCTGTATTATTAATAAGTTCATTTTCTTTCCTCCGCCAAGACAATGCGCTGTTGTGTGAAATCGTTTAAGGCGAAAATATTTACCATTGATTTACTCCCGATTTTTATTAAGGGAAAGCCGGGGCTGTTCATAAATTCGCCTGCTGCACGAACGCTACAACCGAGCGCAGTAGCTAATTGCTCTTTGCTTACAAATAGATTTTCAATGTTGACTTCATTGATTTGCTCAATAATTTCTTTCAATTGTTTGAGCTTTTCCATTTCTTCATCAACGTTACTGAATACCATTTTCCTTCTCCTTTCCTTTACCAACCTTTAGCGGAACAGCAGAGCGCTGTCGCAATGAATTTATATACGGAGTTTCAAATTACGGCAAAAAAGTTTAATTTGTCTGACAGCAAAGACATAAAAAATTACAAAAGGGTAGATTTATTCACATTTTAAGGGAGAACGTCCTTATCCCTGCTGCTCCGTTAAAGGTTGGTAGAATGTTAAATATTGATAATACCCTTTCAGCTTGTTATAATCAGCTTGAAAGGAGGTACTATTATGTGGAAATACGAAAGTCCTATCGGTTTGTTATATATAAAAGAACTCAAAAATAAACGATACGGTCTTTTTTATAACGAAATTCTCATAGAAAGCAGTGCTTCTCCCCAAGCTGAGGCTGATAATGTTTATATGCACTGCACCGGTCTTTTTGAATGGGACTCTCTTGACGGCACCGTTTTTGATTTGCCAAATGATTTAAGCGAATGGGAAAACATCTGATTATTCAAGACTCATTTGATGTTTCGCTTTTATCGAATTAATTTTTCCTAATGAAGACAGTGCAGATTGCAGATAGTACATAGTTTTATTAATTTCGATAATATCGTCTTTCTGCACTGAATGTTTGCGAAGTGTATCATCAATAAAGTGTTTAACATTTTCTTCGTATTCATTTATGATTTGTTCAATCTTTGACTGCATAAAATCTTGTTTTATAAAGATTTCTTCATCAATTCTTGTTAAAGCTCTTACAGATGAAATAAAACAATATAAAGTCTTGGCATTATCGCTTATTATTTTGTTTTCTTCATCTGAACCGGCAGAATTAATTTGCTTTTCAATCAGTTGTACATACTTCATAGCTAAATTCAT
Organism: uncultured Clostridia bacterium; assembly: GCA_945874765.1. Lineage (GTDB taxonomy): Bacteria > Bacillota > Clostridia > Oscillospirales > Acutalibacteraceae > Eubacterium_R. The sequence goes on from CAMCHQ010000004.1 coordinate 148,697, forward strand.
CATTTTAACAACGAGTTTTTCATATTCCGTCATAACCTGCTCCTTTCTTTTGATGTTTATATGCTACACATTTTGTGTAGTTTCATTGTAAAAAAAAGTAGATATATCAACACCGAAATATTTGGCTAATGCAATTTTAGCTTCATCTCTCGGAACTCTTATACCTAATTCATAATTTGAAATCGCCGAAACAGTAAGGTTAGTTCCATTTGCTACATCACTGCGTTTAAGATTTTTTTGAACTCGAAGATTATATATTCTTTCCCCGATAATTTTTGCCTTTGTTTCAGTTTCAGATTTTGATGTCATCATATCACCCCCCTACACATTCTGTGTAGCATATTCAATATATCACACTTTTATTTCTTTGTCAACACATTTTGTGTATTTTATTCTTGATTTTTTACACGCTCCGTGTTAGAATGTAATTAACCCAAACGAAAGTAGGTATAATTATGTTTAATGAAGTATTAATTAATTTGAGAAAAAGCCAAGGCTTAACTCAAAAAGAATTAGCTGACAAGATAGGCTTATCAGCCAGTGCAATAGGAAATTACGAACAAGGCACAAGAATGCCCGATTATGAAACATTAGAAATCATAGCAGATTATTTCAATGTACCTCTTGATTCTCTTTTCGGTAAGCAAACCGACCCTAAATCGTTCATATCAGACGATGTTTTAAAATTCGCATTATTTGGTGGAAGTCAAGAAATAACCGACGAGCAACTCAACGAGGTTAAGAATTTTGCAAAATTCATAAAGGAGCGTGACAAAGATTGAATGAAGACCTTTACGAATTTGCAGAACAATTAAACATCAAAATATTATCATTTAGCTTGCCAAATTGTGAATCTTTATCTATTTGTGACGGCAAAGATTATTATATAGGCATTGATGATAAACAAATTGATAATTCTGCAAATGAAAGAGTACATATTGCTCACGAACTCGGTCATTGTGAAATGGGCGCTTTCTATAATCAGTTTTCGCCGGTCGACACAACGAAGAAGTGTGAAGAAGTCGCCGACCGTTGGGCGATAAGAAAGCTTATTGATAAAGATAAGTTTTTAGATATGTTAGAATTAGGCTATGATATTTGGGAATTAGCCGAATACTTTAATGTTACTGAAAACTATATTAAGAAAGCATATAAATTATACTTTGAAATTAAGCCTGTAATGTAAAAGAGGAGTGAATATGGGAATTTTATCAAAAATACTTGATTTTATATCAAATTTAACATCAGAAAATACCAAAGATACAGCTAATCAGCATTCATCCGGTCCTATGATTGCAGACGACGGAAATATGTATACAAAACTAAGAAATGTTACAAAAAGGTGTGTGCTTGTAAGTGGACTTAATCGTCAAAAAGCACTTGAAAATATCAGTGAAAGCACTCCGGTACACTTTGAGTTTTCTAATGACAATTCGCAAAAATTACTCGTTGTGACTGATACAGGAGTAGATTTGGGCGAATTTACCGAGGAACGCAAAAATTATCTTTTAGAACATTACGAAAATATTTTAACTATTAAACCTAAGATTAAAAATATAACCGGTGGTCACAATGGCAATTATTACGGATGTAATATAATAATTGATTCGTTACCAGATAAAGAGTATTTAATTATTAATAATGTTCTTAAGGAAACTGACGAAAGATTTTTAGTAAATGTAAAATATAATAATGTCGATAATAAACTTATAAAACTACTTCCGTACAATTTAGAGTTCACATCATCAAGTGGTGGATATATGAATTGTAATTCATATAAAATCGAGGTTAAAAACAGCAATGACGAAATCACATCATTGCAGTTGACTGCAAAAGATGAAAAGAAAGCAATAGCAAAGGCTAAAGAAATAAATAACAACGAAAATATTGAAATCATTAGTACGAAGCTACTAAAATTTGAATCTGCAACTAAAGAACAAATCACCGAGGCAGAAACACTTGGCTATGCAATTCCTGAAAATGCCTGTTATGAGGATGCAGAATGTATTATAAGCAGAGCCAAAGCTAAAGAATATGAAAACAATATTTCATTAGCCAAAACAGCGGATAAAATAGGCTGTACATTTTCTACCTTTGCATCAGAAAAACAATTAATAAATCTAATTGCTAACTTTGAAGACGATAAAATTGTAGCAGCATTTTATTTTTATGTTTTCAAAAAGTATAAAGCCGGTACTAAATTAATGAATATGTATACTTTTAAATATAAAAATCAATGTTTCGATTTTGCCGAAAAGGTTTATAATGACGAAAAAACAATGAAATCAATTAGAAAATCTTTACCTGCTGCACCTGATATTTCAACCGGAACGGTTGCATACAGAGCAGCTAACAACTTTAATAAATAAAAAAAGACCCCTCAGCTACGCCAATAGCTGAAAGGTCAGAAAGCAGGAGTGAAAATACACTCAAACTCGCATATAGATTGTATCACACCCCTGCTTTAATGTCAAACAAAATAAGCAGGGGCATTTTGCGCCCTTTTGTAATATGCCTGCTGCTTGAAAGGGGAATATATTATGCCAAATAAAACAAAAAGCAGAGTCAATGGGGAAGGGTCTTTGTATTTTGACAAAAGCAAAGGACGTTGGTACGGTGTTGTTACGGTAGGTTTTGACATTAATGATAGACCTATAAGAAAAAAGGTGAGTGGGAAAACTCAAAAAGATGCTCGCAAGAAGCTTGATGAATTAAAAGAACAATTGCGAAAGGGAACTTACGTTGATAAAAATAACACTCGACTTTCCGACATAATTACATTTCAAATTGAAAGGGATAAATCCCTAAATATAAATAAAGATACTTCATATCGTCGGAGACTTGATACTCTTAAAATAATCCAAGCGCATCGCATTGCAATGATGCCGATACAATTAATCGACGACTTAAATATTTTGAGCTTTTTTAATTCGATTACTCATTATTCGCAATCTACTATTCGCAAGATTTACGGTCAAATAAATTCAGCCTTTAAATATGCGCAGAATAAAGAAATAATATACAGAAATCCAATCGACCAAATTAAAATGCCTAAATCCGAAATAGCAACAAAGAAAGTTTTTGCCCTGACTGTCGATGAGCATAGGCGTTTTGTTGAGGTACTTAATAATGAAGAAAAAAACAACAAATATAGATATATCTTTTTGACTATGCTTACCGAAGGTTGCCGCTGCGGTGAAATTTGTGCTCTCGATAAGGACAAGGACGTTAATTTTAATTTTAATTTTTTATCAATTAGGCGAACAATAACAAAGGATAAAAACGATAAACCAATAATCGGCGATGAAGCAAAAACGCAAAGCGGTCAAAGAACTTTGAGTATGAATAATACCTGCTGCAAGCTGCTGAGGGAATATATTGATACTAAATGGCAACCGAACTCTTGTAATCTGCTTTTTTATGATTTTGAAAATGATAAGCTGATAACCACTAATCAAGTTAATGCTGCCTTTTGCCGCATTATTGAAAAATACAATATTATTCCTATAACAGAGGAATTTAAACCGTTATCTGATAAAAAGCGAAAAAGAATATCCTATAAAAAATATACTTATTACAGGAAGCTTCCTGACGGCACTTTTGAAAAATTAAAAAATGAGCCACCTCTTGATTGGGAACGTAATTTTGGTAAATATTATTATATCGCAAAAACAAGTTACAAACCGTATAACGTTCATCAGCTCCGACATACTTTTGCCACACGTTGTATTGAAAGCGGAATGCCTGCGAAAGTATTGCAGAAGATACTCGGACACGCTGATATTCAAACAACGCTTAATACATATTGCGACGTGTTTGAAGAATACGAGAATAAGGCGACAAAGCAAGCTGAACAGTATATGCAACAGTTATCATTAATAGGTTAATTGCTCCCCTCATTGCTCCCTAAGAAAATCATTAATGTTTCTAAACATACTGTTTAAGCCGTTTTCAAGATATAATTGATATGTTCAAATCAGGTCACTCCGACCAATAAAAGGAAGATACCATTTGGTATCTTCCTTTTATTTATTAGTATTTGTAAGACTTGAACTTGCGGCGTGTCAAAAGAAACTACGTGTTTGAATGAATTCCTTTGAAATTCATAATAAACACTCCGTTTCTTTTTCCTTTTCCAACAAATTTCTAAATTAACACGAAATATGTTGAAATCAACAGAAAATGCAACCCAAATGCAACCTTTTTTAGAGGCAAATTGTACTGTTTTTATATGGCGGTTTCTTGTGATAACAGAACAAGCATATTTTCATTCTTTGGCGACTTATGATTCGTTTAAAAGTATGGGCATTAAGCAATATGAATTTCTTGCAATGCTTGATAAGAGAACATCAAATATGTGTCGCTCAATGGACGGCAAGCATTTCCCTATGAGCGAATATATGCCGGGCGCAACAGCTCCACCGCTTCATCCAAGGTGTAGGAGCATAACCGTACCGTACTTTGATGACGAATACTCCGACCTTTTCAATAACGGCTCAATGAGAACTGCAAGGAATGAGGAGGGTAAAACCTACTATGTTCCTGCTGATATGACCTACAGAGAGTGGGAAAAGCGGTTTGTAGTTCAAAAGTCTAAAGGTCTATTGAAAAGAAATAAGAAAAATGATAAAATAACTATATTCAAAGCAATATCAGACCTTATTCATCCTATAACTGACGAATCTATAAATAATGTCAGCAATATTAAAATTCCTGAGTTATCTGATGAAACAAACCAAATAATTTATGAGCAAAGAAAAGAATTACTCAAAGAGGTACAAAAACAGCCTGTTGGTATTGAGGGTTCGGTAATAATCAATTTGGAAAATTCATCAGTAAATAAAATTCGTTTAGGTGGAGATGGCAAGACCTATATTGATGATATAGATAGTTTCTATTACGCTATACATAATCATCCCGATAATGGATGTTTAAGTCCGGGTGACTTAATCAATTTTCTTAAAAAGCGAAATATGTTAGGACTTGAGGCAGTAGGAAATAATGGTTATAGTAGTTCTATAATTATGAAAACTGTTGAAAGCGATATTGATGGATATAATGAATTCATTGTAAATGAAATTTATAAGTTTAAAAACAAATATCCTGATTTGAATGTTGAAAAAGATATTGATTTAATAAACAATTTTTGCAAAATGTTGTTAGAAAAAGGTGAAATATATGGTTTCAAAATCAGATGATTGGTTTGATGATAATTTTGATGCAGAAAAATTATTAATTCAAGCAAAAGAACTTGGTAAATCAAACAATCAAATTGATAAAGAAAAATTGAAAGAATTTTATAAAAAGCAAAAAGATTAAGCACTTTACATTAAGTAAGGTGCTATTTTTATGCCCAAAATCAGTAATCAGAAGCTGACACTTAATTGTGTCGGCTTCTTTTTATATTGACCTGTCGGAAGTCGAAAAAAGGCCAATATTACATATTTTGACCGCTAATATATAAAATCAAGGAATATATTTAATTAAAATTATAATTTTTTTCTGTTTTTTTCAAAAGATATATTGACATAAAGTCGGTATAAATGATATTATAATGATACGTAGTCCTATACCTAAACTACGTATCTCATTAGAAACGTCCTTGGCTCGTATGAGTTGAGGGCGTTTTGCTGTTATATAAAATAAAATGAAGCATAAAAATAGGCACTTGACTCGTTAAAGTCAAGCGCCTATTACGTTTGGAGCTGAGAGGGAACTCAATCTCCACTTAAATAATATCATATTTTATTTAATCAGTCAACAAAATTTATTGTTTTATATTAATTATTTCCAGCTTTGAATAATTGAAGGGTTGTCAAATATTTCGTCAAGCTTTCTCATAAACGGAACAACGTCGCCGTAATCAAGTGCCCTGTGGTCGATAGCAATTGTAATAGGTAAGATGAGCCTTACTTCGATTTTATCATTGCCGTTTTCGTCTGTAACAACAGTAGGTCTCTTTTGAGCTGCGTTGATAGCAAATGCAGTTGTTTGAGGCGGAATGATTTCAAGAAGAGCGCACATACCTTTTTGCTCACGGTAAATTGAACCGAGGTTTGAAATAGTTGTTGTGCCTTGCTCGATATCATGCTTTGTAAGACGCTTAGTTGTAGGAATTGAATAATATTTTTTCTTTGCCTCACCCGAAAGCGTTTTAACCTTGTGCTTACCGGTTTTTGAACCTACAAGTCTGCGAACCGTCTGTAAAATCTTGCCTTGCTTAAGACCGTTCAATGTGTTGTCAAGTGAAACCTCAAACATAACCTCGTTCATATCCGAGCCTTTTGCACGCATTGCGGTGTTGTTGATAGCTTCGGTCATTTGAGTAAGCGTTTTGTTACCCATATCGTGCATATTAACGGTCATCATTTCGCCTGACGGTAAAATCATCGGCATTGAAATGTCAATATGGTCAAAATATATAAGCTTACCTCTGACAAGTTTTCTGTTAAATTCAAGATGAGTATTCATCTTTGGTGCCGCTTTCAAGCCTTCGCAGATTATTTTAAGCATAATTGTGTTAATTGTGATTTTCTTTGACTTGTCGGTAACACCTTCGTTAAGCTTTTTACATTCCTTAAAAAGCTCTGTAACGTCGGCATCATATGTCATTGTAGCGTGAGGAATTGTCTCCCAGCTTTCAGATGTCATATTAGATACGATTTTTCTTGCAATTCCGAAATGTTCTTCTTTTACCTTTGCCATTTAATTCTCCTTAAGATTATTCTTTAATTTTTGAAATGATTGAAGCAACGCCTTCTTTAATTGACTCCTTGGTATCATTAAGGTAGCCTTTAATTTCATCGCACTGCTGTGCCATTTCTTCGTTTGTAAACGGTTCTTCATTAAAACGCTTTTTGTATTCCAAAATTAAATGAGGTCTGAATTTCGGATGTGCTATTTTAATAAGAGCCTTAGCCCTCTCTTTTAATGTTTTGCCTTTAAGCTGTGCTATGCCGTATTCCGTAACAACATAATTGACGTCATTTCTCGGAGTGGTTACCGCACTGCCTTCCGTAATTAACGGAACAATTCTTGATATCAAGCCTTTTTTAGCGGTTGAAGGCATAGCGATTATAGAACGTCCGCCTTTGCTCATTGTAGCGCCTCTTACAAAATCAACCTGACCGCCTACGGCTGAATATTGGTTTAAACCTACGGTATCGGATACTACCTGACCCAAAAGGTCAATTTGCAAACAAGAATTTATTGAAACCATATTGTCGTTTTGGGCAATGACCGACGGATTGTTTACGTAATTAATAGGGTGCAGTTCAACAGACGGATTGTTGTTGATATAGTTGTTTAGCTTCGCAGAGCCGAACGCCGCACCTAAAATAGTTCTAAACTGATTTTTGTTTTTCTTTTTATTGTTAATTACTCCGGCCTCAAGCAAGTCGACAACGCCGTCACCGACAAGCTCGCTGTGAAGCCCTAAATCCTTTTTGTCCCAAAGTTGAGCACATACCGCATTTGGAATACCGCCGATACCGAGCTGCAAACAGTCACCGTCTTTGATAAGCGACGCACAGTGCTTGCCGATTTCCATTTCAATGTCCGATATCTCAACCGATTTAACCTCCGGTAACGGTTCGTCATGCTCTACAAAACACGTAAAATCCCTGACGTGCATAAAGCTGTTGCCGAATGTACGTGGCATATATTTGTTTACTTGTGCAATTACGATATCGCAATAATCCGCCGTACCTCTTGTGTAATCAACGGTGGTGCCGAAAGAGACATATCCGTGCTCATCGGGAGGCGATACCATTACGATAGTAACTCTCGGGCATATGTAGTTTTTTATTAAATCGGGAATTTCGTAAAAATGCGATGTTGTAAATTCACTTATACCCAAGGAAATTGCCTTACGGTTGCTTTGCGAAGCAAAAAGACAATTTAAAGTGAAGTGACCTTTCATCTCAGGTCTGCACCACGGCGAATCACCGAGAGTGAGCATACTGATAATTTGAACATCGTGAAAATCCTGATAATTATCAACCAACGCTCTTTCAACAGCAAACGGCTCACCGCAGCCAAAACCCGTAACAACCTTATCACCGTCGTGTATAAGCTTGATTGCTTCTTCGGCTGTAGTCAGCTTGCTTTGATAAATTTCCTTCCAATTATTCAATTTATAACCCCTAACCAAAAAATGAACTTTGTATAAATATAAGTAAAATGTATATTTAATAGACTTTTGTGTAGCATAAAGTTCAATAACTCTTCTAATGTTACATTATTTGCTCTAAAATGTCAATTATATGAGTATATGTTTTATAAATATTAACATTTTTATAGACAATGTTCGTTAAAAATAAATCAATTGTTGATTATTATACCGAAAATATGTATAATACCATAGGTGATAATTATGGATATCAAGATTACCGACTATTGCACTGCGTCAAATTCAAGCGTCGGTGTGAGCGAAGCAATCAAAAATATGCAAAGCGGAGATACTCTTTTATTTCCGACAGGGGAGTATCATTTTTATAAAGACTTCAGTATTCATAAGGTGTGTCATATGACGAATACGGATTCGTTTAAAGCACCCGATAAATATTTTGCGATTGATATTGAAAATAAAAGTGATATTACTATAGACGGCTGCGGTTCGACTTTTGTAATTCACGGCGATATGTGTTCGCTTGCAATGTTTAATTGTAATAATATTAAGCTTAAGAATTTTACAATCAAGTATAATTCACCGACAAACTATGAGATGAAAGTTATAAAGAAATCCATTAATAAGATAACTTATAAAATTCCGCCTCAAAGTCTTTTTTATGTTAAGGATAATAAGCTTACTTTCTTTGAGCAAAGTCCTTTTACTAAGAAAAATTATTATACATATACGGCTAATGAAGAATGTGCCTGCAATGTTATTCATAGAGGCAATACCGTTTTCAGAACCGTTCTTTCACCGACAAGAACAGCTACAAAAATCAAAAGAATTGATATTGATACGGTTGAGTGTAACTATTTGATTTCACCTAAATTTAAAGTCGGCGACGTTGTTACTATGTCACGTAATAAACTTCGTGATAATTCGGGTTTGTTTTTCAGTGAGTGTTCAAATGTCGACTGTGAAAATATAACTGTTAATTATATGCACGGATTCGGCTGGCTTTCGCAAATGTGTGAAAACCTTAATTTTAAAAATATTTCATTTACTCCGGCTAAAAATTACACCGTTTCGTCTTTTGCGGATTTAATTCATATCTGCGGTTGCAAAGGATACGTAAATATTACGGATTGTTTCTTTGAGCACCCTCACGATGACGCTATTAATGTTCACGGCGCATTTTTAAGGCTTAAAAAAATCATTGATACAAATACCGCAGAATTAGAGTTTGTTCACCGTCAGCAGGGCGGATATAAAGCCTTTTTCCCGGGAAATGAAGTTAAAATTTACAGAAGAAGTGATTTGTCCGAACTAAAAGACGTTTATACTGTCGAGAGCACTGAGGACGATATAGACAACAAGTGCGTTAAGGTTAGATTTAAAGAGGCTTTGCCTCCGCTTAAACCGGGGCAGTTTGTTTTTGAAAATATCACATATAACCCTGAACTTACAATAAGCGGTTGTACCTTCAATGCCATTCCGACACGTGGTATTTTGTGCACTACAGACAGACCGTCTAAGATTTTTAATAACACATTTAAAAATGTATTAATGCCTGATATTTATATTTCCTGCGACTGTAAGGATTGGTATGAAAGCGGACCTTGCAGAAATCTGGAAATATTTAATAATACTTTTTCAAAAAAAGACGCAGTTAAACTTGAACCCATCTGTGTCAATAAACCTGTTAAAGATGTTCACAGAAACATTAAAATATATGATAATAAAATCGGAGAATAACCTATGAGTAAAAATATGATTATCGGTCAATCCGGCGGACCTACGGCAGTTATTAATTCAAGCCTTGCCGGTGCAATTGAATATGCCTTTTCAAGCGATAAAATCGATACTGTTTACGGTATGATAAACGGTATTCAAGGTCTTTTAGAGGATAATATTATTGACCTTACAAAACGTTTTAAGGGCAAACCTTACGATATCAACCGCCTTCGCTTAACTCCTGCAATGTTCCTTGGTTCTTGCAGATATAAGCTCGGTGATGATGAGGAAACTTTTGCCGAAATTATTGATGTGTTTAATAAGTACAATATCGGCTATTTCCTTTATATCGGCGGTAATGATTCAATGGACACCGTTGATAAGCTTGCAAAATATACTTTGAGCCACAACATTGATATCAAAATTGTCGGCGTTCCTAAAACAATTGACAATGACCTTGTAGGTATCGACCATTCTCCGGGATTCGGTTCTGCCGCAAAATATATTGCTCTTGCCGTTAAAAATGTTGCTTACGATACAAGCATTTACAGTATTAAAAGCGTTCATATTATTGAGGCTATGGGACGTAACGCAGGTTGGCTTACCGCAGCTTCCGCACTTGCACGTGACGGCGACAGCGTTGCTCCTCACCTCATTTATCTTCCTGAAATTCCGTTTTCCGTTGATAAATTTGTTGATGATGTTAAGAATAAACTTAACGAGTATAATTCCGTTATCGTAGTTGTCAGTGAGGGCATTAAAGACGAAAATGGTAATTATATCAGCGCAAGAGGGGATAATGTCGATAAATTCGGTCACGTTATGCTCAGCGGTACAGGCGCATATCTTAAAAGTGTTGTCGAGGAGAGAATCGGCTGTAAGGTTCGTGCTTTGGAGCCGAGCGTTCTTCAAAGAAGTGCAGGTCATACCGCTTCGATGACCGATATTACTGAGGCTTATAATTTAGGCGTCATTGCCGTTAAAGCTGCACTTGACGGTAAAACAGGTGTATTTTCAACTCTTCGCAGAATCAGCGATTTGCCATATACTGTTGATTATTATACAGAACAGGTAAGCGTTGTTGCAAATAATGAAAAACTTGTTCCGAGAAGCTGGATAAATGAACAGGGCAATGATGTCACTCAGGAAATGATTGATTATCTTTCACCGCTTGTCAAGGGTGTACCTCAGGTTCCTTACAGAGACGGTCTCCCTGATTATATCGGTCTTTCTCACCTTGATATTAAAAAGCAAAAATATTCGGATTAATAAAACGGAGTTGTCATATGGCAACTCCGTTGATTTTTTTATCAGTATTCTACTTTTAAGCCTTCTTCAGCCTCTGCAACCTTTAGCATAATTGCACACTCAATACGCTTTCTGTGAAGTTCACAGCCAAAGTCATAAACGCCGTTTACACTTCCCGTTGTGTGATAAGCATTTGCGGCACAACCGCCCGAGCAATAAAGTTTTGCAAAGCAATCCCTACATTCCTTGTGAGAATAAACGTTGCATTCTTCAAACTGTTCAAGCACCTTTTTGTTCGTAACACCTTTCCAAATATCGCCGAGTAAAAACTTTTCATCGCCGACAAATTGGTGGCATGGATAAAGTTCACCTGTAGGAGTTACAGCCATATATTCCGTGCCTACTCCGCAGCCGGAAACTCTTTTTACTATGCAAGGACCTGCATCAAGGTCAATCATATAGTGATAAAATGTAAAGCCGTTACCGTTTCTGTAGCGTTTTAGCATTTCGTCAGCAAGAATTTGATACTGCTCTTTAAGAATAGGTAAATCTTCCTCTTTAAGTGCATAAGGCTCTTTTGGGTCGGACACAACAGGCTCAATTGAAAGCTCCTTAAATCCCAAATCTGCCATATGAATAATGTCATTTGCAAAATCAAGATTATTTCTTGTGTATGTTCCACGCATATAATAATCTTTTTGATTGCGTGAGTCGGCAAATTTCTTAAACTTGTCAACAATTAAATCATATGAGCCTTTACCGTTTCTTGAAACTCTCATAGCGTCATTGGTTGATTTTCTTCCGTCAAGGGATAAAACAACATTTCCCATTTCCTTGTTGCAAAAATCAATAACGTCATCATTTATTAAAAGCCCGTTAGTTGTGAGCGTGAAGCGGAAATTCTTGTTATATTTCTTTTCCTGCTCACGTCCGTATTTTACAAGTTCTTTGCAAACTTCCCAATTGAGAAGCGGCTCACCGCCGAAAAAGTCAACTTCAAGATTTCGTCTTGTACCCGACTGCTCAATCAAAAAGTCAAGCGCTCTTTTGCCTGTTTCAAGACTCATTAAACCCTTAGGACCGTCATATTCGCCTTTGCCTGCAAAACAATATTTACAAGCCAAGTTGCAATCGTGGGCAACGTGAAGGCAAATTGCTTTGACAACGCCCTGCCTTTTCTTAAACTGCTTTGCCGTGGCTTCAAACGTGTCCTCGGCAAAAAGCCTGCCGTCCGCTTTAAGCGCTTCAATATCATCAAAACAAAGTTCAATGTCTTTTTCTGTAACATCGTCATCGTTTTTATATTTTTCTAATATGTATTTTTTTATTTCGTCTTTTGTATGTGTTTCATACATAGTTATAATATCATAAGTCGCCTCGTCAACCGAGTGAACGCAACCGCTGTTTTGGTCAAGAATGATATTATAGCCGTTCATTTTATAAGCGTGTATCATTAAATTACTCCGTAGTTTTATTTCAATGAAAAAGGTGGGACAAATGCCCACCTAAGTTTCATCTATTTACTTCTTAAGCTGTTCGCATTTCTGGTTAGCTACTGAACAAGAAGTCTTGCTTGCTGACTGACAAGATGTCTGACATTCGCCGCAGCCGCCTTTTTTAGCTGATTCGCAAAGATTGCGTGAGCTTAAAGTGTTGATTCTCTTCAAAAGAAACACCTCTTTCTTAAATTTATATTGTTATTTTACATTAATATTACTTCTTTGTCAATATTTTTAACGGCAGTAAATTGCTGTCAGATAATATATTTACTCCGTTTTTATATAATTCGCCAATTTGCTTTATTAAATCACCGCTTATTATTTCGCCCGGTGCAATAATCGGGCTTCCCGGAGGATAGGCGTAAACATACTCGCCAGATATTTGATTTTCAGCCTTGGCTAAGTCGGTTTCTTTTGTGTCTTTAATTTCATATATTTCGCATTTTTTGAGCGGAAGGGCAGGTTTTTTGAATATAACTTCCTTTGCCTCTCTTTTTTCTAAGCGTGACAGTGCATTTATTAATTTGTCAAATCCTTTTTTCGTATCGCAAACGGTAGAAATTAAAATTACGTATTTAAGACTGTCACCCTCAGGTTCAATTCCGTTTTCTCTCAAAAAATTTGAAAGCTCACATCCGCTGTATCCGTCTGCACTTAAAACAATGCGTGTTATGTCGTCATTTTTTAAAATGTGTATATTGTTTAGTTCATTGATTTTTTTATAGAAATCATCAAGCAATATTTTATATTCACTAAAAGCATTTTTGCAATCTGATAAAAAGTCAATACACTTGTCAATTGATGCCATAATAACATAACTCGGAGAACTTGTTTCATATATATCCATATATTTCTTGACCTTGCCGTAAAAGTTAAGATTATCAATATGAATTACTGCACTTTGTGTCAAAACAGGCAATGTTTTGTGTAAAGATTCAATTATAATATCGGCTTTCGGCTGCTTCGGTAAATAATCGGCAAAGCCAAAGTGTGAACCGTGCGCCGCATCAATAATAAGAGGGATAGGGCAAGTGATATCGCTTATATATCCCTCGTATGTAGGAGAAGTAATTACTGCCGCACAGGCATTCGGTGCTTTTTCTATTGCCTTGTCAATTGCCGCTTGCGTAATTTCCTTATAGCAGCCAAACTTACTGTTGTATTCCGGCTCAATATATTCAATTTTGAGTTTGTTGATAAAGCAGGCGTTATATACCGACTTGTGGCAGTTTCGTGCAATTATTATTGTGTCATTTTCCTTTGAAACAGCACTGATTGCCGCTAAGATACAACCGGTAGAACCGTTGACGCTTATAATGCTTTTTTTGTATCCGTAAAGCTTTGCTAAGCTTTCCTGCATATCTTTAATAATACCGACAGGGGAGTGAAGATTGTCAAAACCCGATATTTCCGTTATGTCAATTTCGCTTGACGGAATATCAAATTCACTGTTTCTCTTATGCCCCGGCATATGAAACGGGTATAAATCGTTTTCTTTCAATTTATTGTAAAATTCCAACTTTTTCTTTTCCTTTGCTTAAATTATTTATTGTCAGCATTATATATCCGGCAAATATCGGTACAATTTCAATTAATGCCGTCTCTTTGAATATTAAAAGCATAATCAAATCTGTGATTAAAATTACGGCGCTTATTACGGCAAATACGTATTTTTTAGTGAGAAGAAACGATAAAAATACGTTTATTCCCATTACAGACGAAAATGCAAGCGAGCCTATGCAATGCGCTAAATACTGCGGATAATTGTCATAATCAAAATCGCATAAAAGTGTGAGCGCCATACCTACGGCGGAAATAATTAAAAATATTATGTAAAATTTGTATTTTGTTTTTGAAAATGCAAAAGCTATATTGCTTGCAAGGGCAACATATGTTGTAATTCCCCAAAGAGTAAATATTACGTGGTGTTCAAGCCCCACCGTCGAAAGCGCACTTTCGTTTCCTTTTAATCCGCATATCGTCAAATAGTAAATTGCTATTGCCGCCGCAACAAATACCGAAAGGGTGCATATTCCTTTTTTTATTTTTTCGTTTAGCGAAATAATCATATTTTTTCCCAGCCGCTTTTTCATTGATAACTTTATTAAAATTATAACATATATATGATTGACAATTCAATAAACTTGTGATATATTTATTAAGTCTTAATGATATTTAAGGCGATTGCAGATCAAGCTGAAAATAAGATTTATCTGAAAAGTAAGCTCTGCCTCGGACGTCCTCGCCGTGTAAAATTTAGAGGACTTTTTTATTGCGCTTTTTAATTTTGGAAAAATAGATATTTTAATTTACACAACAAAGGTTAATACATTGCAAAACTGACAATTTTATATGCGGATGTGGCGGAACTGGCAGACGCGCAGGTCTCAGACTCCTGTGGATATTGCTTCCTTGTGGGTTCAAGTCCCATCGTCCGCACCAAGTATTGTTAAGTTTATGTTAAGTATTTGTTCTTTGCTGTGTTTTTTATGCCGTTTTATTTACATTTATTTGTCAAATTGCATAAAAATCAATCATTTAATATATGTATTTTTAACAAAGTTTCAATTTTTGACAAAAAATTTGCTATTTTGCATTTACCGAAAATTTATATTGGTGTAAAATACAATTAGACAATTAGTACTAATTGGGAGTGATTAATTATGGAATTCGAATTAATTTCTACAAAAGATTTATACGAAGATGATGACATTGTTGTTATCAGCCGAATCGGTAAAATTTTTAATGCCGAAGTCGAAATTATTGATGTCGCAATTAAGGATGAAAGCGGCGACATTATTAATATCGTTGAAATGAAGCATAAAATTCTCGGCTATTCAAATTAATATTTATTATTAGGGATGAAAAGATTTTTGAGATTATCTGTCTCATTAATACTGGCTGCCGTTTGTTTATTCTCATTTTCAATTAATGCATTTGCTTTTGATGATGAGTATATATCGAATGTCGGCAAATGGTATAATGAGGGAGAGGTAACAAATTTAAGTAATAAGGTTTTATCAGGTCAACTTCGTTATGTTCTTGACAAAAATAACGCCTGCGCATATTTCTATCTTGCGTACAGCGGCTGTAAAGGCAATTATAAGGATAAAGACGTATCACTTGAATTTAAAATTTCAAATTCTTCAAACAGTTATGCGTTTTCCGTCTCAAAGTCGGGCATAAAAAATAATGATAAAAATATCTATGTCGACTGTGATTTTGAAAACGTAAGTGCCGAATACGGTAACGGCAGGCTGTTTGTCGGTTTTGAAATGAAAAACAAGATCGACCGCTCTTTGAAAAATAAAATCACCTGCACTTTTAATGCCGGTTCTCAAAACAGCTGCGTTATTCTTGACGGTTTGAATTTTGATATGTATGTTGAAAGTAAAACAGCATCGCAAAAGAATTCTGCCACTAAATCAAGAAATGAAAAAAGCCATACCGATTTAACTTCTAAAAGTGCGCCCAAAACCACGAAAAAGCATACGTCAAAGTCGAGCAGTAAATCAACTAAATTTGTCCCAAAGCATAAAGCTCAAAATCGCAGTAATAATTCTTCAAATGACAGCGGTAAAAACGAACAGACTAAATTTTCGGCTTCCGGTACTGTTATTGAAAATGACAATAAGTCTGCCGGCACATCCGTTTCAGATAAAAGTAAAAACGAAAATACGGATAAAAACAGGCAATCGAGTACATCATATGTAAATAACGGCGGTAAACTGTCTTATTCAAAGCAGAGTAAACTTTCTTTTAAAATTGCCGCAATTTTGGCAGTGCTCGGTGTTGTCGGCTTGTGCTACGGTTTGTTTTCAAAGGATGATAAAAAATCTTCAAAAGACGATAACGGCACCGATAATAATTAATAAATTCCGCTTTGAATTTTTATTGATAAAAGTGTTGACAATCAAGTGATTTAGTGATATTATATCTAAGTCGCTTGATTGAATGTCTTGCGTCTATGGGCCATTAGCTCAGTTGGTCAGAGCCACCGGCTCATAACCGGTTGGTCCGGGGTTCGAGTCCCTGATGGCCCACCATATATTTAGGGGTATAGCTCAGTTGGTAGAGCAGCGGTCTCCAAAACCGCGTGCCGAGGGTTCAAGTCCTTCTGCCCCTGCCAAAACAGAAAGACACCTACGGGTGTCTTTTTTGTTTTGTTGTTAAAGCAGAAGGACTTGAACCACGAAATTCAAAAGCGCTTGCACTTTTGACGGAAGACAGTCCGATGTAATGTTTTTGCATTGAGTTGATAACGATACCCCTGCTGTTTTTCTTTTTAAATTGATTATTTTTTAGTGACACAAGATTTTGGAGACCGCTGTCCTAAGTTTAAGTCTTAGCTAAAATGAATAAAGAATGGAATTATAATTATGATTAGACCGTTTTCTTTGTCGGACATAGACGAAATTATGGATATATGGTTAAATCCAAATAAAAAATAATTTTACGGGAGCATATTATGACTGAAGCACTTGGAAAAAATATGGACAGATATTAGCTTTTGCGGTTTTTATTTAACTAAAAAATCACGGAGGATTTATTATGAAATTAGATAAGAACTGTGCCTTGCTGGTTATCGATATCCAGCAGGAAGATTTCACAGAGTTAAACGAAAATAATATAAATGAGCCGAGATGGAATTCTATTCGCAATGCAAAAAGGGTATTAGATGTGTTTCGTGCTCTTAAATTGCCGGTAATACAAATTAAAGAATGTCATCGTCCCGATATGGTCGATTTCGGACGTGAATTGGACGGCAGCGAGGATATCCATTGTATTGAAAACAGACCTGAAAACGACTACGCAAAACTCACTTATCCTATTGACGGAGAATATTTGATATCGAAACGTCGTTACAGTGCGTTTTTTGCTACCGATTTGGAAATTTTGCTTAAAGGACTTAATGTTGACACTTTGTATTTGGTAGGCGGTTTGACCGATGTTTGTATTCATTATACCGCAGTTGACGCACACCAAAACGATTATCATATTCACGTTGTTACAGACGCTGTTTCAGGCTCAAGCGAAGAGGCACATAAAAACGCTTTGAAAGCAATTGAATATTTGCAGTCAAACGCACTTGTTACAACTGAAGAAATTGAAAAAGCATTAAACAATGAAGCTGATGCAGACGATGAAAAGTTTATGAAAATGGCAATTGAATTGTCAAAGTCGGCTGTTGAACACGGTAACGAACCGTTTGGCGCAGTACTTGTTAAAAACGGTGAGGTTGTTTATAAGCACGAAAATCAAATTTATACAAAACACGACCCGACTTACCACGGTGAAGCGGGACTTATCAGGGAATTTTGCGCTAAAACAGGTATTACCGATTTAAGCGATTATACTTTATATTCAAGCTGTGAACCTTGCTTTATGTGCAGCGGCGCAATGGTTTGGACCAAGCTCGGCAGGCTTGTTTACGGCGCAAGTAATGATGATTTGGAAAAGATTTTAGGCAGTGACGGCGGATGCAACTGTTCTGAAATTGTATTTGATAATTCTTTTTGGCAGCCTGATGTTACAACAGGTGTTTTAAGAGATGAGAGTATAAAAGTTTTAAAAGCATATTTTGCTTCACACAATAAAGGTTGATATTTAACGGCTTGCAGAGTTTTCTGCAAGCTTTTTTCTTATTAATAGGATTGGTGTCTATAATGAGTAAATCCGTTGATATAGAATGTGTGCAGTGATATAATTATATTTGTCAGAAAAAATATTTAAAATCGAGGCAAAAGTAATGTTTTCAAACAAGGATTTACGCAAATTGATTTTTCCGCTTTTTGTTGAGCAATTTCTTTTGATGTTTGTCGGAATAGCGGATACTTTTGTTGTAAGCTTTTCAAGTGAAGCCGATGTTTCGGGTGTTTCGCTTGTAACATCGTTTAATACCGTTCTTATTTTTCTTTTTACGGCATTATCATCAGGCGGTGCTGTCATAATAAGTCAATATATAGGTTGTAAAAATAATGATAAGGCGTCACGTTCGTCGGGGCAGCTTTTGATGATTTCGACAGTTATATCCATTGTTATGACCGTTTTGATTTTAGTTTTTCATTCTCAGCTTTTGCATGCTCTTTTCGGTAAAATTACTAAAGAGGTTATGAATGCTTGCGATATATATCTTATTATAACAACCGTTTCTCTTCCGGCTCTTGCCATATATGATGCCGGCGCCGCTTTGTGACGCAGTATCGGTAAAACAAATGTAACTATGTATATCTCTGTAGTTACTAATATTATTAACGTTGTCGGTAACTGTGTAGGCGTATTTGTTCTTCTTCTCGGAGCGGCAGGCGTTGCTTATCCTTCATTAATTTCCCGTATTTTATCGGCAATTGCGGTTACTGTCTTTTGCTTTAGTAAGAAAATCAATGTAAGATACAGATTTAAAGATATCTTTGCTTGGGACAATTTCCTTTTAAAGAAAATTATGAATATTGCCCTGCCTAACGGACTTGAAAACGGTGTTCACCAACTTGTTAAAGTGGCTTTGTCAAGTATGGTGGCTCTTTTCGGTACATATCAGATTGCGGCAAACGGCGTCGCTCAAAGTATATGGTCTCTTGCGGCAATTATGGGACTTGCAATGGCTCCTGTTTATACAACGGTTATAGGCCAATGTATGGGTGCCCGTGATATTGATGCGGCAAATTTCTATTTTAAAAAGCTTAATAAAATCACGTTTGTACTGTCCGTTCTTTGGAATGCGCTGATTTTTGCAATAACACCTCTTATTGTCAGGTATTCCGCTATTTCGCCTGAAGCTAAGAAACTTGTTATTTGGCTTGTTCTTATTAATAATATCTTTAACGGCTTGGCTTATCCTTTTGCAGGCTCACTCAGTAACGGCTTGCGTGCGGCAGGCGATATTAAGTTTACAATGATTGTGTCAATAACCCTTACGATTTTTGCCCGTCTTTTCTTCTCGGCATTGTTTGGTATGTGGCTTAAGATGGGTGTTATCGGTGTCGCTATCGGTATGAGTATGGATTTGGTATTCAAAGCAGTAATATTTATTTATAGATATAAGTCACAAAAATGGACAAAGTTTCAGATAATATGAAACAAATATAACGGGGAGTGTAATTATGAAAACTGAAGAAAAGGTGTCAAAAAAGAAAAGCAAAGCATTGAAAATTGTTTTAATTATAGTTGCGGCAATAGTAATTGTCGCTGTAGGGTTTATAAATTTAACTACGTTACCTAAGTATGACGATGACAAAAATGTTATCTACGTCGGCTCTATGGTGAAATCTAAAACTATAGATTATCAGGACGAAAGCGGAAAAGGAATAGCGAAAAATCCTATTGTTAAAATAATGCAAATGGTTTGGCGCTTTTGCGACGACGGAGATAAAAGTAAGCACGCAAAACAAAATCCGCCTAAAGATATTGAACTTATCAGCGATATCCCTTATATAGATGACGGAAATTATTATCATAAACTCGATATAATGTATCCTAACAGTATTTCAAAAGGAGACCAACTTCCCGTTATTATTGATATTCACGGCGGCGGCTGGATGTACGGCGATAAAGGACTTAATGAAAATTATTGCCGTGCGCTTGCCGATAAAGGATATGTTGTATTTGATATTAACTATAGGCTTGTGCCCGATGTCAACGTAAACGAACAAATCAAAGACGTTATGTCGGCACTTAAATGGATAGGCGAAAATATCAATAACTATCCTTGCGACAGCGATAATATTATGCTTACGGGTGACTCGGCAGGCGGTATGCTTGCTTCTTATGCAAGTGTCCTTTTGCAAAGCGAGGAACTGAGAAATATATTTGAAACCGAAAGTGCCGATATCAACTTAACCGCTTTGGTTTTGACATCTCCCGTATCTTATATGAAAGACGGCGGCTGGTTCAGTATTTATACAAAACCGCTTTGGGGCAAAGGATATAAAAACAGTAAAACATATGAATATATGGATTTTGATAAGATTTTACCTTTTGCAAAGGAAATGCCGCCTACATATTTGATTACAAGCAGCGGGGATACACTTGCGCAAAAGCAAACGGTTAAACTTTATAACCTTTTGAAAAAGAACGGCGTTTCGTGTGAGCTTGCAAATTACGGTAAGGAATACGGCAAAAGTTTGCCGCACGTGTTCAGCGTCTTACAACCGTTTGAGCCAGCCGGCAAAGACGCAATAGATAAAGAGCTTGCTTTTTATAAAAATGCTATGAAAGAAAAAGTAAAATAAAAAAAGAAAGAACTGATTTTTTTAATAAAATCAGTTCTTTTTTCTTGTCCAGCAATGGTTGATAACCCCCGGTTCTACCGGGGGAAACAGAAAGCTTTA
>CAMCHQ010000005.1 GCA_945874765.1 uncultured Clostridia bacterium
TAGGCGGCCCTTATAGGGCCTGTGCAAACCACCAGTTCAACTGGTGGTTATGATTATATCAAATTAATTGCGTCAAGCAGTTCTTTAATATCAATATGAGTATATACTTTTTCGGTTAATGACATTTTACCTTTGTGCCCTACTATCTTTTTAATTATTGTTTCATTGACATTTGCACTTGTAAGCATTGAAATGCAAGTGTGCCTGCAACAATGCGGAGTATGATTAATTCCAATGTTATTTAAAAGTGGCATATAATAACTGTCATAATAATTTTCATAACTGAATTTTTTACCATTTATATGTAACAAATATTCGCAATTGTTGTTATAATACCAATTTTTGAAAAATGGCAAAACTTTATCTGCAATAGGGACTCTTCGTACACCGCTTTCGGTTTTGCTTTGAACAACATCGAAATATTGCTCATCAAGATTTATGTTTTCCTTTTTCAAATTCAAAAGTTCTGATACTCGTACACCTGTGTAAATCAGCATTAAAATTGTTTGATAATATTTATCTTCGGATAAACTCCAAACAGTTTGTATTTCTTCTGCAGTAAATTTATTTCGTTCAAGTTTGTTTGGATTTCTGTTTTTATATTGAATTATGTCGACATATTGAGCGTAATCCTTTTGGCAAATGTCATTTTTCATAGCATATTCATAAAGTTGCCCAAACAGCACTTTGAGTTTTCGTAGTGTTGGATAATTTTTACCACAATTGTCAACAACGCCTTGCAAATTTGAAAGTCGCAAATCTTTAAACGGTGTTTTATATAAGCTTGTACAACATTTATAAGAAGCTTTGTACGCATTAACATTTGAATTTGAAATGGTTTTAAACTTTTGTTTTGACCATTTTTCATATACTTCTTCAAATGTAATTTTAGCCTTTGTTAAATCAAAAGGATTTTTATTATAATCAGCAAGCATTTGAAGTCCTTCTTTTTTGGTACTTGCATAGCCGATTATTGCAAATTCCTGCTTTACCTTTTGGCTTTTTTCATCTATATGAAACCCAACGGTTTTTCTGACTATGTACGGTCGTCTGCGTTTTCCTGATAATTTTGTAACACTTCCATAGCTGTTTGGTAACTTCATTTTTCTCCTTTCATTTTTCAGGCTACCCTAAAGTAGCCTGTTTTTTCGTACACCTGTTTATCTGGGCAGTAGTACGAATACTCATTTGAATTTGGCAGCTTTTGAGCATAACCAAAGTCAAGAGTTTGGTTTTGTAAACCCACTCTGATAAACTGAGCATCCTTCTTTATTGCCGCAGCTATCTCACTGATTGGTACATTCCGACCGGTGAAATGAGGCATATTAAAGCTGCTCTTTTCGATTTTTTTTAAGCAATTATACAAATCATTCAATGTAACTTCATTATTCAATGGCATTTTCCTCCTTATATTCTATCGCATTATTGTTTTCAATTCCGCAGTTTTTATCATTATTCGCAGAATCTTCGCAATTTTTTATTTTTTGAAGTTTTAGCCATCTTGTGTTGGCATTTCTGCCTGTTGTTAATTCAATATCGGCAACATATTTCAAATTATCCTTGTTAATATTTAATATATTTGAAAGATGTTGAGGCAATATATCCTCATTGATTGCTTTTACAAGTTCTGTTGCTGTTCCTTTCCATTCATTTTTATCAGCCATAAAATCGACTACTTTTTTAACAATAGGAATCAAACAGGCTTCACCAGCTTTTGTTTCTTCTCCTCTATATATCCAATTGTGAGATTTTGAGTCTAATGTTAATGTGAATACATTTTCTCGTTGCGAACGACCACGGATATATAGCTTTCCGACAGAGCTCAAATTATCTCTTTTTAACACGAACATACCTTCACATGCTCCGCTTATACCTCTCGTTCCGGTTATTTCGTCGAATGGGTCATCTGCTTTCATTTTTCTCGTATGGTGTAATATCAGAATACATATATTATTATCGACAGCAAATTTATTTAGCCTTTCAAAATTGTTGTAATCTTGAGCGTAAGTATATTTATATTTGCCACTTACAAGCACTTGATATGTATCTATTACAACCATTTTTAAATTGTCATATTCATCAATACAATTTTCAATGTTTTTTAATATGTAGCGTATTGCACATTTTTCACTGCTGAAAAGCAGGTTTTTAATATTTGGACCGAATTTTGTTAAACCCGAACAGCGCTCATAAAATGATTGACCGTCTTCATTGTCTTCAAGGCCTAAATATAACACTTTGCCGCAATTAACATTTCTTTCGAAAATTTTGCTGTTTGTAGCAACTGCAACAGCTATTTGGGTTGCTAAGATTGTTTTACCGCATTTTGGTGCGCCTGCTAAAACATATGCACCCGGATTGATCAAATCCTCAATGATATAATGTTTCTCTTTAAAACCGTTTCTGAGCATTTCTTCTAAACTTATAATATTAGTCATAAGAATCTCCTATCCGGTAGCGTTATTACCGTCATTGTCGTCATTATTGTACATATAAAACCTAAACGAAAGGCTTTGCCTTCTGTTAAGGCAACAAGAACAATTGAAAACTACAAGTTATATTACAAAAAGCCAAGTTACAGTGTCACCTTTTTAATATGTGCTTTGTAGTAGTACTGTTGTTTTTCTCCCCTGAACGAGAAACTTCGTTTCTGTTAAGGCATGTCATCTTTATGTGATATTAACAGTAATGACGGTAGTGACGATGATTCATCTACCACTTTAATTTTTTTTGCAAGAGAGTCCTTGCATTATATATATCGCAAATATTTCGATTTTTTAGAAAAATATTCAACATATCTCCTAAATTCACATAATATTGCAAAAATACTGTTTGATATTTGTGCAAAATGACAACAAAAAAGACCAAGATTCAACATTGAACCTTGGTCTTTAATAATGGAAATATAACCGATTCGCAGAATGTTCTCATCTACGAATATTTTATATAATATATAATAAATCAACTTAAATTATATCATATAAATTATATCATATAAAATATATAAATACAACAAAAATGAAATTGATTTATAATATTCAAACTTTAAGTCCATTAATATGTACTTATAAATTTTGTTTTATAATTATTTCAAACAAAAGGAAGGAAATGATTATGAAATTCAACAACTTAAAACTAAACAAATTATCAAGTCAATGGCTTTGCACGATAAAAAATCGTGTAAAAATCACAACATACCAAAAGTATGAATTTATCGTTTTACATCACATTAATATTCATTTAGGTGAATACAAAACAAATGATATTACGCCGGTCAAAATAGCAGAATATTCAAATAAACTTTTAGAAAATCTATCACCTAAAACAGTCAACACAATATTAACTGTACTTCACATGATTTTTAATTATGCAAATGAAAATTATAATTTGAATTTGCCAAAAATCAAATATGTTAAAGAAACGAAAAAAGAGATGAAAGTGTTGTCTGTGACCGAGCAAAAAGCACTTATGACATATCTTTTAAATGATATCGATATATACAAATTAGCAATTTTTACACTTCTGTTTTCAGGCTTAAGAATAGGTGAACTATGTGCACTTGAATGGAACGATATTAGAAATTCAACTATAACAGTCAATAAAACAATTCAACGAATAAAATGTGATAACAAAAATCATAAAACTGTTCTTGCCGTTCTCCCGCCTAAAAGCGACTCGTCAAACAGAGTCGTTCCCATTCCTGACTTTTTATATAAAATGCTTGATAAATACAGAGACGGCAAGTACTTTTTGACAGGCAAAAACAGTAGTTGCATTGACCCAAGATATATGCAACTTAAATTCAAAAAATATCTTGAATATTGTAATATAAAAAATGCAGGACTTCACTGCTTAAGGCACACTTTTGCAACTCGTTGCATTGAGGCGGGATGGGATATAAAAAGTCTTTCGGAAGTCTTAGGACACAGTGATGTAAAAATTACGCTGAATAAATATGTTCATAGCAGTTTTGAACAAAAAATTGAATGTATGAACAAGCTTGAAATGCTGTTAAATATAAAAGCCGAGGTTTAACCTCGGCTTTTTCCATAGATGAGAACATTCTACGAAAAGGAGAACATATGGCTGCACCAAGGGAATACAACGGTGGTATTACAAGAGAGCAATTTTTGTTTTTTGAAACAAAGCAGGTTGCTAAACTAAAAAGCGAAGGCTATACAAACGAAGAAATACTAAAAATATCATTTGACGAAAACATACTGCAAATGAAAACCGAAAAAAGCATAAAGATTTTGACCCAAGCCTGTATCAGACGACTTGATAACTGTGGGCAAGAGTTATGTGAAGTGATTGCAAATTCTTCACCGGATATTGCAAAACAGGCTAATTTATATGCAATGATGTTGCAAAACAGAATTGTATGGGATTTTATGTTAAATATTATCGCCGAAAAATACAAAAGTAATAATTTTTCTTTTTCAAAAAAAGATATCAATTTATTTTTGAGTGAACTTGCATCTCAAAATGAACAAATAAGCACTTGGAGTGAAAGCACTCTTACAAAAATAAGAAGTGTTCTTATTAAAATTTTAGCCGAAACAGATTATCTTGACAATATAAAAAGCGAAACACTAAATCCTGTTTTTTTGTATGAAGAGGTTGAAAGAGTAATAGTAAACAAAGGCGATGAAATCGTTTTGCCGGCGTTTAACCGTTTTATTTGAGGTAAAAGATTATGGAAAATATTAGAGCAAGACTTGACTGTTTAACAAACAAATTTAATGACAATGACTTTTTGCAAAACAAAGGTTTGAGCAATGAGGTCGGTATTCATATTTTTTGCTATAACCCTGAAGATGAAATGGTTGTAAAAAACTATGTACACCAGCTTAAAGGCATTGATACAAAGGCAAATATTATTGAATGTGATTTATACAAAATATTTTTAAAAATATGTGAAGAGAAACGAGTTCTTGACAGACTTCCGAAAATTGAAGAGGCAAAAGGAAACGACGCATTTTTAAAAATGGTTACGCTTTTTGCAACGCCAAACGCCTTTATAAAGCATATGAAATATGAAAATCATACAGACAATGATGTTCTTTTAATTATCGGAGTCGGCAATGTTTACCCATATATGAGGTGCAACAACATTCTTGAAAACATTCAGCCTGAGTTTCCAAATACGCCTGTCGTAGTTATGTATCCGGGAAGTTACACAGGCCAGACGCTTATACTGTTCAACAGATTTGAAACAAATTATTACAGAGCATTCAATTTACTTTAAGTGAGGAGAAGAAAAATGAAATTGCAAAGCATTTATAAAGAGGATATTAACAGAAACATTAACGGCGTTATCAAAGCCGACCAAAATGACGAGCAAAATCTTCAAAGTGAATTTCAAGAATACATTATCACAAAGGAACTTCGCCGTCATTTTGCAGACTTTTTAAATATCTACGAAAATTCAATTGATATTCCGACAGATAATATCGGCGTTTGGATTTCAGGCTTTTTCGGAAGTGGTAAATCTCATTTCTTAAAAATGATTTCGTATCTTCTTTCAAATCCGTATATTGCAGAAAAAAAGGCCGTTGATTACTTTGAGGACAAGTTTGACGACCCATTGGCTTTTGCTCAGCTTAAGCATTGTGCAAGCGTACCGACTGAATCAATACTTTTTAACATTGATGTAAAAAGTTCCGTCAACAAGGACAAAACTGCTATTTTGCGTGTATTTGCAAAGGTATTTTACGAACATCTTGGCTATTTCGGTGCAAGCATTAAAGTTGCAAGATTTGAGCAGTTTCTTGACAAAAGAGGTGTGTTCAAAGAATTTAAGCAAAAATTTGAAGAATACAACGGTATGCCTTGGGAAGAGTCGAGAGATGTTTTTGAAGTATGGGAAGACGATATAACCAATGCAATGGCTGATGTTTTGAATGTTGACAAAGATGCAGCCTTGAAATGGTTTAACGCATCAAGCGACGAGCTTAGCATAGACATTCTTGTTGATGATATAAAAAGCTATATTGATTCTAAAGGCAAAGACAACAGACTTATCTTTTGCATTGATGAAGTCGGTCAATATATCACCGAAGGTGAAATTGATTTGCTTTTCAATCTTCAGTCTGTTGTTGAAGAACTCGGAACTAAATGTCATGGCAGAGTTTGGGTTATTGTAACAGCTCAAGAGGAAATTGACTCTTATACCAAAGTAAAAGCATCTGATTTTTCTAAAATTCAGGATAGGTTTAAAACTCATATATCGCTCACCTCTTCTTCTGTTGACGAAGTTATCAAAAAAAGAATACTTGCAAAAAATGAAAACGGCGAAGAGCTATTAAAGCAAAAATATAACACTTCTGCGTCCGTGCTTAAAAATCTTATCAGCTTTAACGACACAAGAGCAGATATGAAAGGATATTCTGGCGAAAAGGAGTTTATTGAAACTTATCCGTTTATACCGTTTCAATTTAATCTTTTTCAAAATGTTCTTATTAAAATTAGGCAAAAGGGTAACACCGGTGCTCACCAATCAAGTGGTGAACGCTCTATGCTTTCAGGATTTCAGGAAGTGGCACAAAGGCTTAACGACAGAGATGAAAATGCGTTAGTACCGTTTTATCTTTTTTACGACACGGTTAATTCATTTCTTGAAAGTACAATTCGTCAGGTAATCGAACGTTGCGACAGAGCGGCACAATCGGGCGACGGAATTGAAGATTATGATGTTAAGGTGTTAAAACTGCTTTATCTTATCAAATATATCGACGATATTCCTGCAAATGTTGACAACATTGCAACACTTATGACTGATGATATTGAAACGGATAAAATTGAACTCAGAAATAAAGTTAAAGATTCACTTGCAAGGCTTTTAAGCCAAAACTACATTTCAAAAAATGGCTTGACTTATTCGTTTTTGACGGATGACGAGCAGGATGTTGCAAGAGAAATCAAAAACACAATGGTTGACTCGTCAAGAATTATTTATCAAATTTCTTCAACTGTTTTTGATGATTTATTTTCAAACAAGGTTATAAAATACGGCAACAATACAATCGGCTTTGACCAAGCTGTTGACGATACAATTCACGGTGCTGTTTCAAATTCTATCAGGCTCAGAATTATAACTGCCGCATCGGATTTGCATACTGCCGATTCAAGTACATTTATTATGCAATCAAAGGCTAACAACGAGGCTATTTGTGTTCTTTCGGACGATTACGGCTATTATGACACACTTGAATCTGCATTAAAAATCAGAAACTATACAAAAACAAGAAATATAAATATGCTCGCCGAGAATATTCAAAACATAATTCGTGGCAAGAGCTCACAGGCAAGTGCTTATGAAAAAGAGGCTAAGGAGCTTATTTCAAAAGCAATTATAAACGGTGAATTTTACATAGCAGGCGAAAAGGTAAGCGTTTCAGGTACAAGTGTTAAAGATAAATTCAGCAATGCACTCACTGTACTTATTGAAAGCGTTTATACGAAAATGAACTATGTTACCTATAACTACAAGGACATTGCCGATGTGTTGAAAATATTTAACAGCAACCAAATGTCGTTTGATGTAGGCAATGCAAATGCTCAGGCTGTTGACGATATGGCACTTTGGCTTGAAGGCAAGCATATGCGTAAAATGACTACCTGTGCAAGCGATCTGCTCAAAAAGTACAAAGGTATTCCGTACGGCTTTAACGAGCTTGACATAGTCGGTATTCTTTGTCAGCTTATCAGGGACAAAAAAGTAAATGTCGTATATGCAGGTTCGGTTGTTACAGAGCGTGATTCAAGACTTATTGACCTTCTTCGTAAAAAGAGTGAAATTGACAAAACAGTTATCGAAAGAAGAATTGAGCTTGACGAAAGAATAAAGAAAAATGTTAAAAGCTTTCTTGGAGAATACCTTGACATTATGGACGTTCCTGATGATGAGGACGAACTTTTGACTTTCACAATTTCCAAACTTGAAGAAAAGAAGAAAGAATGCGATGAGGCTATCAACAGATTTTATGTAGGAACAAATTATCCAGGTCGTGACGATTTGATGAGAGCAAGCACCAATTTGAGAGAAACACTTAGTTACAAAAAGGACGCTGTTGCACTGTTTAATCGAATTCTTAAAGACCAAGATGTTTTGCTTGACAACAGAGAAGACTGCGAGGATGTATTCAACTTCTTAAAAGTGCAAAAAAGTGCATTTGACAAAGGTGTTGACGAGTTGAACAAACTTCGAGATGATGAATTTTATCTTACCGAAAGCGAAGAGATAACAAAAAATGTTGCAGCCTTAAATTCTATCATTTCCATGCAAAAGCCATATAGAAGAATTGCTGAAATTCCTAATATTATAAATAGTATAGAAGAAAGCTACAAAATCATACTTGATGACAAAAAAGAAAGTTTGATTCATCTGCTTGAAGATTCGGCTAAAGAAGTTGTTGACATTGCAAACGGTGACGAAAGCTTACTTTCGTTCAAATCGGCTAACAGCAATTTTTCAATACTTAGAAACAGAATTGATGATATAAAAACACTTTCTAAAGCTGATGCCGTCAAATCTCAAATTAACGAAACAAAGCAAAGAGCAGTAAACAGCATTTTCAATGAGATTTCTCAAAAAGCTAATAATGAAAATGAGCAAAGTGATGAAGTGAAAATCAAGGTGGCATCTGTTTCAAGGAATAAATTAGTCCCTGCAATAAGGCTTAAATCAGCAGATGAAATTGAAAAATATACCGAGATGATTAAAAAGTCACTTCTTAAAGAGCTTGAAGATAACGATTTCATACAGATTATTTAGTGGACAGTTGACAGTGGTCAGATTTTATATAATCACACCTATAACTAATCACTGTGCACTAATCACTAACCACTAACAGAAGGAGAAGAAAATGAATAAGAATGCGCTAAAAAGCTACGCCGTATGGGCAAGGCAAAAGCTTATAAATGATGTTGCACAAAAAGCATTTGAATACGCAATCACAAAGGACGGTTTCGGTGAAGAAAATGCGAAAGCAATCGGAGAGCGTGCACTTTCAAACGACGAAGTCAAGCAAAGAAGTGAACTTGTAAATCAAATAAAATTAAAAGGCTTTGAGCAGGTTATGGAAGAAGTTGCATACACTTGGTTTAACCGTTTTATTGCTCTTAGATATATGGAAGTCAACGGTTTTCTTCCGTCTCGTATTCGTGTTTTTACTAATGAAAATAATGAGTTCAAGCCTGAAATTTTGAAAGAGGCTATAAACATTGACTTTGAATGTATTGACAAAAGCAAGGTTTTTGAGCTTATCGACAGTAACGACACCGACGCTTTATACAAATATCTCATCATTTCGCAGTGCAACGATTTAGGAAAGCTTTTACCGGGTATGTTTGAAAAAATTGCAAATTATACCGAGCTCCTATTCCCAGATAATCTTCTTCGACCTGATTCCGTTATAGGCAAAATGATTAGTGATATTGATGAGAGTGATTGGGGCGAACAGGTTGAAATTCTCGGTTGGCTTTATCAATTTTATAACATTGAGCCTAAAGCTGTTGTGTTTGGACGAAAAGGCAATGCAAAAATCAAAAAAGAAGAAATACCTGCTGCAACTCAACTTTTTACTCCTGATTGGATAGTTCGCTATATGGTTCAAAATTCTCTCGGCAGAATTTTTATTAACGATAAATGCGTTGGCATTACCGATGAAAAAGAAAGAATAAATAAAGAAAAAGAAATAGCACAACAAATGGGTTGGCAATACTATTTGCCTGAAGCGGAGCAAACGCCTGAAGTCAGAGCACAATTAAATGCTTATCACATTTCGCTTTTTAGTGAACTCACCTCTATAAAGCTTATTGACCCGTGTATGGGCTCCGGTCATATTCTTGTTTACGCTTTTGAAGTGCTTATGCAGATTTATCTTGAATGTGGCTATACCGAAAGAGATGCAACTTCGCTCATACTTGAAAATAACCTTTTCGGTCTTGATATTGACGATAGAGCATATCAGCTTGCCTATTTTGCCGTTATGATGAAGGCTCGTTCTTGTGACAGAAGAATTTTAACTCGTAACATTAAGCCTAATGTTTATTCAATTAAAGAGTCTAACTTCCTTGCTGACTCTTGGGAAAAAATATCGGACGATGAAAAATTTAGAGAAATATTCCAAACAGTAGTTGATACTTTTATCGATGCTAAGGAATACGGCTCAATATTGAATGTCCCTGACGCCGATTACGATTACGCACTGTCTGTTATAGATGATTTTGAGCAGTCTGTTCCTGTCGATTTTGAGGCTCAAATTCTCCGTGGCAAAACCGATGATATTCGTGCGCTTGTTAATCAGGCAAAGCTGCTGTCACAAAAGTATGATGTGGTAGTCACTAACCCACCGTATATGCCTGTAAGTAATTCGAGTGCATCACTTCAAAATTTTGTTAAAAAGAATTATCCTGACAGCAAAACCGATATGTTTGCTGTATTTATTGAAAGAGTAGCTCAATTAACAAAGCCTAATCGATATTCGGCAATGATTACAATGCACTCTTGGATGTTTTTATCTTCTTATGAAAAACTGCGTTCAAAAATTCTTGAAACAGATACCGTTAATATGGCACATCTCGGAGCAAGGGCATTTGAGGAAATCGGTGGTGAAGTAGTACAAACTACTGCTTGGATAGAAAGAAAGACCGATTTAAAGCAGTTCAAGGCTACATATAAACGACTTGTTGATGAAAACAGCCAAACTGCTAAAGAACAGGCATTTTTAAATAAAAATGATAATGCTTATAATATAACCAAAACCAACTTTTCTAAAATCCCCGGCTCCCCAATCGCTTATTGGGTGAGTCAACATGCTTTTGATGTTTGTATAGAATCACAAGTATTTGAGAAATTTGCAACAACGCGCGCGGGAATGATTACTGGAAACAATAATATGTTTATCAGGCTTTGGCATGAAGTGAATTGGAAAAAAGTTGGAATTTTGCTGCATTCGAGAAGTGAAGCAATCGACAGTAAGAAAAAATGGTTTCCGTATAACAAAGGTGGAGAGTATCGCAAGTGGTATGGAAATAATGACTATGTTGTAAATTGGGAAAATGATGGGAGCTATATGCGAAATTACAAAGATGATTCTGGAAAAATCCCCGCTCATGCATTCAATTTGGAATATATTTTTAAGGAGAATGTAACCTGGAGTTCGCTGTCATCATATAAATTTGCAGCTCGTTATACAGATTACGGTTTTTTGTATGATGCCAGCGGTTCCTTTGCTGATGTGAAAACAGAAAACATTTTTTTTACATTGGCATTCTTGTGTTCAGAAGTTACACTGTTCTTTTTAGGTGCAATGAATCCAACACTTAATTTTCAAAAAGGCAATATTTCCTCACTACCGTTTATCATTGATACAAGACGCATGGATCAAGTGAATAACGCAACAAAAGAGAATGTTGCGATTTCTAAGGCCGATTGGAATTCTTATGAAAACTCTTGGGATTTCAAACGAAGTCCATTAGTATGAGGTGAACTATGATTGGAAAAAGCGAAGTATTATATCATTATACAACTTTAGATACTTTTGCTAATATTATAAAATCTAAAAAATTTAGGCTTTGTGATATAACAAAAAGTAATGATCCATTAGAAGGCGTATATATGATTCAAGCATTAGAAAATGCTTATCATAAACTCTATCACGATAATAAAATTAGCAAAGAAGAACATCTAATGATAAATCGAGCCTTTTTTCGATTTAGCGAAATGATAGCAAGCCAAGGTCGTAATAGGGATTTTTATGGGGCTGCCTCATTTTGCATTCCGTCGCACGAATTACTAATGCTCCGTAGTTATGCAAATAATGGCAAAGGTGTAGCTTTAGGTGTTCCGATATTGACGCTTGAAACTTTAGCAAAAAACGATCCACATCTTGAATTTAAAAAAATCGAGTATTTGTCAGATAAAGAAATTGATGAAAAAGCATCCGGATTTTGGATGACAAAAGTTTTAACTTGGAAAAAGCAATATTCAAATTTGGATGATAAAATGCTGTCTAAATTTGTTAAAGAAATTGAAGAATTTTATCGTGAAAGTTATTTTATTAAAAATAAAGTTAATGAAGATGAACAAGAGTATCGATTACTTTACAAGTGTCATGATTTGTTTGAAATTTGTTTACCAGGTGTTGATAGATATGTGCCGGAAAACATTGATTTTATCCAAAGCGACAATGATTTAAAAGCGTATTATGAAATTACAGTTGGTGACGGTGATGATGCACCATTTCATTTTTGTAATATAGTTATTGGTCCTAAATGTAATGCAACGGAAGAAGAAATAAATGTTTTTTTGCGTCGGCATGGTATTAAAGATGTTAGCGTATTTAAGAATTCTTGGACACAAATGAGGTAAATAACAATGTCAAAACTAATTTCAGATAAATACGAGCAATGGAAAGAGGAATGCGAGCAAAGGTTCCTCAAACTTAAAGAAAACGAAGAAGAGTTAAACAGAATATTTATTGACATATACGGTTTGAATGACGAGTTGACGCCTGATGTGGCAGACAAGGATATCACCGTTCACAGAGTATATGACAGCAAAGACGATGTGCCCGAAAGTATGAAAGGCAGTAACTATGTCCGTACTCTTCACGACGAAATCGTATCGCTTGTGTCCTACGCAGTCGGTTGTATGTTTGGTCGTTATAGCCTTGATGTTGACGGTTTAGCTTATGCAGGCGGCGAGTTTGATGAATCAAAATATACAACTTACATACCGGATAAAGACAACATAATTCCGATAACTGACGATGAATATTTTGAAGATGATATTGTCGGAAAATTTGTAGAATTTGTAAAGGTTGTTTACGGCGAAGACACGCTTGAAGAAAACTTGAAATTTGTAGCAGACGCACTTGGTAACAAAGGCAAGACTTCAAGAGAAGTTATAAGAAATTATTTCTTAAACGATTTCTACAAAGACCACTGCAAAACATATCAAAAAAGACCGATTTACTGGCTGTTTGACAGTGGTAAAAAGAACGGCTTTAAAGCGCTCATTTATATGCACAGGTATAAAGCTGACACGGTAGCAAAGCTTAGAACGGACTATGTATTTGAGCAGCAGGAAAGATATAGGTCAAGAATTGAATTCTTGACGAGTGAATACGATTCTGCCACAGGAAGTGACAGGACTAAGATAGGCAAGGAAATCGACAAAATTAAAGAGCAGTTAAACGAGGTTAATAATTTTGAAGAAAAGGTGCACCACCTTGCCGACCAAATGATAACGATTGACCTTGACGACGGCGTTAAGGTTAATTATGCAAAATTTGAGGATGTTTTAGCAAAGGTAAAATAAAAATGGTCAGCGATTAGTGATTAGTGGTTAGAATAATAAAACCGTGCCTATAACTAATCACTGTTCACTAAGAACTAAGCACTAAAAAGGAAACAACTATGGGTATTGAAACAATAGAAAAAAGATTACAAGAACGATTTGATGCACCGCTTAAAGAATATTACGAAAGGCACATTGTTTTTTGGAAAGACGAAGACGGTCGGTTTGAAAATGACATTGATGATATAAGCCTAAACGGTGTAAAAATAATAAAGCTTAAAGAAAACAACTTTTTTGAAGTTAAAAAGTTATTGCTTTGCGACGATACAAAAAGCAATTACCTTGTTTATGACACCTGCAAGTATGAAAAGCTAAGCGATAGGTGGCTTTATGACATTGAGCTTTACAGCGGTGAGCCATTTTTTGCCGACAAGTCGTCGCTTGTAATGGACGAATTTTCTATTGAACAAACACCTCAAATGAAAAGCGCACTCAAACTTTACCCTAAATTTTTTGACAGCAAAGAAAGATGCGAAAAGCTTAAAGCAATATCAAACGGCAATGTATATACAAATCCTGCCACACTTCACTATGATATTTTAAGCGTTTTGACATCAAGTGAAAAAAACACTGCTCAATCGATTATAGGTAAAGTGCTTATTGATTATTTTATTTACGGCAAGTCTGCCATTGAAAATATTGAAAAATTCGGCAATGAGGCTGTTTTTTGGACAATGATTCAAAAGAACACAGGATACATAAAAGCTGACATTGACAATAATTTTGAAGAACTTTTAAGTCATATCATTTTCACTGCAAGCATTCAAAATATGGCTCAAGCTGTTTTAAAGCCGTTTGAAAAGCACATCAGTTTGAATCATTCGTCATTTTGCTACACGCTCATTCACGATATGACTGTTACAAATGAAAATGATGCTTTTGAGCTGTGCAAAATTATTGAAGATAAATATAATTTGAAAAGCAAATTTGCTAAAGTTGACATTTCAAATCTTGTAAGTTGCGACATTTTTCCTTGCATTGACGAAGTTATTTTGACTAAATTTTTTGACGAAGTCAACTCGAATGTAATCAAGAGTGACAACATTGTAAGCACGGTTGAAAAGCGTAAAGTTATGAGTTGGTACAAGGACTATGAAAACTATTACAATGGCATTTTCTTCATTGCTAAAATGCAACAATTTTATCATGAACATTTGGATAGTTTTCATCTTGCAAATGCTTATGATGTTTTCAAATCGTACACAAACGATTTTTACAAAATGGACAGTCTGTACCGTCAATTTCATCTTGCATTTTCGAAAAGTTTAATTTCGTCATATGCTCCTGATTTGGACGATTTATACAAATCAAGCGTTGATTACATTGAACAGCTTTATCAAAATTGGTATTTAAAAGAGCTTACCAATTTATGGTTCAAAGTTGCCGATACTCATTTAAGCGGTGAAAATATCGACTGCAATATAAAAAAGCAAATTGATTTTTATGATGATTTCGTACTGCCTATTAAGGAAAAGCGCACTGTTTTTGTTATAATTTCGGACGCTTTAAGATACGAAGTTGCAGTTGAACTTTGTGATAATATTGCTCATAAAAGCAGAGCAAGTGTTGAAATTTCTGCTATGCAAAGCGTATTTCCGTCGGTTACAAAATATGGTATGGCGGCATTGCTGCCCGGTAGTAACAAGAAAGTAAGCGACGGCGTAATTACTGTTGATAATTTAAAGTGCAGTTCAACAGATGAAAGAAAAAAGGTGCTTTGTGCCCACGACGAAAACAGCACAGCAGTACAATACAAAGACTTTATTAAAATGAAAAAGAGCGACCGAAGTGAGCTTATCAAAGGCAAAAAAGTTGTTTACATTTATCACAACACGATTGACGCCATAGCTGAAAAGCCTGCCACTCAAACAAAAGTTTTCGACGCTTGTGATGACGCAATAAGCGAAATTACAAATCTTGCAGGAATTATTGCAGGCTTAAGAGGCTCAAGCGAAGTTATAATCACGAGTGACCACGGCTTTACATATACTTATCTGCCGTTTAAAGAATCACAAAAAATTTCCGTTACGGATTTGGCAGGTGTTAAAGCATCAGGCAGAAGATACATTATCGGTGACGAAAGCACAAATTGTGATTATTTAATGAATATTGATATGCAAATCAATGATGAGAGCAAAAGCTTAAAGGGCTACTCCTCTCTTGATATTGTAAGAATCAAGCAATCGGGCGACGGTGAAAATTTTGTTCACGGCGGTATGAGCTTGCAGGAATGTGTAGTACCGGTGATTAAAGTGAAAAATGTTCGCCTTGATTCTAAAAAATATCAAAACAACAAAGAAATGTTTGACACAACACCTGTTGAAATTACGCTTTTATCACAAAATCACAAAATTTCAAACAATATTTTTTCGCTTTACTTTTTCCAAAAGGAGCCTGTGGGCAAAAACAAAAAGGCTCAAACTTATCAACTTTATTTTATTGATGATTTCGGCAACAGAATTTCCGACATTCATAAAATAATAGCCGATAAAGAGGACATTGAGGCGACAAACAGGCAGTACAGAGTGAATTTCTGCCTTAAAGAGCATCAGTTTAATAGAAATGATGATTATTATTTGATAATTGAAAATGAAAACGGTGAAGAAATAAGCCGCATAAAATATGAAATCGACATAGTTTTTTCAGCTGAAGATTTCGGCTTTTAGGAGGAGAAAAAATGGAATTAATTTTAGTAATAATAGCAATTTTATTATTTTTTGGACTTTTAGGCTTTATAGTTGAAAATTTCAGTACAATCTTAATTGTTGTAGGTGTCGTTATAGCTGTCGCAGTTGTGGCTTTTATTATCTTTGTGATCAAAGATGTACATAACGCAAAGCAAAATGAAAAAATTGAAGAACATAAAGCAAAGCAAAATAAAAAAATAGAAGAACATAAAGCAGAGCAAAATAAAAAAATAGAAAAACAAAAAGAAACGGAAGACAAGAAAATAGAAATCAAAGAAACGAAAGAAAAAATCAAAGAAAAGCTTATAGTTGCCAAATTCTTTGCTCCGCCAAAAGCTTACAAAGTACCTTGCCTAAGCAATAATATCAAAGGCGAGCAAAAAAGAGTCAACGAGGCTTATGTTAAGTTTTTAAATCGAAAAAACGAAATAGACAAAGCTGCGGCTAAAGCGAAATTTTACCTGGATTTAAACAGATCATATGAGTATTTGATTGAAGAAAATGTAGAAGTTGCAGATTATCTCAGCTATAAAAAAGAGCGTGAAGATGCATTCGAAAAATATGAAGCCCTTTTAAAAGACATTGCACCTCTAAATAAACTTCCTATTCAATCAAGTGCTTATAATTCGCTTGCACAATCGTTTTACGCTTTGAATATTGTTGACGACAAAAACGATGTACCGACTGAACTTATTGAGTTTTTCAGCAATTTTTCAAATGACGTATATTTTAAAAAAGTTGAAAATAATGTTTACATTTTTAACCCTTTATACATTTGGAAATATGACTGCGATAAAATGACATTTACAATTATCGACTACAGTGATTTTTACGCAAGTGTAGATGAAGAAACGAAAACTATTGATGAAGATACATATATCAAAGACGGTTACAGCTATGACGATATAAAAGAAATGCACTATACTTATGAAAATATAGACGGTATACCTGACAGGCGAAGAAATTACAACCCTGCTTATTATGATGTTTATGATTGTTATGTACTCATAGGGCAACAAGGTTATAAACCAGAACGTTTTTATGACTTTATCAAAGTTGGTTCTAAGGATAAAACCGAAGATACTGTTAAGGAAATAAACAAGTTTTTTGCAAAGAAAGACAATATCGGCACTATTCAACTCAAAAATGCAATACTCACTTGTAAAGACGGTAATTTTGAAGAAAAGCTTAACGAACTTAAAAAAGAAAGAAAAAATGAGCTTGATAAAAAGAAACACATAGAGCAAGAGAAAAAAGCCGAAGAAGAAAGAATGGAAAAAGAAAAGCAAGAAGAGAAAAAACGAATTGAAGAGGAAAAGAAAGCCGAAAAACAAAGGATTGAAGAAGAACAGAAAAGACAAAGAAAAATTGCCGAAGAAAAAGAAAACGAGCGTAAAGAGAATGACAGACAACAATGGCTTTTAAACGAATGGAACGAAATCATAAAAACCGAAAAAAAGCGTAAACAAGATGAGATAGAAGAAAAAGAAAACGAGCAAAAAGAAAATCAGAGAATCAAAGAAGAGATTGAAACTCAAATTGAATTTATCAACAATCTTCGTAACGGTGATGACAGCGACTACCAATGCTTTGAGGTTAATGACGAAACATTATCGAAAATAGAATTTGTAAGGTTTAATTGCTATCAAGATTATGCGTACACATCGGTTTTATCTTTCAGCTATAACAGCACGGTTTATCCTGTTGACGGCAAATGGTCATCATTATATATATCACTTTTAAAACTTCTTTATCAAGATTATGAAAGAGTAATAAAAGACCAAATCGGAAAATCGATAGATAATCGTAAAAGAGTTGATATTGTAAAAGAAGAAAATCTTAATCAATTAAAGAAAGGTTACAATTTTGCAGATGATTTATATGTGGAAATAAATATGAACGCATCGGACATTGTATCCAAAATAAGCTATTTGATGAAGCTTTGCAATGTAAAGTATAATCAAATCAATATTCTATTTGTTAACAGATTTGAAAACAAGACATTCTTTACTAAAAAAAGGAAGAAAACTGCTAACAGCGAAAGAAACCCGAAGAAAAAGTCTGAATCGAATCCTTTTAACGGACTCAGTAATGATGAAGTTCAGCTTATTCTTGAACACAGAAAACAAGCTGAAGAAGAGGCAAGAAAAGTCGAAGAGGATACTAAAAAACGACAGGCACAGCTTGAACTTGAACAAAGCCTTGATATCGGTGCACTCGTTCAGGCAAACGGTCAAAAGGTAATTACAAATAACATTTTTAGCCTTGAATTAACTCAGAAAGAAGACACTCCAAATACCGAAAAATATAAATTATATTTTATAGACGAACTCGGAAATATTATAAGTAATGAAAAGACTATTGGCAAAATGGCAATCGGCGAAAGCACAAAGGTTACATTTGAGCTGTTTTCAAAGCTGACATTTTCAGCATCAAAGCCTTATTATTTGCTCGTATCAGACGATAGCGACGGAAAGCTTATAAGCAAGACGCAATATAAAATAGACATTGCTTTTTCAAATGATTTTGGTTTTTAAATTAAAGGAGATATAAAAAATGGATGAACTTGATGAAAAAATAATTAAAAATTTTCCAGGCAAAATCGTTCGTAAAGACTTGACTTCACTTATGAAACGAGGTGCAAATGTACCAACATTTGTACTTGAATATTTGCTTGGAATGTACTGTGCAACAGATGATGAAGAAGTTATCGAGGCAGGTCTTGAAAAAATCAGAACCATACTTTCCGAAAACTATGTAAGGCCTGACGAAAGCGAAAAAATCAAATCAAAAATCAGAGAAAACGGCGAATATACTGTTATCGATAAAATTTCTGCCGTACTTGATGAATACAATGATGTCTATGTTGCGAGATTTGCAAATCTTGACATTGAAAGATTTGTTTTACCGAGTGAATACGCAACCGAATACACAAAGATTTTAACCGGTGGTATTTGGTGTATTACGAGAATAGCATATCAGTATGACAAGTTTGATGATGAAGAAGAAAGAAAGACAAGAAGAAAAAGAGGTCCACAAGATTCACCATTCAAAATTTTAAGCTTAAAGCCTATTCAAATGCCGAATCTTGACCTTGACGATATGATTTCAAAGCGTAAAAACTTTACATATAAAGAGTGGCGAGATATGCTCCTTCGTTCTTGTGGCTATGAACCGGACGCATTAAAAGAAAAAGAAAAATTGCATTTTCTTGAGCGCATGGTACCTCTTGTTGAAAGAAATTATAATTTCTGCGAGCTTGGCCCGAGAGGTACAGGTAAGTCTCATATTTACAAAGAAATTTCGCCGTATTCAATTCTTATGAGTGGCGGTCAAACATCAACTGCTAACCTTTTCTACAATCTTTCATCGCACAGAGTTGGTCTTGTGGGTCACTGGGACTGCGTTGCATTTGACGAAGTTGCAGGCATGCACTTTAAAGATATGGATGCCATTCAAATTCTTAAAGACTATATGGCATCAGGTTCATTTGCAAGAGGCAAAGACAGTATTAATGCAGATGCGTCAATGGTATTTGTCGGAAATATCAACGACAGCGTT
Source organism: uncultured Clostridia bacterium (assembly GCA_945874765.1). GTDB lineage: Bacteria > Bacillota > Clostridia > Oscillospirales > Acutalibacteraceae > Eubacterium_R. The sequence continues at coordinate 19,615 of CAMCHQ010000005.1, forward strand.
GACTCACTTTTAAAAGTTACTCACCTTTTCAATCCGTTTCCGCCTGAATTTAACAGCGACAGTGCTTTCTTTGACAGAATGCACTTCTATCTTCCGGGCTGGGAAATTCCGAAAATGCGTTCAGAACTTCTTACAGAAAAATATGGCTTGATTACCGACTGTATTGCCGAATACTGTAAGGAAATAAGAAAATACGATTTCAGCCATTTATTTGACAAATACTACAAGCTTAACAAAGATTTTAACAAGCGTGACGAAATTGCCGTAAGAAAAACATTTTCGGGTATGTGCAAGCTTCTCTTCCCTGATGAAAATGTTGATAAAGAAAATGCAACAATGCTTATTGAATATGCAATTGAGGGCAGAAGAAGAGTTAAAGAACAGCTTAAAATTATGGCGGGCATTGAATTTGCAGATGTTAATCTTGGTTATATTGACGAAGAAACAGACCAAGAAACTGTCATCAGCGTTCCGGAGCAAACATCAAATTCACTCGTTCCTGACACAAAACTTCCTGCCGGTCATATTTTCGGTGTCGGCAAAAGCAGTATTTCTAACGAAATGTGCATTTACCGTCTTGAAAACAAGACTGTCAAAGGCACAGGCAAAATGGAAACACAAGGTGTAAATCAAAAGAATGTTAAGGAAAGTGTTAATGCGGCATGGCAATTTTTTCAAAGCAATGCAAGGCAAATTATTCCAGGGGTCAAGGTGCACAACAAAGATTACTTGCTTTATTATGCAGACACTCAAGGCAAAGGCTTAAGCGAAGAAGTTTCACTTGCCGAATTTGTGGGTCTTTGTTCGGCACTTGCTGAAAGGCCGACTATTGAATCACTTGCAGTTGCAGGTGAACTCAAGCTTTCCGGTACACTTGAAGAACTTACTCATATCGAAGACATTATGAGAGTATGCAAAAATGCAGGTGCTAAAAGGATTCTTCTTCCTATGGACGCTATCAGAGATATTCAAAATGTTGACAGAGAACTACTTAATTATGTTCAGCCTATTTTCTACAACGACCCTATTGACGCCGCTAAGAAAGCACTTGATATTTATTAAAGGTGAAAAATATGGACTATACTTGCAATAATTGTTTTGAAAGCTTTACTCTTGGCGGTGATGTCAAATTTTGCCCTTACTGTGGCAACCGTTTAAACAACGACAATACGTATGATATTGATGTGCTTAAATACACTCTGCATCACGCTTTTGATGAAATCAGCGACGATTTCTACAATGCTGAATTTGAAATTGCAAAAAAGTATATAGTAATGAATGATTACAAAGAAATATACAAAGAACTTCAAGGCTGTCAAAACAGAAAGACGCTTTTTAAAAAACTTGAAAAATATATTCAAAAGCTTTATGACGATTTAGATAAATTTCTTAAGCTCAGTGATGAAGAATTTGAAAAAAAACTAACCGATTTACATAAATCTTATGTTGAAAAAGTTGTCAAAATCTACGCCCTGTTCACTGACAGAAAGCCTACATTTGAAGATTTTTCAATTAAGTTTGAGCAAAATTATGAGCCCCAAAAGCTTAAAGAATATTTTGATTTGCTTAAAATTTCTTATGAAAAATATAAGAGATGTGTAAATGACACCGGCTTATTTACGGCATTTTCCACCGACCAAAGCTACGGCAAACGCAGTATTTTTTTAGTGCGTATTGCAAAAGATGACGCTCCTGAATTTTTAAAGCTCGATATTGACAAAGAAATTGAAGAAATCAAAAAGAAAAACGACATTAAGTATATGGGATTTTTAGACGAAAATACAGACGAGCATATCAATGCTTTTTGGCACGCATTTTCGTCTGCATACAATATGCTTGAATTTTTCAGAACACCTACTATTGAAAACTTTATGACAAACGACAATGCACTTGAGAGCAGGCTTTTGAATATGATAAACATCAATTCTTTGGAAAATGTCGAGCATCTCGTCAAGCAAGTTGAGGAAATTTATTCACAAAGTACCGTTTAATGTTCTGTATATATGTTCTAATATACAAAAGGTTTGATTTTGTTTTATAATTAAATCAACAAATTTTTGAAATAAGGAGAAATTTAATTATGCAAGATTATCATGTAGACGCATCTGATTTAGACGAATTTTTAAATGATTCAACGAACGGAAAATATGCCTTAAATTATGACAATTTAAACTGCGTTGAATTAATCGACAAAGAAAACAACAGAATGATTGATTTGGATGAATTTTTCAAAAACAATGATTATTTTGAAAAATTCTGTGAGCGTTTTTATATTGCAAAATCCAAATTTTCATCTTGTGAGTGGTATGATGTTGAAATTGAACTTAGAATAAGCATTTTACATGAAAAGATACCGACGAACGGAGAAAAGGTGAATTATTATACATTCGACGAATTTGAAAAAATCTGCAAAGCTTGTATCAACAAAGACGCTAAGCTTTATATGGATGAAACAGATTATACTTTCACTGTAATATTCGGTATTCCGCTTGACCCTATCGATCTTCAAGACGATTTAGAGCGTTACTTCAAGTTTATGCTTGGTGCTTATGAAGTTACTTCGATAGAACCTTGCGACAATGTAGGCTCTAAATTTGCCGTATATTATAAGCCTGTCACCGATGAATATTTAAAAGAAAACAACATTCTCAAAACATATTCGTTAGCAGTAAGAAAGACGAACAAAAATGACAGAAATCTTCTCTGTTCACTCCTTAATGAAGGCGATGATGTCAGCATTGTCGTAGAACATCGCTTTACACCTGAAGTATATAACACAGACGGTCAAATACTCGGTGATTTAGACTTTCCGGCAAAAGACCAATATTTACTTGACGGTCCGTTAACAAAAGCTGTTAATGTAAAGGTTGAAAGCGTCAATGCCTATACAAAATCAGGTGATCTGAGACAGCGACCTGACCTTAAAATAAGCTTTGAAATAGTAAAGAAAAGCGAAGAAGAAATCAAAGAATTTTCAAAAGCATTTGCTAAAGAGCTGGAAGATGTTGAAATTGAGGACGAAGATGATGAAAATCTTTCAGAAGACGATGACGAAAATGACGATTATAATTATGATTATGGCGAAGTAAATCCTGAGTTAAAGGCACTTATTGATGAATACGAAGATTATGCCGAGGCAAATTACAAAGATGAAAATCAGCTCAAAGAAGAATTTTACAATGACTTAAATGGCAACATTGACTTTAAAGAAATCAATTTTGAAGACCTTAAAAGCCTTTCGCCAAATTCATATGATTATTTATGCAACACACTTCAAGAAGACAAAGACTCGTATGCTGTTGCTTTTACCGTTTCGTTAATATTTGAAGATTTAGAAAAAAGCGGTGCAAAAGATTTGGAATATGCCGACCGAATTTATAAATCTATGTATACTCCAAACGATGATAATTCCTTTTATGCCCATAAATTCGTAGTTGACATAATGTGTCAGCTTAAAGACCATCGAGAGTTTTTCAAAAATTTTATAAATGACGCCAATCAATCACCTTTTGATAAAAGTGACATTAGCATTGTAATCAAAACTTTGGTTGAGAATAACGAAGAAAACACTGAACTTTTCGGAGATTTTCTTACAAAAATTGTTGCAAAAGAACTCGGTGTTGAAAATTTAGTTTACGCTATATATTAACTGAAAATCATATTAAAATAATGCAGCAGGCTGAATACCTGCTGCATTATTTTTGCATATCTGCAACAATGCACTCCTATATGATTCATATAAAGTTAAAGGTCTTGGTAAACGTGTACTTTCTGCTTTACTTGCCGTTTTAATGGTGTTTAGTTGTTTTGCAACAAGTCTTACTGCTCTTGCGGTCAACTTAAATCGTATTTAAGTATATCTGATTTTTAAAATTGCATTTTTTAACATAATGCTCGATTATTTCTGATATGAAACTGCTGTTAATGCTGTCGCAAACTATGTAAATATCATTTTTATTTTCTCTTATTTCATCAATGATTTTTGCTAATGTCTTAAGATTAATTATGACCAAATTGTATGTGTCTGTTCCGATTTCTTTTGATATTTGCTTTTCCGACTCAATCGGATTTTCGTAGTATTTATCAATGTGCTCACGAAAGCCATCAACTATTGGCACAAGATAGGCGTAACCCATCTTTTCGCTGACAGTTGACAAAATCGTAGATTTTTCATACGAGCTGTAAACGGCTGTATTTATGTTGGCTCGCTTGTACTCGCCGTCTCTATACAGCCACTTCCTGCCGTTTTTCACTTCAAGAAGCTCAATAACCGTGCTAATATTTTCAGCAATGAAAATCCTGTCAAGCCTGTTTGCCGTTTCATCCTTGTAGTATTCCTTATTGAGTAAATACATAATTCGTTTCTTTGAGCGTATCTCTTTTTTGAGATGAATTGCAATAGGGTGCAGAAAGCTGTAAACTAAAAAGTTAGTCCGTTCACACTGCAAAAAGGCTGCAAATCTTGAGCCTTTGTATTGCAGCAGGTTGTTGGTTGTTTCATTTTCCAACATTATATTCAATGCCAAAGAATTGATGCAATTATTGCCGTTAACAAATGAAAGAACAGCCACGGCTCTGCTTCGTGCAAGGCTCGGACTTTGTCGGAGTGCACTCCAATAGGTCGTGATTTCAACACAAAGCTTGCGTGCAATTTTCAACCCTTTTGAAGTAATTGTAATAGAGTCTTTTTTGTTATTTCTTTTGTCGCAATCGACTGCAACGCATTTTATTATGTTGTTTGCTCTCAGGAATCTGATAGCCTTATCCAATTTCCATTTTTTATCAAAAAGCTTGTCAACAAAAAGCAAATCGGTGTTTTTTGGTAAATATCTGTAACGGCAAATCAATGATAATAAATTATGCTTATGTTTGTCTTTTCTTATTTCTTTAATTAAATCTAAATTATTCATTTGTTTTCTCCTTTATTAAGTCTATCTTACCTGACGCATTTTGGGTAGGGAAATTGTTTGTTTTGTTAGTATTTTCAACGGTTTTGCACTCCTCCAAACTAAACGCCTCGGTTTGGAGTGCCTTTGGAATGACTTTTAAGTTTGTGTAGCATTCATCCGATGCCTTATTTTGAATGACAATTTTTATATTACTGTCATCGTTAAGGCATAATTTGTCCGTTACAACATCAATAATTTGCTTGTACTCAAAGTTGTCCGGATCCGGAAATGCTCTACCATTCTTGTAAAAATTTGTAAAAACAAGTGTCGAAATTTTATGATTATAGTTATCAATTTGACTTAGTGCAAGGTTTAAAGGCTCTAAAATTGTATTAGCGTTTATGTAAATTTCATCAAGTCTAAGCTTGACCAATTTGCCCAAACACCTGTAAGTTGACTCGTCGCTTTGGTCAATGTTTTCATATAATCGGCGAATATCTTTGACTTTTTTAAACGGCAAAATCGGTGGCATATTAATATTGATTATTCCGTTTTTGTTGACGGATATATCAATATCGTTACTATTGATAAGTGCTTTTTCAAACGAATTTGAATTATGATTTTTATAATTTTCGACAACGAATTTGCGAATGTCGAGCGTTAATTTTTCTGATTTTGTCAATAAAAAAATCAGTCCGTTTTCGTCAATCTCATCAATCAAATTTATAATTTCTTTGCACTTGTTTTTGATTTTCAGAAGCTCATTTTGATTCATCTTTTATTTCACCTGCCTTTCTTTTTTATTGCTTCCATATATACTATCGCGCAAAAAATTTTTTTCAGAAACATTAAAAAGACAACATGTATCTTCTTGACATTATACTCCTGTGGGAGTATAATAAAGGCGAGGTGAGATATTATGAAAACTATATATCACGGTTCTAAGGATATTATTAAGCATCCTGAATTTGGCAAAGGCAAAAGCTATAATGATTACGGTTTGGGCTTTTATTGTACTGAAAATCTTGACCTTGCACTTGAATGGGCTGTTGACCTTAACAGGAATGGCTATGCTAACAAATATGAGATTGATGATACAAAGCTATCTGTTCTTAATCTGAATGACGATAAATATGTAATTTTGCATTGGCTTTCCGTTTTGCTTGAAAACAGGCATTTTGATGCACAATCACCTCTTGCCGTGGAGGCAAAGGAATATATTTTGAATAACTTTTCGGTTGATTACAAAGACTATGATGTGATTATCGGCTACCGTGCCGATGACAGCTATTTTTCATTTGCACAAGATTTTTTGAACGGCACGATTTCATATCGACAGTTCAGTAATGCAATGAGGCTTGGCAATTTAGGTCAGCAATTTGTTTTGAAAAGTAAAAAGGCATTTGAAATGATTAAATTTATTGACTGTCAAAGTGCTGATTCCGATGAATGGTTTTCAAAAAAGCAGAACAGAGATAAATCGGCTCGCAGAGATTATTTTGATGCTGAGAAAAATAAAAGACAGCGTGGTGACATTTATATTACTCAAATCATTGACGAGGAGATGACGGCTGATGATTCACGCTTACGATAAAAATTATTTAGAAAAAGCACAAGCTTTGCTCGGCAGAATGCTTGATTTTGCTGTTTATGATTTTAATGTTGATGTTGAAAAGTTTTATAAAAAGTTTTGTGATTCTGAATATGCAAGAAGGTTTGAAATAGGTGACACTTCCTTGTTATCCGGCAAATCGGGAGTTGAACTTGCTTATGACATAATCGGCAACTCAACCGTCAAACCGAAATTTACAACTAACAGAAGTCCTGAATATTGGGCAGGCTGGGCACTTGCTTATTATCAATGGTACACTTCTTTCACTTTTAATCAAATAAACGACATAGCCTCAATTAAGGATATTATTAATATGTATTCTAAATATCACGAAATGGATATTATGCAGTTTGTTGATTCTATGAATGAAATGTATGCGCAAAAGAATCATACAACAAATTTGAAGAAAAGGCGAATTGACGCAGAACTTTCGCAAAGCGAACTTGCAAAAATTTCCGGCGTACCTCTTAGAACGATTCAGCAATATGAGCAAAGGCAAAAAAATATAAATTCAGCAAAGGTTGAAACTGTTTTAGCTCTTTCTCAAGCGTTGTCTTGTGACATTAAGGATATTTTGGAGAATTTGAATCAAGATGAATTTGATATTGAAAAGTACAAAAATTCTCTTAAAAACACAAAAATGATTGATGTAAATAAGATGAATCCTGATAAGAAAAAAGTTGATTTGTCAAATTTGATTAAGTATGCAAAAGAGCATAACAAAGCCGTTTATGAATTGACCGATGAAGAAAAATCAAAATTTATAACAGATTGATAAAAGCTATAAAATGTTATGGATATTGATGTATATGTAACAAGTATGCAACAAAAAAGTCCTAAAAGCCTTTATTTTAAGGCAATTAGGACTTGAAAAAGTTCTCAAAGAGATAATTTGTTTATCCGAAACGCTCCTGTTATCAGGGGCGTTTTATTTTTGTAAAAAAATAAAAAATACCCTTGACATAAAGTCAACTTTAGGGTGTATAGTAGCAGTAGAAAATAAATTAGGAGTGAGAAAATGAGTAAACCGTATATTATTTGTCATATGATGACGTCGCTTGACGGCAGAATCGACTGCGCTATGACGTCAAAATTAAAAGGTGTTGAGGATTATTATTATTCACTTGACGAGCTTGACGTGCCAACTACTTTAAGCGGACGTATGACTGCCGAGTTTGAAATGGCTTTGCCGGGCAAGTTTGAAAGTGAAACGAAAACCCCTGTTAATAAATTTACTTTTTCTAAGAAATTTGACGCAGAGGGCTACGAAGTAGTTGTAGATACTAAGGGCACACTTTTGTGGGAAGAGCAAATTGATTGTGATAAACCGCTTCTTATCATCACAAGTGAGGAAGTGTCTGAGGAATATCTAAGTTATTTGGACGGGAAAAATATTTCGTATATCGCAGTCGGAAAGGGCAAAATCGACCTTGAAAAAGCGTGCGAGGTTTTGAACACAGAGTTCGGCGTTGAGAGAATGGGAATTGTCGGCGGTCCTAAGATTAATACAGCCTTTTTGGAAGCGGGACTTCTTGATGAGATTAGTATTCTTTTGGGTGTCGGCATTGACGGCAGGGCAGGTATGCCAACTGTTTTTGACGGACTTGCTATGGACCACGATGTTACGCCGCTTTCACTTATTGACGTCACTAAGTTTGACAGCGGTGCACTTTGGATAAGGTATAAAACAAATAATTAATGAAAGGCGGAATGACTTATGTCTAAAAAATTAGTTGCTTATTTCAGCGCAAGCGGTGTTACGAAAAAAGTCGGTGAGAAGTTAGCCGAGGTATCGGGTGCGGATTTGGTGGTACACGGCGCCGACTATTATTAAAACTTTTCTTGAAAGCTACGATTTCAGCGGTAAGAAAATTGCACTTTTTGCCACCTCGGGCGGAAGCGGTTTCGGTAAAACCGTTGACGATTTGAAACCTTGCGTTGACTCTTCGGCAAAATTTGTTTTGACTAAGCTTTTAAATCATTTTAATGAAAGCGACGCTAAAGCTTGGGTTGAAAGTTTATAATGTGAATTTCTAAAATAAAGTCCTTTATGGGCTTTATTTTTTTACTTTGCCATAGTTTTAACCTTATAGCAGAGATAGTTTAAATAGTTCTTGTATTCCTACTAAAAAGGTAGTATAATGTCACTGATATATTTGAACGTATGAAAACAGGTGAAAAAATGAAAATAATTGATATAATTAACAGTAAAAAGGTTACTGTTTCATTTGAGGTTTTCCCTCCGAAGCAGTGGGACAAAATTGCAAATACCAAAAAAATCGTTGAGGAAATGGTTAAGGACAAGCCGTCGTTTATGAGTGTTACATACGGTGCGGCAGGAACTACAAGCGGTTTTACGACAGAGATTGCAAATGCGATTAAAGAGGGCGGAGTTGAACCTCTTTCTCACCTTACCTGCCTTACATCTACTAAAGAAAAAATCAACAGCGTTTTGGATGAGTTAGAGGCAAACGGTATTGAAAACGTGCTTGCTTTAAGAGGCGATATTCCCAAAGATTTTGAAATGGGTGAAAATCAATATTACCACCACGCTTTTGAGCTTGTAAACGAAATTAAGGCAAGGGGCAAGTTTTGCATAGGTGCGGCTTGCTATCCTGAAACTCACCCGGAGTCTAAAAACAGAGTTGAGGATATCGCAAGGCTTAAAGAAAAGGTTGACTGCGGCGTTGACTTTATCACAACTCAAATGTTTTTTGATAATGATAAATTCTATAATTTCCGTGAAATGTGCGCAATAAAAGAGATTAACGTGCCGATTATAGCAGGTATTATGCCGATTACAAATGCAAATCAGGTTAAAAGAAGCTTGGAACTTTCAAACGCATCTCTTCCTGTTAAGTTTAATAAGATTATGGAGCGATTCGGTGAAAATCCAGACGCTATGAAGCAGGCAGGTATTGTTTATGCAACTGAGCAAATAATAGATTTGATGGCAAACGGGGTCAATAATATTCATATTTATACTATGAATAAGCCTGACGTTGCACATCAAATTATGGAAGGACTTTCGGCAATTATAAATGAATAGAACAGAAATACTTCACTATTTGCGCACCAATTCAAAGGTTGAGGATAAAAGGCTTCTTGACCTTATTGACGATTGCTGCAAAGAGGTAAACAGATGCGTCAGACCTAAAACAATTCACCGCATTTTTGATTGCACGGTAAATGATGACGAGGTAATTGTCGAAAACCAAATCTTTAAAAGTAAGCGACTTGCGGATAATATGAAAGGTTGCAAAAAAGTTTGCATTTTCGGCGCAACACTCGGCACTGAATGTGACAGGCTTTTAAGAACGTATGCTTCTACCGATATTGCAAGGGCGACGGTGCTTCAAGCGTGCCTTGCGTCTAAGATTGAAGAGGTTTGCGACGGGATTGAGGATGAATTGAGGGAGCAGGGAATGGCTCTTCGACAGAGATATTCTCCCGGCTATTTTGACCTTGATATAAAGGAAAATGAAAAATTATTCGAATTAATGGATATAACAAAGCGTATCGGGCTTACTATTACGGATACCTGTCAAATGGTTCCGTCAAAGTCCGTTACGGCATTTATAGGTATTGAAAATGATTAGATTTTTTGACGGCGGTATGGGCAGTATGCTCAATCTTGCGGCAGGAGAACTTCCTGAAAAACTTAATATCAGCGAGCCGGAAAGGGTTTTTGCGGTTCACAAGGGATATGCCGACGCAGGCGCTGAGTTTATTACGGCTAATACATTCGGCGCTAACTCGCTTAAATATGATAATGTCGATGAACTTGTAAAGGCAGGTGTTGCACTTGCCAAAAAAGCAGGTAAATATGTTGCGCTTGATATCGGTCCTACAGGTAAACTTTTAAAACCTATGGGCGACCTTGAGTTCGAAAAGGCAGTTGAACTTTTCGCAGAGGTTGTAAGAGCGGGTAAAGACGGCTCCGATGTTGCGATTATCGAAACTATGAGCGATATGTACGAGCTTAAAGCGGCTGTAATTGCTGTTAAGGAAAATTCCGATTTGCCTGTTATCACGTCTATGATTTTTGATGAATCGGGCAGACTTCTTACGGGCGGTGATGTTAAAAGTGCCGTTGCAATGCTTGAGGGACTTAGGGTTGACGCTATCGGATTTAACTGCGGCTTAGGTCCTAAGCAGATGATTCCGCTTGTTAAACAGCTTAGAGAATGTACTTCGCTTCCTATACTTGTTATGCCTAATGCCGGACTTCCCGAATCTGTTGACGGTAAGACGGTTTATAATGTTTCACCTGACGAATTTGCACAGGATATGAGGGAAATTGCAAAACTCGGCGTGTCGATTTTAGGCGGCTGCTGCGGTACAACTCCAAAGCATATTGCTAAAATGATTGAACTTTGCAAGGATATTCCCGACAGTGTTCCCGAAAAGAAAAACGATACTGTCATTTGCTCGTATTCAAGTTCTGTCACTATCGGTGAAAAGCCTGTAGTTATCGGCGAAAGAATTAACCCGACCGGTAAAAAGCTTTTTAAGGAAGCGCTTAGAAATAATAATATCGATTATATAATCAAAGAGGGTATGGCACAGCAGGAAAAGGGTGCTCATATTCTTGACGTTAATGTCGGCTTGCCTGAAATTGACGAGGTACAGATGCTTCAGGATGCTGTTTTCAATCTTCAAAGCGTTCTTCCTCTTCCGCTTCAGCTTGATTCAAGTAACACTCAGGCACTTGAAAAGGCAATGCGTATGTATAACGGTAAGGCAATGATTAACTCGGTAAACGGCAAACAGTCGTCAATGAGTGAGGTCTTTCCGCTTGTTCAAAAATACGGCGGTGTTGTTGTTTGCCTTTGTCTTGACGAGGGCGGTATTCCCGAAACTGCAGAGGGCAGAATTAAAATTGCAAAGAAAATTATTAAAACAGCCGAAAGTTACGGAATAGATAAAAAAGACCTTGTAGTTGACGCACTTGTAATGACGATTTCAACTAACAAGGATAATGCTAAGGAAACACTTAAAGCGGTTGATTATATCCGTCACGAACTTGGTGTCGGCACGGTTTTGGGTGTGTCGAATATCAGTTTCGGTTTGCCGAAAAGAGAGGCTATTAATACAGCTTTCTTTACCCTTGCGCTTAAAGCAGGTCTTTCGGCAGGTATTATCAATCCTTTGAGTGAAAGTATGATGAATGCTTATTACTCATATAATGCTCTTGAAGGGTTTGACGATAATTGCACGCAGTATATCGAATCTGTTACCGCTTCTGCCAACACTGCGACTGCCACAGGTGTGACTGATTTGAAAACGGCTATCATCAAGGGTATGAAAGAGGACGCAGGCGCTTGCGCTAAGGAACTTTTAAAAGATAAACAGGCGCTTGACGTTATTAATGACTATATTATTCCGGCACTTGACGTTGTCGGCGACGGATTTGAAAAAAATAAAGTGTTCCTCCCTCAGCTTCTTATGAGTGCCGATTCCGCAAAGGCGGCATTTGATGTTATCAAAGAACATTTGATTTTGTCGGGTGAGCAGAAAAAGAGCGAGCATAAGGTGGTAATTGCTACCGTCGAGGGTGATATCCACGATATCGGTAAAAATATTGTTAAGGTTCTTATGTCAAATTACGGCTTTGATATTATCGATTTGGGCAAGGACGTTAAGTGCGAAAGAGTGCTCGAAGAGGTGCAAAAGCAGAATGTTAAACTTGTCGGTCTTTCTGCTTTGATGACCACAACCGTTCCTAATATGGAAAAGACAATTAAACTTATTCACGATAATACCGACGCTAAAGTGTTTGTCGGCGGCGCCGTGCTTACAAAATCGTATGCTAAAATGATTAATGCCGATTGGTATGCTAAAGACGCAATGGAAAGTGTAAGAATCGCTAAGGAATTTTTCGGAGGTGAGCATTAATGATGGTTTCAACAAAGGGCAGATATGCTCTCAGAATTATGGTTGACCTTGCCGAAAACCAAGAGGGCGGTCCCGTATCTCTTAAAGATATTGCCGAACGTGAAAATATCGGAATAAAATATCTTGAAATCATTGTTTCGTCTCTTAATAAAAACGGACTTTTAAAAAGCGTTCGTGGCAAAAACGGCGGCTATATGCTCAACCGTGAACCAAAAGAATATACAATTGCTTCAATTCTCAATGCGGCGGAGGGCAGTCTTGCTCCCGTTGCGTGCGTCAGTGACGGCGACTGCGAAAATGCACCGAGTTGTAAAACGTACGTTCTTTGGAAAGAACTTGACGGTGTAATTGAGGACTTCTTATCCTCTAAAACCTTGGCGGATATATTATAATGCCGTGTTGACAAATTGAATTTGTTGCTATATAATAAAAATAGATAAGGAGCTTGCCGATAGACGGTTAGCCCTGCTTTATTGGTAAAAATAATCGCCAACTTTTAGCGGAGCATGGCGGTTATTTTTTTATTGCTAATATGAGTGCCAAAATAAGTACAAGTGTAACTATTGTTGCGTATTCCATCAGCATCACCCCCTAATGATTAATATTAGAGGGTCGTGCCCTCTGTATAGAGAGCTAACCGCCTACCGTATCTGGTAGTTTTCCTTATCCAAATTAATTATATAATATTCAAACGTATGTGTCAATTAAACATTTTTACAAAACAAAAGGACAGCGGAGTGTTGAACTTCCGTTGTCCTTATTTTTTATCCGTTCTGCCAAGAATATAATCTATGCTTGTATTATAAAAATCTGCAAGTGCGATTAAAATTTCGGGCGGAATTGTCCTTTCGCCGCTTTCATAATAAGCGTATGTTCGCTGAGGTATATTCAGCCTTTCACCTATCTGGGTTTGGGTTAAATCGTTATCCTCTCTCAAGTCTCTTATTCGTTTATATTTCATTTTACTGCAATTATATAGCAGGACAACGGAAAAATAAGTATCCGTTGTCCGTTTAACTTTATATTCTTATTATTAATCAGGGTAGCCGTTAGGGTTTTGGCTTTGCCATCTCCAGCTGTCCTCACACATTTCGTCAAGTCCTCTTTCAGCTTTCCAGCCGAGTTCTCTGAGTGCCTTGCTCGGGTCTGAATAGCAAGTAGCAATATCGCCGTCACGACGTGGTCCGATAACGTATGGGATTTTCTTACCCGAAGCCTTTTCAAAAGCCTTTACAACGTCAAGAACCGAATAGCCTACGCCGGTACCGAGGTTGTAAATGAAGAGACCGTCTTCACCCTCAACCTTTTCAACAGCTTTGATGTGACCGAGTGCAAGGTCAACTACATGGATATAGTCACGAACGCCTGTTCCGTCAGGAGTATCATAATCGTCGCCGAATACGTTAAGGTGGTCAAGTTTTCCGATAGCAACCTGAGTGATATAGGGCATAAGGTTGTTAGGAATACCGTTAGGATCTTCACCCATTGTACCGCTCTTGTGAGCACCGATTGGGTTGAAATAACGAAGAAGGCAGATTGACCAGCTGTTGTCGGAAACATAGAGGTCTTTGAGTATGCATTCAATCATAAACTTTGTTCTGCCGTATGGGTTTGTAACACCGCCGACTTCCATATCCTCGGTAAGAGGGGATACGTTGTTCATACCGTAAACTGTAGCCGATGATGAAAATACAATCTTCTTGCAGCCGTGCTTTCTCATAACGTCAAGCAAAACAAGTGTGCCTGTTACGTTGTTATCAAAATATTCAAGCGGTTTATGTACGCTTTCACCTACAGCCTTTAAGCCTGCAAAGTGAATAACCGATGTAATGTTTTCCTTTTCAAAAACCTTGCTCAAACCCTCGGCATCTCTGATGTCACACTCATAAAAGCTGAAATCTTTGCCGACTAAAGCCTTGATTCTGTCATAAGAGCTTTTCTTGCAGTTGTAAAGATTATCAACAACTACAACGTCCTGACCCGCATTCATAAGTTCAACGCAGGTGTGAGAGCCGATATAACCGAGACCGCCTGTAACTAATACTGACATAATGCTACCTCCGTAGTTTTATATAAAAATATTTTTATTGATTAATAAGCTTTGCCCCAATAGAGCATTTTCTTTGCAGGCTTGCCACAGCAAACGCAAACGTCTGAAATTTCCTCTTGCTCAAACGGGATACAACGTGAGCCGACGCCGGTAATTTCCTTTACCTTGTCCTCACATTCTTCACTGCCACACCACATAGCCTTGACAAAACCGTCGCCGTTTTCTTCAAGTGCCTTTGTGATTTCGTCCATAGACTTGCATTTATATGTTCTTCTCTCTCTGTTTTCAAGAGCATTTTTGTAAAGTCCGTCACGAACCTCTTGAAGCTTTTGAGGAATAACTGCAGCGATATCGTCAAGAGAAACGACTGTTTTCTCTCTGTTGTGCCTTGTAACTACAACGCATTGATTGTTTTCAATATCTCTCGGGCCGATTTCAACTCTAATCGGAACGCCTTTCATTTCATACTCGGCAAACTTCCAACCCGGTGAATTTTCGCTGTCGTCAATCTTAGCTCTGCAAACTTTCTTAAGCTCGTCGCAAAGTGCATTGGCTCTTTCAAGTACACCCTCTTTGTGCTGAGCAATAGGAACAACAATAACCTGAATAGGTGCAACGGCAGGCGGTAATACAAGACCGTTGTTGTCGCCGTGTGTCATAATAATAGCACCAATCATTCTTGTTGTCATACCCCATGAAGTTTGATGAGGGTACTGAAGTTTGTTTTCCCTGTTAGAGAACTGAATGTCAAAAGCTTTTGCGAAGCCGTCGCCGAAATAGTGGCTTGTACCTGCCTGAAGCGCTTTACCGTCGTGCATAAGTGCCTCAATACAATATGTACGTTCTGCACCGGCAAACTTGTCGCTGTCCGTTTTCATACCCTGAACAACAGGCATTGCAAGGTCCTCTTGGCAGAATTTAGTATATACATTAAGCATTCTTTCCGTTTCTTCAATAGCTTCCTCGGCAGTTTCGTGAAGAGTGTGTCCCTCCTGCCATAAGAATTCTCTTGAACGAAGGAAAGGTCTTGTAGTCTTTTCCCATCTTACAACAGATACCCACTGATTGTAAAGCTTAGGCAAATCTCTGTAAGAATGAACGATATCACGGAAATGCTCACAGAAAAGAGTTTCCGATGTAGGTCTTACGCAAAGTCTTTCCTCAAGCTTTTCGTTACCGCCGTATGTTACCCAAGCACATTCAGGTGCAAAACCCTCAACATGGTCAGCCTCTTTTTGAAGTAAGCTTTCAGGGATGAACATAGGCATATTAACATTCTCGTGGCCGAGCTCTTTAAACATACCGTCAAGAATTCTCTGGATATTTTCCCAAATTGCATAGCCGTAAGGTCTGATTACCATACAGCCCTTTACACTTGTGTAAGAAACGAGTTCTGCCTTTTTGCACACGTCGGTGTACCACTTAGCAAAATCCTCGTCCATAGAGGTGATGGAATCAACCATCTTTTTCTGGTCGTTTGCCATATTTTCGACTCCTTGTCATATTTTGATAGTTTAATAATAGTTTTAAATTACGTTTAATTCTTATTATATAATAATAAAAACGATATGTAAACACTATTTTTGAACAAAATTTTTGAACAGGTTTTGATTTTTTGTGACATATTGCCATTTATTTCGCTTGTTCTTGATTTGTTCATAATTGGTTGATATATTAAGGCTGTAGGCAAAATAAGCTTATAGTGGTTATCTATGGTAATTGCGATTGCGATATTGTCTTTTTGCACAAATAAAGCATTGCGTTTTTGTGAAATTTGTCTAACACTACAAATAGTAATAGATAATGTTACATTATGTATATTTTGGACAAAAAAGGCTTGAATTTGTATTTTTATTGTAGTATAATCACGACAGTACAAACAAGGGGGTGACTGCAACGTTTGATACTATTTTAATGAAGGTTGATCTTCAAAAAGAACTTACCGACCAGCTCGAACTGAAAGAAGTATTCAGCTTTAAGATTGGTAATTTTAAGCTCGGCTTCGATGAGGCAACAGTGGTAAGTTGGATTATTATTGCGGTAATGACAGTTCTTGCGATTATCTTAACCCGAAACCTTAAAGTAACAGGAGAAATTTCTAAGCGTCAGGCATTGCTCGAGCTTGCTTACGAAAAAGCGCAAGACTTTTTCAAGGGCATTATGGGAGAAAAAGTTGAAAAGTTTATTCCTTGGCTTATGAGTGTGGCTCTTTTCATTGGCGTTTCAAACATCATAGGTTTGTTTGGATTGAAGCCTCCGACAAAGAGTATGCAGGTAACTGCTTGCCTTGCTATTATAAGTATAGTGCTTGTAGAATATACGGCATTTAAGAGCAAGGGCTTCATCGGACGTTTAAAGGAATTTACGAAGCCGATTTGGATAATTACTCCTATCAATCTTATGGAAGTTATTACCAAACCTCTTTCACTTTGTATGCGTCTTTTCGGTAACGTAATCGGTTCATTCATCATTATGGAGCTTATCAAAGCTTGTGTTCCGATAATCTTACCTACAGTATTCAGTCTTTATTTTGATATATTTGACGGCTTACTTCAGGCGTATATCTTCGTATTCTTGACAGGACTTTATTTACAGGAGGCTGTTGAGGAATCGGAGGAAACAACCGACAAACAAAAAAAGAAAATTAAAAAAGCAAGTAAAAAGAACAAAAAGCTGGCTAAAGCCGCTTAAATATATTTTTAATTATTAAGGAGATTAATATTATGACAGGTTCAGTTATTGCTATCGGTGCAGGTATTGCTCTTATTTGTGCACTCGGTGCAGGTATCGGTATCGGTATCGCTACAGGTAAAGCCGTTGAGGCTATCGCTCGTCAGCCGGAAATGGCTGGTCAAATCCGTACAACACTTATCCTTGGTGCTGCTCTTTCTGAAGCAACAGCTATTTACGGACTTGTAGCTTGTATTATGATTATTTTCTTGGTTAAATAAAACAGTTTTAATCAAAAACAGTTTGATGAGAAAGGACCATAATTATAATGTTAAAATTTGACATAAATATTCTTTGGACCTTGATAAACCTTATTATCTTTTTTGTGCTTATGAAACTGTTTTTATTTAAACCAATTAAGAAAACACTTGATAAGCGTAAGGAATTGATTGAAGGTCAGTTCAAGGCTGCTGAAGACAAAGAGAAAAAAGCCGAAGAGTTACAGGCACAGTATCAGTCACAACTCTCAGGCGTTGAAGATGAAAAGAAAGCTATAATCGCCGAAGCAAGAAACAATGCAAAAGGCGAGTATGACAAAATCGTTGCACGTGCAAATAACGACGCAACTAAGATTAAGCAGGATGCTAAAAAGGCATCTGAGCTTGAAAGCGAAAAGGCACGTCTTGCAGTTAAGCAGGAAATCGCAGAGCTTGCTATGCAGGCAGCAACCAAGGTTGTTGAAAAGGAGGTTTCTCCTGAAACCGATAAAATGCTCTACGACCAATTTTTAAATGAAAGCAGTGATAAATAATGATTCAAAATATTGAAAAATATCTTGACGCACTGTTTTCTGCTCACGCAAGTGTGTCAAGCTTGGAAGAAGCTTTAAATACTGTTAAAACCAATGCTGAGCTTAAAGAAATTTTTAACGACCCTAACGTTACTCTTGAAGAAAAGAAAAACGTTTCAAAGGAGCTTTTTGCCCCGTCTGTTAAGGATTTTGTAGCAGAGCTTGCAGCAAGCGGAAAGATTGACAGTTTAGGCGAAATCGTTGAGGCTTATATCTCACAGCTCAACAAGCAAAACAATGTTGCCGAGGCAACAATTACCTGCGTAACAGAGCCTAATGACGAACAGTTAAAGGGCATTAAGGAATTTGTTTGCAAGCAGGAAAATGCAAATGATGCCGTAATCAAGGTTGTTAAAGATGATTCGCTTATCGGCGGTTTTATCGTAACAGTCGGCGACAAGCAATTTGACTTTTCTATTAAGACAAAGCTTGACGGCATTAAGCAAAAAGTTATGGACTCTGCAAGAAGCAACGCTGTAACAAGCGAAAATGTTCTTGCGGTTTTGAAAAAGGATATTAAGGATTTCGACCTTAGAACCAACAGCGAGGAAATCGGTACTGTTATTCGTGTAGGTGACGGAATTGCTACTATCCACGGTCTTGACCATGCAATGTACGGCGAAATCGTTGTATTTGAAAACGGCGTTAAAGGTATGGTTCAGGATATTAAAAGACATCAAATCGGCGTTATTCTTTTTGATTCCGATACAGGTGTTGAACAGGGTACAAAGGTTAAGAGAACATACAAAAAAGCAGGTGTACCTGTAGGCGAAGGCTTTATCGGCAGAATTGTAAATTCACTCGGTGAGCCTATCGACGGTAAGGGTGAGATTAAGGCTGACGGATACCGTCCGGTTGAACAGCCGGCTCCTTCAATTGTTGACCGTCAGAGCGTTGATACTCCGCTTGCAACCGGTATTCTTTCAATCGACTCAATGTTCCCAATCGGCAGAGGTCAGCGTGAGCTTATCATCGGTGATAGGCAGACAGGTAAGACTTCTATCGCACTTGATACAATTCTTAACCAAAAGGGTAAGGACGTAATTTGTATCTATAACGCAATCGGTCAAAAGGCGTCAAGCGTTGCTAAACTTGTAAATACACTTGAAAAAGCAGGCGCAATGGATTATACAATCGTTGTTTGCTCAACAGCAAGCGAACCTGCATCTCTTCAGTATATTTCACCTTATGCAGCAACTGCAATTGCCGAATACTTTATGTATCAGGGCAAGGATTGCCTTATTGTATATGATGATTTAAGTAAACACGCAGTAGCTTATCGTGCTCTTTCACTTCTTCTTGAAAGAAGCCCGGGCCGTGAAGCTTATCCCGGTGACGTATTCTATCTTCATTCAAGACTTCTTGAACGTTCAAGCCGTCTTACAGATGAGCTCGGCGGCGGTTCTATTACTGCACTTCCTATCATCGAAACACAGGCAGGCGACGTTTCTGCTTATATTCCTACAAACGTTATTTCTATCACAGACGGTCAGATTTTCCTTGAAAGTGACTTGTTCTTCAGCGGTATGCGTCCGGCTGTAAACGTTGGTCTTTCCGTATCCCGTGTCGGCGGTGCGGCTCAAACAAAGGCTATGAAGAAAGCAGCAGGCTCACTTAGAATTGACTTGGCACAGTTTAGAGAAATGGAAGTATTTACCCAGTTCTCATCTGACCTTGATGAAGAAACAAAAGCAGGTCTTACCTACGGTAAGGGACTTATGGAACTTCTTAAACAGCCTTTGGGTCATCCGCTTTCACTTGCCGATATGGTATTTACACTTGTCGGTGCAACAGGCAGAAAGTTTATGGATATTCCTACTGAGGATACTAAGAAATTCCAGAATGCAATGCTTGCTTATTTGAATGAAAACTACTCTCAGCTCGTTAATACAATCGAGCAGGAAAAAGTGCTTGAAGAGGGCACAAGAGAGCAGATTTTAGAGGCAATTGACGAATTTAAAAAGATTTATCAAGAGGGTTAATAATGGCTAATGCTCGTGAAATTCAAGCCAGAATGAAGTCTATTAAGGACACTATGAAAATCACAAACGCAATGTATATGATTTCGTCCTCAAAGCTTCAAAAGGCGAGAAGAGACCTTAAAAATACCGAGCCTTATTTCTACACTATTCAGGATTCTCTTGCAAAAATCCTTGAGCTTTCTCCCGATGCAGGTAACGTTTACTTTGATGAAAGAGAAGACGTGCCAAAGCAGGAGAGAAAGCAGGGTTATATCGTAGTTACCGCCGATAAAGGTATGGCAGGTGCGTATAACCATAACGTAATCAAAATAGCAGAAAAAGAGGCTCTTTCCGATAATAAAAATATGCTTTTTGTTGTCGGTCAGGTTGGTCGTAAATATTTTGAAAAAAAGAATATTCCTATCGATATCGACTTCAAATATACAGCACAAAACCCTAATGTAAACAGAGCAAGAGTTATCAGCGAAAAGATAGTTGAGCTTTTTAGGGAAAAGAAGCTTGATGAGGTTTATATCGTTTATACCAGAATGGTTAATTCTGTTACCTTTGATGCCGAAATCAAACAGCTTTTGCCTTTAAAGAAGTTTAAGTTTGAAAGAACAGAAGAACACAACAAGTATGAATCCTGTTCGTTTGAGCCGAGTATGAATGCCGTGTTTGACCACATTGTTCCAAACTATATTTCGGGCTTCGTATACGGTGCTCTTGTTGAATCTTACTGTTCGGAGCATAATGCACGTATGATGGCTATGCAAACGGCTACAGACGCCGCAAAAGATATGCTCAAAGGTCTCGGTATAGAATATAACCGTGCAAGGCAGGCAGCTATTACTCAGGAAATTACTGAGGTTATCGCCGGCGCCAAAGCACAAAAAATGAAAGAAGATTAGGAGGTGTCCTTGTATGAAAAACGGTAAAATTGTTCAGGTTATGGG
Source organism: uncultured Clostridia bacterium (assembly GCA_945874765.1). GTDB lineage: Bacteria > Bacillota > Clostridia > Oscillospirales > Acutalibacteraceae > Eubacterium_R. The sequence continues at coordinate 40,501 of CAMCHQ010000005.1, forward strand.
ACCTGTAATCGACGTTGAGTTTGAAGGTGAATTGCCTAAGATTAAGGACGCTCTTGAAGTAGAATTAGATGGCAAAAAGCTTGTTATGGAGGTAAGCCAGCATATCGGTAACAACTGCGTTCGTTGCATTATGCTTGCCGCTTCCGAGGGTCTTTGCAAGGATATGGAAGTTGTCAACACAGGCGACGCTATTAAAGTTCCTGTAGGTGACAAAACCTTGGGCAGACTTTTCAATGTTGTCGGTGAAACAATCGACGGACTTGACAGCCTTGATAAAGAAGAGCATTGGGCTATCCACCGTAAACCGCCTACATTTGAGGAACAAAGCGCAAATGTAGAAATCCTTGAAACAGGTATTAAGGTTATCGACCTTTTAACACCTTATCCAAAGGGCGGTAAAATCGGTTTGTTCGGCGGTGCCGGTGTAGGTAAAACCGTACTTATTCAGGAGCTTATTACTAACGTTGCTACTCAGCACGGCGGTTATTCAATATTCACCGGTGTAGGTGAAAGAAGCCGTGAGGGTAACGATTTATGGAAAGAAATGGGCGAAAGCGGTGTACTTGAAAAAACAGCGCTTGTATTCGGTCAGATGAACGAACCGCCCGGAGCACGTATGCGTGTTGCCGAAACAGGACTTACAATGGCAGAATATTTCAGAGATGTTGAGCATCAAGACGTGCTTCTCTTCATTGATAATATCTTCCGTTTCGTTCAGGCAGGTTCTGAGGTATCTTCGCTTTTGGGCAGAATGCCTTCAGCCGTTGGTTATCAGCCTACCCTTGCAACAGATGTCGGTGAACTTCAGGAACGTATCGCTTCAACAAAGAACGGTTCTATCACTTCGGTTCAGGCTGTATATGTACCTGCCGATGACCTTACCGACCCTGCTCCTGCAACAACATTCGCACACCTTGACGCAACAACCGTTCTTTCAAGAAAGATTGTTGAAAAAGGTATTTATCCTGCTGTTGACCCGCTTGAGTCTAACTCACGTATTCTTGAGCCGGATGTAGTAGGCGAGGAACATTATCAGGTTGCCCGTAGAGTTCAGGAGTACTTGCAGAAGTATAAAGAGCTTCAGGATATTATCGCTATTCTCGGTATGGAAGAACTTTCAGACGAGGATAAAACTACTGTTTACCGTGCAAGAAAGATTGAGAAGTTCTTGTCTCAGCCTTTCCACGTTGCTGAAGCATTTACAGGTCAGCCGGGTAAATATGTAGCTGTTAAGGATGCAGTTAAGGGCTTTAAGGCAATTATCGACGGTGAGGTTGATGATGTACCTGAGCAGGCATTCTTTAATACAGGCACTATTGAAGATGTTTTGGAAAATGCAAAAAAGCTTGAAAAATAAGGTGATTATATGAATACTTTTCAACTTAAAATAATTGCATCTAATAAAGTCTTTTTTGACGGTCAGGCGCAAAGCTTAACTATTCCAAGGCTTGACGGCGGCAGTGAGGCTTATCTTGCCATGCACGAAAACTGCGTTGTTCCTATTGAATTCGGTGAAATGAAAATTGTTGACGCCGAAGGTAAAACGATTAACGCATTTGTGGGCAGCGGCTTTCTTGAATTTCTTGATAACGAGGCTATGCTTGTTTGTATTTCGGCAGAGCTTCCTGAGGAAATCAATGAGCGCCGTGCTAAAGAGGCTCAGCTCAGAGCAGAGGAGGAACTTCGTCAAAAGCATTCTCTTCTTGAATATTATCACTCTCAGGCTAACCTTTCCCGTGCTATGGAAAGACTTAAAGTCAAGAGCCGTTATACAATGTAAAAAAGTATATTTGTTTAAAGGGCAACCGCTTGGTTGTCCTTTTTTTATGTTGAAATGAATTATAATATATTGTATAATGTATTTATCTATGAATAAGGGGTATATGAACTATGCAGTATAATTTAAAAACAGGAAATTTTTGCGATTTTTCTAAATTCAGAGATAATATTCTTGTTCCTCGTTCTTATTTTATTCCGTTTTCAAGCCTTGATGAGCTTGCAAAAACAGATATAAGAAACGAAAGATATTCTTCATCAATTGTTGAATGCCTTTCAGGTGAATGGGATTTTGTTTATTATAAAGATTGCAATAAAGTTGATAACTTTTTTGATACGGATAAAATCGAATTCGATAAGGTAAACGTTCCGTCTATGTGGCAATATACGGGATACGAAAAGCCGTACTATGTTAATACTCGTTATCAGTTTAAGCCTAATCCGACGCATATTCCGACCGATTGTCCTGTCGGAATTTACAGAAGATTTATTGATATTGATAATCTCGATTTGAATTATACAATTACTTTTCTCGGCGTTGCAGGCTCGCTTGAACTTTTCGTAAACGGCAAATATGTCGGTTTCAGTGAGGGCAGCCATAACACCTCTGAGTTTGAACTTAATGATTTTCTCGTAAAAGGCAAGAATGAAATCGTTGTTCAAAACCATAAATGGACTAACGGAACTTATCTTGAAGCGCAGGATATGTTTCGTTCAAACGGTATCTTCCGTGATGTTCTTTTATACAAGACAGGTAAAAATTCTATTTATGACTTTGAAGCTAAAACTCATTATAACTCGGGTAAATATTCAATCGATTTTATTCCGTCACTTAAACTTAGTGATGATTGCGTTTTAACTGTTTCGCTTTATGACGATGATAATTTAATCGCTTCAAAATCAGTCAATGTGTCACCTAAGGGCGTTGAAAAAATTACATTTGAAAATCTTGACGTTCACCATTGGTCAGCCGAATGTCCTTATCTTTACGATATGATTATTACTCTTTCAAAAGGTGAGGATGTTATCGAAGCAGTCAGAAAAAATATAGGCTTTAAACATATTGAAATTAAGGGCGATACTTTCTATTTTAACGATAAGCCTATTAAACTTTTAGGTGTTAATCATCACGATTCTTTGCCTAAAACAGGATACGTTATGACGGCAGAGGAAATGGAAAAGGATATCAGCCTTGTTAAGCAGTATAACGGCAACTGTATCCGTACTTCCCACTATCCTCCTGACCCTACATTCCTTGATTTGTGCGATGAATACGGTATTTATGTAATCGATGAAGCTGATATTGAAACTCACGGATGTGAAACCGAACTTCATAAACCGGGTGCTTGCTCACATAATAAGGAATGGCAGCCTCGTTATTGGGACAGAGTTTTCAGAATGTTCTCCCGTGATAAAAACCACGCATCTATTACTATGTGGTCGCTCGGTAATGAATCGCACGGCTATTTAAATCAGGATTATTGCTATAGTGAACTTAAAAAACTTACGCCTATTCCTATTCACTATGAGGGTGTCTGCCGTACTAAACGCTTTGCATATGACGTTGTTTCACATATGTATGCTTGGCCTGTTTTGTGTGAAAAAATTGCGGCAAGAAAACTTCCTAAATATAAAAATAAGCCGTTTTTCCAGTGCGAATATGCTCATGCTATGGGTGTAGGCGCCGGTGAACTTGAAAGATATATTAAGATTTTCTATTCTTCAACAAATATGCTCGGCGGTTGTATTTGGGAATTTGCAGACCATGCGGCTTATCACGAAAACGAGAGAATTAAATATACATACGGCGGTGACCACGGCGAAGAAAAGCACGACGGCAATTTCTGTATGGACGGTTTATTCTTCCCGGACAGAACTCCGCATTCAGGCGCAAAGCAGATGAAAAATTGCTATCGTCCTGTAAGATGTGAGAGAATTACCGATAATAAATACTCGTTTTTCAACCATAAATATTTTGAAAACGCTAAATTTACTGTAAAGTATAAATGCTTTACAAATGGTGTTGAAGCTTTAGCAGGCTCGTTTGATTTGGACGTTGCTCCTCAGTCAAAGCAGATATGTGAATTAAAGGATATTAATATTGATACAAAGCAGTTTAATAATATTGTTTTTGAGTATTTCGACGGTGAATTCCTTGTTGCTGACGAACAGGTTGTTTTAAGCCGTGGAGAGCTTAAAGAAAATGTTGATAAAAACGGTAAAATCAGCGTAAATAAAAGCGAAAGCAAGCTTTTCATCACGTTTGAAAACGGCTCAATGATTTTTGATACAAAGACAGGATTTATAGAATCGTATGTATATAAAAATCACGAAATGATTAATTCGTTCCCACTCGGCGACTTTAAGGGATTTGTTCCTGCATTTTATCGTGCTCCGCTTGATAATGACAGAAATATTCGTAAGTATTGGGACGCTTTTAACCTCGGCAATGCTTCAAATATCTGTAAAGGCAGCAGCTTTACAGAAAGTGACAACGCAGTTGTTATAACCACTAAAATCAAATCGGTTGTTCCACGCCTTTTACCTGTCGCAAAAACTGAAATTAAATATACGATTTTTGCAAGCGGTCAAATTAAAGTTGACGTTAATGTTCTTTCAGGCAGTGCAATTAAGTTCTTGCCACGCTTTGGTCTTATGCTTGAAATGCCGAAAGAATATGAAAACGTTAAATACTTCGGCTTGGGTCCGGATGTCAATCTTCCCGACTATAAAGAGCATACAGTCAACGGCATTTTTGAGAAAACTGTTAAAAATCTTAAAGAGGATTATATTAAACCGCAGGAAAGCGCAACAAGATGTGATACACGTTTTGCCGAGATTACGGATAATGACGGTTTTGGTTTAAGATTTAATGCAATTAATAAGCCGTTCGTTTTCTCAGCAAGCCACTACACTTCCAATCAGTGGGCTAAGGCTATGCACAGGGATGAACTTATCGATATGCCTACTACCTGCGTTAATCTTGACGCCGCAGTTTTGGGTGCCGGCTCAAATGCTTGCGGTCCTCTTCCTAACAATAATGACAGGGTAGGCTCGTTAAAGGGTAAAAAGCTTACGTTTACCGTAGAGCCTATTGGTGAATAAATGTATAAAATCGGAACAGATATTGTTTTAATTTCAAGAATTGAAAAAAGTATAAAAAGTCCGTCGTTTTTAAATAAGGTTTTTACGCAAGCTGAAAGAGGATACTGTAAAAAGGCAGAAAATTTTGCAGGTTTGTTCGCAGCAAAAGAGGCTTATTTCAAAGCGCTCGGTACGGGTATTAAATTTCCGCTAAACGATGTTGAAATTTGCCATAATGAAAGCGGAAAACCTTATTTTAAAGGAATTGATAATTGCGATTTGTCAATTTCTCACGACGGCGACTATGCAATTGCAACAGTTATTTTATGGTAATGTGTAAAGCATAATTACTTTACAATAAATTAAAGGTGATAATATGAGAGTATTAACGGCAAAGCAAATAAAAGCAGTTGAAGAAGACGCATTTAAAACCGATTCAACCGAAGCAGGTCTTATGCTTAATGCGGGAACCGCCTGTTTTGAAAAAATATGCAAAATATTTGGTGAAAGCCTTGCAAACAGCCGTGTTGCAGTCTTTTGCGGCAACGGTAAAAATGCAGGCGACGGTTTCGTTATTGCCGATTTGCTCCATAATATTAATGTTCAGTCCGATATTATTATCTGTGATAAAGAGCCTACAATTGACGAGCCGAAAATGTATTATGATAAGGCAGTCAAAAATGATGTAAAGGTAATGAACTTTACAAATATTGACGATAATTCATATGATATTATCATTGATTGTATCTTTGGTATAGGCTTTCACGGTGAGCCGAGAGAACCTTTTTCTGAAATTTTTGACTATATTAATAGCTCGTCTGCAAAGGTTGTCAGCATTGATACCCCAAGTGGTACTGATTCAACCGACGGTTCTGTTATTAATGCGGTCAGAGCAGATTATACCGTTGCGATTTCAACTTTGAAATTTGCACACGTTTTGCCGCCGTCAAATTCCTATTGCGGTAAAATTTATACAGTTAATATCGGAATTGACGAGAGCCACTATAAATCAAATTATGCGCAAACAATCACTAAAAAAGATATAAAAAAGAATTTTATAAAACGTGATTTCAACTCAAATAAAGGCTCGTTCGGTCATCAGCTTAATATTTGCGGCTCTTACCTTATGCCGGGTGCTTCGGTTATTGCCGCTAAAGCTGCGCTTAAAACGGGTGTAGGACTTTTAAAATGCGCTTTTCCTAAATCCGTTTATCCTGTTATGACCGCTCATTTAACTCAGCCGATTTTTAAGCCGCTTTGTGAAAATGAAGCAAAAACTGTTTCTATCGGCGCACTCGGTGATATTTTTGAGGATTTAAAATGGGCTGACAGTGTGGTTGTCGGCTGCGGTTTGGGAAATAATGACGACATTCAGGTTGTTGTTGACCAAATTATTAAAACAAGCGAAGCACCGATTGTACTTGACGCAGACGGAATAAATGCGGTAGCTCCTTTCATAGATATAGTAAAGGATAAAAAAGCTCCGCTTATTATTACTCCTCATCCGGGTGAAATGGCAAGGCTTATCGGTGAAAGCGTAGATTATGTATGTTCTAACAGGCTTGAAGTTGCTAAAGCATTTGCTAAGGAAAACGATGTAGTTGTTGTGCTCAAAGGCGCAAATACTGTTGTTACCGACGGAAATGATGTATTCTTTAATATGACAGGTAATCCCGGTATGGCAATGGGCGGCACGGGTGATATGCTTTCGGGAATAATCGGCTCGTTTTTGGCTCAAGGTTTAAAGCCTGTCGAAGCGGCAAAGGCAGGCGTTTATATTCACGGCAGGTGCGGCGATATCGCAAGGCAGGAAATTTCAGAGCGTGGAATGACTGTTGATGATATGATTTACGTTTTGGGAGCTTTGATGTCTGAATTTGAATAAAGGACAGATTTGCTTGAAAAAAATATTTTCTCTTTTCTTTGTAATTATATTTTCAATTTCTTTTTCATCTTGTATGGCAAAAATAAATACCCCCGAAATACCTCAGTCATTTAATCAAAATGCTGTTGTTACTTCGGGGGATTTTTCTTTTGAATGTGAAATTTGTAAAAATGAGGAAAGCGTATCGGTTACGGTTAAAAATACTAACGCATTGGGACTTGTTATGACTTATGACGGCGAAAATGTCAATTTCAAATATAACGATTATTCCCAAAATATTTTAGGCGAAAATTTTGAAAAGGGGAATACTGCGATTATCGTTTATGACGTGATGAATGCGCTTTGCGACGAAAATACAAAAAAGCATATTATTGACGGCGGAGTAAAATACGAGGGCAAAACGAATTTCGGCGAATTTATCCTTGTGCAAAACGATAATTCAACTTTGAAATCACTGGCTTTTAAAAACAGCGACTATAAAATCGCTTTTAAATAACTACTGCTTTGTGCCGATAATCATTAACCAATTTTGATTAAAATAAATTTTACCGTTTTCAATAATCGGGCAAAATCCTGTTTTGCTTTTTGTCTCTAAATCATTTTTGAAAAGCTTTTTGATTTTTGCTTTTGTATTTGGCTCGGTATTTGTAAAATCAAGCCAATTTTCAAGCTCCTTTTTTATAGGTGTTATGCTCATTTTGTCGATATTAAAATTATTGTCATAAAAAAGCTTTAAAACTTCATTTTGACTTAAATTTTTGACGTGTGAAGTATCTCTCATTTTTTCGATTTTATCTTCTATATCTCTTACTTCTTCACTTGCCGCCGCCATATCTATATAAACAAACTTTCCGCCTTTTTTGAGCACCCTTGCCATTTGTGAAAATGCCTTGTTCGTATCATAAAAATGGTGAAACGCAAGCCGAGAAAGTACAATGTCAAAACTGTTGTCTGAAAAAGGTAATTCGTTTACATCGCCTAAAATAAAGGTTATGTTGTCAATTCCTTCTTTATCGGCATTTTCTTTACCTTTTTTGAGCATGGCAGGCGTTAAATCGACGCAGGTAACACTCTTTACAAACGGTGAAATCTCTCTTGCGCAAATTCCCGTTCCTGCCGCTGTTTCTAAAACTTTATCTTCCGTCTTAGGCTGTAGTTCGGATATGACATAATCAATATATTCTTTGTTTTTGAAATTTCCCTCGTGCTCTTCAAAATGCTTTGACTGAACGGTAAAAGCGCTTTTAATTTCGTTTGCATTTGCTGATTTCATTATAAAGCCGTACCTTTCTTGGGGATAAATAAATTTGTCATATCGGCTTTTTCAAGTTTTAAAAGTTCGATTTTCCTGTCAATTCCGCCTGCATATCCCGTAAGACTTCCGTTTTTTCCGACTACTCTGTGACAGGGGATAATTATTGAAATTGAATTGTGCCCGACTGCACCGCCTACTGCTTGTGCCGACATTTTCTCAATGCCTTTTTGCTTTGCGATTTTTTGTGCAATCTCACCGTATGTCATCGTTTTGCCGTAGGGGATAGTGAGCATAATTTTTGCCACCGCTTTTTTAAACGGAGTACCCGTAATTGATATTTTCGGTGTAAAATTCGGCTCTTTTCCTCCAAAATAAATATCAAGCCATTTTATAGTTTCGTCAAAAACAGGAAGCAACTTTTTCTCACTTTCACTCTTAATCGTGTCGGCAAAATATTTCTGTCCCTCAAACCATAAGCCCGAAAGCATTTCTCCCTCACTTGCCATTGTTATCTTGCCAAGCGGTGAATTATAATCATATGTATAAATCATATCTATACCTCAAAATATTTATTTGAATCAGTCGGCGCTTCGCTTCTGTCATCCATAGTATATGTGCGAATAGGTGATAAAACGGTTATTTTGTAATCAACAAAATCATTCATTATTCCGTGTTTTTGAGCCGTACGGTGTGCTTCAAGATTTCTCCAATTTTTTACGCTTTCTTCGTCCTCCCAAATTGACATACTTAAAAGTTTTCCTTCATTGTTAAGCGAAGAAAAGCGTTCTGATTTTATAAATCCTTTTGCGTTTTTTAAACTGTCTTTAAGTAAACTTGCCGTTTTAAGATAATCATCTGTTTTTCCTTTTTTAATTGTTACCTCAAATAATACAATAACATTATTCATTTTTTTATCTCCTTTTGTTGCATTTGCTTTTAATGTCTATTATAATTATATCGTAATAAACTGTGATATTATATTAAAATATCATCAAAAAATATAACAATACATTCAAAAAGGCGAAAATATGAGTAATAATTATATTAATTCGATAAATCTTAAATCAAATTCCGATTTTCCTTATCTGGTGCTTAATGTTATTAATGACAGCAGTTTTCCGAGAAACCCCGGTTTTCAGGTTATGCATTGGCACGAGGATTTGCAATTTATTTATGTGCTTGACGGTGAAATTGAGGTCAAAACATTGGAAAAAAACAATTTTTTGAAAAAAGGAGACGGAATATTCATAAACCAAAACGTTGTTCACCTTGTTAAGAAAAACGGAAAATGTCATTATAACAGCTTCATTTTTCCAAAATATTTTCTTGAATTTTATATCGGCTCTCCTGCTGAAAGCTACGTTGACTGTGTCGTTGAAAGCAATATTGAAACCCTGCTTTTTAAAACGGAGAACGGTAATGCAAAAAAAATATTGCAGTTGCTGTATGAATTAAGCGAACTTGAAAAAAGAAAAGATAAATTTTATTCGTATGAAGTCCTTTGCAAACTTTCCTGCGTTTGGCTTGAAATTTGCAAGAGGTTTAGCCATTGCTATGAAAATCACAGCGATATCGGTGAAAAGCGAATGAGAAAATTCCTCAATTTTATAGAAAATAATTACAGCCAAAATATTACTCTTGCAGAACTTGCAAAAAGCGCCAATGTCAGCAAGTCCGAATGTTTGCGCTCTTTTAAATCGACAATGCAAACTACTCCGTATAAGTATTTGACGGAATACCGTCTTTCAAAAGCAGCCTCATTACTTAAAAACAGCGATGAACCGATAGGCAATATCGCAACACTTGTGGGTATAGAACAGTCAAGCCATTTCGGAAAACTTTTTAAAGAAAAGACAGGTATGTCGCCGAGAGAGTACAGAAAATGTTATCAAAATAATTTGAAATAAACAAATCCCCGCCTGATTCAGTTCAAGCGGGGATATTATTATAATACCGATATAATATTTTTGCCTTCTGCCTTTGACCAAGGGTTGCGGCAAGCTACATTAACAATTTGAATAGGTCTTGTAACCTTTGTTATCACAAAGGCGTTTGAGCCTTCGTATGCCTCAACACCTGCCGTAATAGCTGCAATAATTTCGTTATTCATAATTACACCTCTTTAGTTTTTAAGGCTGTGCATAGGAGCAGGAATTTTACCGCCACGGTTGATGAATTGAGCAGGAGATTTTGTATTAACTCTCATAACAGGACCGCTGCCCAAAAGACCGCCGAATTCAAGCTCGTCACCTATTTTTTTGCCGACAGCCGGAATAACTCTTACAGCAGTGGTTTTACAGTTGACCATACCGATAGCTGCCTCGTCCGCAATAATACCGCTGATAACTTCAGGTGTTGTGTCACCGGGGATAACTATCATATCAAGACCTACCGAGCAAACGGCAGTCATAGCTTCAAGCTTTTCAATAGTAAGCGCACCGCTTCTTGCCGCATCAATCATACCTGCGTCCTCACTTACAGGGATAAATGCACCCGAAAGACCGCCGACTGATGACGAAGCCATTACGCCGCCTTTTTTAACTGCGTCATTGAGCATAGCAAGACAAGCTGTTGTGCCTGCACCGCCGCACTGCTCAAGACCGATTTCCTCAAGAATATGAGCAACGGAGTCGCCGACAGCAGGGGTAGGAGCAAGCGAAAGGTCAACGATACCGAAATCAACACCGAGCCTTCTCGAAGCCTCGACACCTACAAGCTGTCCCATACGTGTAATTTTAAATGCAGTCTTTTTGATAAGTTCCGCAATTTCGTTAATTGAATAATCAGGGTGCTTTGAAACGGCACTTCTTACAACACCGGGACCAGATACACCCACATTGATTACACAGTCAGGCTCACTCACACCGTGGAAAGCGCCTGCCATAAACGGATTATCCTCGGGAGCATTGCAAAATACTACAAGCTTACCTGCGGCAATACAGTCGTTGTCTTTTGTAAGTTCGGCAGCTTCCTTAACCTTTTGACCCATAATCTTAACAGCGTCCATATTAATACCTGCTTTTGTTGAGCCGATATTAACAGATGAACAGATGTGCTCGGTTTCAGCCAAAGCTCTCGGAATAGAGTTGATAAGTTCAAGGTCGCCTGCCGCAAAGCCTTTTTGAACGAGTGCAGAATAACCGCCGATAAAGTTTACGCCGATTGTTTGCGCCGCTTTTTCAAGTGCCAATGCGTATTTTACAGGGTCACCGCCGCTTATACCTGCCATAATTGCTATAGGAGTAACGCTTACTCTCTTATTTATAATAGGAATACCGTATTCCTTTTCAATCTGCTCACCGGTTGATACAAGATGCTCAGCCTTTTTGCAGATTTTGTCATAAATCTTTTGACACGATTTGTCAATATCGGTATCTCCGCAGTCAAGAAGCGAAATACCCATTGTCGTAGTTCTGATGTCAAGGCATTCGTCTTGAATCATTCTTATTGTTTCAAGAATTTCTTTTGAATTAATCAAGAGTAATACCTCCTATATTCTGTGCATTGAGTTGAAAATATCCTCGTGCATTGCGTGAATTGAAAGATTGTTTTGCTCACCGTATTTTGTAAGTTCTTCTGAAAATTCAATAAAACCTACTGTGCTCTTGCTGATATCTGCAAGCATAATCATACAAAACATATCGTCAAGAATAGTCTGTGAAACCTCGGTAATGTTGATGTCGTGCTCGGCACAAATTGTTGAAACCTTTGCAAGAATACCTACCGTATCTTTACCTACAACCGTAATAAATGCTCTCATATATAGGACCTCCGTTGTAAACTCATAATTGTATTGCTTAAAATTATAACAGAGTAATAAACTTTTTTCAATAAAGTATAAGAAATATATTTTATTTTTTTTGATTTTGTGTTATTATATCAAAAGCTATTATATATTGTATATTTGTGAGGCAATAAAATTGAAATATAAAAATATAGTTGATGTGCATACTCATTCAATTCATTCCTTTGACGGAAATGACAGCGTTGAGGCTCTTTGCCTTGCGGCGATTGAAAAGGGCGCAAAGGTTCTTGCGATAACAGACCATTGCGATATTGACGGCAAGGATATGAATCCCGACGTGCTTTGCCCGGCTCAGCTTAAAGATTTGAATGATTGTATAAATAAATACAGCGATAAAATAGAAATACTTAAAGGTATTGAAATAGGTCAGGGCATATATAGGAAAAAGGAAACCGAGGCTCTGCTTGAAAAATACGATTACGATTTTGTTTTAGGCTCTCTTCACAATCTTGAAAATATGGAGGATTTTTTCTTCCTCGATTATAAGAATTATGATATAGACGAGCTTTTGACAAGATATTTTGACGGTCTTTTGGAACTTTGTAAGTGGGGCGCTTTTGATTCTCTTGCCCACCTTACTTATCCTTTGAGATATATTGTCGCAAGGGAAAAAATTAATGTTGATATGAATAAATATCAAGATGTTTGCGACGCTATATTTGAAGAACTTATTAAAAATAATAAGGCACTTGAAATTAATACCTCAGGTCTTTTTATGGATATGAAGGACACGCTTCCGAACATTTCATTTGTTAAGAGATATAAGGAGCTTGGCGGTAAATATATTACCCTCGGCTCTGATTCTCACTATGCAAACAGGGTGTGTCAGGGTATTGAACAAGGGCTTGATATCGCACGAGCGGCAGGCTTTGACAGTGTTACCGTTTTTGAAAAGCGTCAGCCGAGACTGATTACTATTGAATAAATTTGAGATAAGGAAAAGATTATGGATAAATTATTAGAAATACTTGAAAAAAATCCGAGATTATCTAACAGCGAAATTGCCGTTATGCTCGGTAAAACAGAAAAAGAAACAGAAGAGCAAATCCGTCTTTATGAGGAGTCCGGAGTTATCAAGGGCTACAGAGCAATGATTGATAAAAATAAGGCAAATGCTCAAACGGTTACCGCACTTATTGAGATTAGAGTTCAGCCTAAATTCGGTCACGGCTTTGACGAAATTGCTAACAGAATTGCGGCACTTGAAGAGGTTGAAAGCATTTATCTTATGAGCGGCGGCTTTGACCTTTGCTGTATGGTAAGCGATAAATCATTTGAGGAAATTGCGCTTTTCGTTGCTAACAGGCTTTCTCCGCTTGACGGCGTTATGTCTACGGCAACTCACTTTATTCTTAAAAAATACAAGGAGCAGGGTGTATTCTTTACAGAACCTCCTAAGGATGACAGGGGGATACTTTCATTCTGATGGACTACAATAATTATTTAAACCCGACTCTTGTCAGCATTAAGGCGAGCGGAATCAGAAAATTTTTCTCTATCGCCGAGGAAATGGATAACGTTATCTCTCTCGGTGTCGGCGAGCCTGACTTTAAAACTCCGTGGCACATTAGGCAAATGGGTATCAACTCACTTGAACAGGGTTCTACAAGATATACGGCTAATGCAGGTCTTGCTCTTTTGAGAGAAGAGATTGCAAACTATTATAAACGCAGATTTAACGTAAATTATAATCCTAAAGACGAAATTATGGTAACTGTCGGCGGCTCAGAGGGTATCGATATGGCTATTCGTTCTCTCGTTTGTCCCGGTGACGAGGTTCTCGTTGTTGAGCCGAGCTTTGTTTGCTATAAACCGATTATTGAAATTTGCGGCGGTGTTGCCGTTCCCATTGTTACTAAAAATGAGGACAACTTCAAGCTTATGCCTGAAGAAATCGAAAATGCCGTAACAGATAAAACAAAACTTATTGTATTGCCTTTCCCTAATAATCCAACCGGCGCCGTTATGCGTAAGGAGGATTTGGAAAAAATCGCAGAAGTTATCAAAAAGCACGATTTACTCGTTTTGTCGGATGAGATTTACTGCGAACTTACCTACGGCGGTGAGGAACATACTACCATTGCCTCTCTTGACGGTATGCAGGAGAGAACGATTGTTATTAACGGCTTTTCAAAAACATATTCAATGACAGGTTGGCGACTTGGATATGCACTCGGTCCTGCTCCGATTATTAAGCAGATGACCAAGCTTCACCAGTATGCCATTATGTCTGCCCCAACCACCTCGCAGTATGCCGCTATTGAGGCACTTAGGCACGGGGATGAGGATATAAGAAAAATGCGTGACGATTATGATATGCGCCGTCGCTTTACAGTCAATGCGTTTAGAGAAATCGGACTTGACTGTTTTGAGCCGGAGGGTGCGTTCTACGTTTTCCCTTGCATTAAATCAACAGGTCTTTCGTCTGAGGAATTTTGCGAAAGACTTATCAGAGCTAAACGTGTCGCAGTTGTTCCGGGCAATGCTTTCGGCGATTGCGGCGAGGGCTTTATTCGTGTATCTTATTGCTATTCTATCGATAATATCAAAGAAGCGGTAAGACGTATCGGTGAATTTGTTAAAGAACTTGGAGAAAATTAATGTCGGTTAAAGTAAACGCATATGCGAAAATCAACTTGATGCTTGATATTATCAGCTTACGTAAGGACGGATATCACGATTTGTTTATGATTATGCAGAGTATCAATCTTTACGATACCGTCACAATCAGTGAAACCGAATCAAAAAAGATAACCATTACCTGCAATATTGACGATATTCCTCTTGATGAAAAAAATATTGCATATAAGGCGGCAGACGCATTTTTTAAAGCAAATAAAATAAAGAATAAAGGTATCAATATTGATATAGTTAAGCGTATTCCGCACGAGGCAGGTCTTGCAGGCGGAAGTGCAGACGGTGCGGCTGTTCTCGTTGCACTTAATGAAATTCTCGGCACAGGGCTGAGTGATGATGAATTATGCGATATCGGAGTTAAAATCGGCGCCGACGTTCCGTTTTGTATTAAAGGCGGTACTCTTTTGGCGCAGGGTATCGGTGACGTTCTTCATAAGGTTAAGCCTCTTCGCAAGTGCTTTATTTTGATTGCAAAACCCGATTACGGCGTTAATACAGGCAAGGCTTATGCTATGTTTGATACGAACGGCAAGGTGCACACTCCTGATAAATTCGGTATGCTTTGTGCAATGCAGAGCAGGGATTTAAAGGAAATCTGCGATAAAATGGAAAACGTTTTTGAGCAGTTTATCGAAGTGCCAAACAAGGTCGATATTAAAGAAGTTATGAGAAATAACGGCGCTTTGGGTGTTTGTATGAGCGGCAGCGGGCCTACCGTTTTCGGTATTTTTGTTGAAAAGGAAAAGGCTGAAAAGGCAGGCAATGAACTTAAAGCTTATGCAAAGGATATTGCCGTTACCACACCTGTAAATAAGGGCTGTAAAATTATTAAATAATTTGGTGATTATATGAAAACATACGAACAAGTTGACGCTTATATGCAGCAGGTTGGGCTTAAATATGTTAAGTCCTCTAATGAATTTATTGCCGGTCTTGCAGTAAGAACAAGTAAGGATTATACAAAAAGGGTTGCCGCTGAGCTTAATTCCCGTGCCGAGCATAATAATTCAAGCAATATGGTTTTTTATAAAATTAAAAATGAAACCTTTGACGGCTCGATTTATATTTCTGCGGCTTTTGACGGCGGTCTTTTCAGGCATCTCGGCAATTTGATTATTGATAACAGCGACCTTTTTGACGGTAAAGAGATTGTTGATTTTGCGTGCGACTGCGGTATTGTTACCTGCTTTATCGCAAAAATGTATCCAAACTGTCATATCACGGGCGTTGATGTCAATTCGTCTGCAATTGATAATGCAAACACTCTTAAAGATAAACTTAAACTTGATAATGTCGATTTTGTTTGCACTGACGTTTTTGAATATAATAATGAAAATAAGGCTGATACTGCCGTAACTTTTCGTGCGCTTCTTGATGTCTGTATGGCTAAAACAAAAAATCTTCCGTTCTTCGGCGAAAGAATGTGGAGGGAAAATCAGTATAAAGAAGCTTTTTCAGACTTTGTTAATGTAATTAATAATAATATAAAGTGCGACGGTAAGGTTTTGAGCGTGGAACGTTACACTGCCGATTACGGCTGGCTCGGCTATATGCTGGCTCTTGAGGATAAAGGCATACATATTAACAGTGAAAAAAGCGCCGTTATGCGTGCAAGCGATATTTCATCTGTTAAGGAATACAGCGTAACATTTGCAGGCTTTGACGAAAGCGACAGCGCAGAGAATACCTTTGATACTGTTTTATCAAGAGAATTTAAAGCAGGTCAGGGTTATGAGGGCGAAATGGCGGAATTTGCTCTTTATTATGACAGCGAGGGCAAAATCGATTTTGTCGATATTTATAAAGACGGTAAACTTTTGCACCAATTTGCAACTGCCGAATCTAAAAAAGGTAAACTTATTTCTTTCGAGGCTTCGGGCAATAAGAAAAAGGTAAAATATCTTAATGCAAAAAAGCGTGAGGCTTTGGAAAAACAGCTTAAAGATAATTTGTCGCTTTATGACGAAAAAATATATAAAATAATTGAATATTCCAAGTGATTTATATGATTTTTGATTGAACCTGTATTTAACTCAAACGTCCATATTATAGACACTTGTAGCTGAAAATGCACAATGTTAGTTCGATGATGAACTAACATTGTGCATTTTGTCAATTTATTAACAATCGATTATACAAAATACACAAAATTAAAAAAAACTATTGATTTTTTTGTGCAATAGTGCTAAGATTTAGTTGTAATCAAAAAACAGTTGAAATAAATTGTTCAACATTTGTTAATTGATTGCAAATATCTAATTAATAATCAGGCATATGAACAATATTTTTATTAAGGTTTTGGTCGGCATTTTGTTTGGTGTGGCTTTGGGGCTCATCTCGGTGCCGTTATCAAAAAGGTTGATTATTTCAAGAAGTGAAGATCCCGGCGACGTGATTGTTTTAAGAAAGAAATCAACTTACATATTAACAGCTTTGGCAGGGGCTGTGTCAGCGGTCGGTTTTGTATTAACGGCTGATGACAAAACGGTGCTGATAAGGAATTTGGCGCTTCTGCTTCCGATGTTGACTATTGCAATAGTCGATTCGTTAATTCGTAAAATTCCTAATTCGCTTTTGCTGGTTATGATAATCACGCAGGCGGTGTATGTGGCTTATGTGTGCGTCACAACTCATACAAATTATGCATTAATCAATGCGGGCATAGGATTTTTCTTAGGCTTTCTTGCTTTCACTTTACCGTCGTTTCTTAAAGTTCCTGTCGGCGCAGGCGACGTTAAGTACAGCGCAGTGATTGGCTTGATAATGTATATAGGTTGTTACTTGCAGGTTATGATGATTGTAGGAATTTTGGTTTTGGTAGTTTACATTATATTGAAAGCTACTAAGCGTGGAGGAATGAAAACCCTTATCCCCATGGGTCCCTTTATTTCCGCTTCAACAGTAATTTCAATGTGTTTCCCGGTGCTTAATTCTCTGGTAGTGCTGGAAAATATGTTTTAATTAACAAATAAATTATTTTTTAAATCTTATAAGGAGGAAAAACTAATGAGCTTTATTAAGGATGAAAACGGACAGGGCATGCTTGAATATGTACTTATCATTGCTTTGGTTGCAGTTGTAGCTATCGTTGCTCTTGTAGCAGTTAGAACTGTTCTTAAGAATAAGAATACAGAAGTATCCAGCAAGATGGCACAAGTTGATTCTGCTGACTAGTATTCAATTTCTAAATAAATGTATTATAGGGGGGGCAGGGAAACCTGCTCCCTTATTTCATTTTAAAACAACACTTTGTGTTTGAGGGGTGAAAGCTCTTTATGATGACGAAAATTTATAAATACAGATTAAAAAGGAAAAACGAAGAGGGACAATCAATGCTTGAATTTGTATTGGTTCTTCCTGTTTTTGCGTTAATTCTTTTTATGGTACTTGATTACGGCTGGCTTTTCATTAATTATATTGAAGTGTCAAATACTTCCCGTAATGCTGCCCGTATTGCGTGCGTTGAGTATAAAACCGTTAATCTTGAGGGTGGTGCCGTTGTCAGCCCGAAAACTTATACTCTCAGCGATTTGGACGATGATGAGATCAATGAAGAAACCAAGGATATCATCAGGCAGGTTAAAAATTCGCTTCCGAAAAATGTCGACAGAGTAAAAATTAAGGTATCATATTCAAACGATATTGAGGCTGAGATTGAAAATCGAACGGTAAAAAACAGGTCGAGCGGTGACGTTACGATTTATGTTGAATGCAGGATACCTGTTTTCACGCCTATTTTAGGCTCCGGAACCGATAAAATGCATTATATGCTTAAATCAAGTTCCACATTTAAGGTTGAAAAATCAGACGATGCTTAATGCATCTCTTTAATATAAATATATAAGATGTAATTAATTTTTTAGAGGTAAGTTTATGAAAAAGGTTTATTTAATCGCAGTTATAGTTGCAATTATCGCAGGCGTTGCTACATATATGTTTGCAACCGAGATTGACAGTAAAACAAAATTTAAGGACGCAGAAATGGTAACCGTTTTGGTTCCTACTGCCGATATCGATAAGAATGTTGAAATCACGGCTGATATGTTTGAGGGTGATAATCCTCAGATCGTTACTAAAGAAATTCTTGCCGCAGATTCAACTGACAATTATGTAAAGGCTCAAACAGAACTTCTTGACGATGCGAATAATGTTCATATGGTAACTGTTGACAAGCTTTATGCAAATGAACCGATTAATAAAAACAGGCTTGAGGATAAAAACGGCGATGATGTTACTCTCTCTCTTAAATTGCCGAAGGGTATGGTTGCTTATTCGTTTGACGCAGGAAGCGTAAAGAGTGTTGACGGCTATATCAGCGAGGGTGATACGGTTGACGTGCTTGTAAACAAAACAGATGACGCCGGCAATGTTAAGACGGAAATTGCTTATAAGGACTTGAAGATTTTAAGAGTTTCTACTAATGCTGATAATTCAACAGCTTCTCAAAGCGGTACTAAGATTACTACATACAGTACTCTTACCGTTGAAGTAACCAAGAAGCAGGCACTTAAGCTTTATGAAATCGAAAATAAATATGATTACAAGCTTGTTCTTAATCCAAGACAAAAATAATCTACAAGGAGAATCCCTATGAGCAACATTAACATTGTAGTTTGTGCAGAAAAAACCGAATATAAGGTTGCATTAAAAAATAAAATAACAAATGATGAACTGTCAATTATCGGCTATGCCGATTTTCAGCCGGAAGCAAAAATGAGAATTCAGGGCTTTGTTCCCGACGCTGTTATTTTTGTTCTTGACAGTGACGAAATCACTTCCGATTTCTTTGCTTTTGTCGAGGATATGAATTTAAGCTCGTTTGGCTGTTCCGCAATTATTATGACGGATAACGTTACGGTTGATATCGTCAATAATGCGGCGCAAAGCGGTATCAGACGTGTTATGAGTGTCAATATCGGCAATGAAGAATTTGCAAATACTGTCAAAAACGTTGTCGGCAATGAGAAAAAGCTTAATAAAAACTTTAACGTAACTAAAAAGGTGCGTTCAAGAGTTTACTCGTTTTTCAGCGGTAAGGGCGGCGTAGGCAAAACAACAATTTGTACCAATACAGCCGTTTACCTTGCAACGCTTGGCAAAAAGGTGCTTCTTGTCGACCTTGATTTGCAGTTCGGCGACGCAGATATGGCGCTTGACTTAAATCCGACTGAAACGATTGTTGACCTTGCAAGAGATACAAACGGTATTTCAATTGATAATTTGTCCTCTTGCTGCTGTACTCACGCATCGGGTTTGTCTGTTCTTGCTTCACCGAGTTCACCCGAGCTTGCCGAGTATATTCAGTCAAATCATACGAAAGCGATTATCGACGTCGCACGTAATTATTATGAATATATTATTCTTGATTGCGGTTGTGCACTTACAGACCCGGTTATCACGGCACTTGAATCGAGTGACGATATCTTTATGGTAAACGATGTCAATATTCTTTCGCTTAAACGTGCAAAACTTTGCCAAAATGTTTTGTCGCAAATTAATCAGCAGGATAAAGTAAAACTTATCATTAATAAGAATGTTAAAAAGAATAACGTTAAAATCAGCGATTTTGAAAATCTTCTCGGTATTGACGCTTATGCAGTTATTTCAAGCGATTTGAAAACAGTAAACAGTTCGCTCAACAGCGGTCAGCCGCTTGTTACATATAAGCCGAGAGCAGTTATTGCCAAGGATATTTCTTCTTTTGCTAATAAGCTTATTATGGAAAGAGAAGGCACATTAACGGCAACCACTAAGAAGAAAAAATCATTTGGAAAGAAGAAATAATTAAATGGGATTGTTAGACAGATACGGTGTAAACGGTGAAACTCAGCCGAAAGAAGAAAGCAATTTTATTCAAAGGGCAGTTGGGGAAGCGCCTCACGATAAACTTGCAAAAATGGCTATAGATGACCCGTTTGCGGAAACAAAGACGAGAATACATAACGCTATTATCGAACAGCAGATTTCCTCGGGCGAAACTGTTACGGATGAATCAATGCGTAAACTTATCAGCGAATATGTTGAAAAGCCGGAATACAATATTCCACGTGTTGACAGAGATACCGTCAAAGAGCAACTTTACGATGATATTATGGGTTACGGCCCTATTCAGTGTCTTGTTGACAGCGACGATTATTCCGAAATTATGGTAAACGGTTATGACCACGTTTATGTTGAATCTCACGGTAAACTCGTTTTAACGGATATTAAATTCAAAGATAATGAGCACCTTATGCAAATTATTGACAGAATCGTATCTCGTGTAGGCAGGCACGTTGATGAAGCAAGCCCTATGTGTGACGCAAGACTTCTTGACGGCTCCCGTGTTAATGTAATTATCCCGCCCATATCTCTCGTAGGTCCTATTCTTACAATTCGTAAATTCGGTAAAACTCCTATTTTGGCAGAAAATCTTTTGACTTGGGGTTCAATCAATTCAAAGATGCTCAATTTCCTTGAAGCTGCCGTTAAAGGTAAATTAAATATAATCGTATCCGGTGGTACAGGTTCAGGTAAAACAACACTTCTTAACGTTTTATCTTCCTATATTCCGGTTGACGAAAGAATTATCACCATTGAGGACTCTGCGGAAGTTCAGCTTCATCAGGAGCACGTTTTAACTCTTGAAGCCCGTCCGGCTAATATGGAGGGTAAGGGTAGAATTTCAATTCGTGATTTGGTTGTAAACTCCCTTCGTATGCGACCTGACCGTATTATCGTAGGTGAGGTTCGTAGTGAGGAAACACTTGATATGCTTCAGGCTATGAACACAGGTCACGACGGCTCGCTTACAACTATCCACGCAAATTCTCCCCGTGATTCGATTTCCCGTATTGAAACAATGGTTATGATGTCCGGTTCCGAGCTTCCGTCAAAGGCTATCAGAGATCAGGTGGCTTCGGCTATCAATCTTATTGTTCAGCAGGCACGTCTCAGAGACGGTTCAAGAAAAGTAACCTCTATTTCCGAAATCGTCGGAATGGAGGGCGACGTAATTCGTATGCAGGATATTTTCACTTATGAAACAGAAGGTGAAATGGACGCAAACGGTAAATTCAAAGGCGCTTTTAAAGCGACAGGTATTATTCCTAAATGTGTTGAAAAAATACGTGAAAACGGAGTGAGTGTAAATAATGACTGGTTTATCAATTAATGTAACAACAATCGTTTTAACAATTGCGTTTGCTCTGTTTGCATTTGTTATCGCTTTTCTTATTTCTTCGCTTGTTTCTAAAGACAAAATCGCTTCTGATAAGCGACTTGAGGAGCTTAAGAAAAATGAGGGCGACAGCGAAAATTACTCTCTTGCAAAGCACGAAAGCAGAGCACAGAAAAGAAAAAAAGAAAAGAAAAAGCAGGGTGGATTTTTTGAAAAATTCGGCAGTGCGCTTTATGTTGAGCTTCAAAGAGCCGATATCAAAATGCGACCTGAGGAATTTTTAACTATTTGGCTTTTGGTAACGGTTGTTCCGGCTTCGCTTATCGTGTTGTTTTTGCAAAACTCGGTTGTTGCGCTTGCGGTTCTCCTCATTTGCCTTTTTGTTCCGTTTATTTTAATCAAAATGCAACAAAAGAAAAGGGTCAAAAAGTTTGAATCCCAGCTTAGTGATGCGCTTATTATTGCTTGTTCTTGCTTAAAATCAGGTCTTAGTTTTACTCAGGCAATGGAAACTATCGCAAAAGATATGGATGACCCTATCAGCGGTGAATTTGCTTTGGTAATTAAGGAAATGAGTATGGGTGCTTCAATGGAAGAGGCACTTGATAAGCTTAATACAAGAATTAAAAGTAAGCATTTATCACTTATGGTATCCGCTGTTTTGGTTCAAAGGCAGACAGGCGGTAACCTTTCTCAAATTCTTGAAAATATTTCAAATACAATTAAGGAACGTATGAAGCTTCAGCAGGAACTTAAATCGGCTACGGCTTCCGGTAAAATGTCAGGTACGGTTGTAGGTCTTATGCCTGTTGCTATTTTGCTTATGTTCTTTGTTGTAAACAGAGATTTTGTAATGCCTCTTTTCACGGAAAATATCGGACGAATTTTCTTAGGCGTTGCAGCAGGACTTGAAGTTACCTGTTTCTTGATTATTAAAAAAATTACTACCATCAAAATGTAAGGAAGTGTCAGTATGGTACCGTTTATAGTTATTTCCTATGCTTGCTTTGCTCTTGTTATCGTTGTATTGATTTTGGGCAAAAAGGGCAGTGAGGAAGATAAAAATCTTCGCCGAATGAAAACAATCGGTAAAGATGTTGTCAAGGCTGATTATAAAAATGTAGATACCTCGTTTTATGAGAGAAACATTAAACCGCTTCTTGACAAAATGAATAAAAAAGGCGACGAAAATCAAAGCAAGAGTGCAAGGGCAAAGGCTCAAAATGAATTGATTGCCAAAAAGCTTCGTCAGGCAGGCTTGCATATTTCCGTCTCAAACTATAAATTCTTTAAAATGGCATTTATGATATTGACAATAATTATATTTATAGGCATTTCTCTTTTGCTTATCAATGTTACTCATTTTTTCTACTTGCCTATGCTCTTAGGTTTTGTTATCGCACTTCTCGGTCCTAACCTCTTCCTTAACAGTAAGGTTAAATCGCATCAAGGTGCAATTAAGGCACAGCTTGCCGATACGCTTGACTTGATGAGCGTTTGTATGGAAGCAGGTCTTAGCTTTGACGCTTCACTTGTAAAGATAAGCGAACGTATGGAAGGTCCGCTTATTGATGAACTTGTAACTGTATTTAAGCAAATTCAACTCGGACGTAACAGAAATGAAGCACTTAAAAGCCTTGCCGATTCTTGTGAGGTTGAGGAATTAAAAACATTCATTTCTGCAGTTATTCAGGCAAATCAGCTCGGTATTCCTATTACTAATGTACTTCAGGCTCAGTCAGAACAGCTTAGAGTTAATAAACGTGAGGAAATCAAAACTGTTGCCGCAAAAGTACCTACTAAAATGACTATCCCTACAGTTCTTCTTATTCTTCCGGCTATCATTTGCATAGTTATGGGTCCTGTTATTATTCAGGTTAAAGATTCTATGGGAGGAATTTCACTTTAATAATGGCACTTTTAAAGGTATATAAAAACGGTCAGCTTCTGCTTGACGAGTGTGAAAACGCTAATCATTTTTTCACTCGTTTTATGGGGCTGATGTATAGAAGGAGTATGGCGGAAAATCATTGCCTTTTACTTACTCCTTGTAATGAAATTCATACTTTCGGTATGAAATTTGATATTGACACAATTGCTCTTTCAAAGGATAATAAGATATTGTTTATTGACAGAGCAGTACCACCTAAAAAGGTACGCAAAAAGGTTAAAGACGCTTATAAAGTTTTAGAATTATGCTCAGGCACGGCTGATAAATTAGGTCTTAATACGGGCGATGTTCTTGACTTTAAATAATGAATATAATTCCAATGTACTTGCAAAAAAAGCAATTGTGCATTGGAATATAGTTCGTTAAATATATATTTTTGGCAAATGGAGAATCAATTTATGGCTAACAATGATGTAGTAGACAGAAACAAAATACTCGGCTCGGCAACTCAGGATTACGGTTTTGATAAGGTGCTTCGTGGCTATGATATCAAGCAGGTTAATGAATATATTTCAAATTTACTTGCAACAAATAAAAACGCAGGCGAGCTTTTTGACCAGCGTTATGAAGAATTGAAAAATGCAAAGCAAATGCTTGAATATGAACTTTCGCAATCTAAAGGTCAGGTAGAAAAACTTACCAAACTTCTTGAGGATATACGTGCACAGCGAGATACTTTACAGGCACAGGAAGGCAGTAAAGGTCAAAACCTTGACACCGCTCTCGTTGAGGAATATCAGTCGAAAATCGATTCTCTTATCTCGAAAAACCGTCTTTTAGGCGAGGAAAACAAAAAACTTGAGGATAAAAACAGAGATTTACAGCGTGATGTTGCTCATCTTACAAAAAAGGTTGACAAAAACAGAACGGAAATTAAGTCTCTCAGGGAAGAAGTTGAGTCGGGAATAACTAATGAAGCCGACAAAAAATATACTGAAATCGCACGAATTTATGAAAGTGCCATTGATAAGGCAGAGGATTTAATCTATCGTTTGCAGACAGAGCTTTCACTTGCACATTCTAAAGTTGAGGATGTCGGTGAGGCTGACGAATAGTATTTAGTTTATTCAATTATTTTGCAGAAAGGGTGTGAGTAACTTGAAACCTAATAATCAAAAGCCTAAGCGCAATAACGAGCAGGGTGCGGTTATGTTTATTTCCGTATTTGCGGTTACCGTATTTATTTTGCTTGCCGCAATGATTATGGATTTCGGATTATTCTATTATAAGCAGGCACGTTTGCAAAATGCAGGCGATGCTGCCGCTACTGCTGTTGCGTCTTCTATCGATGCTACCGATAAAGATATGTATGCAATCGCAAAGCAATACCTTAAGAAAAACGGCGTTGATTACAGCGACGAAGATATGAAAATCAAAATTGAAAAGAAAGGTATGCTCGACGAAGCAACGGCAAACGATGACGACTATATTACTACGGGCTATATCAAAATGACCGTAAAAATTAAAACAGGAACACTTTTCGGCCCGATTTTAAATATAGATTCGTTAATGCTTCATTCTACCTCTTTCGTTAAAGTAAGCGCTAATTATGCCGAAGGTATGCCGAGAGCGTTAAACTATACCCTTTTTGCAGGCTCTTCTAACGGCACAAACGCAAATCCGGCTATTAAAATTAACGGCAGAACAGGTACGGTTACAAATATTGTATCAAGCGGATTTGAAACTGTAATTAACGGAATTAACGAAAAACTCGTTCAGCCGATTAAAGGCTTTTTCGGCGGAACACCTAACTATACTGACCTTGTTCATATCAACCTTTCAGAGGCAATCACTAACGGCGATATCCATTCAAATTCAAATATGAATATCGGCGTTCAGGTTGTAAATGCGTCACGTGTCAAGGACGGTAATTTGCAGGATGTTAAAACCGACAGCGACGGTAATCCTGTTGCCGCAAGAGATGATGACGGTAATATCATTTATCAAAAAGACAGCGACGGCAATTTTATTTACAGAAATAAAACCGATTCAAGCGGCAACCCTATAACTAAAAAGGACAGTAACGGAAATATTATTTATTCCTCTACTCCTAAAACTGATGATAACGGCAACCCGGTATATAAGGTTGACGAAAACGGTAACTATATTCCGAAAAAGGATTCAAACGGCAATCCTTTGAGAGATGAAAACGGAAATGTTATTTTTGAGCAGGAATATGAGCCGGAATACGAAACCGAAAAAGTTCCCGTATATGTTTATGAAAACTATACTCAAAGTACAAGCGATGAAAATTCGGCTAACGATTACGGTCAGGTTACATATACTGCTGTAAAGGATATTAACTTTACAAACACAAGCTGGAATCCGAACAGCGTTCATCTTTATGTTCAAAACCAGCAGAAGATTGAAACTACCCAAACTGCTCTTGCAATTTTAAATATGATTGATTACAGCAAGGTTAGCAGTCTTGCATCTCTTCAAAGAGAATACGAAACCACCGCAAATGATTTCTTTGAAGCAAAGGGCAGTGTTATTACAGACGCACAAAAGACAAAAATTTTAGCTCAAAAGAACAATCTTGTATTAAACGGTAATACAATTACTTTGGCTAATCAGGAATCCATTGTTTACGATATAAACAGGAACGATTCACGTGCAATGCTTGAAAAAGCATATGAGGACAGTCACACCTCGTCAAGCTCAACCGAAGTAAACGGTATTACGATTGAAAAGAGTAAACTTTTCGACCAAATTTCAAACGGCGAGGATAAGCTTTATTCTAACGAAACAACGAAAACGCTTCTCTTCCAAAATATTGCCGATACACTTGACCGTGGCGACGCCGGCTACCAAATCGAAGTCGGCAAGGGAAATAATAAATATACGGTTGTTGTTACAGGCGATAAGGTAAACCGTGACTACGCAAAAACGGGAAGCGATACTGTAGGCTCCGACTATAACGGAAGTGTTACCGCTGTCGGCGCTAAATATGCAATGTATAAGACGTTCCAGCAGCGTCTCGGCGATAACGGATTTATTACAACTCCTAACTTTAAGCCTTACTTTATTCGTATGACTAATAAGTCTGTTGCAAATTCGGTTAAGAAGAGGGGAGATTACACTTCTGCCGAGGCTAAGGTGACGGTTAGAAAAGCTGTAGCAGACCTCGGAACTCAACTTCAGGATATCCTTGATGATACATCATATGAGGATAAGACTTATTCCGATTTTAATAATGTAATTAAAAAGGACACTTCTCCTTTCTTTACTCAAAATATGGCGTCTAAGAGCAGCGGACTTACCAAACTCGAGGGTGATGACCATACCAAGTTTAACGGCTATTCTCTTTATAATTCAAAAGACGTTCTTAAAACACCGAGTGAATTTGTAAACGAATATAAAAAGTCTTATAAGTTTGCCGATGTAGCTAACAAGAATTATTATGATAAAGAGATAAGCGGTAAATATGCCGATGACGGTGTTCAGGCTAAGAAAAAGACAATTAAGGCAGAAAATGTTTCCGTATCCGAGAAATATAACAGCGTTAAGGACGACGCAACTTATAAACGTCTTTCTTCACAGGCACTTCCTAATAAAAAGGACGTATTCCTCGGTGACAGTTCTTCTTATACAAAGCGTACGGAATTTGAGGAATATGTAAATTCCGCTTACAGCGTAAAGCCTGATTTGGAAACGGCGACAAGCCTTACTAAGCCGGATTCATTTAATATCAATGACTATATGCCGACTTTTGATTATAATAATCATACCGTTACCGCTAACGGCGGAATTACTTTCGGTAACGGCTCTGCAAGACTTGAAGATTTTCAGGTTACAGGCAGCAGGAACGAGCAATATTTAGTAGCCAAAGGCAAAAATAAATGGCTTACAAACGGATTTGAAAGAGGCGACTGGACTCGTATCGCTGAACGTAACGGCAGTTTTGCTGTTATTATAGGTGATGCAAATCAAAAAAGGGGTAATATGGACGTCGGCTATAACTACACCGGCTGTACTCTTGTTGTTGACGGTAATCTTAACGTTAATGACAAACTTCAAATTCGTAAGAACTGCGTAGTAATAGTTACCGGAAGTCTTACTTGCGGCTCACTTTATATGGAAAACGGTGCACGTCTTTATGTTAAGGGTAATATCACCGCTAACAATATGAGTTATAACGGCGACTCTAACCAAAAGATTTACTGCGGCGGTAACGCTACACTTCCTAATAATCTTGACTCAACAAGAGAGTATAAAATCGGCGGTAATCTTGATTCGCACGATTTGTCGCTTACATATTCCAACTACTACTTCGGCGGCGCTGTTAAATGTACTAAGTTTAATGCCGAATATAATGATATGAATCTTGTTCTTGAGTCATTTGAATGTTCAGGCACAACTACACTTAATAACAGAACGGCACTTAATGTAAACGGCAGTGTTAAAACAGACGCTGTTAATATGTATAACGGCAGTGTTATTTCGGTTTGTGGAAGTATGAGCTCTACGGGTGAGCAAAATCTTTTCCAAAACTCTAAAATCATTGTAAACGGTGTTGCTTCACTCGGCACGCTTAAACTTCACGACGAATCAAGATTTTATGCTTTGGGCGGCGCACAGTTTGCCGGCGATATCAGTGCGGATAACAATTCACTTGTTAATGTAAATAACGCTATTATATGTAATAATGCTTTATGGCTCGGCGGTACTGCTAAGATTTATGCCAATTCTTCATTCACCGCTCAAAGACTTACAGGTTCAACTGCCAATAATATTATTCAGGCAAACGGTATTAAATTCACCCAAACGAGCAATAAGGATAGGCAGTTCAGTGTTCATTGCCGCCTTGAAAGTTGGGGCGATATCGAATTTAACTGTTATGTTTGCATAGAAAACGACTGTGTTGCAGTTGCTAAGGGTAAGGTTATTGCAAACGGTATTTATAAGGATAACGGCGAAACAGGTCTTGATATCGAAGGCGTTGTTTACAGCGTTGAAGATGTTATAACCGCATATCCTTTGAAACTTAACTCGGGTAAACTTTACTGCACAGGTGATGTTAAAGCCGCAACAACAAATTCAGGCGGATATTATGAAGCTTTGCAGATTAAAGGCACAAGTGAGTTGTATGTAACAGGTGTTGTTACAAGCGGTGCAGGCAGAAGATTTAAACTTTATTCCGATAACGGCGGTCAAGGTTCGACTGTCAGCATCTTTGGCTTGTACGGCACAAATGAAAGCGGTTACATTAATGCTCTTTCATCTAATATTAATGAATTTACAAATGAACAGCCGAATTCACGTATTTATTTAGGTGACGGAACACTTGAACAAACCGCTACAAATTCATATTTGAGCTTTTCAAAGCAGTTTGTTAATGCCGGTTCGCTTTATCTCTACGGCTCACTTAGCATCAGCAATAATAATTTCGTCGGCAATAACGGCGGCTCTACAATTATAGGCGGCAACTTGGTTATGTCATCTGGTGCAATCAGCCTTTCAAATTCCCATACTTTGATTGTTTTTGGATATCTTGCATCAAACGGCGCAATTAATGTTAATTCTTCAAGAATTTATGTAGGTAAATATCTAAGCATTAATGCAACAGGTGCTTCTGTTACGTTGAATGATAATTCCTATATGATAATTGATGAAGGAAAGATTGAAAATGCGTGCAACAGCATAAGTATAAACAACGGTTCAAAATTCTGGTCACTTGCTACAATAAGAACTACTAATGTTGTTATTATTGAAAGTTCAAGCGCTGATAATTTGAGTGAGTTTTTCGCAAACGGCAGGCATAAAATCAGCCAAACTGATACAAGTACAACTGCAAGTATGAGAATGGATGTTGTAATTAACGGCTTATATATTGCAGAAAATTCAGATGATAAAATTTTGAATTCGCTTTATATTAAACAATACGGCAAAATTACTCATAACGGTTCGTTGACTGTTTTGTCATCACTTAAAGTTGACGATGGCGGATATCTTTATGTCAAAGAAAGTGTTTCGCTTGGTTATACTACTTTTCTTGGAACCAGATATTCTGCTAAACTTTCAAACGGCGGTAAAATGTATCTTATGGGCGGTCTTGATATCGTCAACAGCGCAGGCTCTGAAAATGACCCTGAAATTGCTTTCACAAGCGATAAGGCGGATACGTTTATTGCAGCCAATTCTTCAAAGTCACTCACGTTAAAAGGATATCTTTTTACAAGAGGTATCGTTAATATCGAAAACAGCGTTACTGTAAACGGTAATGAAAGAGTTGACGGTATGCCTAACAGAGGCGTATCACTTGCGGTTCTTTCAGGCTCGGCTAATATCAGCGGAAATGTTTCATTGTCTGACGGAAATGCTTTGTTCGTTAAGTCAGGCTCTCTCGGTATCGGCGGAGATGTAAATATGGCTTGCGTTGTTTATAACTACGGTAAGCTCTATATTCTCGGCAACCTTAATGTTAATTGGAATAAAACCAAATATATTTCAGACCGTGGCGGCGACGGCAATGATATGAGAACAGGTTATTCGCTTAAAAACGGTCAGACTATCGGTACTGTTGACGCTTATCTTTATATTGGCGGAACAAATGATTTGAAGTTCTACGGCTATGTTCAAAACTTCGGTGAAATTTATTCCAATGCCGGTATGAGAGTAAGAGGTTGGTGCAATATGCCAAGCAATGCCATTATGTGCGATACGGCATTCATCAACTTTAAAAATGCAAAGGCTCACTTCGGCGGTTCGGTTGACCTTAATTCAAACGCTTTCTATAACGGCGAAAATTCAGTCTTTGATTGCGGCGGCGATTATACATACGGTATCGTTACAATCAACCTCGGCTCGTTTGCAGCTTCGGGCAATGTTGAGATGAATAAGATTAATGTTGACCAAAGTTCACATAATAACGCAAGCTGGAGAAACAGTAAGTCATTCTCGTTTATGAACGGTATTGAAAAGGTTGACGGCGTTGAGTTTAAGAACGCAACCGTTTATGTAGGCGGCAATTTGAAACTCGGCTCTAATCAGACGGCGGGTGTTGCAGGCTCATATATTACTATGGGTAAGACTTATATCGGCGGCGACTTGCTCGATTACTGTAACCGTGCAAATGCTTATTATGCTACGGCTATTTGGGCATTTAACTTCTCAAATACCTTTATCGGCGGCGACTGCTTCGGCGGTGCCGGTATTGCTACGGGTAATAACAGTATCTTTATGGTCGGCGGCGATTATCAATCAAGGCGAAGCACAAAGATTAATATTGAAATGTTCTCTTATTCGGCAATTGATGCAACATTCTATTCTTTCTGCGACGATAACCGTTCATACAGAAATGAATTTAATAAAGACCCTAATAAGTACAGAAGCGCTTACTTCTATGTCGGCGGCAATATGCTTTGCAATACCGTCGGTGCTTCTCTTTGGACTTCATCTGCATCAAAAGTACCTGAAAACAATTCACGTGATACGGATATTTATTCCAATTCAAATGTCTATGTCGGCGGTTCAATGTATGTCAACTCTAAGCTTTATATGAAGCAAAATGTTACTCTTGCGGTAGCAGGCAAAAAGAAGCTTAATGACACAAGTACTTTGAGAGGTATTTTGGACGCAATAGAGGACGGAACAATTAAGGCTAATATTCAAAATCTTTTGAATAACGATGACTACAAGCTCTTTGTATTCCAATGCCTTGATGAAAATATCTGCTCTAAGATTATCACAAACGGCAGTATGTTTGTTCGTGATACGGCTAAGATGCGTGATATGACTAAAAACTATATCGCAGGCAATTTCAAGGGTAACGATTATGTTGAAATAGGTAAATCACTTCTTGATGATGACGAGGACAGAAGTCAGGCGGCAGTTGCCGACGGCAATTTCTGGACTAAGGGCGACAGCCTTAAAACATATACCTTTAAGAATGCCGGATATACATATGTCGGCGGTAATTTTGAAAGCGGAAAGTATACAAAACTTTATGCTTCCACAACTCTTAGGGTTAAAGACGATTATGTCAGCAATAAGTATTTGACTCTTCGCCACGACGCTAAAATTTATGTCGGCAAAAAACTTAAAGCGCTTACCTCAATCGAGGGCGGTTCGTACAGCGAGTTCCACGTTGGCGGCAGCTTGCAGGCTTCAACTTCTTGGATTAAACTTCGTGACTGCACAACTGTTGCGGTCGGCGGTAACTTTACCGCTCTTTCATATATCGAACTCGGTAAATACGGCGATTATGTAAGAACAATAAACGGTAATAAGGTTACGGAGCAAACGGCTCACGGCGTAACTGAAGGTGAAGAAGCTAAGTATGATACCGGCACGGACAGCGGTGACGGTTCTTCAAGTGAGGGCGATAAGACAGGCGGCAGTAAAGACGCAGGTCAGGACGGCAATATCGGTAACAGTGAAACAAATGTTACAAATGACAGCCTCAATGCTCAAAAGGAACTTGAAGAGGATAAGTCGGACCTTGCAAAAGGCGGTAACTTCTTTATCGGTCAGTCACTTGTATCATACACCGGTCAAATCTTTGAATATGCTTATTCACAGGTTGCCGTAGGTAATTTTGTTTTCACTCCTAAATATCTTACATTAAGGCATAATGCCGATATGTGGGTAATGCCGGAAACATTTAAGAATGCGACCTATATGCATAAGCCTTATGTCAGCGGTTCGGACGGCTCTCTTTGGGGCAATATCGTTGATGCACTGAAGAAGTTTAATTATATAATTAAGGATACATTCTCTGCTAAACAGGGCAGTATCTATACTCTCGGTTCATTAACTCTTAATAAGAATGCATCTCTTATGGGTACGTATGATTGCCTTGTTCAAGGTCAGTGTGTATTCAGGCAAGACGCACTTGTTTATCTCGGCCACGATTTCACCTGTACGGCAAACAGCTTTAATTTGAATATTTCTTCAATTAAGGGCGATACAAGCTATGCGGGATTTGACAGCCGTGGTACTTCATCTCAGGACGGTCAAACTTCATTCCCTGTTCTTCTTTATGCCGATAACAATATCAATATTTTCACAACTATTGATATCCGTTTGACGTATCTTATTGCAAACAAGGGTGACGTTAATCTCTTCAATGTATATTCAAATACAGAAAATGCGGCATATAATGCAAAACAGCTTCCTAATGCAATTTGCTCATATCAGGGCGATATAAATTACTTCGCAGGCTACGGTAAGCTCGGCGCATTGTTCTATGCTCCAAACGGCAATCTCGATTTCGACGGTTGGTATCAGGAAATTTGGGGCTGCGGCATTGCAAATACTATTGAGGATAATGCATATTATTTCAATTTGCACAGATTTGAAAATTGGAGAACTATGGACCTCCACCTTGCCGAAAGCGGAAGCATATTCCTTGTATCCGAGGACGAGTATAACAGAGCAAGCGACGACGTATTTAATTACGACCTCGATGACTCAAATACGGATATGGCTTCAGGCGGTTCAAGCGTATTTTTCCCACGTGATGTTCTTGATAATATTCCGGGTGAAAATTACTAAAATTTAATATTCTTTCAGAGCAATCATTCGTTTTGGGTGGTTGCTCTGTTTTTTATTTGTATAATAATGTCTATTAGTTAAAAATAATATTGCATTTTTATATTTTTGTGTTATTATACTATCGAGAAAGGTTTTGCCTTTATATTGCGGATTGTTTTAGACACCTTTTTCAAAATTTTTATTTTTTAACTATGGAGATAATAAAGCAATGAAAAAAACTAAGATTATTTGTACGTTAGGTCCTGCTACCGATAATCCCCAAACACTCGAAAAAATGATTTTGGCAGGTATGGACGTTGCAAGATTTAACTTCAGTCACAGTAATTATGACGAACACGAAAAAAGACTTAAAGAAGTTATTGCCGTAAGGGAAAAGCTTAATGCTCCAGTTGCCACTTTGCTTGATACCAAAGGACCTGAAATCCGTCTCGGTGATTTTGAAAATCCCGACGGTGTAACTATTAACGAAGGCGACAAGTTCGTTTTGACAACTAAGGAATGTCTCGGTAACGAAAAAAAGAGTTTTGTCAATTACGAGGGACTTCCACGTGATGTTAAAAAGGGTACGGTTATCCTTATTAATGACGGTCTTATTTCAATGAAAGTTGACTCCGTTAAGGGCAGTGATATTCATTGTACCGTTGTTGACGGCGGACTTTTAACTAACCATAAGGGCGTAAACGTTCCGGGTGTCGAGCTTAATATGCCGTATCTTTCCGAAAGGGATATGAATGACCTTAAATTCGGCGCCGCTCACGATTTTGATTTTATCGCCGCCTCCTTTGTCCGCAGTGCAACAGACGTTACAATTCTTCGTAACTTTGTTGAGGCTATCGGCTGGAAAAACGTAAAGATTATTTCTAAAATCGAAAATGCACAGGGTGTAAATAATATCGACACTATTATTGCCGCTTCCGACGGAATTATGGTTGCAAGAGGCGATATGGGTGTTGAAATTGATTTTCAGCGTATCCCCGCTATTCAAAAAATGATTATCAGAAAGGTCTATGACGCAGGTAAAATCGTTGTTACTGCTACTCAAATGCTTGAATCAATGATTAATAACCCTCGTCCTACAAGGGCTGAAATTACCGACGTTGCAAATGCTATTTATGACGGCACAAGTGCAATTATGCTTTCAGGCGAAAGTGCAGTCGGCAAGCATCCGGTTGAGGCTGTTCAAACTATGACCTCAATTGCGCTTACTACCGAGGGCGATATTGATTATAAAAGAGAATTTGACAGTATTTATCCCGAAAGCGGCGGCAAGGATATCACTTCCGCTATAAGCCACGCTACGGTTACTACTGCTCACGACCTTAACGCTTCGGCAATTATTACGGTTACAAAGAGCGGCACAACCGCACGAATGATTTCAAAATTCAGACCGCAGACCGATATTGTCGGCGCAACAATTAATCAAAAAGTATGGCGTCAGCTTTCACTTAGCTGGGGTATTAAGCCTGTTTTATGTCAGCTTAAAAATAACACCGATGAACTTTTTGACCACGCTGTCGAGGTGACCGTTAAGGCAGGCGTTGCAAAAAAAGGCGACACCGTAGTAATTACCGCAGGTATTCCGCTTGGTATGTCGGGCACAACAAATATGCTTAAGGTGCAGGAAATTAATGGCTGAGGTTAAATTTGTATTGTATAACGAGCCTGATTTTATGCTTGTGAAAAGTATAAGAATGCAGGTTTTTATGAATGAACAGAATATAAAAGGGGAAGAGGAGTTTGACGAGCTTGACAAAAGGTCGCTTTTTGCTCTTCTTTTCGACGGCGACAGCGCTGTTGCAACCGCAAGGATAAGTGAGATACCCAAAGGACTTAAAATCGGCAGAATTGCTGTTCTTAAGGACTATAGGGGCAGGCATTACGGTGCTCAAATTGTTAATGCCGTTGTTGCCAAATCCATTGAGGCAGGTGCCGACAGGGTATATGTTGACGCACAAAACCACGCTGTCAACTTTTATGAAAAACTCGGCTTTCGTATTTGCGGAACAGAACTTATTGACAGGGGAATAGCGCATACGCCTATGTGTATTGATAAAGGAGATTTTAATGTCGAAGAGTAAAAGCAGGGCAGGGGTAGCCTTAATAATTGTTCTTGTACTTGTGCTTTTGGGTATCGGTGCTTATGTAGGCTACACCTATGTTCAAAGCGATGTAAACGGCAACAGAAATAATAAATCCGAATATAATCTTGTTATTGAAAAAGACGATTTTGCTTACCAAATAGGTGAAAAACTTAAATCAAACGGAATTATTAAAAATGATACCGTGTGGAATTGGTGGATGGATAAGCATTATCCTAAATTCAGCTATATCAACGGCGAATATAAAATGAACTCATCTATGAGCTATGAGGAAATTGCAAAGAAACTTCAAAATCCCGATATATCCCATAAAAGCGTGTCCGTTTGTATTCCCGAGGGCTATACCGTTTTTGATATTGCCGATACTATGGAGAAAAACAATATCTGCAAAAAGTCTGATTTTCTTGACGCTTGCAAAAATAAGAATGACTACGATTACGATTTTTTAAAGGACGCATATATGGGCGAAAACGTTGCTTATCAGCTCGAGGGCTTCTTGTTCCCGGCAACATATGATTTGGCTGAAAACAGCAAGGCAAGCGACGTTGTGGCAACAATGCTTGAAACGTTTGACGGCAAAATCACCGATGAATGGAAAAACTATTGTGATAAAAACGATATGTCACTTTATGAACTCGTAACCCTTGCTTCTGTTGTTGAAAAAGAAACTCTCGGCGACGGTGTAGCGGAAAATATTGCGTCCGTTTTTATTAACAGACTGAATATCGGTCAGCAGCTTCAAAGTGACGTTACGATTTTCTACGGCAATAAGCTTAGGGAAAACGGCTTTAGCGATAAGGTTGTCGAATCGTATAATACTTATAAATGTAAGGCGCTTCCGAGCGGTCCTATATGCAATCCCGGTGTTGATAATATCAATGCCGTTGTTGAACATAACGATACGCAGTATTATTACTTCTTCTCGGACCTTAAAAATAAGTTCCATTTTGCCAAAACTTATTCGGAATTTGAGAGTTTAAAACAGAAATATCCGTGGAAATAAAATTAATAAATTAAATCAAAAAATTGTATTGACAAATAGGCAGGGGTATGTTAATATATATCCGCAATAAAGAAGAACGCAACGTTCTCCCCTTCAGCTTGGCGAAAAGGGCAATAATTTATTTGTTAATTAATTATTGAAGTGTGAGCGTGTTCTGCGTTCACACTTTAATTTTTTTAAGAGGTGTTTTTTATCAGCAAGGAAACTCAACAGATTAATAATGAAATCAAAGACAAGGAATTACGTGTTATTTCAGCCGACGGTGAACAGCTCGGTATTATGAGTGCAAGTGATGCGCTTCATATCGCTGAAACCAAAGGGCTTGATTTAGTTAAGATTGCTCCTCAGGCTAAGCCTCCCGTATGCAAGATTATGGACTATTCTAAGTTCCGTTATGAGCAGGCTAAGCGTGAAAAGGAAAATCGTAAGAATCAAAAGCAGGTTGAAACTAAGGAAATTCGTCTTTCCGTTACTATTGACGTCGGCGACTTCAACACTAAAGTTAATCAGGCTAAAAAGTTTCTCGCATCAGGCCATAAGGTAAAGGTTTCTATCCGTCTTAAAGGCAGAATGATGACTCATTCGGACCTTGGTATTGAAAATATGAAGCGCTTTGCCGCATCGCTTGAAGAAGAAGCAAATGTTGATAAGGCTCCTAAACTCGACGGCAGACAGATTCTTATGTTTTTGTCGCCTAAGGCAAGTAAATAATCACACGGAGGAATAAATTATGCCAAAAATTAAAACTCACAGCGGCGCAAAGAAGCGTTTTAAGACAACAAAGAGCGGCAAGGTAAAGCGTGCACATGCTTATACCTCACACATTCTTACTAAGAAGTCAACAAAGCGTAAGAGAAATCTTCGCAAGACTGCAGTTGCCGATGTTACAAACCAGAAGCAGTGCAAGAGACTTGTTCCTTACAAATAAGAAGAACTTTGCTTAAATATTTAGGCATTAACATTAACTCGGAGGTATATAGATATGGCAAGAATTAAGGGTGCTATGGCAACTCGTAAAAGAAGAAAAAAAGTATTAAAGGCAGCTAAGGGCTACTACGGCGGAAAGCACAGACTTTTCAAGACAGCTAAGCAGGCTGTTATGAAGAGCGGACAGTATGCATATATCGGCAGAAAGCAGAAGAAGAGAGATTTCAGAAGAATTTGGATTACTCGTATCTCTGCTGCTTGCAAGGCAAACGGTACTAACTATTCAACATTTATGAACGGTCTTAAGAAGGCAGGTATCGACCTTAACAGAAAGATGCTTTCGGAAATTGCTATTTCAGACCCAACTGCTTTCACAGCACTTGTTGAGTCAGCAAAGGCTGCTCTCTAATAAGAAATTTTTAAAAATTTCAAAAAACTTCAAAACCACTCATTTTTGGGTGGTTTTTTGTTTTATTTTGAAAAGATTGTTAAAAAAATATCATTGATTTACAAACAGTTTATTGAATTAGTTGATTAAATCATATACAATATAAGTTAGTATATTGAATAGAGATGATTGAATGAAAAAGAAAACATTTAATTCCCTTATTATTATTGTTTCTATTTTGAGTATGCTTTTTATGACAGCAGTATTTTTTACAGACAAAAGTGACGTTTCTATTTTTCAGGAAAGAAATACGACAGGTGAGTCGCAGGAACTTGATTTAAAAGAAACGGTTGTTAAGGATTCTTCCGCTAAGCAGGGCGTTATCAGGAATTTCAGCTTCACTGTCAAAGACGCCGAAAAAGAAGAAAACTTAATGTTTTATGTGGTTCACAGTAATGTAAGGGTTTATATTGATAAAAAACTTGTGTATTCCAACGAGGCTAAAAGCAATGCAAAGCTTTCTTCATCGCCCGGTTGCTTTTGGACAAAAATTGCTTTCGAGCCTGATGATACGGGTAAAACTGTTTTAATTCAGATTGAACCCGTTTATAAAAATATGATTCATAGAGT
The DNA here is from genome assembly GCA_945874765.1 of uncultured Clostridia bacterium. GTDB lineage: Bacteria > Bacillota > Clostridia > Oscillospirales > Acutalibacteraceae > Eubacterium_R. The sequence continues at coordinate 78,598 of CAMCHQ010000005.1, forward strand.
TATAAATTTCTATGAGGGCAAGCAGTACAGTGTATTTCTTCTTACTCTTCAAAGAGAATTATTGCCTATGGTTTTGGGCTTTACTTTGATGATTCTCGGTATTATATATTTCGTTGTATCTGTTTACTATAAGGCTGAAAACAGAAATGCCACTAATTTTGTTTACCTCGGCTTGCTGGCGCTTTTGGTCGGCATTTGGAAGGTATTTGATACTCGGTTTATGGCGTGGTTTATTGAGGGAAACGAACGGTATATAGCGATTTTAAGTAATATATCCGTTATCCTCATTCCTATTGCTTTTCAGCTTCATATTATTTCAAATTACGAAAAGGACGATAAATTTAAGCGCTTTATGATAGGCTCTGCAACGGCGGATATGATTATCGCTTTGTGTGCTTATGCGCTTGATATTTTAAAGATATTCGATATAAGGCAGTTTACGGATTATTATTTGTACTATATGGCTGTTCTTATCTTTATTCTTTTGGTATTTCAAATTTTCAGGCTCAGCAGGGAAAAGAAGAATTTTGATAATGTGTTTATCGTAGCTTCCGTTATTATTTTGCTCATTTGCTCGCTTGTTGATATTGTATTTTTCTTTAATAAAAACAGAGTATCAAGTCCTAATTCCATTATGATAGGCACGCTCATTTACGTTTCCGTTTATGCGCTTATCACTTTGAAAGATATGCACGATACTTACAGCAGGGACAGGGCAACGGGACTTTATAACAGGAACAAATGTAACGAAATAATAAGATATGCAAACGATATTAAGTCAACCGTAATAATGTTTGACGTTAATAATCTTAAATATATAAACGATACGTTCGGTCACGAAGCCGGCGACACTGTTTTGAAAGCTTTTGCCGATGTTATGAGAAGTTGTATTCCGGCAGGTAATTTCCTTGGCAGAAGCGGCGGTGATGAGTTTTTGGCTATTATTCATAATAATGACGAAAACCGAATTAAAGCGATAATTGACGATATTAATTATCAAATTAATGAGTATAACAAGCATAGCGGCAATGAATATAAATTAAGCGTTGCAAGCGGATATGCTCTTTCCGATGAAACAGACAGTAAGACTTACCGTGAAATGAACAGGCTTGCAGATAAGAGAATGTACGAAAATAAACGTAATATGAAAGAACGTATAAATTACAGGTAATAAAATTAAACAGTAATGAGTTTTACAGATAAATATCCTTATCCCATAATAATAGCGATACTTTTGGTTGAAGCTGTTTTCTTTGCATTAACAATAAAATATTATCTCGGCATAAAGAAGAAAACTTTATATTCATACAAAAATGCAAGTTTTCTCGGCGGAATCATTTTTATGGCAATATTATTTGTTTTTTCAATATTGTCAACGTTTTCAAAAGCGGTAAATATGAATCCTTTGCAAGTATTTTTTAATAATATTTCGCAAATATCAAGCCTCTTTCCGATTTTGGTGCTTCCGTTTATGATTATATTTTTCCTTTTTATGAGTGTGAGCAATATTTCGCTTATCCGCCACGAGGGAAAATCGGTGAAAAATATTGTCGGCTCTGTTTTGGGATTTGTTTTAATCATTGCAACTGTTGCGGGTGCTTTCGGCTGGGATGTTATTTACAGGAAAGTGATTTTTGACATTTATGCAAAGGGATATAAATGGATAACAATATTCGACATCGCAATTCCTCAGTTTTTGACAAGTTTGATTTGTTATATCGAGTGCCTGCTTTTGGGAACGATTATTTCAAGTGTTAAAGCTGCGAGATTTCAGCCTGACTATGATAAGGATTATATAATAATTCTCGGCTGTGCGATTTCCAAAGACGGTACCCCTCTTCCTCTTCTTCGTGGCAGAATTGACAGGGCTTTGCAATTTGCAAGAGAACAGTTCGAAAAAACAGGGAAAATGCCTAAATTTGTCACTTCCGGCGGCAAGGGCGATGACGAATGTATCTCCTAGGGCGAATCAATGAAAAATTATTTGCTTACTCAGGGGATAAATGAAGATAATATAATAGTTGAAAACAAGAGTGTTAATACGCTTGAAAATATGAAATTTTCGAAAAAATTGATTGAAAATGATAAAGGCGGTAAAAACATAATCTTTTCAACTACCAATTACCACGTTTTTCGTTCAGGTATTTATGCAAGGCAGGCTGGTATTGACGCTTACGGCATAGGCAGTAAAACCAAATGGTATTTTTGGCCTAATGCTTTTGTAAGGGAATTTGCGGCACTGCTTGTCAGCCGTAAAAAAGGGCATATTGTAAACACCGTTTTCTTACTTGTAATAAGTATTGTTTGCGGTCTTATCAATTATGGATTTGTTAAATAAAACGATAAAAAAGGTTTGAGAAATTTTTTCTCAAACCTTTTTCTTTGCCATTTTCGTTATTTTCTTCTTATTCTAAACGGATTGATTTTTCTTACTCTTGAATATTTTTCGATAAACGCAATGAGCGTTCTTTCTTCAAATTCTTCAAGCTTCATTTCGCCGAATACAAGCTTTTCCAAAATATTATTTACTCTTAAAAATTCGTCTGCTTCAAATTCAGGGTGAAGAGCACAAATTTTCTTTGCCGCCGTTTCTGCGTCTTTTCCGAGTGTAAAGTCAATCTTGTCAGCTTGTAAAAGCATCATAACTACGGCGTAAAGCTGCTTTTGCCTTTTTTCGCTGTCGGGATTTTCTATCGCTTTTTTAACCTTAATTACTTTATTTATTTTCAATAAATATGATATTGCAATTGCCCAAATTGCACAAATTAAAATAAGCGTGATAATTCCTATTATTGTCAGCTTGATATTTTGTTCCTTTTTTGTTTTGCTGCCTGCACCGCTTCCCGAATCCTCGTTAAGCTTTAACTTGTCGGGTGAGTTTTTCTTGTCTTTATCCGTCTTGTCAATTTGTTTAGGCTTTAAGACAAGCTCGATTAATGAATAGGTGTCGTAATAAAATCCCGGCGTTACGTCAATAGGAAGCCAGCCGATACCGTCCATATAAACGTCTACCCAAGCGTGCGCATTTTGCGAGGTGAGAGTGACGGTTTCGTTTTTGCCGTCGGCATTAAATGAATAATACCCTTCAACGTATCTTGCAGGGAAGCCTGCCGCTCTGTATGCCTCAACCGCCGCCGTAGCTTGAATTTGCTAGCGGTGTCCACTTTCCGTTTTCGTATTTTGCACCCACAAAGCCTTTAAAATATGTATCTTTTGCCAAGGTGCTTTTTATTTCAAGCCTCTCTTTATCGTCACTCAAAAGCTTGTCCGCCTTTGATAAATCACCTTGCGGAAGCGTATCCTTGCCGAATCTTATATCGCTTAATATTTGCTTTTGCTCTTCTCTCAGCTTTGTAATATATTGCGATTGAGAGTTGCCGATTGAAAGCGCAATAGCCAAAAGAATTATCGCCGTTACAACTGACCATATAATTCTTCTTCTCAAATCGGCGGTCTTGCTTTTTGCCATAACCGAAGCGGCATATCCTATAATTGCAAGTGAAAACGCAACGCCGTCAAATTCACCTACTATAAGGCTTGGTACAAAAAAGAGCGTTATCATTAATATAATGGGAATACCTTTTTTGTTTTTAACAAGTATAAATACGAAATACGCAATTACAAACGCTACCAATACGGCAAAGTGAGAAATGCTGTTTTCGGTAATCAAATTTGACTGAAAAAGTGCACGTCCGTCATCGTATTCCAAGTTCCAACGTGATATTTCATAATTTATCGTGCCTAAAAATCCGCCGTACAGATTTTTGGGATTAAATATAATCAGGCAAATAACTATACCGATAAGCGGAAATTGATTTGAATATTTTTTTAGCTTTTCGCTGTTCGTTGTAAGCGCCGATAAAAGTATGCATATAAAACCTATTAAAATAATTATCATTTCATAGGTCTTGCTCAGAGGAACGAATTTTATATATTCAATACCGAAAGAAAGATAAAGAAATGCATATACAATCATATTCCAAATTGTATATACAGTCTTATTTTCATTTTCGTTTGAAATATAGCTGTATTTCAGCTTTTCCTTTTTTCTTTTTCTTAATTTCATTCTATTCTCCGTTATAGATTGATATTAAATGTTTCTTTTTCAAGCTTGCTTTGCGGCAGGCTGTAAAATCTGCATTTGTTATCCATACTAACCTCAATTTCGTCTGATTCGTCACTGATGTTCAGCGCAACAACGTCAGTCAAAAGACTTAATCTTAAAAGGTTTTGAGTATAGTTTTGTGAATACACATAAATTATCTTTGAAAAGTCTGTGTATTTATAGCTTGAAAGCAAATGGGAAATACCAATTCCGTTTTCTTTCGGAAGCGGGGAAGAGAGTATATGCTTTTGAGCATATATTATATCGTGTAAATCGTTAATTTCATAATATGAAATGCTGTGTGCGTCAGTCGAACATATCTTGTGACCTATGCCCATATCAAGAAGCCTGTGGCTGATTGCAAATGCAAGGCTTACGGCATTGCTCAGCTTTACACCTTCAATTGCATTGCTGCCGCTTTCACGGCCTATGTCAAGGAATATGAGCGTTTTGGTGTTTGTACTGCTGTGACCTACACGAACAATCGGCTTGTCGATTTTGTTTGAAAGTTTCCAATGTATCGCTTTAATGTTGTCACCCGGTACGTATTCTCTCAGCTCAAATATCTCACTCATATCCGTTCCTTTTTTATCCTGCATAATCTGGTCGCTTTCGGCTGTGAAAAATAAATGCTCATTTGACGTTATGCTTATCGGAAGTTCTTTTGGAAATACAGTGAATATTATAGGCTTCGGCGCTTTTAACTTAACCTTTGTAATGCCTAAAATATCATTAAGCTCAACACTTTGGCATTTGATTGTAACCGAACTGCAATTGTCGGATACGAACGGAATTTTTATGCTTCCTTGCTTTTTTGACGCCGGAATTTTAAGCGAACGTATGCGCTTTTCACCGTATTTGTCAAACGTGATTTCAAATGTGAAATATATAAGACCTGCGGCGGTAAGCTCTTTCGGGGAAGTGAGCGATATCTCAAAATAAGATTCTTCGTATTGAACGCAGTTGTGGTCTATTCGAAGATTTAATTTTATGTTTTTTGAGTCTATGTTAATAAGAAGTCTTAATACTATTGCGGCAAAAACCAAAAAAGTGAATAAGACTATTAAAAAAGTATTTGAAAATTGAAAGCCGAAGAATAATACAATAAGGCAAAGAAGCGAATATATAGCAAAATCCTTTCCCATTGCGATTACCTCACATTAGGCTTAGGCGGCTGAACCTGTTCAAGCGCACTTTCAAGCACGTTTCTTGCAGTAACACTTGTGATTTTTGCCTGCGGTTTAAGTTCGATTCTGTGCTCGCATACGTCGAAGAAAACGTATTGAATATCCTCGGGGATAACGTATGTTCTTTCATTGAAGATTGCGTTTACCTTAGCCATACGTGTCAGCGCCATAATACCACGTGGGCTGATACCGAGGTCGACATATTCGTTATTTCTTGTAGCTTCGCAAAGTTTGATTAAATAAAGCAAAACCTCATCGCTGATTTTTATTGATGAAATGTAGTTTTGCGTTTCAATAACGTTTGTTGCATTAACAACAGGTGTGATTTTTTCAATAGGGTTCGAGAATTTTCTTGCACGTATAATCTCAAATTGGTCCTCGGTTGACGGATAGCCGATGGAAAGCCTAATCATAAATCTGTCAAGCTGTGACTCGGGAAGTGCCTGCGTACCGATTGTGCCGAGTGGGTTTTCGGTCGCAATACAAATAAACGGTTTAGGCAAATCGTGCGTCTTGCCGTCAACGGTAATGCTGTACTCCGCCATAGCCTGCAAAAGAGCCGACTGCGTTTTAGGCGAAGTTCTGTTGATTTCGTCGGCTAAAAGAAGATTACAGTTTACTGCGCCGTCAACATATTCGAACTGGTCTGTTCTCTTGTTGTAAACGGTGTAGCCGGTAATGTCCGACGGAAGCGTATCCGACGTAAACTGGATTCTGTTATATCCGAGACCCAATGCACGTGAAAATGCAATCGCAAGCGTCGTTTTACCCATACCGGGGTGGTCCTCAAGCAAAATGTGACCGCCTGCATAAATTGCCATAAGCACTTTTTTGATTATTTCGTCTTTACCCGTGAATGCTTTTTTTACTTCGTTAATAATGTTTTCTGATTGTTCAATAACCATTGCGTTAATTCCTCTCTGTTTCTTAGGATTTTAAGCATTGTCAGAAGTCTCGGCGACAACCGAACTTTGATTGCCGTCTTGACTTTGAACTGCCGTATCGTTTGTTTCGTTTTGATTATTAAGCGCAATGTTTTCGGCATTTTCTTCATTTGCCGATGAATTTGAATTGTTTTGAGCTTCGTTTTCGCTTGGCGACTGGGGAGTTTCGCTTTCGCTCGGAGCTTTGTATTCAAGAAGAGACATACCGAATAATGCTCTTACTTTGTTTTGAGCCGCAATGTCCTCTTCGTCTGTTAATGTGCCATAGTCATAGAATGGGTCTTTGCCTACAAATGAATATTTCCACTTGTCAATATATTCGTCTGCGTTTGCCGCACCTGTAAGTTCAATATTGAATCCGCCGCAGTTTGTTCCCGCATTGTCACCGAATGAATACGGTTTTCCGGCGTCGATATTTGAGAGGGAAGGAACCATAGGCGATTTGATTATAAGCTTTTTGAGGTTAGGGCAGTCGCTGACAATATTGGCATAGCACATATAAAAACTTTGACCGAATTCAAGTTGTGTTAAATTATTACATCCTGAAAATGCGTTTGTTCTGATATAAGTGAGATTTTCAAAATCGTATTTACCGCTGATACCCGAAGCGTCGCTTGTGATTGAGTAAAGTGTTTTCATATCTTGCGAATAAACAGCGCCGTTTGAATAAACATAAGGGGATTTTGACTCGTCCTCGTTTAATAATTCGTTGTTGCCAAGCCTGCCGCCCCAAGCGTTAAGATAATCAAAATATGCGTTTGCCGGAACGTAAATCTTAGCACCGTTCAAGTTTTCAATATCCATTTCCGGAATTGAAGAAGAAAGGCGAATTTCCTTGATATGAGAGTTTTGAGAAATTGTGATTGATTTAATGCTCTCATCAAATGTAAGCTTTGTCATATTTGACGGAATTGCATAAATCTTGTCCTGCTCTTTGGATGTGAGCATACCGTTTAAGGTTGAATAATAAGGATTGTTCTTATTTACAATGTATTCGTTTTTAACGTCGAGAGTTTTCTTGCCGTCGGCATTTACAAGTGAAAATACCTTTAATGTGTCAGGAATAACAACTCTGTCAAATGAACGTAAATTATCAAATTTTAACTGATAAATATATTGCGGAACTTTAAGCGTTGAAGATGTGCCCGTGTAGTCATAAAGCGTTTGCAAATATTCAATGCCCGACATTATGCTGTCAATACGTGTTTCCATTCTTGCTTTTATTTTGAAGTGTCAAGCTCAACATATCCGGCAGGGTAGAGGAATGTAATTCCTTCCTTTTCGCATACAAATATGTTGCTTAGCGGTTCTCCGTCAAGTGTGTCCGAGAAGCCACGGAAAAGCATTGAAAGTTCTTCGCCTTCTTTAAAGAATGAACCGTAATAATTAAGTAAATCAATCTTTTCGTTTTCCTCGGGGAAAAGCTTTTTAACGGTATCGTTAAAGTTTGCAAAAACTCCGTCCTGATATGTAAGTACTACAAGTTTTCTGTCAACAACAGGGAATTAAACCGTTTCCTCCTGCCAAGGCGAAATACTTGTTGCCCTAAAACAAAATGTAGCGGTGAAGTTGTTGTATGCCTTTTCGGGATAATCTTTAACGTAGAAATTGTCGTTAAATTCTCTGAGCTTGTAGCCTGACCAATAGTTGTAAGAACCGTCATCGTCAATAGGGAGGGCATAAGCGTTGACTTGCTTTAAAATGTTCTCTTTCGTGAGCACTTCGCCCTTGTAAAATCTGACTTGCGCATTCATAATATCGTCTGTTGCAACCTCAATGTGAAGATTTAATGTCTTGGTTGCATTGTCCGCATTGTCTTTGTCATAGCTTGGAAGTGACCAGCCCATATCGTCCCATGCGTCTTTTGCTGTATCTTTTGTAGGCTCTTTTACGTGATCGATTGTGGGCTTGATTACGGTTGCCGGTGCATCGTCATCTTCATTGCCGTTGTTGCCGCTGTTGCCGCCGTTTCCTTTGTTTCCCGAGCCTGACGAATTTCCGCTTGTGCCGTCTGTCAAACGGTTTGAATTTGTATCAGTGCCGATAACGTTCGTGTTGCCGCCTTTTCCGGTTGTGCCGTTTGAAACGTTAGACGGAATATTGTTATAAACAACATTGTTTGATTTTACGGGAGTTGTAACGTAAATGTTGCCCCTGCTTTTAACGCTGTTTTTCGGGGAAGCGTTCTTGTCCTTGTTCTTTTGACTGTTTTCGGTCTTGTTTTCCTCGGGCTTTTTCTCTTCTCGTTTTTCTCGTCAACCTTGTCTACCTTATCGTCAAAGTCGACTTTGTTTTTCTTTGTGTCGTTACTGTCGCTTACACTGTCGGGATTAAAGAGATTACCGTGCAATAGCTGTAAATCAAATATCCCGAACCCGAGCCTGCCAAAATAACGGCAAGTATGATTGCTATAATTTTTTTGTTGATTTTCTTCATACCCGTTTTCCTTTCTTCTTCTCTAACGTTCTGCCGATTGTTTTACACATTTTATCAAAATCAACAGGCTTTAGGAAGTAGCCGTCAATTTGTTCGCCTATCATTTCATCGTCGCTTTCAATATATGCGTCTGCGGTAAGCGCAAATATCGCAACCGACTGTGCGTCTGATGAATTTGAATTTCTGATTTTGTCAATAGCCTGCCAGCTGTTCATAACAGGCATTTGAATATCCATAAGTATCACGTCGTATTTACCCGACGGACTGTTTACAAATTTCTCTACCGCTTCCTTACCGTTTACCGCAAGGTCAACCGTTGCATTGTTCATTTCAAAAATGCTCTTTGCAATTTCTGCGTTAATCTCGTTATCCTCGGCAAGAAGAATACGAAGTCCCGAATATGAATATTCCTTTGTATCGTCCTCTTCGACTTCCTTCGATTTAGCCTCAACCTCACCGCTTGCCTTTTTAAGAGTAATGTAAACGCTGAAGTCCGTTCCTATATCGATTTTGGAATCAACAAAAATTTCACCGCCCATAAGCCTTGTGAATTGGTCCGCAATTGCCATACCGAGACCCGAACCGGTAATTTTGCTGTTCTCGTTTCTGCCTTCCTGCTAAAACGGACGAAATACCTTGTCAAGAAAGTCTTGGCTCATACCCGAACCTGTATCGTGAACTCGCATCATAAGCTGAACATCATCTTTTGTGTCCATCATTTCCTGAATGGTAACTCTTATTTCACCCTTTTCGGTAAATTTGTAAGAGTTTGAAAGAAAGTTTGCCATAATCTGCGTAAGCTTTAACTCGTCGCCGACTAAGTATCTGTGCTTGCAGTCGATAACGTCAACCGAATATTTAAGACCTTTTGCCTCAATATTCTTTTGAAACATATTTCTTAAATTATCAGCAAATTCCAATAAGTCAAATTCGTTTTCCTTTTCAACATATTTTGTAACGTTTCTGAATGCCAAGTAGTCAAATTTTCCGTCTTTCGTGGCAGTCAGGGTAAATCTGAACCATTTGTTGTTTTTTATGTTGAAAAAGTCATATTCAATCGGAGTGACACCGTCCCAATTTTTAAGAACGTTTGCAAATTCACGGTATTTGCTGTCCTCCATAATATTTTTTATGTATGTCGGGTCGTTTAAAAAACGCTCTTTACTCATACATAAAATTTCTTCAACATTGTTTGTGCAGAAAACGGGGATATAAAGCTTGTGCTTCATAAGTATTTGCACCTGCAATCCGCCTTGTGCCAATACGTCGTTATACCCGTCTTTTCTTTCACTGTTTTTTTTAATTCTTGCTCCCTGTTGCTTCAGCCAAACGGCAACTGCAATAAGTATTACCGCCGCAAGCACTTCGACGGCAAAAAATATTGCCGGCACACTGTACTTGCCCAGCCATAGGAAAAACTTAACTGCTAATTCGTTCAAAATTTCCTCCTCATATAATATAAAAAATATTTATAAACTTTATACTAAATAAAACTTGATAATTATAACATTGTATTGTCTGTTTGTCGGATTATACAAAAAATGCCAATTGTATGACGGTTTTATAAATTAAATTGTCGAAATTTAATAGACATTTTCACTAAATTATTATTTTAATTGATTATTTTCTAAGTTTATGGTATAGTATTTGGGTAAATTTTAATGGATGATTGTACGGAGGCAGTCAAACGCTTGGCTGAATGAAAAAATGACTTTTGATAAAAATTTCCAAAAGGCAAAAATTCTTATAGTTGACGATTCGTCTATTAATAGAATGATACTTAAAGATATTTTGGGCGACAAGTATGATTTTGTTGAAGCGGCAAACGGACGTGAAGCGATTGCAACTATAAAAAACAGCAACAATTCAATAGACCTTGTTTTGCTTGATTTGATTATGCCTGTTATGGACGGCTTTGAAACGCTTGAAATTATGAAAGAAAACGGCTGGCTTGAATTTTTGCCGGTTATCGTTGTTTCTGCCGAGGGCGACAGCAAATATATGGAAATGGCTTATGAACTCGGTGCTGTCGAGTTTATTAAGCGACCTTATGACGCAAGCATTATCCACAGACGTATTCAAAACATCTTAACCCTTTATCAAAAGCAAAAACGCCTTGTAAATATCGTTGAACAGCAGATATATGAAAACGAAAGCTACAGCCGTCAGATGATTGATATTCTCGGTCACATAGTTGAGTTCAGAAACGGCGAAAGTAATTTGCACGTTCATCACGTTCAGCTTTTGACGAGAATTTTGCTTACTCATTTGACCGAAATTACAGATGAATACGATATAAGCGAAAAAGATATAATGCTTATTTCAAATGCGTCGGCTCTTCACGATATAGGCAAAATTTCAATTGATGAAAAAATACTTAATAAGCCGGGAAAACTCACAAATGAGGAATTTGACCTTGTTAAAACTCACAGCGCAATCGGCGCTCAAATGATTGAAAAACTTCCTGCTTACGATAAAAATAACAGAGATAATATTTTATATTACTGCTACCAAATTTGCCGCTGGCACCACGAAAGATGGGACGGCAGGGGATATCCCGACGGTTTAAAGGGTAACGATATTCCTATTTCTGCCCAAATTGTTGCACTTGCCGATGTTTATGACGCACTTACAAGTGAACGTTGCTATAAAAAAGCTTTTACTCACGATAAGGCGATAGAGATGATTTGCGGCGGCGAATGCGGTGATTTTAACCCGCTTCTTATTCGCTGTCTGACCGAATGTGCCAAGTATATCAAAACCGCTATCCACGGCAAGGCAAACAAAATCGGCGAAAAAAATATGATAATTAAAATCACCCGTGAAACTTTGAGCGATAAGCTTAACAATCTTTCCGATAAGGAGATTTTTCTTGCCGAGCAGGAGGAGAAAAAACGTCGTTTCTTTGTTGAAGACGTCAAGGAACTTCAAATGGAGTATGACAATGGGCAAAAGACTTTGTCGCTTTCAAACTACACGGCGGAATTTTTAGGCTCCGACAGTCTTGTTATTGATATTGATAACACCGAGCATTTACTCGGTAAGGAAAATATAGAAAAATTAACCGATTTATCATCTCAAACCACACCTCAAAATGTGCTTGCAAATACAACTCTTCATTTGACAAAGGGCGATACACGTTATATCTGCGATGTTAAAATGATGAGCCTTTGGAGTGATAACGTGAATCCCGAGTATTTGGGTTCGGCAATAAGAATTATTCCTTATAATGAATTTGACCCGATTAACAGCGTGTATTGTTTAAACGATACCGAAAGCGCAGACTTTATGGCTTTTGCAACGCAGGCAAAAAAGGTGTTCGACGTTGTAAGAATTGTTGACCCGGTTAAAACACGTGTTGTTTCTCCCGATGAGTATGACAATGCGATTGAAAAATCGGAAAAAAGCGAAAATCTCAAATGTTTTGAATTTTGGGGCAAAAACAAAAGGTGCCAAAATTGTACGTCGTATAAGGCGTATGAAACAAAGCAGATTCAGACAAAGCTTGAATTTGTCGGCGATAACGTTTATCAAATTTTTTCAAAATATATCAATTTGGGCGGTAAGGATTACGTTGTCGAAATGGTATATAAGAATAAAGAGGATATGCTTCTTGACGCTTACGGCAAAAACGATTTGATTGAATATGTAAAAAGTTATAACAGGCGCTTGTACCGTGATTCGTTAACGGGTGCATATAACCGTCGCTATTATGACGAAGTCGCTAAAAATATGGGAGATATAGGCGGCGTTGTTATGATGGATATTGACCGCTTTAAGTTTATCAACGATAAATACGGCCATATTGCAGGCGATATAGCAATCAAAAGCGTTGTGGATGCCATAAACGGAGTTATACGAAAAGGCGACAGGCTTATTCGTTACGGCGGCGATGAACTTGTTTTGGTTGTCGGCAAAATTTCCTGCGGCGAGTTTGAAAAAACGCTGAAAAATATAGTTGATGTTGTAAAAAATACCAAAATCGAAAATGAACCGAATTTAAAGCTTTCTGTAACTGTCGGCGGCGTTTACGGAATTAAGAACGTTGAACAGGCTGTTGCAGAGGCAGATAAATTAATGTACCAAGGCAAAAATAAAGAAACACATATTGTTTCCGAGCAAACGGAGGAGTAGAAAATGAAATTAGAGGAATTTTATGCCGTGGTCGGCGGTGACTATGAGGATACGGTTTCGAGGCTTATGCATTAACAAATTGTCAGAAAATTTGTTAATGCATTTTTAAAAGACAAAAGCTATAATGAATTTTTTGAAAATTATGATGCTCACAATAATGAAGCGGCATTTCGTGCAATTCATACCCTCAAAGGTTTAAGTCTTAATCTCGGCTTCAGCGTTCTTTCAGATGCAAGCGTTGCTGTAACCGAGGCGCTTCGTGACGGCAAAAACGACGTTACAAACGAAATGCTTGAAGAGCTTAAATCGGCATATAAATTGACTTGCGACGCTATTAATCAACTCGATTAAAATTTAAAAATATACATAAAATCCATTGCTTGCTAAGATAATTTGTAAACAATTCACAACATTTAAAATTTGTCAGGAAAATGTTGACAAATCGCACTTATGTTGATATAATTAAGGAGCAATGAGGAGTTGCGAAGTTAATATTTGGCAAATCGTCGGAAACGGCGGGACGCAAAGTTATGAGCCTAAGGTTTTTTACTATGGTTGTCAAACCGCAGATTGTAAAGTCTTTTTCAATTTGCGGTTTTTTTATTTGTTTAATATTTTTGATAATAAATAATGAATGTGAAGGAGAGATTATTTATGAAAAAGATTAAAGCTATTTCACTTGCACTTGCAGTAATGATGCTTATGACTTGTTTCCCATTCAGCGCTTTTGCTGCTGAGGAAAAGCAAACTGTTGAAGCTGTTTACTACATTTTGAAGGAAGGCTTACCTGTTCCTGCAGGCATCGCAAGCCAGCCTACTGCAAACTATTCAAAGGCAGGCACCGGCAAAATCACAATAACAAAAGGTTACAAGGGCGAATACAATGAAGACGGTGTAACCAACATTGTTGAAGCTCCTGAGGTTAAGCTTGATAAAGGTCAGTCAATCGTTTGGTATGTAACTAAGGTTGAGGGCGACGGCTGGCACGTTGACGGCGTTGTTACTCCGTTTTACAGCTTCCTTTATGACGGCAACGGCGCAAGCGGTTCAACAACAGACCCTACTCATTATTTTGAAAAGGATACCGCTAAGGTTGCTGAAAACAAGTTTACCAAGGAAGGCTACACTTTCAAGTCATGGAACACTAAGGCAGACGGCACAGGCACAACATATATGCCCGGTGACAAGATTAAGGTTAAAGACCTTGGCTTCCCTAAGGGTATCAATACTTTAACTCTTTATGCTATTTTTAAGAAGAATGCAGCTACAGATTATCAGTATAAGACTCTTAAGATTGTAACTCCTAAGAAAATGTCTGTTCGTTTTGAGGACGGCAAGATTTATAAAAACGGCGATTCACTCACAATTGCAATCGGCAAGGAATATAAATTCCAGATGTGCTCAAACGATTGGGATACAGATACTTACACCGATGACGGTCACGGTATCGCAGGTACAGTTGTTTATACTGTAATGGTTTCTAAGAGCAATACTGAGAGAAGCTACAGCGCTTCATCACACAAGTTCATTCTTCCTAAGAGTGACCCGGTTCTCAGAACCGACGTAAACAATTGCTTTATGGCTTACAAATTCCACTTCAAGACAGATTACAACAAGCAAACAGGTATTGCTCAGGTTGTAAATACTCCGCTTGAAAGCCTTTCTGTAAACCTTCCTCTCGGCTCAACAATCGCAGCAGACGCTTACATTGCAAAGAAGTTTAAGAAGACAGACTTCGTATTTGTTGAGAAAGATGAAAACCATCCTAAGGAATCTTACAAAACATACAACTGGGGCTTCTAATTGAATAGGCAAATTGTCGGAAACGGCAAGACGCAAAGTTATGAGCCTACGGCAAATTAAGCTATGGCAGTCAGACCGCAAGATTATTTCTTGCGGTCTTTTTCTATTGTAATTTATAATTAAATATATTATAATATTATAAATATAAATAATTATTTATTATGATGAATTTAAGGAGAGTTTGTTATGAAAAAAATTTTGTCTTTAGCCTTAGTGCTTGTTCTTTCTTTAACAGTGTTTACGGCTTGCTCGAATACCGACCCGAATGTAAAACAAACTACCTCTTCTCAGTCTGACGGATATGAGGTTAATACAGATGAGGATACTTCGGAAAGTACAACCAAAGATGACGGCGTGGTTAATGCCGATTATTATGCTAACAGAAGTTATGAACTTCGCTTCCTTTTTGCGGTTGATTCGTTTGATAAACCGTCGGATATTTCAACAAGCGTTCTTGTTCAGTATGCTTTTTGTCGCCTTTATTATGATAATCTTACCGATATGCCACGTAAGGGCGTTAAAATGCGTGAGGCAACTCAAAAGCAAATCACTGACCAAATTCAAAAGGAGTTCGGCAAAGTGAACGTTGATGTTACAAAGTCGGATTTATATAATCATGATAAGAAAAAGTTTGAAATGTGGGAGCCTCTTTACGGCAGTGACATTTATTTCAACGCTAAAAGCGAAAAAGTCAGCGACAGCGAATATAAAGTAACCTCAACTTTTTATAACGATGAGGCTAAAACGGAAGTTAAAGGTACAACTGTTATGACCGTCAGCGTTTCAAAAGACGGCAAACAGTATATTAAAAAGCTTTCTTCAAAATAAGGTGAACGGTGATTTTATGAACGAAAATGATTTGCTCAATGAACTTAACAACGAAAAATATATCAATTCTCAGCTTATTTCGATTATAAACGATATTGAAACCAAATATAACGAAATCGGCAGCTTGATTGATGAATTTCATTTACTGCTCGGCGATGATGCAGACGCTACTGTTGATAACGGCGAACAGGTTAAAAATTTGCTCAACAAATATTCTCAACTCAAAAAATGAGGTAAAATATGAAATCGACTTTTCAAAAAATCAAAGGTAAATTAAAAAAATATTTTTCAGGCGTACGTTTGAATTTAACTATTTTCACTGCGCTTGCCGTTGCTATGATTTTGCTTTCTTTTGCAATTCAGTATGCCGGAAATTATGTTTTGAGCCTTAAAGAAGAGGTTAGAAACGTTCAGTCTTGGGATTATACGTATATTTCATCTCCTGACGCTTCGGTTGACGGCACTAAACTTACCCCGTCTAACTACGTTGTACCTATTTCAAGTAAGGGTAATACCGGCTACTGCTACCTTACCCATACCTTTGATAAGATTAACGAAAAAACATATTTGAAGATTATTACAGACCATTCACCCGTTAAAATTATAGTTAACGGTCAGGAGGTTTATAATAATCACTACGGCAGTGAGCAGTATGTTGCAAACAGCTACAACCTTGTAACGCTTAATAAAACCACCCGTTCTCAAAAGGTTGAAGTTTATATGGCTGTGCCTTTCTCCGTTACATTTAATGTTCAAATGTCAAACACACAGCCGTCTGACTTCACGTTTACTCCGGCATTTTTTGCAGGCGTTGGAGTTGCTGCTGTCGGCATTATTATGTTCTTGATATCTCTTGTTTTTTCAATTAAAAATAAGCATTTGTCAAAACTTGTGTTTGTAGCGTTTTTTGATGTATTCAGCGGCGCTGATATTGTCCTTTGGCAGTTCTTGCAAAATTCATATAAATTGAATGCACCGATTTATTATAATATTTCCCTTGCCGTATCGCTTCTCGTAATGCTTTGGGCAAGCGTGAGCGCTATGTCAAATTTCGGTATGCTCTCAAAATCCTGCAAGTTTACCCTTGCTTTGAGCGTTATATTCCTTGCGTGCTCGGCAATACCTAATATTCCGGCTGTACTTCGTATAGTCCCCGTTGCCGTATCGGCAATGCTCTTTATCTCTCTTATTTTGTCGCAGTCATCATTTATTAAGGCGATAGGCAGGAGACTTAAAGGTGCAAGCTCGGTTTGGTTTTTGGGCTGCTACGTTGTCTTGACCGATTTTATTCTCGTGCTTCAGCTTTTCCTCGGCAAAACAAAATACTATGTTGTTTTCAGCGTGCTTACCTCAATTGTTTACACTATCGTTATGACGATTGTTAAGTATGACGAATCTTCTAAGAAATTCACGGAGAATAAAAAGCAAAAGGAACAGTTTATTGATTCTCTTGCGTGGGTTGATTCGCTTGATTCAATGATGAAAAAGGTGAACGCCGCTTTTGACGATGAGGAAAAACTCATAACTGCCGCACAGGAATTTAAAAAGATTATTAATGAGCGTATCCCGAGTGAAAACGGTCTGACAATCGGCGTCTGTCAGCTCGGCGACGACGGTAATTTTTATGAGATATATAACGACAATCTTGATGAGCCTTGCAATTACAATATGATTGACGAGAGATTTTTGAACAGTTCTCAAACTCACCACGTTTTGTGGGGAAATACATATTTTGACGTAATTATCGATAAAAACGCTAAACCGTATGCAATTCTTCATTTCGAGGGTGCGGATAATTTGCTTTCGCTTAATATTAATAATATTGTTGAAACTATCAGCGCCGATTTGGACGTTTCGCTTAATATAACAGATGATGAAATTGCCAACGAGGAATTTGAGGCAGGTATTTTTGCTCAGCTTTCTCAAACCGTTGAAATTAAAAACGGCGTCGGCAAAAATCATCTTGAAAATGTTTCAAATATCACTTTCTGCCTTTGTGCTCAGCTTGGGCTGAGTGAGGACGAAATAAGGCAAATCGGATATGCTTCAATGCTTCACGATATCGGTAAAATTGTTATCCCTGAAGAAATTATTAAAAAGCAGGGATATCTTACCGAGGATGAAAAAAATCTTATGCGTTTTCACGCTGAGGCGGGATATAAACTTCTTTCCTGTATTCCGGGTGAATTTATGTCACTTGCGGCTGAAATCGCATATTATCACCACGAAAAATATGACGGCACCGGCTACTACGGCAAAAAGGGTGAGGATATTCCTCTTAGTGCAAGAATTGTATCTGTTGCCGACGTGTTTGACGCTCTTACTTCTTCCCGTTCATATAAAACGGCGTGGACTGACGAGCGTGCAATAGAATATCTTAAAGAAAACAGCGGCACTTCGTTTGACGAAAATGTTGTAAATGCTTTTCTCGATTGCTACCAAACTATTTGTGAATTCAGAAAAGGCGGTGATTATTAATGGCAGACGATAATTTTGACGAATTTGATTTTGACGATTTAGACGGCGTTGATAATCTTGATGATGTTTCATTAGACGATACCTTTGATAATACCGATTTGGGCAATAATGCCGATGCTCAAAGCGAGCAGGAGAGCGCCGACAGTTCTTCAAAAACTTCAGATGAAAACAGCGACGGCAACTCCACAGCCTTTGACGATTTAAAAAACGATAATACATATGTTGCCCCGAAAGATGAGAACACTTTTGACGCAGATACTCTTGACGAGGTAACCGATGAAAAACTCAAGAAGCAAAAAAAGCATAAAAAGGCAAAATGGTGGTGGATTATTCCGCTTGTCCTTTTGGTAATTGTTGCCGTTGCTTTTGTCGGCTGGCAGATTAAACCAAAGACTAAGCTTAACGTTTGTGTTCTTGATAAAACCGTTCTTGTCGCAAGCGATGATAATGATGTTGATAAAAATTTGGCATACAGAAAGCACCAAGGTCTTTTTTGGCTTTTGGAGCAAAAGAAAATCGTTTTCCAAAACGGCAAGTATTACGATTATAAAAAAGATTATTTCGGTCAGCAGCTTAAAGATGACGGTACCGTTGATAAGGAAAAATCGCTTACTACTCTTGATTACGTACCCGATTTAATGTATATTTCCGACGTCTACGGCGCAACTAACGATACTTACGGCTATTTTAATAAAAACGAGGCTTCGGGTAACGGCTTTAACAGTGACGATATGTCCGTTGTGTCCTATGCTTATGAAAACAACGCTACGGTTGTCGGCGAAATGGAACTTTTTAATTCTAATATGAGCGCCTCCGTTAAATCTCAGCTTGAATCTCTTTTCGGTATGAGTGAAAGCGGCTGGGTAGGCAGATATATTTATGAGCTTCAGGATTTTACCGACGTTCCCGATTGGGCGCCTCCTCTTTATGAACAGCAAGAGGGTGTTGAGTGGCAGTTCTCGGGTCCCGGCATACTCCTTGTTTCTAACGAGGGCAAAATAATCGTTTTGGAGCAAAAGACGGATTTCAATTCAAAAAATCTTCTTCAAATTTCAATTAACGATAAATATAAAAAAGAATTTAAGGGCGCTAAAAAGTGCAATTTCTATAATTGGTTCGAACTTATCGACGCCAACAGCTCAACCGAGGCGATTGCCACCTTTGAATTTGACGTAAATGCAACGGGTATGGAAAAAATCAAGGATATTTCAAGTCAGCCACGCTTTGTTGCGATTACACGTAAAAAGCAGGAAAATAAACCGTACGCTTACTATTTTGCAGGCGATTTTAACGATTATGTCAGCAAGAGGAATTTTAACAGATTTCTCGGTGCGGATAAGGTTTATAAAATGCTTTCATACGATAATCAGGGTGATATAAGCTATTTTTATTGGAATTTCTATAATCCTTTTATGTCTAAGATTTTAAAGGACGTTGAAAAGGAAAACGGCGCACGTCATAAGGGTAAAAATGAGGACAGCAAAAGCACAACCGCCTCATCCCGTATCAATAATGACAAAATAGAAGTTCAAATTGACGGCAAATGGCAGGAAATTTATCTTAAAGCGCTTAGCCTTAATGCGTATAAACCGGGTGAGAAAAAATATACGAGAGATTATACCTATTATGAATCGCTTGTAAGTGAACTTGTTTCTCTCGGCGCTAACTGCATAAGGGCAAAGGACGTTATGCCGGCAGAATTTTACCGTGCAATTTATCAAAATAATAAAAATAAGGACAGTTCGACTGTTTATCTTATCCAAAGCATTACCGCACCCGATGATTTGTCGGCAAGCGATTATTTGAGCAATGACGGTCTTGTAAAATGGAAAGAAAAACTTGAGGCTGCCGTTTGTGCCGTTCACGGTGACGGAAGCTTAAAATCAAGCAATAATCTTGACGCAACGTCATATTTCAACGATGTATCGCCTTATCTTATTGCTTATGTTATTGAGCCGGATATCAATGAAAAAAATGCCGAGCTTATTTTAAATTCCAACCCGACATTTACCTACAGCGGCAAATACTTTGCATCAAGTGATACCGTTTCGTCGCTTTGTGCCGAGCTTGCGGATATCGTTCAAACTAAAAACAACGATACATACGGCTATAAAGTGCCGGTGGGTATTAACGTTGACGCAAATACTCTTTCTTCTTTCAAATATTCAAAAGGCAAGGTTAAATATGATTTGTCAAATATCGTTTTAAACGGTGATGATAAGCAGTATTTCTTTGTAAGCGTTGACGGTGCTCTTTCAAGTTCTGCATTCAAGTCAAACAGTAAGCATTACGGCGGTAACGATTACGGCACTTCTTTTGAAAAGTATTTAAAGGATGTTAAAGCGTCTGTTAATTTACCGCTTCTTGTAAACGGAATCTGCGTGCCAACCAATACCGGCTCTTCAACTAAAGAGGCGCAGCAGGCTGAAAAACTTATTTCGGCTCTTAATTCAATTGATGCGTCGGGTGCAATGGGCGGTGTAATCAATGACCTTAACGATAACTGGTCGGCGGTTTCAAGCAAGATGTATCCGTTTACCGTTCCTCTTTCAAATAACTATTTGTGGCACGATGTAGCCGATTCTGCGCAAACGACGGGTGTTGTGGCTGTTGAATCTCCTACTCCTACAGTGTCAAATATGGAATATTTTGATGATGACAGAATGCAGGGTATGTCCGTATCCGCTAACGAAAGCTACCTTTATATCAATCTTCGTCTTTTAGAGGATATTGATTATTCCAAGGAAGAATTTTTCGTCGGAATTGATACATATCAGCGAAACGACGGCGATTACTATTATTCAAAAGATTATACTCCTACTTCTCTTTCGGGTATGGAATTTGTAATCAGGTTTAAGGGTAAGCAAAACGCAGGTCTTTATGTAATCAATTCATATGATAAAAACAAGGGACACTACGCTTCAAAGGAAAGCTATTCGGGTAAATATAATCTTGTGTCAAAGCTTAATTACGGCGGTTTCAGAAGCGGTGACAATCAGTTCTACACCACGGGTACAACTACTTATATTCGTATTCCTTGGGCTATGCTCAACATTACCGACCCGTCGCAAAAGGTTGTTATCAATAACGACGGTAAGCTTAAAAATCAGGTTAAAACCACTCAAACAAACGGCTTCTTAATTTCACTTATCATTGCCGATAAATCAACTAAGGACCTTCTTTATATGTTCCCTGAATCGAAGAAGGACCCGGGATACAAAACGTTCAAATGGTCAACTTGGGAAGAAGTTACGTTTGAATACAGAGAGAAGGACGGCTTCTCAACACTTAAAAAATATTATTCTACTAAATGACAGGCGGTGAGGTTTTGACATATGAACTTTTTGCCATAATAGGCATAATAGTTTGCGTATTTATACTCGCACTTGAATATCTTTGGCTTTATGTTCTTGCGGTTAGGCAGGAAAACAGTACAAAAAAATATACTTCAGCCGAGAAAAAGAGCAAGCAAATAGTTGACGCTATTATGTATAGCCCCACCACTCGTGCAAGAAAAAACGAAATCGACTCTCTGCAAAAGCTTGCAAAAGACGATTGCAAAATTCTTGATATGATTTATGACTTTGTAAATGAGTGGAAGTCTAAAAACGACGGCGAATTTTACAAAGAGCACAGCGATGTATTTCAGGAAATCGACGAAGCGCTGAAGCCGATACAGGTTTATGCCGAAATTCTTAAATCGGGCAAAATTCACGATAAGTGCTACGCTTGCAGACGTCTTGCCGATTTTAACGCAGTTGATTATATCAACGATATAGGCAAACTTTGTGAGGATAAAAACCGTGCGCTTGCATATAATGCGGCAATGGCTCTCTCCGCTTTCGGCGATACTCAAAGGCTTGCAAAATATATTGTCAGCATTGAAAACGATAAAAAGTATTCGACGAGAGTTGTGTTTGAGCTTGTATCTTCTTTTACCGGGGATTTGACAGACCTTGTTTTGTTGATACTTAAAAATTGCAACGAGGAAATGAAAGCTACTATCATTACCGCCGTTACACCTTACGGTTTGAGCGATTTTGCAGATATTTATATTGCAGGCACTAAGAGTACAAACGATAATATGAAAATTGCCTGCGTCAAAGCGCTCGGCGGTCTTAAAAATCTTGAATATGAGCACGATTTGATTGTCGCTTCTAAGGATAAAAACTGGGTTGTTCGTATTTCCGCAATCAAAGGTCTTTCGTATTTTCAAACCAATGAGGCTATTGAGGTTGTTAAGACTGCTACAAAAGATAAAGAATGGTGGGTCAGACAGGTTGCCGCCTCCGCACTTATCAATATGTCGGTTAAGATTAAAGATATTGATGAGATTATGAAAGGCTATGACAGGTACGCAGCCGACGCCGTTAAAAATTCACTTTACAGAGAAATTGATATAAGGGAGTAAACGTCAATGGATATAATGGGTTATATAAGAACATTCATATCGTTTTTTAACTATTTCTGTATGGCTTTTACTGTTCTTTTGAGTGTTATTTACATAGTTCAAATGATTATGTCCTTTGTCAAGGTTCGTAAGGACTCCAAAGCACTTATGTCAAATGACTATGAAAGATATATGTATAGTGACAATCTCCTGCCGATTTCTCTTCTCATTCCTGCCTATAATGAGGAGGAAAACGTAGTTCAAAACATTAAATCTCTTATGAAAATGGATTATCCCAATTTTGAGATTATTGTTGTAAACGACGGCTCAACGGATAAAACTCACGAAAAAATTGTTGAGGCTTTCGGCCTTTATCAAATCGAAAGTTCTCAAAAGGTTTCTATCCCGACAAAAGAGGTTAGGGGAGTTTACTATAACGTTGATTATCCCAATTTGCTTTATATCGATAAGGAAAACGGCGGTAAATCCGACGCTTTAAATGCAGGTATCAACGCTTCCTCTTATCCGCTTTTTGCCTGCCTTGACGCCGATTCACGTCTTGAAAAAGACGCTTTATTGAAACTTTCAATCGAATTTAATAAAGATAAAAATACTATCGTTGCCGGCGGTATCGTTCGTATTGCCAACGGCTCCGTTATTCGTGACGGCGAATTTAAGGGCTTTTCAATGCCTAAAAAAATTATTGAGCGTTTCCAAATAGTTGAATATTACCGTTCTTTCCTCTCGGGAAGAGTAAGCTGGGGTCTTTCTAACTCAATGCTTATCGTGTCCGGTGCGTTCGGCGTCTTTCAAAAGCAGGCTGTTATCGAGGTCGGCGGATATAAGACAAACACTATCGGTGAAGATATGGAAATTGTTGTAAGGCTTCACAGTTATATGAGGAAAAACAAACGTAAATATAAGATTATTTTTTGCGAGGACGCTGTTTGCTGGACGCAGGGACCTATGTCGCTTAAAGATATAAGAGGTCAGCGCAGAAGATGGCAAATCGGTCTTTTGGATACGCTTATTTCTCATAAAAATTTGCTTTTTAATCCTCGTTACGGTATGGTCGGTATGGTCGCCGTTCCGTATAACTGGATGTTTGAACTTTTGGGCGCTGTAATTGAGGTGCTTGGATATTTCATCATTCCGTTTTCTCTTATAATGGGGGAACTGAATGTGTTCTTCTTTGTAATATATTTCCTGCTCGCCACACTTTTGGGTATTATGCTTTCAATCGGCAGCCTTATTCTTGAACAATATACTAAAAAGTCGGCTATGACCGCAAAGCAGTATATCCTTATTTCTGTTTATGCCATTCTTGAAAACTTTGGCTATAGGCAGCTCATAACCCTGTTTCGTGTCGAGGGTATTTTTAAATACAGAAAACTTCGTCAAACTTGGGGTAAGATTGAGAGAAAGGAGTTTGATCAGTAATGAAAAAATACGTAATTCCTGTTATCGCAACTTTTTTGGTTTTCGTTATTCTTGCACAAACGGGGCTTCTTCAGCCTTTCGGTATTCACGGAATAACAAATCTTTTTAATAAAGATTCAAAGCAAAGCGAAAGCTCAAATTCACAGGAAGTATCTACTGACGACGCCGGTATTTCCTCTCGTTTTAAAACCTCGGGTGATTATTTTGAAGTGTATAAAAACGGCGATTGGCATAAAGTTTTTTGGACAGGCGTTAATATTGGCGCAGGTGAGCCGGGCATTTTCCCGGGTGAACTTACAATCAGCTATGATACCTATTACCGTTGGTTTAAATATATAAGCGAGATGAATTGTAATTCAATTCGTGTCTATACAACAATGCGCCCGCAGTTTTATAATGCTTTGGCAGATTTTAATAAGCAGGCTGATAATCCTCTTTATCTTTTCCAAGGCGTTTGGGTTAATGAGGAAGATATTGAACGTCTTTCCGACGTTTATGCCGAAAACGGTAAAATCTTAGAAGGCTTTATTGATGACGCAACCACACTTGTTGATGTTATTCACGGCAATGCCACAATTGAGGAAAAAGCAGGTAAAGCGTCGGGTACATATACAGCCGATGTTTCGCATTGGTTTGCAGGTTGGATTTTGGGTATTGAGTGGGACCCGAACCTTGTTGTAAACACCAATACCCAGCACCCCGATAAAGCATCTTATGACGGAACTTATCTTTACACTCAGGCGGCAACTCCGTTTGAAGCGTTTTTGTGTCAGGTCGGCGACGAGGTTATTAAGCACGAAACAGAGAAATATAAATTCCAAACTACCGTTGCTTTTTCAAACTGGATAACTACCGACCCGCTTACTCACCCTAACGAACCGCACGAGGATGAGGATAAAACAAGCGTTAATGTTGAAAATATAAAATCACGTGACACATATAAACCGGGTATGTTTGCTTCTTACCATATTTATCCTTATTATCCCGACAGTCTTAATTATCAGGAAGATTATCTTAAAAATTATGACGAAAACGGTAATGTCGATACATATGACGCTTATCTTAAAGATTTAAAACTTGCACATACTATGCCTATTTTGGTTGCCGAATTCGGTGTGCCTACTTCCCGTGGATTGGGGCATAAAAGCGTAATGAATTACGACCAGGGCAGAATA
Source organism: uncultured Clostridia bacterium (assembly GCA_945874765.1). Lineage (GTDB taxonomy): Bacteria > Bacillota > Clostridia > Oscillospirales > Acutalibacteraceae > Eubacterium_R. The sequence goes on from CAMCHQ010000005.1 coordinate 103,518, forward strand.
GACGAAACAAAGCAGGGCGAAATACTGTCAAAACTGTTTGACGATATTTATAAAGAAAAATATGCAGGCGGTATCGTCTTTACCTGGCAGGACGAATGGTTTAAGCGAACGTGGAATAATGTTATGTTTGATATTGCCGACAGACGTCCGTTTTGGTCGAATATTCAAACTACTGAGCAGTGTTTCGGTCTTTTGGCGTTTGACCCGGGTGAAAGTGAAAGCGTTTGCTATGTTGACGGCGATGTGTCGGAATGGGCAGGGGAAAAACCTGTCGTGACAAATGATTACGGTAAAGTTTACGTTAAAAGTGATGAGCGATACCTTTATTTAATGATTGACACGGATACGAAAAAGTACGATTTTAATACAGATACCATTTATATCCCTATCGACACAATTGCAAAGCAGGGCAACACCTCGGCGTCAGCGTATAATTTGACGTTTAATAAGGGTGCGGATTTTCTTATTATGATTAACGGCGCTAAAAATTCGCATATTTATGTTGACAGATATTATGACGCTTTCTATTATTACTTCATTAAATCACGTATGCTTTCCGATATCCCTGTTGATAAGGATTCGGATAAGAAAAACAGCGGTGTGTTTAATCAAATGAGAATGTGCTACGGTTATCATCTTACCGTTCCGGGCACTAATGAAGAGGTAAGCGATAAAGTTTATGAAACAGGCAAGCTTCAATACGGCAACGGCAATCCCGATTCCAAGGATTATACTTCGCTTACTGACTTTAGCTATAAAAACGGCAAGGTTGAGATTAGAATTCCTTGGCAGCTTTTGAACGTTATGGACCCGTCATCTAAAAAACAAATGGATAACTTCTATGAAACCCAGACAATCACACCTAAGGATTTCGAAAGTTTCTCGTTTGGTATGGGTATTCAAAAAAGTGACGATACTTCTAAAATGAATATCGATATTGACGGCGAATACGATTATGACGGCTGGAACACTCCTACCTATCACGAAAGATTAAAACCGGGATATTACACTCTTCAAAAGTATCTTAAAAAATATAAGAAAATCAATAATAAATAAGGAAAATTTATGAAAAAACTACTATGTGTTCTATTTTCTCTTCTTATGGCTTTGTCATTTGTGTCTTGCTCAAACGGAGATAATATTGACCCCAATAAGCACCAAATTGATTTGAGCGCATATAAATATCCTACTCCCCAAAAAAGCGTTGATATGATTGATACAAAAAAAGTAAACGTTTCATATATTGCTTCGTCTAACGGCTATTTCTATCAAAATAAAAACGGTAAAAGTGCCGATTTGCTTTATATCAAGGGCGTAAATATGGGCCTTACCGAGGCGCAGACTTCGCTTGATAACAGTAATATTTCATATGACACCTTTATGAATTGGTTTGAAGAAATTAAGGATATGAACGCCAATACCGTTCGTGTATTTTCAATAATGAATCCTAATTTCTATAAGGCGCTTTATGATTTTAATAAGAAAAATTCATCCTCTCCGCTTTATTTGATTCAGGGCATTTGGTTTAGTGAGGACTTGATGTATCAACTTACCGACGCACTTGAAAGCGACGAAATTATTATATCGGCATTTAAAAAAGCGTGTAAGGAAACGGTAGATATCATTCACGGCAACAGCAGTGATACCGTTTACGGTGAGTTTTCTCCGGCAATATATGATAAAGACGTTTCAAAATATACCGTCGGATATATTTTAGGTCTTGAATATCCTGCCGACTTTGTTATTGAAACTAACGCTTCTCACCCCGATAAGGCAAATTATAAGGGTAAGTATCTTGAAACAAAAAGCGGTTCGACTCCTTTTGAGGCTTTTCTTGCAAATGTCGGCGATTATCTTGTTGATTGTGAAACAAGCGCTTATAACAGCCAAACTCCTGTCGCTTTTCTCAATTGGCAGGTGCTTGATACTATTACTCATACCAATGAGCCGTATAAAGAGGAAAATGACGCAGTAAGCGTTAATACCGAAAACATAACGGCTAAGTCAAATTATTATCCGGGGCTTTTTGCCGCAGTCGATGTTTATCCTTATTATCCCGAATTTATGAATTATGAGGAAAAATATACTTCATATACAGATGAAAAAGGGGAAAAGGATAATTACCGTGCGTATCTCAATGATTTGAAAACGCAATATTCAGTTCCGCTTTTGATTGCCGAATACGGTCTTTCCACCTCTCGTGGCAAGGCTCATTTAGGCTTAAACGGCTATGACCAAGGCGGTCTTAATGAAGATGAACAGGCAAAACTCGTTTCTAAAATGACTAACGATATTGCACTTGAGGGCTGTGCGGGCGGTCTTGTTTTTGAATGGGCTGACGAATGGTTTAAAAGCACGTGGAATATTAATATGTATTACCCCGACGACCCGACTAAGCGCACGCAAAATCTTTCCTCTGCAGAGCAGAGCTACGGCATTTTGTGGTATGATACTTCCACCTCTTACCCCGATGGCGATTTGAGTGAGTGGAAAAATGCTTATAAGGTAAACGATAACCTTAAAGTTATGTATGACGCAAATTATATGCATCTTCTTCTAACTCTTCCCGACGGCTTTGATACATCAAAGGATACGTTCTTCGTTCCTATATCGACAAACGGCACGGGCAGTAAGTTTTCTAAGAAATATAACCTTAAATTCAGCGATAATACAGACTTTTTGCTTGTCTTTAACGGAAAGGACAATACACGTATTCTTTGCGATAAAGCGCAGGACGTATTTCATTATAAGTTCGGTGTTATTCGTAAGGTTTTCGGTACTTCTCAGTCAAAGGCTTATAAGCAAAATACAGGTGAGTATGACAAGATTAATACCTTTGTGTCAAATGAGATAATAGTTCCGTCAACCAATGAGAGAATTGAGCCAAGATATTATGAGGGTGGTCTTTTGAAATTCGGCAATGCCAACCCCGATAGCTCGGACTATGACAGTAGTGCGGATTTTTATTATAACGGCAATACTGTTGAAATTCGCATTGCTTGGTATCTTCTCAATGTTATGAACCCTACAACTAAGGCTTGTATCAATACACCGTTTAAGGGCGACGAAATTACATATTCAAATTTTGGCGCTATCAAAATAGGTTCAGGTACAGAGGGTAAAATCAAACTCAATGACGCAAAGTTTACCGGAGTGAAAAACGTCAAACTTACTCAAAGGCTTAAAAAAGTTTACTATTCGCTTCAGGATTTGTATCCGCAAATTAATTTGTAATTGAATATATGAAAAAAGGACAACGGATTTTATTTTTCCGTTGTCCTTTTTGTTATTTGTACTTATTCTTCGTTTTCGCTGTTTTGGAATTTTTTGAGAACCTCTTTGAGCATAACGGCTCTGTTTTGGCTCATAGGAGTGTTTTCCTCTGCCTTTTTAGGCTGTGGGTTTTCCTTCGGTGTTACAGGTTTTTGAGCGTTCATTTGTTGCCTGATTACATCAACCGCACGTCTTTGCTCGGGCTGTACCTGTCTTTGAGGGGCAGGTTGCCTTTGTGAAACGAATTGCCTTTGCGGCTGCTCGGTCGGGGTCGGTTCAACCGGTTTTTCTTCCTCAACTGCAACAACAGGTGCGCTTTCGACTATTTCCGGCTCGTTTGCCTTTTGAAAAATGATTTTTTCAACCGTAATCGGCTCGCTTTCAAACGATTCACTTTCGCTGACCGCTTTTGTTACAGTCGGTTCAAAATGCGGCTCATATGTAGGCTCACTTTTAGCCTCGCTTGTTTTTTCGCTTTCATACTCCTTGAAAAATTCGTCATATTTTTTAAAAACGTTCTCGGCATTTTTCTCGTTTTCCGATTTAAGAGTGTCGATTTTTTTCATTGAGTTTGCAACGCCGTTTGCTTTTTCGATAAGCTTGTCGGTATTTTGACTTACCGCCGTAATGTTCTTCGTAATGCTTTCAAGAAGCGCCTTGATGTCGGTGTTTATAAGGGAATAAGCGTTGATTGCTTTTTCGATTTCAGCTTTTGCGCTGTCGCTTGATGCCGCTATTTCGTTTAAAAATTCGTCAGTTCCGTCTTTTGCTTTTTGAGCAATCTCACTTCCGCTTTCATATGCAGAATAGAAAATTTTGCCTATATTTGCAATGTGGTCATTGTTTTGCTGAGTGCTCTTGTCAAGCCTTGCTTCAAGATTTGCAACTATATTTGTAAGCTTTTCAGCCTCATTTTCCAATGTGGCATTTTCGCTTTGGAGTTTTTCGTATTCGTCTTTAAGGCTTTTGTACTCTTTTAAAATTTTGTTTGCCTTTGCAAGTCTTTGGTTGTTTAATTTTGCATTGTTTTCAAGTTCTTTATTTTTATTTTCAAGCTCTTCAATATAAGCGTCAACAGCTTTTTTCTTGTATCCGCCCATAAAACTTGACTTAAATTCAGCCATATTTCTTCTCCTTCATCATTATTTCGATAGTATATTAACACAAAATTGTTAATAATTCAAATATATTAATATTTTATTTTATTACATTATAACTCCGTCTTTGAAAATAGATATGTCCCTGTATCCGTTTTCCTCATTTCTTGTTTGCCTGCCCGATGCAACATCAATCATTAATTTGAATATTTCCTCGGTCATATTTTCAAAGTCTCCTGTTTCAATCAATTCTCCGGCGTTAAAATCAATCCATTTTGCTTTCTTTTTCGCAAGACGTGAGTTTGACGATATTTTAATTGTGGGAACAGGTGCGCCGAGCGGAGTGCCTCTGCCCGTTGTAAAGAAAATTATATTTGCCCCTGCGCACGTTAAATTAGTTGTCGATACAATATCGTTTCCCGGACCGGTCAAGAGATTTAGCCCTTGCTTTTTGCAGTGTTCGCCGTATTCGAGTACGTCTGTTATTACCGCATTTCCGCCTTTTTGAATACAACCGAGCGATTTTTCCTCAAGCGTTGTTATTCCGCCGTCGTGATTTCCCGGTGACGGATTTTCATAACATTCCTGATTGTGAGAAAAGAAATATTGCTTAAAGGAGTTAATCATATTTACACATTTGTTAAATGCTTTTTCGTTTTCGCACCTTTTCATCAAAAGCTGTTCCGCACCGAACATTTCCGGTACTTCCGTTAAAATTGCCGATGTTCCGAGAGAGGTGAGTTTATCCGTAAGCCTGCCGCAAAGCGCATTTGCCGTTATTCCGCTGAAAGCGTCGGAACCGCCGCACTTGTAACCTACCGCAAGTTTATTTATAGGTATCGGTTCACGCTTGAAAGTCTTAACAAATGTGTAAAGTTCCTTTAATAATTTTTCGCCCTCTTCAAGCTCGTCTTCGCAGTCTTGAGTTACAAGAAATTTAATCCTGTTTTTATCATACTTTCCGAGATACTTTTTAAGTACCTTGACATTTGTGTTTTCGCACCCGAGCGATACAATAAGCACACCGCCTGCATTTGGATGATTTGCAAGGGAAGAGAGTATTTTTCTCGTGTTCTCCTGGTCATCGCCAATCTGACTGCAACCGAATGGGTGAGTATATGCAAACACACCGTCACAGCCGTCGCCTATAATATTTTGACCGATTTTTTCAAGTTTTTTTGCAGTGCTGTTTACACAGCCGACAGTCGGAATTATCCAAATTTCATTTCTTGTCGCCGCTCTGCCGTCCTGCCTTAAATATCCGTCAAATGTAACGTCACATTCCTTTGGCTGATATTCGTTTTCGCCTAAATATTTATAGTCGATTATGTCGCTTAAATTCGTTTTTAAATTGTGCTCGTGAACGTGCTCTCCCGTTTTACAATCACGTGTTAAATGACCTATGGGATTGCCGTATTTTATAATGTTTTCGCCTGCTTTTAAGTCTTTTAATAAAACCTTGTGCCCAAAAGGAATATCGTTTAAAATTTTGATATTGTCAATAATTTCACCGCTTTTAAGCTCTTCAAGCGCTATAGCAACATTGTCATTTTCGTTGATTTTAAATAACTTACTCATTTAAAAGTTTCTCCATAGCCTTGTTAATTCCAAGCGCCTTTATACTGTCAAAATATCCCTTAACTTTTTCGTAAAGACCGTCGATTTTTGTCAAATCCTCACCCCAAAAGTCAACATTTGCCAAAACGTCAAAAACCAAGTCGCCGTGCTTATTTCTAAAGAAATCGAGTACACTTTCAACGTCGTTTACAGGGTAATCTTTATTTTCAAAATTCTCATAAAAGTTGATTAGCGCCGCAAAAGCAAATGATAAAACACTCGGCACTTTTTCAAATTTATTATAATAATCAAGCAGTGAACAAAGGCAGCGTGCCTTGAATTTTGCCACCGAATTTAAACTTATGTCGAGAAGTTTGTGGTCGATAAAAGGGTTGTTAAATCTTTCAAGTACGCTGTTTGCAAATGTCTTTAATTCGTTTTCGTCAAGGTCAATTGTTTTTAAAATTTCCTCGTTTAATCCTCTGTCAATATACGCTTTAAACGTTTCGTCATTAACCATATCACGAACAATTTTAAACCCTGCGTTGTATCCTGCAAGAACGCTCATTGTGTGAACGCCGTTTAATATTTTTACTTTTCTTTCACGGTAGGGGAGAACGCTTTTTACAAAATTTGCACCCATATCAAGACTGCAAAACGGTATATCTTTTTGTGCTTTTTCATCCGCTTCGATTATCCAGCTTGAATAAGGCTCGCACGCTACGGCACATTCGTCATTTTTATATTCCGCCTTGCCGGTAACAATTCTGTCAACAAGCGTGTTGCAAAAACTGCATTCGTTTTCGATATAATCAATAAAGCCGTTTTCCAAATTCCAAAGTTTTGCATATTTTATAATGCATTTTTTGAGTTCATCACCGTTGTTTTCAATTAACTCAACAGGCAAAAATACAAGACCGCCTTTGCCTTTTTTGAAACGTTCATAAAGCAAAGCAGTCACCTTAGCCGGAAACGATACGTCGGGACTTTCACTCATTTTATCGCTGTCAACAAAAGAAATTCCCGCTTCCGTTGTGTTTGAAATTACGATTTCAAGGCTGTCAAGGCAAAAGATACGTTTAAGTTCATCATATTCGCCGACTGTATCAATACATTTTTCTACGCAGGATATCGGCTTAACCTCATTTATAACCTCACCGTTTAGCCTGCCTTTTAAAAGAATATTGTATTTGCACTCTTGATTTTTAAGCGCATTTATTACTTTGGTGTTTTTTCTCGGCTGGCATACTGCAACTTTGCCGTCATAAATACCTTTTTCATTTGCCTCTTGAATAAAATGTTCTGCAAAAGCACGCAAAAAGTTGCCCTCGCCGATTTGCAAAATTTTAATCATAATCCTCAATCCCGCTTTTTTACATAATATTTAGAAAAAATCTCTCTAATTATATAACATAAAAATTTTAAAGTAAATAGATATATTAAATATTTTTATGTTGACTAAAAGGGATAAATATATTATAATTACAAGGATAAAGAAAGGACTGTGGTTTATGACATTGCTGATTAAAAATGCACTGTGTTTTATTGCTGATGAATTTAAAAAGTCAGATGTTTTCATAACCGACGGGATTATTACCGATATTTCCAGCACTATTTCTTCAAATGGTGCCGATAGAGTAATTGACGCAAGGGATAAATATTTTTTGATACCGGGCTTTGTAGATGTTCATACACATTTACGTCAGCCCGGTTTTTCTTATAAAGAAACGATTAAGTCAGGCTCTATGGCAGGCGCAAGGGCAGGTTATACGGCTATTTGCACTATGCCTAATCTTAATCCGGCACCCGATTGCCTTGAAAATCTTAAAGTTCAAACAGATATCATCAAACGTGACGCAGTTATTGACGTTCTTCCTTTTGGCACAATTACAAAAGGAAGAAAAGGCGTGGGTGAGGTTGTTGATTTTAAATCAATGGCAGATAAGGTTGTAGGTTTTTCCGATGACGGCACGGGTGTTCAAACGGCTGAACTTATGGAAGAGGCTATGATTCAATGCGCCAAACTCAATAAGGTCATTTCGGCTCACTGTGAGGTCAACGATTTGCTTTTAGGCGGATATATCCACGACGGCGTTTACTGTAAGGAACACGGTCATAAGGGTATTTGCTCCGAGAGTGAATGGGCGCAGATTGAACGTGACTGCAAACTTGCCGAGAAAACCGGGTGCAGATATCACGTGTGCCATATCTCGACTAAGGAAAGCGTTGATATTATCCGTAAGGCTAAAGCCCGTGGGGTTAAGGTTACGTGCGAAACAGGTCCGCATTATTTGACTATGTGCGATGAAGATTTGCAAGAGGACGGCAGGTTTAAAATGAATCCGCCGCTTAGAAGCCGTGAGGATATGAACGCTCTTATCGAGGGTGTTAAAGACGGCACAATCGATGTTATCGCAACCGACCACGCACCTCATTCAAAAGAGGAAAAGTCAAAGGGACTTAAAGGCTCGGCTATGGGTGTTGTCGGTTTGGAAACGGCATTCGGTGTACTTAATACAAAGCTTGTCAAAACGGGTGTTATTTCTCTTGAAAAACTGATTGATATGATGTCGATAAGACCGAGAGAAATTTTTGATATTCCGGGCGGTAAAATCGAAGTAGGTGCTCCTGCCGATTTGGCACTGCTTGATATAGATAAAAAATGGTGCGTTGACCCTGAAAAATTTGTAACTATGGGTCGTGCAACACCGTTTCAAAATTGGAAACTGCAGGGTGAAAACCTTTTAACAATATATAAAGGAGAGATTGTTTATGAAGCCATATAACAAAAAAATTGTGCTTGAAAACGGTAAAGAGTTTTACGGCTACGGTTTCGGCGCAGACAAAGAAGCAATTAACGAAATTGTTTTCAATACTTCAATGGTGGGATATCAGGAAATTGTGTCCGACCCGAGTTATACCGACCAAATGGTATGTATGACTTATCCTCTTATCGGCAACTACGGTATGACTGACGAGGACTACGAAACAAAAGTGCCTACTATGGGCGGTCTTATTGTAAGAGAATATAACGATTTGCCGTCAAACTTCCGTTACACAAAGACGCTTGACGAGGTCCTCGTTGAATATGATATCCCTGCAATCAGCGGTGTCGATACAAGAATGATTACAAGAATTATCCGTGACGAAGGCTCTCAAAAGGTTATTATCTGTGACGCAGACGTGCCTTATGAAGAGGCTTTAAAGAAAGTTAGGGAATATGTAATTCCTACAGATATGGTTTCACGTGTAAGCTGTAAAAAGCGTTGGTATTCAAGAACTCCGAATCATAAATACGACGTTGTAGCTATCGATTGCGGTATTAAGCATAATATCATTCGCAAGCTTAACGAAAAGGGCTGTAACGTAACTGTTGTTCCTTATAATATTACAAGTGAGGAAATCCTTAAAATGCGTCCCGACGGCTTGTTCCTTTCTAACGGACCGGGTAACCCTGAGGACGTTCAGACTGTAATCAATGTTGTTAAAGAACTTAGAGGCAAGCTTCCCATTTTCGGTATCTGCCTCGGTCATCAGATGATTTCTCTTGCTCTCGGCGCTAAAACGTTTAAAATGAAATTCGGTCACAGAGGCGGTAACCACCCTGTTAAAAATCTTGAAACGGGCAAACTTGAAATCACCTCTCAAAACCATTCATACGCTGTTGACGTTAAATCTCTTGACGGCACCGACCTTGAACTTACCCACGTAAATCTTCTTGATGATACGGCGGAGGGTGTTAAGTGTGAAAAGGACAAGCTTTTCTCTGTTCAATATCACCCTGAAAGCGCACCGGGTCCGCAGGACAGCGCATACTTATTTGACGAATTTATTGCATTAATGAAAAAGGAGGAAGACTGATATGCCAAAAAGAACAGATATACATAAAATACTCGTAATCGGCTCGGGTCCTATCGTTATAGGTCAGGCTGCCGAATTTGACTACTCGGGTACACAGGCTTGTCTTGCTCTTAGAGAAGAGGGCTACGAGGTTGTGCTTATCAACTCTAACCCCGCAACTATTATGACCGATACAGATATTGCCGATAAGGTATATATGGAACCGCTCAATCTTGAATATGTTGCAAGAATTATCCGTCACGAAAGACCTGACGCTATTTTGCCGTCACTCGGCGGTCAAACCGGTCTTAACCTTGCGGTTCAGCTTGCTAAAAAAGGTGTACTTAAAGAATGTGACGTTGAAATACTCGGCACTAATTTTGAAGCAATTGAAAGAGCAGAGGACAGAGAGCTTTTCAAGGAACTTTGCGAAAGCCTCGGCGAGCCTGTTCTTCCAAGTGAAATTGCCGAAAATCTTGAGGACGGTCTTAAGGCTGCAAGAGATATCGGATTTCCTGTTGTTCTTCGTCCTGCTTTTACCCTCGGCGGTACGGGCGGCGGCTTTGCCGATGATGAAGAAGAATTTATGGTAATGATGAAAAATGCGCTTGCTCTTTCTCCGGTTCATCAGGTTCTTGTCGAAAAGAGTATTAAGGGCTATAAGGAAATCGAATACGAGGTAATGCGTGACGCTAACGATACGGCTATCACTATTTGTAATATGGAAAATATCGACCCGGTCGGCGTCCATACAGGTGACTCCGTAGTTGTTGCTCCGTCACAAACACTTACAAATAAGGAATATCAAATGCTTCGTGATTCTGCTCTTCGCATTATCCGTGAGCTTAAAATCGAGGGTGGTTGTAATGTTCAGTTTGCACTTGACCCTCATTCATTCCAATATTATCTTATCGAGGTAAACCCGAGAGTATCACGTTCATCTGCACTTGCTTCTAAAGCTTCGGGTTATCCTATCGCAAGAGTTTCGGCTAAAATCAGCGTAGGTATGCACCTTGATGAAATTCCTATTGCAAATACTCCTGCATCATTTGAGCCTACTCTTGACTATGTTGTTACTAAAATCGCACGTTTCCCGTTTGATAAATTTGCAGACGCCAATAACACACTTAACACTCAGATGAAAGCAACCGGTGAGGTTATGGCAATCGGCAGAACAATGGAGGAAAGCTTGCTTAAAGCCGTTCGTTCACTTGAAATCGGTGTTTGCCATCTCTACAGTAAGAAATTTGATACCTACACTGAGGACGAACTTCTTAACTATATCAAAAACGGTACAGACGACAGACTTTTCGCAATCGCTCAGCTTATCAGACTTCATACTGATTTAATCAGAATTTATAACGCTACCAAAATCGATATGTTCTTCCTTGAAAAGTTTAAGAATATTGTTGATTTTGAAAATGTTATTAAGGAAAATGTTAAGGATATCGAAACTCTTAAAGACGCTAAGAAAATGGGCGTTTCCGATAAATATATCGGTATGCTTTGGGGTATGAGTGAGTCGGATGTATTTAAACTCAGAAAAGAAAATAATATTTTCCCTGTTTATAAGATGATTGATACCTGCGCTTCCGAGTTTGATTCATATGTTCCTTATTTCTATTCAACTTATGAAGAAGAAAACGAATCTGTAGTATCGGATAAAAAGAAAATCGTTGTTTTGGGTTCAGGTCCTATCCGTATCGGTCAGGGTGTTGAATTTGACTATTCAACAGTTCACGCTATCTGGTCAATCCGTGAGGCAGGATATGAGGCAATTATTATCAATAATAACCCTGAAACCGTATCGACCGACTATACTACTTCGGATAAACTTTATTTTGAACCGCTTACAGTTGAGGATGTAATGAATGTTATTACTCTTGAAAATCCTCTCGGCATTGTCGTATCTCTCGGCGGTCAGACTGCCATTAACCTTGCGCCTCCTCTTGACGCACTCGGCGTTCATATTATCGGAACGGATGTTGAAGCTATTGACAGAGCGGAAAACCGTGACAGCTTTGAAAAGGTTATGGAATCTCTCGGTATCCCTCAGCCAAAGGGACTTGCCGTTACAAATATTGAAGAGGGCGTAAAGGTCGCTGCCGAAATAGGATATCCTGTCCTTGTCAGACCTTCGTTTGTTCTCGGCGGCCGTGCAATGCAGATTGTTGCCAATGAGGAGTCACTTCGTCATTATCTTCAAACTGCCGTTGAAATCAATACAGACCAGCCTGTTTTGGTTGATAAATATATTATGGGTCGTGAACTTGAAGTCGACGCTATTTGCGACGGAAAAGACGTATTTATTCCTGGTATTATGGAACACGTTGAAAGAACAGGCGTTCACTCGGGTGACTCTATCTCGATTTATCCTACCTTTACAGCTTCTCAAAATGTTAAGGATAAGATTATCGATTATACAGTAAGGCTCGGCAAGGCAATCGGTATTGTCGGTCTTTATAACATTCAGTTTATCGCCGATAATAATGACGATGTTTATGTAATCGAGGTTAATCCACGTTCCTCAAGAACCGTTCCTTTCCTTTCAAAGGCAACAAGCGTACCTATGGCTCATATCGCTACACAGGTTATCTTGGGTCATTCGCTTAAAGAACAGGGAATTGATAAGGTTTATCCTGAGGAGAAAAAGCGTTGGTATGTTAAAGCTCCTGCTTTCTCATTCTCTAAACTTAAAGGAATGGATACATACCTCTCTCCTGAAATGAAGTCGACAGGTGAGGCAATCGGCTATGATAAGTCGCTTACACGTGCACTTTATAAGGCTATTCAGGCTTCGGGTATGAACGTTGCAAACTACGGCACTGTATTTGTAACAATTGCCGACCAGGACAAGCCTGCGGCACTTCCTCTTATTAAGAGATTTTATGACCTCGGCTTTAATATCGAAGCAACAGAGGGTACTGCCAAATATCTCAAGAGCCACGGTATTCGTACTAAGGTTCGTGCAAAACTTACTCTTGATGACAGTGATGAAATTCTTAAAGCACTTCGTCAGGGACATATCGCTTACGTTATCAACACTATTGATATCAACGCAGGCGACTCTCATTCCGACGGCTCGGAAATCAGACGTGCGGCAGTAGAAAATAATGTTACTATGTTCACTTCACTTGATACCGTCAAAGTGCTTCTTGATGTTCTTGAAGAAATTACACTCGGCGTATCAACAATTGACGAGGAATAATTATATATGTTTTTTGAAAGCGATTATAAAATTTTATCTAATGAAAAAATAGCCAAAGATGTTTACAAAATGCGACTTGAGGGCGATACATCTCATATCACCGCTCCCGGCCAGTTTGTAAATATCAAGCTTGAGGGTAAATTTCTCCGCCGTCCTATCTCTGTTTGCGACTGCGAGGGGAATGTTATCACAATTATTTATAAAGTAGTCGGCGAGGGTACCGAGCAAATGAGCAGTCTTGAAATCGGAGAAATGCTTAATGTGCTTACGGGGCTTGGCAACGGCTACGATATTTCAAAATCGACTAAGCCGCTTCTTATCGGCGGCGGCGTCGGTGTTCCGCCTATGTATCTTCTTGCAAAGAAACTTATTGAGGCAGGGCAGAAACCTACAGTGGTTCTCGGTTTTAATACTAAGGACGAGGTTTTTTATGAGGATGAATTTAAGGCACTTAAAATTGACGTTTATGTCACAACAGTTGACGGCTCATACGGTGTTAAAGGTTTTGTAACAGACGCTTTTCCCGATGATTACGATTATTTTTATACCTGCGGTCCTCTCCCTATGTTCAAGGCGGTTTATGATAAAACCGAGTGCTCAGGTCAGTTCTCGTTTGAGGAAAGAATGGGCTGCGGCTTCGGCGCTTGTATGGGTTGCTCCTGCAAAACAAAATACGGCAATAAGCGTATTTGTAAGGACGGTCCCGTTCTTGTTAAGGAGGAGATTATATGGTAGATTTATCGGTAAACCTTGCAGGTCTTGAAATGGATAACCCTGTTGTTCCGGCTTCGGGCACATTCGGCTTCGGCAAGGAATTTAAGGATATTTACGATATCAACATTTTAGGCTCGTTTTCATTTAAGGGCACTACAAAGGATGCACGTTTCGGCAATCCCACTCCGAGAATTGCGGAATGTACTTCGGGTATGATTAATGCCGTAGGACTTCAAAATCCTGGTGTTCACCACGTTATTGAGCACGAACTTCCTGAAATGAAGGAATATTTCCATAAACCTGTTATCGCAAATGTATCGGGCTTTTCGGTTGACGATTATGCTTATACATGTTCTCTCCTTGATAAAGAGGAGCAAGTCGGTATATTGGAGGTCAATGTTTCCTGCCCTAATGTTCACGGCGGCGGAATGAGCTTCGGCACTTCACCCGAGTGTGCGGCTCAGGTTACTAAAGCTGTCAAAGAGGTAACAACAAAGCCTGTGTTTATAAAACTTTCACCTAATGTTACCGATATTGTTTCTATCGCAAAGGCTTGTGAAGAAGCAGGGGCAGACGGTATTTGCCTTATAAATACTATGCTCGGTATGCGTATTGACCTTAAAAGACGTAAGCCTGTTATTGCTAACAAAATGGGCGGCTTCAGCGGCGACGCTATTTTCCCGGTAGCAGTCAGAATGGTTTATCAGGTTGCAAAAGCCTGTGAAATTCCCATTATTGGCTGCGGCGGTGTGTCGAGTGCAAAAAATGTAATTGAAATGATGATGGCAGGCGCAACTGCCGTTGAGGTAGGGGCTGCAAATCTTGTAAATCCCTGCGCTTGTAAAGATATTATCGAGGCTCTTCCGATTGAATGTGAAAAGCTCGGTATTAATAAATTAAGTGATATTATAGGAGTGATTGATTAATGGGTAAGGACGTTATTGTAGCTTGCGACTTTTCAAGCGCACAGCAAACCTTTGATTTTCTCGATAAGTTTACCGAGGAAAAGCCTTTTGTTAAAATCGGTATGGAACTTTATTATGCAGAAGGTCCGTCAATAGTTAAGGAGATTAAGAAGAGGGGTCATAAGATTTTCCTTGACCTTAAACTTCACGATATTCCGAATACCGTTAAAAAATCTATGGCTGTTCTTTCTAAGCTTGATGTTGATATGACTAACGTTCATGCAGCAGGCACAATCGATATGATGAAAGCGGCTGTTGAGGGACTTACGAGAGAGGACGGTACAAGACCTCTTCTTATTGCGGTAACTCAACTCACCTCAACAAGCGAAGAACGTATGCAAAACGAACTTCTCATCAATGCTTCTATTAACGATACTATTGTAAAATATGCTCAAAATGCAAAGGCTGCAGGGCTTGACGGTGTTGTTTGCTCTCCTCTTGAGGCAGGTATGGTTAAGGAAAGCTGCGGCAAGGAGTTTATGACTGTTACACCGGGCGTTCGCTTTGCAGACGGTGACGTCGGTGACCAGGTTCGTGTTACTACACCGGAAAAGGCTAAGGAAATCGGCTCCGATTATATCGTAGTCGGCAGACCTATTACCGCAGCGGCTGACCCTGTTGCGGCTTATAGAAGATGCGTTAAAGAATTTGTAGGATAAGGAGATAACTATGGAAGGCTACAAAAGAGAATTTATAAAGTTTTTAGAGGATGCGGGCGTATTGAAGTTCGGCGATTTTACTGCTAAAAGCGGCAGAAAAATTCCTTATTTCATCAATGCGGGCGATATCAAAACAGGCGAGCAAATCCAAAAACTCGGCGAATTTTACGCAAAGGCTTATTTTGAAAAAGTAGGAAATAAAAAGTCGGTTCTTTACGGCCCTGCTTATAAAGGTATTCCTATCGCTGTTTCGGTTGCCGTTGCACTTGCAAAAGACGGTCTTGATGTTCCTTTCTTCTTCAACCGTAAAGAGGAAAAGGACCACGGCGAAGGCGGTGTGTTTGTAGGTTATAAGCCTCAGGCAGGCGAGGACGTTGTTATTGTTGAGGACGTTATCACCGCAGGCACCGCTATCAGAGAAAGTATGGCTATTCTTTCAAAACTTGAGGGCGTAAACGTTAAGGCAACATTTGTTATGGTCGACCGTAAGGAAAAAGGTCAGGGCGAAAAGAGCGCTATGGCTGAGGTAACAGATGAATTCGGCTTCCCTGTATATTCGGTTGTTGATGTTTATGACATTATCGAGTATCTTGAAGAAGACGAAAAAAATAAAGAAAACATAGACAGAATTAAAGCATATCTTGCTGTAAACGGCGCAAAGGAATAATTGAAAGGAAGTGCTCAAATGAGACATTTGCTTGATACAACAGATTTATCACTTGAAGAGGTTGACCATATTATCTCTACTGCGATTGACATTATCAATAATAAAGAAAAATATGCTCACGTGTGCGACGGTAAAAAACTTGCGACACTCTTTTTTGAACCGTCAACAAGAACACGTCTTTCGTTTGAGGCGGCTATGATGGAACTCGGCGGTAACGTTTTGGGCTTCAGCGAGGCGGCTTCATCATCTGCATCTAAGGGCGAAACGGTTGAGGATACTGTAAGAATGGTATCTTGCTATGCTGATATTATCGCAATGCGTCATCCTCTTGAGGGTGCACCGAGAGTTGCAAGCTTTAAAAGCGGCGTGCCTATTATCAATGCAGGCGACGGCGGTCATTCCCACCCGACGCAGACACTTACAGACCTTTTAACTATTTTCAGGGAAAAGGGCAGGCTTGATAATATGACTATAGGTCTTTGCGGTGACCTTAAATTCGGCAGAACCGTTCATTCTCTTATCAAGGCGATGACAAGATATAAGAATGTTAAATTTGTTCTTATCGCTCCTAAGGAACTTGCACTTCCAGATTATATTAAGACCGATATTCTCGATAAATCGGGCAGTGAATATAAAGAGGTTGAAACTATGGAGGAGGCTATGCCTGAGCTTGACGTGCTTTATATGACACGTGTTCAGCGTGAACGCTTCTTCTCGGAGGACGAATATCTTAAAGTTAAAGACGCATTTATTCTTGACCTTGATAAACTTAAAACGGCTAAAGAGGATTTGACTATTATGCACCCTCTTCCGAGAGTTAATGAAATTGCTACAGAGGTTGACGATGACCCGAGGGCTAAATATTTTGTTCAGGCGCTCAACGGCAAGTATGTAAGAATGGCGCTTATTAAAACTCTTCTTGAATGGGCAGGTACAATCAAATGAAAATTGATGAAATAGAAAACGGTATTGTTTTTGACCATATTACGGCAGGCAAGGGTATGGAGGTTTATAATACGCTTCACCTTGATAAACTTAAATGTCAGGTCGCTATTATTCAAAATGCCAAAAGCGAAAAAATGGGCGCAAAGGATATAATCAAGATTAATGAACTTATTGATATCAATCTTGACGTGCTTTGCTATATCGATAAAAATATTACCGTTAATGTAATCAAAAACGGCAAGAGCGTTGAAAAGAAAACCCTTTCTCTTCCGAAAACTCTTACCAATGTTATCAAATGTTCAAACCCTCGCTGTATTTGTAATAATGAGGATATTGACCATATCTTTACTCTTACCGACGATAACGGAACATATCGTTGCCTTTACTGCGAAACTAAAGCAAATTAATATTTGATTGACATTTGCGCTTTTTTATATTATAATGTTTTCGAAAAAAGGGAGTAGTTAGCATTTGCTTTTTGCAAATGTTGCATAGGTCGTCATGACGGGAAACCCGGTCTGTGCATTGCTGAACATTTTTCAGTTATAACGAGACTTTTATCGATTACGATAAAGGTGTCGTTATTTTTATTTTTAATTTAAGGAGAAAAATATGGAAACACTACTTTTAAAAGTATCTGTTTTGCAGGAATTTGCCAACTTGTTTTCAAATATAGGCGAAACTAAATGGCAAATGGTTCTTATGTGGGCAGTCGGCGGACTTCTCATTTATCTTGCAATCGGAAAACAGATGGAACCTACACTTCTTTTACCGATGGGCTTCGGTACTATTTTGGTAAACCTTCCCTGGTCAGGCGCTATTACTCAGCCCGGCTCCGAGGCAGGACCTATCAGTGTGCTTTATGATGCAGGTATAGCAAACGAGCTTTTCCCACTTTTGCTGTTTATCGGTATCGGCGCTATGATTGATTTTGGCCCGCTTCTTAAAAATCCGTGGCTTATGCTCTTCGGCGCAGCTGCTCAGTTCGGTATTTTCTTTACCTTCTTTGTAGCGAGCTTCTTCTTTGATGTAAATGACGCAGCTTCTATCGCTATTATCGGTGCTGCCGACGGCCCTACATCAATCTTCGTTGCAAACGAACTCGGTTCTAAGTATATCGGCGCAATTATGGTTGCCGCATATTCGTATATGGCGCTTGTTCCTATAGTTCAGCCGCCTGTTATTAAGGCTGTTACAACTAAGAAAGAACGTTTAATCAGAATGAAATATCACCCGGGTGACGTTTCTAAGACTACAAAAATTCTCTTCCCAATCGTTGTTACCGTTATCGCAGGTCTTGTAGCTCCTAAGTCTGTAGCTCTTGTAGGCTTCCTTATGTTCGGTAACCTTATCAGAGAATGCGGCGTTCTTAATAACCTTTCCGAAACCGCACAAAACTCATTTGCAAATATTCTTACCATTCTTCTCGGTATCACTGTTGCAGGTCAAATGCACTATGCAGAGTTCGTTCAGCCGGCTACACTTCTTATCCTCGGCCTCGGTCTTGTTGCATTCGTATTTGATACAGTCGGCGGTGTTGTGTTTGCTAAATTCCTTAACCTCTTCTTACCTAAGGATAAGAAGATTAACCCAATGATAGGTGCGGCAGGTATTTCGGCATTCCCGATGAGCGGACGTGTTGTAAACCAAATGGGACTTAAAGAGGATAACCAAAACTTCCTTCTTATGCAGTCAATTTCAGTAAACGTTTCAGGTCAGATTGCTTCCGTTATCGCAGGCGGTCTTATCTTGACACTCGTATCTTGATAAGGAGGCTTGAATATTATGTATAATTTATATGTAACTGTTATGGCATTTTTAATGAAGATTTCTATTTACGCAGATAGCTGGAAATCATCACTTCCCGTCGTTCTTTTCGGTATGCTCGGTATCTTCATTGTAATCGGTGTTGTTGTCCTTTTAACATATCTTCTCAATAAGCTCACAAGCGGCAAGAAGAAAAACGATAAGGACGAAAAATAAATAATTCAGGCTGTTGGTTTTAAAAATCAACAGCCTTTTTTATTGTAATTAACTTTACAAATGTAATTACAATGTATTGACAATTTTGAACTTTAGGGTATACTATTAATTAGGAGATGATATTATGCTTAATGTTACAAATTCACCTAAAACAGCAACATTTCAAATGAGAATTAATCCTGAAATAAAAAAAGAAGTTGAAAGTATTTATGCGAATTGCGGTATGACGCTTACAGATGCAATTAATGCATTTTTACAACAAACAATTAATGTCGGCGGTATGCCTTTTATTTTAAATCAAAATTCCGAGAAAGTGTTAAAAAAACAGGCACTTGAACTATTGATGGCAGAACTTAACAACGGAGAAAATTCAGCTAAGTTCGATTCAGACTGGATTTCTGAAAAAGAAATGCTTGAAGAGTTCGGTACTGAGTTATGAAACTTGTTTTTTCACCGCAGTCAAGAAAAGATTTGACGCAAATCAAAAACTATATTTCAACAAGTTTATCAAGTCCGCATGCAGCAGAAAATATTACTTCGAAAATTCTGAAAAGCTGCCTAAATTTAAAAACTTTTCCGAATCTCGGAGCGGAAATGAAAAATAAATTTGATGTCGACACCGATATGAGATATTTGATTTCGTCAAATTATATTGTGTTTTACAAAAATGATAATGACACGATTAAAATAATTCGTATTCTTGACGCAAGAATTAATTATATAAAATATCTTTTTGATGATAACGAGGTTTGATAAATGAAAATTACTTGCATAGTGGGCAGTGCAAGAACGAGCGGAAGCTGTGCGTATATTGTTGATACTTTTATTAAAGGCGTTAAAGAAAATAACAATGATATTGAAATAAAAAACTTATGATATATATAACAGCCGAGGCTTGTAATAATGTGAGCCTCGGCTGTTTCTATTTCTTTAATCTATCGGTTACTTCTTGAGCGTTATAATATATTTCTTCCTTATCAATATTCACAAATTCGCCGTTTTCATAAAGAATTTTGCCGTTTATCATAGTCATTTTAACGTCGTCCTTTGAGCCGGAATAAACAAGATTTTTAGTGATATTGTTAATCGGTTGCATATTCGGTCTGTTGAGGTCGATAACCGCTAAATCGGCAAGTTTTCCCTGTGCAATGCAATCGCAATTATCAAGCCCCATACATCTTGCAGAGCCGACTGTTGCCGCTTTGAGTATCTCGTTTGCGTCCATAGCCGCCGCATCATTGTGCTTTAGCTTTTGCAAAACGCTGATAAGATACATTTCCCTAAACATATCAAGCGCATTGTTTGAACTTGGTCCGTCGGTGCCTACTGCGAGATTAAGCCCTAAATCACTCATCTTTTGAACGTCGGCAATACCCGAAGCAAGTTTTGCATTTGAACCTGCGTTGATTACTGCCCAAAGCCCACGCTTTTTGTAAATTTGCATATCGTTGTCAGTGAGCCATACGCTGTGGTAGCCGCCACCGCCGTAGTTCCATAAGCCCAATTCCTCAAAAAGCTCTGTCGGTGTTTTGCCGTATCTTTCAATGCAGCCGTCAACTTCGCTTTTCGTTTCGCTTGAATGGGTGAATACAGGCGCTTTGTACTTTTGTGCAAGTTCGCTTATGCCCTCAAGAATTTCTTTTTTTGTGGTATATTCTGCGTGAAAACCCAATTTATAACTTATAAGGTCATTATAATTATTATAAGTGTTGTAGTATTTTTCAAGCTTTTCGACAGACTCTTTAAAATTATTTACAGCGCCGCACATAACTGTCCTAAAGCCGAAATCAACGCTTGCCTTTGCCATACTTTCGGGAAAATAGTACATATCAAAGCAGGCACTCGTCGCACTTGTTAGATATTCGAGAAATGAAAGTTTGGAAAGTTTACAGATATCCTCACTTTCAAGTTTTGCCTCAATAGGAAATATCTTGTCATTAAGCCATTTGTCAAGCGGTAAATCGTCGCTGAAACTTCTGCCGAATGTCATTGCACTGTGGGTGTGCGCATTCTTAAATGTCGGCATTAAAAGATTACCGTTTAAATTGATTTCTCTTTCAAATTTTTCTCCGCTTTTTTGTTTACCGACATAAACAATTTTATTTCCCTCAACCCAAACTTCATCATTTGTTATGTCAAAATTGCCGTTTAATGCCAATACTTTTCCGCCGAAAAATCTAATCATTTGAGTAACTCCTTTAAGCTTTTTTCATATGGCGCTCTTGCAATTCCTTTGTCCGTAATTATTGCCGTGATAAGTGAATTGTCCGTTACGTCGAATGCGGGATTTAAACATTTTGTCTCTTCAAGCGCAGTCGGTTTTTCAAAATATTTTTTCTTAATCTCGTCACCGTCACGCATTTCAATTTTTATGTCGTCACCTGTTTTGCAGTTGAAATCAACAGTTGAATAAGGTCCCAATACATAAAAAGGAACACCGTAGTATTTTGCAAGCACGGCAACCGAACTTGTACCTATTTTGTTTGCAACGTCACCGTTAGCCGCAACCCTGTCGCAACCGACAAGTACAGCGTTTATAAGTCCTTTCTTCATTACAAATCCTGCCATATTGTCACATATAACCGTTACGTCAATTCCTGCTTTTTCAAGCTCGTATGACGTCAGCCTTGCACCTTGCAAAAGCGGTCTTGTCTCGTCTGAATAAACTTTGAAATTATATCCTTTTTCCTTGCCTAAAATCAGCGGACCTAAGCCCGTTCCGTATTTGCTTGTAGCAAGTTCACCGGCATTGCAGTGCGTGAGTATTCCGTCACCGTCTTTTAAAAGCGATAAACCGTATTCACTTATCTTTTTGCACATTTCAATGTCCTCTTTGTGAATGGCAACGGCTTCGTCTAAAAGATTTTTGCCGCTTTCGTAAGCCCTCAAAATTCTTGCCGTCGCCCAGCTTAAATTAACAGCGGTAGGACGTGACGAGTCAAGATATTCTTTTAACTTATATATGTCGTTGTCTTTTGAAAAAAGTGCCATGGAATATCCCGCGAAAATCCCGATTGCAGGCGCACCTCTTACAGCTAAGTCTTTAATTGCGTCAAAGACTTGTTCTTTGTTTTTTATCTCTATCCATTTTTCTTCGTTAGGTAAAAGCCTTTGGTCAAGTATCAAAAGCTTTCCGTCTTTATATTGCAAATTTTCCATATCAAAATCCCTTTGCTTTATTATATTAATTATTATAATGTTTTTTATTCTTTAAATCAATATTGCTATTGCATTATTTATTTATATTTGTTATTATATTTAGGAACATTTTTTCTTTTTGGAGGAAAGCTATGAAAAAGGCAATTTCAGTGCTTCTTTGCATTGTGCTTGTTATAAGCGGCGTTTTCGCTATGGCAGGTTGTACTAAGCAAAAGCAAATTAATAATGATATTGTTCTTATTACCGACGGCGGTACTGTCAATGATAAGGGCTATAATCAAAGTGCGTGGGACGGTATTAATTCCTATGCGAACGATAATAAAATGAGTGCTCGCTACTATCAGCCTGTTCTTGACGAAAAGGGTGAACTTACAAGCGATAATGTTGAAAAATATGTTAAACTTGCTCAGGATAACGGCGCAAAATATATCGTTTTTCCGGGTGCAAAATTTGAGGTTATTGCATATGAAATTGCAAGCTCATTCCCTGAACTTAATTTTATTTTAATTGACGGCATTCCTCATTCTCAAAGTGATAAAACAGACAGATATATCAATAACGTAATGTGCGTTACTTTCGATACTCTTCAAAGCGGCTACCTTGCAGGCTATATTGCAGTTAAAAGCGGTAATACAAAGCTTGGCTATTTCGGTCAGTATAACAGTAAAGATTCCGCTAACTACGGCGCCGGTTTTGCTCAGGGTGCGGCTGCGGCAGCTAATGAACTCGGTATCCCCGTAACTCTTGTTTGGGCTGATTACGATTCACCGCTTCTCAATTATAACTACGGCTTTACTCTCACCGCTTGCTATAAAAAAGTAAGTGAAGTTAAAAATAAAGATACGTTTACAGTTAAGGTTGAAAACGGTATCGGTAGCGGTACTTATACAGAAGGCTCTAACGTAACAGTTACCGCAGACCCGGCTCCTAAGGGTAAGGTTTTCGATAAATGGGTTACTAAGAGTAATACAAAGGGTGTTAAGGATAAGAAGGTTAATATTTCTTCTAAGACTAAATCATCAATGAACCTTCTTGTTGAAAAATGCGATTGTACCATCACCGCTACATATAAGGACGCAGAGGGTGCTCAGTATGACGTTCAGGTGCTCGGCGCAGACGGTAAGAGCGTTTATTCTCAGCAGTATGTTTCTGAAAATTCAAGCGTAGATGTTACGGCTCCTGCTCCTACAACCGCTTACACAGTATTTGACCATTGGGAAACAGATGATAAAGACGCAGTTGAGGACGTTAATTCCAAATCGACTAAAGTTAATGTAACCGATAAAGATGTTAAACTTGTACCTGTTTATAAGCAGAGTGAAACTCCTACATTTGAAGTTAAAGTTGTAACAGGTGAGGGCGGCGACGGCGAGTCGACAGGTGACGGTTATTATGTTGAAGGCGATAAGGTTGAAATCAGTGCCGCTGTTCCTAAAGAGGGCTATATGTTCTCTCATTGGGAAAATAAAGACTCTTACGGCGTAGGTACAGGCATTGCTCTTGAAAACGAATATTATTGGAATACTTCATTTGATATGGTTGACCGCTATGCTTCAATCGTTGAAAAAATGTTTGACGAGGGTGTAACTCTTGCATTTGCAGGCGGTAATGATAAGGAAGAATCGGCATATACGGCTAAGTCTAAGTTTGATTCAAGTCCAAGCGTTGTTGCAGCAGGTGTATCTCACAGCGACCAGGCTTACGCTGTAGTTAAAAATTACGGCGAGGCTGTTCAGGATTGTCTTAAAGATTTCAACGGCGGCAAGGTTGTAGCGGCTGATTGCTCAACCGACGGTATTTATGTTGACGGTCTTGCAGACAGCACAGACGAGGAAAAGGCGGTTAAGGAAAGCGTTGATAATGTTTATCAGGCACTTGCAAACGGCAAAATCACTCCGTCACGCTGCGAGGGCGGCGCAGGCTATGAATTTTGTAAATCATTTAGTGAAAAGAAACTTTCAAATTGCTTCACTTTAAACGGTTGGTTTGTCGACGCAACACCGGTAACTGCTAAATAAATTTGATAATTATAATTTTAAAAGGTCGGAAAATCCGACCTTTTATTTTTACTTATTTTTACTTTTTTGTGACCTTATAAGGCTTTGAATCGTGTTATGTGTGAAAGGGGGAATAGGCTTGGATAAAGAAAAAGAAAAAGAGTTTAATACGGCTTACGATTTGTATGCCGATATGCTCTATAAAATTGCCTACCTGCACACCGCAGATAAAAGTGAAAGTGAGGATATTTTGCAGGAGGTTTTTATCAAGCTGCTGTATAAAAGCCCCTCTTTCAAGGACAGCGAACATAAAAAAGCGTGGCTTATCAAAACAACAAATAATCAGTGCAAGGACTTTTTAAAATCGTCGAGGCGAAAAACTCTGCCGTTGAATGATGAAATTTTGGGCGAAGAGAATTTCGACGATAAAAAACTTGACGTGAGAAATAAGCTTTTAAAACTTGATTCAAAATATAAAACAGTCCTTTACCTCTATTATTACGAGGATTACACGGTTGAAATGATAGCCGGCACGCTTTCTCTTTCTAAGTCTAATGTTAAAATGAGGCTTAAAAGGGGCAGGGAGCTGTTAAAAAATGAATTGGAGGAATATAGCAATGAAAGATGAGAAAAAAATAATCAAAGCCGCAATAGACGATATCAAGCCCGACGCTTATATGAAAACCCGACTTCAGGCAAAAATCGAAGAGCCGAAAAGAAAAAGCGCTAAATCATTTCTTAAGCCTGCGCTTAGCTGTACTCTTGCACTCGCCGTGCTCGCAGGTGTCGGCACTTACGGTATGACGAGAGATAATACTCCTGTAACCTCTCAAACGTCAAATGCAAAGCTTTCAAACCATAGCTTCAATATCGTTGCTTATGCGCAGGATGAAAACGGAAATCAAGGCGAGAACATTACTCTCGGCGAAAATGACGTTACAACCCTTAAAAATTATAAAGTAAAAGCATATACGGATTCCGACGGATATCAGACTGTCAAAAGCGGCAGCGAGTCGGGTTTTGCAATCAACGCAAAAAATGTTGCAGAAGTGACATTTGAAAGTGAAAAAGGTACATTCTCTTATTATGATATGCTGCTTCAAAGTAAACTCATTGATGAGGGCAAGTACTATGTTGAAATTCCGCTTACCGATGAAGAAAATAAACTTTATCACGATAAGTACGAAAACAAAGACAGAGAGTTTTACAACTATCTCTCAAAGCATAAGGATTTATCAAAATATTTTAACGGAAAATCGCAAAATGCCGAAGATTACGGAATTTATTATTCAGACAAGAATGATTATAAAAACGAAAATCAGCTTCTTTTGGCTCCGAAAAAATATTGTGATGAGTTTGCAAAGTCTGACAGCAAAAAAATTACTGTTAAAACTTACCGCGACGGCGACAAAATTCAAGACGTTTACTATTCTGCCGATGATGCAATAGATGCCTTGATTAAAAATCCTAATTTAAAATATGAGGATTTGCCAAGCGATACAATCACAATTACCGTTAAATTTAAGGACGGACAGACGGCAACAAAAAAAATCAAGACCTCATTTAACTCAAAAGGTCAGCTTCAGCTTCAATATGTAAAATAAACGATAAGCCTCCTTGCAAAGGGAGGTGGCACACAACGTGTGACGAAGGGATTGGCGGGCGACCGGTGGTCGCCCCTACTGTCATTAAATGAAATTCCTTATTTGAATAAATTTCTGTGAAATTTATAATAAACACTTTAGTTATCACTTGCCACGTGTTTCTTGCGCTTTTCACAATTCACTCTTCAACAGTTCTGTTTGAAAAGAGTAAGCTAATGCACCAAATAGCGGCAAGACCTACAAGAGTGTATATTATTCTTGCAAAAACGGAATCCTGACCGCCGCAAATCCAAGCGACTAAATCGAATTTAAAAAGACCGACAAGTCCCCAGTTGATTCCGCCTATGATATTTAAAATAAGTGCAATATTATTGACAATTTTCATATTTATCACTCCAAAATTAAAAGTCATTAGTAGTATGATACCGCTAATGACTTTTATTCATTAATTTTGAAATTTTAAATATTTGTTACAATAATTTCGCACTTGCCGCAAATTTCATATTTGCCAAAGCCTGCCGGAATAAAGAAACTGTCACCTTTTTTGAGCGACTTGCCGTTTATTTCACCCTCGCCGTCAATTACAAGTACGTGGTTAAATGATTTTTCGTCTGTTTCAAGAGTAAGACTTTTTTCAACGTCGTAATGATTAACGGTGAATAAATCGCATTTTGTAAGAAGCGTTGAATCGAATCCGTCGCCGATAACCTTGTTACCCATGGGCTTAATGTCATATTTCGGCGGCTGGGTAACAGATACGTCAACCGCCTTTTTAACGTGAAGTTCTCTCGGTTTGCCGTCTTTGCCGAGCCTGCCGTAGTCGTAAACTCTGTAGGTTGAATTTGAATTTTGCTGAATTTCCGCAATCAAAACTCCTTTTCCGATAGCATGAACTGTTCCCGCTTCAATAAAGAATAAATCACCTTTTTTTACATTAACAGTATTTAATACGTCAAGCAAAGTGTTTTCCTCAATTGCCTTTTTAAATTCTTCTTTGCTGATTTTTTCCTTAAAACCGTAAATGAGGTGGGCGTCGGGCGTTGCGTCGATAACATACCAAATTTCAGTCTTGCCGAATTCGTGTTCAACTCTTTTTGCATATTCGTTGTCAGGGTGAACCTGAATTGATAAATTATCTTTAGCGTCAATAAGTTTGATAAGAACAGGGAAGTAAGGAAAGTCTAAACTTCTTGTGCCGACAAATTTTTCCTTGCCCTCTTTTTCAATAACCGCTTCAAGCGTTTGACCGTCAAATTCACCGCCGTCGATTGTGTTCATTCCGTCTTTGTGACAGGCAAGCATCCAACCCTCAGCCAAAACGTCCAAATCACTTTTAAAACCAAAATCGGTTTTAAGCCTCGTACCGCCCCAAATGTAATCCTTAAATACGGGCTTGAGCTTTAAAATATCCATTTTATTTACCTCGAAAATATCTATAATATGTATATAGATTTTAATTATATTTATATAATATCAAAAAATTACTATACTTTCAATCAAAAATAGTGTAAAATATAAACATTAATTTCGGAGATTTTATTATGAATGTTTTGGATGTTCAAAATTTAACACTTTCCTTTGGCGAAAATACACTTTTTTCAGACCTTTCGTTTGATATTCAGGATAAGGAAAAAGTCGGTTTTGTCGGCGTAAACGGTGCAGGCAAAACTTCGCTTTTTAAGGTTATTACCGGTGAGTATAAGGCTGACAGCGGCAATTGCTTTATTTCTAAAAATGTAAAACTCGGCTATATGGAACAGCACACCTGCTCAAACGATAAAACTATTTGGGCTGAACTCGTTTCTGTCTTTGACGATTTAATTCAAACGGAGATTGAACTTGATAATATTAATGAAGAGTTAAAAACCAATCATTCCAAAGAACTTATCGACAGACAGGAATACTTAAACGATGAGTTTACCCAAAACGGCGGGCTTACCTATAAATCTATGACACGTTCGGCTCTTTTGGGCTTGGGCTTTAGTGAGGACGATTTTGATAAGCCTACTTCCAAACTTTCCGGCGGTCAAAAATCCAAACTTATCCTTGCAAAACTCTTGCTTTCAAAGGCTGATTTTCTTTTGCTCGACGAGCCTACAAACCATCTGGATATCAGTGCTATTGCCTGGCTTGAGGATTTCCTTAAAAATTTCAACGGCGCTTGCCTTATCATCAGCCACGACAGATATTTTCTTGACCGTGTAACAAATAAAACGGTTGAACTTGAAAATAAAAAAATGCGTTCGTATAAGGGCAATTATTCAGAATTTCTTGTTAAAAAAGCGGCTGAACAAAAGGCTGTTGAGGAAAAATATGAGAATGATATGAAAGAGATTGAACGTCTTGAGGGTATCATTGCTCAGCAAAGGCAGTGGAATAGGGAAAAGAATATTAAAACTGCCGAAAGTAAGGAAAAAGTTGTTGAGAGAATTAAGGCTCAGCTTGTAATTCCCGATAAAAAACTTGAAAAAATAAGATTCGATTTTACACCTAAATGTGTGTCGGGTGAGGATGTTTTGGAAGTCGACGGTCTTAAAAAATCGTTCGGCGACCACGTTGTTTTTCAAAATGCAAGTTTTAATGTCAAAAGGGGAGAAAGAGTTTTCCTTTTGGGCGATAACGGCTGCGGCAAAACCACTCTTTTAAAAATTCTTATGGGTGATTTGAGCCGAGATGACGGTACGTTTAAATTCGGCGCAAGCCTTATGACAGGATATTTTGACCAGGTTCAGGCTAAACTTGATTTGAGCAAAACCGTGCTTGACGAGGTTTGGAGCGCTTATCCTTTTATGACGGAAACCAAGGTCAGAAACGCACTTGCCGCTTTCCTTTTCAAAGGGGAAGAGGTTTACAGAAAACTTGACGTCTGCTCGGGCGGTGAACGTGCAAGGGTTGCGCTTTTAAAACTTATGCTCGGCGGTTATAACTTCCTTTTGCTTGATGAGCCTACAAACCACCTTGATGCTTTTTCACGTGAGGAACTTGAAAATACACTTTTAAACTACAGCGGAACTATGCTTATTGTATCTCACGACAGATATTTTATTAATAAGCTTGCAACCCGTATTGTTGAACTTACTCCGAACGGCTGCAACAATTTCCTCGGAAATTATGACGATTACAGCGAACACAGATATGTAAGCGAGGTCAAAAAGGAAGAAAAGCAAAAGCCTAAAGTTAATGATTATAAGCTGAAAAAAGAAAGGCAGAGCAATTTAAGAAAACTTAATACTCTTTTAAAACGTCTTGAAGAAGAAATTGAAGAAACCGAAAATGAAATCGGCGAATATGAGGCTGAACTTTCGGGCGCAGAGTATGAAAAACTTATGGAATATACTTCAAAGATTGACGAACTTTCAAAAAAGCGTGACGAACTTTACGAAAAATGGGAGGACGCCTCTCTTGAACTATCGGAGTTAGAGGAAGAATAGCATATGTCAAAAATTGTAATTATCGGCGGCGGAGCGGCAGGTCTTTTGTGTGCGGCTAAAAGCGCCGAAAAGGGCAACGATGTTGTTATAATTGAAAAAATGAGCAGATGCGGCAGAAAACTTATGATTACCGGCAAGGGCAGGTGCAATGTTACAAATGCAAGTTTTGAACTTGACGATTTGATATCGAATGTGCCGACTAATCCACGCTTTCTTTATTCCGCTTTTTCAAATTTTATGCCTTATGACACTATGGCGCTGTTTGAAGACCTCGGTGTACCGCTTAAAGTTGAAAGGGGAAACCGAGTGTTCCCTCAAAGTGATAAGGCGGTTGATATTGTTGACGCACTTGTAAATTATGCAAAGCAAAGCGGTGCTCAAATAATCCAAGGTACGGCTAAAGCATTTGAACTTGACGGCAATGTGATAAAGGCTGTTGTCCTTAACGATAAAACCAAAATTGAATGTGATAAAGTCTGCCTTTGTACCGGCGGTAAAAGCTATCCTTTAACCGGTTCTACAGGCGACGGATATACTCTTGCTCGCTCGGTCGGTCATACGGTAACGCCTTTAAAACCGAGCCTTGTCCCTCTCGTTTGCCCAAATAATTTTATACCTAAACTTCAGGGCTTGTCGCTTAAAAATATTGAGATTACATTGTTTGAGGGGGAAAAAGCGATATACAGTGATTTCGGCGAGATGATATTTACTCATTACGGCGTATCGGGTCCCGTTATTTTGTCCGCTTCAAGTCATATTAAAAATATGGGCAAAAAGCCTTATAAGATTAAAATCGATTTAAAGCCGGCGCTTGATTTTCATACTCTTGATAAGCGTGTTTGCCGTGATTTTGAAGAATTTGCCAATAAAGATTTTGTTAATTCTCTTTCAAAACTCTTGCCGAATAAGCTTATTCCTGTTATAGTTTCATTAAGCGGTATTCGAGCAGGAGAAAAGGTTAATCAAATCACGAGAGAGCAGAGGCTAAAACTTGTCGATTTAATCAAGAATTTCTATGTCACTGTAAGTGATTTTCGCCCTATTGACGAGGCTATAGTAACCTCGGGCGGAGTAAATGTTAAGGAAATCAATCCTAAAACAATGTGCTCAAAAATAATTGATAATTTATATTTCGCAGGAGAAATTATAGATGTGGACGCATATACGGGCGGTTTTAATTTGCAAATTGCATTTTCAACAGCCGTTTTGTGCGCCGATAATATGTAAATAAATTAAAGAGGTAATTATGATGAATGTTGCAATTGACGGTCCTGCAGGTGCAGGCAAATCCACTATAAGTAAAGGTGCGGCTAAAGAACTCGGCTTTATCTATGTCGATACGGGCGCTTTGTATCGCACAATCGCACTTAATGCCGTAAGACAGGGTGTTATCGATAATAAAGATGACGTTGTTAAAATGCTTGATGATACAGATGTTAAGCTCGGTTTTGAAAACGGTGTTCAGTGCGTTTATTTAAACGGCGAGGAGGTTTCGGCATATATCCGTACTCCCGAAATTTCTATGGGTGCTTCCAAAGTATCGGCTATCCCTAAGGTCAGAGAATTTCTCCTTGACCTTCAAAGAGATATTGCCAAAAAAAATAACGTCATTATGGACGGCAGGGATATCGCAACGGTTGTTTTGCCGAATGCCGAGTGTAAAATCTTCCTTACTGCTTCACCTGAATGCCGTGCTCAAAGAAGGTATAAGGAACTTATCGAAAAAGGCGAAAATGTTAAGTATGAGGACGTTTTAAACGATGTCAATGAACGTGACTATAACGATTCTCACAGAGAAATCGCACCGCTTAAACCGAGTGAGGAATCCGTTATTGCCGACACTTCCGAATTAACGCTTGATGAGTCAATTGCACTTATTGTAAAAATCATAAAGGAGCATATGTAAATTGAAGGATTTTGATTTTTCTCAGATTAAGCATTATAAGCTTTATAATTTTATTAAAACTGTTTTTCGTCCGCTTGTTAAGCTTGTTTACAGAACTAAGTTTAAAGGACTTGAAAATGTGCCCCAAGATAAGGGCACTAAATACATAGTTGCCATTAACCACACCTGCGCATTTGACCCTATACTTGTTGCGTGCCCAAAAGAACTTCCGCCGCTTCACTTTATGGCAAAGGTCGAACTTTTTAAAAATCCTTTTGCCGCTTGGTTTTTAACTCATATGTATGCTTTCCCGGTTAAAAGAGGTAAGGGCGATACTTCCGCTATCGAATACGGCGAAAAAATCCTCAATGAAGGTCACGTAATGGCTATTTGCCCCGAGGGTAAGAGAATTAAGGACAAAAACGGCGTTCCTCAAAAGGCTAAGGCAGGCGTTGCGGTTATTGCCAAGGCTACGGGTGCCGATGTTCTTCCTGTTGCAATTTGTTGTGACGGCAAAATCAAAGCAGGCAAGCAGGTTACGATATCCTACGGCAAACTTATCAAAAACAGCGAACTCGGTCTTGACGGCGACAATGTTGCACCAAGCGATATTAAAGCTGCGGCTAATATGGTAATGGGCAGAATTACAGAGCTTTGGGAGGCTGAGCACCATGCAGGTTAATCTTGCAAAAACGGCAGGCTTTTGCTTCGGAGTGGATAGGGCGGTTAATCTTGTTTACGATTTGCTTAATAAGGGTGAAAAAGTTTGCACCCTCGGTCCGATTATTCACAATCAACAGCTTGTCGACGATTTAAAGAGCAAAGGTGTTAAAATTATTGATGACGTTTGCGACTGCCCCGACGGTTATACCGTTGTAATCAGAACTCACGGAGTTGAAAAAGAGGTTATCGATAAGGCACAGGGCAGTAATATTAAATTTATTAATGCAACGTGTCCATTTGTTTTGAAAATTCATAAAATCGTGTCAGAACAGCCCGACGGCACCGTTACTCTTATCGCAGGGGATGAAAATCACCCTGAGGTTTTGGGTATTCGTTCATATTGCAAAGGCGAAAGTTTTGTATTTAAAAACGAAGACGAGCTTAAAAAAATTCTCGAAAATCTCCAAAATTCAGGTGAAAAATCGGTAATTTGCGTTTCTCAAACAACTTTTTCGCTAAAAGAATGGAAAAAATGCGAAAAAATAATAAAAAAACTATATACAAATTGCAAAATTTATAGTACAATATGTAATGCTACAGCTGATAGGCAGGAAGAAGCGTTTGAACTTTCAAAAAAAGCAGACGCTATGATTGTCATTGGCGGTAGGCATTCATCAAATACCTGTAAGCTTAGGGATGTTTGTAAGGCAAATGCAGATACGTTTCTTATTGAAACTGCGCAGGAACTTAAAAATATCGATTTGAGCAAATACAGTTATGTTGGTGTTACTGCCGGGGCTTCGACACCCTCGGTAATTATCAAGGAGGTACTAAAAACCATGTCCGAAGAAAAAATTGAAAAGGAAGTTGAAGTAGCTGCAACAGCTGCGGAGACAGCAGAAACCGCTGATAAGGCCGCTAAGGCTGCTGTCAAAGCATCTGCTGATGGTGAAGCAACCTTCGAAGAAATGCTTGAAGAATCATTCAGAGAAGATGAAAACAGCAAGGTCGTAACAGGTACTGTTGTCAACATCACACCTACAGAAGTATTTGTAGACGTTGACGGTAGAAAGCAGACAGGCGTTATCGCACTTGATGATCTTTCTGCTGAACCTATCAGCGATCCAAGCGAAGCAGTTTCAATCGGTGACAAGCTTAGCCTTGTTATTATGAAAACTGATGACAGCGAGGGCGTTCTTAAGCTTTCTAAGAAGCTTGTGGATGCTTTTCAGGGATGGGAAGAAATCGTTAAGGCTAAAGAAAACGATGAAATTCTTGAAGGCGTTGTATCAGCAGTTGTTAAGGGCGGCGTAGTTGCCGTAACTAAGGGTAGCAGAGTATTTATCCCTGCTTCTCAGACAGGTGTTCCGAGAAATCAGGATCTTGATATCCTTAAGGGTACAACAGTTCGTTTCAGAATTATTGACATCAACCCTGCAAGACGCCGTGCAGTAGGTTCAATCAAGGTTGTTGCTAATGAAGAAAGAAAGGCACAGCAGGATGCATTATGGGCAACTCTCGAAGAGGGTCAAAAGCTCACAGGTACTGTTAAGTCATTAACAAGCTATGGTGCATTTGTTGATATCGGCGGTATGGACGGTATGATTCATATCAGCGAGCTTTCATGGAACAGAATCAAGCATCCGTCAGAGGTTGTTAATGTCGGCGATACCGTTGAGGTTACAATTAAGAAGCTTGACCCTGAAACAAGAAAGATTTCTCTCGGCTTTAAGAAGCTTGAGGACAACCCATGGGAAATCCTTAAGAGAGATTATCCTGTAGGCACCGACTGCAAAGCTAAGATTGTTGGTCTTTCATCATTCGGCGCATTCGCTAATATCATTCCGGGTATCGACGGTCTTATCCATATCAGCCAGATTTCTTGGGAAAGAATCAATACTCCTGCCGATGTACTTAAGGTTGGCGACGAAGTTAACGTAAGAATTACTGAAATTGACTTTGATAAGAAGAGAGTTTCTCTTTCAATGAAGGAGCTTCTTCCTAAGCCAAACGCTGACGAGGCAGAGGCTGACGAAACAGACGACGCTGAATAATCTTACTTATTCAATATTTAAAGGCATTCACTTTTGTGAATGCCTTTTTTCTTTGCGTGTTTTATAATGCTATAATATGTTCTTTAATATTTATATCGTGGTTTGCAAGGCTTTCTATGCAGTTTTTGTCTAAACTTTGCTCTCTTATCCAAGCAAGCGATTTTTTCTGTTTGCCCTTGTCCATACTGATTCCCGACGTTATCATTTCTCTCCACGATTTCTCACTGTATCCGCCGTCGGAAAAGAGTAATACATATTTGCCCTCACTGTTTTTGATTTTTACTGCACATAAGCCGTCACTGTGACCGGGAATATTAATCATTTTAATACTTTCGTCGCCGAAAAGGTCAAATGCCTTGCAAAACGGACCCTCATTGTCATTATAGTTAAATCCTTTTAATTTAGTACCGTTCCACCACTTTTTTTGAAAACGAATTTTTATAACAGGACTTTGCTTTTTCAGCATACTTAGCTCGTCATTTGATACTAAAATGTTTTTAGCATCTTTAACAAGCTTTAAGCCGTTTGCGTGGTCGCAGTCAAGATGGGTGAGAAGCACGTAATCTATGTCACTTGCCTTAATCCCCATTTTATTTAACTGCTCGTCAATCGCTTTGCCTTTTTCAACCTTGCCTTGATTAATAAGATAAAGTATGTATGAGCCGAGTGATTTAATTTGCGCTTTTTTGTCGTATTCGCCGTTTGGACTCATATCCCTGTTCCAACCCGTGTCAACTAAAATAAGCCCCTTCGGATGCTCAATAAGATAAACAGATACAGGCATCCATATCCATTTGCTTTTCGCAGTTGTAAAGCCGCTTGCTTTGATGATTGAACAACCGTTACCGTACGGCAAATAAGGCGACGTCCTAACCTCACCCGTATGTAATACGTGTATTTTAATCTTTTCCATAATATCACCGACTATATTATAAATTATCGAACCGTTATTTTCAATACAAAAAAATCCTCTTACATACAAAGTAAGAGGATTTAATGTGTTAATCATTTAAATGTGCAATTGCATAATCTGCTTGTTTCTTTGTGAATTTTTCGCCATAGCTTGATGTAAGCTGATCGTGAATAGCTGACGGCGACATTGCCATTTGGTCTTGATAAGTTTTTGCTTTTTGAAGAGCATTGTAATTCCAGTCGGCGTCGATATGTTCAACGGCATACTTTGCTGCCTCTTTTGAAAATTGTTCTCCGTAATCAGATGTTAATTGGTCATATATTCCTTGCTTTGACATATACATATTATCGCTGTATATTTGAGCTTTTCTGACAGCAGAAATGTATTCGGCAGGAATTTTCTTTTTTGTAGTTGTTTCTTTTGTAGTTGTAACTTTAGTGGTTGTTTCTTTTGTGGTGCTTTCTTCAGTAGCTTCACTGCTTTCCTGCGTATCATCTTGTATATCACTGATACTGCTTGAAGTTGTATCGGTGCTTTGTGTTGAATCATCGCTTGAACCTAATGAGGAAATTACCGCAATAACCACTATTACAATTATAAGCCAAAACCACCATTTTTTATATATTGGTTTTTTCTTTTTCTTTGGTGGCTGTGAATTGTACTGCGGTGGCTGATAATATTGATTTTGTTGTATCGGCTGATATTGCCCTTGCTGATATTGTCCTTGCTGATATTGTCCTTGCGAGTTTTGATTTTGGCTGTTTTGCGGATTGATTTCGTTCATTTGAATTACCTCCTTCAATTATAAATCCATAATAACACATAAGTATGCAAAATGTCAACATATGTATTCATAACAGAGGCGTTCATAACATAAAATCTAAATGAGGTGATTTTATGTATGTTCCTGTCCTTGATTCAAAAATAGTTGGAGATGTAATTGCTGATTTTAGAAGAAAAAAAGGCGTTTCGCAAGAAGTGTTGAGCGGACTTGCCGATATTGGCAGAACCCATCTTTCCGCAATTGAGCGTGGAGAACGTAAACCTACATTAGAAACTCTTTATCGATTGAGCAATGCTCTTGACGTTAAAATGAGCGATATTGTAAGAGAAATTGAAAACAGAATAGATTAAGCATCTTATAAAACAAAAACGGTATTGCAGATTTTGCAATACCGTTTTTTCGTTAATATTCGATTTCGCCTTTATATACAAGATTGCAGTCACCGGTAAGAGTTACTCCGTTGTCTGAATAATTAACGATTAAATCTCCGCCTTTTACTTTTACGGTGATATCCTCGTCTTTATTGCATAAACCATTTTCAACCGCCGCAATAACCGCCGCACAAGCACCCGTACCGCAAGCCGGCGTCTCGCCGTTTCCACGCTCCCATACACGCATTTTAAGAGTTTTTGAATTAACTACCCTTACAAATTCCGTATTAACTCTTTCAGGGAATATAGGCGCTGTTTCAAACTGCGGTCCTACATTTTCAATATCAATCCTGTCTACATTGTCAACAAAAACCACACAGTGCGGATTGCCGACGGCACAGCAGGTGATATTGTACTGTTTTGAACCGATTACGGCAGGGTAGTTGATAGCCTTGTCGCTGTCAATTGCAACAGGAATTTTAGCCGTGTTAAGTTCAGCCTTACCCATTGATACCTTGACTGACGATACTTTTCCGTCACGTGTAAACAAACGAAGCACTTTAACACCCGAAGCGGTTTCAATAGTGATTTTGTCCTTTTTAACTATATCATTGTCATAAAGGAATTTGCCCACGCATCTTATCGAGTTGCCTGCCATTTTGCCCTCACTGCCGTCGAGGTTGAATACACGCATTTTAGCGTCTGCAATGTTGCTGTTCTCAATAAGAACAATTCCGTCACCGCCGATACCTTTGTGCCTGTCGCAAAATTCAATTGCAAAACTTTCAGGGCAGGTGATAATTCCGCATTGATTGTTAAAGAAAATGTAATCGTCGCCCGTGCCTTGCATTTTGGAAAACTTAAGTATTCCTTTTTCCTTACGCATAAAGTTGATATCAACAAGCTCCGTATTCGTTTCTTTATAACGTGAAGCAATAATGTCCGCAACTGCGTTGGCAGTGTCAAGGGAAGTGATTGTAGCAATGCCGAGCTGGTTTGCTCTGTTGTGGAGTTTAATGTAATCGGCAATGGAATTTTTATCACTTTTGCCTGTATATACAATGTAATCAAGCTGACCAGATTCAACAAGGTCCATAATGGAGTTGTCCTCTCTGAGCTTGTTTACAACATTAACTTTAATTCCCAAACTTTCAATAGCCTTAGCCGTTTCGGGAGTTGCCCAAATCTTAGCGCCGAGGTCATCAAGTTTTTTCGCAAGACCTACTATTTCAAATCTGTCCTGCTTAGTTACCGTGATAAGTACGCCGTGCTCGTCTTTGGAATGAAAATCAGTCTTAAATCCTGCCGATACAAGACCTTTGAATAATGCCTCAACAAGGTTTTTGCCGACGCCTAAAACTTCACCCGTAGACTTCATTTCAGGACCTAATTTAGAGTTTACGTCGTTGAGTTTTTCAAAACTGAAAACAGGTACTTTAACCGCAACATAAGGCGGCGTTTTGTAAAGTCCGGTTCCGAAACCAAGGTCTTTAAGCTTTTGACCTACCATAATCTTTGTTGCAAGTTCAACCATAGGAACGCCTGTTACCTTGCTGATGTACGGTATTGTTCTTGATGCTCTCGGATTAACCTCAATAACATATAATTCGTTGTGATAAATAAGATATTGAATGTTTACAAGACCTTGCGTACCGAGTTCAAGTGCAAGCTTTTGCGATACGTCACAAATCTTCTCAAGCATCATATCGTTAAGGTTATACGGAGGATAAACGGCAATTGAGTCACCCGAGTGAACGCCCGCTCTTTCAATATGCTCCATAATACCCGGAATAAGAACGTCCTCACCGTCGGAAATACAGTCAACTTCAAGTTCCGTTCCCATCATATATTTATCTACAAGTACAGGATTTTCAATTCCTTGTGAAAGTATGATTGCCATATACTGCTTAACGTCATCATCTGTATATGCGATAGTCATATTTTTACCGCCGATAACGTATGACGGACGTAAAAGAACAGGATATTCAAGTCTGTTTGCAGCAGCCAAAGCTTCGTCAAGCGTCATAACGCTTTCACCCTTCGGTCTGAAAATTCCGTATTTCTCCAAAAGTTCGTCAAAACGCTCTCTGTCCTCGGCGATGTCAATTGATTGTGCACTTGTGCCGAGAATTTTTATGCCTTTTTCGTCAAGGAATTTAGTAAGCTTAATGGCAGTCTGTCCGCCGAACGCAACAACAACGCCGATAGGATTTTCAGCCTTAATAACGTTCATAACGTCCTCGTCGGTCAGTGGCTCAAAATAAAGTCTGTCGCCCGTGTCAAAGTCGGTAGAAACTGTTTCGGGGTTGTTGTTTATAATAATAACCTCGTAACCGAGCTCTTTAAGCGTCCATACGCAGTGAACACAAGAGTAGTCAAATTCAATACCCTGACCGATACGTATTGGACCCGAGCCTAATACGATTATTTTTTTCCTGTCGTTCTTGTCAAGCTCCCTTGCTTCACAATGCTCGTCATAAGTTGAATAGAAATAAGGTGTTTCAGCCTTGAACTCCGCACCGCAGGTATCAACCATTTTGTAAACGCAGTCTCTGTGATATGTAAGGCTTCCACCGCTGATTTTTTTAAGCGCCTTGTCGGGATATCCCAATTTCTTGCCTTTTAAGTATTGCTCTTTGGAAAGAGGCTTACCCTCAATTTCAAGCTCATATCTTGCAAGATTATCAAGCTTTGCCAAAAACCATTCGTCAATCATAGTGATATCGTGAATTTCGGCAATGCTTACACCTTCTTTAAGTGCCTTGAAAACAGTAAATAATCTTATATCGTCTTGGTCGTGCAGTTTTTGCTTGATGTCAACGCCTTTAAGCGCCTTGTTGTTAAGCGTATCAAGACCGATTTCAGCACCTCTTACCGCTTTCATAATTGCCTGCTCAAAGCTTGGCGCAATGCTCATAACCTCGCCTGTAGCTTTCATCTGAGTGCCGAGTTTACGTGAGGCATTTACAAATTTGTCAAACGGCCATTTCGGAAGTTTGACAACAACGTAGTCAAGCGTAGGCTCAAAACAAGCGCACGTTTTGCCTGTAATATCGTTCTTGATTTCATCAAGCGTGTAGCCAAGCGCAATTTTAGTTGTTACTTTGGCAATAGGGTAACCGGTAGCTTTTGATGCAAGCGCCGAAGAACGTGAAACTCTCGGATTAACCTCAATAACCGAATATTCAAAACTTTCTGGATTTAATGCAAACTGACAGTTACAGCCACCCTCAATTCCAAGTTCCGTAATAATGTCAAGTGATGCGCTTCTAAGCATTTGAAGTTCCTTGTCAGCAAGCGTTACGGCAGGGGCAATAACAATACTGTCGCCTGTGTGAACACCTACCGGGTCAAAGTTTTCCATTGAACAAACCGCAATAACGTTGCCTACGCTGTCACGCATTACCTCAAATTCAATTTCTTTCCAGCCGGCAATGTATCTTTCAACAAGCACCTGAGTGATAGGGGAAAGCATTAAGCCGTTTTTGGCAATAACCTCAAGTTCGTGCTCGTTATATGCAACACCGCCGCCGGCACCGCCTAATGTAAAGGCAGGACGAATAATAACAGGATAGCCTATATCGCTTGCAATTTCTTTTGCGTGCTCAACCGTATATGCAATGTCACTCGGCACAACAGGCTGATTAATCTTAACCATTGTGTCACGAAACATTTGCCTGTCCTCAGCCTTGTCAATAGCTTCGGCATCTGTTCCCAAAAGTTTGACTCCCATTTTGTCAAGGTAGCCGTCTTTTGCAAGCTGCATACCGATTGTAAGACCTGTTTGACCGCCGAGACCGCAAAGAATAGAGTCCGGACGTTCTTTTTCAATAATTCTCTTAACCGTTTCCTCTGTAAGCGGTTCAAGGTAAATGTGGTCTGCAAGCGCCTTGTCTGTCATAATGGTGGCAGGGTTTGAGTTTACAAGCACAACCTCAATTCCCTCGTCTTTAAGCACACGGCAAGCCTGCGCACCCGCATAGTCGAATTCGGCAGCCTGACCTATAACAATAGGACCCGAGCCGATAACAAGTACCTTTTTTATGTCTTTATTAAGAGGCATTATTTGTTACCTCCCATCATTTCAATAAATTTGTCAAATATAAATCTTGTGTCGTGCGGACCTGAGCAAGCCTCAGGGTGAAATTGCACCGAAAATGCTTTTTTGCCCGGATAATCAACACCTTCGCAAGTACCGTCATTTGCATTAATGTAAGTTACTTTGGCACCGACTTTTTCAATTTCCTCATTCACAACAGCATAGCCGTGGTTTTGAGAGGAAATATATGTTCTGCCCGTTTCAAGATTTTTTACAGGCTGGTTTACACCTCTGTGACCGTATTTAAGCTTGGTTGTGTCACCGCCTTGGCTGAGTGCCAAAAGCTGATGACCGAGGCAAATCGCAAAAATAGGAACGTTTCCCACAAGTTTTTTAAGCTCGTTAATTGCCTCAACGTTTTCTTTAGGGTCGCCGGGGCCGTTTGAAAGCATAACTCCGTCGGGGTTTAATGATAAAATATCGTCAGCCTTTGTGTCATACGGCATAACCGCAACGTTACAGCCTCTCTTGTTAAGCTCTCTTATAATGTTCTTTTTTGTGCCGTAGTCGATAAGAACTACATTGTATTTGTGCTCATTTGACGCACTCATATAAGGCTTTTTGCAAGATACGCTTTTAACTGTGTTTTTAACTTCATAAGCCTTTAATTTGTCATAATCAACGCTCGCAGGGTTTGAAGTAATGATTGCATTCATAACGCCCGCTTCTCTTATGGTTTTTGTAATCTCTCTTGTATCAACGCCGTATACACCGATGATATTGTTTTCTTTGAGATAATCGTCAATGGTTTTTTCGCACCTGAAATTTGACGGCTCTTCGCACCATTCACGTACTATGTAAGCCGAAACATACGATTTGTCGCTTTCCCTGTCCTCGTCAATAAAGCCGTAGTTGCCGATAAGCGGAAAGGTTTGCATAACAATCTGACCGAAATAGCTCGGGTCTGTAAGCGTTTCGATATATCCGCCCATACCTGTGGTAAATACAAGCTCGCCTGTCACTTCACCCTTGGCGCCAAAGCTTTTTCCCTCAAAAACATCACCGTTTGCAAGGCATATGTAAATCTTGTTTTCTTCCATATTTTCTTCCTAAATATTTTATATTCTGAAACCGTAGGGGCGACCTGCGGTCGCCTTGCTGTTCGATTATCCTAACAATTTAACAAGTACAGCCTTTTGAGCGTGAAGTCTGTTTTCAGCCTCGTCGAAAATTTCGTTAGCGTGCTCTTCAAATACCTTGGCTGTGATTTCCTCTTCTCTGTGAGCAGGGAGGCAGTGAAGCACCATAGCGTCATCTTTTGCAACGCTCATAACTTCATCATTGATTTGGTAATTCTTAAATACCTTTTCTCTTTCAGCCTTTTCTTCCTCTTGTCCCATTGAAGCCCAAACGTCGGTGTAAAGAATATCGGCGTCTTTTGCACATTCGAGAATGTTGCTTGAACACATAAAGTCACCGTTTTCCTCAGCCCACTTCATAATTTCAGCGTCAGGCTTGTATTCGTCAGGGCAGGCGATAGCACAACTCATACCCATTGTGATTGCACCGACAATAAGACTGTTTGCCATATTGTTGCCGTCGCCGATAAAACAGAATTTAAGTCCGTCAAAACTCTTCTTGTATTCACGTATTGTCATAAGGTCTGCAAGCACTTGGCACGGGTGACAGTAGTCTGTCAAACCGTTTATGATAGGAATTGAACCGTATTTTGCAAGGTCCTCAACCTCTTTTTGTTCAAAGGTTCTTATCATAATGCCGTCAAGGTAACGTGAAAGAACTCTTGCAGTGTCCTCGATAGGCTCGCCTCTTCCGATTTGCAAATCCCTGTTAGAGAGGAAAAGTGCCTGTCCGCCGAGCTGATACATACCTGTTTCAAAACTTACTCTTGTTCTTGTGGAACTCTTTTGGAAAATCATACCGAGAGTTTTGCCTTTAAGGTGATGATGCTCAATTCCGTGCTTTGTTTCGTATTTGAGCTGGTCTGCAAGATTTAAAATGTCTAATATTTCGTGCTGGTCTAAATCCTTAAGCTTTAATAAATGTTTCATTTTTCAATTACCTCTTTCAATATTTTTAAACCTCTGTCAAGCTCACAGTAGCTTATGTTAAGAGCAGGAAGAAGTCTTATTTTTGTTTTAGCCGTTAATACGAGAAGTCCGTTTTCAAGACATTCGTTTGCAATTTGCTTAGCGTCCTTTTCGGTTTCAACGCCGAGCATAAGCCCCATACCCGATACAGACTTAACGCCTTTGATATTCATCAAGAACTTTCTGATATATTCGCTTTTTTCTCTGACGGATTTCAAAAACTCATCGTCAATTCTCGAAACAATCGAAATTGCACCTGCCGCACAAACAGGATTTCCGCCGAATGTTGAACCGTGGGAGCCGGGAGTGACGGTATCCTTAACCTTTTCACCGAAAAGAACTGCCCCCATAGGAAGACCGCCGGCAAGCCCTTTTGCCGTTGAAACGATATCAGGCTTAATGTCAAAATTCTCATAAGCAAAATATCTGCCTGTTCTGCCGTTGCCTGTCTGTACCTCGTCAACAACCATAAGTATGTCCTTTTCCTTTGCAAGCTTCTCAATGGCTTTTACAAAGTCATAGTCAAGATTGTTTACGCCGCCTTCGCCTTGAACACACTCAAACATAATTGCACAAACGTCGTCTGTTGCCATTTCGTTGAGCTTTTCAATATCGTTGGCAGGGCAGTATTTAAAGCCCGGTGTGAACGGACCGAATACCGTGTGAAAACTGTCCTGTCC
Organism: uncultured Clostridia bacterium; assembly: GCA_945874765.1. GTDB lineage: Bacteria > Bacillota > Clostridia > Oscillospirales > Acutalibacteraceae > Eubacterium_R. The sequence continues at coordinate 146,114 of CAMCHQ010000005.1, forward strand.
CGTAGCCGCAAGCGTTGTTATCGTTCTGCCGTGGAAAGAGTTTACAAGCGTGATAATTGTGCTTCTGCCCTCGCCGTACTTGTCATATGAATATTTCCTTGCAAATTTGATTGCACCCTCATTTGCTTCCGCACCGGAGTTTGCGAAAAATACTTTTTTCATACCCGTCTTGTCACAAAGCATTTTTGCAAGTTTCGCACACGGTTCGGTATAGTAAAGGTTACTGACATGTTGCATTTTGTCAAGCTGCATTTCAACCGCCGCTTTCCATTCATTGTCGCAAATGCCGAAAGCCGTTACACCGATACCCGAACCGAAATCTATGTATTCTTTTCCGCTGTCATCGCTTATCGTTGAGCCTTTGCCCTTGTTTAATGTTACATCGAACCTGCCGTAAGCGTGAGCAACGTAATCATTGTCTAATTCTTTAGTGTCCATATTGTACCTCTTTATCTGCTTCTGAACATTGTTCCCATACCTTCATCTGTAAGAAGTTCCATAAGAATAGAGTGGGGAACACGTCCGTCAATAATAAATGCTTTTTTAACGCCCTCTCTGAGTGCCTGCGTCATTGAATCAATCTTCGGTATCATTCCACCGCTGATTATTCCCTCGGCAATAAGCGCAGGGGTGTCCGAAATATATACTCTGTGAATAAGTGTCGAATCGTCGTCTTTATCTCTTAAAAGACCTACAATATCTGTCATTGAAACAAGCGCTTCAGCTTTAAGCGCACCTGCAACAGCCGCAGCCGCAGTGTCCGCATTAATGTTGTAGCAGTTGCCTTTTTCGTCATATCCTATTGTTGAAATAACAGGGATAAAGTTGTGGTTGAGCACTTCCTCAATAACCTCGGTGTTTACCTCTTGAATTTCGCCTACATAGCCGTGACTGTCATCAAGCGCCTTGCACCTAATCATATTTCCGTCCATACCCGAAAGACCTATTGCGTGACCGCCCATATTGCCGATTTGGCAAACAAGGTCTTTATTAACTTTTCCCGCAAGCACCATTTGAACAACGTCAACCGTGTCCTTGTCGGTAACTCTCAGTCCGTTTTCAAACTTGCTTTCAATATGCATTTTTTCAAGCGTTTTATTAATCGCAGGACCGCCGCCGTGAACGAGCACAACCTTGATTCCGACTGTTGTCAAAAGTACAAGGTCACGCATAACAGCCTCTTTTAATTCATCGTTAATCATAGCGTTTCCACCGTATTTAACGACTACTGTTTTCTTTCTGTATTTTTGAATGTGCGGCAGAGCGTGAGCAATTATTTCCGCTTTCTGCGCATTGTTAATGTTGTTATCCATAGTATGTAATCCTTATTTTTGTTTCGTAGGGAAGGGGCTTGCTCCTTCCGATTTCAATTTTTAATGTTGCCTTTTAACCATATAGCGTAGGGGATTATCAATCGCCCCTACGAATATGTTTCTTTCTGAGAACGTAGGAGCCACCACGTCGTCGCAAATTCCGTATCGCTCAAAATAACTTTTTGAATATTTAACTAAAAGTTATTTATCACTCACTCCATTGCTCCTCCTTTCAAAAATTGTCGTACGGTTGTGCGTCAATTTTTGATTTGTGATTTGACTTAGTAACACTACTGTTTTAACTGTGCTTATCAAGTACGGTAGTCACCATTAATCTTAACATAATCATAAGTCTGTCTAATCTCACTTGCTACGAAACAGTCCGCCGGACTGTTTCTCCCAAATTTGTAGTTCGCTTCGCTCGCCAAATTTGGAGCCACGTGTTGTGATTTGACTTAATAGCGCTTTTTCTTTTAGTTAAATTATCAAGTACGGTAATCCCCATTAATTTTGACATAATCGTATGTCAAATCACAACCCCACGCAGTTGCGTTTTCGTTGCCCTGATTAAGATTAATATCAATATAAATTTCGTCGCTTGAAAGGACTTTCGCCGCCTTTTCCTCGCTAAACTCAATGCCCGAACCGTTCTTGCAAACTTCAACCGTGCCGTATTCGCTTCTCAAATCAACGTCAACCTTGTTTATGTCAAATTCTGCGTCTGCATATCCGATTGCACAAAGCACACGTCCCCAGTTAGCGTCCTCGCCGAACATTGCAGCTTTGAAGAGTGAAGAGCAAACAACACTTTTTGCAACAATAATCGCCGTATCTTTGTCCGGTGCACCGCTGCAAATACATTCAAGGAGCTTGCTTGCACCCTCGCCGTCTTTCGCAAGCATTCTTGTAAGATTAGCCATTACCTCGTAAAGCGCATCTTTGAACGTGTCAAATTCCTTGCCCTCACAAGTGATTTCTTTATTTCCTGCAAGACCGTTTGCCATAAGACTTACCATATCGTTTGTCGAAGTGTCACCGTCAACCGAAAGGCAATTGTATGTAACCTTAACTATTTCGCTGAGTGCCTTTTGAAGCATCTCGGATGAGATAGCGCAGTCACTTGTAATAAAGTTAAGTGTTGTTGCCATATTCGGATGAATCATACCCGAACCCTTAGCCATACCGCCGAGCGTGCATTTAACGCCGTCAATTTCAAATTCAACAGCATATTCCTTCTTGATTGTATCCGTTGTCATAATAGCGGTCGAAGCTTCCTCGTTCTTGCCGTAGTCAAGTTCTTTTGCAAGAATAGGAACAGCTTTTTCAATCGGTTCAATCGGAAGTACCTGACCTATAACACCCGTTGAAGCAACAATTACCTGTTCTTTCGGAATGTTAAGCTCTTTTGCCACAAGTTCGCACATTTTATCGGCTTTTTCAACACCGTCTGCATTACAGGTGTTTGCATTTTTTGAATTTGCGATAACTGCGATTGCCTTGTTGCCGCTTTTTTCCAAATTTGCTTTTGTAACAAGGATAGGCGCACCTTTAACTTTGTTTTGCGTGTAAACTGCCGCCGCATTACAAAGAACGTCACTTGTAAAAAGGCAAATGTCATTTTTATGCTTAATGCTTGGGTCAAAGTTTTCAACAATAGGCTTTTTTATTCCGCAATATGTGCCGCTTGCTTTAAATCCCTTTGCCGCACATATTCCGCCGTCAACATATTTCATAATTCTTATTCTCCTATATTAAGACCTGTTTTTTCATCAATTCCCATTGCAATATTAAGACACTCAATAGCCGCACCCGATGCGCCTTTGCCCAAATTGTCAAATCGGGAGGTGATGATAATTCTGTCCTCATTTCCGTTGATTTCTATTTCCATATCGTCACGGTTTGCAAAATTGTTAGAACCAATCATATTCTCACTGTAACCGAGAGGTCTGACCTTAACAATGTCACTGCCGTCGTAATGCTTTGCAAACATTTCATATATGTCCTCTTTGGTGTATTTCTTGCTCATCCTGTCCGTATAAAGCGGAATGTTTACAAGCATACCCTGCGGATAATCACAAATAATCGGAGTGAAAATAGGCTCTTTTGAAAGGTTTGAAATTGCTTTCATTTCTTTAAGGTGCTTGTGATGCTGCGTAAGCGCATAAACTCTCGGTGAGTCAAGCTCCTTGTCTCTGTTTTCATCCTCATATTGTGCAATGCCCTTTTTGCCTGCACCCGTATAGCCGCTCATTGCAAAACAAACAATGTCATAATCGTTTGAAATAAATCCGCTTTTTACGAGTGGATAAACAATTGAATTAAATCCGCTTGCGTAGCAGCCGGGGACTGCAATTCGATTGCTTGTTTCAATTTTTTCTCTGAATTCTTTTGAAAGCTCTGCAAAACCGTAAGCCCAGTTTGGAAGCGTTCTGTGTGCCGTTGAGGTGTCAATGATTTTTACCTTGTCGTTTTCAACAAGTGAAACTGCCTCAATCGACGCCGCATCTGGAAGGCAAAGAAAAGTAATATCACTTTCGTTTATCATTCTTGCTCTCTCTTTTGCGTCTTTCCTCTTTTTAGGGTCAATGAGCAAAAGTTCAATATCATCTCTGTTTTCAAATCTTTGATAAATTTTAAGACCAGTTGTTCCGTCTTTACCGTCAATGAATATTCGTTTCATTTTTATACATTATCTCCGTTAATTATTTTCTATTCTTTATTATTATACACAGTGATTTTGTAATGTCAATAGTTATGAAAAAAATGTTATAAATATACATAATATTGAATAAATATTCGTATAAAACGTATATCCCGAAAATAATTTTATAAAGAGAAAATTTTTGTACTGTCACTTGCAAAATTTGAAAAATCGTATAATATTGACAAATTAACAGGTAAATCCTGTGCCACCCAAAGTCCACCCAAATAAATTAAGAAAGGAAAATTTTTATCAGTAAGGATATCTTGATTTCCTTGGTTTCAATGCTCGGAACGGTCATAGGCACGTTCGGCGGTATTTTAACCTCGTCTAAGCTTACCTCTTTTCGCCTTGAACAGCTTGAAAAGAAGGTCGATAAGCATAATAATTTTGCAAGCCGTATGCCCGTTATCGAGGAACAAATTAAGGTTATAAATCATAGAATAGATGACTTGGAAAGGGAGGCAAAAAATTATGAAAATCACTAAACAAACATTGATGAGAGCTTTGAGAACATTTATCCAAACCGTGATAGGCTATGCGGCAGTAAATATTGTTGCAATTGATTTTTCTGCACCTAAGCAGGTGCTTAAATCGGCACTTATCGGTCTTGGAGTTGCGGCAGTTTCGGCAGGTGTGTCGGCAGTAATGAATTTGGAGGAGAAATGCAATAATGACGTATGATTCTTTTGTTCAAAGATATTTAGGCAAGGCTGTTGATTATGACGGCGTGGCAGGCGTGCAGTGCGTCGACCTTGTTAAACTTTATCTATATAATGTATTCGGCATACGTGCCGGCGCATGGGGCAACGCAAGAGATTATTGGCTCGATTTCTCGTCTCACCCGACTATGACCGCCAATTTCACCAAAATAAAAAATACACCTTCTTTCATTCCGAAAAAGGGTGATATAGTAATTTGGAGCGGCGATATTTCGACTAAAAACAATTACGGCCATATCGCAATTGCAACAGGTGAGGGAGATACAAATACTTTTTATTCCTACGATTCAAATTGGAATAAAAAGGAAATGCAGAAAGTAAAACATACCTATTATGCACTTTACGGCGTTCTTCGACCTAAAAGCGTAAAGGTGCTTTCAAATGCTCCCGATATTACTCTCGGCGATTACACTCTTACAAACGTTCGTGGAATATATAAGGGTGCCGGCGCTAAAACAGGAAGAAAAACGGTTAAAGAAATAACCAAAAACGCTAAAAAATCGGCAACGTCAAATAAAAATGACGATAATGCTTATTTAAAGGCGGGAACGGCTGTATCGATTCTTGAAACAAAACTTATTTCTACAGGCAACCTCTGGGCACGCATCCCCAGCGGCTGGCTTTGTATCTGGGAATATGATAAGGATAAGCTGTTTATAAAATAAGTATAATGTGGGCAAGGAAATCCTTGCCCACGCTTTATATCAAAATAAAAACGAAAAAAATGAAAATTAATCTTGACATTAAATGCAATATAATATATAATACATTTCGCAATGGCCCGGTAGTTCAGTTGGTTAGAACGCTAGCCTGTCACGCTAGAGGTCGACGGTTCGAACCCGTTCCGGGTCGCCATTTTTGCTGATATGGCTCAGGTGGTAGAGCACATCCTTGGTAAGGATGAGGTCACCGGTTCAAGTCCGGTTATCAGCTCCAAGGACAGAGATGCTCAATCGCCTCTGTCTTTTTTTATACCCAAAAACGTAAAATGACT
>CAMCHQ010000006.1 GCA_945874765.1 uncultured Clostridia bacterium
TCATTGTAACAAATGTGCCAAAACCGATTATCACTGCAAGAATTACGCTTAATATGCGCTTCCATAATTTCGTTTTGTATAAATTGTTTTCCATCAAGACTTCCTTTCATTTATATATACTATAAATTTTTATATCAGTTATTTGTTTTTCTATCCTCCTTTTATTTTGTTAAATACACAAAGTATTTTGCAGTAATATAGCAAATAAAGGAATTTAAATAAATACTTTTGTCTTATGTGTTGTAAAAAATGGCACATTTGCTTTTTAGTCTTTATTGTATGTATAATTCTTTTAGTGTATAATTAAATACGAATTAAACTATAGGGTGGTATTATAATGAAAATTACAATATGTGACGATTCTCCTTTTGACGTTGAAGCTATATTTAATCTTATTGAAAATGAAAACTTATGTATTGATGAATATAAATGCGAATTGCTATATTCGGGAACAGATTTACTGAATAAATATAAGAATGGTTTTAGAACTGATATTCTATTTTTAGATATTGAGATGCCGAATTCTTCCGGAATTGATACAGCAAAAGTTATAAGAGAATATGATAAAAACGTTATTATCATTTTTATATCAAGTCATTCGGAACTTGTATTTGATACTTTTGACTGCGAAACTTTTAACTTTGTTACAAAGCCGATAAATAAAGAGAAGTTTTCAAATGTGATTAATATGGCTGTTCTTAAATATAAAAGAAACAATGCTTATTTTGTGATTACTAAGGCACACGAATCAATTAAACTACCAATTGACAAAATTAAATATGCAGAGTGCTATAAAAAACATATGATTTTTTATACATTTGAAGGGACTTATGAAATGAGGATAACGCTAAGTGAAACCTTAGCAAAATTAAATCAGTATGGTTTTATTCAAACGCATCAAGGTTATTTAGTTAATATGAATTTAATTAAGAGGTTTGATGGATATGATATTATCCTAAAGGATGGCACTAAGGTAATGATGAGCGCAAGAAAAAAGGCAGAAGTCCTTTTAGCATATTCAGAATTTGTTGAAAGGTGGAAATAATATTGAACTATCTTGGATTTTTAAGCTGTGCAGTTGAAATAATATTATCAATTTATTTTTTCAAAGCATTTGGAAATTTTAAATATAAAAGAAAAATAGTTATACCATTAATTATTACTTTTTATATTTTATATTCTTTATCTTTATTCTTTATAAAGAACACCGCTATTGTATTTATCATAAGTATAGTGATAACATTTTGTGTTTCATTATTGTTTGATTTTAAAATATTCAATAAAATACTTTTATCAATAATAATTTCAATTATTTCATCTATTTCTGAGTTCATTTTAGCAATTATATTAAGTGCTTTTACACACGATATTACTTCTGTAAATAAAAATGTTTTTTCGTATATTACCGGACTTTTATTTTCTAAATTTATTACATATTTAATTATTTTACTAATTTATAAAAGTAAACATAAATTAATGAACGAAATAAGTAATTTAAATATGACATGTTTGATAGTACTACCTATTTCAACAATATTTGTTATAATATCGCAATATGAATTCATTTTAAATGAAAAACGTATTCCTTTGATGGTTTTGTCAACAATGGGTTTGTTTTTACTTATTATCTCAAACATATTGATTTTCTATATCATCGATAGGCAAAATGAATTGATAGTAATTCGAGAAAAATTAAATGCGAGTAAAAAACTGCTAAAAGTACAAGCGGATTACTATGATGAACTAATCGGTTCAGAAAAGGAAATAAGAAAAATTAGGCATAATTTAAAAAGTCTTTTTCTTGGTTTAAAATCAATGTTGCAAAAAAATCAAATCAATGATGTGATAGAAAAAATAAATGAAAATCTAAGCGAAATAGACAAACAAATAATTACCACATCAGGTGGTTCAACAATTTTAGATATGGTTCTTTTATCTAAATGTAAACTATCACAATTAAAAGGAATCACGATTACTTCAAGTAAAAAAGTGCTTTCAGCAATAAAAATGGAGGATGTTGATCAAGCAGTTTTGTTTTCAAATATTCTCGATAATGCTATTGAAGCGACTGAAAAAGAAATTGTAAAGACAATTGATATTAATGTATATTCAGATAATAACAATTTTATATTTAAGTGTTCAAATCCGTGCTCAACAAATATTAATGTAGATAAATTAAATACGACTAAAATTGATGAAAGAAATCATGGTTTTGGTATATTGAGTATTAAATCTATCGTAGAAAAATATCACGGAGAATATGTTTTTTCAAGAAATGGCAAAATGTTTAATATAAGTCTAATTATCCCTAATATTGACACTTAAGCCGAAAAATATAACGAATAGGACATATCTATTAACTTTAAACAAAAAGAAGACTACAATACATTTAATGTATTGTAGTCTTCTTTTTTGAGGTATATTATGTATAATTCAATGGCAAAAAAACTAACCGATTTTTTTATTTTAAAAAAGATCATAAAGGAAGAAGAAAAAAATGTATATGTTTATTGTTTTGAAGTAATGATTTCTTCTTTTGTATATTTAGTATTATTTTTTACAATCGCAATTGTTCTTAAATGTTTATTACAATCAATTCTGTTTTTAACAGGTTTTTGGATTATAAGAAGTGTTGCAGGAGGCTACCACGCTAAAACATATACACGGTGTCATGTGCTGTTTATGTCAAATCAAATTTTTATGATATTATTATGCTCGCTTTTAACTAATTATACCAAACATATTTTATTATTTATTTTTCTGTTAATAAGTATTATTTCAATTTTTGTTTTTTCACCAGTTGAACATAAAAATAACAAACACAACTCAAAACAAATAAAAAAATTCAAATTTTTAAGTAGATTTTTAATTTTATTTATAACTATTATTTCATTAATTTTAGATAGAAATGGTTTTACTGAATATATTTTCCCTTTTGTTATCGGAAGTTTTTCAGTATCTTTTTCATTAATATTTGAAAAACTGAAAGATTGGAGGTGTAAAAATGAAGAAGTTCAATAATTTTTTGATGAAATTTGGTAGTACTTTTGCCGCATTGGCTATGATAATCGGTATGTCAACAAGTAATGCTGCTTGTAGATTGTTTTTTTATCAAAACGAAGTCCCTGAAGAATTGAAAAAATAATGCCAATAAAAAAAGAAGTCATACAATTATTGTATGACTTCTTTTACTTCTATATTAAAGAGTTCTGATAGCAAAGTTATTTCGGTGATTGTAAATACTTCAATGCAATTTTCTTTGTTAATATATTTTAGTTCATCAATATTCAAGTGTTTTGAAACATCTAAATAAGATACTTTATTATTAATTCTAAGTTGCTTAATTATATTTGAAATATTCTTTTGGAATTCTATCATTTCAAATAAAAGATTGTTATTGCTTAAAATTTTATTAATATCTATTTTTTTATTTTCGTTTAAATTTGTCTCTATAAATAACGGAGTTGAAAAAAATATTATATTGTTAATTGGTATGTTAAATATTTTTGAAATTAGAAAAATATAATTAATAGGGAAATCAAATCGATGTGATTCATACGCATGATATTTATATGCACTTATGTTCAATAATTTTGCAAAAGATGCTGTAGACATTTTATAAAACTTTCTTAACTCTTTAATATTATTATAATACATTTTACTCACCAAAAATATTTTACTATAACCAATACTAATAGTCAATAATATTGATTATTGTTTCTTTTAATATTTTTCACATAAGCTATACTAATAGTAAATAAAGTTATCTATTGGTATAGGCGGGTGTTTGTTTGGTTAATGAATTAGGTAAATTGATAAAAAAGTATAGGAAAGAAAATAAACTTACGCAATTCGAATTTGCCGGACTTGTTGGAATAAGTGAATATTATGTAGGAGCAATTGAACGAGGTAGTAAGGTGCCTGGTAGAGACACACTTATAAAGTTATCAAATCAGCTTGATGTTCCTATAGAACAATTATTAAATTATGAATCAAATTATGAATTGAAAATTGAATCAGATATAATCTACACAGAAATTTGTAGTTTAAATTCTCAGCAAAAAGAATTCGTCTTGGATAGTTTAAAACGGATGACAAGCTTTTTTAAAAACCAAAACGATGAGAAGAAATAATTATTATTTCTTTACTTACACATAAGCCGTTTTTTATAACAGATAGGCAAATATCATTGATAAAATTAAATATAATGTTACTGTAAATTTATTATGATGTTATTTTTACAGTTATTCAAAAAAAGATTAATTTTTTAAAGAGCAGATATATAGTCCTGTGACTGGAACTATAATTATCTGCTCTTTTATTTTTTTATATAAATTTTGGAATGAAATATGTGCTAAATATCCATAATCTTTGATTTTTGAAAATTCACAAATCAAAAATCAAGGAGAATATAGATGAAAAGGATATGTGAAATATATGATATTTCCAAAGATTATGAAATGCCAACAGGTACTGTTTTAATAATTGTCAGCGATATTGAAAAAGATAAAATTATTTCAATATTATTAAATACAAAATTAAAAGAAGATATGGTGTTTAATAACACCGAATGGCAAGAATATCTTGAAATTAACAACAAATATAACCGTAACGAAGCTAAACATCAAATGCGAGAAATAAGGCAATCGAAAAGGCTTGAGAGTGATATTTCTCACATTTATGAAATTGATATAGGAGAATCATTAGAAAATGAAGAAATTGAAATGTACTTAAAAAATTTCTTGTTAAATCTAAAACCTGTTCAAAGACGCAGGTTTGAAATGTATTACATAGATAACCTTACATATCGTCAAATAGCAGATATTGAAAAGCGAAATATCAAGTCAATTTATGAATCTGTACAAGCAGGAAAAAAGAAATTTTTAAAATATTTGGACAAACACCCCAACAAAAATACCCCAACAAGTTTAAGTTTATGAAAGGACATCCTTTCGTACAACTTAATACGCATTCATCAGATACTTTCCTGCTGTTGTGCAAAGCACAAGCCACTTTACCAATTACGCCAAGACGCATTAGCTGAGCGACAAATAATCGGTATAAAATTCGGACTGCTACCGAAACGGCGATAACAGGCAGCAGGTATAATGATACTCCTGCTCAGTCACAAGTCGAGCGTGATAAAACCGTCGCAACTAATGAGAGCAGCTCGGATGAACTCGGAGAGGTGAAACTCCTGTGGAGTCTGCTCGCAACAGACCGTTTGATGATTTCCTTTTGATAATTGGGGTGTCGGGGACAAATTATATTATCTTCTGATAAAAGCCAACTGTAGTTAATTCTGTGGTTGGCTTTTTACATAGGCAAAAGTCTATGAAGGAGGTATATAAAATGAAAGACAAAAAAATACTCAGAGGCGATATGTTTTATGCTAATCTCGGTAGAGGTATAGGTTCGGAGCAAAAAGGCTACCGACCAGTTCTTGTTATTCAAAATGATGTCGGTAACAAATTCAGTCCTACAGTAATTGTTGCTTCTATAACAAGTAGAGTCGGAATCAAAGCAAAGCTGCCTACGCATTATTTCATAAACACAGAAGACGGACTCCAAGCTCCGTCTATTATTTTGCTTGAACAAATAAGAACGATTGATAAAAAACGACTTGATTCATATATAGGTCATTTAAGTCAAAAGAATATTGACGGCGTTAATGAGGCTATATTGATTAGCTTAGGATTTAATGATAGGGATGTGTCTTTATAATATAATGAAAATAATTAAAAGGAAAAATAATCTATGGAAAAGGTTTTAATGAGCATCAAAGAGGTTTGCGAGTATACAGGGTGGGGAATGACCAAAACTCGTGAGATATTGAAGCGAAGTGATAGCGATTTTACAATACGAGTAGGAAACAGACTGTATGTAAACAAGAAACTTTTTGATGATTACTTAGTCAAGTGTGCGAAAAACAAAACAGATATTTAATCGCATAATTGCTGATTTTGAAAAAAATGAGTATTATTTGAAGTGTAATATCGATATTTCAAATAAAGCGAAATGAGGCGTTATCTTATGGGAAAGGATATAAACGGTAAAGAACTGGGGAAGGGAATTACCCAAAGAAATGACGGACGATATAATGCAAGAGTAACAATAAATGGTGTGAAGATTAATTTATATGATTATAATTTGTCATTGCTGAAAAAGAATTTAGAAGCAAAAAAATTGAAGGTTTTACGAGATGATTATTCAACCAGACCTAATATAAGTTTAAATCAATGGTATAAAGATGAATGGTTTCCCGTATATAAATCGCCATATCTAAAAGATGAAGTTAATCGTCACAATTATATTGTTCGTTACGAAAATACTTTCGGTAGGTTGCTAGGAAACAGAAGAATTAGTTGCATAACAGAAATACTAATACAAAAAGCAGCTAATTCTTTAATAGATGATTTTGGCTACAGTACAAAATTTATAAGAGAAAGCGTTTCCTCATTGAAGGAAGCATTTAATGCAGCTGTGACGAATCATTTGATAAGCCGAAATCCGTCTTCAAATATAGTTGTTAAAAATGATAATCTTGTATCGGAGCGTGTAGTTATGACAGATGAACAGCAAATGCAATTTTTAAATATTGCAAAACACAGATATTACAGTGAGGTGTATCAAATACTATTGTCTACAGGAATGAGAATAGGCGAATTGACAGGACTTCAATGGGATGACATTGATTTTGAAAATAAAGAAATTCATATCAGGCACTCTATGCAGACGGCTTATCTTAACGGTAAGAAAATTTTGAATATGACAACACCGAAAACTTCTAACTCAATTCGTGATATCCCGATGTTTGACGGTGTTGAAAAGTTGTTTGTTTCTTGGAAAGAAAAACAAGATAAAGCTAAAAAAGAATTGGGTAGACGATGGAGATTGCCTAAAGAATTTGAAAATTTGGTTTTTACAAGTTCTTTGGGTTCACCATTAACAAGATATGTTCTTTCAAATGATATAAATAAAATAGTTAGTATATTGAATAAAAACGAAGAATATTTGGCAGAACAGGAAAACAGAAAACCACAAAAGTTTCCGAAAATTCATCCACATTCGTTTAGACATACTTTTGCAACCCGATGTTTTGAGAAAAACTTGAAACCTGTTTTCATTATGAGTATAATGGGACACAGTAATTATGAAACTACATTGTCCTATACTCATTTGCTGAAAAAATCAAACGACCAACAGGTCAGTTTGGCAGGTTCTTTTGTATGATTTTTAGTTGAAAATATTAGTTGATTTGCATTATGATAAGTTGCGATAATCTATGATATGAATTTGCGTAAAAATTTTTTTGCGTATTTAGTTTTGAGTTTTTGCGTAAAGAATGCGTATTGATTATCTCGATTGGTCTAAAGCCTTATGAATACTGGCTTTTGAAAAAATACTTTGCAAAGCAAATCAACGGCTAAGACTTCTGCAAAAATTTCAAAAAAATTTGATTTAAACGGCTTAAAACCAACGGTTTTAAGCCGTTTTTACATGTCAAATAAAAATGAGGCAAAATTTGCTTAATTATCATAATTTATCATAATTTTTCGTATCGTTTTGAGGCGAAATTTGGGCAGAAACTGAGGCAAATATGAAGTAAAGAATCTTCTGCTAAGTTGCCTCAAAAATAACATATATCAAATATTCTAAATTATTAGGTGTGTAATTATAGAAATATAACTGCACGCCTTTATTTTTTTTCTTAAAAATAGAAAGGGGATATAATGATGTCAAAATGCAAAACGATTGCGATATGCAATCAAAAAGGTGGTGTTGGAAAGACAACCACAACAGTAAATCTCGGTGTAGGATTAGCAATGAAAGGTAAAAGAGTTTTGCTTGTTGATGCAGACCCACAGGGAGATTTAACAGTAAGTCTTGGGTGGAAAGATAATGACAATTTATCAATTACACTCGCAAACAAGATTATGGACTTTATTCAAGATAAGAACAGTTTCCCTGATGATGTTATTCTTCATCATGCGGAGGGCGTAGATTTAATTCCGGCAAATTTGGAATTGTCTGCACTTGAATTAAGCCTTGTTAATGCTATGAGCAGAGAGGTAGCACTTAAAGGATATTTGAATACAGTTAAAGATAAGTATGATTATATCCTTATTGATTGTATGCCCTCACTCAGTATGATAACGGTTAATGCTCTTTCCTCCGCAGATAGTGTAATTATTCCTGTTCAGGCACAATTCCTTTCTGCAAAGGGTATGCAACAGCTCGTACAAACCATAGCAAAGGTAAAAAGGCAAATTAACCCTCATTTGAAAATTGACGGAGTTCTCTTTACTCTCGTCGACAGCAGGACAAATCTTGCGAAAAGTACGCAGGATGCTATTAAATTTGCTTATGGTAAGAATGTTAAAATATTTAATACTAATATACCTATTGCAATTAAGGCTGCTGAAACAAGCTCAAAGGGAAAAAGCATATATACTTACGCTCCAAAAAGCACAGTAGCACAGGCTTATGAAGAATTGACAAAGGAGGTGCTCGGAATTGCGCAAAGAGAGAAACACAGATTTTATGCTGAACAGTTTAGATGATTTGTTTACATCTCAAAACGAGAGAGATAACGGATATTTGCCTAATATACAGGATATTCCGTTAGAACTTCTTGACGATTTCCCTAACCACCCATTCAAAGTGCGTGATGATGAAGATATGCTCAAGCTCATTGGAAGTGTTTCCGAGCGTGGTGTTCTCGTTCCTGCCATTGTAAGACCAAAGGCAGATGGCAGATATGAACTCATATCAGGACACCGAAGAAAAAGAGCAAGCGAATGTGCTGAAAAGAAAACACTTCGTTGTATGGTATCGGATTTAGATGATGATGCCGCTACTATTATAATGGTAGATAGTAATATTCAAAGAACTGATATATTACCAAGTGAAAAAGCATTTGCTTATAAGATGAAACTTGATGCAATGAAACATCAAGGACAACGCACAGATTTAACTTCTCGCCCAGTGGGCAAGAAGTTATTATCAATAGAAAAACTTGCCGAAGATGTAGATGAAAGTTCAAGACAAATTCAACGATATGTTCGCTTGACTTATCTTGTGCCGGAACTTCTTGAAATGGTTGACGAAGGCAGAATTAAAATGCGACCTGCCGTAGAAATATCATATCTTGATGAAGATAATCAGCGTGATTTGGTAGATGCCATTGATACGGAAGATTGCACACCCTCACACGCACAAACTATCAAAATGCGTAAATTCTTTGACGAGGGCAAATTAAGTTCTGATATCATAACATCAATTATGCAAGAGGAAAAACCAAATCAAAAGGAAAAAATTGTCATTCCAAACAAGACGGTTGAGAAATATATCCCAAAGTCCATTCCTGCCGAAAAAAGACAGGATTATGTTTGCAAGGCTTTGGAGCATTACGGTAAATATTTGCAAAGAATGAGGGATAGAGAAAGCAGGTAATGTAATTACAAATTTTCTCTATCCCTTTCCCACACCCTAACCCTAATAATTCAATAACCTACCGAAAAGAGTAAACTATCTCTATCAAGAGAGTGTTTATAAATTCAACAACATAGAGAAAGAAGTGATGCTTATGATTTGATTATTAAATCGCACTATTGCTTTTCAAATTACACAGGAGTAATATGAAAGTGAAAGGAGCGATTGATTATGAAAAAAGTCGGTTTAATAGCAACGATTGTGATTGCAGCAATGCTTATTGCGGGTTGTGGAAATAGCAATAACGCTGATAATAAGACAACAGTTAATGAAAGTTTGGCTGTTTCTTTTTCGGTTGGTAATACAGAAAATAGCAATAGTGAAATTGACAAAGAAAATCAAAGCAGTACAGAGGTTACTACAACGGAGCCAACTACTGCTGAAACTACCACACGAAAAGAAACAACTACAACTCAAAAAGCAACACAAAGCAAAACAACCACCAAATCTGCCACAAAGCAGAGTACAACTCAAACGAAACAAACCACTACAAAAAAAGAAACCACAACCAAAAAAGTGACTACCACAAAGAAAGTCACAACAACTGAAGAAGTATGGGACTGTAATGTTGACGGTCATACTTCCGAAACAGGTCAAATAGGTTGGGTAAACAGTTTTGACGAAGCACAAGAAAAGACATTGAGATATATTGACGAAAATGCTGACTCAGGTAATTTTAGAGTTGAACAATGCCATATCTGCGGAAAATATACAGCGTATGTGACTTTGCATTAGAAGTTAATGCAACAAAAAGAGCCGAGATCTAATCGGCTCTTTTTTTGTTTCTAAATTTTAAGTGAAAGGATGGATTTTTTTGAAAAAGAAATTCAAACAGTTAGTGGCAATGCTTTTGTCATTGCTTATTATCATTTCAACATTTCCGGCAACGGTTTATGCGTCAACCTTCATAACAGATATGAATAGTGACGCAGAGTTCGGTATAGTGAGTGGAAGTTACGATAAATACGGACACGAGATGCACTATGCCAAATATGACGGCAAAACATATATTGTGTTTTGTGTGCAGTATGAAAAGACTTCTCCTACGGGTACAACATACGAATACGGAAAAGATTTTGTTAAGTATGTAAACCGTTCGGGAGATACTTACAGGAAAATAGCCGACTATATCGCATTCGGATATACATTGCAGTACGGTGACGGTTTACCAAACACAAAAGCAGAATGGATTGCCGCCTGTTGTACGCAACAATTTGTTTGGGAAACGCTCGGTGTTAATCCCACAAGATCATCGTGGGACAGCACATATATGAGTGATAGTCTGTATAAATCTTGGCTTGCCGACACAGAGGACTTGATTGATTTGTACTATAACAAGCAAGTATCCTTTAACGGCAGTATAAAGACAATCAATCTCGGTGGCTCTGTTACTCTTACAGACTCAAATGGTGTGCTGAAATATTATCCGACATTTTCAAAAACAATTGATAAAGTTACTTTTTCGCACACAAAAGGCGAAAACAAGTTGACAGTATCAGTTGCAGAAAACTGCACAACTCATTCAGTTAAATTCAAATCTGTATCGCATAATATTTTTATGGATTTACCAACAGGAGATAGTTATGATTCCGATACAATGAACTATGTGTATTTTGATTTTGACAACGGAGATATTCAAAATCTTATGTTTTCAAAACAAGCCGATCCGCAGACTTTCGCTGTTGATATTAATGTTCAGTTCGGTAATTTAAAAATCACAAAGACATCAGAGGATAATATCGTTAAAGGAATGGTGTTTACCGTTAAAGGAAACGGTAAAACCTACACAATGACTACCGATGCAAACGGTACGGCAGAGCTTAACAATATTCCTGTTGGTACTTATACAATAAGTGAAAACGATATTATCAGATATGTTAAACAGACAGACAAAACCGTTACAGTATCAGACGGAAAAACAGCTAATGTGTCATTTAATAATATCTTGAAGAAATTCAGGGTAACTGTTACCAAGAGTGATATTGAAGAAGGACATGCACAGGGTGATGCCAAATTAAGCGGCGCAGTATATGGTATCTATAAAGGAGAACAGCTCATTGATACCTATACAACTGATGAAAACGCATCTTTCGCAACAAAGTATTATGTTTGTGATGATGATTGGACTATCCGTGAAATCACGGCAAGCGAGGGATATTTGCTTGATACCCGTGTGCATAAAGTCGGTGCAGAGCCTAAGCTCTATACCGTTGAATTCAATGACACGGCAAATGCAGTAACAGAACAGGTCATCAAAGGCAACATTGCTATTATCAAGCATACAGATGACGGCTCTACTCAAATTGAAACTGCTGAAAAAGGTGCAGAATTTCAAATCTATCTTAAATCGGCAGGCTCATTTGTAAATGCAGACAAGGACGAAAGAGATACCATCGTTTGTGATGAGGACGGTTTTGCAAGTTCAAAACTTTTGCCCTACGGTGTTTACACAGTACACCAAACAAAAGGTTGGGACGGACGAGAGAAAATAAAGGACTTTGATGTGTTTATCAACTCTGACGGCAAGACCTATAAATTCCTTATCAACAATGCTAACTTTGAAAGCTATCTCAAGGTTGTAAAACTTGATAAGGAAACAGGAAAACAGATTGCATACGAGGGTGCGGCTTTTGAAATATATGATAGTGACGGACACCGTGTTAATATGCAATTTACCTATCCGCAGGTAACAACAATTCACACATTCTATACCAATAGCGAGGGTTATCTCATAACTCCCGAAAAGCTCCCATATGGTGATTATACACTCGTTGAAGTTCAGGCTCCATACGGATATGTTCTTGACTCAACACCTATTCCGTTTACCATTACACAGGAAAACAGTTCAACTGATACAGGTGTAACGGTAGTTAAGGTTAAAGCAAGAGATATGGCACAGAAAGGCACAATCAGCATTACAAAAACAGGCGAAATCTTTTCAAGTGTTGATGTAACCGATGATGTTTACACACCACAGTATAGTGTTGGAAATCTTAAGGATGCAGTATTCGAAATTTACGCAGCCGAGGACATTACAACACTTGACGGAACAATAAGATACTATCAGGGCGAGAAGGTCGATGAGATTACCACCGGAGCAAATGGCATTGCAAAATCAAAGCAGTTATACCTCGGTAAATATACAGTAATCGAGAAAACTGCTCCAAACGGCTTTGTAAATTCAAACGAACAGTATGATGTAGAACTGACTTATGCAGGACAGAATGTTTCTGTTACCTCAACTGCTCTTACTGTCAACAATGACAGACAGAAAGTAACTGTATCACTTGAAAAAGCACTTGAAAAAGATAAGCTCTTTAATATCGGTGATAATGACGAAATCTTGTCTGTTAAGTTTGGTGTTTTTGCAAATGAAGATATAATTGCCGCAGATGGCTCAATTATTCCAAAAGATGCATTAATAACTTATGCAAATTGCAATGAGAAAGGTAAGATCTCCTTTGGTTGTGATTTACCAATCGGTTACAGGTTTTATGTTAAGGAAATCGCAACAGATGAGCAGTATATTCTTTCCGATACAAAATACGAGTTTGAAACTGCTTATGCCGGACAGGAAACAGAAGTCATTGCAATAAATATCAATGACGGCAAGCCGATTGATAACACTATTAAAAGAGGAAAGGTATCAGGCGTAAAGAAAGACGAAAACGGCAACGCACTCGGCGGAGCTTTAATAGGTCTATTCAAAGCAGACACAACAGAATACACAAAGGAAAATGCCTTAATGACTGCCACATCTGCTGATGACGGCAGTTTTTATTTTGACAATGTGCCTTATGGTAATTGGTGTGTTAGAGAAATAGCGCCCCCTACTGCTTTTGTTCTCAATGAGCAGATTTTTGATGTCAACATAGCCGAAAATGAACAGGTAGTTGAAATTGAAATTGTCAACAAATTTATACGAGGCAATATCGCTTTAACAAAGGTTGACAAGGACTATCCCGATAACAGGCTCACAGGAGCAGAATTTGAAGTATTTGAGGATACTAACGGCAATGGCAAATATGACAACGAGGATAAGTCAGTCGGCAAATTAACCGAAATTGAAACAGGTATTTATGCTATGAATGACCTTGTTTACGGTCAGTATTTTGTCCGTGAAATTAAGGCACCTGAAAACTTCCTCCTTGACGAAAATGTTTATTCTGTATTCATTGATACAGACGGCAAAACCTACATTGTCGAAAATGAGGCAGGTGTAGGCTTTATCAATGCTGCTATGACAGGCTCGCTGAAAATCATCAAAACATCTTCGGACGGTAAAGTGGAGGGCTTTTCTTTCCGTGTAACAGGTGTAAACGGATATGACAAAACATTCAAGACCGATAAAAACGGAGAAATCCTCATTGAAAACCTCCGTATCGGCGAATATCACATAGCAGAGGTTTCGGACAAGGTTTCCGCAGGCTACATCTTGGCTGATGATAAGGACGCAACTGTTAAGGCAGATGCAACTACCATAGTTAAGATGCACAACGAGAAGAAAAAGACTCCAAAAACAAGTGATAACATCAACAAGAGAGCATTAGCTACGGCTATGAGCGTATCTGCACTTGGAGCAGTATCACTTGCTTGTTATCTTCTCAAAAAGAAAAAGAACAATAAGGAGGAAAAGTAATGGAGCCAAAGGCTATTATAGGCATTGTTATTGTTGTGGCAATCGTTGTTGCAATCGTGATTATGCAGATAAAAAGAAAAAGTAAAGACTAAATTCAGTACTCAATGGGCAGTAAAGTTTTGGCTGTCCTTTTTTATTGAAAAAAATTTAATTAAATGAGTCTTAACTGAAAAAGAGTGATTTTATATGAATGAAAGCAAAAGAATCATAACTGATTACGAGATTATTCAGTCATTTTATGTTGGAGAAAAAGAGGTTGTTGTAGGCGAAAACAAAAATGCCGAATACAGATATATTTGCGGCTATTACGAAAGTAACGAAATCTTTGAAAGGATAAATGATTGCAGAGCAAGCAATGATTATCTTGATATTATGACCTTGTTTTGTGATAGAGCAAAGGAACAAGTAGAGTTGTGTAAACAAACACAAAAAACTGAAATCGGAATTTTAACACCTGATATGTATTCTCCTGTTGATATTTATGATGATTTAACAGGCAAAGTAGTTGTCGAAAAAATTGACAATCTCCGTAGAGAATATCAAAACGCAGAAAATCAACTTTTCTATGTAACAGGTGGTAACGGAGCAAAGCCTAACGCAAGAGGAACAAAGGTTTTTGGCTATTCCTTTGCAAGCAAAAAGCATTGCTATATCCGCCGATATGATGTTGAAGGTGTTGTCGATAAAGCAACATTACCCGAATGGGTAAAGACAGACCTTGCCGAAATAATAAAGCAGATTAAGCGAGAAGAAAAGGAGGTTAGATAATGGATATTCGCACTAATGCAGGATACATCATTACCGATTGCGTCCATATCGGTGAAACTGAATTTGTACTTGGTGTTCATTCAAAACACCCTGATATGTTCGTTACTTGGGAATACAACAAGGAAAATGACAGCTATTTTTGGGGACACTATCACACCGACTTGCTTGCAGCTCAAAAGGATTTGAATAAAAGGTGTCAAGACGAAATAAAGCGTTATGAATGCCTTTATGGTCGTGATAAAAACAAAGAACGGGATATTGAAAGATGAAAGAAAATCAATATGACTGTTCAAAGTGCAATTACAGGGACAGGAGTATTAACTTCTGTGGCTTTTGCACTAAAAAACTTCTAAAAGAAATTAAGGAGGCAAAAGATGAGCGAAAAAAGAACAATTTTTCAGCAGAGAATGAGAGTGCTGAATAAGCTCTATAACTACGGTTGCAAAACCGAAAAGGACTTGCAGAAACTTACCCTTGAAAACATCCTTGAAATTAACGGCATAACAATACCTGAAATGTCGGTTATAACCGAACTGCAAAAGCAGGTTAAGGCAGGTACTCTCTACTCTTATCTCGGAGGTGGAGAAAATGAGCAAAGCGATTGATTTGACTTTCCGTTGTGCCAAAGAAAATGAGACAAAATATGCTTTCACTCAAAGTCAGCAGATTAAAATGCAGACGGGATATGTGGGCTATCTTCGTGGGGATTTCGGCATAAACGGAAACAATTTTTATTTTTCTTGGAATGATGAAATTGATGTTAGAAAAACACCCGAATTTCAAAGCGAATTTGACAATGTTATAAACGCTTTGCGTGATGATCCGAAATACAGAGGTATATTACGCAACCGTGAAGATATGAAACTGCTTTGTTGTGCAAGACCTCAAAGCCGCATTGAAAGTGATGAAAGGTCGGATATGTACTGTTTTAGAGCAGATACAGAAAAGTATTCCTATATCATAAGATGTCAAACACATAGCGGTGATTATAACTTCTATGTAACTGCATACGAAAAGGAACACCTTGATAGGCATATAAAAAATGCAGAAAAAGGTATCCGTTTCATAACAAGCAACTATCAACCGCTTTTTACTTTGCCTGACGGCAGTAAAATAAAAATCACTACGCCAAACGGTAATACACTAATACGCACCTGCCGATATATAGATGAGTATCATTTGGAATTGGGAGACATTCTTTATCACATTTGCGAATTTGCCGAGCGAATGGAAATGCAGGGAAATAAGGTCGAGCCTTTTGATGATGCTCCAAAAAAAGAGCGAGTGCGTACACCTGAATTTGAAAGATAGGAGGAGTTAAAATGACAAAAGACAGATATGTTCTTTGGACTGACATCAATCTTGATTTTGACGATTGGAAAGATGACTTGCAGAGCGAGTATCCGGAATTAAGTGAGAATGAGCTTATTGAAAAAATGTACGAAATTAACGCCGATTATCTTGACGATGAAAGAGTTAATCTCAACAGGCAACTCTCACAGCCTATCCTTATAATCGGAGATTTGGGATTATGGAATGGTCGAGCAAACGGCTACAAAATGATTGACTCCGGCAATCTTAAAGATTGCTTATACACCAATAGCAATATGGCTGAATGGTATGTGGATAAAAGAGGAGATTTAAGATGTGATGTAGTACATCACGATGGCACTAATCACTATCTTTACCGTGTTTTCAAAGACGGTGTAAGTGAAACACAGATTGAAAATCTGCAAAACAAAATCTACTTTGGTAAGGCAACGAGAGCCGACATCACAAGAGTAACAAGACGGCTCGGTGATGAAATCAATAAGGTGTATAACATTGACTTGCCTTTTGCAAGAGAAAAGCAACCAAGAGAAATAGAGAGATAGGAGTTGATTAAATAATGCCTAATAAATTTGAGCTGATTACAAAAGCATACAGTGATGGGTGTGCTGATGTAATTCGCTCCCCTCAAAATTGGTGTGAATTTCTTTCTTCTGCCTGCTATAATTACCGCTTGCGTTTTGATGAACAACTCCTTATTTTCCTTCAAAGACCTGACGCAACGGCAGTTCTTGAATTTGAAAAGTGGAACAAGAGGTTTAACCGTAAAATAAACCGAAACGCAAAAGGTATTGCAGTATTCGCAGATGTTGAAAGAACGAAAATAAAACACTACTTTGATATTTCCGATACTAACGAAAATGAATTATCCCGCCCTGTCCCTATATGGAAATATAAGGACGAGTATGAGAATGATGTTATTGAAACACTTGAAAACACCTTCGGTACTTTAAGCAATAAAAACGATATTGTTGATGCAGTAATGTCAGCCGCAGATAACGCAGTTGAGGACAATACCGTTGACTATATCGCAGAGCTGCCGAATATTAAGAATGACAGTTTTCTTGAAGAACTCGACGATGACAGTATTTCAACAATATATCGCAGAGTAATCAAAAACAGTGTTGCCTTTATGGTGCTTACAAGACTTGGAATAAATGCAAACGAGTATTTCAGCCGTGAAGATTTTGAGGACGCAGTTAATTTCAATACTACCGAAACTCTTAATGCTCTCGGCTACGCAACAAGTGATATTACGGAAATAGCACTTAATGAAGTGTCAAAAACCGTACTGTCATTGGAAAAATCAAATCGCATAATTGCAAAAACCGAAAAGGCAGAATATATTAAAGCCGAAAACAAAAATATAGAAAGGAGTGTTTCAAATGACACAAATCACTTACAGAAAACAGGGCGAAGTGCAGATACCGAACTTGGTACTTCCGACACAGAAGAATTTGACATTGAGCAGATATGGTCAGTTGAGGAAAAAGTTTCTCAAGGAGGAGCATCGTCTGCTGTATTACAACCTTTTGACAACGGGCAAGCTCGACAGCCATCTGCAAGAGGTGGACGAGAGAGCGAAATCAATGGAGGAATCATTGATGAAGAAAATGTCAGTTCAGGAGGGCTTGACCGAAGAGCTGAAAGCAACCGACCAAATGGCTTGGGTGCAGGGAATGAACAACTTGAAACAGAGGGTGCAGGAAATCGTGATGAAAGAGGTAATTTACGCTCTGTAACTGATGAATTACCACCGTTTTTGGATAATGATTTGATTATGGGTGTTCTTGAAAATTCCGATGATGATTTAGTTTATAAAAAATCGTTCATTGCGGAAAAATTCAAGGAATTGAGCGAAAGAGAAAGAATACCATTTACTCAAACTCTCTACGGTGGGCGTTTTACAGAATACAACATCAACAATACAATAGTCGGCTTAAAAGCAGAAAAGGACGGACTTCTTATGTACGAGGGAACTTACAAATCTCGCACAAAGGAGTCCGGTTTTTCTTGGGAAATTGTTGCAGAGCTTATTGGTCAGTTGATTGATAGCGGAAAATACCTGCCGAAAGAAAAGAAAGAACAGGAACAAGAACAATCTGCACAAATCGGTTTATTTGACTATGTTGCCGATATACCCGAAGAACAACATGTTGACGAAAGCAATCAGGTTTCTTTATTTACCGACTTCGGTGTATCACAGCAGATTATTGATGAGGCTCTTTGTATCGGTGCCAATGATACAAACAGTACACTTGATATTGCGATGTTCTTTCGTCGTGACAGAGGTACAGAGTACAATACTGAATTTCTTAAAAAACACTATAAAACTAACGGCGCAGGCTTTTATTTCAATAACGAACAGGTATCAGTTTGGTATAACGAAAACGGCTTTAATGTTGCAAAAGGCACTACTGCTCAAAAGCCTTCCGCTACCCATTTAACTTGGGAACAGGTTGCAAAGCGTATTCGTGCATTGCTTGATATGGGCAGATATATTCCACAGGAAAAACTTGATATGATTGATGACAGAGAATTATCCATTGTGTCCGACCGTATCATTGCTTTTGTTCGTGATATGGACGATGAAGAAAGCTCTGAATATTTACCGAGAGGTAAAAAGATTGTTGACAATGTTCTCGGCTATCCTGATGAAGTTGCTGCTCTAAAAGAGTATTTGTCGGACGGTAATAATAGTGTTGCATTATTTAGAGAATACTCAAAATTTGCAAAGGCTTATGAAAACGGAATGATTAATCTATATAAATACAATTACGAATATTCCGTGCCTTATGTATATGAAGTATTCAAGGGTATGCAAATTGAGCCTATCAATTTCAAAACTGCTGATGATTTTAACCCTAACAGGCAATACTTTATTTCAAACGATGAAATTGATAATTTCCTTCGCAGAGGAAAAAGCAGTGCCGAAAGCAGATTTAGGATATACACAGGATTTGTCAGCAGACCTGAACGAGCAGACAGGGTAAAATTCATCAAGGATTATTACGGTTTAAGCGGCTCTTATTCGGGCAATGACAATTTAGATAGCTCTCCAAAAGGTTTAACAATAAGTCACGGCAATATAATGGAGCCATACGCAAAGGTAGTCTTAAAATGGAGTCAGGTTGAAAAGCATATTGATGATATGATTAAAAACAACCGTTTCTTTTATGACAGCGACTTTGACGAATTGCAGAACATATACAAAAGAGATATATCATATTCAGTCGAGAGTTTTTTCAATGACCTGCCTGATGAATATGCTAAACCGTACCCAAAGGAAACCGAAACATACAATATAAGCTATGTAGTTCGTGACAAACTCGATAATCCGCAGGAGCTTGACAACATTGAAAAAATGATGTCTGATGCAATGGATTTGATGGGCGAGGATTACAACGGTTATAAGTATCGTAAACAGGAATATGATGATTTTGTTGCTTTCAAAAACGGTACTTATGCTCCGTATAAGGTGCCTGAAAAGGCACAGCCAAAGCCACCGCATACATTTACAAGCAAATTCAGTAAGCCTGCCGAAAATGAAACTGCTTTACCTGAATGGCTTACCGAATACCGTGAAATCAAGGCAGAAAACCCACAGGCTATTGTTTTCTATCAGCAGGGCGATTTTTATGAAGCCTTTGAACAGGACGCAGTAAAAGTCGCTAATGAGCTTGACCTCGTTTTAACAGGCAGACACATAAATGAGAATACAGGCGAACGCATTGCAATGTGCGGTTTTCCTAAACATTCGCTTGATAAGTATATGAAACACTTTGTGGATAAGGGATATAAAATTGCAGTATCTTCTCTTGAAAATGACGAAAGGAAAACAATTTGGTATGCTCCCGATTATCCCGAAAATGTGCAAAAAGCTCTTGACCTTATAGCAAAATACAAAAAGGACGAGTTTGGGTATGACGATGACGCACCTTATGAAGATTTGTCCGATATTGGTCTTGCTTTCACAAGCACCGATGACGGTGAGTTTGATATTGATGTAGGTGTTGACCTTGTTAATTTCTGTATTACTCAAAGAGTGGGCGGAACTGTAACCAATGAAAGAAAGTACAACTCTCTTGATGAACTTATCACAAATGAGCTTGAGAGCCTTTCTTTTGATGATTTGGTTTTCCTTGATGAAAATACCTTAAAAGCAATTAAAAGTCGTGATACGGACGATATAAAAGCTCCTGTAATCAGGCAAAATGACCTTGCAACAAGGCTTGTTGACTTCATAAAAAACACCGATTTTTATGATTATCAAGATAATCTGCAAATCGGCGAAACTGATGAAGATGCGATAGAAGATATGTCAAAACATATTGGTGACAAAACATTCTGTGAAGGTGTCATATCGTATCTCACGGATTATGTTGCAATGGAAAGTACTGACTTACATGAATCAAAGGCTATGGACGGTGTACTTGATTTAGATAATGAAAATGTACTTAATAAGCATCAATTATTGCTTACCGACCTTATTAAGCATACAAATGAACTCGAAAATCAAGAGATTACACCTGCATTTCAAGCACCGCCAAAAGCAAACCCATATACTTTTGATTTGCACCCTGAGATACCGATTGCCGACAGACACAATTATAACTTTGCCGAAAAAGAAATTGAAACAGTTGGCAAAAAAGAGCGTTTCCGTAGAAATATGGAGGCTATCCGAGTTCTTAAAGAGTGCGAATTTGACAATCGCTTTGCAACACCTGAAGAACAAGAGATTTTATCAGGCTATGTCGGTTGGGGTGGCATTTCAGAGGCATTTGATGAAAACAACGATGCGTGGGCAGACGAATTCCGGGAATTATATGCTGCCCTTTCTCCTACCGAATATGAGGCGGCAAGAAGAAGTACGCTGACAGCCTTTTATACCCCACAGCCTGTTATATCTGCTATCTACAAAGCACTTGATAAATTAGGCTTTAAGCAGGGTAATATTCTTGAGCCTTGTTGTGCAATCGGTAATTTTATCGGTATGCTCCCTCAAAATATGCAGGATAGTAAAATCTACGGTGTTGAGATCGACAATATCTCGGCAGGTATCGCACAACAGCTTTATCAAAAGTCATCTATTATGACGGCTCCCTTTGAAAAGGCTGAACTTCCCGACAGCTTCTTTGATGCAGTTGTGGGCAATGTGCCTTTCGGAGATTTTTCACTTGCCGATAAAAAGTACGATAAGTACCATTTCCTTATCCACGATTACTTCTTTGCCAAGTCCCTCGATAAGTTAAGACCGGGTGGAGTTATGTGTCTTGTAACTTCCAAAGGTACTATGGACAAAGAAAACTCCGACGTGCGTAGATATATTGCACAGAGAGCAGAGCTTCTCGGTGCAATAAGACTTCCTGACAACACCTTTAAGGGCAACGCAGGTACAGAGGTAACATCGGATATTCTCATACTTCAAAAGCGTGACAGAGTGGTTGATATTGAACCCGATTGGTTATTCCTTGACGAAAATGCTAACGGAATACGAATGAATAAGTATTTTGTTGAGCATCCCGATATGGTACTCGGCGAAATGGTTATGCAATCAGGAAGATTTAAGCCTGAAAGTGCTTGTAAAGCCTATGAGGACAGAACTCTTGAGGAACAACTCGATATTGCCGTACAAAACATAAATGGCGAAATCACGGAATACACCATTGAAGATGTTGAGGAAAACGAGGTAAACTATATCCCTGCCGACCCTAATGTACGCAACTATTCCTTTACCGTTGTGGACGGCACTATCTATTACCGAGAAAACTCGGTTATGCGAGAGGTAGAAACCTCCGAAACAGGTAAGAACAGAATTAAGGGTATGATTGAAATAAGGGACTGTGTTAAAAATCTTCTTGAAATGCAGACCAATGATTACCCCGACTATGATATTGAAAAAGAGCAGCACAGACTTAACGAAATATATGATAAATTCGTTAAAAAGTATGGATATATTAACAGTAGAGGTAACTCAACAGCCTTTTCCGATGACAGCTCATATTTCCTTATCTGTTCTCTTGAAGTATTCAAAAATGACGAATTTGAACGCAAGGCTGATATATTCACAAAACGAACTATTAAGCGGCATATTGCTAAAACTCACGCAGATACCTCCATTGAGGCTTACGGTATCTCAATAGGCGAAAAAGCAAAAATTGATATGCCCTTTATGTGTCAGCTTACAGGGAAAAGCGAGGAGGAGATATTCGTTGATTTGAATGGCGTAATTTTCCTTAACCCCGACTATGACGAAAACAACAAGGGTGTATCAAAGTATTTACCTGCTGATGAATACCTGTCGGGAAATGTTCGCAGAAAGCTCCGTCAGGCAAGAGAGATAGCTGAGAATGACGATAGATTTGCGGTTAATGTCGACGCACTCGAAAAGGTACAGCCTGTTGACTTAAAAGCAACCGAAATTGAAGTACATCTCGGTGTTACTTGGTTGCCTATTGAAATCATTAACAAGTTTATGTATGAAACCTTTAATACATCTTATTACGCAAGAGGAGCAATTAAAGTGCATTACAATGAGCTTGCTAATGTATGGAATATAGAACACAAGGCGGCTGACAACACAAATCTTACCGTCACTCAAAAATACGGCACAAGCAGAAAGAACGCTTATCATATTCTCGAAGCAACACTTAATCTTCGTAATGTTCGTGTCTTTGATTATGAGGAGGACGAGAACGGAAAAAGAGTTGCAATACTCAACAAAAAAGAAACTGCCATAGCACAATCTAAACAAGAGCTTATTAAGCAGGCTTTCAAGAATTGGATATGGAAAGACCCCGATAGGCGTGAATATCTCTGCAAGCTCTACAACGAAAAGTTTAACAGTATTCGTCCTCGTGAGTATGACGGAAGTCATATTGTTTTTGAGGGAATGAATCCTGAAATAACTTTGAGAAAGCATCAGCAGGACGCAGTTGCAAGAGGACTTTACGGAGGTAATACGCTCCTCGCTCATTGCGTAGGTGCAGGTAAAACATACACTATGGCTGCAACAGCTATGGAGAGTAAAAGACTTGGTTTATGCTCCAAGTCTTTATTTGTTGTACCTAATCATCTTGTATCACAATGGGCAAGTGAATTTTTAACTCTTTATCCTTCTGCAAAGATTCTTGCCACAACTAAAAAGGACTTTGAAACAAAGAACAGAAAAAAGTTTTGCGGCAGGATTGCAACGGGAGATTATGACGCAATCATAATCGGTCATTCACAGTTTGAAAAGATACCTGTGAGCATAGGCAGACAGATGTTTACTCTGCAAAAACAAATTGATGAAATTATTGAAGGAATTTCCGAATTAAAGGCAAGCAACGGCGAAAGGTTTTCCGTAAAGCAGTTGGAGGCTACGAAAACAAGGCTTGAGACTAAGCTTAAAAAGCTCAATGACCAAAGCGACAAGGACGATGTAGTAACCTTTGAAGAACTCGGTGTTGACCGCCTTTTCGTTGATGAGGCACACTACTACAAAAACCTTTTTGTGTATTCAAAAATGCGAAATGTAGGCGGCATATCACAGGTTGAGGCAAACAAGTCAAGCGATATGTTTATGAAGTGCCAATACCTTGACGAGCTTACAGACAGCAAGGGTATAACCTTTGCTACGGGTACACCGATAAGCAATTCAATGGTTGAACTTTACACAATGCAACGATACTTGCAGTACGATTTATTGAGAGAGTACGGTTATGTCAATTTTGACAGTTGGGCGGCTCAATACGGCGAAACAGTAACTACTATTGAGCTTACGCCGGAGGGAACGGGATACCGTTCAAAAGTCCGTTTTGCAAGGTTTAACAACCTGCCTGAGCTTATGTCAATGTTCAAGGAGTGTGCGGATATACAGACCTCGGATATGCTCAAACTTCCCGTACCGAATGTTGAGCATCACAACATTTCCGTTAAGCCATCAGAGTTCCAAGTCGAAATGGTTGAACAACTCGGAGAACGAGCCGAAAAGATAAGGGCAGGAGATGTTAAGCCGTATGTGGATAATATGCTAAATATTACTAATGACGGCAGAAAGCTCGCACTTGACCAAAGGCTTATTAACCCAACACTTCCCGACTTTGAGGGAAGTAAGGTAAATGAATGTGTGAGAAATGTTTATGACGTTTGGGCAGAAAATTCCGATAAAAAGTCAACTCAACTTGTCTTTTGCGACCTTTCTACACCGACAACAAAAGGCTCGGTTGAGGTAACAGATGCAGAGGTAACGGATAACGAGGATATTCCCGAAACATTCAAAAACATCTATGTTGATATTCGCAATAAGCTGATTGCAAAAGGTGTTCCTGCCGAAGAAATAGCTTTCATTCACGAGGCTAACAACGATAAGCAAAAGGCAGATTTATTTGCCAAAGTTCGTGCAGGTAAAGTTCGTGTTTTGCTCGGCTCAACACAGAAAATGGGTGCAGGTACTAATGTTCAGGATAAGATAATTGCCTCACATGATATTGATTGCCCTTGGCGTCCTTCCGACCTTGAACAGAGAGCAGGAAGAACAGTTAGACAAGGCAACGAAAACGATACCGTTCATCTGTACCGATATGTAACCGAGAATACCTTTGACGCATATTTGTATCAGCTCGTGGAAACAAAGCAGAAATTTGTCGGTCAGGTAATGACAAGCAAAACCCCTGTTCGTTCCATTGAAGATGTTGACGAGGCGGCTCTTTCCTATGCCGAAATTAAGATGCTTGCAACAGGCAATCCTCACATTAAAGAGAAAATGGATTTGGATATGCAGGTGCAAAATCTTAAAATGCTCCAAAGCAATTACTACTCCGAAAGATTTGATCTTGAGGATAAGGTTACAAGAGAATACCCACAGGATATTGCAAGATACACCTCGCAGATAAAGGCTCTCAAAGTTGATATTGAAACTGCAAATAAAACCCTTAAAGCGTCTGCCGATTACTTCAACGGTATGGATATTAACGGTGAGCATTACACCGAAAAGAAAGCCGCAGGCGAGGCAATTATCCGCATTATGAAGTCTTTTAAGAACTCATTGGAAACATTGCCTGTGGGCAGTTACAGAGGCTTTACGATGGAAATGTATATTTCAAAAGGCTTTCGTTTAGAGTATATTCTTGCTATTCGTGGTGCAATGACACACACGATAAATCTCGGTACAGACGCACTCGGCAACATAACCCGTATAGACAACTGTATTGACCATTTGGCAGGCGATTTGGAAAAGGCTGAAAAGAAACTTGCCGAAACAGAAAAACAGCTTGAAATTGCCAAAGAAAGCCTCAAGGAGCCGTTCTCTCGTGAGGAAGAACTCCAAGAAAAACAGGCTCGTCTTAACGAACTCAACGCCCTGCTTAATGTTGATAAAAGGGACAATGAATTCTGTGACGAAGAGCCTGATGAGAGCGAAATAAAACAGCCTAAAAGAGAAAGGAACATAGAACGATAATGAAGATTAGCCGACTGTATTTTTATAAGTCGGCTATTTTTTATCGTTTACGGAGGTGTTTTTAATGACAAAAAATGAAATGTTAAATCAAAAAGTCTGTGATAAAATGCAGGCTGAACTCGACGAATTTATTGCCGAACTTAAAACTAAATCATCATCAGAGATTATTGAATGTGCCTATGAACTTATATACAAAGAGGACATTTTACAGAGCTTTGATTTTGATATTCGGGGTAATAACCCACTAACAAATGAACAGGCAAAGGCTTTGCTTTCTCTTAAAAATCCTCTTGATTATCTCTATCAGGAATGGGTTGAATATGATGGCTCTATACTGGATACCCTGCGTTTAAGTAATGATTTTGCTATTGATAAGCAGATTGAACATATTAAATCACGAGCCGAAAGGGAAAGAGAGTGCAGGTAGTTATGCCATATTACAGCAGAGAAATTATTGACAAAATAAGGGATATAGACTTGCTGACTTATCTTGAAAATTATGAGCCTAATGAGCTTGTAAAACTTAACGAGCGAATGTACTCAACAAGAGAACACGACAGTTTGAAAATATCAAACGGTATGTGGTGTTGGTGGAGCAGAAGAATAGGCGGCAAGTCTGCTCTTGATTTTTTAATTAAGGTAAGAGGTATGAAATTTGTTGATGCAGTAAGTCTGTTGCTGAACAAAACTGCTATTCAACCGCCTATCTATTCAAAGCCTTTGGCTGTACCAAAAGCCAAGAAACTTATCTTGCCTGGAAAGGCAACAGACAATAGCCGTCTTGCTTTGTACTTGCAGAAGGACAGAGGAATTAATGAAGAAATAGTTGAATATTGCATCAAAAACAACCTGATATATGAGGGATTATATAAGAGTGAAAAGTCGGATAAAGTATTCCGAAATGCAGTCTTTGTAGGCTATGATTCATCAGGTCAGGCAAAGTATGCTGCATACCGTAGCCTTAACAAAAGCAGGTACATGGGTGATTGCTCCGGCAGTACAAAGGAGTATTCTTTTCGGCTCGGTGCAAACAAAGACAGTAACGAGCTGCATCTGTTTGAATGTGCAATAGACGCCCTATCATTTGCAACTTTGCTTAAAATGAAAGGTCATAATTGGCAGGAATACAACCTTATTTCCCTTTCAGGAGTGTACCAACCGAAAGAGCAAATTGAGGAAAGTACGGTACCTATCGCACTTGCCAATTATCTTAAAGAAAACCCAAATATAAACACAGTAAAACTGCATTTGGATAACGATTATACAGGCAGAATGGCAACAAAAGCCCTGCAAGTTATTCTACCTAAAAATATAAAAGTCATTGACAAACCCGTTAAGTACGGCAAAGATGTCAATGACTTTTTGCTTATCAAAAAAGGCATCTTGAAGCCTTTCAAATACAATTGGAGGAACGAGAAAAATGTCAAAAAAGAAAGTTTATGCCCTACTCGTTGAGCCTAATAACAAGCCGAAAATAACAGAGCTTGAGGAGGACGATAAGGCAATTAAAGAGATTGTCGGAGGAGAATATGACAGTATTTATTACCCCGATGATGAGGTCGCAATTCTATATAACAAGAACGGAGTTAAGGACGGTCATACGCTTAACAGAGTAATCCGTAAGACAGAAATTAACGAACAAAATATGTCATATACGGAGCTTAAATCTCTGTTTAGAAAGGCTGAAAATGAAGGCAAACACATTGTCGGTTACATCACATTTACTGAGGATAGCTTTGATAAAAAGTACCCTTTAGGTGCAAGAACTTATGCTGTGAGTAGTAACAATAAAGCCTTTCAATCGGGTATGGGCGGTTACTCTATTTACGGTTCGTCAGTTGATAATTCCGATCCATTTGTAAGGTTGGAAAGGTATATGAAAGACGAACACGGCGGTGCTGAAGGTTGGAGGATTGAGCGTTGCTATACAAGAGATGTTACACCTTTGGTTGATATGATTGTTGCCGATAACTTCCTTGTTTGCTATGTACCAAACGAAAAATACACAGTTGAGGACATTCCACAGGAGCTTGTTGATAAGTATTTCAAAGAGTTTGAAAAGCCTGATAATTTCTTCCGTAAAGCAAACGGAGAGATTGCAGTTATCAATGAAAACCGCAAGTCAAAAGATGATATGGAACGGTAAAATTGCCGAGAAAAATCCTTTTCGGGTGGTTAAAATGGCAAAGCTCAATACCGTTGCATTGTCTTAACCAGCAGACTGTTTGTAATTACATTTGTAATTTCAAACAGTAAATGCCGGTTAGGGATAAATCCCTAAAACCCTTTTACAAAAATCAAATCACAGGAGGAAAAATTACAATGAAAGTTTTAATATTCTTTATCGCATTTATTCTTGGAGGAATGGCAGGCATAGTTACTATGTGCCTTGCTCAAATCAACAGAGAAAGCGAGGCACAGCTCGAAAAAATTTCTCAACAGGAAAACAAAAACAAGGAGGAAGAAAAATGCAGAGAAACATCATAAGACAATTTCGTTTTAACCAAGAGGAAAACGAAGTGTTAAAGGAAAAGGCAAAGAAATGTTGCATCACCGACTCTGCTCTTGTTCGTATGCTTGTTCTTGGTTTTATTCCAAAGCCAAAGCCTGAAAAAGAATTTTACGATGCTTTGCGTTATCTTTCTTCAATGAGTAACAGTTTGCACCAAATCTCTGCAAAGGCAAATGCACTCAATTTTATTGATGTTCCTAAACTTGACAAGACGATTGAAAGTGTTGAAAAGCTCAAGGAAGATTTGTATGAGTGTTACATCAAACCCGACAGAGATGATGACAAGTGGCAGTAACTAAATTATGGAAGGTAACGGATAGACTTGACCGAGTTCTTGACTATGCAGAAGATGAAGAAAAAACACGCAAGCCTAAATATTCTAATACTCAATGGCAGGCACTTAAAGATGTTTTGGAATATGCCAAAGACGAAGAAAAAACGGAACAGGAATTATTTGTTACAGGTATTAACTGTAACGCAAGTAAAGCTCGTGAGCAGTTCGTTATGGTTAAAGAGCAATATAACAAGACAGGCGGAATACAAGCCTATCACGGATATATCAGTTTTAAGAATACTGATGAACTATCTCCCGAACTTGCTCATCAAATCGGCATTGAGTTTGCAAACAAGGTTTGGGGCGAGAGATTTCAAATTGTTGTTACTACCCATTTGAATACAAAATGTTTGCATTGCCATTATGTCATTAACTCTGTTTCACTTGTTGACGGTAAAATGTTAGCCAATAAGGAAAAGGCTTGGTTTTATTTTCATCATATAGCAGATGAAATATGCAGAAAGTACGGACTTTTTGTTATTGAAAATCCCGACAGAAACAACGAGCCTGATTTTATCACTTTGCAGGATAAACAAAGTGTAAAAGAACAATCGGGTATTCCCACAAGAAGAAATCTTGTTCGCTTTGCCGTTGACGAGGCTGTTGAGCATAGCAGAACAATGGAAGAATTCAAAAGGTATCTTTCAAAAATGGGATATAAATACAGGATTAGTCCTACACTCAAATATTGGTCTGTTACTGCTGACGGTTGGAAACAACCCGTTAGGTTATATAGGCTCGGAGAAAACTATACAAACATTAGAATACAGGAACGAGTTGCAGAAAACGCTTTGTATATGAGCTTGAACGCAAAGCCTTTTCAAAAGGCACATTATGTTCCTTACAATGAATTTAATCCGCTTAAAGCAAAAGGCAGTTTATATAACCTATATCTCTATTACTGTTATCGGCTTGGAGCGTTTGATAAACCTAACGAAAAACAGAAAACAAGAGAGTATAACAGACTTCATTATCTTCTTCGTGAGGATTTGATGAAGGTAGATAAATATTCACAGGAGGCAGAGCTGCTCGGAAAGAATCACATTGATACTTCCGAACAGCTTTTCTCATATAAAGAGTCTGTGGAAAAGGAAATTGAAACCTTAACAGATGAAAGAAAACACCTGAGAAACAAAATACGTCATAAGGACATAAGTGAGGTTGAGCTTTCACAGATTAAGAAAGAAATATCCGACATATCCGCAAGGCTCAAAAAACTACGCAACGAGCTTAATCTCTGCAATGATATTGCCGAGCGTTCCCACATTGTTGAGGAGAAAGTTCAGCAGATTGAAAAAGATGAGAATAAGCAGGAGCGTAAATACAAATCAAAGGAGGAAAGACTTGATGAACAGTTCAGGTGATGCAGCCGAACAAGTTGTAAGGCTGTCCCTTGAAGGCTTTGAGGTTGTAGCCAAAGTATCCGGCGAGGCGGCAAAGAGTATTGCCGTACTTCTCATTTCTGCTCTCAAACAGGAACAGAAAACAAAGGGAAAGGCAAGACTTACAAATATGATTAAGTCGGGCAAGGAACTTAAAGTTTACACGGTGCAACAAAAAGACCTCAAAGAGTTCACAAAACACGCAAAGAAATACGGTGTCCTTTATACCGTTTTGCGTGACAAAAACAACAAGGACAAAAATGCTTTTGTTGATATTATCGCAAGAGCTGATGATGCGTCAAAAATTCAAAGAATTATTGACCGATTTGACCTTACTACTGTTGATAAGGGTACCATTGTATCTCAATCGGAAAAGGCTATTGAAGAACGCAAAAAGAAAGCAGAAGAAAAAACCGACAAATCGGAAAACAATGAATTTTTTGACGAAATATTTGCCGAGAACAGTTCGGAAAAATCTGCTGATGAGAGCGAACATAAGCCTATCCAAAGAGAAAACCCTTTTACACCTCAGACGGAAAAAAGCCCTCCGTCCGAGAACGGCTCTATCGGGGAAAGTACATTATCTAACGAGGGTACTGTTGTAAAAGATAAGAAACCGTCAGTTAGAGAGAAACTTAACGAGTACAGACGGCAGATTAAGCAACAGAAAGAGCAGGATAAGCAAACCCCTGTTGTTGATGAAAAGCCAAAGGCAGACAAAAAGCCTGCCGTAACAGAGCATCAGCAACCTAAACCAATTAAAAATAAAAAACCAAAGGAGAGATAATTTATGTCTTACACACCAAAACAGAGAACATTCAAAAAGCGTGAGAGCAAGGAGGAATTTGCGGCACGCAAAAAAGCCGAAAAAGAACAGGCTTACGAAATCATTGACAATTCCATTACGGATATAATGCAAGATGATGAACACTTTAAGGAGTATCTTCATTTTCAGTCCCGTATGGAAAGGTACACCGTATCAAACACATTACTGATTATGGCACAATGCCCTGACGCAACTCAGCTCAAATCCGCAAATTCGTGGGGAGAGCTTGACGCATCTATTAACAAAGGCGAAAAAGGAATTAAAATCCTTGAGCCTCATGATTACATTGATGAAAACGGCGAGCAAAGAACATCATACAATGTCAAATATGTATTTGATGTTTCACAGACAAATGCTCAGCCACAGCCTGCAAAGTCTTTTGACCATTCACCAAAGGCACTTGTTAAGGCTATGCTTAATGCAACGGCTCTTAACAAGTCGGCAGTTGATGAACTTCCTATCAATAACTCAACTGCATACTTTGATGATAAGAGCAAAACTCTTATGATTAAAAGACATTCCGAGACACTTGCAATGTTCAAGGATATTGCAAGAGAGCTTTCACTTGCAGAAATTGCCAACAACAGTGATGAATACAATCGTACCGAGTGTATTCCGTCTGCCGTATGTGCGTCATATATGCTTTGTGAAAAGTACGGCATTGATAACTCCGACATAAATGTTGCAAGTGCCAAAACAATGTGGAACGGCAAGGAAAACAAAGATATTCGCACAATGCTTACAATGGCGAATGACAGCGTTTATTCCGTAAGCAAAGACATTTATGTTGAAATGAACAAAGCAAAGGACAAGGAGCCGAAAACACAGGAACAGACAAGATAGGAGGTAACTATCCGTGAAAGAAGAACGATACTATCTTGTACTTAACGATGACGAACAGAGCCTTTTAATAAGGTCTTTGAATGACGAAAGAACTGCTCAATTAAAAAACGGCAAAGCCGTTGATTCCATTGATGAGCTTATCGTAAAAGTTGGCAAAGCACCTTTGAAAAAGATTAAAGTTCTTGAAAGGTCGGATTGCTGTGCGAGATAAGAATGATAAACAGGCTATTATTATTCTTTCCGTTCTCGGTATTGCTCCTGTAATATGGCTTGGCTTGTGTATTGCTCCGTCAGTACACGGCGGACTTGCAGAGATTATCCCTGCATTAGCAAACGCAATTAACAATCCATTTGATATTAGCTTATGTGAGGACAGCTTAAAAACTGTCCTCATTTTGCTTTTAATCTATGCCCTTGTAATTTGCGTTATCATCTCAAGCCTACGCAATTACCGTAAAGGCGAAGAACACGGTTCAGCTAAGTGGGGAGATGCAAATAAGGTAAACAAGAAATACCGCCAAAAGCCTGAAAACAATAACAAGATTATGACACAGAATGTTGCTATTGGACTTAACAATAAAAAGCATAGACGAAACCTAAATACTCTTGTTTGCGGCGGCTCAGGTGCAGGTAAAACCTTTTTCTATGCAAAGCCTAACCTTATGCAATGTAACTGCTCCTTTGTTATTACAGACCCGAAGGGCGAAATTCTCCGTGATTGCGGACAAATGTTAATTGATGAAGGATACAAAGTTCTCGTACTCGACCTTATCAATATGGAGCAAAGTGATTGCTATAACCCATTTGTATATCTCAAAACAGATAATGATGTGCAAAGGCTTGTAACCAATCTCTTTAAGGCAACAACACCGAAGAACTCAACGAATAGTGATCCTTTTTGGGATAACTTGGCACAAACGCTATTACTTGCCCTTGTATTTTTTCTGCATTATGAGGCTCCCGAAGAAGAACAGAATTTTGCAATGGTAATGGAAATGATACGAGCAGGAGCTATTGATGATGAAGAAGAACAATCATTTAGTCCGCTTGATTCACTATTTAATGAGTTAGAAAGCAGAAACCCTGAACATATAGCCGTGAAATACTACCGCAGCTATCATTCAGGCTCCAACAAAACTCTTAAATCTATTCAAATTACCCTTATATCAAGACTTGATAAATTCAATCTTGACAGTCTTGCATCATTGACTATATGTGATGAGCTTGATTTGGAAAAGCTCGGAGAAGAAAAGACGGCTTTGTTTGCAGTTATCCCCGATAATGATACAAGCTTTAATTTTCTTGTATCAATGCTTTATTCACAGCTCTTTCAATCTTTGTTCTACACGGCAGATAAAATCTACAAGGGTGCATTGCCCGTACCTGTTCATTTCCTTATGGACGAATTTGCCAATGTCAGCTTGCCCGATGACTTTGACAAAATCCTGTCTGTAATGCGTTCTCGTGGCGTTTCTGTATCAATCATTATACAGAATATGGCTCAGCTCAAAGCCTTGTTTGAAAAGCAATGGGAAAGCATAGTCGGTAACTGTGATGAATTTCTTTATCTGGGCGGTAACGAACAATCAACACACAAATATGTTTCCGAACTGCTTGGTAAAGAAACCATTGATACAAACACCTACGGTAAAAGCTCAGGCAGGAACGGTAATTATTCAACCAATTACCAAATCAGCGGCAGAGAGCTTATGACACCTGATGAGGTGCGTATGCTTGATAACAAGTATGCAATACTCTTTATTCGTGGCGAAAGACCTATACTTGATTTGAAATACGATATATTCAAACACCCTAAATTTTCTCTTACAGAGGACGGAGGAGCAAAGCCATATATCCATAATCCTATTGATGAAGATACAATGACTATTTCGTTCCC
Organism: uncultured Clostridia bacterium; assembly: GCA_945874765.1. Taxonomy (GTDB): domain Bacteria; phylum Bacillota; class Clostridia; order Oscillospirales; family Acutalibacteraceae; genus Eubacterium_R. The sequence goes on from CAMCHQ010000006.1 coordinate 33,468, forward strand.
GAATATGTCGCTTAAAAATATTGACAGTATTGAGGTTGAAGATTACGGATTTGAGCTTGTTGCAGATATTGACCTTGAAAAAGAATTTGAAATGGAGGAAAATTCAAATGAAAAAACTAAATAGCGAAAAGAAATCTCCTTTAACAAAGGCAGATAAAAAAACAAGCAGAGTGCTTGCTGTTGTTACAGCTTTTGTACTCTGCTTTTCTTGTTGTACTGTGGCTTATGCCGCCGATGATCCACTTGCAGTAATTAACAACCTTTCAACCTTTATCTTCGGACTTATCCGTGCCGTTGGTCTTATTATCCTCGGCTTTGGTATTGTGCAGGTAGGACTTTCACTTAAATCCCACGATCCGTCACAGAGGGCAAACGGCTTTCTTACTCTTGCCGGTGGAGTAGTTATTACCTTCGCAAAGGAAATCCTTGACTTGATTGTGGGATGATTTTATTTTAGCAAGCGACTTATTTTATAAGTTGCTTGCTTATTGGAGGTGTTTTAATGTCAGATAATTGGGTAGTACAAAACCTTGAAAATGCTCTTAATACTTGGAATGAAAAGTTATCGGAAATTTGGGGATTGCTTACTCAATCACCGCAGGACTTCAAAGGCGGAGGAATTTGGGAGGTTATCGTCAATATTAACTCAGCAGTACAGGCAATCGGTTATGCGTTGCTTGTACTTTTTTTCGTTATAGGAATGGTAAAAACCTGTTCTTCATTTGTTGATGTAAAGAAACCTGAACACGCACTAAAACTATTTATCCGTTTTGCCATTGCTAAAGGCTTGGTAACTTACGGTATGGAGCTTATGCTTGCTCTGTTTGATATTGTGCAGGGTGTTATTTCAACCATTATGAATAGTGCAGGCTTGGGAGCTAATTCAGATACAACCTTACCTGATGAAATGGTAACTGCTATTGAAGAATGTGGCTTTTTTGAGTCAATACCCCTATGGGCAGTAACCTTAATCGGAAGTCTGTTCATAACGGTTTTGTCATTTATACTGATACTTACCGTTTACGGTAGATTTTTCAAAATATATATGTTTACTGCTCTTGCACCTATTCCGTTTTCAACCTTTGCCGGAGAGCCCACACAAAATGTCGGCAGGTCATTTATAAAATCGTATTGCGGCGTTCTTCTTGAAGGAGCAGTTATCATACTTGCTTGCATCATATTTTCACTATATGCGTCATCACCGCCGCAGGTCGATACAGGTGCGGCGGCAGTTACTATGGTGTGGAAATATGTTGGAGAGCTTGTATTTAATATGCTTGTTCTTGTTGGAACAGTAAAAATGTCAGACCGCATCATTCACGAAATGATGGGAATGTAATTTGGAGGTGAATTATGAGTTACAAAGATACAGTAATAAAAAGTGACGACCCGCAGGCTATTGAAAAACTTAAAATGAAGTTAGAACAATGCCAAAATGCTCAAGAGGAAATGAAAAAGCAAAATGCTTATTTCAAAAAACACGGCACTATGGTTGGTTATCCTGATTTAACCGAAGAAATGGCAAAAGCAAAGGACAGGAGAATTGCTGATAGCTATTCGTGGGAAAAGAAACCGTATCCGTCTTATGCTTTGCAAAATAATAATCAAGAAATCAATAGACTTAAAAAGCGAATTGAGGAGCTAACGCAAAACAAAGATTTAGGATTTGTCGGTTGGGAATTTGAGGGCGGTAAGGCTGTACCAAATACAAATAATAACCGTTTACAGTTGCTTTTTGATGAAAAGCCGAGCGAGGAACAGAGGGCTATATTGAAACAAAATGGTTTTAGATGGGCGCCGTCTGAACAGGCTTGGCAAAGACAACTTAATTCAAACGCCTTTTATGCAGCGAACAGAATACCGTTTATTCAGCCAAAGGACAACAGTAATATTATTAAAATTCAGCCAAAAGCTCCCACAAAGGACGATATTTCAAGATAAGGAGGAATTTGTTTGGATATACAAATCAACAAAGAGTTTCGTGATTACAGCGAAACAATATATTTTGGACTTAATATGAGGCAACTTGTTTTCTCTGCCGGAGCAGTAGGAGTAGCAGTTGGCTCATATTTTTTACTCAAACCGTATTTGAGTATGGAAACATTGTCTTGGCTTTGCATAATCCTTGCTGCTCCCTTTGCCGTCCTTGGTTTTGTTACCTACAATGGTATGACTGCCGAGCAGTTTATATGGGCGTGGCTGAAATCGGAGGTTTTAATACCTAAACGGCTTATCTTTAAGGCAGAGGACAGACTACGCAGGGAAAGCAAGGACGCAATCAGAAAAAAGGAAAGAGAGGTTTTTAAGAATAATGAAAAGTCTTAAAAGAATGAGGAAAAACGAAAAGGAAAAATTCGTTATTCCTAAATCAGTACAAGATGTTATCCCTATCAAAGCCGTCTATAAAGACGGCATTTTTCTTGTGGGTAATAATCTGTATTCAAAAACATTTAAGTTTACCGATATCAACTACAATATCGCAAGTGATGAAGATAAGCAGGAGCTTATGAAAGGCTATTGGGCGGTCATAAATTCCTTCGGTGCAGGTGTTACCGTTAAGATGACGATTAACAATCATCAGCTTGACAGAGCAGAATTTGAGAAATCTATTCTTCTTCGATACGAATATGACGGACTTGATAACTACCGCAAGGAGTACAACGATATGCTCCTTGACAAAGCGGCTTTATCAAACTGCATAGTGCAGGATAAATACTTTACTGTAACAGTAAGCAAAAAGAGTATTGATGACGCAAGAGCGTTTTTCAATCGTGTCGGCAATGACCTTACTGCAAGGCTTTCACGAATTGACAGTAAAAGCCTGCCCGTTAATGCTGAGGAAAGATTGCGTATTTTCCACAATTTCTACCGTTCGGGAGATGAACAAAACTACAACCTTGACTTTGAACTGCTCCAAAATCAAGGTTGTGATATTAGGGACTATATCTGCCCTGATTCAATGGAATTTGAAAACGATTATATGAAAATCAATGACAAGTATTGCAGAGTGATTTTTCTACGCAATTACGGAACATTTGTAAGTGATGATACAATCGCAGAGCTGACATCAATTAACAGAAATCTTATGCTTTCCGTTGATTTTCTTCCTACACCTACGGACGAGGCTACCAAAGAGGTTGACAAGGTGTTACTCGGTATTCAAACTGAAAAGGCAAACTACAACAGAAAACAGGTGCAAAATCAAAATTACGGTGCTACAAACTATGACCTTGAACAGCGTGAGGCTGAAATTCTTGAAGTCAAAAACGATATGCGAAACCGTGACCAAAGACTTTACAGTACCTTAATCACTATGGTTATTACCGCCGACACAAAGCAGGAGCTTGACAATGTTACAGATACAGTATTTTCAATGGTATCAAACGGCAGTACGGCACAGTTTGCTATACTCCGTTATCAGCAACTCGATGGACTTAATACCGTTTTGCCATTCGGTGTTAGACGCATTAACTGTTTTAGAACTTTAACTACCGAATCACTTGCGGCATTTATGCCATTTAACGCTCAGGAAGTAAGACACACTCACGGAACATATTACGGACAGAACACAATAAGCGGTAATATGATTTTCGTTAATCGTAACCAACTGCTCAATGGTAACTGTATTGTTCTTGGTGTTTCCGGAGGCGGTAAATCATTCTTTGTTAAGGAGGACGCAACCTCAATTATACTTGCTAATCCTAATGCTGACGTGCTAATAATCGATCCTGAACGAGAGTACAACTTACTTGTTAATGCTCTTGGTGGCGAGGTTGTCAATATTTCCTCAAATTCCGAAAATCATATCAATGCAATGGATATGAATAAGAACTATGAGGACGATAAAAACCCTATTGCCACAAAGTCAGAATTTATTATGTCACTTTGCGAGCAGCTTATCGGCGGCACAGTCGGACCAAAAGATAAGTCTATCATTGACCGCTGTTGCCGCAATGTTTATGCAAATTACATCAAGAGTGGGTATAAGATTACACCACCAACATTGAAGGATTTTAGAGAGGAATTATTAAATCAGCCTGAAACAGAGGCACAGGAGCTTGCTCTTGCTCTTGAGCTTTTCACAGACGGCTCACTTAATACATTTGCTCAACCAACCAATGTTGATATTAACAACCGCCTTATCTGTTATGATATTCTTGACCTCGGAGAGCAGCTACTTCCTGTCGGTATGCTTGTGGTGCTTGATAACATTCTCAACCGAATCACATCAAATAGGACAAAGGGCAGAACAACATATATTTTCATTGATGAAATTTATCTGCTTTTTGCACAGAAATACACGGCTGATTTCCTTTACAGAGTATGGAAGCGAGTTAGAAAGTACGGAGCCTTCGCAACAGGCATTACGCAGAATGTTGGAGATATGCTTCAAAGCAACACGGCAAGAACGATGCTCGCAAACTCCGAATTTACCGTTATGCTTAATCAAAACGGAAGTGATAGGCTTGACCTTTCTAAGCTCCTTAACATTTCGGATAATCAAACGGAGTTCTTTACCAATGTTCAGGCAGGACACGGCTTAATGAAAATCGGCGGGCATTTTGTGCCGTATGCTAACGAGTTTCCAAAAAATACAGAGCTTTATAAATTAATGACCACTAAACCGGGTGAGGCTTAACAGCCTCACTCGGTTTTTCTCAGGAGGTAGAAGAAATGAAAAAGAAATTATGCGTTTTTGCCCTTATCGTGCTGACTGCAATTTTTGCGGTCAGCACATATTTTTTACTCACTCAAAATATTGAGGATAAAAAACAGATGAACGATTTTGAAGAAATACAGGACATTGTTGACGATAACTCCAACGAAATATACTCACTTGGTATATACTCGGATTTATATGAGCAAAACAGCGATTTTATGGCTTGGATAAAGATAGAGGGGACAAATATCAACTATCCTGTAATGCGTTCAAAAGACAATCCTAACTATTATCTAAATCACAATTTCAACAAGGAATACTCTCGTTTCGGTGTTCCGTATATGCAGGAGGATTGCGATATGCAATCGGACAATATTGTAATCTACGGACACAATATGCAAAACAAATCAATGTTTAACGAGCTGACTAATTACAAGAGTAAACATTTCTATGAAAAGCATAAAAACATTATCATAGATTCGGTTTTAGAGCATAGAAAGTATGAGGTTATTGCCGTTTTCAAAACTGTGGCCTACGAAAGCAACAGTTTTGAATATTATAACTTCGTAAATGCAAGCACAGAAGATGATTACAGAGCCTACATTGAAAAATGCAAGGCTCTATCTCTTTATGACACAGGCATTGATGCAAAATACGGAGATAAGCTCATTACCTTATCAACTTGTGAGTATTCACAGGACAACGGAAGATTTGTTGTTGTGGCAAAGCTCGTTGATTGATGAGGTGGTTTTATGTCAAACATAAAGATTAAGCAAACGGCTGAAACCGTTATTAAGACCTCGGAGAACATAGGCATTGTCAACGAAAAAATAAAAGATGTCGGTGTTCGTACAAAAGAAAAAATCAATAATGCCACCGAGCAAACTAATTCAAATTCTCCTGAACAGTACGCAGTTGAAAAGGTGCAGGAAAAAGCAAAAGACGGCGCAGATTACGCCGTCTATGAATTTAACCGCAAGGGCAGAAAAAGTGTTGAGGAAACAAAGAAAAATATTGAAACCGCAAAAATGACACTTGAAGATGTTAAGGCTCGCAGGAAAACACAGCAGGCAGAACGCACAGTTAAGGAAACGCAAAATACTGTCAATGCAGATGTTACCTTTAGCTCGCAAGCAGAAACACCGAAATCTCCTGTAAAAAATCCGCCAAAGCAGGCTAATAACACCATTAAAACAGGAAACGCACAAACCGTTAAGGCAACACAAAAAGTATCAAAAAAAGCAACAGAAAAAGCCTCCGCAAAAGCGGTTAAGAAATCAGCTCAAACAAATGCTATTGCAGTGACTAAAACGGCTGAAAAATCACGCAAGGCAGCAGAACGGTTAAAGCAAACTGCAAAGGAAACAAAAAGATTTGTTCAACTTCTTATTAAGTTCTTGAGCAAAGCACTTAAAGCGGCAGATACGGCGGCTAAAAGCCTTGTATCTGCCGTTATTGCAGGCGGTTGGGTATCTGTTGTGGTAATTATTCTTTTGTGTCTTTTTGCGGCTCTTGCAAGCTCATTTTACGGTATATTCTTTTCAACAGAAACATCGGAAACGGGAATGAATATCTCAAGCGTAATTCAGGAAATCAATAATGAATATGACTCGAAAATTGATGAAATCAAGTCAAAAGGAAATTATGATGAGGTTGAGATAAACGGCATCAAGGCGAATTGGAAAGATATTCTCGCAGTATATGCAGTCAAGGTTACTACCGATAAGGATAATCCTATGGAGATAGCGACCATTGACGAAAACAAAAAATCAATACTGCTGAATATCTTTTGGGATATGAACATTATTGATACAAAATCAGAAGAACGCACTAAAACTGAAGAAGTAAAATCTACCGACGAACACGGTAACGAAATTATAACCGTTGTCGAAACAAAAATTAAGGTATTAACAATTACCATATTAGGCAAAACGGCAAGTGAAATAGCAAGTCAATATTACTTTGATGATGAGCAAAACAAATACCTTAACGAGCTTATGAGTGAAAAGAACGATAAACTATGGGCGTCAATCATATTCAATGTTGGTAACAACACAAGCAAAATTGATATTGGCTCAATAGATTTTGCTGATGAAACGGCAAACGATACTCAAAAGAAAATCGTAGCCGTTGCAACCAATTACCAAAACTACGGCATTTCAGCAGGCTCCGGCTACTGTCAGGCGTGGGTTGCTGATGTGTACCAAGCTGTTACAGGCTCACGAGGCTCGGCTCATTGTGCATTATGTGCCGCAGATATGTGGGCAGTATCAAGTGATTGGAGCAAGATACCTGTGGGAGCAACAGTTTACGGTTATGCCTCCAACCCCTACGGTCATGTCGGCATCTATATCGGTAACGGACAGGTAATACACAATCTCTCCGGCACAGTAAAGGTACAATCCCTCGAAAGTTGGGTTGAAGATTTCAAAGGCTTTGCTTGGGGATGGGAGAATGGTAATAATCTATTTAGTAAATAGTAATATAACTTTATAATCTTAATTATAGTTATCAAATCAATGTATAACAACGCAGTCTTGAAAAGACTGCGTTGTTAGTATTATTCAGAAGTAGTTTTTAGCAATATAGAAGTTTGAAAAATATTTTTGCTATTATTATAATTAGAATCAAGATTTCCAGAGTATCTTTTAACAATTCTTGAAATGCTTTTAAGTCCTATACCATGCAGATTTTTGTTTCTTTTTGTAGATACGTAAAAATCACCAATTGTTTTTGGTTCCGTATCGGATGAATTCATTATGTCAAATAAAATATATTTTTCATTACGATTGTCAATATTAAGTTCAATTTGTTTTTTTTCTGATGATTTTGCAGCTTCATAAGCATTTTCAAGCAAATTATCTAACAATGCTGTTAAATCACTATCTGTAATAAATGAGAAATCAATATTCCTAATATCAACTATTAGGTTAATATTATTATCATTACATAGCTGAGCATATCTACTTACTATAACATTTACTAATTTATTATTACTATATTGTTTAAGTGATTTGATTTCATATCCTTCATATATTGAGTCAACATATTCTATGATTTTGTAATTTTCGTTTGAATTTGATAATTCCCTAATATTTAGCAAACATCTTTTTATATCATGTATCAAAATATTTGATGAGTCATATTGCCTTTCTAATTCAAGATAATACTCTTGATTTATTTCTTCTTTTTGTTTTTCGAGTTGAAGCTCTGTGTTTTTAGTTAATGTTGATATGATTTTTTCGTGTACTAAAAATACAATAATGTTAATTATGAGAAGTAGAGAAGAAATTATCATAAAAAGAATGTTTGCTATTTGATCTAAATCAAGATTAATAGATACATATACAAGTGACATAATTAATACTACTGATGTTAATGGAAGAAAAAATAGTAAATATGAGTAATCTTTATCAATTGTGTTTTCCTTTTCCTTTAAAGAAAATTTTGAAGCTACATAAGCAAACACAAAGTAAAGAGTTTTTGTTCCTATTGTTTCTAATGTAAATATATATGGATTTGTGGAGTAATTTTTCAAATCAATTTTAAATAATAATGTAGCTAAATATATGATGATTAATTCCGTAACTATCATTAAACTTTCTAATAGCAATACATTGAAAAGCACCTGGTTAATTGATGAATAATAGCATACATATGCTATTGCAAAATTACAGATAAGGAAACTTAACAGATTTAAGTATGGAATATTAGTAAAATTTAATGCAAACTGAATAATAAAAGATACTATATATGATAAAAGTAATTGTTTATTTGACACTTTTTGAGTTAATTTTTTGCTAAGATATATGTATGAAACAAATTGCTCAAAAATATATGTAAGTAAAAAGCATATTGTTGTCATTTTAAACCTCCTGCAAAATCAAAAAATGCTTTTTTGAAAGTAGCGTATTTTCTTTGGGAAATATAAGTAGAAATAGTTTCGAAATTACCTTTTCTTAAAACTATAGTTGTTTTATTAAAATCAATTACATTCTGCAAATTAATTAAAATACTATTGTGAGAAAATACAAAGCATTCATTTTGATCAATCTTTTGACGTAATTCTTTAGGTTTTATATTTGTATAAAAATCCCCTCTATTAGTATAAATAATGGATCCATATTTTTGATTTTCAATATATAAAATATCTTTTGTTTTTATCAAATGAACTTCATCATTATTAGTTATGGTTATTGTTTTACTAATGAGACGATATTCTTCAACGGCTTCTTTTAGATTAGAATAAAAGCGGTTTTTATCGATTGGCTTTGATAAGTATCTAAAAACATGTATTCTCATTGCACTGTCCAAGTAGTTTTGAAAAGAAGTTAATACAATTACAATAGTATCAGAATTTAATTCTTTTAGTTTTTCCGATAATCTTAATCCATTAATTCCAGGCATTTCAATATCAACAATAGCTATGTCATAAGATTTATTGTCTTTTAATATGAAATCCCCTGAATTCTTTATATCAATTTGAAATTTTATTCTATATTTCTTTTCAAAAATAGAGATAAGTTCCTTTATTTGTTTTGTTATTTCAGGATTATCATCACATATTAATAGTTTAATCATTAAAAATCCCCTCCAATTACTTAATTATACATTATTGGAGGGGATTTGTCACTATTTTACTTTTGTTGATTTAATACACATTGAATTATATCACTAATAAGAGATAAAGATTTGTCATTACATAATTTTAAATTATCAATTATACTTTGAGGAATATCATTAGTTTTTATCGTGCCTAAGAGAAACATATCTGGAGTAGTTTCCAATTTTAAACATAGGTTAGCGAATGTCGTTAAGCTTGGTATAGAATGACCGTTTTCAATATTAGATAAATAGTTGTTTGATAAATCTGCCATCTCTGCTAATTCGTTTTGTTTATAACCTAGTGCCATTCTTCTTTGTGCAATTCGTTTTCCCAAAGATTCAAAATCGATATACATAAATAATCACCTCATTTTTATACTAACAAGAGTGATTTCCATTGTTAACAAAGTATAAGTGTAATATACACTTATAAATTAAAAATATGTAATATTTCAAAATAAATATACTTTTACATTATAAAAAACAGAAAAATATCTATAAATTTATCGTTTTTGCTAAATTCTATATCGTTTTTTCTATTTTAAACACAAACAATTAATAATATGTTAGAATTTCAACAAGGAGTGATATATTATGAAAAAAATTAAAAATTTTTTGAAAAAAATCTCACCAGCAATTGTTTGCTGCTTAACAATGGTTTTAGCAATTAATGCTAATTCGGCAAGTTGTTTTCTTATTAATGAACCAAAAGAACCGAAGTCAGTAGAAAAATTCAAGTTATTTAAATAATGGATATGTTTTATAAAAAACTATCTTTGTATTTATCAGAGAATCAAAATATTAGTAAAGATGATAAAGAATTATATGAATATGCTGCTAAAGTAGTGACTCATGGAATTATTAATATTTTTATTACAATTTTAATTGGTATACTTTTTGGAATGTTAAAAGAATGCGTATGTTTATTTATAACTTTTTTCATTTTGAGAAAATTTACAGGTGGCTTACATGCCAACAAATATATTTATTGTCTCATTAGTTCAATTGTTTTAATGATATTATCATTATTCATAATTCAATACTTAGAACAAAATTCTTGTCATATGTTGTTTTTAGGTATATTGATTGTTTTTACAATATTGATTTGGATTTTTGCGCCTATTGATAATAAAAGAAAGAAGCTATCAATTAAAGAGAAAAAGGTATATAAATATTTTTCTGTGATTTTGTCATTGGTTTTTTTATTAATAGTTTTGTTTCTTATGTACAAAAACTTTATTATAGCGTATTCATTCGGTATTGGAGTAATCATTACATCCATATTATTGATATTAGCCTTTTTTAAAGATAAGTTGTTGCAAATAGGTGGATAATATGTTGTCTAATTTAAAATATATGTTATCAAATTGGATTGAGTGGGATAAAAAAAGTTTACTTTTTTTCTTTGTCAGAGTCCCGGCTCTTGTTCTTCATCCGATTGTAACGGCATACATACCAAAGGCTATGATTGACTGCATTGAAAAGGGTGTTACAACAGAGCGGTTAATTCTTGTTGTTGCACTTTTAAGTCTACTTTTAACCTTTACCATATGGATGGATCCATTTATGAAGGAGCTTATCAGAGGCGGGGCAAGAATTGTAAGAATGCGCTATGCTGTTATGGCATTCCGAAAAAATCTTTCAACAGATTATGTAAACATAGAAAGCCTTGAGGGCAGAGAGCTGCACAAAAGAGCAGAAGCCTTTTACAATGCAAGGTTTTCATCGGGTGCAGATTTCATTGAAGAATGCAACAATTTTCTTGTTTGTATAATCGGCGTTATTGCATCTACCATTTTGATTTACAAAATCAACATTTTAATGATTCTGCTTATTCTTTTAACCTGCGTTGGCGAATTTATCATATTAAAGGTTTTAAATAAAAAGCAGAAAATAATGCTTGATGACAGTTCAAAGCTTTCATCAAAGCTTGATTATTTTTATAAATTGAGCAAAAGCAGTAATGCCTCTAAAGAAATTAAATTGTACGGCTTTCAGGATTATTTTATTTACACAGTTGCTAAAATCACATCTAATATTGAAAGAATAATTGCAAAATACACAAATCAAAGTGCGTCAGTAAGCGGAATAAGAGCAGTATTAAATCTGATTCGCCAGCTTATTTCTTATGTATATCTAATTTATCTTGTAACAATTGGCTGTTTAACGGTATCAGAATTCGTTTTTTATTTTGGAATTATAACAGGCTTTTCAAACTGGATTGTTAACCTTGTTTTTTCTTACTCAAAAATTGAACGCAGTGCGTACGACTGTGCCGTTTTTCGCAAATATATTGAAAGCGAAAATGAGAGCAAAGATAAGCCTAACGTTGATTTTAGCGATATTGAGTCTATTGAATTCATAGACGTTTCATTTACATATCCATCAGCTGAAAAAAGCACGATAAATAATATGTCCTTTAAAATAAACAAGGGCGAAAATATTGCAATAGTCGGCGAAAACGGAGCAGGTAAAACAACAGCAATTAAACTTCTCTGCGGTCTTTATTATCCTACAAGCGGCGATATACTCATTAACGGCAAAAGCAGCAGAGATTTTTCAAGCGAAAGTTACTTTGATTTGTTTTCAGCTGTTTTTCAGGACTATTTCTTTATGCCGATGACCATTGCTGAAAATATCAGTGCCAAAAAAGAATATGACAGGGAAAAACTTTATTCTGCATTTAAGGAAGCAGGCGTTTTGGAAAAGATAAATGCTTTGCCGGATAAGGAAAAATCATTAATGGATAAGAATGTTTATAAAAACGCAGTTGATTTTTCAGGCGGAGAAAAGCAAAAATTGCTTTTTGCAAAGGCTGTTTACAAGAATGCCCCTGTTCTGATTCTTGATGAACCGACAGCTGCGCTTGATCCGATTTCGGAGAACGAACTTTATCTGAAATATAATGAATTAACGGAAAACAAGATTTCGTTTTTCATTTCTCATAGGCTTTCTTCAACGAGATTCTGCAACAGGATTTTGTTTATCAAAGACGGCAGAATTGCTGAGAGCGGAACGCACGAGGAACTTATGGCACAGAAGGGTGCATATTACAGAATGTATCAGATTCAGAGCTACTACTATAAGGAAATGGAGGTGGCTGTGAATGAGTAATATGAAAACAGTTTTTAAAATTTATAAGGAAATCCAAAGCCTTGAAAAAAAAGTTTTGCCGGCTGTAACCGTTCAGTCAATTGTTTCATCGCTTAAGCCATTTATAAACATACTGTTTACAGCTAAAATTATAAATCTATTGAGTGACGGCAAGGATTTCAAAAACATTATGCTCTACATAGCAATTGCTGTTGCAATAAACTTTATCCTGTTTTTCCTTGGCAGTTTTTTGGATGAATACAGCCAGAATTTAAGAAATCTTTTGTTGAATAAAGAAAACAAAAAGGTTGCATCCAAGTTGTTCGGAACAGAATATCAGAAGCTTGAAAACAGCGAATATAAAGAGCTTATTCACAAGCACGAAGAGGCTGAAAAAAGCAGATGGTCTCGCTTTCCCTATTTTGTATGGACAACATACAGATTTTTAAATGGCTTATTTACCTTAATCATTTCAGTTATTATCATTTTCCCTCTTCTTAAGGTTGGATTTACAAGAACAGGAGATACCTTTTTTGAAAAGCCGATATTTCTGATTACTATAATCAGCGCAATCCTTGCAATGGCTGTTATTATTCTTCTTGTGGCAGTAAATATCAATAAATCATATTTAAAGGCAAACGAAAGCTATGCTGAACTAGACAGGATTTTTTATTCATTACTTGACATTTTCGGAGATTACAGAACGGGCAAGGAAATTAGAATTTACAAGGAGCAGGATTTAATAGATAGCATTGCTACAAGCAAGATTTTAACAGACGGCGAAAAGACACTCCGTAAAATCTCCATGCACACAGCAAAGGCAAGCTCTTTTGTTGCGCTACTCGGTGCAGTAGTCGGATTTGGTGTTTATTTGTTTATTGGCATTAAAGGCTTACTTGGTCTTTTTAGTATAGGCTCGCTTGTACTTTACTGCGGTTCGTTTATGCAGATTATAAATGGCATTATGATGATGGCTAACACATTTGGAAAACTTCAGGAAATTATACCGCTTGCAAAATGCTATTTTGAAATTCTTGATATGAAAGATGATATGGAATATGGCGAAAAGGAGATTGACTTAACAGATAAGTTTGAAATAGAATTCAGGAATGTTTCTTTTAAATATCCGAATGCCGAAAATTATTCATTAAAGAACATTAATATCAAAATCAAAAACGGCGAAAAACTTGCGGTAGTCGGCAGAAACGGTAGCGGTAAAACAACATTTATTAAACTGCTTTGCAGACTCTATGATGCAACTGAAGGTGAAATTCTGATTAATGATATAAACATTAAGGAATATTCAAAAAACGGTATCATGAAGCTTTATTCCGTTGTTTTTCAGGATTTCAAAATCTTTTCAACAACGCTTTCGCAGAACATTTCAGCAGGCGAAGCATATGATTATGATAAACTTTATAAAGTGCTTGATGAAGCTAATATCAAAGATAGAGTGCTGAAAATGGAGCATAAGGAAAACACTTATCTTTATAAGGATTTAGACAAGTCAGGCATTGAGATTTCAGGCGGCGAGGCACAAAAGCTTGCTCTTGCAAGAGCTTTATACAAGGATGCACCGATTGTTATTCTTGACGAGCCTACGGCGGCACTTGATCCGATTGCCGAAAATGAAATATACAGCCGATTTAATTCCTTTATTGAAAGCAAAACAGCAATTTATATTTCTCACCGATTATCAAGCTGTGCGTTCTGTAACAGTATTGCAGTATTTGACAAAGCTGAATTAGTTGAAACAGGAACACACCATCAGCTGATTGAAAAAAACGGTAAATACAGCGAGTTATGGAACGCACAGGCGCAGTATTATTTAATTTGATACTTTAATTTTGTATATTCAATAATAAAATTATTATTAGTAGTATTAGAAATTATACTATTTAATAAAATAATATTTCAATGATAAATGTGAAGGTGATAATCATGAATATATTGGAAGATGATATAAATAAACTAATTTTGAATATGAAAGAAAGACAAGATTCTGTACATTATTATTCATATATTAAGAATCCCAAAAACCTTATTTATTGTAATGATGAAAGCAATAAAATAATTAATGATAAAAAAAGTATATTATTTAGGCAAAAAGCTAAGGAAAAAATAATTGAGGAAGAATTAGATTTGTTTGATTCATTTGGAATTGAAATTATTGGAATCAAAGGTCCTTTTATAAAAGATGAATATTATGGGGAAATTCCAAGAGTTTATAATGATTTGGATTTATTAGTGAGAAGTGATGATGCAAAATATTTTTATGAAAAATTAAAGAATTGTGGGTATAAAATAAAAAGCAAAACATTTTATGATAATCCAATAATAAATATGAAATTATTACCAAAATTATATATGGAAAATACTCAAACTTTAATGCTGTACAATAAAGAAAAAGGTGTTTCTATAGATCTTCATTCAAATTTAAATATAACTAATGCACATTTTACAAAAACTACTACTAAATTTTCGACAGAAGAGTTTTTTGAAAATTCTAAACAATTTAAGAGTTTTAGTAATATAAAGCAATTAGACATTTATGACAATCTTTGCTATATAATTAGGCATTTATTAAAACATCATATATTCTATGGGAAAACACAAATTGGCTTGAAAACATTTATACAACATATAATGGATTTTGCTGTGATTGTGAATTCTGAAAACTTTTCTGAAAAACATTTTATTGAAAGAATAATTAAATACAATCTTTCAGCTGAATCTGTTTTTTGTATCAATCTTTATAATAGTATATTTTTAAATTGCAGAATAATAGGAATTGAAGAATTTTATAAAATATACAAAAGTATAGAAAAATCTTGTAAATGGAGATCTATATTAGAAACTTCTTTAAATATGGATATAACGGATTTGATGATTGGTAATTTTTGTTTTGATTTTCCCATTTTATATCACTGTGTTGAATTCTGTCAGAATATTAAAAACAAAAAATTAGGATGGTTTTTGCAAGCCTTGATAGTTAATCCATTTGCATTAAAATACATATCAAGTAAATAGTATTAAGGTTTATTATTTGTAGATTTAGTAGTAAAATCAGTATTTATTAGAATTTTTTATTTGAATGAGTAAATTGGAAATAGTCAAAAATAATAAAACAAAATTGAGGAATTAAATATGAATAAAACAATTAACAACATTTATGTTGTAGCTGAAATAGGATGCAATCATATGGGAGATATGAATATAGCTAAAAAAATGATAGAAATAGCAGCTCTATATTGTAATGTAAATGCAGTTAAATTTCAAAAACGATGCATTAAAGAGTTGTTAAATGACCAACAATATAATGCTCCACACCCTAATCCAAAAAATGCGTTTGGCAAAACATATGGAAAACATAGGGAAGCACTAGAATTTAACATAGCACAGCACAAAGAACTTTTTGATTATTGTAAAGAAAATAATATTACATATACCGCTTCGGTTTGGGATTTTACATCGGCTATGGAAATAGCTTCATTGCAACCGAAATACATAAAGATACCATCGGCATCAAACACAAATTATCACATGCTAAAATGGTTATGTGAAAATTATTTTGGTGAAATACATTTATCGTTGGGAATGACTTCTCTTGAAGAGGAAGAAAATATTATTAAATTATTCATTGATTCTCATAGAAACAAAGATTTAGTGCTTTATGCTTGCACTTCTGGTTACCCTGTTCCATATAATGAAACGTGTATAATGGAAATTATTAGGCTTAAAGAAAAATATGGTGATATTATTAAAAAAATTGGTTACTCAGGACATCATATTGGTATATCTATTGATAACGCAATAGCAGCACTTGGCGCAGAAGTGATAGAACGTCATTTTACACTTAATAAAGATTGGAAAGGTACTGATCATAAAGCATCACTACTACCAAATGAGATGAAGGAATTAGTGAATGAACTAAAATTAATTCCTGAAATTATGTGTTACAAACAAGAAGAAATTTTGCCTATTGAAAAAATACAAAGAACAAAGTTAAAAACTTACAAGGAAATATATGTATGAATGTAGCTTTAATACCAGTGCGTGGAGGTAGCAAGTCTATACCTTATAAAAATATTAAGTATATAAATGGAAAACCATTAATATTTTGGACTTTAAAAGCAGCTAGTGAATGTAAATATATTGATGCTATTTATGTAGCTACAGAAGATTCTAAAATCAAAAAAACAGTGGAAGAATTTCATTTTAAAAAAGCAAAGGTTATAACAAGAAGTCATGAAAGTGCATCTGATACAGCATCAACAGAAATTGTTATGTTGGAATTTGCAGAACAATATGATTTTGATAATATTGTATTAATACAAGCAACCTCACCATTATTAACTGCTCTTGATTTAAATCAAGGCTTTGAAAAAATGTGTAATCAAAATATTGATAGTGTGTTATCTGTTGTTGAACAAAAAAGATTCATTTGGAAAAATATAAAAGATGGAAGTGTTAAACCTCAAAATTATGATGTATATTATCGTCCAAGGAGACAAGATTTTGAAGGCGTTCTTGTTGAAAATGGAGCATTTTACATTACAAAAAAAGATTTTCTTATAAAATATAAAAGTCGTATATCTGGAAATATTGGTGCAGTAAGAATGCCAGAAAATACATATTTTGAGATTGATGAACCAGAAGATTTTACGATTATAGAAACACTTATGAAAATTCGGGACAGTAAAAAGGTACGCAGTACAAATATCCAAAAAATAAAATTGTTTCTAACGGATTGTGATGGCTGTTTAACTGATGGAGGAATGTATATATCGGACAATGGTTGTGAAATTAAGAAATTTAATGCACAAGACGGAAAAGGATTACAATTATTAAGGGAAAGTGATGTTAAGACAGGTATTATTACAGGTGAAACATCTAATTTAATTAATGAAAGAGCTAAAAAACTGAAGATTGACTATTTGAAAATGGGGATTGTTGATAAGAAATCAATAGTATGTGATTTGTGTGAAGAAATGAAAATCACTCCGAATCAGGTAGCATATGTCGGTGATGATATTAATGATTTAGAAGTTATTAATATGGTTGGAGTTGGTTGTTGTGTTAACAATGCAATGGAATGTGTAAAGAACATAGCTGATTATATTTCACCATATTCTGGTGGAAGTGGTGCCGTTAGAGATTGTATTGAACACTTATATAGAAATAATTTAATATAATACTTTTAGAGGGAATGATATGAAGGTTTATCAAAAAGATGAAGGTTTTTATAGATATATAGATGTATTTCTTTTACAAGAAATGAAAGAAAATGGATTTAATAGATTTGATATAATTGTGCGTTTGTTAGCCATAGAGAATTATTACGAAAAAAATGTTTATGGATTTAATCTCTATGATTTAATGCAAAAAGAACGATTTAAACAAAAACCATATATATGCGAGGCACAAGAGAAAAATAGTTGTAAAAAATTTCAAAGGTTGATTAGAAGTGTAGAGAGCAAGGGATATATGAACAATGAAAATCCGTTGATTTTAAATGATTGTAATCATTTAATTAATGGATCACATAGATTAGCATTGTGTTTTTTTCATAATATTGATTTAGTGAAATGTGCATATTCACATAAAGATGATGTATATCATGATCATATTAAATATGATTTAAGCTGGTTTGAAAAATGTTTTAATAAAGAAGAATGTTTGATTATTAAACAGAGGATGTTAGAACTTATTAGAGAAAGAGGATTTCTGACATATTCAATAATATGGCCCTGTGCATATTCACTGATAGATAAAATTGAAAATATACTTTTACAATTTTTTGATATAGTTTCATATTATGATTTAAACTTTGATAATGAACGAAACCTAAAAAAATTTGTAAAATTAGTATATTCTAATGATCCTTATAGAGCTGAAAGAGTTAATGATAAATTAGTTAATTTTAATTACAATGAAGAAAATAAGTGTATAAGAATGTATCAATTGAAATATTATACACAAGATGAGCTGATAAAAAATGTAATATATGAAGGAAAAGATATGCGGTTTAATACAATTGAGTATTTACAGAATACAAAACATACAATTAGAAGTGCAATAAAAGAAATAATGAAAGAATATGTTTTTGATAATGCATTTCATTGTGGGCAAACAATTAGTGAAAATATTTTTCTTCAACAAATATATGAACAATATCAGAATGAAATGGTATAATAGCTATGAAAAATAAAGTATATGCAAATGCCTTATTAACTTGTGGACCTAGATTATGTGAAATCGAAGATTTTTTAGAATGTTGTGAAAAGAAAATCTACAATTTTAGGATTCATCTTGGAAAAACAGATCGTGATAATATAAAGATTATAAAAAATCTAATTAGTGTACAAAATATAGTCAATTATAAATTGGGTATTTATATTGATTTACCGACAACTAGACCGCGGTTAGGAAAAAACTTAACAAATATTAATAAGGCAATTGTTTCAAAAGGGGATTGCTTTAATATTATTTTTCAAAATAATTCCATGTGGAAATATAATATGAATACATTAGATAACAATATATATTTTTTTAACTTTGATAAGTATAAGCATAAACTAAAAAATGGAAATCGTATTATGTTAAAAGACGGAAGTTATTCTGGAGTTATAACGAAAGTTAATGATTATGGAGCAGAAGTTAAGTGTACTAGTGATGTCACATTATATGATTCAGAATCAATAGTATTTCCCGATTTTCAAATAGAATATGAGGTTTTTGATTCTAATACTAAGCATATATTGCAAGAGATAAAGAAAAATGATATTCAGATTGATAAATTTATTATTTCCTTTTGTCATAGTAGACAAATGGTGATTGATGTTCGAAAATATTTAAATAACTTGTTAGGATATGATGTTTTTATAATGGCGAAAATAGAAGATCTATATGGAGTGAAAAACATCAATGAAATTGCTTTAGAAGCAGATTCGGTTATGATTGGGAGAGGTGATTTAGGACCATCAATTGGATTTGATAATTTACCCAAAACACAAGAAAGTCTTGTATTAAAGGTCAAAGAAATTGGAAAACCAATATATATTGCTACACAATTTTTGGAAGAGCTTGCTCAAAATAACCATATTTGCCCTTCTGAACTTAATGATATATTTTTGGCAATTATTCAAAAAGCTGATGGGATTATGTTATCTGGTGAAGCTGGAGCAAGTCCTAATTCAAAAAAATGTATAGATACTTTATATAGAATGATAAATTATTATAGATTTCCGGAGGAAAACAGTATGAAAAATTCAAATACACACACACAGATTTTAGCAACTATGGGACCTACACTACAAAGTGTTGAAGATGTTTCCAGAATGATAGAGCTTGGTGTCAATCAATTTAGAATTCATATGGGACTTAGGACTCGTGACTTTTGTGGTTACTATTGTAATGCATTAAAGGCTTCAAAACAATTAGGAAAGATAATAAATGTTTTATTGGATTTGCCGTCAACACGTCCAAGAGTTTTCAACATGGATGAATATACTTATTCTGAAGGTGAATTTGCGTATGTTTTTGATTGTGCATCAGCTATAAATGAAGACGATGGTTATACAAATATACCATTACCTAATCTTACTGATATAATTCAGTATATTAAAATAGGTGAACATATAATGTTCCGTGATGGACATGTAGTATTTGAAGTTAAAGAAAAATTTGACACGAGAATTCTTGTACAATGTCAAAAATCAGATTTATGTATTAAAACGGGCGCATCAAGTTGTTTCCCAGAAAGTGAAGTTCTTTTTCAGCCTATAGATAAAATTGATGTTTCATATTTGGAAAGGATGAAATCTGAAGGTATGTGTCCACAAAGAGTTGCTATTTCTTTTGCCGCTACAGTAGAACAGATAAAAATCGTAAGAAAGATTTTAAAAGAAATATGGCCTAATGATAACATAGAGGTAATATGCAAAATTGAAAGTAAATTAGGATTGAAAAATATAAACGAATTGATTGAATTTTCTGATGGGATTATGATTGCTCGAGGCGATTTATTGTTATGTATTAATCCGTATGAAATGCCCAAAATACAACTTGAACTTGCAAAAAAATGTACAGAAGCAAAGAAAACACTAATAATCGCAACAGAGTTTTTTGAACGTTTTGCAGAGACTGGTATCGTTAATAGAGCCGAATTATCAGATGTTGCGTTAGCGGTAAGACAAGGGGCAAATTCTATTATGTTGGCGAGAGAAACTGGTAATAGCAAATATAGTCTTGATTGTGTAAAAATAATTAATTCAATTATAAATAACGAAAATAAATGAGGTAATTTATGTTTAATAATGAATTTAATGTTTTATTGGTGGCTCCCAATTTTATTGAAAAATGGAATAAATTGGAATTATCATGTAAGGAAAACCTATCAATTAATGCATTATCTGCATATTTAATTGGTAAAGGATATAATGTAACTACGATTAATGCTCAATTCGAGAATTGGGATAATGAGAGAGTGCTTGAAGAAGTAAAAGACAAAAATTTTCATTTTATAGGTGTTTCATGTTCTCCGCAAAAATTGTATTTAGCTAGTAAAGATTTTATAAAGAAAGCTCGAAAGCAGTATCCGAATACTTGTATCACAATAGGTGGAGTTTTTCCAAGTTTGAGTTATAAAGATATATTGAATGATTTACCTGAAGTTGATTATGTATCAACAGGAGAAGGTGAATTTGCATTAGAGCAAATATGCCTTCATATACAACATGAAATTAAAGATTTGAGTCAAATCTCTGGATTGGCATATAGGGAAAATGGAGTAATTAAAATAAATAAAGCAAACAGAATTGCAGACTTGGATGTATTGCCATTTCCAATAAGAGATAAAAGAACTTTTGAAAATGTTAAGGGTATTTTTGCTAATGTAATCGCAGGACGAGGTTGTTATGGAAATTGTAGTTTTTGTTCTATTCATAGTGCATATGAGTATCGGCAAAGAATATGTAGATCCCCGAAAAATGTTGTTGATGAAATAGAAATTCTAGTTAATAAATATGGTGTACAATTTATACAATTTCACGATGATATTTTTTATGATTATTCACCAAGGAGTCAAAAATGGTTAAATGAGTTTATAAAAGAAATAGAGAATAGAAAATTAAAATTCAATTTTAGAATTTATTTGAGACCAAATGATGTTCGTGAAAAGGAATTAATAAAATTAAAAGAAATAGGATTAGATACAGTGTTTATAGGAATAGAGTCAGGAGTACAAAGAATACTTAATGAAATGCGAAAAGGAATTACTGTTTTGCAGGCAGAAGAAGCAATTAAAACGTTAAGAAAAGTTAATATTAATGTACATATGGGCTTTATAACAATAGTTCCAACTATGACTTTTGAAGAGCTAAAAGAAAACTATGATTTTCTATATCGAGTAGGTTCAGATAATGATGCCAATTTTCATAATAGATTAAATATTTATAATGGCTGTTATTATGAAAAAATCCTGTCAGATCAAGGCTTATTAATTGAAAAAGAAAATTTTTGGGATATTCATACATATAAATTTTCTGATATTAGAGTTAAATTGTATCATGATTATCTACAAATTGTTAAGGGATACTCGAAATCTTTTAAACATAAAGCTAATAGTATTGTTTCAATGTATGGTCAAAAATATACTTCATTAGTAAATGAAATTTTATCATTTACATGGACACAGGTTACAAGAGTTTTACTAAAATTTGTTGAAACATTAAATATTGAGGATAAAGTTGATGAATCAAAAATTGTTTTTGTTAAAAATATATTTATTGAAAATGAAAAAAATTTATTAGAATTGGAGAAAAAATGTGAATGTCAAAAATGAGAAAAACAATGAAATAGAGAAATTTTTAAATTTTGAATCGAAATATTGTTTTGATTATGAAATAGATAATGTTTTAGTCTGGAAATATTTAAGGGAATTTATATATGATGAGTATATTCATAAAGTTTATAATACTCAAAATAGAGTTCCATCATATAGTAATTTTAAGTTTGGAGTATTTTTCATAGGACAATTATTTAGATTATTTTCAATTAATAATGATTTAACTCATAAAGACATCGTATTTTTAAATTTTCCAAGAAAGACAAGAATTGATGGTTGTTACCAATGTCCACAACTCGAACCATTAATTAGAAAATTTGAAGGGAATTGTTGCATATTAGAAAACCCTTTTTGGATTGAAGATAAATCATATTTAGTAAGTCATTTTGAACAAAAAAAAGATAATATGATTTATACAGACAAAATCGAAATCCTTCATAGATTGAGAATCATATTATTAGTTTTATTTAAAAGAAAAGAATTTAAAAAAAAGTATCATAAAAAGATTTTATATTTTTGCAATGATATTAATAATAATTTGTGTTTGAAAATTGATAATGATAAACTCATAAATCAAATTTTCTGGTATATATCATTTGAAAAATATGCTTTAAATCAATATAGGAGAATTTTAAAACGATTATCTCCAAAATGTTTGATTGAAGTTTATACTCCCAACCATCATATTGCATTGATGAACACAGTAGCACATGAATTAAAAATACCTATAATAGATGTTCAGCATGGAGCTATTGGAGAATATGAACCGATTATGTACTCTTATCATAAAAAGTATAATTATCCGCATTTAAGTGACTATATTTTTTGCTTTGGTGATTATTGGAAAAAAAAGAAGAATTTCCATGTTAATGACAAATGTGTTATACCAGTGGGTGTTCCTTTTTTAGAAAATCAAGTTCATAAAGTGGACAATCATGCAAACAGAAAAGATACAATAGTTATTATTTCACAAGCCAGATATAGTAAACTTTTTTATAATTTGGCAGAAGAACTTCAGAAAAAATTTAAAAAAACATCAAAAAAAATACTGCTTAAACTTCATCCATATGAATATAGTTTGTATAATCAAGGATATTATAGAAAACTTATACAAAATGGAGTTCAAGTTGATGCTGGTTTGGAAAAACATTTATATACTTACTTTGAAAATGCACAGTGCGTAATCGGAATTAATTCAACAGCACTTTATGAGGCAATAGCTTTTAAAATTCCAATTTATATATATAACAATAAATATGGTACAGAAAATTTAATAGAGTTAAGTAAATCTGTTGCCCTTATACAAATTTTTAATGATGTTGAGGATTTAATAGATAAAATTGAACAAAATGGTAAGGTTGTTATGTTAGATGATAGCAATGATATATTTTCAACAAATGCTATGAGTAGAACAGTGATGGCGATTAAGCAAATATGTGACATTGAGATTTCTTGAAAATCTTGCATTTTTTAGCGTATTAATAAAAACTTTTTTAGAAAAATAATTTTAAAGATAACAATTATATTAGAAGCAGTTATAACTTTCAAAACTTTTTGAAAGTTATAACTGCTTTTTTGTTATCCTACGGAGAAATTTGAAGGGATAACAATGATAGAACTCTGGCAGGAATATATAGCAAAATATCCATAAGCTCTGAATTTTTGAAATTCAAGACAATTCAAAATTCGGAGGTTTAAATATGAAGAAGATTTGTGAAATATATGATATTTCTCAAGAATATGAAATGAAAGAAAAATCAGTTTTGATATGTGTAAGTGATTTAGATAAGGACAAGTTATTTGAAATACTGCCCGAACTAAAAAGCAATTTCAGCGAAATTTTTGATAATTGTGAATGGCAAGAATATTTAGAAATAAATAAAGCCTATAACCGAAACGAATCTAAACACTATATGCGTGAAATAAGACAATCAAAAAGAGTTGAAGCAGATGCTTTAATGAGGTACGAAACAGATACCATTAATGAAATCCTAAACAATTCTGAATTGAAAACCAAAATTGAATTTGCGTTATCAACTTTAGCACCTGTTCCGAAAAGAAGATTCTTAAAACACTATTCAGAACGCCTTACATACAGAGAAATAGCAAAGGAGGAAAATAAAGCAGTATCAACGATTTATGAATCGGTAATGACTGCACGAAAAAAGTTTTTGAAAAATTTTGAATGATATCCCGAACAAAACACCCCAAACAAGTTGAAGTTTATGAAAGGACTTACTTTCATACAACTGAATAAGTCAGTCATTAAATACATTCCTGTTGTTGTGAAAAGCACAAGCCACCTTAATAATTACGCCAAGACGCATTACGCCGAGCGAACAATAATTATTATAAAAATCGGATTGCTACCGATTTGGCGATAACAGACAGCAGGCATAATGATACTCCCACCCAGTCACAGTCCGAGCGTGAAAAAACCGTCGCAGGCAATGAGGGTGGCTCGGAGCAACTCGGAGAGGTGAAATTCCTGTGGAGCTGATTAGCAAACAGCCGTTTAATGATTCCTTATTTGCAATTCGGGGTGTTGAGGACAAATAGAATTGCTTTCATATACAACAGCCGATGGATTAATTCTGTCGGCTGTTTCTTACATAGGCAAAGTCTATTAAGGAGGTTTATTTATGAAAGGTAAAATTCTAAGAGGAGATATTTTTTATGCTGATTTAGGCAGAGGAATAGGCTCCGAGCAAAAAGGATACAGACCTGTACTTATTATTCAAAATAATATAGGCAACAAATACAGTCCTACTGTTATTGTTGCATCAATTACAAGTAAAGTCGGAGTAAAAGCAAAACTGCCCACGCATTATTTTGTTAATACCGAAAGCGGTCTTGAAGCACCATCGGTTGTTCTGCTTGAGCAAATACGGACTATTGATAAAAAGCGATTAGATTCATATATAGGTCATTTAAGTGATACGCACATTAACTATATAGATAAAGCTCTTGCCATAAGTGTAGGACTTCAAGATAAATATTTATACACATAATATATATGAAAATAATTAACGGATAAGAAGGTGTCAATGTTAATGGAAAAAGTATTATTAAGTATTAAGGAAGTTTGTGAGTATACCGGTTGGGGTATGACAAAAACAAGAGAAATATTAAAAAGATCTGAAAGCAGATTTACAGTTAGAGTAGGGAATAGACTATATGTAAATAAAGAACTTTTTGATGAATATTTAGTCAAATGTGCAAAATATCAGATTGATATATAATCGCATAATTGAAAGATTTGAAATAATGATTATCATTGTGAGTGTAATATCGATATTTCAAATTTTAAGAAATGAGGTAATTTTTTATGGGCAAAGATTTAAAAGGAAAGGAAATAGGTAAAGGTTTTCATCAAAGAAAAGACGGTAGGTATGAGGCAAGAGCTCAAATAAACGGAAAGACAATAGATATTTGTAATAAAAGTTTGACTGCTTTGAGAAAGATATTTGATGAAGAAAAAGCGAAGGCATTAAGAAATGAATATAATATTAGACCGAATGAAACATTGTTATCGTGGTATAATGAGTGGTTTGAGAAGTGTAAAGCTCCTCAACTGAAAAATGAAATGTGTGCTAAAAAATATGATGCAAAAATCAAGAATACATATTTATCTATTCTTGGTGAGAAAAAACTTGAGTATTTATCTCAGTTAGATATTCAACAGGCAACTAATGAACTTATAACAAAAGGTTATGTTCAAAGAACATTGGAGGAAGCATTAAGTGCAATTAAACAATGTATAGATGCTGCAATTGCTAATAAAATAATGCAGCATAATGTGTGTCTTGGTGTATGTGTAAAAGATGCTAAACCTATTGCCGAACGAAGAGTTCTTGAGCATTGGGAACAGGATTTGTTTATATCTCAGATTAAAGGAACATTTTATTATGAGCCATATATGATCCTGATGCTTACAGGAATGAGAATAGGGGAGTTTTCTGCATTGAGATGGAGCGATATAGATTTCTATAAAAAAGAAATCTATATTAAACGTTCTATGTCAACTGCATATATAGATGGTACAAAATATGAAGAGATAACTTCTCCAAAAACAATATCAGGTTTCAGAACTATACCATTCTTTAGTAATGTGGAACAGTTATTTAAGGACTGGAGAGATAAACAGAATATTTGTAAAAGTAAAATGGGGAATAGATGGAGAGCAAAAGAAGAATTTGGGGATTTAGTTTTTACTACAAAATATGGCTCTCCCTTAACAAGATATGCTTTAGCGCATACCACTCAGATTATAGTTAAAAATATGCGTGCTATTGAAGGGTATAATGCTCAACAAGAAGGGCGAGAGCCAAGATTTATTGATAATATATATCCTCACGCATTCAGACATACTTTTGCAACAAGATGTTTTGAAAAAAAGATGGAGCCGTACTTTGTTCAAAAAATTATGGGACATGCAAATTACAGTACAACATTATCCTATACTCATATATTAGAAAATAAATCTAATATGGAAAGAATGAAAGGTGAGGATTTGCTGGGATTGGTATCATAGTATTTTATGATGTAATATGTTTTAGAGCAAGCAATATCGCTTGCTCTTTTATCCTTGTTGCAAAAATACTTTTAATATGTTAGTATAGAATAAACTATATGTTATGAAATATTGAAAACAGAGGTAATTATGCATGCAAAAGACTACGAAAGATTATTTAATCGAACAGTATAATAATAGTCGTCAACATAGTAAATCTTCTTGTATCAAATTTTATTATGAATATAATGATGTTAAAGTTAATTTGTATTTTGATGCATATGAACCAAAAAGTACAAATCTATCATTAGTTTTGATATATGAAAAATATTATTACTTTAAAGTTATGAATATATTAAATAAAAACTTAGATAGTGAGTATTTGAAAGACATTCCAAATCAAATTTTGAATAGAATATTAGTAGATAATTCCTTAAAAAATTTTTATGAAACTATGGAAATCAAGGTATTAAATAGTGAACCATTTAAAACTACATATAATGATAAAATTTTTTCTAACACTTTGAAATATAATAAAAAAGATGATGAATTACCATTCTGGTATTGTATTAGGCATAAACGAATGACTGATATAACATTAGAGAAATTATTACAGTCGATGGATATTTCGAGGAATACTCTACAAGAAATACAATCAAAAAGACTTACTCTAGTAAGAACACCTGATTGTAACAAAAGAAAAGAATTAACGGTAATTTTAGAGGAATTCAATATTAAATTAAGTTAGTGATAGCATACGATAGTTTATGATATGATTATGTGGCAAAATAAGTTTTGGGGCGATGAAAATGAGATGTATTTTATCTGCTCTGAAAACATATAAAGTCAAAATTGAGGTAGCCGATTAAATCTATAATGCGGAAACACCGAGTTTAAGCCAAATTTGAAATCTTTTTTGCATTTCAAATCAACGGCTAATTGAAATTTCAAATAAAATTTCATAACCTATTTGAACCCGTTAAAACGCACTGTTTTAGCGGGTTCTTGCTGTTTTTACACAATTGAAAATTTTTTATACTTTAGACAGTGAATGCATTTAACATTTAATAAATTAAAGCTTCGCATTTAGCCGAAAGGTTAGATGCGAAGCTCTTTTTTTATGCCGTTATTGCGTTTTTTACATTTGGAATTGATATCTCGACGCACCAGATATCCTCGTCTTTAATCACGTTGTAAGTGCCTTGATAGAAAGCAGAAATTTCCTTGACAATCAGCAAGCCGTTGCCGTGGTTGATGTCCCTCTTTTTAGATTTTTCAGCCTTTTTATTAAATCTGTTTTTGACTGAAATATCCAAACCGCTTGGCGAAACGGATAAATTCAGCTTGATTATTTTTTCGCCTTCAACTTTTTTTGAAGCGTTGATTGCGTTATCTATAACATTGCCCAAAAGCCTTGCCAAATCAAAATCGCTTATAGAAAGGGGATACGTTTCGTCGATTTCAGCCTCAAACTTAATGCCGAACTTGTTCGCTTCCTTTTGCTTGATGTAAAGGACGGTGTTGATTGTATCGTTTGAGCAAACGCTGAACCCTGATATTCCGGCAAGACTGTTGTTTGTGCTTTTAAATATTTCAAGCGCCTTGTCGGGTTTCCCAATCTCGATAAAGCCCTGCGCCGTGGTGATAATGTTGTTTAAATCGTGCTTTATTTTTATAAACTCTCTTTTTTCCTCGTTGAACATTTGTATCTGCTCGTAATCAAGTGCACTTTTTAAAAGCGCTTTTTCGTTTTCAATGTTCTTTTCCTCGGTTTTCTCAAAACTGTCGATAAAAAATATTATTGAAAAGTCAATGATTAGGCAAATAAGCGATAAAGCAATCATTAAATAATCCGTTTTGGAACTTTTGAAAAATGCGGCTCTGTCACTGCTTTCCTCCGTAACCCTGTAAATGTTCATAAGCTGCAAAGCAGAGAATATATGCGTGAACGGGAATATTAAAAATAATGTGTATTTAAGTCCGTATTTAAAACCGCTTTTCGATTTCGAATTGATTACTTTTATCAGTATTACAAATATAAACGAAAAAGAAAAAGTAAATAAAAGAGTTGAAATATAGATAATCGTCGGTACTTTGTAGTTAAAGGCATTTGAAATGTTGATGCCGAACATTGAAAGTGCCAAAGACGATGCAAGCGACGAAAGCGTATAAGTAACCAGGCTGAAAATCATTGAAATCACTCGGGCAAATAAGCTTGCGTTTGTGACAAAGAAGAGAACCGCAAAAAGCACAAGATAATATACCAATAAAATAATAATCTCGTTTTTCTCATTTGCTATCGGAAGGAATATGTATGAAAAAACCATTCCTGAAACTACCATAGACAAAAAAGTCACGAAAGTGTTGTATTTGTCCTCCAAAACCTGATGAACTACATTAAATATAATAATTACCCTTACCAAATGCATTAAAAAGGTAAGCGGGAAAAATTGTGTTAAATCAACATATGCCATTGCCGTTAAAATACTCCTTAATGTTTTCTATTATATATTTTCTATATAATCCTTGTAAATGTCAACCATTTTAGAATATTTTTTCGGCGGAATAGGTATTTCATCACCTGAATTTACCTTGAACTTGTACTGCTCAAAACTTACTATGTGATTCATATTTACCATAAAACATTTGTGACAACGCAAAAAGTTAGGCGGAAGCGTCTTTTCGTATTCCTTAAGCGTGGAATAAATTGTTATAGGCTCTTCGTTTGTTATATGTAATACGAGATTGTTGTTGAACGTTTCAATATAAATAAGCTCGTTAAAATTAACCGCAATATTTTTACTGCCGGATTTCACAATCGTCATATTGTTTTTCTTTTGCGTTGTGTTTTTCAAAGCTTTTCTCAATGCATTTGTAATCGATTCGTCATTCATCTTTTGCTTGATAATAAAATAACAACAGTTGGTTTCGGAAAGATTATATGCGCATTGCGGATAAGACGTCATAAAAACAGATTGCGTGTAACTGTTTTTCAAATTTGAAATTGACCAGTCGATAGCATTTCTGTCATTAACCATCACGTCCAAAAAGGCTATGTCAACTCTGTTGTTGTCATAATATTCCTTAAATGTGTCCAAATCCGTAAAACTTGTAACAGTGTATTCAATGTCAATAAGCTTTGAAAGTGCATTTTTGATTTTATACGATAATATTTCATTAAATTCGATTGAATCATCGCAAATTGCTATTTTAATCATTGTTTTTTCTCCTGCTTGTGCAATTCATACATTTTATTATAGCATACTTTGTAAATTATAGATACATTATATCATTATTTTTACTCATTAGTGAAGTTATTTACCACGCAAAAACCGTCCGTCACCATAAACATATTGCCGAATGCTTTTAAATTAAGTAAAATTATTAACAATGTATAAACAAAAAGTGTAAGTGTTTATACAGGAGTATTTTTGAGAAATGAAAAAAGTTATTTTATTTGCAATTTTTAAACGGCGGTAATATTTTTAATCGCTTTTGAAAGATATTAATCGCTTTTGATTATTTGGTGAACGGAGAAGCTAACGTGTCTAAATTGAAAGTAAAATTTAAGGACTCCCAAATAACGGTTAAGAGTAAGCTTGCAAAGGACGAACAGATTAATGCCCGTGAGCTTGAAATTCTTAACTCTAAAATAATACGTGGAATTATGAAGCCGACTGTAGAAGGAGAAAAGAAATTATCCTACCTGTCTCCGAGCGGAATTAAACTTGAGGCATATTTGAAAAAGGGTATTTCCAAAAACGATTTCTTCTTGGTAATAGCGCAAATATTAGAGGCAGTTAAGTCTATCGGCAGAAACTCCTTTAATGTTAATAATTTGATACTTAATATGAAGTACGTATTCGTAAACGAGATGACGCACGAACTTCACTTTGTTTATCAACCTATTTATTCAAGCGCTATTGCATCAGATTTGGCTTCTTTTTTATATGATGTAGCATATTCCGTAACTCTTGCGCTCAATGAGGACTATAAGTGCGTTAATGATTTTATAGCCTATTTAAAGAGCTTGCAGGCTGTGTCGGTAATTAAAATAGAAAAATATTTGCTTGACGTTTATCCTCAAATTTATAAGCAGGTTAAAAGGCAGAAGTACGGTCAAAGCGAATATCTCGGCTCGTTTAAAAACGGAAAAGATATTTACTATGATATGGATAACAGAAAAAGACCTACTCCTTTGGATGATGACGACGCCACCTCTCTTTTGGACGAAAGCGACGCTGACGAAGCAACTTCTCTATTGGAAGAAGAGGAAGACGAAGCAACCTCTCTATTGGAAGAAGAGGAGGACGAAGCAACCTCTCTTTTGATGGAAGATGAGGAAGAGGCAACGTCTGTTTTAATCGACGATGACGAGGCAACTTCTCTTTTGTGTGAGGGACCTCAAATATCTTACCCTTATTTAATAAGAAAAAGCAGTTTTGACAGGGTTGATATTAATAAACCTGTTTTTCGTATCGGTAAGGAAAGAAGCTATGTTGATTATTTCGTGGCAAATAACAATGCGGTAAGCCGTATCCACGCCGATATTATTACTAAAAATAATTGCTGTTTTGTTAAAGACGAAAATTCCACAAACGGTACCTACGTGAACGGCAGCAGGTTAAATCCAAATGAAGAGGTTCAGATTTTCGACGGCGATATTGTCACTTTCGCAAACGACGAATTTGAATTTCATTTGTAAATGTAATTGAATTTTAGGCGGATTAAAAAAATGAACGAAATTCCTGTTAATTGTTTTGATGATTCATTATTTGAAAGTGATTGCAAAAAACAAAGTGAAGTTATTAAACAGCAGTATCATAACAAATATTTTAACAAACAGTTTTCGATTTTAGGCGATTCTATTAGCACTCTTGTAGGATATAATCCGAAAGGCTACAAGGTGTTTTTTGATGAGCGTAACTGTGAAAAAGCAAGTATTCACGATATGAATGATACTTGGTGGGGAAAGGTTATTGAATTCTTTGGCGGCGAATTGCTTGTGAACAATTCTTGGTCGGGCAGTCGTGTTACCGGCAGTAGCGCAACTCTTTTTCCATCGGGATGCAGTGATGAAAGAACAGAGGGTTTACATATTGATAATACTAAGCCTGATGTTATTATTATTTATCTTGGCACAAACGATTGGGCAAAAGGTGCAGAAAAACACTGTGTTGATTACATATTGACAGAAGATTTTCATTGCCAATCATTTGATTTTGCATATTCAATGCTCATTACAAAGCTTGAATCGAATTATCCTGATTCTGAAATATGGTGTTGTACTCTAAATACTACATTTATGTCATCAAACCCTTCCTTCAAATTTCCTTATACTTACGGCGGGACGCATATTGAAGAATATAACCAAATTATTAAAGATACAGCGAATATGCATAAGTGTAAGGTTATCGATTTGTATGATTACCATATCCCTTATGATTCCATAGACGGTTCGCATCCAAATGCAGATGGAATGAATACGCTGGCTACTTTGATGATAAGAGAAATCGGAGGAAAGGAAGTAGAAAGGTTTATGGATTTTGAAAATGAAAATAATGTTGAAAAAGTTGAAATGAATTTTTGTTCTCATTGTGGAAATGCAATAAAGCTTGAAGCTAACTTTTGTGCATATTGCGGTACTCCTGTGAATGAAAATTCTGAATTTGATATATGCCCTAATTGTAATCAGAGGACATTAAAACACTCTCTGTCATCTGATTATTGTACTAATTGTGGATTCAAGGCGCTAATTTATAGTGATAAATCCCCATATATATGGAATCCGTCGAACATGAATATTGATGATATTAAATGTTTCGGAGTATCTTTTGGCGATTGCCCTAATATCAATATATCTTTTGATAGCGATAAGTTAATTGTATGTAATCGAATTAATCCCCGAGACGGAGGAATGAATTTTCCTGACGGCTTTTTCAATGACAAGATAGTTAATCTTACAATTGAACAAAAAGAAAGCATAATTAATTTTATTAAGACTATAGATTTTAGTGCTTGGAAAACAGAAAGCCATACTATCGAAATGCTTGAATTAGGTGCATGTGGGTTTTATATATCTGAGTCGTTTTCCATTACATTTAATAACGGAAACACTTTTGTGTGCCATAATCCTGAGTACAAAGAATTTAATCAGTTAATAGATTTTCTTAAAAGTTTTTGTGACAACAGTTGGTTTGAACTTTATTACGGAGAAAAAGTTGAAGATGACACCGTATTACTTGAAGAGACATATGATTCAGATGCGGATTATGTCTTTTTGCCATCAGATATGACTCGTTTATTGTTTGATAACACACTAAAGCTTTTTGATTCCGATGCAAATCAAAACATTGAAATGCAAAGCGAAAAGATTGATGTTGGCAGAAATTCGGAATGCGATATTCATATTGATAATAATTATATATCGCAAATTCACGCTTCTTTTTATCATGAAGATTCTAGTTGGTTTATTATGGATAAGGGCTCAACAAACGGCACTTGGCTTAACGGTAAAAAGCTTGAACAAAATACAAAATATGAGCTTTATTGCGATGATGTAATAAATTTTTCAAAAGTAAAAGAGTATATTTTTTATAAAACAAATACGAAAGAAAACAAAGAATACAGTGAAGAGGAATTGCTTGGAATTTTAGAGGAAGCAATAGAACGATTTCATTCAAATAGTGACGATACAGACGCATTAAAAATAATTGCGTTAACTATGGCAGAGGTTCCTATTTATTTTCCGATGGATTATGATTTCTACGAAATGTTCGGAAACATTGATCCTTTACAGCTTAAAAAAGGGGAAACCATAACCACTACCAAAGATGTCAAAATGAAAATTGTAACTTTGCAAGTTGGTGATGAAGAAATTGTGCCGATGTTTACATCTGTCGAACAGGCACATAAAGGTCCGGACGTAAATATTACAAGGCTGTATCCACAGGACTATTTGCCGATTGTAATATCTATGAATAAATCATTCGCATTGAATCCGTTTAACAACAATGCAGTTTCGTTGAAATCCGGATTTTTAAGAGATATTGTCCTTCCTCTTGTGCAAGAAGCATTGAAAGATAAGGAAGAAAAAGAAACCGATAATGAATCGAAAGGAAATATTATTCCGATTGATGCTAATATCGGAACAGTTATTAATGACAGATACGAATTACTAAAACTCATTGGCGAGGGCGGAATGATAAAGGTATATCTTGCCGCTGATAAAAGACTAAATAAGATGTGGGCGGTTAAGGTTGCTAAAACCGATACCCATAATAATTCAGATTTTGTTCGGGAAACTGTATTAAAGGAAGCAAAAGCGATGAAGTTGTTTGATCATCCTGCTATACCAAGGATTGCCGAGATTGTTGTTGATTCGCAACATATTGCAGTTGTACAGGATTACGTTGAGGGACCAACACTTAAGGATATCCTTGAAAATTACGGTGCACAACCTGAAGAGCGAGTAATTGATTGGGTAAAACAAGTTTGTGATGTATTAAATTATCTTCATGCATTTGATCCGCCGTATATCTATCGTGATATGAAACCAGGCAATTTAATGTTAGAGCCAAACGGAACGATAAAACTGATTGATTTCGGTATCATGAGAACATATAAGCCGAACAAAACAGAGGACACCTGTTTTCTCGGAACTAAAGGCTATGCTGCACCCGAGCAGTATGGTGGACGAGGTCAGACAGACGTAAGGACAGATGTTTATGGTCTTGGAATGACGATGTACCATTTGCTGACAGGGATTGATCCTCAAGAACTAAACTTTTCTGTAAAACCGATATGTCAAATAAATCCTAATTTACCTAAGGGTTTGGAATTTATAGTGGATAAATGTATTCAACTTGATCCTGCAAATCGTTATCAGTCCTGCACTGAGTTGCTGAATGATTTGAATAGATATCAATCATGTGGTGAATTGGGCGAAGAGTTTGATTATCTTAAGGAAAATAAGAAGCTTAAAAAAAGATTTATGTTATTTGGATGAAAACGGTAATCCGATTTTTAATTAATTACTTAATTTTATACTACATTTTATATTACGAGGTGTTAATTATGAAAAAGAGAGTTATAGGAATTATATTGCTTATTGTTGATGCAATGGCAATACTTGGCGGATTTGTTAATGGCAGTTGGGCTGCGTTGGGTGATGATAATATCATAACTGCTGCTACACAAGTGATTGTACCTATAGTAATATTTGTTATTGCTATTATTTTAATAGTAAAATCGAAGAAAAACAACTGATATAAATTTCATAGGAAAATATATGATTTTTATTAAAGTTCAGTTATCGATATAGGTGACATGAAAACAAATTATGACAGGTATGCTTTTTATTAAGGACAAGTACTTGATTGCGCATGTGCACGCAAGACGGTTAATAAAATTTAATCTTGATAACAAGCAGTTATTAGATTTCAAATCAGTTACTTGATTTTTATGGAGAAAAACGATGAAGTTATGTAAAACCTGCGGAGCAAAGCTTAACGATGATGCGGCATTTTGTTATATTTGCGGTGGTGCTGCCGTGCAAGCAGACACGATAAAAGCACCGACAGATTTTGATGATACAGAGGCAACAACAGTGCTCAATGAAAGCGAATTTGATGATAAGGCTGAGGAAACAACAGTTTTAAGTGGCAATAGTCCGTATCAGAACGGCAATTCGTATCAAAATAACAACCTGTATCAAGGCGGTAATAATCAAAGTGAATACTCAAATATAATTGAAAAGCCTTCATTTAAGGATTGTTATATAAAGTTTTGGAAAAATTATACTAATTTTTCCGGTAGGGCAAGGAGAAGCGAGTATTGGTACGTTGTATTAGCGAATATTTTAATTTCTCTTGTAACTATGATACCTTATGTCGGACCGGTTATAGACGGTTTGTATATGATAGCGATTTTAGTGCCTACGCTTGCTTTGATGGTGAGAAGATTGCACGATTTAGGTAAGGATTGGTATTATATATTCTTTGCATTGATTCCTTTGGTAGGTCAAATAATTATGCTTGTTTGGTTTTGTACTGACAGTCAAGTCGGCGCAAATGAATTCGGTGAAAATCCAAAGGGCGTAAATTAGGAGAATTCTTATGAAATATTTTGCATCAGCTGTTACCGATATAGGTAACACGAAGAAAACAAATCAGGACAGCGTTTGTGTAAAAATTGCACAAAGCGAAAAATACGGTCAGGTTGCAATGGCTGTCCTTTGCGACGGAATGGGCGGTCTTGACAAAGGCGAGCTTGCAAGCGCAACCGTTATCAGGGCATTTTCAAAATGGTTTGAAGAAGAACTGCCGTTATCGCTCAAAAAGCTTTCTTGGAGTGCTCTTTCGGACGAGTGGGAAAGAATAGCGAAAGAGCAAAACTATTTAATCGGTCAGTACGGCAACAAGATTGAAAGCTCGGTCGGCACAACTTTGACCGCTATGCTTTTTATTAAAGATAAATATTTGATTGCGCACGTAGGCGATTCACGTGTTTACAGCATTACCTCAAGCGTTAATCAGCTTACCGAGGACCAAACGTTTATTGCAAGGGAAATCAAGGCGGGCAGAATGACGCTTGAGCAGGCTAAGGTTCACCCTAAGAGAAATCAGCTTCTTCAATGTATCGGTGCATCCCGTAATGTTGAACCGCAGATGATTTTAGGCAAGACGGTTAAAAACAGCGTTTATATGTTTTGTTCCGACGGTTTCAGGCACGTGCTTACAAATGAAGAAATTTACGAAAATTTCAATTTTGATAATTTAAACGATGAACAGGCAATGGAAAGAAACAGCAGATATTTAATCGATTTGGTTAAAAGCAGAAACGAAAAAGATAATATAACTGTTGCTCTTATAAAATGTATCGGATAGGACGGTGTAATTGTGGCAATTGAACGAGGAACCGTCATTGACGGAAAATATGAAATACTTAAACAGATAGGCAAGGGCGGTATGTCCGTTGTTTATCTTGCAATGGACTTACGACTTAATAAACAGTGGGCAGTAAAGGTTATTCAAAGAAGAGGTATCGGCAAAAATAACGAGGTGGTATTAAACAAAGTACCCGACGATACCGAGCTTATGAAAAGGCTTGACCACCCGGCAATACCGAGAATTGTAGATATTATCGATAAAGAGGACGACCCTCAAATTTATATAGTTATGGACTATGTAGAGGGTGAGTCGCTTGATAAGGTACTCGAGGAATGGGGTGCTCAGTCCGAAGAGGTTGTAATCGATTGGGCTAAGCAGATTTGCGATACTCTCGCTTATCTTCATTCCCAAAAACCGCCGATTATTTACCGTGATATGAAGCCGGCAAACATTATGCTCAAACCCGAGGGTAATCTTAAAATTATCGACTTCGGTATTTCACGTGAATACAAGGAGCAAAATCTTGCCGATACAACAATACTTGGTACTAAGGGATATGCACCGCCCGAGCAGTTCGGCTCACGTCAGACAGACCCGAGGTCGGATATCTACGCTTTGGGTATGACTATGCATCACCTTGTAACAGGCGTTGACCCGAGAAAGAACGATTACGTTCCTATCAGGCAGTGGAATCCCGAGCTTTCCGACGGTTTGGAAATCATTATTGATAAGTGTGTTCAAATGGACCCCGATGACCGTTACCAAAACTGTAACGAGCTTATGTATGACCTTGAACATTATGAGCTTATCGGTATTGATTATAAGAAAAAGCAAAAGAAAAAACTTGCAATTTTCATTATATCTTTGACTCTTGCAATTGTTATGGCAATCGCAGGCGTTGTGGGTATGGCAGTTAAGCATAAAACAGACGAAAATAATTATGAAAAATATGTTTCTTCAAACGGTTTGATTGAGGCTTCGGTTGATGCCGACACCACTGCTCAAAACTGCTTTAAAGCAATTCAGCTTGACGGCACGAAAACCGACGCTTATTTGAAATATATTGAAAAAAGTACCGACGCCGGTAAACTTCTTTCCTGCAAAACAAAGGACAGCGAGGATAAAGAGGTTACTTACGATATCAATACATTCAGTAAGGAATTCGGCGAAAATCAGGATAAATTAAAGCTCAACGGCGATTATGACAAACTTTGCTTTGAAACGGGATATGCGATATTTAACCTTTATCAAAGCGAAAGCGGTTCAAAACTTGAAGCTGCTTTGAGCGCACAAAAATATTTTGAATATGTTGTGGAAATGGGTGAAAGTTCAAGCTACTACAATATTGCAAACAGCTTTGACCAAATTTGTAAGTTCTATAACGATTTCGTAAATAACAGCAACGGCAATCAGGCTACAAACGAGGATTACAAAAAACTTGTTGAAAGCATTAAGTATTGCGTAACAGGCGATAATCTTGATAAGGGCTATCAGTTTAGTAAAAATCAGGTTTATGTTGAGCTTACTCTTTATTATCAGTTTGAAAATCTCTTGAACGATTACAGAACGTCTTTTGCTAAAAACGGTGTTGACAAGAGTGCCGTAATTGAGATTTTTGACAGTATAAATAATAATGCCGAAAAGATTGACGCTTCATCGGAAGTAAACGAGAAGCTTCAGAAAAAAGTGCTCGGCGCTTATAAGGATTATACAAAGAATATCGAAAGAGCGTATGAAAACGTCGCTAATTCAGCAGGAAGGGAGCAATAATAATGACAATAAATACAGTTTCAATTGTTTTTTTCGTTATTGCTGCAATTTCACTTCTTGCAGCGATATATACGTTTATCAGATTTAATATTCCTCAGGTTATAGGAGAACTCAGCGGTAGAACGGCGAGAAAGTCTATTGCCCAAATGAGAGATGAAAATGCAAAATCGGGAAATAAGGCTCACCGTCCGTCACCGGCGGCAGTTGAACGTGGCACGTTGACCGATAAGATTGAGGAAAAGCCTAAACCGTCACCTAAGGCGGAGAAAAAGGCAGGGGAAAACGCAATCGAGAGTGTTGACCCCAATGCAACCGTTGCACTTAAAAACAGTATTTATGACGACAATGCAACTGTTCCTCTTAAAAATCAGGCGCCCGGCGAGCAGACCGATATTTTAAGCGATGGGACTGAGCTTCTTGCAGATAATGAAACAACCGTTTTAAACGACGACACTCCTCAGCCGAGCGTCACCCAAAATGTTAAAACAGACGGATTTGAAGTTATTAAAAGTATTGTTTTAATTCATACGAATGAAACAATTTAAGCCATAAATTTAAGAAGAGGAGGTAATAATTATGGTTAATAAAAAGTCAGTCAGCAAAAAACTTATTGCAATTCTTTTGGCTGTAGTTCTCGTAATAGGAACA
The DNA here is from genome assembly GCA_945874765.1 of uncultured Clostridia bacterium. Classification (GTDB taxonomy): domain Bacteria; phylum Bacillota; class Clostridia; order Oscillospirales; family Acutalibacteraceae; genus Eubacterium_R. Next base: position 72,494 of record CAMCHQ010000006.1, read on the forward strand.
TTGCCTGTGGGTTTTGCTTCTGTTTTTGCTGCAATTAAAAACGGGTATACCATATCTATTAAAGATTATGACTACTCCGGCGTTGTCACCTTGATTGATAAAAACAATGCGGATAACAAATTCACGCAGGAGATGACAAAAGGTAAGGCAAAATTTGATAATCTTGATGACGAAACTGCATACGATTTGAAAATTACAAATTTGTACGGCTATGAGGATTATTCAAACGATAATTTTGTGCCGAGTGACAATTTGTTTGAACTCGGTAATGCAGATTTAAAGGCAATCGATACGGTAAAGGTATCGGGCAAAATCGTTGATGAAAAAGGCGTGGACGTTAAAAATCTTGAATTTACTTATGCTCCTGCCGGTTTTACCGATATTTCATTTAACGGTAAGACAGATAATGACGGTAAATACAGCTTCGACGTTTATAAGGACGTTGAGTACAGCCTCACATTTAATGTTGATAATAAGAAATACAACGAGGTTAAAAAGACCGTCAATGTTTCAAATGACATAGATTTCGGCGACGAACAGCTTTCTCTTAAGCAGTTTTCAATTTCTGCAACAGTAAGCGGTAACGGCGGTAATATCACAGGAAATAACACTATGATTGATTACGGCAATGACCTTCAAAAAGACACAATTGTCGCAACGGCAGATAAAAATTATGTTATTGATACTTTGAAAGTTGACAGCGAGGAAATTGAGGATGCTAAGGGTAAGGAAAGCTATGACCTTTCAAATGTTTCCGCTCTTAAGAATGTTAAAGATACACATTCTGTAAGTGTAAGTTTCTATAGACCTACTTATGAAATTACAATTAATTATAACGAAAACGGTACGGTTAAGGACAATAGTGACAATCATCTAGTGACAAGCGGCGGTAAAATTATTCTTAAGCAGGGTGATGTGGCAGGATTTACAGCTGTTGCCAAAACAAATTATCATATTGCAAAGGTAGAAATTGATAAGAATGTAAATGATAATTTCAATAATTCTACAACCAAGTATTCAGAAACTTTTAACGATAATAAGGCTCACAGTGTAACAATTACATTTGCAATTAATACATTTAATGTAACTGTAAATTCAGGCAAAAACGGTACAGCGACAGCAAGCCCTGCTACTGTGGATTATAACGGCAGCACTGATATTACAATTACACCTGATAAGGGTTATGATATAGAAACAGTTAAAGTCAATGGTTTGGATGTTGATAATTTGACTGAAACCGAAAACGGATATAAATATACAATTTCTAATATTACAGCCGACGTTACGGTAGAGGCAAACTTTAAGGAAATTGAAAAGGTAGACGTTGATGATGTTTTGAAAAACGATTATTGTACTATTTCATTTTCCGAAACTCCTGTTGTAATCGGCAATAAGTATATTGTTGGCAAAGGCGGAAGTGTTACTATAACTCCTGTTGACCCGTATTATAGAGTCAAAGTGAATGGAGAACTTCCCAAATCAACAATAACATACAATAAAACAAAAGTAATTAACGATATTCAAATTTCAACCAATAAATTTGTTGGCGGTTGGGATAAAACGTATTCTGCAAATATCGAGTTTGTAGTTGATTCAACCGGTCCTGAAATCACAAATATCAAAAAAACTCCTGACCAAGATTATTATAATAAGGCTTATAATATTTCGTTTGGCGTGACTGATGATATAGCAGGCGTTGATTCTGTTTATTACGGTACTGAAAATGATATCACAAAGGCAAAAGAGGCAACATTTGATTCTGCTTCCGGCAAGGCTTCATTTACTACAACCGATGATGAGTTTTATGGCAGTTATTACATTTGGGCTAAGGACAAGGTTGGTAATAAATCTTCAACAAGCGTAAAAATTAATATTGACAAAACCGCACCGACAATTGACAGTTTTGAATTTTCAGCAAATACTCTTAATGCTTGCAAACACGGTACATATGCAAGTGAAGACATTAAGGTTACAATTACCGCAAGTGATAAAAACAGCGAAGTAGCTAATTCAGGTGTTAAAGAAATTACTTTCAACGGCAAAACCGAACCTGTAAATAATGGTGAAGCTGAATTTACAATTACATCTGCCGATAAAACACCTGTTTCTGCGACCGTAACCGATAATGCGGGTAATACTTCTCAAATAACTGTTCCTACTGAAAAGAACTCAAATGTTAAAAGTAATTTAGTTACAATTTCAGATACACCTCCGACAGCGACTATAACAATTGCCGATAACCAAAAGGAAAATTTAAAAAGATATAATGCCGAAAACGGTATCGTATGGTTTAACGGTGACGCTGATTTTAAAGTCGATTTAACGGACGATAACGGTATTAAATACATTGAAGTTACATTAAACGGAGAGAAAATTAATACTGTAAAGGATTCGGATAATAACGACTTAAAGATTTTTGACGGTGAAGGTAAAAAAGATATTGATTTTTCGGAAGCTAAAGAAACTAAAAAAACAATTTTTGTCAACACCGCTTTAAAGAGCAAGACAGGTCAAAATAAACTTGAGGTAAAAGTAACTAATGTTACAAACCGTTTAAATGAAAAAAGCGAAAACGGTAATCTTTATATTGATACTAAAGCACCTAAAATTACAAAATTTGAATTTAACAAAAGCGAATCATTTAAGGACAAGCTCCTTCATATCTTAACTTTTGGTGCATATTCAAATACAACGGTTGAGGTTAGCGTAACCGCTGAGGATGAAAATGCTTCGTCAGGTATTAACAGCATTACTCTTTACGGCAAGGACGCAACAAACACTTCTGCCGAATATAAGATTCTCGGTACTGAAAGTATGAGTGCTGAGAATAAAAATATCGTTAAAAACGAGGACGGTATTTATACTGCAACGTTCACTCTTCCGAAAGATGTTGTTGAAACAGAAAAAGGAAAGACATATTTAGACGTTTTACTTGCTGCAAAGGCAGTCGATAATGTTAAAAATGAAACAAAAGATTTTGCTCCAGCTACAACAGGCAATTCAAATATCAAGACAGCACAGCTTATGATTGAAACTGTTGCACCCGAAGCAACAATTACTTGCCCGAATTTGGTAGGCGATAAAAATCCTGAAACAGATGACCACAATGATTGGTGCGGCGCCGATACTGATTTTAATGTTTCAATAAATGATGCAAATTCAGGTATCAGAAATGTATCTGTAAAAGTGAACGGAACAGATATTTTCAAAGATTCTGATGGTGTTAGCATTGATGAAAACTTCTATGAAAGAACAGAAATGATAAATGATTTATCATTTAGAGTGAATACAAATCTTGCAACAAGAGCAGATGACGGTTCATATACAATCAAGGTTGACGCAACGGATAATGCCGGAAATGTTATGACATCTGTTACAAAGACAATCTATAAGGATATTTCTGTTCCGACTGTTAAAGACTTCAAGTTCACATCAAAAGGTTATGCATTTGATAAGTCTGTTGAAAATGCAAACACAGCACCTGTTGAAGAAACGTCATACGGCTATTACTTCATCAAGGATACTGAAGTTACGGTAACTGCAGACGATGCGAAACCGACATCAGGCGTTAAATCTATCACATATTATACTGTCGATAAAGACGGCGTAAAGAGTGAAGAAAAAACAGAACTTGTAAATAAGGATAACCAAATCACATTTACAGTTAAAGCTAACTTTAAGGGACAGATTTATGCTAAGGCTTGCGATAATGTAGGTCATACTCCAAGCACATTCTCTAAGCCAAACGGCGCAGTAATCGAAAGTCCTGACCTTCATACTCAAACAAGCGCAATCAAATATACCTTAAAAGACAGCAAGGATTCAAACGGCGTTGATATTAAGGACGAAAAGGGCAATAACCTTTACGGCGCAGATACTACCGTTGACGTTGAGGTTGCAGATACATATTCGGGTATCAGAAGAATTGATTGGGAAATTGTATCTCCGTTTGACGATAAGAAGCAGGCAGGTACGGTTACAGTCGATAATAACGGTAAGGTTACATCTGTTGCAAAGAAAGGCTATAGCGATGACTGCCTCGGCGATTGGGTGGCAACAGGTGAGGCTAATACAAATCTTGTTGTTAATTTGAAGAATACAATCAAGGTTTCAAACGACAGCAACGATATCAAAATCAAGTTCACTCTTACCGACAGAGCAGGCAATGTTACAAAAGACGTTGTTCAAACTCTTTCTATCGATAAGACAGCTCCTAAGATTGCGGTTCAGATGAACGAAAATGACGATAACGAATTTAACGGTTATTTCAAGGGTTCAAGAGAAGCGGATATCTATGTTTATGAGCGTAACTTCTCTCAGTCTGACGTAGTATTTGACGTTAAACGTACAGATGATAACAATAAGCAAACCAACGTATCTCCTAAGCCTAAGTTTAAGTACGTCGGCACTCAGGTTATCGACGGCAGAGAATGTTTTGTTTATAAAATGACAACTAAGTTTAAGGCAGACGGCGATTATAACTTCAAGGTAAGTGCATCGGATATTACCTCTCATATCGCAAATGCCGAAAGTGTAAACTTCAAGTCGGATAATAAGAGCGTTAAATTCAGCAGTGACAAGACAGCGGAATATACATCTCAGAACGATACCGACAGAGCAATTGACGTTTCATTTACTATCGATAATACAAATCCTGTAGTATCTGTAAGCTATGATAATAATACTGCCGCTAACGAAAAGTATTTCAACGCTTACCGTACGGCAACTCTTACGGTAGTTGAACATAACTTCTCAACAGCCGCAAGCAGAATTATCTATAAGAGAACATCAGCCAAAGACGGCGCAAATATTAACGAACCTGCCGTTTCCTCTTGGAGCAGAAAGGGTAATACATATACTGCAACAATTAAGTATAATGCAGACGGCGATTACACCTTTGATATGCAGGTAATCGATAAGGCGGGCAATAAGGATAAGGGTGTTAAGTATAACGGTACTGCCGCTAAGGACTTCACCGTTGATACAACAATTGCTAAGCCTTCAATCAAAGGTGTTGAAAACGGAAAGTCATATAAGGCTTCTGTTCTCCCTTCAATTTCATTTAACGATATCAATATCGCAAACAGTGAAATTAAACTTTTAAGAACAAGAAAGAACGAAATCAATAAAGACGTTACAAGCGACTTTATCAAGATTTCCAAAAACGCTAAGGGCGGCTCATTCAAAGCTAATGAGGAAACATTTAAGAAGCTTCAGGAAAACGACGGTATTTATACTCTTTCTGTAAATATTTCCGATAAGGCAGGCAATAAGTCAAGCGAAACGGTTAAGTTTACGGTAAACCGCTTCGGCTCTGTTTACGCTTTGAATAAGTATTTGGTAAATGATTTGAACAACTCTTACGTTCAGTCAATCGATAATAACCTTGTTATTACCGAATATAACCCGGATAAACTTGTAAATGGCAAACTTGACGTTGTTGTTACACGTGACGGCTCACCGGTAGATTTCGGCGACGGTCAGCTTACCGTTAATCCTGTTGTAAACAGCACCGTTCAAATCGGTCAAAGCGGTTGGTATCAGTATAACTACACAATCAGCAAAGACTTGTTTACAGATGATAACGGCAAGGCAATTGACGGTATTTATAAGATTTATGTCGCTTCCGAGGACGAGGTAGGCAATAAGTCTGAAAATATCAACTATAAAGACGCCGATATTATGTTCAGACTTGATACAACAGCTCCGTCTCTTAAGAGTGTTGCAGGTCTTGAAAAGTCAGTCGTTAATGCCGCAAAACTTGACGTTAATTATGAAATCTTTGATTCAATCGGCTTGAAGAGTATCGATGTTTACTATGTAAACGAAAACGGTATTGACGCAGTCGACCATATCAGAAGCAAGGATTCAAAGGAAGAAAACGTAGCAGGCTATATCGAGGACGTAACAAGCTATAATGGCAAGTTTACAATCGGTGAATGTACTAAGGAAAATGTAAGATTTGTCATCACCGACCTTGCAGGCAATGTTACGGATACGGGCGATACAAATAATAAGGCTGTTAATTTCGATTCATCATCACTCGACTTTAACTCAACTATCACCGTATCAACAAACCCGCTTACCCGCTGGTATGCTCATACTGTTCTCTTCTGGTGCAGTATTGCAGTAATTGCAGTAGCTCTCGGCGCAATCGGTTTTGTTGTTGCCACAAAACTTCGTAAGAAGGAAGAAAAAGCAACAGAGGATTATAAAAATTCAAAAAAGAATAAATAATCTTTGATTAAAAAACAGTCGGTGCGACTAAACACCGCACCGACTGTGATTGAAGCAATATTTAAGTGATATTAAAGTGATGTTGAAACGATATTGAAGCATTATTAAAGCAATATTAAAGCCAAAATTATGCGCTTTCTCAGAAAACTTATAATTTTGATTTTAATAAAAATAATTAAAAACCGTGAATATGTGAAAGGATATTAAATATGCAGGATTTTTCAGGCGAAACAAGCAGTTTGAACAGTGAAGTAAACTATAGTGAAGTTATATATCCGATTCGTGTTGTTTTAATTGCAGACAGCGGAGAAATTCTCACATTGCTTTTACCCGATACTATGGAGGGAAGATATAAATTCACCGATTCATTCGGAATCGAAAAAAATCCTATCCATTTTGAAGCTGAAAACGGTAAATGGGTTGCAAATTTGGAAAAGCCGGCATATTTCTTTATGTCCGCTCAAAACGGCGAAAAAAATTTAGGTCAAAAACACAGTATGGTTTTAAATACTATGTTTCGCTTTAAATATAAAAATGAAAAATATACTGTTTATGCCGAAGAAGAACATCCGGGCGACCATGCCTTTTTGTCTTATTACATTGAGGAAAGAACCGATTATATAATCGGTCGTACTAATAAATGTGATATTTGTTATCAAAATCTTGCAGTGTCACGTGAGCATGCACGTCTTTGTTGGAACGGTAATCAGTGGTCAATAGTTGATCTTAACAGTACAAACGGTACATATTTAAACGGAAAGAAAATAGATAAGGCTGTTCTTAATGTCGGCGATATTATTTTTATCGTAGGACTTTATATTATTATCGGTTCGGGATTTATTTCTATTAATAATTATAATAACAGGGTGTCGTTTAACACTCCTAAAATCAGGCATATTGTGTCGCAAAGCGAACTTTCTTATTCACCGCCTTTGTCGAAAAGCAATTATGCTCTTTATGAACGTGCCCCGAGAAAAATGATGAATATTGAAGCACAGCCGATTGAAATTGAAATGCCTCCTATGTCACTTAAAGGCAATAATATTCCTCTTCTTTTAAGGCTCGGTTCGCCGATGCTTATGGGCGGACAGGCTTTGATGACCGGTAATATTATTATGGCGATGACAAGTATGGTTTTGCCTACATTGACCCAGGGCTTTACAGAAAAGGAAAGACGTGAGTATGAAGCGAAGAGGCTTGAATCTTACAGAAAATACCTTGCACATATCCAAAAGTCAATTGACGACGAAAAAACGCAAGAAGAACAGCAACTCGATTTCAATTATCCTAATCTTGATAACACGCTTAAGCTTGCCGCTACGCAAAAACGACTTTGGGACAGACGTAAAAGCGATAACGACTTTTTAAAAGTACGTATCGGTTACGGTAATTTTCCTATGCTTGCCGAAGTGAAATATCCGCCGAAAAGATTTCAGGTTGAAAGCGATGTTTTGGAAAATGAGATGTATGAAATAGCGGAGAAGCCGGTTTTGCTTAATAATGCACCCGTTATGTACTCGCTTGTGGAAAATTTTATCACCGGTGTTGTAGGAAACAAGCGTTCGGTAATAGAAATGATGAAGCGTATTATATTACAGCTTGCTGCAACTCACAGCTATGACGAGTTGAAAATTGTACTTGTTGCAGATGCTTCCGATGCCAAAGCGCTTAATTTTGTTCGTTATCTTCCGCATAATTGGTCAAATGATAAAAACATCAGATTTTTTGTTACTAATCAGGAAGAAGCACAGCAACTGTCAAATTATTTTAATAAAGAAGAGGAGCAGTCAAATAAATATTCTAAATATAATATCACCGACGGAATATCATATGTTGTTTTTGCTTTGAACAAAACGTTATTTAATTATATTTCGCCAATCGGTAACGTGCTTTCAAAAACCGAATATGAGGGAATTTCGCTTGTTGTATCATTTGACGTGTTGCCTAAGGAATGCGGTAAAGTAATTTATCTTGAAAATCAACCGCAGATAGTTGATTATTTTCATCCCGAAAAGGGCAATCAGCAGTTTACTCTTGATAATTGCGATGACAGGATTGCGACAGTAAGCATTAAAAAAATTTCCGAAACAAAGATAAATACCGAAAGTGCGGGATATATGCTTCCGAATATGGTGACTTTTCTTGAAATGTATAACGTCGGAAAAGTTGAACATCTTAACCCGACTGAAAGATGGAAAAATAATAATCCGGTAAAATCGCTTGCCGCACCGATAGGCGTAGGTGTTGACGGAAAACTGTTTAATCTTGATTTGCACGAAAAGTTCCAAGGACCGCACGGTTTGGTCGCCGGTATGACGGGTTCAGGTAAGTCTGAATTCCTTATTACATATATTTTGTCAATGGCAGTTAATTACAGCCCCGACGAGGTTGCGTTTGTTTTAATTGACTATAAAGGCGGTGGCTTGGCTGATGCTTTTGAGGATAAAAACAGGGGAATCCATCTTCCGCACCTTGTCGGCACAATTACAAACCTTGACGGCGCATCAATTCAGCGTTCTCTTATGTCTATAAAAAGTGAACTTAAAAGAAGGCAAACCGTTTTCAAGGAAGCAAAGAGCCAAACAAATGAAGGAACGATGGATATTTACGATTATCAAAAGCTTTATAGAAATCATAAAGTGTCTCAGCCCGTTCCTCACTTGATTATTATATCCGATGAGTTTGCGGAAATGAAAGCACAACAGCCTGAATTTATGGATGAGCTTATCAGTACTGCACGTATCGGTAGAAGCCTCGGTGTTCATCTTATTCTTGCAACGCAAAAACCGAGCGGTGTTGTCAATGACCAAATCAGAAGTAACACAAAGTTTCAGGTTTGTCTGCGTGTTCAGGACCGTTCTGACAGTATGGATATGATTAAACGTCCCGATGCGGCAGAACTTAAAAATACAGGTCGATTTTATTTGCAGGTCGGATATAATGAACTTTTTGCTCAAGGGCAGTCTGCTTGGTGCGGAGCTGAATATACTCCGAGTGATGAAATAGAAGCGGCAAAAGATGAATCCGTTCAATTTGTTGATAATGTCGGTCAATCTATAATCAGCGTTAAAAAAGAGGCTGAAAAGGTTAAAACAGGTACCAAACAAATTGTTTCGATAGTAAAGTACTTGTCCGACCTTGCAAAACGCAAAAAAATTGAGCCTAAAAGTCTTTGGCTCAATCCGTTGCCGAATTGTCTTGATTATGATGACCTTGCAAATCAATACGGCAAAAATTTGGGCGGCACAATGACTGCGCTAATGGGTATGGTTGATGACCCTGAAATGCAAAATCAATTTCCGTTAATGATTGATATGATGAGCCTTCATCATATGCTTATCTACGGCGGAGTTGCCAACGGTAAAAGTACATTTGTGCGTACGTTGCTTTTGAATTTTGTTGAAAGGTATTCTCCCGAAAACTTCAATTATTACATTTTGGATTTATCGGCAGGTGCACTCAGAGCATTTTCAAAACTTCCTCATTGCGGTGCATATCTTACCGATGCAAATGACAGCGATTTTAAGAGATTGTTTGCACTTATAGATGATGTGATTGAGGAAAGAAAGAAAATTTTTGCAAAAGCGGATGTCACAAATTACAATTCATACTGCAATATAGCTTCAATGTCAATGATATTTGTAATTATTGACGGCTTTTCAAATATCAGGAATTTTGCCGCCGGTGAGGATGTTTATTCCACACTTCAGGATAAATTAAACGATGCGGCAAACTACGGTATAAAGTATATCGTTACTGCCAACCGTCCCGGCGATTTTAATATGAAAAGCAGAGATGAGTTTGACTATAAGATAGCTTTTAATGCAAAAGACCGTTATGATTATAACGATATGCTCGATACAAAATGCACATTTACTCCGCCTCAGCTTGCAGGCAGGGGACTTTGTGTTGTTGATGAGAGAGTTCTCGAACACCATATTGCAATGCCTTATTGTGATAAGGAAGAACAAGAAAGAACCTCTCTTTTGAAAGAAAGGCTTCAGGGTATCGCAGCTCGGTATTCCGATACGGGCAATGTTAAAAAATTACCTATGCTTGATAAAGAACAGGAATATGCCGACTTCTGTAAGGATTTTGATAAGAACTGTCTGCCTCTCGGTTACGTTGTATCATCAACAAAACCGGTGGCTATGCCGTTTCATCAGCTTTATTCGTTGTCGTTATATTTCGGTAATCCCGACGGCGTCAAGCCTGTGTTTGACAATTTTATTTATGCTTGCAAACACAACAATATGGACTTGATTATTGTAAGGAAAAGTGTTGATACCGTTTTTGGCGGTCAATACGAAAAGGAAATCAAAGCTGATACTGCATTTGACACAACAATATTTGACTGCGACAGCGAAAGCCTGAGAGAATTTTCAAAAACAATGTTTGATGAAATTAAGGCAAGAAATGTATTTCGTGACGAGTATTGCGAAACACATTCAATACCTAAAACAGATAAAACAAGGGCAAGGCAGGCGGAAAAATATATTCGCTCAAATACAAGAGCGCTTATGGTTATTTTTGAAAGTTTCGGCGATATTTGCCATGCCGAAAAAGACGATAATTTAGTTCTTGAACTCAGCACATATTTTTCTAAATTGAGAAGCTATAATATTTACTTTACAGCTTGTTTTTATCCGGATGATGAAAGCTCGCTTACAATAGATTCTCTTATGAAATGTTTTAATAAGGAAGAAAACTATCTTCTCTTCGGCGGTCAGTACGGCAAACAAAATATATTCGATTTGCCTATGGAGTATCGCAGAATAGAACAGATTAATCCTAATTACAACAGATATTTATTCAAATACCGTGGTCAATGGTATGCAATGCATATGCCTTGCGGTCAAATTAACAATGACGTCGGCGACGAGGAAGATATGTCAATCATTTAACGGAGGTGCATTATGGATAAAATTTTAATTTGTCTGCAAGTTCCTGCAATCAGCAGGTCGTTTGATGTATTCGTTCCTCTTGATATGAACATAAATGATTTGACACAGGTGCTGGTAAAAGGCGTAATCGAAATGAGCGATAATTCTTATATTTCTTCAAAGGAAGAAAATTTGAATTTGAAAAATAATGTTTTGCTCAATCCCTCTCTTACTTTGCAGTCATATGGAATTAAAGACGGCGAAGAAATATTTATGATTTAGCCGGAGGATTAATATGGATAATGCAATGCATGTCAAATTTAGCGAATGTGAGCAATATATCGCCGGACTAAAGGCACAAAATAATCGTGCAAGGGAAAACATTATAAATTCTTTAGACGGTGAACTGCGTGATGAATATTTAAAGTCATGTGATATTGCAGACGCATATATCAAAAAAATTGAAAAGGAATTACAAGAGCTGCGCAGGTGCTTGGCATTGCTGGAGTGTTAGGTGTTTTGACAGCTTGTAATAATAAAAAATTTTATGTAAGGAGAAATTGTAAATGAAAATACATACAAGTGACAGAGCTTCTGCTGAAAAATGGTTAAAAGAAGTTGAAGAACTTAACAATGAAACAGAGGCTACTGTAAAGGCTGCCGGACAGGCAGTTAAAAATATCAGCGAAATGGCTGACGGTACATTAATCGACGAATTGGTTTTGGGCGGCGACAAGCTTATGACTATTGCTGTAGACCTCAGCAAAACAATGAGCGGATTTACTTCTATGGTAAATAACATATTGAACATAGGCGAAGATTTTGTTAAAAACGGAACTAAGTATATAAAAGATGCGTTTAAGAACATTCTTAAATGATAGGAGGAATATAAAATGGCAGAAACACTTAAAATGAAAGTCGATTTATCAGACTTTTTGACAGCTCAGGGAACATTGCAAACTCAAATAGGTAAACTTCAAAGTCTTCTTGAAAGATATTCCAGCGTAAAAAAGAGAGCAAATGAATTTATCGAGGATGATGACTCTCGTTACGCAAAAATGCAGGAAGTTATTGATCAGGAAATTAAAAAGGTTAGAGCTCAGCTCAAAGTAGTGGAAAAAATCAAAAGACAAATCGATGAAGTTGTTAAGGCAATGGATTCATTGGAAAATAAATCTAACCAGGTTATTGAAGAAGGCAAGAGTACTGTTAAAAACGGACTTGAGAGCATTATCGATCTCAGCGATTTAGACCTTTAATTGAAAACTTATGTTTTATTTAGACACAAATAAATTATCATTTTGCATTGATGATACTTTAGAACAAAAAAGAACCGCTCAAAAACTTTCTGATAAGATACATAGTATTAAGCGTCTGACTTATTCAAAATATAATGTGGACAGAAACTTATTATTAAAATTCCAGCGTCTTACCAAAGAAAGCGAAAATTTGGTTAATTATTATTCAAAGCTGTCGGTAGCTCTTGACTCAACGAAAACCGACGCTGTTAAAATGATAAATCAAACTAATCAAATGATGGAAAACTATTTGGATATTTCAAAAAATTTGATGAATAAAAATATCAGAATTGACATAGATGATAAATAATCCAAATGCTTTCGTTTGACGGTTATATATTGTGTGAACTAAATAGGGTTGTCTTATTTATAGGACAGCCCTATTTTTATGCTTCATATCTTCGTCTTGCAAATTTTATTTATATATGTTACACTCACTATGTAGTATAACACTGACTATTCAGTGTAACACTTACTATTCAGTGCTGCACTATAAATTGAATAAATGACACATAACAATGAAAAGAGGTAAGTTTATGATTTGCAAAAATTGTTCGACGAATTTTGATGACAATGCGCCTTACTGCCCGTACTGCGGTGCGCCTAACGATATGGCACAAAATCAGCAATATGCTCAGCAAAACAATTACCAAAGTGCAAATGAATATTATAATCCGAATCGGCAGGAAGGTCAGTATTATTACAGTGCGCAGCCGAATTATCAGCAGGATATGAATTATGCTCCTCAGCAGCCTACTAAGGAAAAACTTGTGGCAGGCTTGCTCGGAATTTTCCTCGGCTCTTTAGGTATTCATAAATTCTATCTCGGATATACCAAAAGCGGCGTTATTATGCTTCTTGTGTCGCTTCTCACTTTCGGTATCGGCGCCTCCGTTATGTCGATAATCGGTCTTATTGAGGGTATACTTTACTTGACAAAGTCCGACGCTGAATTTTATCAAACCTATGTTCAAAACAAGAAGGAATGGTTTTAAAATATGGTCTTTAAAAGCAAAGCTAAAAAGAAAATTGCGATAAGTGTCGTTTTAATTGCGATTGTTGCGGTGGTTTTAATTTGCATTTATCACTTTTTCTTTTCAACAGCGGCGATTAAAGGCGAAAAGTTTGTCGGCGAATATCCCTCGCCGAATTCAACCTATACCGTTGAAATTTATCAAAATAACGGCGGCGCAACTACTGATTATGCAGTCCTCGGCGTTTTGCGCAAAAAGTCCGATTCTTCATACGCTCGCAATATTTATTGGGAACATCATACCGACAGCGCAGAGGTAAAGTGGCTTGATGACGATACGGTAATAATCAACGGCAGGAAAATCCCCAACGTCCTAAAAGATAAATACGATTTTAGGTATAGTAAGAATTAATCGGAAAATCATATAGAAAGGAGCGATATTATGCCTACTACAAGTGAAATTGAAAAATCAATAAAAGAACTTCTTGTTCGATACAATGCTGAATATGCACTCCTTTTCGGCTCGTATGCAAGGGGAGAACAGACGGAAAATTCCGATATTGACGTGCTCGTTTTCGGCGGAGAAAATTTTAAAAAGTCAAATATATTCGCATTTGCCGAAGAACTTAGGCAAATAACGGGTAAAAGTGTTGACGCTTTTGAAATTTGTGAAGTCGATAAATCAACTCCTTTTTATGAAAATGTCATGAAAGAGGGAATCAAAATAGCATGAAAAAATCTGATAATGAACGAATTAAAAAGATTATTGATATTTGGTCCTCTTTGCAACTGCAAATTAAGGAACATTCAATCACTAAAGAAAATTTGCTAAACGATGAGTTTTTGCAATGGGCTGTCACAACTCCGCTTTATAATATCGGTGAACAGGTCTATAAAATCAGCGATGATACAAAAAAACAATATCCTGAAATTATTTGGAGCGTTGTAGCAGGTCTTAGACATAGATTGGTTCACGATTATGAGGGCATTAATTGGAACATAATTGTTGAGGTTATATTCGACGAAATGGACGATTTTGTTAATTCAATAAAAAAGATAATAGAATAGAAAAATAACCGAGTAGGTCTTTACTTACTCGGTTATTTGTTTATTTTAGGATTATTAGTTCTTTCTAATAGGTAATCAATCGATACGTTAAAATAATCGGCTATTTTAATCAAGGTTTTGTAATCGGCTTCTCGTTCGCCTGTTTCATATCTGCTGATTGTGTTTTGATTCATTGATAGGTCAAGTGCAAGTTTTAACTGAGAAATATTTCTCTTTTTTCTCAATTCTTTTAATCTCATAAAAAATCACCCTTGACATTACTATAACTATACCAAAATGGTATAGTAATTATATCCCAATATGGTATATTTATGAGGAGGAATTTTATGTATACGGCTTGTTTATTTACTTTAACGGCTTTGGGTGCAGTTCTTTTTACCTTTGGCATTCCGGTAGTTGTAGGAATTCTTTTAATTTATTTATGTGGTTTGATAAACGAAAAATTATTTGGCATCGGTATAATTGGCGCAATTATTTTTGCTATTTATTGGATTGTGAGTTGTTTGAATTAATAATATTTGCAAGGAGGAATGAAAAATTATGGATGCTGCGGCTGTATTAATAATATTATCTTTTGTTATACCACCTATGCTTTTGGCTTATTTGATTAACGATAAATTGGGTAAAATCAGCATAGTTCCTTGTTTAATTGCAGGTGTTATAGTTGCAATACGCATATTAAAATAGTGAGCTTTGATAGAGTTAGTTTATATAAATAGCCCCCGAGCAAGTTATCTTGTTCGGGGGTTAACCTTTTACAATTCAATTTTATCAAGTGGGGATATGCCAAGTGAACTTAGATATTTTTTAGCCCTGTTGAGATTTTCTTTATCGTCGTAAACGTTCGGGTTATGAGCGTCAAGACCGATAACAACGTCGTTTTTGACCTCGCTTACAATCTGCCAAAAATCTTTATTCGGATAGTTGCGCTTGTCCGTATATCCCAAAAAGTTAAATTCAATCGGAATATTGAGCTTTTTAAGCTCGTTTGCAAAATATGTCATTTTTTGAATATAAAGTTTGTTGTCACCCTTAAAATTAATCAAATCGGGGTGGGCAATATAGGTGAAAAGTCCGCTTTTAGCGCCGAGAATTACCTGACTTATATATTTGTCAAGCACAGCAGGGGACTTAGTCGGCGAACCCGAATATATCGCATAATCCTCATATTCATTGTCGACATAATGCTGACCTAAAATCAAATAATCGTAATCAAGACTTTTCAAAAATTCGATTTCTTTATCAATAAGCCTCGGATAATATTCAAGCTCAAATCCAAGCTTAATATCAATCTTGCCCTTGTATTTTTCCCTGAGTGCTTTGATACTGTCGGCGTAATTTTGTGCGTCGCTCGGAAGCATTCTGAAAGTGCTTACATATCCGTTTGGGAAAAGATACGGCGCATGGTCGGAAAAGCCGATTAAATCATATCCGTTTTCAATCGCTTTGATTACATATTCTTCGTCCTTGCCTTTTGCGTGGTGGCAACGGTACGTGTGCGTGTGAAGATTAAACATTTTATTTCACGCTTTCTATAAACTTGATAAAGCCGGCTTTGCCCTCTTCGTTTCGTGAATAAACACCGCACTGCTCAAGAATGGACGTAAATACAATTCCGATTTCCTTTTGTAAAATTTCCTCGCAATTGTCTGCTGTAATGTCATATTTATCCATAATCATTTCAGCCCACTGCTTGTGGCTTGCTATGGCCTCGATTGAACCGATATCCTTGCCCGACACCATTGCGCCTTTAAGAAGCGCCATTTCGCCTTTAAGGCGGCTCGGAAGCACTGCAAGACCCATAACTTCGATAAGACCGATGTTTTCTTTTTTAATATGGTGGTATTCAGGGTGCGGATGATAGAAGCCCAAAGGACATTCTTTTGTTGTAATGTTGTTTCTCAAAACTAAATCAAGCTCAAATTTGCCGTCCCTCATTCTTGCAATCGGGGTGATGGTATTGTGCTTTTCACCGTCGGTTTCGGCATAAATGAACGAATCTTCATCTGTATATCCTCTCCAAGCGGTAAGGATTTTATCTGCAAGCTCAACAAGTTCGAGTTTATCGTCACTCGAAATTCTGATAACGCTCATAGGCCATTTAACTATGCCTGCCTTAACGTTTTCATATCCCGCAAACTTAACCTCTGTTTCAATCGGTGCTTTAGCCATGGCAAATTCGTAGTTACCGCCTTGAAAATGCTCGTGTGTGAGGATTGAACCGCCGACGATAGGTAAATCAGCATTGGAACCTACAAAATAGTGCGGGAAAAGCTCGATAAAATCAAGGAGTTTTTCAAAAGCGCCTCTGTCGATTTTCATAGGTGTGTGCTCTGCGTTAAATACTATGCAATGCTCGTTGTAATAAACATACGGTGAATACTGCATAAAGAAATCGTCACCGCCGAGTACCATAGGAATAATTCTGTGGTTTTGACGTGCCGGGTGGTTGATACGTCCCGCATAGCCCTCATTTTCCTTGCACAAAAGGCATTTAGGATATGATGCACTCTTCATTTTAAGCGCAGCGGCAATGGCTTTTGGGTCTTTTTCCGGCTTTGAGAGATTGATTGTAATGTCAATGTCGCCGTATTCCGTCTTTGTAACCCACTTTAAGTCATTTTTAATTCTGTATCTTCTTATGTAGTCGCTGTCCTGACTTAATTTGTAGTAAAAATCGGTAGCCGCCTTAGGTGACTGTTCATAAAGAGAGTTGAATTTATTGATGACAAAACTCGGTCTCGGTGTGATAAGACCCATAATTTTTGTATCAAAAAGGTCACGGTAAACAACGCTGTCTTCGCAAAGTCCGTTTTCAACCGCATAATCAAGAATAACCGCTAAAATCTTTTCAAGGTCGCTTTCTTTTGCTTTACTTTCCTCGTAAGTGTCAAGCTTTAAAGCCTCGCAAACTCTGTTGATTGCCCAAATTTCGTCTTCCGCCTCAAGCATTTCTTTTTTAATGCCGTATTTTACAAGTGATTTTATTGCTTCAAAAATGTTCATATCTATCTCTCTTTTCTGATTTTTTCGTGTATATTATTATAATGTTTATCTATATTATTTTCAATATTATTTAGCTATTTTTGTCGATTTTTAAAAAAAATATTGTGATATTTCAATTGTATTCGTTTTATTCATATGCTAAAATCAATTTGAGGTGATTTTATGGATAATCTTAACCTTTTCAGCGATAAGGCGGATAATTACATCAAGGCTCGTCCGAGCTATGCAAAAGGTTTGCTTGATATGCTTGAAGATTACGGACTGAAAAAGGGGAGCACGGTTGCCGATATCGGTTCGGGAACAGGTATTTTCACCCGCCAGCTTTTAGATAAAGGTGCAAAAGTTTACGCCGTCGAACTCAATGATAAAATGCGTCAAAATGCCGAGACTTTACTTGGAGAAAACGAAAACTTTGTAAGCGTCAAGGCAAGCGCCGAGGCTACGACTTTAGACGGTAACAGCGTCGATTTTATCACCTGCGCCCAGTCTTTTCATTGGTTTGATAAGGAAAAATTCAAACTTGAATGTAAAAGAATTTTAAAGCAAGACGGCTGTGTCGCACTCGTTTGGAATATGAGAGATAATAATGCAAAAAGTGTTAAAAGACTTTTTGACGTTTCAAAAAAATATTGCCCTAAATTCGTCGGAGTTAACGGCGGTAAACGCAATGATGCCGAGCAAATCAAACGCTTTTTTGACGAGAAATTTGAGTATTTCGAGTTTTATAACCCTCTTGAATATACAAAAGAAAAATATGTAAAGCGCTGTCTTTCAAGCTCTTATTCGCTTAATGAAAATGATAAAAATTATTCATCATATGTAAAAGAAATTGAAAAAATATTTGATGAGTTTTCCGAAAACGGAATATATAAAATGCCGAATATGTCTGTCCTTTATATCGGTAAAATATGATAAGAAATCCCACAGAATACGCTTCTGTGGGATGTTTTTATATCAAGTCGGATATTTTGTATTTTTTAAATAAAATGAATGAACTCGGCTCGGATTCGTATAAAATTCCTATGTGCTCGTCATCGATTCTTGTAAGGCAAGAATAAGCGAAAAAGCCTTTGTTTACCTCGGTTTCGCTGTACCAATTAATGCCTGCTACTCTGCCTTTTGCCTTGTAGAATTTGCCGACTGTGATTACACCGTTTGAACGTGTTTTGTCATTCGGATGGGAGCAAAAAACGTAATCTCCTATGCTTATTACACTTTTTTGGCACTTCGGAGCATAGAGGTCTGTTTTGCCCGCTTTTATCCACGTTTTGCCGTCGTCATAAGAAATCGACATAGGTGTTTTGCCGTATTTTTTTGCCCTGCCAAGCCCGATTATCGCACCGCTGGGCGCTTGCACCATTTGCCATTCGTCGACGTTTTCGGCATACGGGTGACCTGCCATTCTGTGCCAATTTTCACCGTCGTCAATTGAGTAAATCGATACCGCCTGCTTTCTGTCAACGTAAAGCGGCATAACAACTCTGCCCTTGTGGGTGGTAAGTCCGACGCCCGGCGCAACACCTAAAAACGTTCCGTCTTGTTTGGTGAGAACCTGACCGGTAATGTCTTTCGGCTTGCTCCACGTTTTGCCGTTGTCCGAGCTTCTTAAAAGGTATAAATAATTTCTCTTCGGCGCTTTGAGCGGTGCACCGAATGTCGTTTTTGCACCTGCTTCGTTAATGTTTGACGGCGACTTTCCGTTTAAGTGAATGTTGCCGAGATAAGCCTGCCCGTTATATAATTCTCCGCTTTCGTAGTCGACAGTCATACCCGTGTCTGTAAAACGGTGGTTGAGCACGTGACCGTCTTTGTCAACAACGTAAAATCTTCCGTCACGGTCATATAAAGTCGGTCGCATTTCCTTGTTGTAAAGCGCATAAGGCGATTTCTTTTTGTCAAGTATGCTTCTTTTGTGAAGTCCTTTGCATTCGGGATAAAAGTCAACCAAAAGCAGTACGTCACCGTTTGGCGCAACCGTCATACAAGGGTCAATGTAAAAAGCCGAGCCGAAACATTCGTCACTGAGCATTGTTTTCCTTGCAGGCGGTATCGCAATGATTTGAATGTCGCTCCACGTATCTCCGCCGTCCTCGCTTCTTCTTATCGCAACTTCGATATATCCCCAGTCCGCACCGCAGCTTTGCCTGTCAATTGCCGCAATAAGCGTGTTGCCGCTTCTGATAAGGCTCGGAATACGAAACGCATTTCCGCCGTTTGAACCGTCGCTGAGTTTGGTTAATTTTTCGTCTAAAAAATCGGGATTATTTCCGCAAAATATTACTTTTTCACCGCTCATATTTAAGACCTTCCAACATTTTTATAAGGCTATAATATCATATGTGCCAAATTTTTAAAAGAGTATTTTATAAAACACTTGAAAATCTTTCCTCAAACAGTTACAATAGAATGGAAATATTAAAGAAAAGGAGGAATTGTAATATGCTTTGGGAACTTAAAAAGATTTGGTACAGAATTTACCAGAGAGTTTTTAAGGTTGCAATGTGTTTTATGGATTGGTCCGAGCCTCAACTTCTTGAAGGCGCAGGCAGTGTTCTTAAATTGCCTGAGTTCATAAAGAGCAAGGGTATCAACAAGGTTTTAGTCGTGACTGATAAAGGGCTTATGAGCTTAAATCTTCTTGATCCTTTATTCAAGAAACTGGAAGAAGTTGGAGTAGAGTACGTTGTTTATGACGGTGTTCAGCCTAACCCTACTATCCCTAACATTGAAGAATGTAAGGATATGTATGTTCAAAACAACTGTCAGGGCATTGTAGCATTCGGCGGCGGTTCTTCAATGGACTGCGCCAAGGCAGCAGGTGCAAGGGTTGTAAAGCCTAAGCAGTCTGTTCGTGCTATGAGAGGTCAGCTTAAAGTCCATAAGGCACTTCCGCCGTTCTTCGCTGTTCCTACAACAGCAGGTACAGGTTCAGAAACAACTGTAGCAGCAGTAGTTACCGACCCTGAAACTCATGAGAAGAATGCCATTAACGATACTTGTCTCAGACCTAAGTACGCTGTACTTGACCCTGAGCTTACAGTAGGTTTGCCGCCTCATATTACTTCTACAACGGGTATGGACGCTCTCACTCACGCAGTTGAGGCTTATATCGGTAAGAGTAATACTAAGGACACTATCAGGGAAGCCGAAGAAGCTACAAAACTTATCTTTGACAATATCGAAGAGGCATACAACAACGGCAAGGACCTTGAGGCAAGAGGTAATATGCTCAAAGGCTCATACCTTGCAGGTCGTGCGTTTACTCACGCTTATGTAGGTTATGTTCACGCTATCGCTCATAATCTTGGCGGCTTATACGGCACACCTCACGGTTTGGCTAATGCGGTTATTTTACCTTATGTTCTTGATTACTATGCAGACGCAGCTTATCCGCAGCTTGCAAAGCTTGCAGATATCGTCGGTGTCGGCAAAGGACTTGACACAGCAGGCAAGGGCAAGGCATTTATTGAGGCTATCAGAACTCTTAACAGGAATATGAATATCCCTGAAAAGTTCGATTTCATCAAGGAAGAAGATTTACCTATTCTTGTAGAGCGTGCTCTTAAAGAAGGTAACCCGCTTTACCCTGTACCTAAGATTATGGATAAAAAGGATTGCGAGGCTGTTATTCGCTCCTTTATGGCTTAATCTTAATATACATAAAATCAGGCAGTCGCTTTTTCGGCGGCTGTCTTTTTTTATACTTATAAGCGTTTTTATATCCAAATATCTTGAATATGTTGGTAAAATATGATATATTTTATGTGTATAGTTATGTTTAAACTGTATATTTTCTTTGACTTGGGTGATATGATGAAAAAAATTACTTCTTTAATTATAGTTCTTGCTATGCTTGTGACTACGCTTTTTTGCTTTGACGTAACGTCTGCATTTGCCGCAAATCCTACAAGCGGTACGTGCGGAACAAACGTTAAGTGGAATTTGAATACAACTACGGGCGTTCTTACTCTTACAGGTTCGGGCGCTACTAAGGATTACGGTGAAACGGCTCTTAAAGGCATTGCGCCGTGGAGCGATTCAAGAAATTTAATTAAAAGTATTGTAGTCGGTGAGGGCATTACCTCTCTCGGTCGGCTTCTTTTCAATAAATGTACTGCTGCCGAGAGCGTTTCTCTGCCGTCTACTTTGACAAAAATGAGCGATACCACTGTTCCGAGATACGGTACCTTCCGTGAATGTACTTCGCTTAAATCAATAACAATGCCGGCTAATCTTGAAATGATCGGCCCTTATTGCTTTCTTGACTGTACTGCGCTTACTACGGTTATTTTAAACGATAAACTTACCTCTATCGGCACTTATGCGTTTAATAACTGCTCTGCGCTTAAATCAATCAAGTTTCCGGACAGCCTTACCTCAATCGGTATCAGTGCTTTTGAGGATTGTAAAGACCTTACTACAGTTACATACGGCACAGGTATAACCGAAACAGGCAATATGGCATTCAGAAATGCAAGCGTTTCAAAAGTTAATTTTTCATCAACTATTACCGAGGTATCACCGTGGAGCTTCTACGGCTGTAACTTTGTTAAACTTGAAATTCCCGATACTGTAACTAAAATCAATATTCGTGGTTTTGCAAACTGTACCGCTTTGCAGGAGGTTACGGTTTATAACCCTAACTGCGTTTTTGACGGTATCGGTCAAACGGATTCAAGCGGCGGTAAAGACCCGTTCAACGGCTCACAGCAGAGCCTTTTGGTTAAGGGTCATTCAAATTCAACTGCCCAAACATATGCAAATGCCAAGGGCTATAAATTTGAAAGTATTGACGCCTGTGAGCACAAGTCCACTCACGAGGTTATTACTCTTGAACCTACTTGTACCGAAACCGGCAAGACCACTCAGGTTTGCGATGAATGCAGTTTTGTAGTGTCCGAAACAGAGCTTCCGGCAAAGGGACATACTTATGAAACCGTTGAAACTGAGGATAACACCTCTGTTGACGGTCACACTTATGAATATCAAAAGTGTTCTGTCTGCGGCAACGAAAATACTATTGTCACTCACGTAACTTTTGTTGACGGCTACTATGACTATGAATGTAACGCTACCTGCACAACTCCGGGTTGGGAGAAAAAGACGTGTAAGATTGAAGGCTGCGGCAAAGTTGAACGTAATTTTGTTTCAAAAGCAGGCCATAAGATTGAAAATCCTACCGTTACCAAGGCGGCAACCTGCACCGAAGAGGGCGAGGAAAAGGGTAAGTGTTCTGTCTGCGGACAGGAGGTGACACAGGCTATTCCGGCTCTCGGTCATACTTTCTCCGACGAAGTTGAAACACTTGATAACACTTCGGTTGACGGCCATACATACGTTGTCAAAACCTGTACCGTCTGCCATCAAAAAGAGTCTACACCTACTCACGTTGCGTGGGTTGAGGGTCAATATACTTCCAATGTTGTTACCGAGCCGAAATGCACAATTAACGGACTTCAAACCGATACATGCAATATCTGTAACGAAAAAAGAAGCGTTGTTTTACCTGCAAACGGCGAGCACGTTTGGGAGGAAACAAGCAGAACCGAGCCTACCTGTACCGCAGTAGGTAAGATTTATTACAGCTGTAAAAACTGCAATCTCACTAAGAGTGAAAATATTGACGCTTTAGGTCACGATTATGTTCAGCAGGCTGTTGTTGCACCGACTTGCACAACGGCAGGTTATACTACATATAAATGCTCACGCTGCGGCGCTACTTCCAAGGTTGAGGCTTCGGCTTTGGGTCACGCACCGTTGAGCGACGGCTATGTTGTAACTACCGAACCTACCTGTACCGAAGCGGGTGCGGCACACGCAAAATGTGCAAGATGCGGTGTTGAATACGATATCGTGCTTGAAGCTTTAGGTCACGATTATGTTGATAACGATACTCCCGATGAGGAACACCCCGGCCATGTTTACAGAATAACTGCTTGCGCACGCTGCAAAAACGTTAAATCTCAGGGCTTTGTTCATACCGAATGGATAGAGGGTCAGTACACAACGGAAACTCTTGTTAAGGGCAGCTGCACCGTTTCCGCAAGATATCAGGATACCTGCACATACTGTAACGAAAAGAGAATACGTACGGTTGACGCACCGGGCAGTCACTCTTATACTTACACCAAATATGACGCAGACGCCGACAGACTTGTTTACACTTGCTCTGTTTGCGGCAATGAAAGTAAGGTTGCGACGTCTGTTGTAAATCTTGCATTTATCAGATTTGTCAATAATAAAACGTCTGAAGTTGCCACAGGTTATCTTTATGACCTTACAAACGACGGTGTGATTAATGCAAAGGACTACGCAGTTTTAAATAAAGCGGTTAAGGCTTCAAAAACCGATACGGAAAAGAAAAGTAAATAATTCAAACAATTTTACCGACAGAGTTTAGGCTTTGTCGGTATTTTTTTGCAAATTTTTGTATTTGTAACTGTTTTTTAATAATATATTTTAATATTAATATTTACTTTACGTTAAATTTATATTATTATATAAAAGAAGAAAAACGACTCTTTTATTCGGAGGTATAAAAATGAGCATTGCTTATAAAAGAATTTTACTTAAACTCAGCGGCGAGGTGCTTGCAGGTGCAAAGGGTACGGGTATTGATAACGAAACCGTAGTTACCATTTGTAAGTCTGTTAAGAAAATCGCAGATATGGGTGTTGAGGTCGGTATCGTTGTCGGCGGCGGCAACTTCTGGCGTGGCAGAACAAGCGAGCATATGGACAGAACAAGGGCTGACCATATCGGTATGCTTGCAACCGCTATGAACTCACTTGCACTTTGTGACGCACTTGAACAGCTCGGTGCAGACGTCAGAGTTCAGACTGCTATTGAAATGCGCCAAATTGCCGAACCTTATATCAGGAACAAGGCTATTCGTCATTTCCAAAAGGGCAGAATTGTTATTTTCGGCTGCGGTACGGGTTCACCGTTCTTCTCAACAGATACTGCCGCTGCTTTGCGTGCGGTTGAGATTAATGCCGACGTTCTTCTCAAAGCCACAAATGTTGACGGCGTTTACGATAAAGACCCTAATAAGTTTGACGACGCCGTTAAGTTTGATAACGTATCGTTTAAAGAAGTTCTTGCAAGAGATATCAAGGTTATGGATTCAACCGCATTTTCACTTTGTAAGGATAACGATTTGTCAATTCTTGTGTTTGACCTTACAGACCCCGATAATATTGTTAAGGCTGTATCGGGTGAAGCAATCGGAACACTCGTTCAAAACTAAAATTAATCGGACTTTTTAAAACCGTAGGGGCGAACATTGTTCGCCTGAAAAACAATAACATTAACTATAGAGAGGTATTCAAATGGAAGCTGTATTTGCTAAAACTAAAGAAAAAATGGATAAGTGCTTAACTTCACTTGAAAGGGATTTTGCCGCAATCAGAGCCGGCAGAGCTAACCCGGCTGTACTTGATAAGGTTATGGTTGACTATTACGGAGTTCCTACTCCTATCAACCAAATGGCAGCCGTAAGCGTACCGGAAGCAAGACTTCTTGTTGTTCAGCCTTGGGACGCTTCAACACTCAGAGAAATTGAAAAGGCAATTAACACTGCCGATATCGGTATCAATCCTCAAAATGACGGTAAGGTAATCAGACTTTCTTTCCCTCAGCTTACAGAGGAGCACAGAAAGAATCTTCAAAAGGAAATCTCAAAGAGAGGCGAAGAGGCAAAGGTTGCTATTCGTAACGTTCGCCGTGACGCTATGGACGATATCAAAAAGCTTAAAAAAGATAACGAAATCACAGAAGATGAGCAGAAAGACGGAGAGAAAAAACTCCAGGATATCACTGATGATTTTGTAAAGCAGGCTGATTCTATCACAAAGAAGAAAGAAGAAGAAATCCTTTCAATATAGCTTAGACTTATTAGTAGGGGCTGCCTGATTGCAGCTCCTTGTTTGCTTTTTATTTAGGAGGAAATTATGGCTCTTTTCGGCAAAAAAAATAACGATAATAACACTCAATTTGAGATACTCCCCAAAAATATCGGCATAATTATGGACGGCAACGGCAGATGGGCTAAAAAAAGAGCTTTGCCGAGGAGTGCCGGTCATAAGGCAGGGGCTGAAGTTTTTCGTACAATCAGTAAAGAGTGCGGCAGGCTCGGTTTGGAAAGCGCAACTTTTTATGCTTTTTCAACGGAAAATTGGAAGAGACCTAAGGAAGAGGTTGACGCTATTATGAGGCTTTTTAAGGATTATCTCCTTGAGGCTAAAAGCGATATTACCGCCGCTGGTAATATGAAAATGAAGTTTATCGGTGAACGTGAGGGTATGAGTAAGGAACTTCTTGAACTTATGGACGAGGCGGAGGAAGATACAAGCGAGCATACCGGCACTACAATTTATCTTGCGGTCAATTACGGCGGCAGGCTTGAAATTTGCGACGCTGTCAATAAACTTATCTCTCAGGGTAAAACGAATATTACCGAAAAGGATATTAGCGAGAATATTTTCACTCCCCCTGAATGTGACTTGATTATTCGTCCGTCGGGTGAGCAGCGCCTTTCAAACTTTATGCTTTGGCAGGCGGCTTACAGCGAATTTTGGTACAGCGACGTGCTTTGGCCTGATTTCACAATTGACGACCTTCATAAAGCGCTTCGTGATTTTGAAAAAAGAAACCGTCGCTTCGGCGGATAAATCCGGATTTTTATAAAACATTAACCGTAGGGCGAACATCGTTTGCCTGAATAAAATTAACAAAAGGAAAAAATATCTATGAAACAGAGAGTTATTACTGCCGTATGTCTTTTGGCAGTTCTTGCAGTTGTTGTTTGGCAAATAAATACACCTGTTTTGCTTATCGCCGTTGCTTTTCTTTCGGCTGTTGCAAGCGGGGAAATAATGAAATGCGCTAAGGTTGAAAATACTTTCATTAAAGTTGTAGGCATTATCTTTTCAGCCCTCTTCCAGCTTTTTGCAAGCGCAAAGGTGCTTGAACCTTGGGTAATCGCTTCAACTTGGGGCAAGGTTATAGGCGCAGTTCCGAATATTGTTTATATCATCGTTTTGTGCCTTGTATTTTTCCTTGCAATGCTCAAGGATTATGCATATACAACGTTTGAGGACGTAAGCGTATCGATATTCGCAAGCGTTGCAGTGCCTTTCGGCTTCTCAATTTTTATCAGGCTTCGTGATATGTACGTTGACGAACAGTTCGGTATCTATCTTATCTTCTATGCGCTTATTTGTGCTCTTGCTACCGATACGGGTGCTCAGCTTATGGGTATGGCTTTCGGCAAGCATAAAATGGCACCGAATATTTCACCTAAAAAGACTGTTGAGGGTGCTTTCGGCGGCTTGATTTTCAGTATGGTATTAAACGCAGTCGCACTCACTCTTTATAATAAATTTGCAGTAAACGTTATCCCTCAAAATATGGCAACCCTTCTTCTCGCAATGGTTCTTCCTACTTCGTTTATGGGTATGATGGGCGACCTTTCCGCTTCGGTTTTAAAGCGTAATTTTGAGGTTAAAGATTTCGGAAAAATTTTCCCCGGTCACGGCGGCGTAATGGACAGAATGGACTCTTCTCTTTTCACTCTTCCCGTTACATATGCAATTGCGCTTATTGCAAGTAAAATATTTTGATTTGATTGTTTATTGAAAGGGGATACCTTATGAAAAAAATATCTCTTTTAGGCTCAACCGGTTCTATCGGAACGCAGAGCCTCGACGTTTGCGAAATGCACGGCTACGACGTTAAATGTTTAACGGCTAATTCAAGAGTCGATATTATGGAGGAGCAGGTTCGTAAATTCAAGCCCGATATGGTTTGTATGATGAGTGAAGCTGCCGCCAAAGAACTTAAAGGGAAAATCAGCGATACCGATACTAAAGTTGTTTGCGGTATGGACGGTCTTATTGAATGTGCCACTTACGATAAAGCGGATACCGTTTTAAATTCCGTTGTCGGTATGGTCGGCTTGCAACCTACTCTTGAAGCAATTAAGGCTAAAAAAACACTTGCCCTTGCAAATAAGGAAACACTTGTTGCAGGCGGTCATCTCGTTACTAATTTGGCTAAGGAAAACGGCGTTCAAATTCTCCCTGTTGACAGCGAACATTCCGCAATTTTTCAGTCAATGCAGGGTATGCCTAATAAAAAAGCGGTTAAGAAAATTATTCTTACGGCGTCGGGCGGTCCGTTTTTCGGCAAAACACTTGCAGAACTTGAAAACGTAACGGCAAAGGACGCACTTAAACATCCTAATTGGAATATGGGCGCAAAAATAACCATTGACTCCGCTACCATGATGAACAAAGGCTTGGAATTTATAGAAGCAAAATGGCTTTTCGATATGCCTAATGAGGATATTGAAATTGTTGTTCACAGAGAAAGCGTTGTTCACTCGGCTATTGTTTATCAGGATAATTCAATGATTGCTCAGCTCGGTGTTCCCGATATGAGAATCCCTATTCAGTATGCACTTACTTATCCCGAGCGTGAGCCGAGTCCGGTTAAAGAACTTTCACTCACCGATTACGGAAAACTTACTTTCTTTGAACCTGATTACGATACGTTTAAGTGTATCAATGTTTGCAAAAAGGCTATTGAACTTGGCGGACTTCATCCTGCCGCTGCAAACGGTGCTAATGAGGAAAGCGTAAAACTTTTCTTAAACGGTAAAATTAAATTTACGGATATTGCATATCTTAATAATGAGGCAATGAAAAATGCCCCTGAAAAAGAAGATTTTACTCTTGATGACGTTCTTAATGCTGACAAAGCGGCAAGAAATTATGTAATTGAGGCGGTTAAGTGAATATAACATCTATTTGGAACAGCGTTTACCCTGTGCTTGTGGCAATTCTCTTTTTTGAGCTTATTATCGTAATTCACGAGTGGGGTCATTTCACGGCGGCAAGGCTTATGAAAATCAAAGTCAATGAGTTTTCCGTCGGAATGGGACCTAAGCTTTTGCAGCATAAGGGTAAAAAAACAACATATACTTTAAGGCTTATCCTTTTCGGCGGCTACTGCTCAATGGAGGGTGAGGACGAGGAAAGCGATGACGAAAACGCATTTGTCAATAAAAAGGTTTGGCAGAGAATTTATGTCGTTGTCGCAGGCGCTTTGATGAACCTTGTTTTAGGTCTTGTAATCGTTCTTATTCTCGTTTGCTCGCAAAATCTTGTCGGTACTACAGAGGTCGCTAAGTTTGACGATAATGCAGTCAGTCAGTCCTACGGCTTGCAGGTCGGCGATAAAATCAAGAGCATTGACGGAATGCGTGTTTATACCACCAACGACGTAACTACAGGCTTTTCAAGATGCTCAAACGAAAATGTCAATCTCGTTGTTGAACGTGGCGGCAAGGACGTAAAGCTTAAAGTTAAATTTAATACAGAGGACTATGAGGGTCATACCTATACCGTTATGGATTTTTGGCTCAGAGGCGTTAAGAAAACTCCGGCAAACGTCATTTCCCAAACGGGTAAAGAATTTGTTTCTTATGCAAGAATGGTATTTTTGTCCGTTCACGATTTGCTCGTCGGTCGCTACGGCATATCCGATATGAGCGGTCCTGTCGGTGCGGTCAGCGTTGTTTCAACAGCGGTTAAAACCTCAATGTATTCAATGCTCAGAATAATGGCTCTTTTGACTATAAATGTAGGTCTTTTTAATTTATTCCCGATTCCTGCGCTTGACGGCTGGCGCTTGTTTGTCCTTTTGGCAGAGGGAATTACGAGGAAAAAGCTTCCGCAAAAGGCGGAATATCTGATTAATGCTGTAGGTCTTGCGGCACTTCTTTTGTTGATGTGCTTCGTAACCTTCAGCGATATAACAAAATTGTTTTAAACTTAGGTGATTGTTATGGAAAGAAGAAAAAGTAAAAAAATTAAACTTGGCAATACCTTTATCGGCGGCGACAGCCCTATTCTCGTTCAAAGTATGCTCAATGTTCCGGCAAGCAATATTGAAGGCTCCGTTGAGCAGGCTAAGGAACTTGCGGCAGCAGGATGTCAGGTTATCCGCTTTGCAATTCCAAATGAGGACGCATTAAATCTTCTTGAACCTATTAAAAAGGCTGTTGACGTTCCTTTGGTAGCCGATATTCATTTTGATTATAAACTTGCACTCGGTGCGGCTGAAAGAGGAATTGATAAGATTAGAATTAATCCCGGCAATATCGGTGACGATTCACGTGTTAAGGCAGTTGCGGATATCTGTAAGCAGAAGAATATTCCTATTCGTATAGGCGTTAATTCCGGTTCGCTTGAAAAGCATATCCTTGCAAAATACGGTTCTCCCACTCCTGAGGCTATGGTTGAATCTGCGCTTTACCACGCACATCTTCTTGAAAAATTCGATTTTGACGATATCGTAATTTCAATCAAATCTTCCAATGTCGAAACTATGATTAAGTCATATGAACTTGCGGCGCAAAAGTGTGATTATCCGCTTCACCTCGGTGTTACGGAAGCAGGTACCGAGAGAATGGGTATTATCAAATCCGCTATCGGTATCGGCTCGCTTCTTACCCACGGTATCGGCGATACCATTCGTGTCAGCCTTACCGACGCACCTGTTAAAGAGGTGTTTGCCGCATTTGATATTTTAAAGGCAATCGGTCTTAAAAAAGACTGTCCTTATCTTATTTCCTGCCCGACCTGCGGCAGAACAAAGATTGACCTTGTCGGTCTTGCAAAACAGGTTGAGGAAAGATTGAAGGACTGCAAAAAGCCTATTAAGGTTGCCGTTATGGGCTGTATTGTAAACGGACCGGGTGAGGCTAAGGAAGCCGATATCGGAATTGCGGGCGGCGACGGCTGCGGTCTTATTTTCAAAAAAGGCGAAATTCTACGCAAGGTTGATGAAAAAGATTTACTCGATGAGTTAATGAAGGAAATTGATAAATTATAATGAATAGATTTGCAGACTATTTTTCAAATTATGTTAATGACGATACAATTACATATATAGGAAACGGCGATATCTCTTCTTTTACCGTGTCACGTCAAAACAGGGAGCTTGCAGTCGGCCTTAATTTGGAAAGCTTTGTTGATTACAGCGTTATTCAAAATGCTCAAAATCAAATTGCAAAGGCAATGGAACTTAAAAAAGTTCACATTAACCCCCGTTTTCCGAAAAATGAGTTTTCACTTGATAATATCGAGAGAATACTTGAATATGTAAGGCACGAATCACCGGCGGCTAACGGCTTTTTTGACGGCTGTGAGGCAGAACTTGAAGAAAGAACGCTCACTCTTTGCCTGAAAAAAGGCGGCAAGGACGTGCTTGAATCGCAAAAGGTTGACCGTGCGATTACAAATAAGATTTTTGAACTTTTTGATTTGGACTTTGTAGTTAATTTCCTTGAAGTGCAGGCTTTTGATATTGAAAAGGCAGTGCAAAAGGCTGTTGAGGAAAGAAAAGCAGAGGAAAAGCATAAAAAAGAAGAGGAAGAAAAGAACGTCAACCACGAACTTTGGGACGAACTTCCTATATTTAAAGATACACTTAAAAAGATATACGGCAAGACAATTCACGAAAAGCCGAAAAATATTGCCGATGTTTCAACCGAGGACGGATATATAACCGTTTGGGGCGACGTGCTTAAAACGGAAGTGCGTGAAACAAAGAGGGGCACAAGCAAGATTTTCGATTTTGATATATCCGACTATACCTCTTCAATTACGGTTAAAATGTTTGACGATAAGCGTGTTATTGACCCTCTTGTCGATAAAATTAACGAGGCGGGCACTCTTGTCATTTCAGGCGGCTATCAGTTTGATACGTTTTCAAATCAATATGTTCTTCGCCCTTATGCAATCGCAAGCATTAAAAAGGCGGAGAAAACAGATGACGAGCCTGAAAAAAGAATTGAACTTCATATGCATACCTCGCTTTCGGAAATGGACGCTATTTCATCTCCGACGGCTCTTGTTAATCAGGCAATTAAGTGGGGGCATGAGGCTGTCGCTATTACCGACCACGGCGTAGTTCAGGCACTTCCCGAGGCTTATGCCGCTTCAGGCAAGGGCAGTAAGATTAAACTTATTTTAGGTATGGAGGGATATCTTGTTGATGATGAAAAATATCCCGACTTCCTTAATATGAAAACAAATCAGTATGAACGTTATCATATCATCTTCCTTGTTAAAGAGGATACGTCTATGGACGAATCTATCCCTAAGGAAGAGAGGAAATACGGCAGGAAAAATCTTTATGAAATGATTTCCGCCTCCAACGTTAAATATTTCAAAAAACGTCCGCTTATTCCTAAATCTCTTTTAAGAAAGAAAAGGGAAAGTATTATTGTCGGCTCTGCTTGCGAGCAGGGTGAGGTTTATCAGGCAATCTTAGAGGGTGTAGACGAGGACAAGCTTGAAGAAATCGCTTCCTTTTATGATTACCTTGAAATTCAGCCGAACGGCAATAACGCATTTATGCTAAGAACGAGCGACCAAGAGTACGTTATGAATAAGCGTGGCGAGGAAAAGAAAAACCGTTATTGGCGAGTAAACAGCGAGGAAGATTTAATCAATATTAATAAGAAAATCATTGCTCTCGGCGATAAACTCGGCAAACTCGTTGTTGCTACGGGTGACGTGCATTTCTTAAGCGAGCACGACGCAAAATTCCGTGCGATTATTATGGCTTCAAAGGGATTTGAGGACGCAGATAATCAGCCTCCGCTTTATTTCAAAACCACACGTGAAATGCTTGATGATTTCGCTTGGGCAGGGGATAGAGCAAGAGAATTTGTTATCGACAATCCTAAGAAAATTGCCGACAGTATTATGGATAATATTCCGCCTATTCCGCCGGGAACGTTTCAGCCGCATATCGACGGAGCTAATGAGGAACTTACCGAAAAATGTTGGAAAATGGCGAAGGATTTGTACGGCGACCCTGTTCCCGAATATGTCGCAAACAGACTTCAGCGTGAACTTGATTCAATTATCGGTCACGGCTTCGGCGTACTTTATGTTATCGCTAAGCGTCTTGTTGAGGAAAGTGAGAGAAACGGCTATTTGGTAGGTTCGAGAGGTTCCGTAGGTTCATCTCTTGCCGCTCACTTCGGCGGTATTTCGGAAGTTAATCCGCTTGCACCTCATTATTATTGCAAAAAATGTAAGCACAGTGAATTTTTCTTAAACGGCGAATACGGTTCGGGCTTTGACCTTCCTGCAAAGAACTGCCCTAATTGCGGCACTCCTATGAAGCGTGACGGCCACGAAATTCCGTTTGAAACCTTCCTTGGCTTCGACGGCGATAAAGAGCCTGATATCGACCTTAACTTCTCAGGTGAATATCAGTCACGTTCTCACAGATTTACCGAGGAACTTTTCGGCAAGGAATACGTGTTCAAAGCAGGTACTATGGCAACCGTTGCGGATAAAACAGCTTACGGCTACGTTATGAAATATCTTGACGAACGTGGTATTCAAAATGTTACTCCGAGGGCTGAGATTGACAGATTGACTGCCGGCTGTACGGGTATTAAGCGTACAACGGGTCAGCACCCCGGCGGTATGGTTGTTGTTCCCGATAAATATACGGTTGAGGATTTCACTCCTATTCAGTATCCGTCTAATGACGAATCCAAGGGCACATATACTACCCACTTCGACTTCAAAAATTCACTTCACGATACACTTTTAAAACTTGATGAACTGGGACACGATAATCCTACTCTTTATAAATATCTTGAGGATTCAACGGGTATTCCCGTTATGGACGTCGATTTGTCCGACCCTCTTTTGTATAAACTTATCACGTCTACCGAACCTATCGGCGTTTCACCAGAGGATATAGATTGCCAAACAGGTACTCTTGCAATTCCCGAAATGGGTACTCCGTTTGTTATCGGTATGCTTCTTGAGGCTCAGCCTAAAACTTTTGCCGACCTTTTGCAGATTTCAGGTCTTTCCCACGGTACGGACGTATGGCTCGGTAATGCGCAGGAGCTTATTCAAAACGGCACTTGCACAATTTCAGAGGTTATCGGTTGCCGTGACGATATTATGACTTATCTTCTCCATAAGGCTGAAAAGTATGAGAGAGAAACAGGTAAGGAATCTCCGCTTAAAAAGAAAGACTGCTTTAAAATTATGGAATATACCCGTAAGGGTAAAGCGCCTAAGGAACTTCCGCCTTATGAGGAAGCCATGAAAGCGGTCGGCGTTGAACAGTGGTATATCGATTCCTGCTATAAGATTAAATATATGTTCCCTAAGGCTCACGCTGCGGCTTACGTTATTGCTGCCTTGCGTCTTGCTTGGTATAAAATACATAAGCCTATCCATTTTTATTCCGCTTACTTTACCGTTCGTGGCGGCGCTATTGACGCTGTTGCGGCTGTTCAGGGTAAGGCGGCTGTTAAAAAGAAAATGGAAGAAATTAAACTTAAGGGTAACGATAAAACCGCAAAGGACGAAAGTACATATATCGTTCTTCAAATTGTTATTGAAATGCTTGCAAGGGGTATTGAATTTTTACCTGTCGATATTTATAAGTCGGACGCAAGAATTTATAAGATTGAAGACGGCAAAATCAGGCTTCCGTTCGGCGCAGTTGACGGTATAGGCGAAAATGCGGCTATTGCACTTGCAAAAGCACGTGAGGACGGCGGTGGCGACTTTTTGTCCTATGACGATTTGATGGCAAGAGCAGGCGTCGGCAAGAGTGTTTGCGAAGCGCTTAAAAATGCAGGCGCACTCGGCGATATGCCCGAATCTAACCAAATTTCACTCTTTTAATCGGTTATTTAATGTAATAAATATAAAAAATTCTTATTTTATCTTGACATTGACGTTGTAGTATGTTAGCATATTACCACTCTACTACGCTAAAGTGACAGGAGATTTATTGTTATGAAAAGATATTCAAAGCTCATTCCGCAGGGAACGAGAGATTTATTATTTGAGGAATGTGACGACAGACGAAATGTTGAAAGCACACTTTCAGACTTGTTTAAGGAATATAAATACCGTAAGGTTATGACGCCTACCGTTGAGTTTTACGATGTTTTTGCCGAAAATGACCTTGGTATCGAGGCGGAGGAAATGTATAAACTGTCGGACTCTCTCGGCAGGACAACCGTTCTTCGTCCCGATAATACGGCGCCTATTGCACGTCTTGTCGCAACACGTCTTTCAAAAGAGGATTTCCCCGTAAGGCTTTATTATAATCAGAACGTTTATGTTCGCAATAAGAGCCTTGCCGGCAGAACCGACGAAACGGAGCAAAGCGGTATCGAGCTTATCGGCGACGGCAGTATGGAGGCTGATATTGAGGTTATTTCTATGGCGTACGAAGCGCTCAAGAGAAATAATGTTTCCTCATTCAAGCTTGAACTTTGCCACGCAGGATTTTTTAAATCAATACTTAACAAAATGAATATCACCTCTACTCAAAAGGCTGATATTTGTAAACTTATCGAGGGTAAAAATTACGCCGCTTTGGGCGATATGCTTGATAAGTTTGATGACAGCCGTGAGGCAGATGTTATTAAAAAACTTCCACGTCTTTTCGGTGACGTCAGCGTTATTGACGAGGCTAAGAAACTTTACAGTGAAGCAAAATCAAATGAGGCTCTCGATTATTTGAGAAGCGTTTATGAAAAACTTTGCGATATGGGGCTTGGCGATAATATCACTATCGACCTCGGTCTTGTAAACAGAAGTAATTATTATACAGGCGTTATTTTCCGTGGCTATGCGGAGGGCAGCGGTCTTACTATCGTTTCGGGCGGCAGATATGATAACCTTATCGGCGAATTCGGTCTTGACGCTCCGGCTGTCGGTTTCGGCGTAAATGTCAATGCACTTTGCGACGTTATGAGAGAGGAAATCAATGTTGACAGACCTATTCGTATAGCGCTTACAAAGGGTAGGCTTGAAAAATCGTCAATTTCCCTTTTTAAGAAAATGGGACTTGATACAAGCGAACTTGAAAATAAGGGCAGACGTCTTATTCTTCCCGTAGGTGATTTTGAGGCAGTGCTTTCAAAAGCTCCCGATGTTATAACTTATGTTGAACACGGTGTTTGCGATATCGGCGTTGTCGGCAAGGATACTATTGTTGAGCACGGCAGCTCGTTTTATGAGGTTATCGACCTTAATATAGGCAAGTGCCGCTTTGCTCTTGCGTGCCCTAAGGGTACGGATTTCTTCTCGGGCTATCGCAGAAAGGTTGTTGCAAGTAAATATCCTAAGGTTGCAAAGGCGTATTTTCAGTCTAAGGGTATGGACGTTGATATTATCAAAATTGAGGGCAGTGTTGAGCTTGCTCCGCTTTTGGGACTTGCTGACGGAATTGTCGATATAGTCGAAACAGGTTCAACTCTTAAAGAAAACGGACTTGAGGTTGTTGATACGATTATGCCGATTTCCGCAAGGGTTATAGTCAATATGGCGTCGATGAAACTTCGTAAAAAAGAGATTGAGGAATTTTTAAACGATTTAGAACTTGCTTCTAAAGTTTGATTATATAAAGAGGTATAAGTGATGAATATTACAAAGGCAAACGGCAAAAACGAGTATGAGCTGATTGAAAACTTAAAAAAGCGTTCGGGTGAAACCGACGAAAAAATCGTTGAAGCCGTGACTACAATTATTAACTCCGTTAAAGAACAGGGTGATGCGGCAGTAAGAGAATTTACCGTAAGATTTGACGGTATGGTTCCAAAAAAGACCGTTATTGAAAAGGAAGAACTTAATTCTTATCTTGATGAGGTTGATGAGGACTTCAAAAATGCCATAATCAAGGCTAAAAATAATATTTACGATTTCCATTTGCGTCAGGCTCAGCAGTCTTGGCTCACGACTAAGGAAAACGGCGTAATTATGGGGCAGAGAATACGTGGACTTCACAGAGTCGGTATCTATGTTCCGGGCGGCACCGCCGCTTATCCGTCATCTGTTTTGATGAATGCTATCCCTGCAAAAATTGCCGGCGTTAAAGAAATTATTATGGTTACTCCTCCGGGAAAGGACGGTAATCCGAATCCCGATATTATGGCTGCCGCCGCTGTTGCAGGCGTTGATAAGGTGTTTCTTGTAGGCGGTGCTCAGGCTGTTGCCGCTTTAGCTTTCGGAACAGAGAAAATACCGAAGGTTGACAAAATTGTAGGCCCGGGTAATATTTTTGTCGCTACGGCAAAGAAACTTCTCTACGGCGTAGTCGATATTGATATGATTGCAGGTCCGAGTGAAATTCTTATTGTTGCGGATAAAAGCGCTAAGCCGTCATTTCTTGCCGCCGACCTTATGAGCCAGGCAGAGCACGACGTGAGAGCGTCCGCAATTTTGCTTACAACTTCAATGGAACTTGCAAGAGCAACCGCAAGAGAAATTGACAGGCAGATTAAATACCTTGAAAGACAGGAAATTATTGAAAAATCGCTTAACGATTACGGCGAAATTATTGTTTGTGAAAATCTTGAACAGGCTATCGATTTTGCAAACGAGCTTGCACCCGAACACCTTGAAATGTGTGTTGAAGAACCGCTTAAATATATCGGCAAACTTGATAATGCGGGAAGCGTATTTCTCGGCAATTACTCTCCCGAACCGCTCGGCGATTATTTTGCAGGTCCTAACCACGTTCTTCCTACAAGCGGTACGGCAAGATTTTTCTCTCCTTTGTCGGTTGACAGTTTCGTTAAGAAAAGCTCGTTTATTTACTATACGGAAAACGAACTTGAAAAGGCTAAAGACGATATAGTTAAACTTGCCGATACAGAGGGACTTACGGCACACGCTAATTCGATTAAGGTTAGATTTGAATAATATTTAGAGGTACTTATATGAGAAAGGCTCAAATTGAAAGAAATACTAAGGAAACGCAAATAAAAATTGACCTTTGCCTTGACGGCGGAGAGGTTGATGTGTCAACGGGTATCGGCTTTTTTGACCATATGCTTGTCGCTTTCGGCGTTCACGGCGGTTTCGGCTTAAAGGTTAAAGTTAAGGGCGATTTAGAGGTTGATACTCACCATACAGTTGAGGATACGGGTATTGCACTCGGCAAGGCTTTTAAAGAAGCACTCGGTAATATGAGCGGCATTGAACGTTACGGTTCTTTTTCAATCCCTATGGATGAGGCTTTGGCAAATTGCACTCTTGATATTTCAAACAGACCTTATCTTGTTTTTAACGCAAGTTTTGAGCAGGAAAGGTGCGGCGATTATGAAAACTGTATGACAGAGGAATTTTTCAGAGCCTTTGCAATGAACGCAGGTATCACACTTCATATTGACGTGCCTTACGGTACTAATTCCCACCATAAAATCGAGGCAATATTCAAAGCCGTTGCACACGCACTTAAAGTTGCGGTAAAGCAAAACGAAAGCGGCGCAGTTCTTTCAACTAAAGGAGTTCTTTAATATGCTTATTTTTCCCGCAATTGATATTATCGACGGCAAACCCGTCAGGCTTTTTAAAGGCGATTTTTCCACCGCTCATCAGGTGGCAGGCGACGCCGTGGAAACCGCATTCGGCTTTTTAAAAGCAGGGTGCGAATGGGTACATATGGTTGACCTTGACGGCTCACTTAAAAAAGAACCCGTTAATGCCGAAACGTTTATTAATGTGTCAAAAGAAACAGGTCTTAAAGTTGAGCTCGGCGGCGGAATAAGGACAATGAAAGATATCGACTTTTATGTAAATAACGGTATCTCACGTATCATTTTAGGCTCTGTTGCACTTAAAAATCCCAACCTTGTAAAAGAAGCGGTTAAAGAATTCGGTGATAAAATAGCAGTCGGAATTGACGCTAAATCAGGCTTTGTGGCAACCGAGGGTTGGGTTGAAAAAAGCGACGTTTATTTTACCGACCTTGCAAAAAGAATGGAAGATGTCGGCGTTAAAAATATTATTTTTACGGATATTTCACGTGACGGCACTTTGACAGGACCTAATGTTGAACAACTTGTTGAAATTAACAATGCCGTCTCCTGCGATATTACCGCTTCGGGCGGCGTGACGAATATAGACGATATTTTAACTTTAAAGAGTAAAAATCTTTACGGCGCAATTTGCGGCAAAAGTATTTATGAGGGCACTCTTGATTTAAAGGCGGCTGTGGAGGCGTGCAATGACTGATATAGAAAAATATTTTAAAAAAGGCGAACTTATCCCCGCAATAGTTCAGGAAGAGGGCACAAACGAGGTGCTTATGCTTGCTTATATGAACCGTGAATCAATGAAAAAAACGCTTGAAACCGGTTACACTTGGTTTTGGTCACGTTCAAGGCAGGAACTTTGGAATAAAGGCGCAACCTCGGGTCATCTTCAAAAGGTTGTGTCAATTTACGGCGACTGCGATGACGATACGCTTTTGGTAAAAGTTATACAAACGGGTGCCGCTTGTCACACGGGCAATCACTCTTGCTTTTTTAACGAAATTAAACTTGAAAATAACGGAGAATAACAATGGATTATATAAGAAACGATTATGAAACTATCCTTGCAAGAAAAGAGGCACAGCAAGAGGGCAGTTATACTTGCTATCTTTTTGAAAAAGGACTTGATAAAATACTTAAAAAAGTAGGCGAGGAATCAACCGAAATGGTTATTGCCGCCAAAAACGGAGTTAAAGAGGAAACAGTCGGCGAAATTTGCGACCTTATTTATCATACGCTTGTTATGATGGCAAACGAGGGTATCACTCCCGACGATGTTGACGAAGAACTCAGAAAACGTGCCGAAAAGGCAGGCAATTTAAAGAAATTTCACGTGGTAGATAAGAATTCATAATGTCATATAAAAAATGGGTAAACGCAGAAATAGATAAAGCTAAGGCATCTGCATTGAGTGAAAAACTGAATATTGACGCTTTTGTTGCTTTCTTGCTGGTATCAAGAGGAATTGATAATGAACTTGCAGCCTCGGAATTTTTGTCCGACGGCTACAGGTTTTCTTCGCCTTATCTCTTTCGTGATATGGATAAGGCTGTAAAACGTATCAACCGTGCTCTTGACGACGGGGAAAGCATTTGTATTTACGGCGACTATGATTGCGACGGCGTTACCTCAACTGCTTTGCTTTACACTTTTTTGCGTGCGCTCGGCGGTTTTGTCAGCTACTATATTCCAAACAGAGTTACCGACGGTTACGGAATGAATAATAACGCTATTGATAAAATCAAGGCTGACGGCACCGATTTGATTATAACTGTCGATAACGGTATTTCGTCAATCGATGAGGCGGAATATATCTATTCACTCGGAATGGAACTTATTGTTACCGACCACCACCAAATAGGCGAAAAACTTCCACGTGCCGAGGCTGTTATCAATCCTCACAGAGAGGATAACGAGCTTGAATTTCGTGATTTTTGCGGTGTCGGCGTTGCTTTTAAACTTGCGTGCGCTTTGTATGACGGCGATGTTGAGGACTTGCTTGACGATTATGCCGATTACGTAACTATAGGCACAATAGGGGATATGGTTCCTCTTTTGGACGAAAACAGGACTATTGTAAAAGCAGGGCTTCAACTTATTAACGGCGACGCAAAAACAGGAATTTCCGCTTTGAAAAGAAGTACATATTCAAAAGCGGAAAAATTTTCAGCCACCGACGTCGCTTTTCAAATTTGCCCGAGAATTAATGCGGCAGGCAGAATGGATACGGCTAAGCTTGCTGTTGATTTGCTTGTTTGCGAGGACGAAGAAGTTGCGGAATGTAAGGCGGAACAGCTTAATCTTGAAAATACGCATCGCCACGAGGTTGAGGAAAAAATCGATAAGGATATAGCCGAGATTATGGCAAACGATAAGGCTTATCAAACCGACAGAGTAATTGTTGTGGCAGGTCATAATTACCATAAGGGCGTTATAGGAATTTGCGCCGCACATTTGGTTGAACTTTACGATAAACCGGCAATAGTTATCGGTATTGACGATGAGGGCAATGCTACAGGCTCGGCAAGAAGCGTTGAGGGATTTAATATTTTTGAGGCTATTTCAAGCTGTAAAGACGTATTAACTCATTTCGGCGGTCACCCTCTTGCGGCAGGCTTGGGGCTTAATGTCAAGGATATTTCGGCTTTCAGGAAGAAAATTAACGATTTTGCAAAAACAAATTATCCCGTTATGCCTATTCAGTCTTTAAAGATTGACTGTAAACTCTCACCTTTTTATTTGACAACCGATTTAGTCGATAATTTAATAAAATTAGAGCCGTTCGGAACGGATAATACTCAGCCGGTTTTCGGACTTTATAACCTGACTTTAAACAGTGTAACGCCTATAGGTGACGGTAAACACTTGAAAATTGAGGCTTCTAAGAAGGGTAAAAGCGTTCGTATGGTTAAGTTCAGAACAACGCTTGACGAATTTCCTTATAAGCCTGGGCAGAGCCTTGATTTTGCCGTTAAACTTTCTAAAAATACGTTTAAGGGCAAGGAATATGTCTCTGTTCAAATAGTCGATTTCAGAAAATCGGGAATTGATATTGATAAATTTTACCGTGAAAAAAACGATTATCTTTTGTTTAAACTCGGAAAGAAAAATAAAACTGAGCTTTATCCCGATAGGAATATTTGCGCAGTTGTTTATAAATTTTTGAAAAGCAAAAACGGATATAAATATAAACTTGACGATTTGTATTTTGAACTTTCAAATTATCTTACATACGGTCAGCTTGCCTTTGCACTTGACGCATTTGAGGAAGCGGGGCTTATAAATCGTGAAAATACCATTACTTTAAATGATGTAAAAACTAAAGCAAACCTGGAGAGGACAAATGTTCTTACGGTTTTGAAGGGAAGATTATAATTGTTAAACGAGGAACAAAGCGTATATACAGACGATTATGACGACGGATTTAATGACTTTTTTAAAGAAATAAAGGAAAATCCGCAATATGACAGCGAGAGAATTAAAAAGGCTTATGACCTTGCACGTGATGCACATAAAAATCAGCGCAGACGTTCGGGTGAGCCGTATATTATGCACCCTGTTGCCGTTGCCCAAATTCTTTATAAACTCGGAATGGATAATGAGTGTATTATAGGCGCTCTCTTGCACGATGTTGTCGAGGATACACAGTACGACCTTGATTATATCAGGCAGGAGTTCGGCGACGAGGTTGCACTTCTTGTCGACGGCGTTACAAAACTCGGTCAAATTCCGCTTTCCACAAGGGAAGAGGTGCAGGCTGAAAATATAAGAAAAATGTTTATCGCAATGAATGAGGACGTTCGTGTTATCATTATTAAACTTTGCGACAGACTTCATAATATGCGAACTTTGCAGCATATGCCGCCTTATAAGCAAAGGGAAAAGAGCCTTGAAACGCTTGAAATTTATGCCCCGATTGCTCACCGTTTAGGTATTCGTCCTATTAAGGAAGAGCTTGAAGATTTGGCAATTTATTATCTTGACCCTATTGCATATAAGGAAATTGAGAAAAATCTTTCTATGAAAAAGGAGCAGGGTGAAAAATTCCTTGCCGATATAACTAAGCAGATAAGCGATAAAATCACCCCTGTTATGAAGCACGTTCAAATTACTTCCCGCGTTAAATCCGTTCACGGAATTTTCCGTAAGGTCTATATCAAGGGCAAGGATTTTGAGCAGATTTTCGATATCTACGCCGTTAGAATTATTGTTGATACAATGATTGACTGTTATAACGCACTCGGTATTGTTCACGATATGTTCAAACCGCTTCCGGGCAGGTTTAAGGATTATATTTCAATGCCTAAGCCTAATATGTATCAGTCGCTTCATACAACCGTTCTCTCCGATAAGGGCGTTCCTTTTGAAATTCAAATTCGTACTTGGGATATGCACCGTACGGCTGAATACGGTATCGCCGCCCACTGGAAATATAAACTCGGCAGAGGCGGTAAGGACAGTATCGATTCCCGCCTTGAATGGATTCACCGTATGATTGAGCACGGAAACGAAACCGATACTCCCGAGGAACTCGTTACTACAATCAAGGGCGATTTGTCAAGCGATGAGGTTTACGTATTTACTCCGAAAGGCGATGTTAAAGCGCTTTCCAAGGGTGCAACGGTTATCGACTTTGCTTATGCAATTCACTCTGCCGTCGGCAACAAGATGGTCGGCGCTAAGGTAAACGGTAAAATCGTTCATCTTGACTATAAAGTTAAAACAGGCGAGATTGTTGAGGTCTTGACCTCTAATGCTCAGGGCAAAGGACCGAGCCGTGACTGGCTTAAAATCGTCACAACAGGAGAGGCGAGAAGCAAAATCCGTTCTTGGTTTAAAAAGGAAAAGCGTGACGAAAATATTGTTCAGGGTAAGGCGGAGGTTGAGCGTGAGCTTAAACGTAACTTTATCCGCTTTGAGGAAAATGAGGACTATATTAAATTCGTAACACGTATTGCGGAAAGACAGCATTTTACAAATATTGACGATTTCTATGCGGCTGTCGGATACGGCGGAATACAGATATCCCGTCTTATGCCCGGTATCAAAGACGAATTTAACCGTAATTGGAGAGTTCAAAAGGAAGAGCCTCCAAAGCCTGCCGTTGCAAGCACAAATACTCTTGATAAGCCACGTACTTCCAAGGACAGCTCCGGTGTTGTGGTTGAGGGAATAGATAATTGCCTTATTAAAATGGCTCGTTGCTGTTCTCCTATCCCGGGTGAGGAAATTGTCGGCTTTATCAATCGTGGAACAGGTCTTACAATCCACAGAAGAGACTGCGTAAACGTACCCGACGATTTAAAAAACTGTCCCGAACCCGAGAGGTGGGTTAATGCCCATTGGGACAGCAGTGTTAAAGTTGACGCACGTTCAACCATTGACGTTTATGCTATCGACCGTGACGGAGTAGTTCTTGATATAACCACTTGTATGGCTGCCGCACACGTCAAAATTCATTCAATCAATGCCCGTCCTATCAGCGAGGGTAATTGCTTAACCACTATGACAATTACAGTCAATTCAAAGGAACACCTTGATTCAATCGAAAAATCTCTTCGTAAAATCGAGGGCGTTTATCATATAGAAAGGTCGGCGTTTTAATTTATGAAAGCAGTAATTCAAAGAGTAAAACATTCTTCTGTCACCGTTGACGGAGAAATGATAAGTAAAATAGATAACGGCTTTATGATTTTACTCGGCGTTATGGACGGCGACACTGAAGAGGACGCAGACAAACTTGTTAAAAAAATCCCTGTTTTGAGGATTTTTGAGGACGAAAACGGCAAAATGAATTTGTCGCTTCTTGATGTGTCTGGAGAAATACTCCTTGTATCTCAGTTCACCCTTTGCGCCGATTGCTCCCACGGCAGACGACCGAGTTTTACTAAATCCGCACCGCCGGCTGAGGCAAACGCACTTTATGAATACGTTGCTAATGAGCTTGAAAAATCAGGTGTAAAATCCGTTAAAAAAGGAATTTTCGGCGCAGATATGAAAGTCGATTTGCTCAATGACGGCCCTGTTACAATAATTTTAGACAGTAAGGAATTGAAATAATGTTAAGTGTTAAATCAGCCACGTTCGGCGCTATTGAAAATAACTGTTATCTTATAACAGATGAAAAAACAAATAAAAGTGCCCTTGTCGACTGTACCGAGGACAGCGACAAAATGATGAATTTTATCAAGGGCGCTCAGCTTGAATATATTTTGCTTAC
This sequence comes from uncultured Clostridia bacterium, assembly GCA_945874765.1. Lineage (GTDB taxonomy): Bacteria > Bacillota > Clostridia > Oscillospirales > Acutalibacteraceae > Eubacterium_R. The sequence continues at coordinate 116,568 of CAMCHQ010000006.1, forward strand.
CCACGGTCACTTTGACCATATCGGCGGTGTTAAGGCTGTCAAGGCTAAAACAGGCGCTAAAGTTGTGATTTCAAAAGAAGACGAGCCTATGCTTACCTCGTCAAAATTAAGTCTTGCGGCATTTTGCGGCGGTGTTCAAAATAATACCGAAGCCGATATTTTAATTTCCGACGGTGATATCATCACTTTGGGTGAAAGTAAAATCAAGGCTATTGCAACTCCGGGTCATACAAAAGGCGGCTTTTGCTATGTGTGCGACGATAAAATATTTACGGGCGACACTATGTTCTTTTGCTCGTGCGGCAGAACCGATTTTCCCGGCGGCTCACCGCTTGAAATTGTGCAAAGTCTTAAAAAAATCGCTTCTCTTGACGGCAATTTTACTGTATATCCCGGTCACGACCGTCAGTCAACACTTGACTTTGAACGTGCAAATAATCCATTTTTGAATAGAGCATAATTTATGATTTTAAAAGTAATTAATCACGATTTTATATATGATATGAAAAATCTTTGCACCGTCTTTTTCCCTTGGGAGAAAATTAAGGATGAGGGCGAAGATAATATTGAGGTTGAAACTAAGGCGCAGGGTAATGAATTTTATGTTTTTGCCCGCCTTTTTGATAAAGAAATTTCCAAAAAGCATATTTTAAAAGAGGGGGAGGACGCTCAAACCGAAATGTCCGTTCTTCTTTATAATGTATTAAGTGAACTTACGGGCTTTAAACCGCCTTGGGGTATTCTTTTCGGCGTTCGCCCGGCTAAACTTATGCACCGCTTTGCAAACGAAATGGGAGAGCAGGCGGCAAGGGATTATTTTATCAATACTTTTCTTGCAACACCGCAAAAAACCGATTTGGCAATTGAGGTTATGCACCACGAAAATAAAATTATTTCCCTGTCGTCTCACAATTCTTTTTCGCTTTACGTTTCAATTCCGTTTTGCCCTACAAGGTGTGCTTACTGCTCTTTCGTTTCCCATTCTATTGAAAGAACACATAAGCTTCTTGAACCGTATGTCGACCTTCTTTGCAAGGAACTTGAAAAAACGGGGCGGGTGGCAAAATCTCTCGGTTTAAGGCTTGAAACGATTTATTTCGGCGGCGGAACACCCACCACTCTTTCAGCTACACAGCTTTCAAGGCTTTTTGACGTTATTGAGAAGAATTTTGACTTGTCAACTCTTCGTGAATATACTGTTGAGGCAGGCAGACCCGATACCGTAACTGAGGCTAAACTTACGGCGTTAAAGAGTGCGGGAGTAGGAAGAATTTCAATTAATCCGCAGTCGTTTAACGATACTGTTTTGGAGGCTATCGGCAGACGTCATACATCACAGCAGACAATTGACGCTTTTAATCTTGCAAGAAAGTGCGGTTTTGATAATATCAATATGGACCTTATTGCAGGGCTTCCCAAAGATACGCTTTCATCATTTAAAAACAGTGTCGATACCGCCGTGTCACTCGGTGCAGAAAGCGTAACCGTTCATACCCTTGCTATGAAATCGGCGGCTTATATGGTAACAAGGGAAAATGCTTACGATATTTCCGATAAAATTTTAACCTTTGATATGGTGGAATATTCAAATTCCCGACTTAAATCAAACGGCTATTATCCTTATTATATGTACCGTCAGTCCAAGTCTGTCGGCAATTTGGAAAATGTCGGCTGGTGCAAGGATAATATGGATTGTCTTTATAATGTTTATATGATGGATGAAACACATTCCGTTTTCGCTGTCGGTGCTGGCGCCGTAACAAGGCTTAAAAATCAGGACACCGGCAAAATTGAGCGCATATATAACTTTAAATATCCATATGAATATATTGACAGATTTGATGAAATTCAAAAGCGTAAAGATTTAATTGAAAAATTTTATATAAAATAAAGATTAAATATACCAAATGGTATTGCAATACTTTACGCATTGTAATATAATTAGTGCGAGGTGGTAATAATGGCTATAAAACTTAGTGAGCTTTTTGGCTCGATGGATGAAGCATTTAATAATCCAAAGCTTGAAGAAATGTTTAATAAGACTAAAGACGTTGCCGAAAATATGAGCAAGAAGAGTGCCGAAAGACTTGAAATCAGCCGTAAAAAGGTTGAACTTCTTGACGCTAAGGCTAAACTTGCAAAGCTTTATGAAAAATTCGGTAAACTTAATTATGCCAAATATATAGGCGACGAGGTTTCAGATGAGGAACTTACGGACTGCGCCAATGCAATTGCCGATAATAAGGAGAAAGTTGAGCTTTACTCAGCCGAGATTGAAAAGGCTAAGGCAGAGTTTAACGAGTCTATGGCAAATATGGCTAAAAAGACTAAGGAAGCTTTTACGCAGGATTGTAACGCTAAGCCGGAGGCTGAGGCAGACGCAGTCGAAGTTGTTGAAGCAAAGGACGTTGAGGTTAAAGACAGCGACGAGTAAAACTTAACAGGAATTTTAAAGAGCAATCGTTTCGGTTGCTCTTTTATTTTTTGTTTGGGTGATTTGATTGAAAAAGAGTATTAAAGAAAAGTATATTTCAAGTGCTTTTTTGCTTCTTGTGTCAACTGTAATTGTTAAAATAATTTCCGCTTTGTATAAAATTCCGCTGACCTCGTATATCGGCGCAACAGGCAGGGGATATTTTTCAATCGCATATAATCTTTGCCTGCCTATCCACGCTCTGACTATGGGCGCTTTTCCTATCGCTATGTCAAAACTTGTCAGCAAATATAATGCAAGCACAGATAAGATGAAAATTTCGGCACTGAAAAAGGCGGGTAATAAACTGTTTTTCTTTGCCGCTTTTTCGGGACTTCTTGTAATGCTCATTGCCGCAAAACCGTACAGTGAACTTATTTCCTCATCACCTAAGAGTATTTATACGATTTTTGCCCTTGCGCCAAGCGTGTTTTTCTGTTGCCTCGGTGCCGGAAGACGTTCGTTTGCCGAGGGATTTATCGATATGAAACCGACCGCCGTTTGCCAAATTATCGAAGCCGTTTTCAAAATGGTGTTCGGACTTCTTTTTGCCCGCTTTTCTATGAGTTATTTTATGTCAACTTATTATGAATTCGGTACTGTTTTGGGTGTTAATTATGAAAGCGAAAGGCAGGCACTTTCCGCAATTTATCCGTTGACCTCTGCCTGCTCAATGCTCGGCGTAAGTCTCGGCGGTTTTGCGGGATATGTTTATGTAAGCGTTTATGTAAATTCTCATTATAAAATGCCAAAACCCGATAAAGACCTTACAAAGCAAATGTATAACGAACTTGCCTCTTTTTCGTTTCCTCTCCTTTTTGCAACGGCGGTTCAAAGCGTGTCGCAGTTTTTCGATACCTCGTCAATTCAATATGCTTTAACTCTTTGCGATAAAAGCGCACTTTCAAAAGCGTATAATTATTTTGACAGCGATATTTTTACATATGTGTTCGGTATTTATTCCTCTTGCCTCGATTTTAAAAATTTAATTCCCGGTATAGTTATGGCTCTCGGCGTGACCGCTGTTCCCGCCGTCAGCTCGGCATATGAGAGTAATTCCCCAAAATTTAATCTTCTTTTAAACAGCATTTTGAAATATACAAGTATTCTTTCCTGCTTCGGCGGTTGCGCTCTCGCACTTTTTCCCAATGAAATACTCTCGCTCATTTACGGCAATTCAAACGGCGATATCGCTAAATGGGGCAGTGATATTTTGTTTTATCTTGCAATAACCGTTTTGCCGTGCTGCCTCGCTTCAAGCTGCGTTTTCTGCACTCAGTCTTTGGGACTTTCCAAAAAAACGGTTATGCCTTTTGCCGTGTCCGGAGTTTTAAGAGTTATATTAAACGTTATCCTTTTGCCGAAAATGACGATTAACATATCCGCCTGCGCTCTGTCTAATTTTGCGGGATTTTTGATAATTCTTGTTTGGAATATGAAAATTATTTCAAAAAATACGGGCGCCGTGTTCAGTATAAAGGATATATTTGTTAAGCCTGTTATTTGCTCTTCTGTAGTATTTTTTGCGGTGAAATTTATAAAAGAAGCGTTTTTTACTCAAATTTCTTCTCTTCTTACTTTGACAATTTGTGCTGCAATTTGTGCATTTTTGACATTTATTTTACTCCTTTTATTTAAATGTGTGCGTATAAGCGATATAATATCCGCCAAATAATATAAAAAATCCGCTTAAATACTTGCAAATTTGGTGAAGTTATAGTATTATTTAAATTGACAAGTTAATCAGGGAGCGTGTTAAAGTGGATTTTGAATTTAAAGATAAATATGATATCAATGATTTGATTTCGCTTATTGCACTGCTTCGAGCACCGCAAGGTTGCCCTTGGGATCGTGAGCAAACTCATACTTCAATTAAAAATAATTTTATTGAGGAAACGTATGAGGTAATTGAAGCGATTAACCAAAACAGCACATCAGGTTTAAGGGAAGAGTTGGGTGATGTGCTTTTGCAAATTGCTCTTCACTGTGAAATGGAAAGTGAAAAGGGTAATTTCGATTTTAATGATGTTTGCGATGAACTTTGTAAAAAGCTTATTGTTCGTCACCCTCACGTGTTCGGTGATAAAGTCGCAAATAATACCAAAGAAGCGCTTGACAGTTGGGACAGCGTTAAGGAAAGCCTAAAGGGTACTAAAACCGCTTCAAGTAAGATGGACAGTATTCCTATTGAACTTCCGGCTCTTATGCGTGCCCAAAAGGTTCAGTCCAAAGCTGCAAAGGTCGGCTTCGATTGGGATAATCAAGATGGTGCTTTTTCAAAACTTAATGAAGAGATTAACGAGTTGAAAGTTGCGCTATCGCATAACAGTCAAGCTGAAATTGAAGATGAATTCGGCGATGTTCTTTTTTCCTGCGTCAATGTTTCACGTTTTATCGGTGTTGACAGTGAAGAGGCTTTAAAGGCTTCTACAGATAAGTTTATAACCCGATTTAAAATAGTTGAAAAATTGGCTGATGAAAAGGGAATTGATATGAAAAATTCTTCTATTGATGAGCTTGATGATTTGTGGGATAAAGCAAAAGAAATATTAAAAGCCGACAATTCGGCAATAAACGGAGGAAATTAAAATGAACAAGACAGAACTTGTAGCAGCAGTAGCTGCAAAGGCAGAACTTTCAAAGAAGGACGCAGAAGCAGCAGTAAACGCTGTATTTGATTCAGTTAAGGATGCTCTCGCTGAGGGTGATAAGGTTTCTCTTATCGGTTTCGGTACTTTCTCAGTAAAGACTCGTGCAGCTCGTACAGGTCTTAACCCACGTACTAAGGAAACAATCGAAATTCCTGAATCAAAGGTTCCTGCATTCAAGGCAGGTTCAGCTCTTAAGGATGCTGTAAAGTAATTTTGTTGATTTTAACGGGGTGTCTTTTCAGACACCCTATTTCTTTTTAAGGTGAATTATGAGATTAGATAAATATTTAAAAGTGTCGAGAATAATTAAACGCAGAACTGTTGCAAACGAGGCTTGCGACGCAGGCAAGGTTGAGGTCAACGGCAAGGTTGCACGTGCCTCATATGACGTCAAAGTCGGCGATACAATCAAAATCACTCTCGGCGCAAGGGAAAATTCATATAAAGTTCTTGCAATTAACGAGCACGCTCTCAAAGAAGACGCCGCTAAAATGTACGAGTCATTATAAAGCCTCCCCCCTTTTTGGGGGAAGGTGTCGACGAAGTCGACGGATGAGGGGAAAACTGCGGTTGCGCTACTGAAAACTTGCACCGTAGGGGCAACCATCGGTCGCCCGTTTCTCAAACACGGAATTCCATTCGGGGTCCCCGACAAATTGAAAATTTGGTGGGGAAAAGGAGAAAGGAACGGAGTGTTTATTATGAATTTCTTTCGACGTTGTAGGGCAGGGGCTTGCTCCTGCCGTTTTTTTGTTATATTTATATCATCACACGCATAAAATTATTTAGGTGATTTTATGGATAACAACGTTGATATGAACCATTTGCTGACGCTTGAAAACAGGGAACATTTAACCTTGACGGGAATAAGCGACGTCGACTCTTTTAATGAAGAGGAAATTATTGCAATATCCCCATGCGGCGAACTTACGATAAAAGGTGAACTTTTGCATATCGAGGAACTTAATTTGGAAAAAGGGACAGTTACGCTCAGTGGAAAAGTTACTTCTCTTTTGTATAGCGAAAAGTTTTCCTCCACTTCTCTTTTAAAGAGGCTTTTCGGTGGCTGAGGCGCTTTTTTATGCGTTTTTTGTCGGTATAGGGCTTGGCTTTTTGTATGATTTGATGCGGCTTTTTCGCCTGTCTTTCGGCGCTTCGCTCTTTTTTGATTTGCTTTTTTGGCTTGTAACGTCTTTTGTATCTTTTTCATATCTTTTAGTTTTTAACGACGGTGCAATAAAGGGAGTTTTGCTCGCATTTATATTTGCGGGATTTATTGTCTATATTGCGACTTTATCGAAACTTTCTTTGCCGATTGAAAAGGCAATGGCGAAAAAGGTTAAAAATCGGTTAAAAAAAGTAAAAAAATCATTAGAAAATTTTAAAAAAGTGTTGCAATTGCCGAGGTCATTATATTATAATATTAAGAAAGTGATTAAGAAACCTAACTGTAAAAATTATGAGGGTGACGAATTTGGCAAAGGAAAGCAGGAACGGTAAGTCTAAAAAGCTATATATCGGTAAATACAGCGTCGGCAAGATTCTTGTCGGTCTTTTACTTGTAGGTGTTTTTGCATTTTTCTCTATCAGCGTTGTTAATCAAAATGCGGACATCAGCAGACTTGAAAAGCAAAAGGCTGAAATAAGCGCCAAATACGATGAACAGCAGGAGGAAAATAAAGAACTTCAGGCTGTGCTTGATAATGAGGATAAAGACGATTATATCGAGAAAAAAGCGAGGGAAAAGGGTTACGTTAAAAGTGACGAAATCGTTTTCTACGATATATCATCAGGTAAGTAAAATTCATTTTAAGGGTGTATTTTTTACACCCTTATTTTTGTTATAGAGTAAGGAAAAAATTATGCATTTATTAATGACAGCGCCTTGTCTCTTGGGCTTAGAGGGCTTGGTTGCAGACGAACTTAAATTTATGGAGGCTGAAAATGTGTCAGCCGAAAACGGACGTGTCTTTTTCGAGGGTGACGAGGCTATGCTTGCAAGGGCTAATATCAACAGCCGTTTTGCAGAGAGAATACTCATTGTTCTTGACAGGTTTAAGGCGGAAACTTTTGAAGAACTTTTTCAATCGGTAAAATCGCTTCCTTGGTCGGAATTTATCGGCTCAAGCGATACTTTTCCGGTCAAAGGTTACAGTATCAATTCAACTCTTCATTCCGTTCCCGATTGCCAAAAGATAATTAAAAAGGCGGTCGTTGAGTCGCTTAAAGAGGATTACGGTATTTCGTGGTTTGAGGAAACAGGCCCCACTCACCAAATTCAGTTTTCCATTATGAAAAATGAAGTGACAATTATGCTTGATACAACAGGCAGGGGACTTCATAAAAGGGGATACCGTCCCGAGGCTAATGATGCGCCGATTAGGGAAACTCTTGCCGCTGCGCTTTGCTCTCTTTCAAGGCTTAGGCATTATCATACAATGTATGACCCTTGCTGCGGAAGCGGAACTATATTGATTGAGGGAGCTATGATGGCTCACAATATCGCACCGGGAATTAACCGTAATTTTGAGTGCGACCGCTGGGGCTTTATTCCCGAAAAGGCTTGGATGCAGGAGAGAGAACGTTGCCACGATATTATCAAAACCGATACGGATTTTGTCGCTTTCGGCTCGGATATCGATTTTCACGCTCTTGAACTTACTATGGCTAATGCAAAGAGAATTAAAGTCGATAAATTTTTAAGACTTGAAACAGCCGATATTAAGGATTTTAACCCGACTACGGAAAAAGGTACGCTTATTACCAATCCGCCTTACGGGGAAAGAATGCTTGATATCAAAACGGCTAAGAAAATTTATCACATTATGGGCGAAAAATTTGTTTCAAAGCACGGCTGGAGCTACGGCATCATTTCTCCCGATGAGGAATTTGAACGTGAGTTCGGCAGAAAAGCGGACAAGCGCCGCAAGCTATACAACGGAATGATAAAGTGCCAATATTATATGTATTTTAAATAAGATTGTGAATAAGCAGCCATAACCGCACCCGATATTTGTAATTATCTGATATTGATTTTCAATATTGCAATTATTAAGCTGTTGATAACCGTATCAACATCACTTGAACATTTTGTCTTAATATCCTAAGGGATATGGCGTCAAAACGTTGGGCGCTTTGAATTTTTAGAAAGGGGCAGTACCCACGTACAGCTCCCTTTACTAAAAATTCAATTTTGACTACTTCTTCGCAATCTTTAAATAAAAAATATAAATAAAAAATACAATGAATTTTCTATGAGGTGTATTTATGACTTATAAAGAAAAATACGAGCAGTGGCTAACATTTGCTGATGAAGATACAAAGGTTGAACTTGAAAGTATTACCGATGAAAAGGAAATTGAAGATAGATTTTATAAGGATTTAGCTTTTGGTACGGGCGGTCTCAGAGGTATTATGGGCGCTGGCTCAAACAGAATGAACCGCTATACCGTAGGCAAGGCTACACTCGGTTTTGCACGTTATCTCAAAAGCAAAAATGACGGCGAGATCAGCGTTGCAATTGCTTATGACACACGTAATAATTCAAAATATTTTGCAAAAACTGCGGCAGGTGTGTTTGCCTCTCAGGGTATTAAGGTCAATATTTATGAAACGGTTGTGCCTGTTCCCGTTTTGTCATTTACAACTCATTATCTGGGTTGTACCGCAGGCGTTATGATTACTGCTTCACATAATCCTAAGGAATATAACGGCTATAAAGTTTATGACAGTAAGGGCTGTCAGTTTTGCACCGAGGACGCTGAAAATGCAATCGGCTTTATAAACGATATTACCGATTATTCGTCAATTCCTTTCCTTGATGACAGCAAGCTTATTAACTATATCGGCGAAAATGAACTTAATGCATTTCTTAAAGAGGTTAAAAAACAGTCGCTTTATGAGGAAAAGAGCGATTTGAAAATTGTTTATACCCCTCTTCACGGCACGGGCAATATTCCGGTAAGAAGAATGCTTGAGGGAATGGACGTTACAGTTGTAAAGGAACAGGAACTTCCCGACGGTAATTTTTCAACCGTCCGTTCTCCCAATCCCGAGGAAAAGGACGCACTTAATATCGCTATTGAAAAGGCTAAGGAAATCGGCGCAGACCTTGTTTTGGGCACTGACCCCGATTGCGACAGAGTAGGTATTGCCGTTAAAGACGGAGACGATTATAAACTCTTTACAGGCAACCAAACAGGTGCGCTTCTTGTTAATTTCGTCCTTACTATGAAAAAGGACACTTTAAACGAAAAGTCAACTCTTGTTAAAACTATCGTTACTTCCGAGCTTGGCGCTAATATCGGCAGAAAGTTCGGACTTCGGATTGAAGAAACACTTACCGGTTTTAAATATATCGGCGATAAGATTAATAAGTATGAGGAAACGGGCGAACAGGAATTTGTTATCGGATATGAGGAATCTTACGGCTACCTTGTAGGTACTCACGCAAGGGATAAGGACGCCGTTGTATCATCAATGCTTATTTGCCAAATGGCTGCTTGGTATAAAAATCAGGGCAAAACTCTTGTTGACGGACTTAATGAGATTTATGATGAATACGGCTATTATCTCGACTTCCTTGATTCATTCGTATTAAAGGGCAAGGACGGCGCAGAGAAAATTCAAAGCCTTATGACCGAATTCAGAGATAAGGGCACTTCTCTTTTTGACGGAATTAAAGAGGTTGTTGATTTTTCAAAGGGTATTCGTGATTTGCCTAAGGAAAACGTGCTCAAATATATTTGGACAGACGGCTCTTGGCTTGCAGTTCGTCCGTCGGGTACAGAACCTAAGATTAAGGTTTATTATTCAATAGTTGACCCGTCTAAGGAAAATGCGGCAAAACGACTTGATGTTATCAGAAAAGAAATTAAAAATATTATCAATGCGTAATCTCGGAGTTTAATATGGAAAAAGTTAAAAATTATGTTGAAACTGTTTTGCAGCCTAAGCTTCAGGGTGACGGCGGCTGGGTTGAATTTGTCAGCCTTGACGGTGAAAAACTTACCCTCATTTTCAGAGGCGAATGTTCAAAATGTCTTATCTTAAACCGTTGCACCGCTTGGATTGAGGAGCAGATTAAAAAAGATTTGAAAAAGAATGTTAAGGTTAATGCAATTCGCAAAAAGCCTTATTTTCAGGACGTTTAAGGAGGAGAAAATATGGCACATATTAAAGTAGTCAGACGTTCTATGCGTCCCGAGGAATGGACAGATTTGCGTTTCGGCTGGCTTAAAAGATATATTTATTCTTCAAAGTGGGAAATAAATAATCTTATGATTAGAGACGCCCGTCAAATTTCGGAAATGGAGTTTGAATACTACAGCGACGATTACAGACCTCTTAAAAAAGGCGATATGTATTTCACTCCCGACGGCACTGCTTTTATTAAGGCTGATGTTGATATTCCTAAAGAACTTCAGGGCAGGGAACTTTGGTTTTCTCTTAAAACTGCGGCTGAAATTTGCGTTAAGGTAAACGGCAAATACGTCGGCGGCGTCGACCCTAACAGAGAGAGAATGCTTCTTTCTCCTTACGTTGACGATACAAAAACTCTTCATTTTGAAATGATGGGCTACAACCGTTCAAAGCCCGATGATGAACGTAATCCCGAATCACTTTCCGTTCGTGGCTGCCGTCAGATTTTTGAGGGCGCATATATTTGTACCGTTAATCATAAGGTGCAGGACCTCGTATGGGATTTTGAACTTCTTTTGGATATTGCAAAAAGCGATTTGTTCAACGAGGATTACCGTGCATTTTTAAATAAAGAACTTAATAACGCAATGAATTTTATCGATTTCGACAGTGAAGAACTTGACGGAATTGATGAATGCCAAAAATATCTTGATGACGTTGTTTTTGCAAACGATAATTATAAGGGTAACGGCGATGTCGCTTTGATTGCACATTCCCACCTTGATATTGCTTATTATTGGCGCAGAATACACGCAGTGCAGAAAAATCTTCGTACCGTTTTAATTCAGCTCAGGCTTATGGATAAATATCCCGATTTCAAATATACCCATACTCAGCCTTATGTTTATGAAACGCTTGAAAAGTATTATCCCGACGTTTTTGAGGAACTTAAAGAAAAGGTTAGAAACGGTCAGTTCGAGCCTGTGGGAGCAATGTATGTTGAACCTGACTGTAATATTCCTACGGCGGAAAGTCTTGTCCGTCAGTGCCTTTACGGTCAGCAGACATATAAGAGAATGTTCGGCAAAACGGTTAATAACGCTTGGCTTCCCGACGTTTTCGGCAACAGCTGGATTTTACCGCAGATTCTTAAAAAGAGCGGCGTTGATTATTTCGTTTCAAACAAAATGTCAACTTGGAACGATACCAACCGCTTCCCGCATAATAACTTTATTTGGAAAGGTATTGACGGCACGTCTGTTTTGGCTTGCGTTCCGCCTACTCACTTTATCACGTGGAATATGCCTTCTCAAATTCAGGAAAATTGGGAGGCTTATATAGATAAGGACAGCGGCGGTCAAACTATGAATATGTTTGGCTACGGCGACGGCGGTTCCGGCTGTACCGAGGAAATGATTGAACTTATGCACAGGTTTGACAAGCTTTCGATTATGCCGAAGTGCGAGCATATGGGCGGCCGTGAATTTCTTGAGAAAAATCTTAAAAATAACGATAATTTGCAGACTTGGGACGGCGAACTTTACCTTGAAATGCACAGGGGAACGTTTACTACCAAATCTAATATGAAACGTGCCAACAGACGTCTTGAATATAAACTTCGTGACGCTGAAATTCTCTCGGTTTTACGTGGCGAGGATAATAAAGAAGTTATAACAGACGCTTATAAAAAACTTCTTATCAATCAGTTCCACGATATTCTCCCGGGTTCTCATATCCACCCTGTTTATGAGGACGCTATGAAAGATTATGCCGAGATTGAAAAGACTGTTGATTCAATTATCGGCACAGGTACAAAGTATTTCAATACTCTTAATTTCAAACGTGACGCATTGACTTTTGTTCCTAACAAAAAGGGTACGTCTTCCCGTTACGGCGTTAAGGGTAATTGGATTATTCCTAATATCAGCGCACTTTCTTCATCTTCTCTTCGTGCGACTAAATTTAATGACGAGTGGATTAAGTGCGACGGCAATAATATTGAAACTCCGTTTTATAAAGCCGTACTTAATGATGACGGTTCAATCGCTTCTCTTGTCGATAAAAAGCAGGATAGACAGTGGGTTGACGGCGATTTCAATAAACTTAAAATATATACCGACTGTCCGGGTAACTACGACGCTTGGGATATTCTTCCTAACTATAAGGATAAGCAAATTGAAATTAAAGTCGGCGAGAAACTTTCACTTTGTGAACTTGACGGCGAATGTGCAACGTTTAAGACTGTTCTTTCAACCGATAAATCAACGTGGACTATGCTTATAAGATTCTTTAGAAGAAGCCGTGGCATAGAGGTTGAAAATATAGTTGATTGGAATGAAAAACATAAACTTGCAAAGGTTGAATTTGACTGTAATGTTCTTACCCGCAAGGCGCTTTGCGATACTTCGGCAGGATTTATTGAACGTGACACTCATAAAAATACCACGTGGCAGCAGGCAAGGTTTGAAACGTGCCATCATAAGTGGGCTGACCTTTCTGAAACCGACGGCGGTGTTGCGCTTATCAATGACGGCAAGTACGGTATCGGCTTTGATGAAAATACTATGTCGCTTTCTTTACTTCGTGCAACCATTCGTCCCGACGTAACTTCGGATATGGGACATCATAATTTCTGCTATATGATTTATCCTCACGAAAACGGCGCTGTTGAGGCAGGCGTTAATAAACTTGCTTTTCAGTTTAACGAGCCGCTTGTAAAAGCCGACGTATCGTATGACGGCGACACTTTTGAGCCTCTTTATATTCAGGCTATGAAGGACAGCGAAGACGGTAAAATGACAGTTATTCGTTTGAGTGAGCAGGACGGCAAGCGTGGCAAAATCAAACTTTCTAAGCCTGTCAAACTTCTCGATATGCTTGAAAACGTTATCGGTGAGGCTGAGGATACTCTCGAATATAAACCGTTTGAAATTATTACAATAGGTGTTCAAAAATGACGGCTAATCAAATAATTATAATCATAGCAGTTATTCTTGTACTTGGGATAATTGTTTTTCCGCTTATCAATCGCAGGCAATTCAGAAATTTAGAGCCGGACCAGCAAATTAGGCTTATTATGAAAGAGGCTAAGGGACTTGTGTATTTCAAGAATGTGTCTAAGGGCAGTACGGGAGTTCTCTTATATGTGAAAAATAAGAGGAAAATTCTTGCGCTTCCTTGGGTGCTTGACGGCGGAAATATGCTTTGTACCAAGAAAGAACCGTTTTCAAATTGGGATTATCCCGAGGATAAGCAGAAAATTAATCAAGACGAACTTGCACAGTTAAAAGAAGAACTTGAAAAATATAATAAAAAGAGCGCTGTTAAAATAGTGTTTAAGTAAATTTCAGAAGAAAGCTGTTCCGATTTTGAACAACTTTCTTCTTTTTTATGTATTGATAAGTAACGGTGTGTTTTGGTATAATATCTTTTCAGGGGGAATATTTATTAATTATAATCTTAAAATGTTTTTATCAAGCGGTAAAGCGTTGCCGCAGTTTATCAAAAAATTCAATAAACCTAATCTTGATAAGGAATATCTTGATTATATCAATTCAAGCGATATTTGGACTAATGATTTCAAGACGAGCCTGCCTATTTGTACCGTTTATACCCACGTTCACTCTTTTCTTGACGAATGTGAAATTAAAAACGGAAAAGCGGTAGATAAAGACGGTAAGACAAGAAAAGTGCTTTTTCTCGGCTATGACGGAATGCGTGCCGATACTGCGCAAAAAATACTTGAAATGAAAAATGCGTTTGATAATAGACTTGAAAGCTGTTCAAACACATTCGGCGGGATTAATGAAGTTGCAAAGGCAGGCGGAATATATCTTGCCTACTGCGGCGGATATACAGATACTCTTTATCAGCAAAGCACCGATACCTCTGCCGGTTGGAATGCTCAGTTTACAGGCAAATGGGGAATTAACAGCGGCGTTAAAGAAAACAGCGATACCAAAAAATTAAGCGCAAAAACTTTTGTCCTTGAATATGCGGAAAAAGGACTTAAAACATCAATTAATTTTGACTGGACTCCGCTTTTCAGTATCAATCTTAAATCCGAAATCAATTATGTTATGAGCCATAAGGAACTTTCGGCAAAATATATCGCAACAGACGTTAAAAAATCAAACGATAATACTCCTTTCGAGAATTTTATCGCTTTTGACGGTCAAAAGGGAGTCGGTGTTTCGGACACTTTCGCAAGAGACTGTACTTTATACAGAATTAATGAGGGTGACAGCGTAGTTGTCGGAATTTACGATTCAATTGACGGTGCGGGTCACGCAAGCGGTTTTTCAAAGGATAACGGTAAGTATTTTCAAGCGGTTTTAAATTGCGATTCTTACACTTATCAAATACTTCGTGAAATTAATAAAAGAGAAAAGGAACTTAATGAAAAATGGCTCGTTATCCTTGCTAATGACCACGGCGGTAAGGACAGAGGTCACGGCGGTCAGTCGCTTGAGGAAAGGACTACGTTTATTGCCACAAATATTCCTTTTGATAATGACCTTTTAGGTAAATCGTATAACGGCAAAACGGATAAGGACTACGGTAATCGCTATGACTGATTTTTCAGGCTATAATTCAAAAAGGGACAGGAATATTTTTTTCCTTTGCTTTTTGGCTTACAGCGCTACGTATATTTGCCGTCTTAATTATTCGTGCATTATTCCGCAGTTGAACTCACTCGGCATTATGAACGAGAGTAAAATCGCTTCCGTCTCCTCGGCATTTTTTGTGTGCTACGGCTTGGGCCAGATTGTAAGCGGAATAATAGGCGACAGAATTAATACAAGATATATGATTTTCTTCGGCGTCTTTTTTTCGTCGCTTTCAAATATACTGATTTGCTTTTTAAATTCCTATCCTTTTTTGATTACTCTTTGGGCGCTTAACGGACTTTTTCAGTCTCTCGTCTGGTCGCCGATATTAAAACTTGCCTCTGTTGAATATGACAGCAAAACGTGTGATAAATTCGGTATGCATATGTCGGTCACCGTTCCTCTCGGTACTGTTTTAAGCTACGGCGTCAGCCTTGTAACAATGATTTTCCTGCCTTGGAAATACGTTTTTCTCACCTGCGGTTTAATTCTTTTTGCCGTGTCTTTAATTTGGATTTTCGCCACTCAAAAGCTTGATTTACATAAGAATACACCTAAGAGTGAAAACAGCGTTCAAATTAAATCTTCCCTTAAAACTCTTGTTTTAACAGGTACGGTTATTTTGCTCGTGCCTATTATCGTTCAGGGAACACTGAAGGACAGCGTTACCCAGTGGGTGCCCGAGTTTTTCTCATCTCAGTTTAACTCAAACACCTCTTTTTCGCTTCTTTTAACAATGCTTTTGCCCGTTGTCAATGTAACCGGCGCTTTCTTTGCAAAAAAGTTAATGATAAACTAAAAAATGAAGCAAAAACTTCTGCGCTTTTCTTTTTCATTGCACTTGTGTTTTTGATTGTCCTTTTTGCATTCTCGTCAAAAAGCCTCGTTCTCTCACTTGTATCAATGATTATGGTTACTAACTGTATGTTTGCGGTAAACGTTATGCTTATTACAATCGTTCCGCTTAAATTTGCAAAATACGGCAACGTCAGCACTGTCGCAGGGCTTCTCAACGCAACGGCATATATCGGCTGTGCTGTTGCTAACCAAATCGCCGGCGGTATCCTTTCCCGCTCAACCTGGAATACCGTAATAATTTTCTGGATAATTTTAGCAACAGTCGCAATAGCATTTTGCTTTATATATTCAACAAAAAAGGCATCTGATTAGTTCAGATGCCTTTTTTATATAGAAATATTATAACTTTACAACCTTGCTTCCAATCTGTAAATAGGGAAGCCTTGTGACGAAAACTTTTGCTCATATTCGGTTTCGATATTTCCCTCAAAATCGCTTTTGTGCAAATCGAGTGAAATATTTGAAAGCTTGAAGCCGCATTTTGAAAAGCTTTCGATTGAATATTCAAAAAAGTGCATATTGTCTGTCTTTTGGCAGATTGCGCCGCCGTCTTTGAGCATAGGCTTGTATATTTCAAGAAAACGTGGGTTTGTAAGCCTGTGCGCTTCGTGGCTCTTTTTCGGAAATGGGCACGAAAAGTTGAGAAATATTTCCTCTACGCTGTTATTCGGTATGTAAGACGGCAAATATTCCGCCGTGCCGCAAAGAAACATAATGTTGTCAAGCCCAAGTTCTCTTGCTTTGTCAATTGCCATAATCAGAACGTTCCTGTTTCTTTCAACGCAAAGAATGTTTCTGTCGGGATTTTGATGCGCAAACGTGTTGCCGAACTGACCCTTGCCGCAGCCGATTTCCAAATAAACAGGCTGTTCCTTTTTAAATACTTTTTTGAAATCAAGAAGATGATTTTCCTTTATCGCATCCTGAAAATCAAGTGACTCGTTTTTCATAGTGATAAGATAATCGCCCGAAGCCGCTATTCTTTCGTCAAGATTTTTCTTTCTTTTCATTCTCATAATAAATTTGTCCTTTTGTATATATTAATGTTCGTCATCAAGTACGGCGTGCGCACATTTAACTCCGTCAACCGCTGCAGAAATTATTCCGCCTGCATATCCGGCACCCTCACCGCAAGGGTAAACGCCTCTGATATTGCATTGAAGTAAATCGTCACGTAAAATTCTGACTGAACTTGACGACCTCGTTTCGGGCGCTGTCAATACTGCGTCATAAAGATTAAAGCCGTTTAGCTTTTTGTCCATTTCAACTATGGCGCTTTTCATTGTGGCAGATACTTTTGCCGGTAAACATTCGTCAAGATTTGTAAGCGTAACACCCGTAGGACAGGTCGGTTTAACATTTCCGAGCTGCTTACTTTCAATTCCTTTTAAGAAATCGCCGACAAGCTGAGCCGGTGCATTGTAATTTGCCCCTGCAAGTTCATAAGCCTTGTGCTCAATCTCTCTTTGATAATAAATGCCTGCAAGCGGATGTTCACTCGGGAAATCCTTTGGCTCAATTCCCACAAGAAGCGCAGAGTTTGCGTTTTCTCCGTCACGTGCAAGCGAACTCATACCGTTTACTATTACACATTCTTTTTCACTTGCTGCCGCAACAACAGTACCGCCCGGACACATACAAAATGTATATGCACCTCTCTCGTGAAGTCCGTGGCACGAAAGTTTGTAATCAGCCGCACCGAGTTTAGGATGATTTGCGAATTTTCCGTATTGTGCCTCATTAATAAGCTTTTGCGGATGTTCGATTCTTGCACCGACGGAAAACGGCTTTTGCATAATGTCAACACCGAGATTATAAAGCATTTCAACCGTATCTCTCGCACTGTGACCTATCGCCATAATTACCGTGTCTGTTTCAAGGTCAATGCTCTCTCCCTTATGCTCATACGTTACGCCGTGAACGAATTTGTTGGCAACAATAAGCTTTGTAAGCTTACATTCAAGCCTTACCTCACCGCCTAAACTTTCAATCTTTTTTCTTATGTTTTTAACTACTATTTCAAGCCTGTCCGTTCCGATATGCGGCTTTGACGAATATAAAATTTCCTCTGGTGCACCCGCTTCGTAAAGCTCTTCAAGTATCTTCTTGATAAACGGACTTTTAATTCCCGTTGTAAGTTTTCCGTCTGAAAAAGTACCTGCACCGCCCTCGCCGAACTGCACGTTTGACTCTTCATTTAGCTTTTTTTCTCTCCAAAACTTTTGAACGTCGGCTTTTCTTGCTTCAACGTCTTTGCCTCGTTCAAGAATAATCGGTTTTAATCCCGAAAGCGCAAGTATAAGCCCCGCAAACATACCTGCCGGACCGAAGCCGACAATAACCGGACGGAATTTGCTCACTCTCTTGTTTTCGGGCAATTCGTAAACATACGGCTTAACGATTTGCACCTTGTTTGATTTGCATTTCGATACAATCTGCTCCTCATCAAGAGTGATGTTTACGTCAAGCGAATACGTAAAATGCACGTCGTCTTTCTTTCTTGCGTCAATGCTTTTTTTATAAATAGTATATTTATCTATATATTTTTCATTTATTTTAAGGATTTTTGCCGCTTTCTTTTTAAGCAGACTTTCGTCCTCGTCAAGCGATAATCTGATTTCGTTAATTCTTATCATTTCTGTTCCTCTTTTTCGTTATTTCGTCTGCAACTTTTATGCCGCTGTAAAATGCAAAGTTTAAATTGTATCCTCCGCATTCAAACTGCCTGTCAAGCACCTCACCGCAAGCGTATAAATTCTTAACAATCACGGATTCAAAATTGTTAAACTGTTTTAAATCTGCACCGCCGCTTGTTATTTGTGCAAAATTATATCCCTTCGTACCCGTTATAATTAACTGCCAATTTTTAGCGTATTTGCAAATTTTTTCTCTGTCGCCGTTTGCCTGCTTTTCAAGAAGGGAAGATATCTTTTCTCCTACTATTCCCTCAAGTGAGCCGAATTTACTTATGTGTTCAAGTAATTCATCTTCACTGAAATCGCTTGCAAGGTCGATTACTGCATGGCATTTTTTATGACTTTCGCTTTCAAAATTCCTGCTTACGACTTCGCTTAAATTCATACTCACAATTCCCGATAAGCCGTAATCCGTAAAAAGAATTTCGCCGTATTCCTTTTTTACACATTCGCCGTCAAGGAGTATTTTCATATCCCCTTTAACCCTCTGACCTTTTAACTGCCTCGGGTATTTGCTCGATGACGTGAGCTGAACAAGTGCAGGGGACAACGGCGTGATTTTGTGACCGAGATTTTTAAGTATCTCATATCCGCTGCCGTTTGAACCGAGTGAGCTCTGCGCTTTTCCCCCTGCGGCAATAATGACGCTGTCACCGTAAAACATACCGCAGTCACTCGATACAATTAAATCTTTGTCAACGCTTTTAACCGTGCAGTCGGTAATTATCTTCACCCCGAGCCTTATACATTCTTTTTCAAGCATATCCCTGACAGTCGTGGCTTGATTTGAATAAGGATAAATCCTGCCCTCGCTGTCGCTTCTCGTTTTAAGCCCTATATTATTAAAGAAATTTATTACCTCTTTATAATTCTCTGCGTGCTCGTTTGAAAGGTTGCACCTGCCGTTTCCCGTCGCAAGTATTTTTTTGCCGACAGTATCAAGCCTTTCAAGAAGTATAACCTCGTCACTCGGCATATTCTGTTTTAATCTTATCGCACAGGCAAGACCGCTTGCACCTGCTCCGATTATAATTTCAGTCATATTTTTTCATTGCCTTATCGTTGATTTTGTTATATAATAATATAAAACTTCGTCAAATGCAAACTTTTTGTTGAAAATACTTGACTTAGTTTACTTTCTATGATATAGTAGTGCTTACCTCGTAGTAGGTGAAATGCCGACAGGCGTTATTTTTTTGCCTGCTTCGCTTTGCGTGGCGAACGAGGGAGATTATTTTATCGAAATATTAATGGAGGTGCTATTTTATGAGAGTTAAGATTACCTTAGCTTGCACTGAATGCAAACAGCGCAATTACAACACAATGAAAAACAAAAAAAACACACCTGACAGGTTGGAAATGAACAAGTATTGTCCATTCTGTAAGAAACACACTCTCCACAGAGAGACAAAGTGATTGGAGGAAGACCGAATGGCTGAAAAAAAGAAGACTTCAACTAAGGCAGACGCTAAAGCTGAAAAGACAGCAAAATCTGCTAAGTCTAAGGACAAGAAGAAGTCAAAGAAAAATCCTTTTAAATCCATTGCGTCATTCTTCAAAAGTGTTAAGGCAGAGGGCAAAAAGGTTGTTTGGGCACCCGCAAAGGATGTTCTTAAAAACACCGTTGTTGTTCTTATCGTAGTTATTATCGTAGGCTTGTGCATTTACGGCGTTGACTCACTTCTTTCTCTCGGAATGAAGGGTATCAAGAGCCTTGCAGAAACTACAACAACTACTTCAGTTTCTCAGCAGGGTGAAAGTACAACAGCTGCCGCTCTTGAAAAGGCTACAACCACAGCCGATACAACAAAAGCTGCTGAATAATTACTTTGTACTTAATGCTTAAATAATTATTCGGGAGGCTTATTGATGGAAGAACCAAAATGGTATGTTGCACACACTTTTTCAGGATATGAAAATAAAGTAGCAAGCAACATTTTAACTGTTGTTGAAAATCGTAACCTTCACGACTTAATTTATGAGGTTGCTATTCCAACCGAAACAGTAAAAGAACTTAAAAGCGACGGCACAGAAAAAGAGTATCAAAGAAAATTGATGCCGGGCTATGTCTTCGTAAAAATGATTATGACTGATGACAGCTGGTATGTTGTTCGCAACACCAGAGGCTGCACAGGCTTCGTAGGTCCTGAGGGTGAACCTCAGCCGCTTACAGATGAAGAAGTAAGAAATAACGCTCTTGAAAGAGTCAGCGTTAAGGTCAACTATGAAGTGGGCGACCTTGTTAATGTTGTTGACGGTCCGCTTGAGGGCTTCTCAGGTACTGTTGACGAAATTGATGTTGACAATAACAGCGTTAAGGTTACAGTTTCAATGTTCGGCAGAGAAAATCAGGTTGAATTTGAGCTTGACCAGCTTGAAAAAGTTCAGGAAGATTAATCATTATTCAATTCAGTAATTCGCAGTATATCTGCTTATTATCATCGTTTGATTGCACTGTGGCATTTAAGCGATGGTGGGAGAAGCCAAAGGCTTCGCCATTTACCACAATTTTAGGAGGAAATTAATTATGGCACAGAAGGTAGTAGGTTTAATTAAACTTCAAATTCCTGCCGGCAAAGCTACTCCGGCACCACCTGTTGGTCCGGCTCTCGGTCAGCACGGCGTAAACATTATGTCATTCACAAAGGAATTCAATGAAAGAACTAAGAATGACGCAGGTCTTATCATCCCTGTAGTAATCACAGTATATGAAGACCGTTCATTTACATTTGTAACAAAGACACCGCCTGCAGCTGTTCTTATTAAGAAGGCTTGCGGTATTGATAAGGCTTCCGGTGTTCCTAACAAGAACAAGGTAGCAACCATCTCAAAGGCTGACGTACAGAAAATCGCTGAAACAAAGATGCCTGACCTTAATGCAGCTAATCTTGAATCAGCAATGTCAATGATTGCAGGCACTGCACGTAGCATGGGTATAGTAGTAGAAGACTAATTCCCTTGTGGGAGGAAGTATCCGATTTAACCACTGGAGGTAATTTAATTATGAAACACGGAAAGAAATATACAGACGGTGCAAAACTTATTGACCGTTCAAATTTATACGATTCAAAAGAGGCTCTTGACCTCGCAGTAAAGACAGCTACAGCTAAGTTCGACGAAACTGTTGAAGTTCATATTCGTTTAGGTGTTGACTCACGTCACGCTGACCAGCAGGTTCGTGGCGCTGTTATCCTTCCTAACGGTACTGGTAAGGACGTTAAGGTTGCTGTTTTCGCTAAGGGCGACCTCGCTAAAGCTGCTACAGAGGCCGGCGCTGATGTAGTTGGTGACGCTGACCTTGTTCAGAAGATTCAGGGCGGCTGGATGGATTTCGACGTTGCTATCGCATCACCTGATATGATGGGCTTCGTTGGTCGTTTAGGTAAGGTTCTCGGCCCTCGTGGTCTTATGCCGTCACCTAAGGCAGGCACAGTTACTATGGATGTAGCTAAGGCTGTTCAGGACGCTAAGGCAGGTAAGATTGAATACCGTCTTGATAAAACAAATATTATTCACTGCCCAATCGGCAAGGCTTCATTCGGTACAGATAAGCTTCTTGAAAACTTCAATGCTCTTCTTGACGCTATCCTTAAGGCTAAGCCTGCTTCATCAAAGGGTCAGTACATTAAGTCAGTAGCTGTTGCTTCAACAATGGGCCCGGGTGTTAAGATTAATCCTAACAAGGTTGGCACAGTTGCAGCCGCTGAGTAATTTAGGTATTGACAAGGAGTAATCCTTGTGTTAAAATACAATAGCTGTTCAGCCAAAGACAGCAGGTGCCGATACGGCGTAAGTTTTCGCCTGCCGAGGAATGGACATTCAAGTAGCAATTTGTTATTTTGATGTTTTACGTGCATTCCGAGGTTCTCGGAGTGCACTTTTTTGTTATAGCTAAACAGCCTTCAAGTCCGTATTTATTGCGGCAAATATTAATGGAGGTAAATTAAATGCCAAGTACAGCAGTTCTTGAAAGAAAAAAGCAAATGGTTGCTGACCTTTCAGAGAGAATTAAAAATTCTTGTGCCGGCGTTGTAGTTGACTACAAGGGTATCAACGTAGAAGACGACACAAAGCTTCGTAAGGAGCTTCGTGAAGCAGGTGTTGAATACACAGTAGTTAAGAATACAATTCTCGGCAGAGCAGTTGAGGATGCAGGTCTTGCAGGTCTCGAAGATGTTCTCGAAGGTACTACAGCAATCGCAACATCGGCTGATGATTATGTTGCATCAGCACGTATTCTTCAAAAGTTCGCTGATTCACACGACAACTTCTCACTTAAGAGCGGTTATCTTGACGGCGAAGTAATCTCTATGGAGAAGCTTATGGCTCTTGCTAAGCTTCCATCAAGAGAAGTTCTCCTTGCTACAGTTTGCAGCGTATTCAATGCACCTATCGCAGCTTTTGCTCGTGGAGTACAGGCTATTGTTGATAAGGGCGGCGTTGAGGCTTGTGAGCCGGCAACTAAGGAAGATGCACCTGCAGAAGAAGCAGAAGCACCGGCTGAAGAAACAGCTGAATAATTAAATCAAAACTATTTTAATTAAAATTAATCTTTAATCGGAGGAAAATAAAATGGCATCAGAAAAAGTTACAGCAATTGTTGAAGAGCTTAAAACTCTTACAGTTCTTGAGCTTTCAGAGCTCGTATCAGCAGTAGAAGAAGAATTCGGCGTAAGCGCTGCAGCAGCAGTAGCAGTAGCAGCACCTGCAGAGGGTGGCGCAGCAGCTGCTGACGAAAAGACAGAGTTTGACGTAGTACTTGCAGAAGTAGGCGCAAACAAGATTCAGGTTATCAAGGCTGTTCGTGAAGCAACAGGTCTTGGCCTTAAGGAAGCTAAGGAAATCGTTGATAACGCTCCTAAGGCTGTTAAGGAAGCAGTTCCGACTGCAGACGCTGAAGCTCTCAAGGCTAAGCTCGAAGAAGCTGGCGCAAAGGTTGAACTCAAGTAATTTAACCTTACAATTTACCTTTAAAATTATAGGCACAACCGTTAATTCGGTTGTGCCTTTTTTACTGTTAAGGCTCCCTTGTAAAGGGCGATTCCCCACGGTGTGGGGAAATGTCACGAAGTGACAAAAGGGACGGCTTCCGTAGAAGCTGTCAGCTTTGCTGACTGAGGGATTGGAGCGGCGAACATTGTTCGCCTTATTTTTTATACCCCTATACTCTCTTGCACCGTATCAATTACCTTGAATGCTAATCCTGACAATGCAAACCATAAAAGTGAAAACGGTACGCAGACCTGACCTAAAAAGTTTAGCGGAACGCCCGAATAATCCCAAACGTGCTCCTTTAGTATAATATTAAATATCAATCCAAACAGCAGTTCAACGCCGGTTATAATCAACATTCCGACTAAGCATTTGAGCCAAAAACTCATTTCGTATTTTTGATTTATATAATAAAATGACGTTAATACTATTGCGCCGGCGAAAAACATTGAGTAGTGTGTTCTGCCACGGTAGAGTATTTCTATCAGGCAATATCCCGCTCCGCCCGTCAGCGCAACAATTAAATAAGTGTAAAAATTTTTCATAATTGTATTATTGCTTTATTTGTGATAAAATATTATCAGAAATTTTTTACTTGGGTGCAATATGACGATTTTTGAAAAAGCAAATTACTTAATTGAAATAATTGAAAATGCAGGTTTCGAGGCTTATCAGGTGGGCGGCTGCGTCAGGGATTTCTTTATGGAAAGAAAGTGCGACGATATTGATATTACCACTTGCGCAAAGCCCTATGACCTTGAAAAAATACTTGATGAAAATAATGTCAAATATATCGAAACAGGGCTTAAACACGGCACGGTTACGGCAGTTTTTGACGGCGATAATTTTGAAATTACCACTTATCGTACGGACGGAGAATATATTGATAACCGCCACCCCGAAAACGTCAATTTTGTAAATGATATTGACGAGGATTTGTCACGCCGTGATTTTACGATTAATGCAATTGCGTATAACCCTAATAAAAATGAAATTGTCGACCTTTTCGGCGGTCAAAAAGATATAGAAAATAAAATAATTAAGGCTGTCGGTGACCCGGATAAGAGATTTAAAGAGGACGCACTTCGTATTATGCGTGCCATTCGCTTTTCTTCAACTCTCACCTTTGAAATTGAGGAAAATACGAAATTAGCATTGTTTAGAAATAAGGAACTTTTAAAAAATGTATCGGCAGAAAGAATTTTCACTGAACTTTCAAAGCTTCTTTTGGGCGATAACGTGTTTAATGTTTTGACAGAGTATAAAGAAATTTTGGGCGTGATAATTCCCGAACTCGTGCCGATTTTTAACTGCGAGCAAAATACCGTTTGGCATATTTACGATGTCTATACGCATACTGCCAAAACAGTTAAAGAGTCACCGAAAATTTTGCCTTTAAGGCTTACAATGCTTCTTCACGATATCGGCAAACCTCTTGCAAAAACTACCGACGATAACGGCGTTGACCATTTTAAAGGGCATCAAAAAATCAGCGCAGACCTTGCCGCACCGATTTTAAAACGATTTAAAATTTCAAATGAACTTTTCGATAGGGTAATGCTTATTATCCCTATCCACGATATACATATAGGAACTAAAAAGAAAAATATAAAAAAATGGCTCAATCGCTTGGGTGAGCAGGGAATACGTGATTTAATCGAAGTTAAACGTGCCGATAAGCTCGGTCAAAATCCCGAAATGACAGGCGAGGAACTTCAAAATCTTATTACTACCGAGGCACTTGTAGATGAAATTATCGATAACGGCGAACCTTACAGCGTTAAGGATTTGAAAATCAACGGCTTTGATTTGATAAACCTCGGCTTCAAAGGTAAGATGATAGGGGATATCCTTTCTGCCGTTTTGGAAAAAGTAATTGACGGCGAACTTGAAAACGAAAAAGAAACGGAAATAGAATATGTTAAAACCTTTAAGGCTTTGCCGAGTGATGAGGGTGAAAAGAAAAAGGAGAACTGATTAATTCAGCTCTCCTTTTAGTGTTTTGCCGTATTTTTGAGAAAAATCAGCCCTCGTATTCGTCCTCATTTTCCCAGTTGTGCCAAATGTTTTGAACGTCGTCGTTTTCCTCGAACATATCAATCATTCTTGCCATATTCTTCATATCCTCTTCGGATTCAAGTCTGGTATAAGTCTGAGGAATGTAAGCGGCTTCGCTTGAAATGATGTGATATCCTTTGCCCTCAAGCTCGTCACGGATAGCGCCGACATCGTTAGGCTCTGTTCTAATCTCGAAAATATCCTCTTCGTCGGTAAGGAAGTCTGTAGCGCCCGCTTCAAGAGCGTCCTCCATAAGCTGATCCTCGTCAACGTCTTCCTTTTCGATTACGATAACACCCTGTCTGTCAAACATAAATGTAACAGAACCCGGTGTGCCCATATTTCCGCCTGCCTTGTCAAAGTAATGTCTTACTTCTGATGCAGTTCTGTTTCTGTTATCTGTAAGCGCTTCAACTACAACAGCGATACCGCTTGGACCGTAGCCCTCGTAAACGATTTCTTCAAAGTTAGTGCTGTCGCTTTCACCTGCGGCTTTTTTAAGCATTCTGTCAATGTTATCATTAGGAACGTTGTTTTGCTTTGCCTTTGCAATAACATCACGAAGCTTAGCATTGTTATTAGGGTCGGGACCGCCGTTTTTAACTGCTACGGCAAGCTCTCTGCCTATTTTTGTGAAAACCTTTGCTCTTGCTGCGTCATTTGCACCCTTTTTTCTTTTAATGGTGCTCCATTTGTTATGACCGCTCATTTTCTCAACTCCTATATGTGAAATTCATTAATTAACTTAGATATTCTAACACATTATTTTATATATATCAAGTATAATATTTTTGCACACTTTTTTAATTTTTTAGCGTTACAATAGATGTGACACCAAAAAAGAAAAAGATATAGAAAAAGCGATTG